>NZ_BDCF01000011.1 GCF_001613365.1 Nocardia xishanensis NBRC 101358
CGCCGGGCCGCAACGAATCGATGACCGCGCGCATGATCGGCAATTCGTCGTTGCGGCCGCCGAGTCCGCTGTAGTCGATGCCCGCGTGCGTGCCACTCAGATGCAGGTAGGTCTCGGACCACCGATCGGCATCCGCCACCGCGATATCCGGCAGCCTGGTGTACGACAGCGCGTACAGGTAGGCCTCGAGCGTTCCGTCGTCGTCGAGCTGGGTGGCGACCGGGATCATCCGTTCCACCACGCGATGCACGACCTTCTTCCGGTACTGCTTGACCATGCTGCCGGTCTTGTCGATGACCAGCACCACCCGCGCCCGAACGCCGATCGCATCCTTGTCGATCAGGACCTTGGCGACCTCGCGCTTACGCAGATCCAGCACGGTGCGCTTCTCGAGGGAAAGTTTCGCCTCGCCGGGTACGGTGCGCACATCCGGCTCGAGGGACCGCTTCCCTCGAGCCAGGGCGGACCCGGGTTCCCCGACGGCCGCGGGCATCGGGACGGACTCGGACGCAGGAACAGTCGCCGACGGCGACGCTCCGGCCACCACGGTATGGGCGTGCGATGTCAACCTGGCAGCCGAGTCCGCCGCAGCCACTACGGACGGTAGCGCGGGTGTGAGCGGCGGCGCGGGGCTCGGATCGGCGCTCTGCGACGGGTCGAGTTCGTCGTCGACGACGACTCCGTGATCGGTGACCAGCGCGGCGAACCCACCCGCGTATCCCTGACCGACGGCGCGCACCTTCCACTGCGCACCTCGCCGGTAGAGCTCGAGGGCGATCACGACCGATTCGGCTCCCAGGCCATCGATCACGTACTCGTACAGCACATTTCCGCGTTCGTCCGCGATGGTGGCGATCGGCGGCGCCGAGCGTCCGAAGGTATCGGTGGCATCGTCCAAGGTCAGCACCGCGCGCACCTGCGCGATCTCTCCGGGCAGCGCCGCAGGGGATATCGCCAGCGCCGCGGGCGTCGTCGAGGTCAGTTCCACGCGGGCGCTACGGGCTGGTTGAAGAAGACGAAGTCCGCGTCGGACCGCACCGTGCCGGATTCGGTGACCAGCAGCGCCGACAGATCGACTGCCGCCTCGGTGCGCACCGACACCACGACCCGCGCCGCCGCCACGGGTCCGTTCTGACCCTTGACCAAAGATGTGCCCACCGAGAACTCCTGCCGTCGCGATCGGCTCAGCGTACGACAGGCGTCCCGGGGCCGGATCGTTCTCAGCGCTCGGGAGCGCTGTCGAGTGACTCGCCGTACGCGGCGAGCACCTGTTCGCGCAAGCTCTTCTCGGTGTGCCGGATGGCCGGTTCGACGAACGTCCGAAGGATCTTGTCCAGCGCGCGCCCGGCCAATCCGCCGGGCACCCGGTAGTCGACCACCACGCCGATCTCGGTGGTCTCCTGATCGACGGCCTCGAACCTCCAGCGCACCGTGCCCTCGATGCCCTTGACCGCGTGCAGCGTAATCGCCGCGCCGTCTTCCCATTCGACGATCTCGACGCGCAGATGCAGGGTGGTCGGGCCGAGCTGCACGGCCGTGTCGAATACCGCGCCGACACCGGAGGTCTGCTCCCCGACCGGCGTGTAGTGCCGAATCCCGAACAGCCACTTCGGCACATTGCGGTAGTCGGCCACGTACGCGAACGTGAAATCCACCGGCGCGCGGCCGGCAGCCGAGTGCTCGATATGTCCCATGATTACTCCCCTTCCACCGCCCCCGCCGAGGTCGAGGGTAGGCGGTAACGACGACGTCCGCTGCCCGAGATCGGAACCGCCCACGTTTGCCCGCCGCGGTCCCGGGTAGCGCCACGAATGGTGGCGCAATCCGGCGCCATCGCAACCGCCGACCTTCCGAGGGAGGATGATCATGGCAGACAACCAACGAGGTTTCGCGGCACTGGATTCCGAGCAGCAGCGTAGGATCGCCAGCCAGGGCGGCAAGGCCAGCGGCGGCAGCTTCGACAACGACCCGAGGCGGGCCGCCGAAGCGGGCAAGAAGGGCGCCGCAGCCCAGCCGACCGAGGCCAAGCGCCTCGGCGGGCAGAACAGCCACCAGGGCCGCTAGCGAGTCACGCCGGGAGAGCGGGACGACCTGTCTCGCTCTCCTTCCCGAATCACTCGACGTACCAACGGAAGTGGTCAGGCCCCTGGGCATGGGCGTCGATGGCGTCGCGCAGATAGTTGGCCGACTCGACCAGCACGCCGCCGGATTCCAGGGTGCCGATCACGATGCCGAGAAAGGCCGCGCGTCCCTGCGGCGTCGGGAAGTAGACGATGCCGCCCGAATCACCCTTGTCGGCAGCGAAATCCGCGACGAAGAAGGTATCGCCGACCTCGCTGACCCGGCCGCAGGTCCAGTTGGTGGCCCACCCGACATGGCAGACCTCCTGTCCCACTCGGGCATCGGTGTAGGTGGACTCGATGCCGAAGTTGCCGAGCGAGGCCGAGACCCCTACCCCGGCGGCCAGCCTGATGAGCGCGAACCCGATGCCGCCGATGGTGGCGTCGTCGCCGTGGCTCTGCTCGTACCAGCCGATCAGCCTGCCATTCTCGTCGTAGACGCGCCGTCCTTCTTGGAAGCAGTGCGCGGCGGTCACCGCGTACTTCGCCTCACCCATGTGTCCGGTCGCGCCGACCGAGCAAATGCTCTCGCCGGTCGTGATCGTCATGCCGGGATAGGCGACACCCTGTGCGTTCGCGGCCGCGGGGAACATCGCGCCGAGGCCCGTCACCAATGCCGTCGCCAGCAGGAGTTGCGTCAGCTTGTTGCGGTAGTTCATGTTCAGGCACTCCCCCTCACCCCGTACGGACGACCTATCGCCGTCCGCGCCGTACCGTATCACGCACCGCCGACAACGCCGCTCGACCGTCGAATCCTCAGTGCCCCTTGCGAAGTCACGCTCGGCGCGCACACTCGGGCGTCGGCTCGCCTGGCTTCACCTCGACGGTCGGCACGTACGGCCGGGCGCCGGGACTGCCCACCGGACACAGCCGGACGACCGCCGGACCGGGACCGGCGCGGTTGCCGCTGTTGTCGAAGACGATCGGGCCGCCCGCGCCGGCCACGGCCAGGTCGGGCGAGGTGAATCCGCCGATGGTGATGTTGACCTGGCTGCGCTGCACGGTCGATGCGGCCGGGAGTGCGCGCACCGCGGTGGCGACGGTGGTCAACGCGTCGTAGGCGTTGACCGCCCAGCCGTCGCCGATGTGCGCGAGGTCGAATCCGGCTGCGGCGTAGGCGTCTTCGAAGGCCGACCACTGCGGGTTGCCCTGGTCGGGTCCGTCTGCGCCCGCGACGCGGGTGAACAGCAGACGCACCCGTCCACCGGTGAAGCTCCGCGAACTCAGCGCCTTGCTGCGCAGATCTTCGAGCGCGGCGTCGGATTCCACAGTGCGCAGCCGGTTTCCGTCGGAGGTGCTCAGCACGGTGATCGAGGCCGCCGCGCACTGACCATTGGTGTAGGCCTCGTCCAGGCTGTAGAGCAAGCGGCCGAGGTCGCGTCCGCGAGCCAGATAGGCGATCGTCACGTCCTTGGCTGTCGCGCAGACCCGCCGGGCGGTCTGCGACACGGTAGTCGGCTCCTCGGCATCGAATTTCACCTCCAGCAGGTCGCCGCCGTACTGCCTGTGCAGGAAGGGCAGCGTCGTGCAGGTGTATGGGTCCGATCCGCCGGTGGGGACCATCACGAAATCCGGCCTGCTCGGCGCCACCGCGCCGAGCGCATTGGCCTGCGTCGCGACACGGAAGGCGACCCGGTAGAAGTAGTCCTTGCCGACGCCGTGCGGGTAGGTGATGTCCTTGTCGCACCGGGTGAAATCGGGATCGTCGCCCGTGGAACCGGACTGATCGAAGCCCTCGGCGGTGACAAGGTCCGACACCATCGGAATCTTCTCGGCGGCAAGCAGATCGGCGACTTCCGCGGTGGCCTGGTCGCTCAAACCGACGCCCGCGACGGCGACCACATCGCCGCGCCGCGCCAGCTTTCGCGCCACCGCCGTCGCGGCGCCGTCGCCGTAGTCGCCGAGATTGCCGACGACGAGCCGCATCGGATGAACGCATCCGGTGTCGTTGGCCCGCCGCTGGCCGACGGCCATCCCCTCCAGTTCGTGCACCGCGCGGCTGCCCGCGAGCTCGTCGGTCATGGTCAGCAGCACGCCGATGGTCACCGGCGTGCCGGGACATCCGTCGGGCGCGGTGCGGTTCTGTTCATCGATCACCCGCATCACGTGTTCGAACGCGGGCAGCCCGAAAGCGTAAGACCCCTCCGACAATCCGACGCACTCGTCGCCCGCCGCCCACGCCGCAGTGCTCGGCCACCCGTCGTTGCAGGTGGCCAGGCGCCGGAGCGGGTCATGGGCGATGATCCCGCTCAGCGTGCCGACCACCAGAATCACCACCGCGCCCAGCCGCACCCAGTCCGTCCACGGGCGCGGCATCGGCCTGCTTCGCTTCGGGAATATGCCTACCCAGTAACGCGACTCCACAGCGGGCTCCTCATCGAGGTCGGGTCAACGGGATCGGCGCGCACAATCGTGATACTCGTTGGCGCGCAGCAGGATCGGAGTTCGGTCGGTGGCGTGATCGGCGAGCCGGTCGAAGCTGTGCGCCGCCCGCGCGCACAGGATCTCCCTGCGCCGCACGGTGGTGATCCGCAGATCCGACTCGATCGCGGGCGCCACGGCGAGCAGCACCGCGATGTGTTCGGCGGGGCTGGTGGCGTGGTCGCTGCCGTCGATGAGCGCGGCATCCGGCCTGCGCGGATCCGAGATCTCCACGATCTCGTCGAACAGTGTCAACCACTCGCTCGTGTCCGAGGTCGACAGCAGTCCGGCGAGTTCGTCCACGATGGCGCCGCCGCCGTGCAGCAATCGGGTGTAGTGCAGCCTGCTCGCACGATCCCCCGAGCCCACCGTGTCGAGCAGCGTGCCGAACACGCGGTCCCAGCCCGGCGGCGTGTCTCGTGTACGCCCGGCGAGCTCGCGCAGCCCCATGCGCCGCGCGAAGGCAGGCAGCACGCCGTCGACGGTGGGTGCGCTCCACAGCGTCGGCGATCGGAACAGCGCCGAACGGTCGCCGAATTCGGACGGCAACAGGGTGAGCAACCGGAGCGCGTCGCCCTTGGTCCGGGCCCCGGAAACGGTGACGAGCGCGTCGAGGATGTCCTGGTCGAGTTGCTTGCGCGGGTGCAGATCCCTGGCGAAGAAACCGAGCAGATGGCGTTGGACGGCGGTCCCCGGCCCAGCGTGGTTGTCGCACAACAGCGCTTCCAGATCGTCGGCCCGCTGCCGCGCCTGCTTGATCCGGTTCAGCACATAGCCGGTCGCGGAGGGATGTCCGTCGGTGAGCCGATACACCTGGGCGCCGATGCGATCCGCCTCGATCGCGGTGACTTCCTTCGCGAGGGTCTTGACCTCGAATTCGGAAAGATCGCTCAGCGGCAACCGCGCCCACGCGTCACGAGCGGCGGGGTCGGCGCGCTGCCGCGACGTCCACGTCGCGGCGGCCGGGACCTGCCCGTCGAGTTCCTCCGCCAAAACGCCTGAGCTGGCAGTGATCAGGGTCAGCGGATCGGTCAGCGACGATCCGGCGGCGGCCATCGCCTTGCGCGAGCGCAGCAGCGCGCTCGTGAACGCGATCGCGGCCGGGGCGTCGCCGTCGTCGAGCAGCACGACGACATTCGACGGGCGTCCCGCGACCCGAGCCGCGCTGTGGCGCAGGTCGGCGAGGAAGGCGCTGATCAGCAGGTCGTCCACGCCGCGCCGGATCTCCGGATCCTCGCTGGCCGCTTTGATGGCGAGTTCGACGAGCACGGTCTCGGCGTCGGCCCGCAGCCCGAGATCCTGGTGTCCATACCACGAGACCGCCGAACCCCAGGTGATCTTGGTGATCAGCCTGCCGCGGGTGAGCCTGGCGACCACGAGGTTCGACAGGTGCTCGCTCAGCGTCGGCGCGATCACCGCGGCGCCGGGCACCTTGATGTTGGCGGCCTGCGCGCCTGCCAGCCCGACCAGATCTCCGATGAAGCCGACCAGCGCGGCGCGGTCACGGTAGCGGTTCAGCACCGTGCGCAATCGCTCCCGATGCTCGGTCGCCGGAACATCCGTGAAGTTCTCGTTGATCGCGAGCTGCGCCACCACGATGCGCGGAAACGCGATCGGGAAGCCGGGCAGATCCATGCTCAGGCCGAGCATGGCCGCGGCGAGTACCGGGCGGGCCGGATTGTATTGGTCGTAGGGACGTTCCAGCGGCCGGACCAGCACGGTCGGTGTCCGTCGCTGCCACCGGTCCAGCGCCTGTTCGAGCACGGTGGTGCGTCCCGCGCCGCCGTACCCTTCCAGCACCAGCACGGGATTCCCGGTCGTCTCGGTATTCCCCCTCGGAACCCGCACCAGGGTGTCGATCAGTTCGAGCAGCTCGGCGCGCCCCACGATCACCAAGCCTCACCTCCCTCAGGCTTGCGCGCGACTCTAGCAGCGCGACGCCGATCCCGCTGTGAGACAATTCGATTCGCTCCGGGCGACCACGCGACACCAACGCGGCGCACTCCGGCGTCGCAGAAGTTCGTACGCCTCGCGCAGGCTGCTACCCCTGCGGATGGCTTGCGAGGTCAGCCGACGACGGCGAGGTATTCGCCGTAGAAGAGGATGAGGCCGAGGGCTGCGGCTATGCCGGCGAGCAGCCAGAAGCGGATGATCACCGTGGTTTCGGCCCAGTTGCTGAGTTCGAAATGGTGATGGAACGGCGCCATTTTGAAGAAGCGGCGGCCCGTTGTGCGGAAGACGACGATTTGCAGCAGCACCGAAAGGATTTCGGCGCAGAACAGTGCGCCGACCACCGCCATGAGCACCTCCGTCCGGGTGGTGATCGATAGCCCGGCGAGCAGGCCGCCCAGCGCCAGCGAACCGGTGTCGCCCATGAAGATCTTCGCCGGCGCGGCGTTCCACCAGAGGAACCCGATGCACGCGCCGACGCCCGAGGCGCACACCATCGCGAGATCGAGCGGGTCACGCACCTGGTAGCAGCCGACGGCCGGCGCGGTCGAGCAGGCGTTGGCGTACTGCCAGAACGTGACGATCACGTAGGCGCCGAGCGCGAAGCTCATCGATCCGGCCGCCAGTCCGTCGAGGCCGTCGGTGATGTTCACGGCGTTGGACCAGGCCACCACGAGGAAACAGACCACGAGCAGAAAGGCGATCAGCCCCAACGACACCGTGGTGATATCCCGTACATAGGACAGGTGCCGACTGGCAGGCGTCAGCCCGGTACTGTCGGGGAAGCGCAATGCCAGCACGCCGAAGAGCACGGCGGCGGAGAGCTGGCCGACGTACTTGCCGGTGGCCGTGAGGCCGAGATTGCGCTGTTTGCGCAGCTTGATCGAGTCGTCGAGGAACCCGACGACGCCGAGCGCCGTCGCCAAACCGAGGACGAGCAGCGCGGAAGCCGACAGACCTTCCACGCCATCGTCCCCGACGAGCAGATGTGCGCCGAGGTAACCGGCCCACAGACCGGCGATGATGGCGATGCCGCCCATCGTCGGGGTGCCGCGCTTGGCCTGGTGGCTGGCAGGCCCGTCGACCCGGATTTCCTGACCGAAGTTTCTGGTGGCGAATGCCTGAATCAAAAAGGGCGTCACCATGATCGAGACCGCCAGCGCGATCATCGCCGAGAACAATATCTGTTTCATGGGCCCCCATACCGCCGCTGAGCTTCCGCCCATTCCACACCAAAACCCGTACGTTTCGGTCAGATGCTAGCCAAAGCGCGGCTGGTACGCCCGAATCGGGCACTTCTGCAATCGATCGATCCACCGCGCACGACTCGATCTGCGCGGCTCCGCGTACCGGTCCGATGTTCAGCCGGACAACGGATTCCGTCATACTCTGAGATTGCAAGGGGCACACGGTGATACAGGGGAGGACGCGCAATGCGCAGTCTGGAAGACCGGTTCGGCGACACCATCGACGAGCTCGAGAACCTCGGCGAGCAGCCGAGGTTGGAAAGGATCGAGGAACTCCACCGGGAGGTCGACGATCTCGACTACGAGCTCCAGACCACCACAAATCTGGGAGCTCGCCGCTACGAGCTGACCAAGCGCAGCAGGCACTCGCACACTCTCCTCGCCGCAGCTCGGCGCCGCGCCGAGAACGCTCTCGCCATCACCGACGAATGGGAGATCCCGGAAGCCATCGACCGGCGCTACTGACCTGTTGGCAGCGCGTCCGGCTGTGGACGGACGGTGAGGATCTGCTGCGCCTGCCCAACGGGTCCGCGGACATCGTGCAACACCGTGCTGGTGAGGCCTTGGCCCGCGTGGCCGAAGGTGACGGCGGTGTCGAGTCCCGTCCACCGTCCCTCGGGCTGCCGGTACAGATGGATGGTCAGATCGACGTTGGGGAACATCCACTTGGTGGGTTCCTGGCGGACCGCGATGCCGTTGGCGGTATCGACCAGGGCCACATAGGACGCGAGAGCGCTGGCCTGTTCGCCGGAAACGAGATCGAGGGGCGAGGATATCCACGCGGTGGTCCGGCCGGGCTGCGGGATGCCGACAGGCCGGGCGTCCAGCGACTCGATGTAACCGCCGGGCCATACGGAGGTCAGCGGCCAGGACGACAGGGTCTCGGGAGCCGCGATCGCCTCCGGTTCGCCGCCCGCGACGATGCCGGTGTCCTGGGTCGTCATGAACCACGCGCGGGCCGAGACGGTGGCGCGGCCGTCGATGAGGACGGTGGCCTCCACGAGTTCGATGGTGCGGCCCGCCCGGATCGTCTCGACGTGGATGTCGAACCGCTGGAACGCGATGCGGCCGAGGATGTCGAAGGTGATGCGGCTCAGCACCAGATCGGGCCTGCCTTCGCGCGCCCGCGTTCGCTCGATTTCGTGCACGAGGAGCCCGCCAAGCGGACTGAAGTGCTGCTCGTCGGCTGCCCACGCGCCGCCCGCGTGGCGCGTGGGGACGAAGGAGTGGGCATCGACCCGCTCGAAATAGGACTCGGGTTCGGCCGTTCCGGTCAAGGAGAAGCGCCTTTCTGTGCGTGCTGCGGCCCGGGCTCACGACACGGGGCCGCATATCTCAACCTAAGGGTCGAATTTCGTTCATACTAGTCGGGTAGCCACCTTTGTGGTTGACTTCACGCTCTCTGCAGGGGCGCGGCCGAACGAGAGGAGCCATCGTGTCGAGGTTCGCCGACTACCAGCAGTTGACGTTCTCGCGGCGGGAGAACGGGGTCCTGCTGGTCACGCTGGATCGGCCGGAGAAATACAACGCCGCCGACGAGACGATGCACACCGAGCTCACGCGGGTGTGGAACGACATCTCGGACGATCCCGAGGTGCGGGTCGCGGTCGTCACCGGGGCGGGCGAGGCGTTCTGCGCGGGCGGCGATCTGGGCATGGTCGAGCGGATGGCAGGCGACTACGACCGGGTCTCGCACATGCTGCGGGAGGTGAGCGACCTGGTCTACAACATCGTCAACTGCGACAAGCCGATCGTGTCGGCGATCAACGGCGTCGCGGTCGGCGCGGGCACGGTCGCCGCGCTGCTCGCCGATGTCGCCATCGCCGCCGAGGACGCCCGCATAGGCGACGGGCATGTCCGGCTCGGCGTCGCCGCGGGTGATCACGCGGCCATCATCTGGCCTTTGCTCGCGGGAATGGCGAAGGCTCGCTACTACTTGCTGACCGGCGAGATGATCACCGGCGCCGAGGCCGAACGCATCGGCATGGTCGCCAAGGCGGTCCCGCGCGATCGCGTCCTCGACGAGGCGCTGCGGGTCGCCGACGTCCTCGCAACCGGATCACAGCAGGCGATCCGGCTCACCAAGCGCAGCCTGAACAACTGGTTGCGCACCGCGGGGCCGATTTTCGATCAGTCCGCCGCCTACGAAATGCTGACGTTCCTCGGCCCTGACGTCGCGGAAGGCGTGGCCGCGCTGCGGGAGAAGCGTGCGCCGAAGTTCCCCTCCGCGATGCCGAGCTGAGGTGACCGGGTCGAAGAATATGCGGAAGGGTTCACCGCCGAACTCGGCAGTGGATCGACCGACGATCCGGCCGGATAAGATCGGGCGGTGACATCGACCGTGGGAGAGGACACCGCCGCGTCCACCGGGCGGGCGGCACGGCGTCGCGACCGCCGCAAGGCGGAGATGATCGCCGCGGCGCTGCAGATCCTGTCCAGCAGCGGCTATCAGGGCCTGCGCTTCGAGGATGTCGCCGAGCGCACCGACATCGCGAAAGCCACGCTCTACCACTATTTCCCGAGCAAGGACGCGCTCGTCTCGGCGGCGCTGGAAAAGCTCACCACCGACGTGCTGACCCGGCTCGGAGAAGTCCTCGACACCGTGGCGGAGCAGTCGCCGACCGAGCAGTTGCGTGCGCTCGTCGCCGGGCAGCTGCATGTGCTGACCGTGCTGTATCCGGAGGTCGGCGCGCTCTTCTCGTTCCCAGCACCGTGGCCCGCCGAGCACGGCGACGCGATCAAGACCATGCGCCGCCGCCACGACCGGATCTTCCGCAGGGTCGTCGACGAGGGCGTCGACGCAGGGGAATTCGATTGCCCCGACCCGTCGGTGGCACTGCACTGCCTGCACGGCATCCTCAACCACGCGTCCATCTGGCTGCGCCCGGACGCCGATCCCGACGGTCGCACGCGGGAGGCCGTGGTCGAGGAAGCGTTGCGTCTGTTCGTGCGCGCCTGACCGGTCGCGGCGTTCCTGGACAAGCGCACACCGTCCTTCGGGTGAGTTCGGCCCGGGTATCGGCTCAGTCCCCGGCGGAATCGGTGACGGCGCGGACGACAGATTCGAGAGCGTCGGCGGTCTTGTCGAGCGCATCGATGCTGCGCTGAGCCCGGCACATCGCGACGGTGCCCTCGATCGAGGCGACGATCAGCGTTGCGGTCCGCTGGGCGGCATCCTCGGTCGCGCCGTGTGCGCGCAGCGAATCGGTCAACAACACGGTCCACCGATCGAAGGCTTCGGCCGCCGCGCGGCGCGGTTCGTCGTCCTCGTCTGGCTGGTCTTCCACCGAGACCGCGAGGACTGGGCAACCAGCCCGGAAATCACTGTCCAGCACGACCTTTCGCCACATATCCACGAATACCCGCAGCCCGGCGACCGGCCCCGCGGACAACTCCTTGGCCAATTTGCGCACGGTGATGGCGTCGGCGAAACGGACCGCCTCGGCGGCAAGCTGCGCCTTGCCGCCGGGGAAGTAGTGATAGGTCGAGCCGAGCGGGGCGCCGGAATGTTTGGCGAGCTCCCGCACGCTGGTCGCGTTCAGGCCACGCCGCCGCAGCATGTCGGCCGCGCCCGCCACCATCCGATTCCGCGCCTCCGACTGCGCCATCACACACCTCTCTTGCCCATAACGACCGTTATAGCGTACCGTCCCTGTTTATAACAGTCGTTATAACGGAGGTGTTGTCATGCCGATGATCCAGCTCACCCTGCCCAGCGGCGTTCTGTCGGCCGAGGTCCGCGGCGGGTTGCAGAAGACCCTTGCCGCCACGCTGCTGCATTGGGAAGGCGCGCCGGACACGGCGTTCTTCCGCGCGCTGGCCTGGTGCCGGATCGACGAGACGCCCGAAGGCGCGTTCGTCAGCGCGGAGGACGACTTGCCCCGTTTCCGGGTGGACGTCACCGTGCCGGAAGGCGCGCTGTCCGATCGCCGCAAACAGGGCCTGGTCGAGCAGGTGACCGCGGAGGTCCTCGCGGCGGCCGGTCTCGACCAAGGCGCGGCGCTGCGGGTGTGGGTGCTCATTCACGAACAGCCCGAAGGCACTTGGGGCGCGGCGGGCAATATCGTGCGCTTCGCCGAACTGAAGGCCATGGCGCAGGGACAGCGCGGCTGATGCGGGAACTGCGGCATGGTCGCCGACCGCTTACGCATCCCGTACGCCGACCACATGCTCGTGCGCCTGCCCGCGGGTCTCGACCCGCTGCGGGTGGCCGCCGCCGGCGACAATCTCGCGGACGGATGGCGCTGCGTCGTCCCGGCGCTGGCCGCACGACCGGGAGGCTCGGTGCTCGTTCTCGGCGGCGCGGCACAGAGCATCGGGCTCTACGCCGCCGGTCTGGCCGTCGCGCATGGCGCCGAGGTCGTCGACTACGTCGACCACCGCTCAGAGCGTCTATAGATCGCCGAAAAGCTGGGCTCCCGAGCGCATCCGGTCGGCAAGGGCGAACTCCGCCACGCGGACCTGCCCGCGCGCCGCTACGACATCGTCGTGGAAGGCACCTCCACCGCCGCCGACCTCGCGCTGCGCGCACTGCAACCGGGCGGAATCTGCGCAGCTGTCGGCTACTACCTGCCGCCCGGGACGAAGGTGCCGCTGATGCACATGTACGCCAACGACGCCACACTGAAGATCGGTATCTCGCACGTACGTCCGGTCCTGCCGGACCTGCTCGACTTCGTCGCCCGCACCGGCTTCGCGGCCGAGGAGGTCACCACCCTGCTCGCCGACTGGGAAGACGCACCAGAGCGTATCGAGCGCACATCACCAAACTCGTGCTGCACCGAGCTCCGCTCGGCGCCTGACCTCCTCGGCTCGCCCGGCCATCGGCGACGCGCCCGCCGATGGCCGGGATGCAGGCATTCGCGCTCCGGCGGCGGCATCGGCGACGTATCCGCTAACTGCTCGGAACATTTTGTGCCACTTCGACTTTCATGAGCGTCCGGAGCCACGTGCACGCTGTTACGCGGACCCGGCGGTCCGAAACCAAGCCGTGGAGTTCTCATGCATCCTGCCCCGACCCCCATTCAGAATCTGATCGTTCTCGGCGACAGCCTGTCCGACATCGGCATCAAGCGGACCGCACCGGCAGGCCGGATCGCCCGCGCCGCCGGCCTGATCACAAAGTCCGGCTCGACTCCGCGTGGATGGCGACCAGAATGGTGTGCACGTCCATCGATGTGTCCAACGCTTGCCTGGAAGTGGTCACGATCGCCCGGCAGATCGCCGCCACCCGCGCCGGCTGCACCGCCGAGGAGGTGCCGCCCGAGTTGCTGAATCGTCTGTGGACCACGCAGCACCGGTTCTTGTCCGCCGTGGGAGGAGCTGGGGCTGGACACCACGCCGCCGCTGGCGGGCCGGGTGTGATCAGAGAGGCGGCTGCTTCCTCTGTAAAAGTCCGTCGCGACCGCTGTCGGCCGAGCGTCGAACCATTCCGCCTCTGCGGTCCGCCCCGATCACCCGGCGATAATGGTGTCCGTGACGAGCGAGGATGCGGCGAGCGGCGGCGACCACGCTGACCTGGGCGATATCCAGCGTCAGCACTGGCAGTCGACCTATCGGGCCAACCCTGCCATGTACGGCGAGACGCCTTCGACGCCCGCGATACAGGCCGCACAGATCTTCGGCGCGGTCGGCGCCCGCACGATTCTCGAGCTGGGGGCTGGCCATGGCCGGGATGCGTTGCATTTCGCCCGGGCTGGTTTCACCGTGCACGCCACCGATTTCAGCGAGGTCGGACTCCGTCAGCTGCGCGAGCGCGCCGACGGCGAGGCCGTCGAAGGGCTGACCACCGGGATCATCGACGTCCGCGCGCCGCTGCCGCTCCCCGCCGCGTCGTACGACGCGGTGTACGCCCACATGCTGCTGTGCATGGCGCTCTCCAGCGAGGAGATCTGCGCTCTCGTCCGTGAGATTCACCGTGTGCTGCGCCCGGGAGGCATCCTCTTCTACACGGTGCGCCACACCGGTGACGCGCACTACGGCACCGGCATCGACCACGGCGACGACATCTTCGAACAGGGCGGCTTCGCGGTGCACTTCTTCTCCCGCGCTTTCGTCGACGCGCTCGCCGAGGGGTGGGACCTACGGCGGATCGATGACTTCGAAGAAGGGGCCTTGCCGCGGAGGTTGTGGAGCGTGGTTCAGACCCGGCGTTGAGCCATTCGATTCGTCGCCGAGGACAGCTCGACCACCTGCAGGCTCGGACGAATTGGCGAATCATCCTGACCTATAGCCGTATTCAGTCGGAGCCAGTCACACAGCCGACTGCCTCGCCTCCGCACGCGACAAGCTGGTGAGGTAATCCCATCGACCGGGTGACCTGGTCCTAGACCACCGGTTGCTCGTCCGGGCGGGTCTGAGACGCGCCGAACGCGAGGTCGCTCCCTCGGCTCGCGATGGTGATATTGCCGCCCACACTCGCCTGACTGATGAAGACGTCTGCGGTAGTGCTTGCCGCATCGTCGGCCCGGGTGAGGAAGGCAGCCAGCACACGCCCGACCGGGTAAAGGTGCGGAATCGTCAGGAGCAGAAGAACCAATCGCACCAGGGCACTGATCGATTCGCCCAGCTCGTACAACGGGAGGGTGGGCACCAACAGGCCGAGCAAGACGTACGTCAGCAATGGGCGAACGTGGGACGCGTCTTCGCGATCCGCGGTCCTCCCCTTCGGGTTCAGCTCGACATCGCCCTCGTCGTTGTGGCCGAAAAGCTGCGGCGCCGTCGCCGTCGGACCCGCGACGAGGAAACCGAAACTCACCGACTGGCGACGTTCCAGGTGCCCCACAACCCAACGCTGATCACCGACCGCCTGACCTGCGAGCGGGGCTTCCTTGATCCCGTACTCCAGCGGCGGATCGCCGAGTACGTACGCCTCCAGAATCTGGCAACGTTCGGGATAGCTGAACCGCAGATACTCCTCTTTCACGACCAAGTGGCCGGTATTCTCGACCCGGCACGTGACCTCGTAGACCTGTCCTTCCACCGGCACTCCGCCGAACTGCACGGACACCTTCTGCGCCAGCTTCTGCGGAACATCGGCCAACGTCGAACCGACGTTCAAGCTGTAGGTCAAGCGCTTGACCTTCTTGCGATCGCGCAGCTGATCGGCGACTTCCTTCAAGACGAAGCCGACGATCACAGCCAAGACAGCGATGATGGCGCGCCACCAATTGTCGCTCAGTACAACCTCATCGGCCGCGATTACCACTGTGTCTCCCCGGTGCAGATGGTCCGGTCCGTCCGCCGACGGCTCAGGTGTTCATCATTGCCACTCGGAGCGCCGCTCGAGCGGGTTTCAAGGCGCGAAACCACTCGCCCGTCACAGACGTCCGGCTGTCACATCAGCAACCGGTCCTCGTTCACGTCGAAACACATCAAGCCGCGCGCCTTCGCGCGCTCAGCAGCGAAAGCCGCTAGTTCATCGGCCTTGCTGTACATGGTGGCGAAGTAGATGAACGGGCCGCTGGCACTATCGATCAACGGCTCGTTCGCCCATGGACTGTCGTCGGCAGCGTACTCGTCGAGATCGCCAGGGTCGGGCCAGCGACCGTTGAGGTTGGAGACTCACGCGCGTATCCGGCCGCGCGGTGGCAGAGCCTCGTCTTCGACCTGCTGCCTATACGGCCCACCGCATTCCTCGCTTGCCCTGCGTCGTCGACAGGGCACCCCAGCCGCTCCCATGGAAGGGCTGCATCCCGATCGGCAGCCCGGCATGCCGTTTCAGATGCCTTGGAACTCGATGTGGACTATTCGAATTTCAGCGGTACGTTCATCGACTGCCACCCTGCGAAACATCACCTTCCCCTTCGGTGAAGTGAACGTGTCCTGGGCCTTTTGCACATTCGGTGACGAGGCGAGATCGGGCCCGGCAATAGTTGTCACAAGAGAGGTTTCGAACAGTTTCCTGAAATCGGCTACGAATCCGGACTTGTCCAGCATCCAGGCCAGGTCAGTGGGAGACATCTCCACCGCGAGTTTGTATTCTGTATCGCGAATTACTTCCTTCCTGGCCAGGAGAACCTTCCCGTTCGACGGAAGCGTCCATCCACCGTACTCGGTCGCTTCTCGCACTAACTCCGGACTGGTCGAGGTCTCGACATCCGCCCCTGTGTCGACTTCTACGAAGCGGCCACACCCGGCCCCAGCCATCGACACCACCACCATGACCGCGATGGCAGTCAGTGCCCACCATAGACGTTTCATTTAAAAATCCTAAAAGGTCCGAGTCGGGTCGACACGGGTGTCCCTGACGCTTTCGGGCCCAGTTGAGTCGACTGAGCCATTGGCTATTACCCCGTCATACCGTTTCACCACCGATGAACCGAGCATATTGAACTCCTTGGCCAATCCAGCCGTATGCAACGCACCCATCCGGCGGTCATCGATCGCGATCGAACCGATTGTGACGCCCTTCCCCTTCGAATCCGCAGTTTCGCTGTCCCAGTTGTAGCGGTCGAACAGATGGATTTGGAAGTCGACCGTGACACGGGGTTGCGCGCCTTCGGTGTCGGGACTATGAATCTCAGCTACGCCACTGGCCGTGACATGCACTGAGCCTATGGCATAATACCAGTCCGGTTGACTGCTTTTGCTAAAAGAATGATCGGCCTCCCATGGCACCTGGAACGGAATCGTCTTGCCGTAGTTGGCCGGGTCGCCGGCGAGGTACCTCACGTAATCGTTTACGACTTTGTCGGCCTTCTGCTTGAGTGTGGGATCTTCATTCATGATCTGATCCGGGTCGAGGGTCAGATCTTTGCCGGTATTTTCGAGATAGTGCCTCAAGTGAGCAGCCGCATGGGTCCACCCCAGCCCATCCGCCACGCCTATCGCAACAGTTACCGTCTCCGCGAACGCGTAGTCGTCGGCTCGGCTATACCAGGGTTGCGACCCGTGTGCGCCCTGTCCCGGGTCTGTCGGCGGCAACGGCATCGGCATACCCGGGATTTGCGATGACATCAGTGCCCTCCCCTTGCATCAAACTTGTAATCCCGATCCTTATTCCGATCCAAATCGGCGATTTATGGACGCCATGGCCAATCAGGAGGAGACAATGCCGTCCTCCCACCACACGTTATTTCCGAATCCATACTTAGTAGCACCGAGGTCGACGACAACCTTGTCCGCAAGCTCGAATTCGCTCGCATTATAGGACGGTGCCACGCGCCCGGGCGCATAATCCAATGCAGTCGAGATCTTATCGATCATCGTTGTGATCGCGGTCTGCCGCGACTGCGCCGACTGTTTCAGTGAATCGAAGGCTGCGGTGAGCTCCGACCTGATCGATTCGCTGGCCGGACTATTGATCAGCTGTGCCCACACATCAAGCGGGAACGTGGCACCAAGAAAGGACTTCGGTTCCAGGATTCCGCTGCTCAATCCCATTGCCTGGTTGTAGACCAAACGCTCAAGGCAGGCTCCGCCGTTTTCTACGATCTTTGCCACAGTGTCCAGATCCATGCTTCGCCCGGCGACTGATTGTCCGAGTGTATTGGCGCTTGTTGCGAACGACCGCGACGCATCTCCGGACCAGCTTCCCTGTAGCCATCTGGTGCCGCTTATGAGATTTTCCGAGGTGACGTAGTCGTTGATGCCGAGCAGCCCGATCCGCTTACCAATGGCTTGCAACGCCTCCCAGTCCGCGACCAATGGGGTCAGGTAGTCCGCCGCTGGCTTGAATCCGACAGTGGCGCTCAACCGTTCGTCGTAAGCAGAGATCTTGTCGACGGCAGACGTGACAACCTGGCGGACTGTGTACTGGTTCTCCTGAACCTCCGACAGGTTGGGCAATTGTAAACCAATGAACCGCTTCGCATCTCGGGAGTCGTCCGCCTGATTCGATCCCGCCGCGCCTCCAGGCGTGATCGCCACGATCGCATCAGCGGAGTTTTGATCGCTGGCCCGATATCCACTGCCCGCTGCGCCAAGGTCCGTTGCCAGTGCTTCGATAGCGGTCAGATCAGTCCGATGCGCTGAAGGTATCGCGCTTTTGAACTTCTCGCACGCTGGCGCCAGCGTTGCGATGAGCCCCGTCGACCCGGCAGGCAGTGTCACGCCCGGCAGCAGACGAGACGTGTTCGTAGAGAAGTTGGTCCCGAGGTCCTGCAGATCCAGCTTGAACCCAACAAGACTGGCGACGTCAACCGTGAAATCGGTCATACTGCACCCCGGTTATTAGTAACTGGACCACCGATTTCCAGCGCGGTGCGCGCATTGGCCCCCTCCTTGCGATCTCCCCAGCAGCGTACCCGATCGAACTCGAGGCCCAAACGAGCATGTGGATTACCGTCTCCTGCAAAGACTCTCGCTCGTGCCGCCGATGTACCGATCGCGGGAACGCTGTACTCGTACCTCCTGAAGTGAACCGTCAAGGGTTGGGACCGCTTTGCGGCCTGCCTTCAGGTCGTGTCCGCCTAGTTGCGAGAATCAGGTCACCGGTTGCGGGTGCCGGTTTGCCTTCCCGGACTTCACCGTACGATTCGATTGCATTCTGCTCCATCAGGATTCGGCTAGCGCGCGTTCGTAGCCGTCCCCGATTGCGCCCATTGAACCGACCGAACTACCGCAATTGCAGAGGCTCCCGTGACGGTGGCCATGATGACATCGTCACGGCCGTGGCCGGTAGGGTTTCCCCGCAAGAGCGCGAGAGGGGAAGTCGGCATATGAGCTATCCGTATGGACCGCAAGGGGGGCCGCCTCCGGGCGGCTATCAGGCGCCCTATCCGGTACACCCCGGCCAGCCGTACCCTTCTCCGTACGCGCCGATGCCCGGCGGGTTATCCGCCCGGTTTTCCCTACGGTGGGCCAAGATTCGGACCGCCGAGTAGCGGAACCGCCATGACTGCCGGGCTTCTCGCGGTTGGTCTGGCAGGGCTCTGTGGACATTCGGCGTTCCGAGCCTTCGATGCCGCCGACAAGATCGAAAGCTCTCCAATCGACTGGGTCAAGGCAGTGCACAGGACAGCATCGGCGGCCTGCAATGGATTGGGGCGTTGAACTCGATCATCGGTGTGCTGTGGCTGGTCGGCGGCCTGCTGCTGATGTCTCGCAAATCCGCGGGCCGCATCATGCTCATCTTGCTGGCCTGCGTCGGAGGCGTCAGCAGCCTGTACTCGCCATCGCCAGTCTCGATGCGGAAGTGCCTGCGACCGCGATCGGCAGTTCATCGGCCTGGGCGTGGCGCTCTGGTCCTCGGACTCACAATGGCCGGTTCCACCACCCGCTGGCTGGCGTCGGCGCCCGGACGCCTCAGGCCGTACGGTCCACCCGCTCCGTACGGCCAACCCCTGTACGGTCAACCCGGCCCGACCCACGGCCAGCCGCCATACCCTCAGCACTACTGACTTCGCCATTGTGGGCTACTAGTGCCCGCGATTCGCCGACTTTCCGCAGCCTTGCCGCCGGTAATTGCCCTATGCCGCACCGAAGTCGGAACGGCCGGAAACCGCGCTCGGGGAGTCAACTGGTGCCCGCCCCGCCACGCCCGGTAGCATCCCAGAGGTCGCGGTTCCACCGCGAAAGCGGGGCGGTAGCTCAGTCGGTTAGAGCCGTGGACTCATAATCCATTGGTCGCGGGTTCGAGCCCCGCCCGCCCCACAAACGCTTTCTACCAGCCGAAATGTTCGATATTGCCGCTGCGGACTCGGTGCCTCGTCGGCCTCGCACTCCTGTGGTGCGGCCAATCTTGGGCGTTCCGGGCGCAGATCCACGCCCGTGGCGTAAAGCGCCCGATTGCCGCCGCCTCGACGTGGTGACCCCGATTCCGAGTGGCCGACCTCTTCCCATCCGGACGGCCGGGCGCAGCGGCGCTCACGCGCGGGGTTTCCTACGGCGTTCGGCCGCCGACGTCCACTAGTGTGGGTCGAGAACCGAAACTTACTGGAGGGTCAGATATGGCCAGTGTGTTCGCGAATGTGTTGCGGGTCCATCAGTGGGTGTACGAGAACAGCGGTGGGCTGGTCGGCCACAAGTTGTTGTTCGGGAATCCGACCCTGTTGCTGCGGACGGTGGGGCGGAAGACAGGTCAGGAGCGGACCTCGGCGCTGACGTACGGGCGTGACGGCGAGGCGTACTTGGTGACCGCGTCGAACGGCGGCTCGCCGCGCCCGCCCGGGTGGCTGGCGAATGTGAAGGCGACGCCCGAGTGTGAGATACAGGTCGGGCGGCGCCGGATGAAAGTGGTTGCAAGAGCGACGTATCCGGATGACCCGGACTATGCACGGCGGTGGGCGATCGTCGACAAGGTGAACAAGGGCCGTTACAGCGCCTACCAGCAGATGACCAAGCGGCCCATCGCGCTGGTGGTGTTGACGCGGGCGAGGTGACCGTCAGTCGCCGTCCTCCCCCCACTGCCCCTTGTCCACCGGTACACGGTCGTCCCATCGGCTCTCCATTCTCGGTGGGCGACTTGCGTATTGGACGACAGCGAAAACGAGAAAGAGGACAGCGGCGACAACACCGATGACGATCAGAGTTTGCACGGCAGGCACATTAGCGCTGTCTCAGACCGACTGCACAGAATGCCTGGACAAGTCACAATGTGAGCAGCGTTCGTCCGAGAGATTTCCTGGATTCTATTGCGGCATGGGCACTGTCGGCGTCTTCGAGGGAGAAGGTCTGACCGATCACGACCTCGATGTCGCCGGCGAGAACGGCCGCTTGGATGCGGCGCGAGAGCGCGTTCCAGTCGATATCGGCGCCGGTGAGGTCGAACAGGCCGAGAACGGCGACGTCGCGCGCCGCCAGCGCGTCGCGGTCGAGCTCGGCGAAATCGCCTGCGGCGGCGCCATATCCGAGGAACCTGCCGTGGTCTGCGATGGTCGCGGCGGCCGCCGCGCCGAGCTCGCCGCCCGCGCCGTCGAGCACGATGTTCACCCCGGCTCCGCCGGTCGCGGCGCGCGCCTTGGCGGTCCAGTCGGGTTCCGAGTAGTCGACGACTGCGTGCGCGCCGAGCCGCTCGGCGAGCTCGAGCTTGGCGTGGCCGCGGGCTGCCGCGACGACGTATGCCCCTGCGGCGCGAGCCAATTGGATGAGCAGGGTGCCGAGACCACCGCCCGCCGCGGTGATGAGCACCCGCTCCCCCGCCTGGATCGCGGCGCGGTCGAACACGGCGAGCGCGGTCTTGCCGTCGTGGGTGAGCGCGACGGCCTGGTTCAGCGAAAGCCCTTCCGGCACTTCGATGAGAGTCTCGGCTTTGGCGAGCGCTTTCTCGGCGTAGCCGCCGATGGGCTGTCCACCGCCGATTCCGCTCGCGGCGGTACTGGTGGCGACGCGCTTGCCGAGCCAGGAGGGGTCGACGTCGGCGCCGACCTCGACGACCACCCCGGAGACCGCTCCGCCCGGCACGTAAGGGGTTTCGATCTCGAAGTATTCGGTTCCCCATCCCGCGCGCAGCCGGGTGTCGAGGAACATCACGTCGGCCGCCGCGACCTGGACGACCACCTGCCCCGAACCTGGCGTGGGATCGGGCACTTCGCGCACCGCGAGTACCTCCGGTCCACCGAATTCCGTTGCCTGCACTGCTCGCATCACTGACCTCCTGATGACTTCCGGTCGAACAGGGCCCAGCATGAAACCTGAAGTTCGGTCGAGGTCAAGCGCCGGGAGCGAGATCACTCCAGCGCGCGGGAGGGCATGACGCCGGTTTCAGGAACCCCCGCCGCAGCTGCTGCCTCCACCGCAACTGCTACCGCCGCCGCCACAGCTACTGCTTCCTCCACCACAGCTGCTGCTTCCCCCGCCGCAGCTATTGCTACTACCACCGCCGCACCCGCTGTCGCCGCCGCTGCCGCCCGAACAGCTGCTCCCCGAGTCCCAGCCACCGCCGCCGCACCCGCTGCCGTGGCTGCGGTGCCCCATCCCGGCGCCGCCCGCGGACCAGGGCCCCTGCCCGCGATTCGGCGGCCACCCCGGCTGCCGCGGCGGCGCGCCGACCGCCTTGACCAGACCCACCACGAACGCCGCGACCGCGCCCCCGATCAGCAGGACCAGGATGAGAATCAGGACGATGAGCGCAGCCGCCATGACGGAATGGTAGCGGCGCGCCGCCGTACAGTGAATCGTGCCGTTTTTCCGTTCCCGACAGCGCCTCCGCCGCCAGGTCGACCTGCGCGACGTCGAGCAGGCCGTGGCCGCGCTGGAACTGCCCGAGGCCGTCTTCAAGACGTGCCCGTGGCAGCCGCGCGAGCTGGTGGAGACCGGCCTGCGCCAGTGGCTGCGCTGCTGCGGCGCGGCTATGCGCGACGGCCAGGTCATCGGCATGCCATCGCACGCGGTGGACGAGGCCTGGCACGGCCTGATTCTGTGCACGGAGCGCTACGCCGCGTTCTGCACGGCCGCCTACGGCCGCTTCCTGCACCACTATCCGGACGGCGACGCGCCGAGCGAACCCGCCGCGCACAGCTCGATGGCCGAGCAGCTGGGCCGCACGGTGGTGGCGTGGTCGATGGTCGCGCGACCGGACGAGACGTGCGTGCTGTGGGATCTCGACAGCAAGGTCGGCGTCGACCACCCGTGGGGCATCGACGCCCGGCGCGTCGCGGCGATCGAGGCCGAGCTGCACCGGGCGCCGCCCGACCCTAGGTGAGCTTCACCCGTGCCGCGAGGAACCGCACCACCGCGGGCGCGAAGCGGTTGAACTGGTACTGCAACCGCGCCTCCGGGGTGACCGGCACGATGCTGCGGTCGCGCCGGACGGCCCGCACGATCTGGTCGGCGACCTTGTCCGGGGTGTAGCGGCGCATCCGGTACAGGTTGTCGTACTTGGCCTGCTTGCGCTTCTCCTCCTCGGCGCTGACTCCCGAAAAGGTCGTGGTGGCAACGATATTGGTATGCACGATGCCCGGGCAGATGGTGTGGACCGAGACGCCGCGGCCCGCCAGTTCGGCGCGCAGGCAGTCGGAGAACATGAAGACCGCCGACTTGCTGGTCGAGTACGCGCTGAACCCCTGCTGCGGACTGTAGGCGGCCATGCTGGACAGATTGACGATGTGCCCGCCGAGTCCCCGCTCTGCCATGGCGGCGCCGAAGGCGCGGCAGCCGTTCACCACGCCGCCGAGGTTGATCCGCAGCACGCGGTCGAACTCCGCCGATGGCGTGTCGAAGAACCCGCCCGCTTGGCCGATGCCCGCGTTGTTGACCAGGATGTCGGGCACGCCGTGCGCGGCGATCACCTCGGCTGCGTGCGTGGACACCGCGGCCTCGTCGGCGACGTCGAGCCGATAGGCGTGCGCCACACCGCTTTCCGCGGCGATCAGCTCTGCGGTCTGCTTCGCCGCGTCCAGATTGATATCCGAGAGCACGATTTCGGCACCGAGCCGGGCGAACGCCAGCGCGGTCTCGCGGCCGATACCGCTGCCGCCGCCGGTGATCACCACCAGTTGGTCGTCGAATTCGTTTCGGGTCCGGTCGGTTTCGGCACGACGCAGACCCCGGGGCGCCGCGCCGCCATCCAGGGTGTCGATAAGCTCTGTGGTGGCGGTGGCCAGCAGTTCGGGGTGCGAGAACGGCATCCAGTGTCCGGCGGGCACGTCGCGCCGCCAGAGTCGCGAGACCCACTTGCGCTCGTCGTCGTATCCGGCGGGGCGCACCGCGACATCGCGGCCTGCCACGATCAGCTGAACCGGCACCTCGGTGTGCCGGTCGCGCGGAGCGCGCATGCGCTGCACGATGTTCGCGCGGTAGATCAGCAGACCGTCGACGATGTCGCGCCGGAAGGTCGGGGCCAGGGTCACCGTCGAGATCGGCGTATCGTTCATCAGGGAAACCGCGCGCTGCCAACGCTCTTCGGTGCCGAACGCGCCGAAGGCGGCCCTCGGCAGTCCCGGCGTCATGAAGAACGCCGTGTACGCCGAGGACAGCAGCTGGGTGAACGGCTGCCACACGTTGCGCGGGGTCGGCCGGGACAGCCTGGCGCGCACCCACTTTCCGACGTGATCGAGATTCGGGCCGGACACGGAGGTGAACGACGCGATCCGAGCGGTGGCGCGCGGTTCGCACACCGCCTCCCACACCTGTATGGAACCCCAGTCGTGGGCGAGCACGTGCACCGGCGCATCCGGGCTCACCGCGTCGGCGACGGCGAAGAAATCGTTCGCGAGCGCGTCCAGCCGGAAGTCGGCGGTCCGCCGGGTACGGGTGGACCGGCCATGCCCGCGGGTATCGTAGGTGACGACGTGGAACCGCCGCGCCAGCAGCGGCACGACGGCGTTCCAGAGGTGATGGGTGTCCGGCCAGCCGTGCACCAGCACCACGGTCGGGGCCGCTGGGTCGCCGTATTCGTAGACGGCGAGCTCGAATTCACCACTACGCACGATCCGTTCGATCGCTTCCGAGTCGATATCCGTTGTCATCGACGTCTCCTTGTTCTCCCGGTCGGAGGGGTCCTGCTACAGGTCGAGCACGAGACGCCCACCGTCACAGCGCGATACGCAGGCCAGCATGTCGCCGTCCGCGCGTTCGTCCTCGGTGAGCACGGTGTCGCGATGGTCCGGCTCGCCGGCCAGTACGCGCACCTTGCACGTCCGGCAGAAGCCCTGCCGACACGAATATGGTTGATCAGGACGGGATTTCAAGAGGGTGGCCAGCGCCGACTCGTCGGCGGGCACGCGGAGCACCTCACCGGTGGAGGCGAGCTGGATCTCGAACGACCGCCCGTTCACGACGGGCGGCGGCGAGAAACGCTCGGAATGCAGTTCCACACCGCGCATCCGGCGCACCGCGCCTGCGACGGTGTGGGTCATCGGCACCGGGCCGCAGCAGTACACCGCGCTGCCCGTCGTGACGCCGGGCAGCAGCGCGGCCACGTCCGGCAGTCCGTGTTCGTCGTCGGTGCGCACGGTGACGCGGTCGCCGAACGTCTCGATCTCGTCGAGGAACGGGATGGTCTCGCGACTGCGGCCGACGTACACCATGGACCAATCCAGGCCGAGCCGCATCGCCAGCCGCGCCATCGGCAGGATCGGGGTGATTCCGATGCCGCCCGCGACGAAGTGCAGGTGCACAGCGGGCGAACCGTAGCCGGGCACCGCGAACGGGAAAGCGTTGCGCGGACCGCGCACGACGATCGGGGTTCCGACGGGCAGTGCGTCGTGCACCTCGACCGAACCGCCGCCGCCGTCTTGGATGCGGCGCACCGCGACCCGGTAGGCGCGCGTGTCGGCCGGGTCGCCGCACAGCGAGTACTGCCGCAGCTTGCCGGAGGGCAGCTCGAGATCCAGGTGCGCGCCTGGCCGCCACGCGGGCAGTTCGCGCCCGTCCCGCGCCTCGAGCCGCAGGCTCACCACGTCCTGGTCGTGCGCCTCGACCCGGCGCTCGGTGACGACGAGCGCGAGCCTGCGTTCGTCGACCTTCGGGTGCAGATCCCGCCGGTTGACCAGTGCGGCCCAGCGCAACCGGGCCGTGGCCATCGCGTCGAACACCCGCACCGCCCGGTCCCGATCGCGCTTGCCGAAAAGATCGGCGGGCAACTGCTCGGGGACGACCCTCGGGCTCACGAGGCGACCGCGCGCGCCGCGGGCGACGTGGCCAGGTACGCCACCGCCTGCGCGGTGGAACCGACCGTGTCCGGGTTGTAGCCGGGCTTGAACGTGGACAGCGCACTCCACAGCAGCGAGGGTACGCCGGGCAGTGAGCCACGCCACATGGCGCCGAACACCCGCTTGATCAGCCGCGGGTAGCCGAGATCGGGCAGCGCGGGGTCCTGCTGGACCATGAACTTGGTGCCGCGGACCACCAGCGAGAGGAAGATCGGGAACACCAGGACCATCAGCGCCGACCTGCGGACGTATCCCGCACCGAAATACACCGCCACGTCGTGGGCGACATGCCGGTGCTCCACCTCCTCCGCGCCGTGCCACCGGAACAGGTCGGCCACCCGCGGATCCGCGCCGAACTTCTCCAGGTCGGCGTTGAGCACCCAGTCGCCGAGGAAGGCGAAGAAGTGCTCGAGGCAGGCGATGAACGCCAGTCGCTCCACCATGATCTGGCGCTGCGCGATGCCGTCGGCATCGGTGGGCCCGAGCGTCTTGCGGAACAGATATTCGGCTTGGCGCACATAGGGTTCCGGATCGATGCCGTTCGCCGCGAGCACCTCGTGCAGCACCTTGTCGTGCGTCTCGGCGTGCATCGATTCCTGGCCGATGAAGCCGAGCATCGCCTCGCGGAGCTTCTCGTCCTTGACGAAGGGCAGCGCCTCGGCATACGCGGCGCAGAACATGCGCTCACCCTCGGGAAGCAGCAGGTTCAGCGAATTGATCAAGTGCGAGGCGATCGGCTCCTCCGGCATCCAGTGCAGCGGAGTGTCGGCCCAGTCGAACTGGACATTGCGCGCGTTGAGCGCCACCTCGCCCGGATCGGTGTCCGGCCGCCGGTGAGCCCTGCGAAGTAGCTTCATCGGTACTCCCTCGATCCTCATACGTGCACCTCGGGGCGCGAATCGGCATGGTTCGTGCGCCGATTCCTGCGCGGGTGTAGCAACGATCATACACGTATATGGAACTGGCGGTAACACACATATGTGAACCGCGCCCCTGAACCGCGACGCGCGCGACAATCTCGGCATTCATCCGATGAATTCGGTTCGCCAAGTTGACAATAGGGGTCGCCACTGTGACCCATCTCCCCTGAATCGAACACAAAATTAGAACACGTTCTAGTAGGCTTTCGCTATGGAACGATTGACCGGACTGGACGCCAGTTTCCTCTACCTCGAGACGGGAACCCAGCATCTACACGTGTGCGCCCTGCTCATCCTCGACCCGACGTCGGACGGCGTGCGGTACTCCTTCGACTCCTTCAAGGCCGAGCTCGGCCGCCGGGTGCCGCTCATTCCGCAAATGCGGCGGCGGCTGCACGAAGTGCCGTTCAACCTGGACCATCCGGTCTGGGTGGAGGACCCCGACTTCGATCTCGACTACCACATCCGGCGCATCGGTATCCCGAGTCCGGGCGGCAGGAACGAACTGGCCGAACTGGTCGGAGACATCGCCAGCAGGCCGATGGACCGCGATCGGCCGCTGTGGCAGATGAACGTGGTGGAAGGCGTCGACGGCGACAAGGTCGCGGTGATCTGCAAGTACCATCACGCCGCCGTGGACGGCATCACCGGCACGAACATGATGATGCACCTGTGCGATATGGAACCGGGCGTGACGCGACCGGAGCCGACCGAGGAATGGCGGCCCGAGGCGGCGCCGAACGACTGGAAACTGCTGGCCGAGGCGACCGTTCGGCTGCCAGGCAAGATGGGGATCGTCGGCATGGTGCCCAAGACCGTCGGCATGCTCGCCGGTTTCGCACAGCGACGGCGAAACAATCAGGCGGGCATGGCGATTCCGCTCACCGCGCCGCGCACCCCGTTCAACAGGGCGATCACGCCGCACCGCACGGTGGCCTTCGCCGAAGCGGATCTGGCCGCCATCAAGGAGATCAAGACCGCCTTCGACGTGAAGGTCAACGACGTGGTGCTGACCGTCGTCGGCGGCGTGCTGCGCGCCTATCTGGACAAGCACGACGAACTGCCCGATCGCTCGCTCATCGCCTCGGTGCCGGTCTCGGTGCACGAATCGTCCAAGCACACAGCGGGTATCAACAAGGTCTCCTCGCTGTTCTCCGAGCTCGGCACCGACATCGCCGACCCGGTCGAGCGGCTGCGCGCGGTGGCCGCGGCGAACCAGAACGCCAAGGAAGAGCACGATCTGATCGGCGCCGACTTCCTCCAGGACTGGTCGAAGTACGCCCCGCCCAACACCTTCCAGCTCGCGGCTCGGGTCTACTCGTCGTTCAAGCTGGCCGAGCATCATCCGGTGGTGCACAACCTCGTCGTCTCGAACGTGCCGGGCCCGCCGATGCCGCTGTACTTCTTGGGTATCAAGGTGGACGCGATGTATCCGTTCGGGCCGGTGTTCCACGGGGCCGGACTCACCGTCACGGTGCTGTCCAACAACGGTGATCTCGACTTCGGGTTCATCGCCTGCAAGGAGCTCGTCCCCGATCTCGCCGCGATGGCAGATGCGGTGCCCGGCATCATCGACGAATTGCGCACCGCGGCAAGCGAAGTGGAATGATCCATGCCGCCCTGTTCGCCACCGACGCCGAACAGGGTCTCCGGCAGCGGTTTTCGCCGGTCACTGCTGTTCGGCCACCGCGGCGCAGCCATCGAGCAACGTCGGTACGAAGCGCTCGGCGCCGAAGACACATCCCGTATGCCCCGTCCCCGCCAGATGAATGGTCGCGCCGGGAATCATCGTCGCCATCTCCAGCTGCCGATACACCGGAATCGCGTGGTCGCGGGTCGTGATCACCACCGCCGTCGGCGCCGTGATCGCGCTGAGCCAGGCCGACGCGTCGAACCGTCCGACCTCCGCGATCACCTGGGCCAGTGCCCATCCGCTCGTGCTGCGGAATTCACTCAGCGCCCAGCGCTCGAAACCGCCCGGCGGCCACGTATGCTCCGGCAGTTCCGACAGCCTGCTCGCGAATGCGTCGATGCGCCGCAGCGAATACGGCCCGATGGCATCGGCGAACGCGCCGAACATCTGATGAAACGCCCGCTCACGCCACTTCTCCCGGAACCGATACGGCGTCGCGCACAGCACCAGTCCGCCGACGCGGTCCGGATGACGGTGGGCCGCCGTCAACGCGACAACGCCGCCGAGCGAATAACCTGCGCAGAGAGGGCGCTCGACGCCCATGGCGTCGGCGAGCGCCAGCACGTCGTCGGCGCAGTCGTCCACCGAGAAGCGCGGCGACCTGATGCCGCGCCCGTGCCAGCGCTGGTCGAACAAGATCACCCGGTAGTGCTGGGCGAGCGCCGCCAGCGCGGGAAACCAGGTGAGGTAGGCGGTGCTCGCGGTGCCGTGCAGCAGGATCACGGTCGGTGCGCCCTCCGGCCCCGGCATGTCGACCACGTAGGTGCGCCCCCGGCCCGCCAGCTCGACCAGGCGGCCGCCCGGCACCTCGGCGATATCGGGAACGCCCGCGCGGTGGATCCACCGTCGGATCCGGTCGGGATTCGCCATCCTAGGCCTCCTCCGGACGCCAATACTGAAACACGTTTCATTCGATGATGCCACAGCACCGCGGACCGGTCTGCCCTGCGCGACGGAAATCTTCGCCTCGCGAAGCCACTGAACCAAGCCGATGTTATGTAACGTGTTCACGTCGGCCATCGCCGACGCTGATTCCGCGACGGACGGAGGTACCGCAATGGGGCGGCTGACCGGCAAGGTGGCCTTGATCAGCGGTGGAGCCCGCGGCATGGGCGCCGCGCACGCCAGGAAATTCGTGGCCGAGGACGCGCGCGTCGTGCTCGGCGACATCCTCGACGACGAGGGCAAGGCGCTGGCCGAGGAACTCGGTGACCACGCTGTCTACGTCCACCTCGACGTGCGCGAGAAGGCGGACTGGCAGGCTGCCGCCGCCGAAGCCGTACAGCGGTTCGGCGCGCTGAACGTCCTGGTGAACAATGCCGGGATCGTCAACGGAAACCTGCTGGTGGACTTCGCGCTCGAAGAGTGGCAGCGCATCGTCGACATCAACCTGACCGGCACCTTCCTCGGCATGCAGGCGGCGACCCCCGCCATGATCGAGGCGGGCGGCGGCTCCATCGTCAACATCTCCTCGGTGGAGGGCATGCGCGGGAGCCCCGGCCTGCACGGGTACACCGCGACCAAGTTCGCCGTCCGAGGGCTCACGAAATCGACCGCGCTCGAGCTGGCGCAGTACGGGATTCGGGTGAATTCGGTGCATCCGGGTCTCATCAGCACGCCGATGACCGAGGGGATTCCGCCGGACTTCCTGCAAATTCCGCTGGGGCGGGCGGCGGATCCGCAGGAAGTGTCGAATTTGGTGACGTATCTGGCGAGTGACGAGTCGTCGTATTCGACGGGCGCCGAGTTCGTTATCGATGGCGGGTTGACGGTGGGGGTACCGCACAAGACGTTCTAAAGGACTGACCGCTGCGATAGCTTGCTCGCAGCCCTTTCCCGCGCCTTCGCATAGGCCCTGACCTCTGCGAGGCGTCGAAACGGAAGGCCTGGTCGACCTCCCGCCGGGCTGGATCGTCAGCCGGCGAGCAACAGGCTTGTGGCAAGGGTGAACATCACCAGGGCGATCGCCGAATCCAGCACCCGCCAAGCCGTCGGCCGAGCGAAGAGCGGACCGAGGAGGCGGGCACCGAAGCCGAGGCCGACGAACCACAGAATGCTGGCCAGCATCGCGCCCGCGCCGAGGAACCAGCGGTCGGGCGGCGCGTAGGTGTTGGCGAAGGAACCGAGCAACAGGACCGTGTCCAGGTAGACGTGCGGATTCAGCCAGGTCAGCGCGAGGCAGGTGAGGATTGTCGCGCCGAGTGCCACCGACGCACCAGCGCCGTCGGCGGTGAGAGCGCCACCGGACAGCGCACGCCGCGCGGCCAGGACGCCGTAGCCGATGAGGAACGCCGCACCCGCATAGCGCACCACCGTCACCACCGAGGGCAGCGATTCCACCAGCGTCCCGAAACCGGCGATGCCAGCGGCGATCAGCACGATGTCCGACAGCGCGCACACCGCGACCACCGCGGCGACATGCTGGCCGCGCACGCCTTGACGCAGCACGAAGGCGTTCTGCGCGCCGATCGCGACGATCAGCGACAGCCCGAATCCCAAACCGGAGAGTGCGGCGAAGCCCGCCGAGGAAACCGTCACGTCGATCGACGCTAAATCCCTGGCCTTCAACCAGACAAGCTAAAGATTCTGAAGCATCATTAGACTTTCTTAACATGGAATTGCAGCTCGATCAGCTCAGGGCACTCAACGCGGCGATCACCGAAGGAACCTTCGAAGCCGCCGCGCGCAGTCTCCGCATCACTCCCTCGGCGGTCAGCCAGCGGATCAAGGCGCTCGAGGACGCCGCTGGTCGCATTCTGCTGCAACGGACGAAACCGGTGCGGGCCACCGAATCCGGGCTCGCGGTGCTGCGCCTCGCCCGCCAGATCGACCTGCTCACCGGCGATACCGCTCGCGAACTCGGCGACGCCGACCACCCGGTCGACCTACCGATCCGCCTCCCCATCGCGGTCAACGCGGACTCCCTGGAGACCTGGGTCATGCCCGCGCTTCGCGACGCGCCGCCCGGCGTGTGCTTCGAAATCCATCGCGAAGACGAGGAACACACCACCGCGCTGCTGCGCGACGGCACCGTCATGGCGGCCATCACCGCCACCGCGAAGCCGGTGCAGGGCTGCAAGGTCGACAAGCTCGGCGCCATGCGATACCGCCCGATGGCCAGCCCGGCGTTCGCCCGCACCTGGTTCGCCGATGGGCCCACCGCGAAGGCCTACGCCGCCGCGCCCGTTGTCCTGTTCGACCGCAAGGACGACCTGCAAGACCGCCACCTCCGCCGCCGCACCCGCCAGCCGATCGACCCGCCTCGCCACTACGTCCCTTCCTCGACGGCCTACGGCACGGCCGTCCGCCTCGGCCTCGGCTGGGGCATGCTCCCCGACCTTCAGACCGCCGCCGACCCGTCGACGAGTTTGGTTCCGATAGACGGGGATTCGTACATCGACGTGCCGCTGTACTGGCAGCAGTGGAAGTTGCATTCGCCCGCGTTGAGCGCGGTCGCGGGGGCGATTGCCGAGGCGGCCGCGGCGGCGTTGCGCTGAATTGTCGAGCGCACCGCGCCGGCTATGACGTGCTCAGCACCGTGTCCGAGCGTTTTGGCGTGTCTCGGCCGGTGTCCGCAAACCATTTCTCTGTCGACGGAAGTCGAATGGTGTCGCGACGGCTCGGACGGCGCTGCCTGGATCGACTTGCTGCGCCGATCCCGGCGCCGTCTTCGATCAGCCGAAGTGGCAGACGTAGTGCACCGTGTCGAGCACCTCGATCTGGAACGAGCTGTCGCCGGGCACGCTGAACGACTCGCCGCCCTTGTAGGTGACGGCTTCGGTCGCGCCGGCGAGGGTGACCTTGCACTCCCCCTCGATGAGTTCCATGATCTCCGGAGCGGCGGTGGTGAAGGTCAGGGTCGAGGGCAGGATGACGCCCACCGACTTGGCGGTGCCGTCGGCCAGCTGGATGCTGTGGCTGACGCACTTCCCGTCGAAGTAGACGTTGGCCTTCTTCGTGACGCTGACATTCTCGAACTGCGACATGGTCTCTTTCCCGTGCTGAAGTGGAGCCGTCAGCCTACTGGAGCGGCGCGGCGGCTCCGGTGCCCGCCGGGAACGACGCCGCCCACCGCCGCGACCACTCCCACACCGGACGCAGCGACTCCCCGAGTTCCCTTCCGGCCGTGGTCAACTCGTACGACTTGTCAGGTTTCTTGACGATCAAGCCCGCCACCTGAAGGTGCTGCAATCGCACCGACAACATGCTCGACGAGCACTGCCCCATCCGGCGCCGCAGCTCGAGAAAGCCCAGCGTGCCCGGCTCCAGCTCCCACACGATGCGCAGCATCCAGCGCTGGCCGAGCAGTTCCATGGCGGCCAGCATCGGTTCGTTCGCGGGGTCGGCCTCGCCCCGCGACGGCTTCGCACCGCTTGCACTTCTCATTTCGAACCACCATAGTAATTCTGATTTAGAAGTAGTCGAGCGGGCAGCGGTCCGCGGAGGAAAGGAACGCGGTGCACGAACGGGACAGCTCGACAGACCGGCGGATCGCACTCATCACCGGCGCCTCCCGCGGTATCGGCGCCGACACCGCCCGCATCCTGGCGGCTCGCGGCGACCACGTGATCGTCAACTACCGCGAGAAACGCCGCCGCGCGCAGACCATCGCCGACGAGATCGCCGCCGCGGGAGGCAGCGCGTCGATCGCGGGCGCGGACGTCTCCGACGAGGCCGCCGCGCGCGCACTGATCGCCGACATCGCCACCGATTTCGGCCGCTTGGATGTCCTGGTGCTCAACGCATCCGGCGGACTCGAGCGTGGCGCGGCGCCGGACTACGCCATGTCCATCAATCGCGACGCGCAGCTACGCCTGACCCGGCTTGCTCTGCCGCTCATGCCATCCGGGGGCCGCATCGTCTTCGTCACCAGCCACCAAGCCCACTTCCACGGCCGCAAACCCGTTCCCGCCGACTACGAACCCATCGCCGCCAGCAAACGCGCAGGCGAGGACGCCCTCCGCGCGCTCATCCCCGAACTCGCCACGCGCGGAATCACTCTCACCGTCGTCTCCGGCGACATGATCGATGGCACAATCATCGTCCGCCTCCTCGAACGCCGCGACCCCGGCGCCGTCACCACCCGTCGCGACCACGGCACCCTCCCCACCGTCGAAGAATTCGCCACCGCCATCGCCGACGCCACCACGGCCGCGACCGAATCCGGCCACACCGTCTACATCGGCGGCGGCGACTACCTAGCGGGGACGTCGATCAGCTAGCGGCGCGCCACCCGCCGACCTGTGCGGCATAGGGCTGGCATCCTGCCGCCGCTCAGGCGACTCACTCGAGGTGGCCAGCGATAGGCATACCGCCGAGTGTGTTCGAACCCGTTGGGTGGGAGGTGATGCGCGCCCGGCCTCGACTGTGATTTGTCCCGTATCTCCGGTTCGATGACACATTCCGTGTCGACACCGCTTAACGTCGCGACGGCACAACAGTTGGTTTGGAAGGTGGCAGCGAGCGTGGCAGATACCCGGGCGAAGATCGATGAACTGGTCAAGATCCTCACGATCGCCGCGGAACCGGCAGGTGAGGCCGGTGTCGCCAAGCGGGAGAAGAAGGGCGTTCCGAGCGTTCGCCAGCGTGTGGACATGCTGCTCGACCGCGGGACGTTCATCGAGACGGGCGCGTTGGCTCGTCAGCCCGGCCAACCGGATGCTCTCTACGGTGACGGCTTGGTCACCGGTCGCGGGTTGATCGGCGGCCGTCCGGTGGTGGTGATCGCCCACGATCAGACCGTGTACGGCGGGTCGGTCGGCATCACGTCCGCCCGCAAGTTCATGCGGGCGCTGCAACTCGCTTTCGACAACGCCTGCCCTGTGGTGACGATCAACGATTCCGGCGGTGCGCGTATCCAGGACGCGGTCGGTTCGATCGCTTCGTTCGGTGATATTTCCCGGGTATTGGAGAAACTGTCCGGGTATGTGCCGCAGGTGTCGATCATTCTCGGCAAATGCGCGGCGGGTTCGGTGTACGGGCCGATCAACACCGACGTCCTCATCGGGACCAAAGATTCCTACATGTTCGTCACCGGGCCGGAGGTGATCAAAGCCGTCAACGGTGAGGACATCACCGCCGAGGAACTCGGTGGCGCCAAGGTACAGGCCGAACGCGGCACCCTGCACCACGTGGCCGACACCGAGCAGCAAGCCTACGACTGGGCCCGCAATTACCTGAGCTACATGCCGACGAGCTGTCTCGAGCAACCGCCGATCGTGAACCCCGGTCTGGAGCCGGAGATCACCGCGTCCGATCGGGAGCTCGACACGATCATCCCGGATTCCGATCGCGCCGGTTACGACATGCACGAGATCCTGCTACGGATTTTCGACGACGGTGAATTTCACGAAGTCCGCGCCGCGTTCGCCCCGAATCTGATCACCGGGTTCGCCCGGGTCGACGGATATCCGGTCGGTGTGATCGCCAATCAACCGTTGGTATTGGGTGGTTCCATAGACGCCGCCTGCTCGGACAAATCGACCTACTTCATCCGGCTCTGCGACGCGTTCAACATCCCGCTGGTGTTCGTCGCCGACACCCCGGGCGTACTGCCGGGGCTCGAGCAGGAAGCCAGTGGTGTGATCATCCGCGGTGGCCGGGTGCCGCGTGCGATCATCGAGGCGACGGTGCCGATCATCAACCTGGTCGTGCGCAAGTCCTACGGTGGCGCCTACGGCATGATGGCGGCCAGGCAAGTGGGCGCCGATATCAGTTTCGCCTGGCCGACGGCCCGGATCGCGGTGATCGGCGCCGACAGCGCGGTCGACCTCATCGGCAGGCGGCAATTGGCGGCGGTGCCGGAGGAGCATCGGGCAGCGGCGCGCGAGTTCATGATCAACCAGTACAACGAGACGATCGCCACGCCGTGGATCGCCGCCGAACGCGGCTATATCGACGCGGTCATCGAACCGGCGCACACCCGTCTGGAGATCCGGCGCGCGCTGCGCCTGTTGCGCGACAAGCCGCCGGTCAAGCCGGAGTTCAACCCGCGCAAACACCCGGTGTATCCGATGTGATCTTCCCATCGTGTGGCCATGAGGACCGCTGGCGTTCAACAGATTTCGGGCCAAGCGTCGCGCACAACCGCTGGCGGGCATGATCACGGCGCCCGCCACCGAGCAAGCACGACTCGGTGGCGGGCCACCCGGGCAGGGGCTGTCCGGGATCACCGGTCTCCCTTGCCACGGGCCGCCACGCCGCGCGCCGCGTCGTCGCCCGCGGATGGCGGCCAGCTCGGCGGCAGCCGGGACGGCCAGTAACAGGGAAGGCCGTTCGGGCACTGCGCCATTCGCATCCTCGTTCGAGTCCAGGGCCGCTGAACCGGGTCATAGGCTGCCCATCTGTCCTGTCTCGGCCCTCGCTGTCAGCGTTCCGGAATCTTGTCCTGCGATGCCGCGATCCACGCCGCGATCTGTGCCCGCGAGGTGAAACCCAGCTTGGTCAGCAGGTGCTCCACATGTCCCTGAGCCGTGCGCGGTGAGATGACCAGGCGGGTGGCGATCTCCCGATTGCTGAGCCCTTCGGCGATCAGTTCGGCGACTTCCCTTTCCCGCTTGGTGAGCTTGCGACCGGCGACGTCGGTCGGCGCCTGTGCGGTGTGCTCACCCAAGGCATAGGCGATCGCGGCATCGAAACTGAGCGCGGCGCCTTCCCGCTGGGCTGCGGAGTACGTCTGCCTGCTCAGAGCCTGTCGCGTTCGGCGCTCGTATTCTTCTTGGTGGACGCTCAGGTCCGAGAACATCACCGGCATAGTTCCCACCAACTGGCCGATCCGCTCGGCAGCCGCGGTCAACACGACCGCACGCTCCGCATCCTGTCCTTCAGCGGCAATCCACGCCAGCGTTTGCAGGCAAATACTCACGTTTGCGCGGTCTTTCAGCGTCCGGCTCAGCTGCAGCGCTTCCACGAGTAACCGAGTCGCTCGCTCGGGATCGCCCTTCCGCCACAACGCGACAGCCAGCGACCACAGCACGTAGGACTGGAAGATCGTGCCGCCGTGCTCTTCGGTGAGCGCGAGCGCGTGCTCGTAGTACTCGATTGCCTTGTCGGTGTTGTCGCGGAACTCGTGGGTGAGACCGAGGAACATCACGGCGTCGACCTGGAAGGGGACTTCACCCCGTTCCTCGTACAACCGGATGGCTTCCTCGAAATAAGGGCGCGCGGCGGAAGGGTCCCCGCTATACAGGGCGAGGATTCCGGCGGCGAAGTCGATGTGTGCGCGAGCCAGTGCATCGGTCGACTGCTCGACGAGCGCTTGCCCTTCACGCACCAGACGCGCCACCGCGGGAAGGTCGCCCTGCACCGCTGCCATCAGCGACGCGACGTAGATCGCAGCGGCCTGTTCGACGGTGACTGCTCCGGTGTGCCGGGCGAGCAGGCGATCGAACCAGCGCCGCCCCTCGCTGAGCAAGCCCTGAAAGAACCAGGAGTTGGAGAGAGCTACGGCGAGCCGAATCCCGGCTTCGGGGTCGTCGGCCACGCAGAATTCCAACGCCTGCCGTAGATTCGGTCGCTCCCTGCGCAACCTGGAGAAGCATTCGAGCGCACGGGGGCCGACCGAACCGGCGTTCGCATCGAAAGCAAGCCGTTCATACCAATCACGATGACGGCGGCAGACCTCGAGATATTCGCCTGACTGCCGCACTTTTTCCTGACCGTAGTCGCGCACGGTATCGAGCATGCTGAACCGTGCCGACTCCTCCCGAACGAGGATCGACTTGTCGACGAGGAAAGCGATCGTATCCCAAAGTGTCTCTGCCGCAATATCTTCCGCGCAGACGAGCTGCGCGGCCTCCAGGTCGAAGCTTCCGGCGAACACCGAAAGTTGTGCCCATACTCGTTGTTCCGTCGGTGTGCACAGGTCGTAGCTCCAGTCGATACACATCCGCAAGGTCTGTTGCCGCGCCGGGGCGCCTCTTTTGCCGCGCGTCAACAGCGCGAAACGATCGGTCAACCGCTGCAAGATCTGCTCCGGCGACATCGCCCGCAGCCAGGCCGTCGCCAACTCGATCGGCAACGGCAGGCCGTCCAGCTTGCGACAGATCCGGGCGATGGTGACCTTGTTGTCCTCGGTCAGCTCGAACCCGGCGACAGCCGCGGCGGCCCGCTCGGCGAACAACCGCATCGCGTCGTTGCGGGTCGGGCTCCTCGGTAGCCGATCGGGATCGGGAACGGCGAGCGGGTGAACAGGCAAGACCACTTCCCCGTCGAGGCCGATCGGCTCGCGACTCGTCGTCAGAATCCGCAAACCGGCACACGCGCGAAGCAGCGACTCGGCGAGCTTGGCGACACCGGCCACCATCTGCTCGCAATTGTCCAGCACCAGTAGCGATTCCCGATCGGCCAGGAACTCGGCGAGCACTTCGGGCAACGGCCGCACCGACCTGTCCTGCAATCCCAGCGCCGCCGCCACGATGCTCGGCAGCAGCGACTCGTCCTGTACCTCCCCCAGCTCGACGAAAGCCACGCCGTCGGCGTACGCGCCCTCCACGGTAGTGGCGATCCGCACCGCCAACCTGGTCTTGCCCACCCCGCCGATACCGGTCAGAGTCACCAATCGCGAGGTCGACAACGCGTTCGTCGCTTCGGTCAACTCCGTGCGCCGGCCGACGAAGCTCGTCAGCTCCACCGGAGGCCGGCTCGGTCTGCTCGAAACCGCGGAACGCTCCTGCGGCTGACGCCCGTCCGACCCGGTCGCGGAGAACTTCTCACGCCGCGGTGGCACCTGCTCGGCTCTTGCCGGAGTGAGGAGGGCCATCTCGTCGACGGGGAAACCATGGTCACGTTGCGATGCCTGGAGTTGCTCGCCCAACTCCATGGCCGAAGGGCGACCGCGCGGGTCACCGCCCATGGCATGTTCGACGATGGCGCCGACATCCGCGGAAATCCCCTCCTCCCGCAGATCCGGAACGGGGCCGGACGAAATCCGGACGAACTGAGCCACCAAATCCTCACCGCTGCGACGTTCGAAAGCGGCATGACCGGTGATCGCGGCGAACAACGTCGCGCCGAGACCATAGACATCCGCCGCGGGACTCGGCGGCTCACCGGCGATCACTTCCGGGGCGGTGAAAGCCGGTGTGCCCGTGACGATGCCGGTGCCGGTGACGAACCCGCCCGCGATATGAGCGATTCCGAAATCCACCAGCGTCGGCTCGCCGTAATCGGTGAACAAGACGTTCCCGGGCTTGACATCGCGATGCAGAACCCCGAAGCGGTGCGCCGTCTCCAGGGCTCCGGCCAGCTTCACCCCGAGGTGCAGCGCTTCCCGCAGGTCCAGCGGTCCGTTGTTGCGTATCCGTGCGTCGAGAGAGCCGTGCGGGTAGTACGGCATGACTATGAAGGGTCGACCGTTATCGGTGATACCGGCATGCAGGACATGCACGATATTGGGATGCCCGGTGAGCCTGCCTCCGGCGCGCTCCTCCCGGAAGAACCGCGCTCGATTGTCCTCGTCGAGATCGGCGGTCAACACCTTCACCGCCACCACGCGATCCAGCCCGGCCTGCGCGCAGCGATAGACGACGCCGAAACCACCACGGCCGATCTCTTCCGCGTCGTCGAACCCGGCCGCAGCCAGCTCCGCAACGACCGAACCGGAAACGTCGTCGCGTTGCGTCGCGAATGGATCGGCGTCGGTCATCGACTACACCGATTCATCCCATCCGCGCCATGGCACCAGCACCATTACCCTGCACACCTCTCGATGACTACTTCGAGAATATCGCCGGGTGCGTGACCGAGGGTCTCGTTGCCGCTGGGCGGGGCCAGGAGCCAGTTCCGCCGGGTCGCCATGGCGTTGCTAGCACGGTGCCGAGCCTCGAGCCGGGGCGCAAGGCGTGATGACCGGGATGGACTGCGCGATATCCTGAGCACGGACGAAGCAGGACCGGCGCATGGGCGAAAACGACCTGTTGAATACACAGCGCGCGGTGATCCCCGAGGTCACGGCCGAGCTGGGCGCGGCCGGTTTCGCCGATGCGGAGGAGATCGGCCGCGGCGGATTCGGGGTGGTGTATCGGTGCACCCAGGTCGCTTTGGACCGGACGGTGGCGATCAAGGTGCTCACCGCCGACCTGGACGAGGGGAACCGGGAGCGGTTCGTCCGGGAACAGCGGGCGATGGGCAGGCTGACCGGGCACCCGAACATCGCGGAGGTGCTCGAGGTCGGCACCACCATGTCCGGGCTGCCTTATCTGGTGATGCCGTATTATCCGCAGGATTCTCTCGATGCCCGTATCCGCCGCCACGGTCCGCTGTCGGTCGAGGAGACGCTGCGGCTGGGGGTCAAGATCGCCGGGGCGCTCGAGACCGCGCATCGACTCGGCATCCTGCACCGCGACGTCAAACCCGGCAACATCCTGATCACCGATTACGGTGAGCCCGCCCTGACCGATTTCGGCATCGCGCGCATCCCCGCCGGATTCCACACCACGACCGGCACGATCACCGGTTCACCTGCGTTCACCGCACCGGAAGTACTCAGCGATGCGGCGCCCACCCCCGCGGCCGACGTGTACGGACTCGGCGCGACACTGTTCGCCGCGCTCACCGGTCATGCCGCTTTCGAACGTCGCAGCGGCGAGCAGGTGGTGGCCCAATTCGTGCGGATCACCGAGCAGCCGCTGCCGAACCTGCGCGAGCACGGCATCGACGACGACCTCGCGCAGGTGATCGAACATGCCATGGCCCGCGAGCCCGAGCAGCGGCCCTCCGCAGCGGCACTGGGTGAGCAACTGCAACGACTCCAGGCCGGACGCAGGTTGCCGGTCGACGAGATGGCGGTACGAGCGGAGGCGGAAGGGCGGCCCGAAGGCGCTCCGGTTTCCTTGATTCCGCCGACCGCCGGTCCTTCGCCGGTTCCGGGATTTTCATCGTCCGCTCAGTCGATCGGCGCGAAGGCGTTTCACCCTGTCGAGCTGACCAGCTTCGTCGGCCGCCGCGCCGAACTGACCGAGGTCAAGAGCCTGCTCGCGAGCTCGCGGCTGGTGACGTTGACCGGGATCGGCGGGGTCGGCAAGACGCGGCTGGCGACGCGGGTCGCCGCCGGTGTGCAACGGGATTTCGCCGACGGGGTGTGGCTGGTCGAGCTCGTCGAACTGCGCGACGGCGGCCTGCTGCCGGAGGTGATCGCCACGGCTTTGGCACTGCGACCGCACCGGCGGCAGGTTCTCGCGGTGCTGATCGACCACTTAGCGTCGCGGCAGCTGCTGCTGGTGCTGGACAACTGCGAACAAATCGTCGACGCCGTAGCGAAGGTCGCGGAGACCTTGCTGCGGGCGTGCCCGGCATTGCGGATCCTCACCACCAGCCGCGAGCCCCTCGACATCGGCGGGGAGTCCGTCCTACGGGTGCGACCGCTGACGGTTCCCGATGCGGATCGGCCGCCGACACTGCGCGGCGCGCCCCGCTACGACGCGGTCACCCTGTTCGTCGAACGGGCAGGCGCGGCCGTGCCAGGCTTCGCACTCACCGAGGACAACCTCGCGACGGTGACCGAGATCTGCCGCCGCCTCGACGGGCTGCCATTGGCGATCGAGCTGGCCGCGGCCCGGCTACGAGCGTTGTCACCGGAGCAGATCCGGCAACGCCTCACCGATCGATATGCGCTGTTGACCCACGGCAGCCGCACCGCGCCGAGCCGCCAGCAGACCCTACGGTGGTGCATCGACTGGAGTTACTCGCTGTGCACCGAGGCCGAGCAAACGGCCTGGTCGCGGCTCTCGGTGTTCGCGGGCAGCTTCGAACTCGACGCGGCCGAACAGATCTGCCGAGACGACCACGACGGGGAGGATCTGCTCGACGTACTGACCGCCCTGGTCGATAAATCCATCCTGATCAGGGAGGAGTCGGGTCCGGCGGTGCGGTTCCGGATGCTCGAGACGCTACGCGAATACGGCCGCGACAAACTCGACGAGACCGGCGAATACCCGAAAATCCGACGCCGGCATATGGATTGGTACCGGCGGCTGGCCGAGGACGCCGAGGCGGATTGGATCAGCCCCCGCCAGCTCGACTGGATCGCCCGCCTCGACCGCGAGCAACCCAACCTGCGCGAAGCGTTGAACTTTTCGCTCGACGACACCGAAACCGAACCGGACGCGGCGTTGTCGTTCGTGGCGGCCCTGCAACTGTTCTGGCCCTCCCGAGGCCAGCTCGGTGAGGAGCGGCGCTGGCTCGACCGCGCCCTTGCCCGCGGTCCCGCCACCGACATTCCGTTACGCGCCAAGGCACTGTGGCGCGCTGCGCTGGTGGCTGCGGCCCAAGACAATTCCCGTGCGTTGTCCGCGCTGGTCGCGCAGGCGCAGACGCTCGACGAACGGACCGAGGATTCGACCGTGCACGCCTTCGCGGAGCTCATCCAAGCCCTCAGCGTGGTCAACAGCGGCGGCCGTGCGCCCGCACTCGCCCCCCTCGAAGCCGCCCTCGAGTCGTTCACCACCCAGGGTGATGTCTACGGACAGTTATGGGCCCTTATCGCACTCGGTTGGACGCAGGAATTGCAGGGAGATGGTGCGGCAACTCGTCCGTATCACGAAAAGGCGCTGGCAATCACGGAATCTCACGGCGAGTCCGTTCATCGGTCATACATTCTGTGGATTGTGGCCGTGGCCGCGTGGCGCCGGGGCGATCACGATCGTGCGATGTCGCTGCTGCGGCAGCAGTTGCAGTTGACAAGGCACCAAAAAGATCTGTTGCTGGGCGGCATCGCGCTGGAGATACTCGGGTGGGTTGTGGGAAGCCAGGGGAATGCGCGGCGTGCCGCCGTGTTGATGGGCTCTGCGTCAGCACAGTCTCGGTCGACCGGCATCGCCACCGTGCCGTTCGCGACCCTGATGGTCCACCACGACGACTGCGAACGAGCGGCGCGTCACAAGCTCGGTAGGCGAGCGTTCGAGACCGCCTTCCGCGAAGGGGCCGCGCTGGATCTCGACACCGCAATTGGCTACGCCCTGGAAGAGCAACCGCAAGCAACGACTCCCGGTCCTGGCCCCTCGACAGAGCTGACCGCCCGGGAACAGGAGGTGGCAAGCCTGATCGCCGACGGCCTCACCAACAAGGCCATCGCCGCCCGGCTGAGCATCTCCCTCCGCACCGCGCAGGGACATGTCGAACACATCCTGACCAAACTCGGATTCAGCTCGCGCGCGCAGATCGCCGCCTGGGTCGCCGAGCGGAGCCGACCCGGGCAGAGTTGAAGGCGCGGTCACGAATTCGCCTCGCTCCAGCGCACGCTACTTCTTCCCGGCCCTCCGTCGAGCGGGCGGCGCGTATGTCTCCAGGTAGGCGGTTACGAGGCGTCGCGCTTCGTCGATCGTGGCATCGTCGCCGGTCGCGGAGCGTCGGAACGCGACATCGAGGAGCCGGTCACCGGCCTCGACGGCGAGCTGAACGACCAATTGGGGCGTATCGGCGCCGATGAGGTCGCGCCTGGTGAGGAAGCGCCAGAACCGCTCCGCCGCCGATTCGTCATAGGCGCGCGCAATTTCGACGAGCATCGGGCTGCGTCCCGCGGCGAACCACAGAGCGGCCATGCCAGGGCGCCGACGGAAGCAGGCGATATACGCGTCGATGACGAGGTCGCAGGCCTCGCGCAGAGTGAGCGCCTCGACCTGATTCAGCGCCGTTGTGGTCGACTTCTCGACCTCGCGGATATAGCGCTGCAAGAGTTCGGCGTCGACCCGATACCGGTCGGGGAAATAGTGGTAGATGGACGCGGTCGGAATTCCTGCCCGCTCACCGATCGCACCGAGGGTCGCTGCCTCGTAACCCTGCTCGCCGAGCAGCACCTCGGCGGCATCGAGAATCGCCTTCACACGCTCGATCCCGCGGCGCTGCACCGGCGCCGGACGAGCGGGTACCTGCGGTGTCAGCGAAATCTCGACCACGAATCGAGAATATCAGCCGCGATGTTCGCGAGTTACGCGCCGAGGTACCCCGGACTGCCGCGCGAGCCGAGTCGCCATCGGGCTCGGCGCGACATTTTCGGCGGCGACGGTGCGCCGCCGCCCAACACGCTCAGGCTCGGCATAGGCACGCGGCTTCACTGGGCGCGGGCACCCTCGGATTGGGCACCGGTGGGAAAAGTGGCGGGAACTATAAATCAGTTACTGCGGCGACTTATGGAGCCCGGCGAAAAAGCGTAGGATTCCAGCAGGTCGGGACAGCATTTTTGGAGCCCTATCATGACCGAGAGAAAGAATTCACGCACGAAGTTCGCCCGATTGGCGGCCGCCGCCGGCGTAGCCGCAGTCGCTGCGATTCCGGTTGCCGCAGCCGCGGCCCAAGCGCCTACCGCGCAAGCAACACCCACGCCCGCATCCCAATTCGTCGACAGCCCCGGCTGGGGTGGCGGCGGCGGTTGGGGCGGCGGCGGCTGGGGTTGGGGGGGCGGCGGCTGGGGATGGGGTCGCGGCGGTTGGGGTCACGGCGGCGGCTGGGGCTGGGGCGGCTGGGGTGGCTGGGGCGGCTGGGGATGGAATCCCGGCTGGGGCGGCTGGGGCTGGGGCGGCTGGGGCAGCTTCTAGCGCCAATGACCGAGCCCGGACACGCACAGCGTGCCGGGCTCGGTTCTATCGAATACCCGATCACGTGAAGCCAGTTCGACCAACCGGGCTGGAGCTGGTGACCAGATGAAGATTGTCTGTATCGGTGGTGGGCCGGCCGGGTTGTACTTCGCTATTTCGATGAAGCGGCGCGACCCGGCCCATGACATCACGGTGATCGACCGCGATCCCCTCGGATCCACCTATGGCTGGGGCGTCGTGTACTGGGACGACCTGCTCGACATTCTGTACAGGAACGACCCCGACAGCGCCCAAGAGGTGCGTGCCGGGTCGGTCGTATGGCGCGAACAGGCAATCCATGTGCGCGACAACCAGACCGCGCATTTCGGGGGCTACGGGTTCAGCATGGGGCGCGCCGCATTGCTCGATGTACTTTCCCGACGGGCGAGCGACCTGGGGGTCGATGTCCAGCACGGGCGAGAGGTCCACGATCTGTCCGGCTTCGACGACGCCGATCTGATCGTCGCCTCCGACGGTGCGAACAGCCGGGTACGGCAGCTGAGTAACGATCGCTTCGGCACGTCCGTCACTCTCGGCGAGAATCGATACATCTGGCTCGGGACGGACAAGGTTTTCACCCGATTCACCTTCGCCTTCGAACTCACCTCGGCCGGTTGGATCTGGTTCCATGCCTATCCGTCGGTTGCCGAAAAGATCAGCACCTGCATCGTCGAATGCCAACCGCAGACTTGGCACGGACTCGGATTCGATTCCCTGGACAACACGGAGAACTTACGTGCCCTGGAGAACACATTCGCGCGCCTTCTCGACGGTCACTCGTTGATCAGCAAGACACGAGGCGAATTCGCAAGGTGGAGCCGCTTTCCCGAGATAACCAACAAGACCTGGTATCACGACAACGTGGTGCTGCTCGGCGATGCGGCGCACACGACGCACTTCACCATCGGTTCGGGCACCCGGTTGGCAATCGTCGACGCCGTCGTGCTCGCACAGAACCTGTACGAGCATGCCGAGGTCGCCGCCGCGCTGGAGAACTACGACGCGCAGCGCCGCGCAGCGCTGCGCCCGATACAGGCCGCCGCCCGTGCCAGCATGGTCTGGTTCGAACACGCCGACCGGTATCTGGACCGCGGCGCCGTGCAGTTCGCCTATGCGATGGCGGTTCGGCACGGGCTGCAAGCGCCGTGGCGATATCAGCTACACCTGCTCACACAGGTACCCACTGTGCGTAAGCTCCGCCGCGCCATCGACTCCGGAGAGCGGTGGTGGCGGGCTGCCCGCCGGGGAGAACTCGCGATGGCACTGCCCTCGCCACGACGCCCACCCGAAACAACCGACCGCACCGTGGGACTCGGCCGCCGCGCGGGATGAGAGCGTGCCGTTTCGTGTCTTCGACCCCGAAAACCAGAAAAACCAGGGTCGAACTGATAAGTTCGCCCTGGTCACTGCTCCCCCATCTGGACTCGAACCAGAAACCTGCCGATTAACAGTCGGCTGCTCTGCCAATTGAGCTATAGGGGACTATCCTGGGTGGCTCTCCCGTACTGGGCGGGCCGAGGAGAAACTTTAGCGTATTGCTGGGCGGGTTCCCAAATCGCGCCCCTACCTGGGGTGATGCGGGGGTGCCCGTGGGGTTGGTGGGGTACCTGGTGTCCCAGTGGTAACTCGGTGCCGGATCGACAGGCGGACCGGGCGTCGGGCAGGATAGTAGCGCGCACAGGCGATTGGGAGGAGCTCGAGGAATGCTGCGGTTGATCATCGGCGTCGCGGCCGGTTACGTGCTCGGCAGTAAGGCCGGGCGGGCTCGCTACGAACAGATCAGCGCGGCGACGCGCGCGGTCACCTCGAGTCCGGTGACCCGCACCCTGGTGAAGGCGGGACGGCAGAAGCTGTCCGACAGGTTGAGCACCCGCCCGAAGCTGGAGCCGATGGTGCCGTTGGACGAGCGCACCACCGTGCTGGTGCCGCAGGATCAGCTGCGCCGCTGAGCGACGCGCATAGAGCGAACAGAGGCCGCCGACCGCGACTTCGATAGGGTCGGCGGCCTTTTCGGGTCCCGCGCCGCCGTTTCGGGTCCAGCGCCATCATTTCGAATCCAACGCGATCGTTGCGAGTTCAGAGCCCGTTCTTCGACTCCGGCGCCGTGGTTCGAGTTCAGCCGAGTGCCGCGGTTGTCGATCGGCCGCCGCGCGGACTCGGGAACGTCCTAGTCCGCAGCGGACGCGCGATCAGGCCGGAGCGAAATCGTCGGAGTTGCCCATCGCTTGCGCCTCCAGGCTCTTCCGGTACTGCTCCAGCGCGACGAGGTCGCCGAACAGCGCCATGTAGGCGTCGGTCTGTTCGGTGGCCGACAGCCGTTGCAGCTTGGATTTCAGCGTCGCGATCTGACGGCCGACCCACGCCTCCTGGGCGCGGGCGAGCACGCCGGTGATGAAGCGCGGGATGTCGTCGACGGACTTCACCGGCAGCGGCTCGTTGGCGAGTTCGGAGACCAGGGCGCGCAGGGTGAGATCGTCGGTGGCGTCGGCGACGGCGTTGACCCATTCCGCGCCGCTCAGTCCGGCGGACGCGCCGCCCGCGTCGGCGACCATGGTGCGGACCGCGACATAGGCGGGGTGGGTGAATGCCTCGGTCTCCAGCGCGTCGAACACCGTTCCCGCGATGGCCGGGTATTGCAAAGCGGCGCAGAGACTTTGGCGTTGTGGCAGCAGCACCGGATCGTTCGGGTTGGGTCGGGCTGCGGGCTGATCGGCGGCCTTCGTGGTCGGCGCGGGCGCTTCGGCGCGGCGGGGGCCGCCGAGGCGGGCACGCTTGGCTTCCTCACCGACGCGGCGCACTACGGTCTGGATGTCGTCCCAGCCGACCCAGCCGGCGAGGCGGGTGGCGTAGGCCTTGCGGGTGGCGTTGTCCTTGATCTGCGCGACCACCGGGACCGCGCGGCGCAGCGCCTCGACCTGACCTTCGACCGTGTCCAGGTTGTGTTCGGCGAGAAGGCCGCGAATCACGAACTCGTACAGGGGGGTTCGCCGCGCGATCAGGTCGCGGACCGCGCCGTCGCCGGAGCGCTGGCGCAGCTCGCACGGATCCTGACCGTCGGGCGCGACGGCGATGTAGGTCTGGCCCGCCAGCTTCTGATCGCCCGCGAAGGCCTTCAGCGCCGCCGCCTGACCCGCCGCGTCGCCGTCGAAGGTGTAGATGATCTCGCCGCGCCAGAAGTTGTCGTCCATCAGCAGGCGGCGCAGGATCGCCATGTGCTCGTCACCGAAGGCGGTGCCGCAGGAGGCGACGGCGGTTTTCACGCCGGCGAGGTGCATGGCCATCACGTCGGTGTAGCCCTCGACCACGACGGCCTGACGGCCCTTGGCGATCTCGCGCTTGGCGTGGTCGAGGCCGAACAGCACCTGGGACTTCTTGTACAGCAACGTCTCCGGCGTGTTCACGTACTTGCCTGGCATGGTGTCGTCGTCGAAGAGCTTGCGGGCGCCGAACCCGATGACCTCGCCGCCGAGATTGCGGATCGGCCACAGCAGACGACGGTGGAACCGGTCGATGGGGCCGCGTTTGCCCTGCCTGGACAGGCCGGCGGCCTCCAGCTCCTTGAAGTCGAAGCCCTTGCGAAGCAGGTATTTGGTGAGCGCGTCCCAGCCGTCCGGCGCGTAGCCGCAGCCGAACTGGAGGGCCGCGTTGCCGTCGAAGTTGCGGTCGGTGAGGAACTTGCGCGCCGCCTCGGCCTCCGGCTCGCGCAGCCGGGCCATGTAGAACTCGTGCGCGGCGGCGTTGGCTGCGACCAGGCGGGCGCGGGTGCCGCGATCGCGCTGCACCGAAGTGCCGCCGCCCTCGTAGTTGATCTGGTAGCCGATCCGGTCGGCCATCTGCTCGACGGCCTCGACGAAGCCGATGTGCTCTATCTTCTGCAGGAACTTGTAGACGTCCCCGCCCTCGCCGCACCCGAAGCAGTGGAATAGGCCGTGGTTCGGCCGCACATGGAACGACGGCGACTTCTCGTCGTGGAACGGGCACAACCCCTTCATGGAGTCCGCCCCCGCCCGCTTCAGCGCGACGTACTCCCCCACCACGTCTTCGATCCGGACGCGTTCGCGTATTGCCGCGATATCGCGATCAGGGAGTCGTCCGGCCACCCGACGAGTCTAGCCAGTCCGGGCGCTACCGAGGCAGGGGCATCGGTTCTCCGGGACGACGCGCCTCGGAGGTCGACCAGACCGAACATCGACCTGTTGCCGAACCCGTGCGCGAACAAGGGACGTGACGACGCAATGACGTGATGATTACGTCAACAGCCGAAATAGTCGGCGAGGCGTTCGAGGCGGCTTTCGGTGTAGGAGGCGATCTGGTCGACGATGACGCGGATCTCGGCGGTGGGGGTGGTGGCGGCGTGCCACCACGGGAGGAGTTGGGGGTCGAGGTGGCGGGGGGCTTCGGCGTGCAGGCGGGCGGCTACGGCGAGGAGGCGTTCGCGTTGGGCGGCCTGGCGGCGGCGGTGGTCCGGGTCGGACATGACGTAGCGCAGGGCGACGGTCTTGAGCATGGCCACTTCGGCGGCGGCGACCGGCGGGACCTCGAGGTCGGCGGCGTAGCGGGACAGCGGTCTGCCGCCCGCGACGGTGCGGGTGGCCATGATCGCGGCCGTGGCGAAGCGGCCGACCAGCTCGCTGGTGAGGCGTTTCAGGGCGACGGAGGCGGTGAGGGTGCCGTCGTAGCGGAAGACCGCGGCGACCACCGGCAGTTCCGACAGGCGCTGGGCGGCCTCGATCAGTTCGTCGGTGGTGAGACTGCCGTGCTGGGCGTGGCCCATTCTGGCGAGCTCGCGCTGTTCGGAGGGGTCGGCGAGGGCGCGCAGATCGATGCGGCCCGCGATGATGCCGTCCTCGACGTCGTGCACCGAGTAGGCGACGTCGTCGGACCAGTCCATGATCTGGCATTCCAGGCTGCGCCTGCGGTCCGGCGCGCCTTTGCGTATCCACGCCAGCCGGTCGAGGTCGATGTCGTAGGCGCCGAACTTGGTGCCGGATCCCGTTCTGCCCCACGGGTATTTGATCGCCGCGTCGAGGGCGGCGCGGGTCAGGTTGAGCCCGGCGCTCGCGCCGTCGGGGGTGAGCACCTTGGGTTCGAGACGGGTGAGGATGCGCAGGTTCTGCGCGTTGCCCTCGAATCCGCCGTGCGCGTCGGCGAATTGGTCGAGTGCCGTCTCGCCGTTGTGGCCGTAGGGCGGGTGGCCGATGTCGTGCGCGAGCCCAGCCAGATCGACCAGGTCGGGGTCGCAGCGCAGGCCGTCGGCGATGCTGCGGCCGATCTGCGCGACCTCCAGCGAGTGGGTGAGCCTGGTGCGCGGGGTATCGCCGTCGCGAGGACCCATCACCTGTGTCTTGTCCGCGAGCCTTCGCAGCGCCGCGGAATGCAGGACGCGGGCGCGGTCGCGGGCGAACTCGGTGCGGTGGCCGTTCTCGAACTCGCTGCGTGGCGGGGCGAGGCCCGCGGTCTTCGCGCTCTCGGCGGCCAGCCGTTCCCGGTCGTGGTCGGTGTAGCTGTCCATCGGGTCACTGGCCCGCGGTGTAGGAGAAATCGGCGGAGAAGTGCGTCAGCTGGTACCACAGCAGCGCGAAGGTTTCCCTGGCGATGCCGTGTGCCTGGGATTCGCGGGTGTAGACGGCGGGGCCGGTGCGGGTGGGCGCGGTCCACGCGTGCAGCCCGGCATCGCGCGCCATGGTTCGGGTGCGCAGCGAATGCCACGGGTCGCTGACCAGCACGGCGGAGGACATGTCGCGCGCCTTCATGGCCAGTGCGACGGCCTCGACGCTGCGCAGCGTGTCCGAGCCGGTCTCGACGGCCAGGATGCGGTCGGCGGGTACGCCGCGCTGCTGGAGGTAGTTTTTGCCGGAGGCGGCCTCGGTGTAGAGATCGCCCTCCTGCTTACCGCCGACGGTGATCACCCGCGGCGCGACGCCCGCCTCGAGCAGCTGATACGCCTGGTCGAGACGAGCCTCGAACACCGAGGACGGCGTGCCCGAATACTGTGCGGCGCCGAGCACCACGATCGCGTCGGCCGTGGTGTAGTCGTCGATCCGCGCGACCTGCCAGACCCGAAAAGCGGTGCCGCCGACCAACACCAGGCCCATCAGCACCGCGCCGACCAGGATCCGCCTGGCCCAGCGCAGCACCCCGGCTCCGGCCCCGCGCGCGAGGCCGGATTCGTGCGCCGAGGCCGGCGTGCTGCGCTGAGGTGCCGAAATCACTCCACCAAGTCTGCCAGGTCACCGCGACTCCAGGCGGACGTGTGCGCGGGTGTGGCCGCATCGGTACGCGGAGGAATCCGCCCCGCGGCCCGCGCTCGGCGTTGCCGCGTCCGCCGGGAAATGAATCCGCTCGGCTCGGCCGTCGCGAATCGCGCTGCCGCCCCGGCCAATCCGCTCTCACCGACGAGCAGAGTCAAGGCCGTCGATGAACATCCGGTCCACGTCCTCATTTCGTCCGATCGACGAGATCGATGAGATCAGCCCGGTCGACCGGCTCGAGCAGCTCGCCGATGGCGTGCAGCGTTCGCCGCGCCGCGGGCGTGGCCGCCTGGTCGAGCAGCGCGCCGACCACGGCGCCGTCGCCCTTGCTCAACCGGTCGGCTATCGAGCGCAAGTGGCGTCCGTCCACCTCGGACAACACGGTGAGCAGCTCGCCCACCGCTTCGTCACGGGTGGCCACCTCGAGCAACCGGTCCAGCCCCGCGTCGTCGAGATCGTCGAGGAACTCGCCGCCGAGTGCGCGGCGCAGTTCCGGCTCCAGCCGGGACAGCACCGAGATCCCGGCGATCAACGTCTCGTCCGAGCCCGCCGAGGCGGCGCGAACGACGGCGCCGCGGCGCGCCGGGGGCAGCACCCGGACGACATCGTTCAGCCGATCCGCCGACGGTGTCAGAGCGGCGGTGCGCAGCAGCCCCTCGTCGTCGGTGATACCTCGCTCGAAGCCGCGGACCAGCTCGTCGGTGGCGTGCTCGAGGAACCCCGCCGCCGTGACGTAATCGCGCCTGCGCAGCAGCTCGTTGGCGGTGGGCACCAGCACCTCAGCGGGCACCCGAGGGGCGAGCACCGGAATGACCCGCGGATCCAGATAGGGCGCGGCGTCGGCCAGGTATTCCGGGGTGAGCTCGCCGAGCATCCCCGCCGCTCGGTCGGGGTGGTCCAGACCCAGCGCTCCCCCGGCCCGGCCGCCGACCTCGGCGGGCACCGCTTGCAGCGCAACCTTGGCGGCCAGCGCGTTGGGCACCAGCGGTGCGAGCTTGCTCACCCTGGCGAAGGTGGCGGCGTGCGCGTCGAAGAGCCGGTCGGAGATGCGCTCCCGCAATTCGCGCAGATTCTGCGCGCCGAGGCGGGTCAGTCCGGCCAGTCGGGCGGGGTCGACGTTCAGCGTCTGGGCCAGCATGTCCAGCTGGCCTCGCGTCAGCAGATCGGTCATCGTCTCGCCTACCTTCCGAACAGGATCTTGCGGGCCGGGATGCGGACGAGCCGGGGCAGCACGCCGAAGCCCGCGTCGATGGCGGCGTCGAGGCTGTGCCGCTGCTGTTGTTCGGCGCGGCGCAGCAGGGTCAGCAGGGTTGTCGCCTCCTCGTCGGTGAGCTGGTCGATGATTTCGCGCGGCTCGGCCAGCTCGGCGAGCAATTCGCTTTTCGGTTCGGTCATCCGGGTGGGCGCTCCTGACTGTCGAAAACGGTGGAATGATCAGGTATTCGGAGTCAGGCGCTCCGGCGTTCGGCGCGCTGCCACAGCGTGCGATCGAGGAACCCGCCGATCTCAGCGACGGCTCGGGCGGCCTCCGGCACGATCGAGGCCGCCGCCTGGAACACGTGCACCTGTCCCGGCCAGACGTGCAGTTCGCACGGCACGCCGTGCTCGGCGAGGCGGGCGGCCATGAGTTCGGCATCGGGATAGACGAATTCGCTGGAACTGACCTGAATCAAGGTGGGCGGCAGACCCGCCAGATCGGCGTGCGCGGGCGAGACCAAAGGCGTTGTCCCGCAATTGCGCTCGGCGAGTATGCCGAACATCGGCACCGCTCGGACCGGGAAGACCGCACAGACGCCGCCGGTGGGCGCCGCGAGCTTCGCGGTGTGATCCCAGTCGGTGAGCGGGGCCATGGCGACGATCGCGGCGGGCATCGGCAGTCCCTGATCGCGAATCTCCAGCGCGGTCGTGAAAACCAGGTAGCCTCCCGCGGAATCGCCCATCAACGTGATGTTCTCCGGTGCGACGCCCATCTCCAGCGCGTGGCGGTATCCATCGACGCAATCCGCAACCGCTTCGGCAACGCCGTATTTGGGCAGCTTGCGATATCCGGGCGCGAGGATGCGCGCCGAGAGCAGGTCGGCGAAGCGGCCGATCATCTGGTGGTGCAGGGCCCGGTTCCCGATGAGGAATGCGCCGCCGTGCAGATAGAGCACGAAGCGAGATTCGTCGACGACGCGCGGGGTGGTGAGTTCGGCTGTGCAGTGCGGCAGGGCGATACGCTGCCTGACCAGTCCCGGCGAGGTGCGCAGCGCTCGCCCGAGATGGTCGACCGCGTCGTACGGCCACGGCAGATCGGGATAGCGCGACCAGAGCGCGATGAGGGGGCGCACGGAGTACCGGATCACCGCGTCGAGGAGCCGGGAGCGGCGACTGCCGCCCGGAAATTCGGTTCGCAGCGGATTGGGTTGGGGGCGTTGGGCGGAACGGTCCACGTCGACCGAGTTCATGGTGGCGGCCCTTCTCCTACGTTGTGAGCGTGTCACAAGTATCGGCAACCGTCTGAGTCGGTGTCACTGCATTGATACGAGAATACGGCCCGCCGTATTCGTCACGCGGAACGAACCGCCGTCAACTCGAGTCGGTGTTCGCGCTCGCGGCGGGTGGGTGGAGCCGGTAAACCATCAATGCCGCGGACAGCAGCCGGGATTCGCCGGGGTCGGCGGGATCGAAGCCGGTGAGCTCGGCGATGCGGCGCAGGCGATAACTGAAGCTGTTGGGGTGCAGATGCACTTCGGCCGCCGCCGCCTTGCGATCGGAACCGTGCCTGATGTGCGCGTCGAGCGCCTCGAGCAGGTGCGGATACGGTTCGAGCGGAACGATGCATTGCGCCAGCCGATCTCGCGACCGTCCCGGACGGGTCAGCTGGTATTCCAGCATCAGGTCGTCGAGCACGTAGGTGCCCGTCGGGAGACCGAGGGCCCTGGCGAGATCGTTGAGTTCGGCGGCCTCGCTCGCTGCGGCCGCCAGCTCGCTGCGTGGCACCGATCCGGCGTCGATCACGACGACGGCGTCGCCGAGCCGGGTTGCCAGCGCCGCGGCCAGCTCCGCGTACGGAGCCACCGGGTCCGCGGCCGACGGGAGCAGCGCGATGCCGGTCGTGCCGTCGAAAGTGTTCAGCGCGGTGGTTCCGGCGAGCGCGTCGAGCGCCTGTTGTACCAACCGGATTCGGCGGCGGGCCACCACGGCGTCGACCATCGGACCCGCCTGGTTGAACGGGACGACCTGGATAGCGAGTATGTCGTAGCGATCGGCCAGCGTGATGTCGGCGCGGGCGGCCAGTTCGGCCGTCTCGGCGCCGCGCAACAACGCGGCGCACAGCAGCCTGCGGGCCTCCCGTTCGCTGCCGTAGATGGACTGCTCCACATCGCTGTGCGTCTCGGTGATCGACACGGTCACATTGGTCAGCAGGTCGAGCAGCAGGTCGGAGAAGGCCAACAGGTCCGGCAGGTCGTCCGGCTCGGCGAGCGCCCCGGCCTCCGCCCACAGACGTCGCACGGATCCGAACAGCGCCAAGATCAAGACCCGCAACGGAATTCGGTCTTCGGCGTGCCGCTGGACAACCGGAATCATGAGCTCGGCGACTTCCTCGGGAGTGCACGCCCGCCCTTCGTCGAGCGCCTCCAGGAACAGCGCGGCGCCCGCGACGATCGCGGGAATCACCTCGTCGGTGAAATGCCCAGCGGGCAACCCTTCGGCCTCCGGGATCGCGGCGATCCCGGCGTCGAGCAATTCGCTCATCAGATCGGTGAGACGCGGGACGAGCCGGTTGATGATCGGAGCATCGACCGACAGGCGTGGCTGTGCGGCGGACATGGCGGCATTGTGACCGCCCGGCCGCCGCCGCGCTAGAGCGCCGCGTAGACCGCGGCGACGAGGTCGTAGGCGCGGCGGTCGCCCGCGAGGCCGTCGCGGCGCAGGTTCGGGATGAACGCCAGCGCGAGATCGTGTTCCAGGTCGCCGAGACCGACCGAGCCGCCCGCGCCGGGATGACCGAACGCCGTCGCGCGGGCGGGCTTCGGGAGCAGGAAGTTCATCGAGGGGCGCATATAACCGAGGGCGAAAGCGCTTTCCAGGGAAAGGACTTCGTCCGGGCCGCGCACCCGTTCACGCACCGCGTCGCGCAGCGTCTCCGGGCGAAGCAGGTCGCCGCGGATCAGGTCGCGGTAGAAACGGGCCAGCGCGCGCGGCGTGGTGACCAGGCCGGACGCGGGCCAGCCGCCCGCGAGAACAGCCGGATCGTTATAGGAGCCTGCGGGATTCGTCGACCCGCGCATCAGCAGGGAGTCGGGATCCCGATAAGAGTCGACGAGCCGTCGCACCGCGGAGTCCTCCGGCAGATCGTCTGTCCGCCAAGTCATTTGATCGGCGGGCGGGAAACCGAGCCGGGCCGCGCGGGAGATCTCGCCCTCACCCGCCCAAAGTTCCGCACCGAAATGCTCCCTGACGAATTCCGGGACGGTGCGGCCGGTGCGTCTGCGCACCAGCTCGCCGACCAGCCAGCCGAAGGTGAGCGCGTGGTAGCCGTGTGCGGCGCCGGGCTCCCAGACCGGTGCCTGCCCGGCGAGCTCGGCCGCCATGGCTGCGGGGTCGGCCGCGTCCAGCTTGGTCAGCGGCCGGTCGAATGCGGGCAGGCCCGCGCGGTGGGTCAGCAGGTCTTCGACGGTGACCGAGTGCTTGCCGTGCGCGGCGAATTCCGGCCACCAGCGGCGCACCGGCTGCTCCGGCCTGGTCCCCTCGCGCTCCATGACCAGCAGCGCGGCGGTAGCGGTGACCGCCTTGGTGCAGGAGAACGCGACGCACGGCGTGTCCGCGAGCCATGGCCGCCCGCTGCGCTCGTCGGCCACGCCGCCCCACAGATCGACCACCGGCCGTCCGCTCGCGAACACCGCTATCGCCGCGCCCCGGTTCTGCCCGTCGGCGAAGCTCGCCGCGAACACCTCCCGCACCTCACGGAAGGCGGGATCGCAGGTTCCGGCAATGGCATCCGTCACCCAAAAATTAGAACATGTTTCAGTTCGGCTGTCACCAGCCGCGTTCGCGCCACTCCCCCAGGTGCGGGCGCTCCGCGCCGAGGGTGGTGTCGTCGCCGTGGCCCGGGTAGACGACGGTGTCGTCGTCGTAGCGATCGAAGAGCTTGGTGGTGACGTCGGTGTAGAGGGAAATGAAATCTTCAGGGCTGTGGGTCTTTCCGACGCCGCCGGGGAAGAGGCTGTCGCCGGTGAAGAGGTGGATGCGGCCGGGTTCTTCGGGGAGGGCGAGGGCGATCGAGCCAGGGGTGTGGCCGCTGAGGTGGATAACGGTGAGGGTGAGGTCGCCGATCTCGACGGTGTCGCCGTCGGCGAGAAGGCGGTCGGGGGTGACGGGCAGCAGGTCGGCGTCGAGGCGGTGGGCCGCCGTGGGGACGCCGAGCTCGGCGGCGACCTCCTTCAGCGCCCACCAGTGGTCGGGGTGCTGGTGGGTGGTGACGATCAGGCGGACCTTGCCCGGCGCTTCCTGCTCGATGAGCTCGAGGATGCGGCCGGGTTCGTTGGCGGCGTCGATGAGCAACGCGGCACCGGTGGCCGCGCACTGCACGAGGTAGACGTTGTTGTCCATCGCGCCGACGGACATCTTGACGATGCGCGCGCCGTCGATATCGCGCTGCTGCGGGTTCGATCCCGCGGACACGTGGCCGGTGTAGGGGCGGTCGATCGTGATCACGCCTCGATGCTATCCACTGATTCGGCCGGAACCGGGGATAGATTCGTGGGATGCCGTCGCAGCCGAAATGTCGCGCCCGCCGGACCGCCCCGGTGGTGGCCTGTCTCCTGCTGCTGGTCACGGCGCTGCTCGGCGCGCCGACCGCCGCGGCGGAGCCACCGAGCCGGATGGACACCTATGTCGTCGACAGCGCGGGCGCGTTGAACCGCGAGCAGCGGGACAGCGTGCAGGCCGCGCTGGACCGTCTCTACGACGACCGGAAGCTCCGGCTGTGGATCTCCTACGTGCGCGATTTCGACGGGCTCGGTCCCGAGGCGTGGGCCGAACGCACCGCCGCCGCATCGGGTTTCGGCACCCGCGATCTGCTGCTCGCGGTCGCCACCGGTTCGCGCGACTACTGGTTCTACGGCGAGCTGCCGGACGGAGTCAGCGACAGCGAACTGGAAGAGCTGCTGACCCGCGAGGTCGAGCCCGCGCTGCGCGACGGCGACTGGGCCACCGCGGGCATCGCGACCGCCGACGGCCTGAACTCGGCGATGAGCGCGGGCGGGGTGAGCTTCCGCACGCTGCTGATCCTGGCCATCGTCGTCGCGGTGGCGGTCGGCGCGCTGCTGCTGTACACGCGCAAACGCCGCGGCGATCGGCAGCGGGCCGCGCTGGACGCCGCGCGGCGCGTCGAGCCTGGCGACAGCGCCGCCCTCGCCGCGCTTCCGCTTGAGGCGCTGCACGCGCGTTCCCGTGAGGTGCTCGTCGAGATCGACAACGCGGTGCGCACCAGCGGCGAGGAATTGGAGCTGGCCGTCGGCGAATTCGGTGCGACGGCCGCGATGCCGTTCACCACCGCGCTGAACGACGCGAAGGCCGCGGCCGCCAAGGCGTTCGCCATTCGCCAGCGGCTCGACGACGGCCTTCCCGAGACCGCCGACGAGCAGCGCCGTCTGCTGATCGAGCTGATCGGCGCGGTGGGCCGCGCGGATCGCGAACTCGACGGGCGGGTAGCCGAATTCGACGCGATGCGCGACCTTTTGATCGACGCGCCGAGCCGGTTGGACGCGCTGACCAGGGACCTGGTCGATCTCACCGGCCGGGTGCCCGCCTCGGAGGCGGAGCTGACCAGGCTTACCGCCACGCATCCGGCGAGCGCGCTCGCCCCGATCCGGGACAACACGGCGATGGCGCGCGAGCGAATGGCCTTCGCCGAACAAAACATCGACGCGGGACGCGAGGCCATTGCGCTGCCGGTCGGCAAGCAGGGCGGCGCCGTCGGCGCGATCCGGGCCGCCGAGGCGGCCATCGGCCAGGCGCGCACGCTGCTCGACGCGGTCGACAACGCGGCGACCGACATCGCGCGGGCTCGCGACGGTCTGCCCGCGGTGCTCGACGAACTGCGCAAGGACATCGCAGGCGCCACCGAACTCGCCGCGTTCGGCGGGCCGGAGCTGGCCGCCGCCACCGCCTCGGCGCGGCAGGCGCTCGACGAGGCGTCCGCCAAGGCCGACGCCGATCCGCTCGACGCCTTTCACGATGCGGTGGCCGCCGACGGTGATCTGGATCGGGCCATCGCCGCCGCCACCGATCGCAAGCTCGCCGCCGAGGATCTGCGCCGCCGCCTCGACCAGGCGCTCACCGACGCGGACGTCAGGGTGCGTGCCGCGGGCGAGTTCGTCACCACGCGCCGCGGCGGCATCGACGCCACCGCGCGCACCCGGCTCTCCGAAGCGCAGCGGAATCTCGATGCGGCGCAACGGCTCGCG
>NZ_BDCF01000012.1 GCF_001613365.1 Nocardia xishanensis NBRC 101358
GGCGGTGACCTCGCCACCGACGGCCAACGCCCTCGCCCGCATGCCCGCGATGCCGTGGCCGCCGTTGCCGACCGGCCGCGCCGGCGTCGCGCCGGGTCCGTTCACCACCCGCAGGTGTAGTTCCATGCCGCAGACGATCTCCACCCGCACCGGCGCTCCCGGCGCGTGCCGCGAAGCGTTCGACAGCGACTCCTGGGCGATCCGGTACAGCGCGAGCCCAGTGGTCTCCGGTACCGAGCCGAGCTCGCCCTCGACCGTCCAGTCGATCGTGACGCCCGCGCGCTCGGCGCTGTCGAACAGGGTGAGCACATCCTCGGCCTTCGGTTGCGGCGCGTGTTCTGGCAGCTGTCCGTCGCTGCGCAGCACGCCGAGCATGCCGCGGATCTCGTTGAGCGCCTCGCGCGCGGTGGCGCCGATCGATTCGAATTCGGCGCGCGCGGCCGGGGTCACCCCCTCCACCCGGTACGGCGCCGTCTGCGCCTGCACCACGACCAGGGACATGTGATGGGCGACCACATCGTGCAGGTCGCGGGCGATGCGCGCTTTCTCCTCCAGAATCGCGCGGCGGGCCCGCTCCAGCTCGTTCTCCTCCTCTCGGCGCAGCAGTTCCCTGCGCGAGAGCACCAGCCATCGGACGAGCAGGGCGAACAGCACCACCGCGGCCAGCGCGATGGGCCAGCCCCATGCGGCGTTGGCGAACGCCTCGCCCTCGCCCGGCATGGTGGTGCCGAACAACAGCGAGGTCGCGCCCCAGGCGACCGCGACGATCTGCACCGGCGCTCGCAGCCCCACCGCGAACAGCAGCGCGATCAGCACGATCACCTGCACCACCTGGAACGGCAGATCATTGTTCGGCTGGTGCGGGATGGCCAGCGCGATGAGCAGCGCAGAGCCCGCCGAGATGGCCCAGCCCAGCGCCGGGTTGACCCGCACGAGCAGGATCGGGAACGCGGCCAGCGCGGCGATGAACGGCTGCGCTCCCGGCGACACGGCGTGCGTGAGGTGCAGCGTCGGCCACGCGACGGAGTAGAGGATCAGCGCGGAGAGCACGACGAAAGCGTCGAACCATGCGCGCGCGTCCATCCGCTCCGTCAGGCCACGGGTCTTCTGCTTCATGATGACGACCCTAGGAACCCTGGCCCGTCGCGTGCCTCATACCCAAGGGTGAATTGATACCCCGTACCGCGGTGGGAGACGACGGACCCGCTCCCCCGACGGCACGGCGACCGAAACCGCACCGCGGCGGGAGGCCGGTGGGCGTTGGCCGTTCCTAGCGTCGAGGCCCATGAGGACCGAGACCATCGCCGCCCCCGACCGCCGCCAGGACGCCGCCCCCGCCGGGCTGCGCCGGGCCGCGGCGCTGGCGGCCGCGGCGCTGACCACGATGTCGGCCGTTGTCGCCCTGGCCCCCGCGGCACAAGCGGCGAGCGCCGCGCATCCCGTCGTCGAGAACGTCGCGGCCGCCACCGCGATCGCCGCCCTCACCTCCGGCGAGACAGCCTCGGCGGCAGCAATTCCGGACGACTTCGCGACCGTGCTCGGTTATCGGCCGGTCCCGGTGCGCGGCCTGCTGGCCAATCCGAGCGGTGACTGCTCCTCACCCGTCCCGCTGCCCGCCGAGTTCGAGACCGCCTGCAAGGCACACGATCTCGGGTACGACCTGCTGCGCTACGCGGATCGGCGCGGCGAGCCGCTCGGTCCGTGGGCGAGGCAGGCCGTCGACGCGGCGCTTGACCGCCGGATGCGGGCGGCGTGCGACGCCCGCACCGAACCGTGGGGGCGGGCCAGGTGCTACGCGATGGCGGATATCGCCGACACCGTGGTCGATCTGAACTCGCGCCGCCAGCATTACGGGGCGCCCGTCGTCGAGACGCTGCTCGGCGCTGGCGGTGCGGCGGCCGGACGCGGCGGCTGGCTGGTCGGTCTCGCGGGGCTCGGGCTGCTCGGTCTCGGCGCGCTCCTCACGCTCGTCCTCGGCGCACCGCGGCAAGCGAGCACCCTTGCCGCGCGGGTGTCGAACGATGCAGTCGCCGTGGGAGTTTCGGCATGACCACCACCGCACAGCGACTCACCGACAGCGCAGACCCCACGCCGGAGGCACCGCAGCCGAAGCGCCCGGGTTGGACCCGGTTCACGACCGCACCGGGCATCGGGACGACGCTGGCAGTCGTCGTCGGAGCGCTTCTCTCGCTCGCGCCGAGTCTGCTCCCCCGCACGGCCGGCGCGCAGGCGATCCTCACCGCTCTCTTGATCTCGTGCGCGCTCGGGTTCGCCGCGATACTGCGAATGCTGCTCCGCCGCTGGCACTTCGACGTCGACGAGCGCTTCGGTCACTACCGCGGGGCACTGCTCCTCGCGGCGGTCGCGGCGGTCGCGGTCGCCGCGTGGCGCGCAGGCCACTGGCAGAACGATCTGCGCGCCGCCATGGGCACCCCGCAGATCGGGCCCGGGTACTGGCTGCGCTGTGCGATCGGCGCGACACTGCTCACCGGTCTGGTCGTCGGGGTGGCGAAGGCGCTGCGCTGGGTGCTGCGCAAACTCGGGCTGCTGCGCGGCTCGGCGCTCGGACTGGTCGCCGCGGCGGTGGGCTACCTCGTGCTGACGCCCGCGGTGGTCGGTTGGCGTCAGCAGGTTTACGCGGCCGCCAACGTCGCGATGGATCCGTTGCTGACGCAACCCGTTTCGCGCACCAGATCGGGCAGCGCCGAATCGGCGGTCAGCTGGCCTTCGCTCGGCGCGCAGGGCCGCAAGTTCGTCAGCGGAGGACCGGAAGGGCCGGTGCGCGTGTACATCGGACTCGACTCCGCGCCGGATCTCGAATCCCGTGTGGCGCTGGCGATCCGGGAGCTGGAGCGCTCGGGCGGGCTCGACCGGTCCAATGTCGTGGTCGCGCTGCCGACCGGATCCGGCTGGATCGACGCGGGCGCGGTGACCGGTTTCGCCGAGCGCTTCGGCGGCGACGTGGCGGTGGTCGGTCTCCAGTACTCGTACGCGCCGAGCTGGGCGACGTTCGTCTTCGGCCGCGCCGATGCCGTCGCGGCCGCCCGCGCCCTCTTCGACGCCGTGGAACGACGCCTGCGCGCCATGTCCGAACCCCCTCGGTTGTTCGTCTACGGCCAGAGCCTCGGCGCCCTCGGCGGCAGCGCGATCTTCGCCGACGATGCCGAGCAGGACCGCCGCACCTGCGCCGTGCTGTGGGCCGGTCCGCCCGCGGGCGATGTGCACCGCGCGGGCGCGACCGTGCTGGCCAACAGCTCTGATCCGGTCGTGCACTGGTCGCCCGCACTGCTGTGGCGGGCGCCCGACCTGACCGGAGTCCGGATCGACGCCCCCATCCCACGCTGGCTCCCGGGGGTGAGTTTCGTGCAGACCACTGCGGATCTCCTCGCGGCTCTCGACGCGCCACCCGGCCACGGCCACCGCTACGGCATCGACCAGGGCACGGCGCTCAGTTCCTGCTGACTGCCCTGGTCAGCGCCGGGCTCACGCCATGCGCACCAGCCGACGCAAGATCCATGCCGACCGCGCCGGTCCTCGCTGAGCTCCCACTCAGCGGGGCAGTTCATTGACGCGACAGTAGAACTTGTTCTAATTTGCTCCCATGGGCTTTGTCATCGACGCGGCCGTGTACATCGACGCACCGGCCGACCTGGTGTGGCAGGTGATCACGGACCTCCCCCGCTACGGCGAGTGGAACCCCTTCGTCACCGAATGCGAGAGCACGCTGACGCCCGGCGAACCGATCGACATGCTCGTGCAGGTCTACGGCTCCACCCCGCGGCGCCAGCGCGAATGGATTCGCAGCCACACTCCCGGCCGTGAACTCAGCTACTCGATGAAGCCGGTGCCCCTCGGCGCGCTACACAGCCTGCGCTCGCACACCGTGACCGCGGTGAACGCCGATCGCACCCGCTACGAATCGCATTTCGAACTCGGCGGCTGGCTCCACCCGGTGGTGGCCGCGGCGCTCGGTGCGAATCTGCGCCGCGGTTTCGAGGGCATGACCGCGGGCATCCAGCGCCGCGCCGAGACGCTGCGCACCGCCTGACGCGCGCCGGGAATCGTCTCCGCTCTCTCGTGGTTGTGTCGTCCTGTTCGGCGATTCGCCGAGTTCGACCACGAGAGAACGGATTACGCCGTGCGTATCGTCCGAGCCCTGCTGGCTCTGCTGCTGATCCTGCTACCGTTCACCGCCGCGGGCGCGGCTGCGCGCCCCGCTGACCCGCCGGGGTGGACCACGGCGTGGGCGACGTCGCCGCATCTGCCGAGCCGCGCGTTCGTGACGAACTGGGCCCAAGAAGGCTTCGCGAATCAGACACTGCGCCAGGTGGTTCGGGTCAGCGAGGGCGGCCTCACCACACGGGTGCGGCTGACCAACCGCTACGGCGCAGCGCCGCTGACGATCACCGGCGCGACCATCGCGCGAACAGCGGGCGCGGGAGCGATCCAGCCCGAGACCCTGTCGAATCTGACCGTCGGGATGTCACCCACCTTCGTGATCGCGCCGGGCGCCGACCTCGTCACCGATCCGGCCCCGTTGCCGCTCAATGCCTTCGACTCGATCACCATCACGCTGTACTTCGCCGAGCCGACCGGCCCCGCGACGCAGCACGCGCAGGCCATCGCCACCACCTACCGCGCCGCGGGCGATCACCGCGCCGACCCGACCGCCGCCGCGTTCACCGAAACCACCGCGACCTGGTACTACCTGGCGGGCGTCGAGGTGGCCGATCTCGCGCCGAACCGGTCCGCCGTGGTGGCCTTCGGCGATTCCATCACCGATGGCGTCGGATCGAACGCCGACGCGGACAACCGCTTCCCCGACGAACTCGCCGAACGCCTCGCCGCCGCAGGCGTCCCGCGCGCGGTGCTGAACCAGGGCATCGGCGGCAACCGGGTGACTGTCGACTCCGACTGGCTCGGCGACAGCGCGCTGCGCCGCTTCCAGCACGACGTCCTCGACCAGCCGGGCGCCGGCACGGTGATCATCCTGGAGGGCGCCAACGACATCGGCCTCAGCACGGGCGCGGCCAACCTGGGCGAACCCCCGGTACCGGTCTCGGCGGACCAGCTGATCGCCGCGCACCGGGAGCTGATCGCCCGTGCCCGCGCCGCCGGACTTCGCGTCATCGGCGCGACCATCCTGCCGTTGGGCGGTTCGCCGTACGACACGCCGGGGGCCGAAGCCAAGCGCCTCGCCGTCAACGAATGGATCCGCACCTCGGGTGAATACGACGCGGTCGTCGACACCGCCGCCGCGCTCGCCGATCCGGCGAACCCGAGCCGGTTGCACCCCGCCTTCGACAGCGGAGATCGCTTGCACCCCAATGACGCCGGCTACCGCGCGATGGCGGAAGCGGTGAATCTCGCCGACCTGCGCTGAACACCGACCGAACAGTTGAACATCGACCGAACGGCGAGCGGGCCGGGGCATCGCGCCCCGGCCCGCTCGCCGTTGTCCGATCCGTCGTCAGGCGACGGGCCCGCGGGCGGCCTCGTAGGCCGCGCCCACCCGGTACAGCCGGTCGTCGGCCAGCGCGGGCGCCATGATCTGCAGGCCCACCGGCATGCCGTCGTCCTTGCTCAGACCCGACGGCACCGACATGGCCGGGTGGCCCGCCAGGTTGGTGGGCAGCGTGCACAGGTCCGACAGGTACATGGCCAGCGGGTCGTCGACCTTCTCGCCCAGCTTCCACGGGGTGAACGGGCTCGTCGGCGAGACCAGCACGTCGACCTGCTCGTAGGCGGCGTCGAAGTCGCGCGCGATCAGCGTGCGGACCTTGAGCGCCTGACCGTAGTAGGCGTCGTAGTAACCCGCCGAGAGCGCGTAGGTGCCGATCATGATGCGGCGCTTGACCTCGGGGCCGAAGCCCGCCGCGCGGGTCATCGCCATGACCTGCTCGGCGCTGTGCGTGCCGTCGTCGCCGACGCGCAGGCCGTAGCGCATGGCGTCGAAACGCGCCAGGTTCGACGACACCTCCGACGGCATCACCAGGTAGTAGGACGGCAGGCCGTATTCGAAGTGCGGGCACGACACCTCGACGACCTCGGCGCCCAGCTCCTTCAGCACGCCGACGGCGGCGTCGAAGGAGGCGAGCACGCCTGGCTGGTAGCTGTCCGAGTGCAGTTCCTTGACCACGCCGATCTTCACGCCGCGCAGATCGCCCGCCGCGCCTTCGCGGGCGGCGGCAACCACCGGCGGCACCGGCACGTTGCGCGAGGTGGAGTCCCTCGGGTCGTATCCGGCGATCACCTCGTGCAGCAGAGCGGTGTCGAGCACCGTGCGGCCGCAGGGGCCGCCCTGATCCAGCGAGGACGCGCAGGCGACGAGGCCGAAGCGCGAGACCGTGCCGTAGGTCGGCTTGGTGCCGACGGTCGCGGTCACCGCGGCGGGCTGCCGGATCGAGCCGCCGGTGTCGGTACCGATGGCCAGCGGCGCCTGATAGGAGGCGAGCGCGGCCGCCGAGCCACCGCCGGAACCACCGGGGATCCTCGTGGTGTCCCACGGGTTGCGCGTGGGGCCGTAGGCGGAGTTCTCGGTGGAGGAGCCCATGGCGAACTCGTCCATGTTGGTCTTGCCGAGAATCGGTATGCCCGCCGCGCGCAGCTTGGACGTCAACGTCGCGTCGTACGGCGACATCCAGCCCTCGAGGATCTTCGAGGCGCAGGTGGTCGGCATGTCCGTGGTGGTGAAGACGTCCTTGAGCGCCAACGGAACTCCGGCCAGCGGCGAGGCAGGAGCCTGCCCGTCGGCCAGCGCCGCGTCCACCGCGGACGCGGCCGCGAGCGCGTGCTCGCCCGCCACGTGCAGGAACGCGTTGAGCTCGCCGTCCACCTCGGCGATCCGATCCAGGTGCGCCTGGGTGACCTCGGCCGAGGTCACCTCGCGCGCGTGGATCTTCGCGGCCAGCTCGGCCGCGCTGAGGGTGGTCAGATCGGTCATTCGCCCTCTCCCAGAATCTGCGGCACCATGAAGCGCTGCTCGTCGACCGCGGGCGCGGCCGCCAACGCCTCGTGCGGCGTCAGGCCGGGCACGAGCTCGTCGGGGCGGGTCACGTTGGTCGCCGGATTCGGCGAGGACGTGGCCGGGACGTCGGCGGCGGCGACCTCGGAGATGGTCCGCACGTGGCTCAGGATCGAATCCAGCTGACCGGCGAACTGATCCAGTTCGGCGTCGGACAGCGCGAGCCGGGACAGCCGGGCGAGGTGTGCGACCTCGTCGCGGGAGATGGCGGGCACCGCGGGACCCCTTTCGGCATGGTTGTGCATGGGTGGGCCGTGCACGACGACCGTGCTCGCGCTCGGCTCACATCGTGCACGGAAGATGTTAGTCGGCGACCGGGATGGCTCCGCCCACCCGGTCACCTCCGCCCACCCCGGTCACGACAGGGACGCGGTGAACGCACCGGCGGTACGCCGCGCGACCGACCGCCCATCCGACCGCATGTACTCCGACGACACACCGCCGAATCTAGCCCGACACGCCGCAATGTCGCGAAACCGCCACGTGGCGTTCGTCACTGGCAGCGCTTCGAGTCGATAACACGGCGTCGGGGGTGTAAGTATTGCGTCATCCGGGTATCCGACCACCAGGCTCGGCCGGCCAGAGGAAAGGAACGCGCGTGTCTTACCTGCTTCGCGTGCAACTTCCGGATCGCCCGGGAAGCCTCGGCGCACTCGCGCTCGCATTGGGTTCCGTCGGCGCCGACATCCTCTCGCTGGATGTGGTGGAACGCGGGGCAGGCTTCGCCGTGGACGATCTCGTCGTGGAAGTTCCACCCAACGCACTCCCGGACACCCTGATCACCGCCGCGGAATCGATCGGCGACGTGCACGTGGACTCCATCCGCCCCTATTCGGGCGTGCTGGACACCCACCGTGAACTCGAGCTCATCGACCAGGTGGCCAGCGCCCGCGACGACCGGCTGCAAGTGCTCGTCGACGGCGTGCCCCGGGTGCTGCGGGTCGGCTGGAGCACGGTGATCGACCTGGGCCCGCACGGCGCGTACCGGGTGGTCGGGAGCCAGAGCGCGCCGCAGACGCAGGCCGGTTCGGCGCCGTGGATGCCGCTGGAGAAGCCGTCGGTGCTCGACCCGGAGGCCGACTGGGTGCCGCAGATCTGGCGCGATATGGACACCAAGCTGGCCGCCGCGCCGCTCGGCAACACGGGCAAGGTGCTGCTGCTCGGCAGGCCGGGCGGACCGGACTTCCGTCCGTCGGAGGTGGCCCGGCTCGGCTACCTGGCGGGCATCGTCGCGACCGTTCTCGGCTGACTCGAACGTCTCGGGCGGGCTTGCCGCACAACCGGAGTCGCGCCCGCGGTCAGCTCTCGGCGAGGGCCAAGCGCAAGACGGTGAGCAGTTCGCCCGCGGGGGTCGTCCAGTCCCGTTCCGGCACGGCGACGAAACCGAAGCGGTCGTAGATGCGGCGGGCGTCGACCATCGCGGGCATGGTGGTCAACGCCACCGCCTCGCACGATTCCGCGGCCGCCAGCTCGAGCACGGTGCGCACCAGCGCCGTTCCCGCGCCGAGGCCGCGCGCCCGCTTGTCGACCGCGAGCATGCGGAACTCCAGCTCGCCCGGCCTGGCGATCTCCGCGTAGGGCATCCCGTAGCGGGCGACGGTGAGCGAGCCGATCACCCGATCGTCGTGCACCGCGACCAAGACCTGCGCCGCGGCCGCCCTGCGCACGGTGTCGGCGAGCTCGGCGGCGTACGGGCTGCCCGGCGGAACATAGCCCTCGCCCACGTAGACGTCGACGGTCAGCTCGCCGATCGCGGCGTACTCCTCCGGAGTCGCCGTCCGGATGACCATCTCGTGCACGCCCATACCGGCATCCTGCCACCGCCGCGGGCGACCTTGACATCCGACCAGTTCAGAAGCCGGGGCCCGGACGACCGCCGGGCTGAGCGATCTGCCACCGATCCGGCTTGCCGTGCGGGTAGACGACCGGGATGTAATCGCCGATCGCGGGCCAATGGTTCACGTCCCACACGAAGCGGCCGTAGACCACGGTCTCCGGCACCGAGGGACCGAACAGATTGCCGGTGATGGTGACGAACTGCTCACCCTCGGCGTCCGGGCGCGGGCTCACGCCCGTGACGTACAGCGTGCCGGACTCCGGTTCGGCGGGCTGGAAGCCCTGCCGCCCCCGGCGATAGGCCACCAGCAGCGCCACGAGCGTGGTGACCATGATCACCAGCATTGCGAATTCCAGCATGCCCCCATCGTATGAACCCAGTCCCCAAGCCAGCACCACACAACCCCCAACACCTGGTCGACCCGTCCTCGCAGACCTTCCACTCGCTTCGCAGAGGTTGCTCCACCTGCGAAGCGTACGAACGACCTGCGAGGACGGCGCCGGGGCCGGCGGGTCAGAGCGCGGCGAGTTCGGTGGCTCCGAGCTCGGTGCGGCGGACCTGCCAGACCGCGGTGCGGGTGCGTTGCGAACGCCCGTTGCCCCGATCGATCAGCGAGCGGCTGTCGGTGGTGAAGACCAGTTGGGCGCCGTTGGCGTTGGTCTCCGGGTTCTGGAACAGCTGGATCAGCCGGTCGGCCTGTTCGGCGGGCAGGTGTGCACCGATGTCGTCGACCGCGAGCACCCGGCCGTTGTCGAGCGCGTCGAGCATGGTTGGCAGCAGACGCAGCAGTGAGAGCGTCGCGGCGGATTCGTCGGTGATGACGAACGGAGTGTCGATGCCCGCGTGCACGAGGCGCAGCCCGACCCCACGCCGGGCCACCATGCGGGTGTAGAGCGCGTCCCTGGCAGCGCGCAAGTTCGTCAGCTCCCGTTCCAGCAGCAGCGGTGTGACCCCGGTTTCCTGTAGCAGCCGGTCGGCATGCGCGGGCGAGGTGGCGCACAGCTCGACCTGTTTCGCCGCGCCTTCGATGTCGGCGTCGAGTTCGCGTAGATAGTCGGCGTAGAGCGGGTCATGATCGGCGATCAGCAGATCCGTGATGCCCAGTTCGGCGGCGCGCAGCAAGAGCAGCAGCCGCGCCGCGTTGTCCGGGGAACGCGAGATGTGGCTGCCCAGCCGGTGCGCCACCGCTTCCGGCTCGACCGTGCCGCGCTGCACCTCCAGCATCGAGGAGAACCACCGGTAGGCGGGTACCAGCGCCTCGGCGTACATCTGCCCGGCGAGGCTGAGCAGCAACGCGTTCGGGCGCACCAGCGGCACCAGCGCGGCGATGCCGTAGCGCGCGGCCTCGAACATGGGGCCGATCTTGATCTGTTCGCCGTTGCGCTCGAACACGATTCGCTTGCGCGAGCGCGGGTGACTGTGCAACCACTCGGCCGTCACCTCGGCGTTGTCCAGCCGGAAGCCGTAGCTGAACGGGCAGCCCTCGGCGACGAACCCCGCGACGAACTCGGTGGGCCGGTCCGGAAAACCCAAGTGCGGCGAGCGAACCGGGCCCGCGTACGGATCCCAGCCGGTGACCGAATGCAGCACCGCGTCGCGCATGTGCCCGAGCGCGTCGATCAGGCTCGTCTTCCCCGCCGCCGTCCCACCGTGCACCGCGGTCACCGGCACCGCCACCGGCCCGCTCCCCTTGGTCAGCCGCAACTCCTGCCGGTCGGCCAGCGATTTGTGGTTGGTCACCTGAAAACTCCGCAGCATGCCGCCATACTTCCGTCTCACGTGCCGCGAAGCGACACCAACCCTCCACCCCGGCGCGGCGTACGCGCGGACAGCGGGGGCGATCGGGGTTAGCATGCTGGCGCTAGCTCCTGTGGGGGCGTGGCTGTTCGAACGTCTCCAAGGGATGAGGTCCAGCGATGACACGTACGCTTCGTCGGCTCGCGATCCGCGGTTCGGTGATCGGGGCGATCGCCGCGGGCGCGGTGGTCGCGATACCGCAGACGGCGGTCGCCGAGGCGCCGTGCCAGGACGGAACCGCACGGGTCTTCCTGAACAACTCCACCAATCTGTGCCAGAGCGGCAGCGCGACCTACACCGCGCTACCCGCGGTGAGCAAGGTGTGTTCGACCGGCGGCACCAAGGTCGTCGTGGACACCACCGGTCCGCGGCGGATCAACCGTCGACATGTCGAACTCGAGCCGGGCGGGCACTGCGCACGCTTCGAGCTCGAAGGACAGCAGAGCGCGACCGTGCAGGTCACGCCCGCCTGATCGAGGCATCGCCCGACGACGTTCGCGCTCGACGACCATGTGCCTCGGTGCGAGTCACGCGGCGTGTCCCTCGCCGCGGAAAAGCAGTGCGCTGTCGCCGAATTCGTGCCACAGATAGCCGGTGTCGAGCGCCTCGGCGTAGGCACGGCGCACCGTGGCCTCCCCCGTGACCGCGACCAGCAGATCCAGGTGCGACGCTCCCGGCGCGTGCCATCCGGTGATCAGGCCGTCGACCACCCTGGCCGGACGGTCCGCGCCGAGGACCAGCTCGGTCCATCCGCTCGCCGGCCGCACCCGGCCCGCCTCGTCGGCGGCGGATTCCAGCGCCCTGGTGACCGTGGTGCCCACCGCGACGATCCGACCGCCCGCGGCCGCGGTGTCGTTCACCATGCGCGCCGTCGCGGCGGGGACGGCGAAACGCTCCGGGCTCGGCGGCTCCCCGGCCTCCGGTGACGAGACGCCGGTGTGCAGGGTGATCGGCGCGAGCGACACCCCGGAAGTCACCAGATCGAGCACCACTTCGGGCGTGAAAGGCCGTGCGGCGCTCGGCATTTCCGCGCTGCCTCGCACCCGCCCGAATACCGTCGTGTAATACGACGGCGACCAGCGGCGCGGCACGTAGGAGTAGGTGATCGGTCGTCCGTGCTCGTTCATGAGGACGCGCGGGTCAACAGTGACGTCGGCGATCCACAGCCTGCGCGCCCCCGGCAACCACGTCCCGCGCAGTGTCGCGCGCGCGCCGTCCGGCAACTCGATCACGGTGCCTGCCCGCAATTCCCGGCTCGGCAGCGGAGTGCGCTCGCGGGTCCGAACCTCGACCACCCAGCCGCCGTCGTCCAGCCAGGTGGCGAAGTGCAGGGTGATCGGCAGGTCCCCGATGGCGGAGTCGACGGCGGCGGAGGTGGTCGCCGAATTGTTCACCACCACCAGGTCGCCCGGACGCAAGTAGTGCGGCAGCTCGCGGAATCGGGCGTGGGTCGCCCGATCTCCGGCGACCAGCAGCCGGACCTCGTCCCGCGCCGTACCGCGCGTCTCCGGCGGAGCATCGGCGTTGTACCGGTCGGGCAGGTCGAAGAACCGCGCCCAGCCGGCGGAAGCCGTTTCCGCCCCGGCATTCCCGTGTTTCGTCAGCGGGCGGTGCCGTGGTGCGCCCCGCGCGGGCACGATCGACGCCTCACTCATCGCGCCACCGCGAAATCCGCCGCCGTGTAGCGGCCGTTCTTCGGACGTTCGTCGAGCAGCCGCAGCAGCGCGGGCACGACGGTGTCCGGTTCCGGCCGATCGGAGATGTCCTCGCCGGGGAACGCGGCCTGGTGCATCTCGGTGCGCATATCGCCCGGATCGAAGGAGTAGATGGCAAGCTCCGGATGCTCGGCCGCGAGGACCGCGGTGAGCTGGTCCAGCGCCGCCTTGGCCGAACCGTATCCGCCCCATCCCGGATACGGTTCGACGGCGGCGTCGGAACTGATGTCGACCACGACGCCGCCGAGATCGAGCATCGGCAGCACCGCTTGCAGGATCGCCAGCGGCGCAACCACATTCGTGCGGTAGACGGCCTCGAGTTCGTCGAGCGGATAGTCGGCCAGCCGGGGCTGCGGACTCGGTCCGAGCCTGCTGGCATTGTTGACCACGAGGTCGAGCGATCCCGCGCCCGCGGCGACTTCGGCCAGGCGGGCGCGGTGCGCGGGATCGGTGACATCGCCCGTGACGGCGATGAACGCGGCGCCGAGTTCGGCGCGGACCCGGTCGAGCCGGTCGGCGCGACGGGCGGTGCCGATCACCCGCCAGCCGCGCCCGGCCAGCGCCCGGGAGAGCGCGCGGCCGAGCCCGGCCGATGCGCCGGTGATCAAGGCGGTGGGACGGTGAGTCATGACGGTCTCCTGATAGTTGCCTACCCGATCGATCGTCATACCTGAAGCATGGTTCAGGTCAAGTGCCGTTCGCCGCCGCGCGAAATCACCGGCCGCGAGCTACGTCTCGGCGTCTTCCCCGGCAGCGGCCCCGGCGGGCGTCACCGCCGCGGGACCGCGCTCCAGCAGCAACCGGAATCCGTCTTCGTCCAGGATCGGCACGCCGAGTTCCTCCGCCTTGGCCGCCTTCGAACCCGGCGCCTCGCCGATCACCACGAAAGCCGTCTTCTTGGAGACCGAGCCCGCCGCCTTGCCGCCGCGGATCAGGATGGCCTCCTTCGCGCCGTCGCGGGAAAAGCCTTGCAGCGAACCGGTGACGACGATCGACAGACCCTCCAGCGTGCGTTCGATGGACTCGTCGCGCTCGTCCTCCATCCGCACCCCTGCCGCGCGCCACTTGTCCACGATCGCGCGGTGCCAGTCGACGGTGAACCACTCGGCCGCCGCCGCGGCGATGGTCGGGCCGACGCCGTCGGCGGCGCCCAGCTCCTCGGCGGTGGCCGACTCGATCCGCGCCATGCTGCCGAATTCGGCGGCCAGCGCCCTGGCCGCGGTGGGGCCGACGTGCCGGATGGACAGGCCGACCAGCACCCGCCACAGCGGACGGTCCTTGGCGGCGTCGAGGTTGTCGAGCAGCCGTTTGCCGTTCGCGGAGAGGCTGCCGTTCTTGTTGGCGAACAGCGAGGTGGTGAGCAGGCGGGGCTCGTCGAGGTCGAACAGGTCGCCCTCGTCGGTGATCGCGCCGGACTTCAGCAGGTCTATGGCCGCTTCGTAGCCGAGCGCCTCGATGTCGAAGGCATTGCGGCTGGCCACGTGGTACACCCGCTCCCGCAGCTGCGCGGGGCAGGAACGCTGGTTCGGGCAGCGGATGTCGGCGTCGCCCTCCTTCTCCGGCGCCAATTCGGTGCCGCACTCGGGACAGTGCGTCGGCATGACGAACTCGCGTTCCTCGCCGGTGCGCGCGTCGACCACCGGGCCCAGCACTTCGGGGATCACGTCGCCCGCCTTGCGGATCGTGACCGTGTCGCCGATCAGCACGCCCTTGCGCTTGACCTCCGAGGCGTTGTGCAGCGTCGCCATGGCGACGGTCGACCCCGCGACGGACACCGGCTCCATCACCGCGAACGGGGTGACCCGCCCGGTGCGGCCCACGTTGACCTCGATGTCGAGCAGCTTGGTCGTGGCTTCCTCGGGCGGGTACTTGTAGGCGATCGCCCAGCGCGGCGCCCGCGAGGTCGATCCGAGGCGGCGTTGCAGCGACATCTCGTCGACCTTGATGACCTGACCGTCGATCTCGTGCTCGATGTCGTGGCGGTGTTCGCCCCAGTAGGCCACCCGTTCGATCACCGCTTCGACGCCGTGCACGCGCCTGGTGTGCTCGGAGACCGGCAGTCCCCAAGCCGCCAGCGCCAGGTACGCGTCGTGTTGCGAGGCCGGGGTGTAGCCCTCGATGCGGCCGAAGCCGTGACAGATCATCCGCAGCCGCCTGCGCGCGGTGACCGACGGGTCCTTCTGCCGCAGCGAGCCTGCCGCGGTGTTGCGCGGGTTCGCGTACGGGGGCTTGCCCTCGGCGACGATGGACGCGTTGAGCGCCTCGAAATCCGCCAGCCGCATGTAGACCTCGCCGCGCACCTCGAGCAGGTCGGGGACGGGGAACTCGTCGGTGACGGCGAGTTCGGCCGGGATGTCGTCGATGGTGCGCGCGTTGAGCGTGACGTCCTCACCGGTGCGGCCGTCGCCACGGGTCGCGGCGCGGACCAGCCTGCCCTTCTCGTAGACCAGGTTGAGCGCGACGCCGTCGATCTTCACCTCGCACAGGTAGTGCAGGTCCGGACCGGTCTCTGCCTCCACCCGCGCGGCCCATGCGCGTAGCTCGTCGTAGCTGAACACGTTGTCCAGCGACAGCATCCGCTCCAGGTGGTCGACCGCGGTGAAGTCGGTCGCGAAACCGCCGCCGACCAGCTGAGTCGGCGAATCGGGCGTCCTCAGATCCGGGTGTTCGTCCTCCATGGCCTGCAGCCGCCGCAGCAACTCGTCGAACTCCCCGTCGGAGATGATCGGCGCGTCGCGCACGTAGTAGCGGAACTGGTGTTCGCGCACCTCGTCCGCCAGCCGCTGCCACCGCACCCGCTGCTCTGCCGTCGCCGGAACCGCCGCACTGTCGCTGTCACTCACGACAGGCACATTAGTCGAGCGAACCGACACATTCCCGCACGTCGAGGCCCTGCCGCCCGGTCAGGACCGGTCAGGAGAAGGTCAGCGATTCCGGGTCTTCCGCGTAGGCGCGGGCGACCTCGTTCGCCAGGCTCAGCGCCTTCCTAGCCCAGGAGAGCGGCGCGCCGCCGAGCCCGCACGCCGGTGCGACGAGCACGCGATCGGCCAGCGCGGTGCGTGGGAAGCCGAGACGATCGATCAGCCGTACACCCGGTTCCGCGATCTCGCGCCACGTCACCGGCCGCGGCGCGCCCTTGGTCGCCGCCTCGGTGGTCCTGGCCGCCGGGTCGGTGGTCGGCACCAACCCGAGCACCAGCCGCTTCCCGGCATCGAGTGTTTCGCCGATGCTGTCCAGATCGCGGGTGCGGATCGTCGCGACATCGAAACCGACCGCTGCGGCCGCGCTGCGGCGCAGAAAGCCCAGCGCGGGCGGCTCGGCGCAGCTGTGCACCAGCACCGGCGCGGCTTGCGCCTCGATGACGCCGTCGAGCACGGCGAGCGCCTCCGGGGCCGGCATCGCGCGCACGGTGTCCAGCACGCTGACCCCGCGCAGCGAACCGTTCAGCACGTCGGTCAGCGACGGCTCGTCGAGTTGCAGCACGACCCGCGCGCCGAGCCGTTTGCCCACCTCGGCCACGTGCTGGGCCAGGCCCTCCGCGAGGGAGTCCGAAAGATCGCGCAACGCACCGGGATCGGTGAGCGCGCGGTGCCCGCCGGGCAGCTCTACCTCGGCGGCCAGCGTGAGCGGACCGGCGGCCTGAACCTTGACGACGCGTCCGGTGCCCGCCGAACCCGATGTCTCCCAAGCTTCTTCGAGCGCGTCCAGGTCGGCGCGCAACAGATCGCGGGCGCGGCGCGAGACCGCGCCGGGACGCGCGGCGAGCCGGTAGCCGCGGGTGCTGGTGTCGAAACGCATGTCGACGAGCAGCGCCGAGACACGGCCGATCATGTCGGCGCCGACGCCGCGGCCAGGTAGCTCGGGCAAGTGGGTCAGCTCGGCCAGCTCGCCGAGCACGGTGTTCGCGGCCTCGCGCGGATCGGCGCCGGGCCACGAACCGACGGCCGTCGCGATACCGCCGGTCAACGGCTCGGCCGCACCGTGTTCGGCGGAAGCCGCAGCGTCAGTACCGGTTTCGCTCACACGTCCTACCCTGCTCATGTCGATGTGTGCCGTACACCGCCGCGGTGTTCCGACGGTGCGCGCCATCCGCGGTCGAGTCTCCGCCGGGGCATCGTGACAGTACCGCGAGCGGATTCAGCGGCCAGCCGGCGTGTCCCGCGGACGCCCTACCGCGCCTCTACCCGCGCCGCGTCGTCGGCGGAGTGCGGCTCGCGCGAGGTGTCGCTGATGGTGCCGCTGCCGATGACCTCGTCGCCGAGCGCGTCCGGCCGGTACAGCACGACGGCCTGCCCGCGCGCCACGCCGGTCAGCGGTTCCCGCAGCCGCACCTCGAGGCCGCCGTCCACCGTCTCGGCGATCGCGGGCGCGGTGCCGCCGTGCGCGCGCACCTGCGCGACGCACTCGATCGGGCCTTGCGGCGCCGAGCCCGAGGTCCAGATCGCACGTTCGGCGCGCACCGTCCAGACCCGCAGGTCCTCGGCCGAGCCGACGCGCACGGTGCCGGACGCGGGATCGATGTCGGTGACGTAGCGCGGCTTGCCGTCGGCGGCGGGGCCCGCGAGACCGAGGCCCTTGCGCTGGCCGATGGTGAAGCCGTGCACGCCCTCGTGCTCGGCGAGCACCTTGCCTTCCGCGTCGACCACGGCGCCGGGGCGGATGCCGATCTTGGCGCCGAGGAAGGCGCGGGTGTCGCCGGAAGGGATGAAGCAGATGTCGTGGCTGTCCGGCTTGTTCGCCACCGCGAGGCCGCGCTCGGCGGCCTCGGCCCTGATCTGCGGCTTCGGGGTGTCGCCGACCGGGAACATGGCGCGGGAGAGCTGCTCGGCGGTGAGCACGGCGAGCACGTAGGACTGATCCTTGTCCGCGTCCACCGCGCGGCGCAGCACGCCGTCCTCGAGCCGGGCGTAGTGACCGGTGACGACGGCGTCGAAGCCGAGCGCGACCGCGCGGTCGGCCAGCGCGGAGAACTTGATCTTCTCGTTGCAGCGCAGGCACGGGTTCGGCGTCTCGCCCGCCGCGTAGGCCGCGACGAAGTCGTCGATCACGTCTTCCTTGAAGCGGTCCGCGAAATCCCAGACGTAGAAGGGAATTCCGAGCACGTCGGCGGCGCGGCGGGCATCGCCCGCGTCCTCCTTCGAGCAGCAGCCGCGCGAACCTGTGCGCAGCGTGCCGGGGGTGGCCGAGAGCGCGAGATGCACGCCGACCACCTCGTGCCCGGCGTCGACGGCGCGCGCCGCCGCTACGGCCGAGTCGACACCACCGCTCATCGCCGCGAGTACCCGCATCACACACCACCTTTCGCACTGGCAAGACCAGCGGCTCTGGCCCGCTCCACCACCTGGGGCAAGACATCGAGGAGGGCGTCCACGTCGGCGCGGGTCGACGTGTGCCCCAAGGAGAACCGCAGCGAGCCGCGCGCGACCCATGGTTCGACGCCCATGGCGATCAGCACGTGACTCGGCGTGGCGACGCCCGCGTTGCAGGCGGAGCCGGTCGAGCATTCGATCCCGGCGGCGTCCAGCAGCATGAGCAGCGAGTCACCCTCGCAGCCGGGGAACGTGAAGTGCGCGTTGCCCGGCAGGCGCTGCGCGCCGGGCGGGCCGTTCAGCACGGCCTCCGGAACCGCCGCGGTCACGCCCGCGATGAGAGCGTCTCGCAGCACGGCCAATTCGGCAGCGCGCGTTGGCAGTTCGGCGACGGTGACGTCCAGCGCGGTGGCCAAGCCGACCGCGGCGGCGGTGTCCGAGGTGCCGGAGCGCAGGTCGCGCTCGTGCCCGCCGCCGTGCAGCAGCGGCACGCAACTCACCTGCCTGCCGAGCAGCAGCACGCCGACACCGTGCGGTCCGCCGACCTTGTGTCCGGCGAAACTGGCCGCGGACAGACCGCTCGCGGCGAAGTCGATCGGCAGCTGGGCCGCGGCCTGGATCGCGTCACTGTGCAGGGGCACGCCGAATTCCTGTGCCACCGCGGCCAATTCGGCGATCGGCTGGATGGCGCCTACCTCGTTGTTGGCCCACATGACGCTGACGAGGGCGACCTCGTCGGGATGTTCGGCCAGCGCCGCCCGCAGCGTGCGCGGCGACACGACGCCGTCGGCGTCCACCGGCAGCCAGGTGGCCTGCGCACCCTCGTGCTGCTCCAGCCACTCGACCGCGTCGATGACCGCGTGATGCTCGATCGAGCTCGCGATGATCCTGGTGCGGCGCGGATCGGCGTCCCTGCGCGCCCAGTAGATGCCCTTGACCGCCAGGTTGTCGCTCTCGGTGCCGCCGGAGGTGAAGATCACTTCGGAGGGCCTCGCGCCCAGATTCGCGGCGATCGACTCGCGCGCCTCCTCGAGCAACCGGCGCGCTGCGCGCCCCGATCCGTGCACCGACGAGGCGTTTCCCGGCCGCGCCATGGCAGCCGTCATCGCCTCGATCGCGGCAGGCAGCATCGGTGTGGTGGCCGCATGATCGAGGTAGACCGTCTGGGGCGCAGCACCGGTGACCGGACCCGAAAAAGCCGACTTCATGACCGATAAAGCCTATCCCAGCGTTGACCTGCACAACTTGGGGGTGTCCCCCGCCTTCTACGAATTGCTCACGATCGGCAACCGGCTGACGGCCTTCCGATATTCCCGGAGCGCGCGCCGCGGACCGCTCCCGTGGTGGGCGCGGCGTGCCGTCCGGCCCCTGCAACCGCGGGCCGAAGTCACTCGTCTGCCGGTCCCGGCGTCATCGGATCATCGATATCGGTGCTGCTTCTGCGCCAGCCGGTACCGAACAAGGTGAAACCGGTGCCGCTCAGCATTCGCTCGTCGAGCAGGTTTCGGGTGTCCACGATCACGGCGCGGTCGACGTCGGTCGCGAGCCTCGCCCAATCGAGCGAACGGAACTCGGGCCACTCGGTGAGGATCACGATCGCGTCGGCGTTCTTCGCCACCGCGTAGGGGTCGTCCACCACCCGGATGCCGTCGAGCCCGGGGGCGGCCGACGCTGGGACGCACGGGTCGTAGGCGGCTACCGTGGCGTCGTGGTGGGACAGCTGCCGTGCCACGGCGACGGCGGGAGAGTCGCGCAGATCCCCGGTCCCGGCCTTGAACGCGAGGCCGAGCACGCCGATCCTGGCGCCCGCCAGCGAGCCGTCGACCGTGCCGGTGACGGCGCGGCGGATCTTGCGCATCACCATCGCGTGCTGACGGTCGTTGGCTCGCAGCGCGTCACGGACCAGCGCGAAGTCCACGCCCGCCGCCTCAGCGGCCCGCAAGAGCGCGCGAGTGTCCTTGGGCAGGCACGAGCCGCCCCAGCCAGGGCCGGGCGCGAGGAAGGCGGGACCGATCCGATCGTCCATGCCCATCGCCTCGGTGACCTCGGTGATATCGGCGCCGACCCGTTCGCACAGTTCGGACAGGGTGTTCACGAACGAGAGCTTGACCGCGAGAAACGCGTTGCTGGCGTACTTGGCCAGCTCGGCGCTGGCCGTGTCCGACCGCAGCACCGGCGCGCCTGTTCCCTCGTACAGAGCCACGACACGGTCGGCCGATTCCCGATGCCGCTCGGCCGCCCCGACCACGACGCGGTCCGGGTGCAGGAAGTCGTGCACCGCGTGACCCTCACGGAGGAATTCGGGGTTGCTCACGACTGCTTCGAGCCCGGACAGCGCCGGAATCCGCGCCGCCGTCCCCACCGGGACCGTCGACTTGGTGACGAGCACGCAATCCGGCGGCAGGACAGCGGACAACGTCTCGACCGCGTCCCGGAAGACGCCCAGGTCGGCCCTGCCATCGGCGGCCATCGGCGTCGGCAGGCACAGCAGGACCATTTCGCATTCGCGCAGCGCCTCCGGGTCGGAGGTGAAGGCGAGCCGGTTCTCCGCGAGCCCTTCCCCGACCAGTTCGGGCAAGCCCGGCTCGACGATCGCGACCTCACCCGCGCGCAGCGCCGCTACCTTGCGTTCGTCGCTCTCGACACAGACCACATGATGTCCCAGGTGCGCCAGGCAAGCGGCACTCGTCAACCCAACGTATCCGGCGCCGACCACCCCCACGCGGCTACCCATGTCGCACCCTCTCGTCGAGCAATCCGGCCGCGGCCGACAGCACCTGTTCGGGCCGCAGCGTGAGCAGTCCGGGATCCGGACGATCGGCATGCGGATCGCCGATGTCCCCCGACCACAGCGCCACGTGGTGTCTCGCGGTGGCGGGCGGCCCCCACCGGTGCGGCGGCGTCGGACCGAACAGCAGGACCGACGGTGTGCCGAAGGCGGTGGCCAAGTGCCCTACGCCGGTGTCGCCGCAGACGACCAGTTCCGCGGCGGCCACCATTGCGGCGAGTTGCGCCAGATCGGTGCGTCCCGCGTACACCGACGACGGCGGCAGGCCGGCTTCCTCGGCGACCGCAGTCGCCAAACCGATTTCGCCGCGCGTGCCGGTGATCACCACTCGGTGGCCGTCTGCGCCGAGTTCTCGGGCCACCCGGGCGAACCGTTCGGATGGCCAGCGGCGTGCTGGATAGGCCGCGCCAGGATGGATCACGACCACGTTCCGCTCGGCGGCGGGCTCCGGCGGCGCGGGCAACAGCAGCGCGGTTCGATCGGCGTCGATCCCGCCCCACTCCAGCAGGCGGCACCAGCGATCCACCTCGTGCATGTCGTCGCGCCATTCGAGGCCGGGCAGATCGGCGAAATCCGGGTGACGATGAGTCAGCAGTGTCTCCGGGCGGGTCGCCAGGAGATCGCGGATGCTTTCCGGCCCGCTGCCGTGCACATTGACAGCGAGCCTCGGCGGCGCGGACTGCCATCGCAGCGCACCCAGCCCCGCGGTGGGCAGCAGTTCGTCGACGGCATCGATGAGGTCGACCAAGGGGCGCAGCGCTTCCGGCGCGGCGAGTACGACGCGGTGTTCCTGGTAGGCGTTTCGCAGGCCGCGTAAGGCGGGCACGATGGTCAGCAAGTCGCCGAGGCCGAGCGCGCGGAGCACGAGGATCGCTGCCGCGGTCACGGAGGACCCGCCATCGCCAGCCGTACCGCTTCGGTCAGGTCGCGCGCCACGATCGCTTCGCGCCGCGCGTAGTCGACCTCTTCGGCGCGGGTCCTCGCCGTCGGCACCAGAATCGCGCGGGCGCCCGCGGACATCGCGGCCGTGACATCGGCGCCGGTGTCGCCGATGAGGACACACCTGCCGACATCGACGCCCAGGACGGCCGCGGCGCGACGAACCATCCCCGGCTCGGGTTTGCGGCACGCGCAGCCATCGCCTTCGCGGTGCACACAGACCTGCCAGGTCGCGAACGGTCCGAGCAACTCCTCGACCCGAGTGTTCACCGCGACGAGCTGTCCCGGACTGATCACCCCTCGCGCGATACCGGACTGGTTGCTCACGATGCCGAGCTGGAGACCGGCCGCACGGGCCATGCGTAGCGCCTCGGTGGCCCCCGGCACCGGTCGCACCTCAGTGGGGTCGGCGAGGTAGGGGACATCGACGATGAGCGTGTCGTCCCGGTCGAACAACAACGCCAGCGGCGAAGTGTGCGTCGCGTGCCGATGACGTAGCTCGCCGCGCAGGCGATGCCAGCACGCGGCGGGCGGAATCAGCGCGCTGGTCGACAGCATCCGGCCGATCTCGCCGGGCGTACGCGGTCCGGGCGCGATCCGGCGCGCGGCGAATACGCCGGTCAGCGTCGCCCAGACCGCCGCGGACGCGAGGGCTTGGCGCTTGCGACCGGCCGCGCCGAGCGCGACGGCCAGCGCGCCCGCGACCGTGGTGAGCGCGTGGCGTGGCAGCAGACCCGCGTCTTCGCCGATGCGCTGACGCCACCGAGGACCGTACTTTCGCCGCAGCAACGCGTTGTCGGCGTTCCCGCGTTGCGCTCGGAGGCTGGCCATCGGCCCCGACTCGTGGACCGGGTGGCGGGTGAGCCGTTGTCCGGTCGCGATGACGTAACCGGCGAGGCAGACGCGCAGCGCCAGATCCGCGTCCTCGCGAAATGCCCTGGGGAATCGTTCGTCGAAGCCGCCGACCTCGGCCAGTACGGACCGGCGATAGGCCATGTCCGCCGTGATCCACCGGGCGTTGGCCAGTCGAGCGGTTCCGCGTTCCTCGTCGGTCGGGCGGCGGTCCTCCGGTAGCGGAACCTCGATACGGGCTACGGAAGCCGCCGTCCGCTCGTCGAGGCCGCGCAGATCGCCGGCCAAGCGGGCGGGCCAATCCGGCGCGGTGAGCACATCGTCGTCGAGGAAGGCGATCCACTCGCCCGACGCGTGCCGCCAACCCGCGTTCCGCGCCGCGGCGGGTCCGCGGCCACCCGAGCGGATGACCCGCAGCGGCAGTTCCAGATCGGGCAACGGTAGATCCGCACCGCCGCGCCGATCGTCCACCACGACGATTTCCCGTGGCTCGGGACCCACCGCGGCGGCCAGCGACTCGACGAGGGATCGAAGGCTTTCCCGGCCGACGGTCGGAATGACCACGCTGTAGTCCACGGCGGGGCCGTTCATGCGCGGCGGACCAGAAACGGGCCGATGGCCAGCAGATCGATCGGTGCCGAACCGAAGCACTCGAGGGCGTCGCGCGGCGAATCGACCATCGGCCTGCCCGCGGTGTTCAGGCTCGTGTTGACCACGACCGGCAGACCCGTGCGCCGGTCGAACTCCGCCAGCATCCTCGCCACGAGCGGGTTGTCCGCGGGATCGACGGTCTGCACCCGCGCGGTGCCGTCGACATGCGTCACGGCGGGGATTCGCGCGCGCCAGTCGGGAGCGACATCGTGCACGAACAGCATGTACGGGCTCGGCAACGGTCCGCGGCCGAAGATTTCGGACGCCCGCTCGGCGAGCACCATCGGCGCGAGCGGCCGGAACTGTTCACGCCCTTTCACGTCGTTGAGGCGTTCGAGATTCGCGGCCCGGCCGGGATGCGCGAGCAGCGAACGATGCCCGAGCGCGCGCGGGCCGAACTCGGCGCGGCCCTGGAACCAGGCCACCACCTCGTCCTCGGCGAGCGCCTGCGCCACGGCGGCCGCGACGTCGTCGGACCTCGTGTATCGGACCTTCGCCGTGCGCAGAACGCTTTCCAGCTCCGGGTCCGTCCACTCGCGACCGAGGCCTGCGGCCCGCATGGGGGCGGCACGCTCACCGAACTCGGCCGCCAATTGCAGCGCGGCGCCGAGCGCGGTCCCCGCGTCACCGGCGGCGGGCTGCACCCAGATCCGTTCGTAGCGGCCTTCGGCGTGCAGCCGGGTGTTGGCCACGCAGTTGAGCGCGATGCCGCCGGCCAGGGTGAGGTCGCGCTGACCGGTCTGACGGTGCAGCCATGAGGTCAGCTCCAGCAGCACGTCTTCGAGTCGTCGTTGCACGCTCGCCGCGAGGTCGGCATGGTCGCGACCGAGTTCACCGCCGGTCGCGGCGGGTGCGAAACGCTCCCAGTCCACCGGTTCGGTGCGGAAACAGCCGTCGTCGGTGGAGTACACGAGTTCCCGGAACCGGTCGAGGAACCTCGGGGATCCGTAGGACGCGAGTGCCATCACCTTGTATTCGTCGCTCGAGCGGGCGAATCCGAGGTGTTCGGTGAGGTTTTCGTACAGCAGCCCGAGCGAGTGCGGCAGCCGCTGGGCCGCCAGCTCGACGAACTTGCCGTCGCGGTATTCGCCCGCGAGATAGGACTGGCTCTCGCCGCGTCCATCGGCCACCAGGACCGCGGAGTCACCGCACGGGGCCGCGAGCGCCGCCGACGCGGCATGCGCCAGGTGATGTCGCACGAAGCGGACGATCGTGGGATCGAGGCCGGGCAACGCGGCCGCGAGGAACGCGGGCGCCCTGCGCGCGTAGTCCGTTCGGGTCGCTTCGCTTCCAGGGTCGAGGCCGTCGAGCGAATGGTCGACCAGCCGCGGGTCGTAGGAGTAACCCACCGCGTCGAGCTGATCGGGACGCAATCCCGCTTTGCGCAGGCACCAGGCGGCCGCGTGCTCGGGCAGCTCCCAGGCGGAGAACGGCACCGGCCGCTTGCCGTGTTTGCGACGGGTGAACCGCTCTTCCTCTGCGGCCGCGACGATTTCGCCGTCGACGATCAAGGCAGCGGCAGGATCGTGGAAGATCGCGTTGATTCCCAGAATGCGCACGGGCCCGCCTTTCTGTTCGAGACGCGGCGACCTGTCGGCCTGCCCGCTGACATATGGGGGCGCTACCCGTCGAAGTCACCACTAAACCGGCGCGCCGATCAGCGGCGCGCCTCGTCGGCCGACACGGCCGCGCGCCCGGCGAACCAGTCGATCGTGCGGCGCAGGCCATCCGCCCTGCTGATCACCGGCCGCCAGCCGAGTTCGCGGCGGGCCAGCGAGATGTCCGGGCAGCGCCGCTTCGGATCGTCGATCGCGCCGTCGACATACCGCACGGTGGACCGGCTTCCGGTCGCCTCCCGAATCTCCTCCGCGAGACGACGGACGGAGACTTCCTCCGGATTGCCGATGTTGACCGGTCCGGGATGGCCGGTGAACGCCAGCGCGAGCAGCCCGCGCACGGTGTCCTCGACGTAGCAGAGCGAGCGGGTCTGCTGGCCGGTTCCTGCGATGGTGAGTGGTGCGTCCGACAACGCCTGCGCGATGAAGGTGGGCACCATCCGGCCGTCGTCGGTGCGCATCCATGGACCGTAGGTGTTGAAGATCCTGGCGATTCCGGTGTTCACGCCGCGCTCCCGGCCGAACGCCATGGTCAACGCCTCGGCGTACCGTTTCGCCTCGTCGTAGACACTGCGCGGACCGACCGGATTGACGTGCCCCCAGTAATTCTCGGGCTGCGGGTGGACGACCGGGTCGCCGTAGACCTCGCTCGTCGACGCGAGCACGAATCGCGCTCGATTCCGCTCGGCCATCTCCAGGGCGTTGGCGGTGCCGAGCGAACCGGCTCGGAGCGTCTCGATCGGCAGCCGCAGATAGTCCGGAGGCGATGCGGCGGACGCGAGGTGGAAGACCACGTCGAAGGAACCTAGCGCGGGCAACGGCTCGGTGACGTCGTGCCGCACGAGATCGAAGCCGGCTCGGTCGAGCAGCCGGGCGACCGTGTCCAGTGTGGACGTCGCGAAGTTGTCGAGCGCGACCACCGAGGTGCCCGCGTCGAGCAACTGCTCGCACAGATGCGACCCGACGAACCCGCAACCGCCGGTGACCAACGCGCGTTCCGCCGTCATCGGATGACCTCGGCGAGCAGGGAATTCCACCGGCGCAGAAAAGCGTCGAGGCCGTAATGCTCCAGCGCGAACTGCCGTCCGGCCTTGCCCGCGAGCTCCGCCAAGTCGGGTTCGTGCAGGAATTCGCGGAACTTCGCGGTGAGCCGGGCGACGTCGGAGGACAGGACGCCCGCTTCCGGCGGCACCGCGCTGACGGCCTCGGTCGTGGCCAGCGCCACCACCGGCATGGCCAGGTGCATGGCTTCGAGGAGAGACAATCCGAGCGAGGTCCAGCGCGCGGTGTGCAGATAGACCCTCCGCTGCGCCATTTCGCGATGCAATGCCCGCTGTTCGAAGTCGCCGATGCCGCGAATCGGATGTCCGGTGGGTCTGTCCGCGGTGAAGTCGACGGCTCCGATGCCGTACAGATCGATGGGCCCCGCCATCGCGAAGTCGGGCAGCAGATCACTTCCGGTGATCCTTCCGCGCCGCTCCGGTTCGTTGATCAGCGCCACGCCATGCGGCACTTCGCCGGTGTACAGCGCGCCGGGGTCGACGATGCCGTGCGGCACGACGCTGGTGGGCGCGATTCCGTTGTCCCACATGAGGTGGTTGAAATGGGTGACGTGCACGATCGGGATGTCGGCGCGATCCGCCAGCGGGTGCCTGGTGGTGGCCGCGCTGGGACGCGGCGTGTTGTGCTCGACATAGATCGCCGGAATCTCGCGGCCTGGATCACGACCCAGCCAACGCCGGGTGAGATCGATTTCCTCCGGGCGTTGCAGCACCACAACATCGGGCTCGGTGTCGCGCAGTTCCCCCGCGGGCACGTCTTCGGCGGACGGCCACTCGCGGCCGCACCGCCCTCGGCCCCAGGGCCCGCCGCCGTCCACCACGGGGACCAGGTAGTGGTGGGGTCCTCGGACGAACGAAGTCGTCCAGGAACCGTGCACGTGCCAGAGCAGTACGTTCAGCCGTCCGATCGTCTCGGCCATGTCGATAGCTCTTGCCTCTTGCCGCCGGATCAAACCTGCGTCGCGCTTCGCCGGGCCCGGCTCCGGCCATGTCCCGCGGCAACACCGGCGCGGCGTCCTCGACGGCGGTTTGAACCGGGGGCGCCAGGAAATGCCGGCGATATGAGCGGACCGAACGCAGTCACGTTCCTTACCGGCAATGCGTCCACCGAGACGATCGAGATACTCGATCCCACCACCGGCGCCACCGTCGGCAAAGTGCCGATGACCGGTGTCGCCGAGATCGATGCGCAGATCGAGCTGGCCACTCGTGTTCAGCCCATGTGGGCGCGCACCCCGGCGGCCGAGCGGGCCGCGGCGCTTCGAGCTTGCGCCGCCGCGCTGCGCGCGCATGCCGACGAACTCGCCGAGCTCAACCACGTCGAGACCGGACGCCCGCGACCCGAGGGCAAGGAGGGAGTGCTGGCCGGAGCCGCGACATTGGAGCAATACGCCGAACTGGGACCGGTGCACCGGGGAAAGAGCCTCCAGGGCGACTTCGAGGCGACCGACCTGATGGTGTGGGAACCGCGCGGCGTCGTCGTCGCCCTGACGCCGTGGAACGATCCCGTCGCGGTGTCCTGCGGTTTGCTCGGCGCCGCGCTGGTCACCGGAAACACGGTGGTGCACAAGCCGAGTGAGCGCGCACCCCATACCGGCGGCCTGCTCGGCGACCTACTCGCCCCTGCGCTGCCCGAGGGCGTCCTGCAGACCGTGCAGGGCGATGGGAGGGTCGGCGCACTGCTCGCCGCGCGCCACGACATCGACGTCATCGCGCACGTCGGCAGCACGGCCACGGGACGGTCGATCGCGAAGAGCGCCGCCTGCACCGGGGCCAAGGCCCTGCTGGAGAACGGCGGCAACGACCCACTCGTCGTCGACGCCGGGGTGGATCCGGTGTGGGCCGCGGGACAGGCCGCGCTCGGCGCGTTCGCGAACTCCGGTCAGATCTGCGTGGCAGTGGAGCGGATCTTCGTGCACGTCGATGTCGCGGAGGCGTTCTTGGCGGCGTTGGTCGCCGAAGCCGAGTCCAGGAAGCCGGCGCCGCTGGTCGACCGGCGCCATCGCGACCGGGTCCACGCCCACGTGCGCGACGCGGTGGACCACGGGGCCGAACTGGTGACGGGCGGTGTGGTGCCGGACGGCGCCGGTGCGCACTATCCGGCCACCGTACTGACGCACTGCGATTCGACCATGCGGATCATGCGCGAAGAGACCTTCGGTCCTGTCGCGCCGGTCCGGGTGGTGGATACGTTCGAGCAGGGCATCGCGGAGGCCGCGAACGACGATTACGGTCTCGCGGCGACCGTGCTGACTCCGTCGCTGGCCAATGCCCAGCACGCCTGGCGGGAACTGCCGGTCGGCACGGTGAAGATCAACGCGGTGTTCGGTGGAGCGCCCGGTGGTGCGGCGCATCCACATCGGGCCAGCGGAACCGGTTTCGGTTACGGACCCGAATTGCTGGACGAGATGACCCAGACGAAGGTAGTGCACCTGCGTCCGGCGCCCGAGTAGGTCGCCGCACCCGGTGGTCCCACCCCGCGACGATCGAGACGCGCCGGAAGCGCAGAGCACGGCGCGGACCACCGTCGTCATCGTCACTCGTAACCGTGCCGCGGAACTGGCCCGCACCTTGACCGAGTTGCGGGCACTGCGCCCGAGTCCAGCGATCGTCTTGCTGGACAACGCTTCCGACGACGACACCGCGGGCACGGCGGAGGCTTTCCCTGATGTGGAAGTCGTCCGGCTGCCGCGCAATCTCGGAGCGGCCGCACGCAACCTCGGCGTCGCGATGGCCCGGACACCCTACGTCGCCTTCAGTGACGACGACTCCTGGTGGGCCGCCGACGCGCTCCCGGCAGCGGAGCGGCTGCTGGACGCCCATCCCCGGCTCGCCCTGATAGCGGGACGCACGCTCGTCGGCGCGGACCACCGCGAGGATCCCGTCAACCAACGGATGGCAAGCAGCCCGCTCGGACGCCTCCCCGGCCTGCCAGGCCCATCGGTGCTCGGCTTCCTCGCCTGCGCCGCGATCGTCAGAAAGGAGGCGTACCTGGAGGCAGGCGGCTTCAGTCCGCTGTTCGGTGTCGGTGGCGAGGAAGGGTTGCTGTCACTCGATCTGGCGGCCCAGGGCTGGCACCTCTGCTACGTGGCGGAAGTCCGCGCCCACCACCATCCGTCGCAGCGGCGACCGCCCACCGGTCGGCGCAGGCGGACCGAACAGCGCAACAGCGTGTTGATCGTCTGGATGCGGCGGCCGCTACGGCGTTGTGCGGCCGAGTCCGTCGGCTTGCTGCGTCGAGCGACGCGTGACCCGGGGACCTTGCTGACGATCGCGGGAATCGTTCGCCGCCTGCCGCGGGCTCTCGCACAGCGGCGCCGATTGCCGCCGGACGTCGAACGCCTTGCCAGGACAGTGGAACTCGCCGAGGCGAGGAATTGACCGGAGGGGCCCGGCCACCGGACAGCGGCCTCCTTGCTGTCGTAGTAGACCCGGCCTGCTGTCGGGTTACTTCGTGCAGGGCAACGCCCCACTTCGAACTCGGCTTGGCGTACCTCATGGGAGCCGACGGCCTCCCAACGGACCTGGACAAAGGGCAGAGCCCACCTCGAGAAGTCACACGCATGCCAGTGGCCATGGCACGTGCAGCAGGGAGAGTTGCTGCTGGACGAGGCCCGTGCGCGCCCCGGCTCACAATGTTCGACGAGGTGAATCGCCCCAGGTGAATGGCTGCGTATGAGTCACAGCGGGGTCACCTGGCTCGCGGTGGATGAGTTCCCGACGACTCGGACCGGCGAAGATCTCCACCGTCAACAGTTGTGTGGGCTAGGCGAGCCGTCTGCACCGTCTCGGCCAGAAAGGGCGTCGCGGCGACGATCCGCCATGAAGTGCATGCCTCACGGACCGGGACCGCACTCGAGTGAACGCACGACAGTTTCCCGGCCGGTTTCTACGATTCAAATATTTGCTGTCAATTTGCTCTGCACCGCGCTCGTTGTCGTCCAGACTTGGTTGACCATGAAGTTCCGGCGATCGGAGGTAGCAGTGTGAGCGAGGAAGCCAGCACTCCCATCCGCCCGACCTGGGTACCGGAAAACCTGTACCCGTATTCCAGTCATTTCGCTGAGATCGACGGCTCGCGTGTGCACTACCTCGACGAAGGCAGCGGGCCACCGCTGGTTCTGCTGCACGGCAATCCGACCTGGTCATTCCTCTACCGCGATATCATCGCCGGCCTGCGTGACCGGTTCCGCTGCATCGCGGTGGACTATCCCGGCTTCGGACTGTCCCGGGCGGCGCCCGGCTACGGCTTCACGCCGGTCGAGCATGCCCGGGTCGTGGCGGAACTGGTGTCCCGGCTCGACTTGCGCGAGGCGACGCTGATGGTGCAGGACTGGGGTGGACCGATCGGATTCGCCGCGGCAGGCAGGCACCCGGATCGCTTCGTGGCCTTCATCATCGGAAATACCTGGGCCTGGCCGAAATCCGACCCGAGCACGCAGGCCTTCTCGCGATTTCTGGGCGGCCCGGTCGGCGGTTGGCTGATCCGGCAGCGCAACTTCTTCGTCGAACGGATCATCCCCGCTGGTGTGCGCCGCAAGAAACTGGACAAGACGGTGATGGACGCCTACCGGGGCCCCTTCCCGACACCGGAATCGCGCGAGCCGGTCCATGTGTTCCCTCGCGAAATCCTGGCGAGCCGACCGTTTCTCGCCGATGTCGAGCGCGACCTCGACGCGGTGCGGGACCGGCCGGCACTGATCGTGTGGGGCACCAAGGATGTCGCCTTCCGCGCCCCCGAACGCCGTCACTGGGAGGAACTGTTCGCTGACCATCGGACGGTCCTTCTCGACGGCGCCGGCCACTACATCCAGGAAGACGCCGCCGACGAAATAGTCGCCGCGGTCCGGCAGTGGCGACCGGCCGACAACTGACTCAGGACCGGTATCGAGCGCCGGTCGATTTCGGCTCGAAAGATTCAGCAATCCGATAGTTACGTTTGGCGATCATCGTGTGGACCCGGCGGCGATCGAGTTCCGGGCTGTGCGCACGATCGAGCAGCGCCGGACGGGACGGGAGTTCGATGCGTACACGGAAGCGCTGGCACGCCCTGGTCGCACTCGTTACGATCGCGGCGGCACTGCTCGTGCCCGGGGTCGTGGTCCCCTCGGCGAACGCGACCGTCGTGCCGTTCGGCAATGAGTTCCTCTGGGGTGTGGCGTCGTCCGGGTTCCAGTCCGAGGGGTACGCGCCCGAGAGCAACTGGACCCGCTACATCGATTCGGGTGCGGCCGGGGACGAGTATCCGAATTCGGTCGACTTCATCAACCACTATGCCTCCGATATCAATCTGGCCGCGCGCCTGGGGGTTCGGGTGTACCGGATCGGGGTCGAATGGGCTCGATTGCAGCCGGAACCGGGAATCTGGGACGCGTCGGCATTCCAGTTCTACGACGACGTGATCGCCCGTATCGTCGCGGCCGGAATGCGGCCGATGCTCACTCTGGACCACTGGGTGTACCCGGGCTGGGCGAGTGATCGCGGCGGCTGGCGCAATCCGGGCATGGTCGAGGATTGGCTGGCCAATATGCGAAAGGTGGTGAACCGCTATGCCTCTCGCAACCCGCTGTGGATCACTTTCAACGAGCCCGCCGCATATGTCGGAACCGAGCTGCGTATCGGCGCCATCACCGTCGACGAGGCTCCCGCGATGCTGGACCGAATGGCTCAGGCCCACAACACGATTTACGACACCATCCACCGCGCCGCGCCCAACGCACAGGTCACCAGCAACCTCGGCTACGTAGCGGGCGCCGAGACCGAGGTCAACCAGCCAATGGTCGACCGAATCGCCGACAAGCTCGACTTCATCGGCGTCGACTACTATTTCGCGGTGCTGCCGGAATCCGGTCAGTCGGTACAGGGCGGTTCGAACCAGGGCCCCGCGATTTGGGAACTGCCGATTCGCACCGAAGGCATCTACTACGCGCTGCGGCACTATTCGCGCCTGTTCCCGGACCGCCCGCTGTACGTCGTCGAGAACGGCATGCCCACCGAGAACGGCCTCCCGCGGGCGGACGGTTACACTCGCTCCGAACACCTCCGCGACACCGTCTACTGGCTGCAGCGCGCCAAGGCCGATGGCATCGACGTGGTCGGCTACAACTACTGGAGCCTGACCGACAACTACGAATGGGGCAGTTACACACCGCGTTTCGGCCTCTACACCGTCGACGTCCGCGCCGACCCCACCCTGGCCCGCCAACCGACGGACGCCGTCGAGGCCTACCGCACGATCATCCGATCCGGCGGGGTCCCCGCGGACTATCGACCGACTCGTCCGCCCGCCGAATGCGCCCTGGTAGACCCGCCCGAAAGCTGCGATCAAACGGTCGGCCTCCCTGATTAGACCGCGAGCACTCCGAATGCCCGGTGTCGAGGGAGTAGCTGTGTGCCGCGCAGATGCCGGAGCGCGCCATGACACGCATCGATCAGGCCGCGGGCCTGGCGGCGATGGCGTCGACCAAACGAGCCAGACCGTCGGCCCCGAAACCGGAATCGACGGCGCGTTGCACGAGGCTTTGCGATGCCTGGAACATCGTGCCGTCGAAGCCGAGGGTTCGAGCGCTCTCGGAGAGATGAGCGAGTCCTGCCGACGCCGAGGCGATGGTCGATATGCCGCCAGGGAAGTCGTCCGCCTCGACCTGGCCGGCGAACCGATCGAGCATCTCCGGCAGTAACGCGGTGATGCTCGCGGCGAACGGCGCGAGGTCGGCGCCGGAGATTCCTTCCGCACGAGCCATCGCGAGGCTGTGGATAGACCGTGCCGCGCGTGCCCTTTCAGCCGGCGACAGCCGACATCACCCTCGTCGGGGTGATGCACGCGCTCTCCGATCCAGCGCGACTCGAGATCGCCTTCCGGCTCGCGGACAGCGACGGCGAGAACTGCTCGGGCATCGGCGAGGACATCGACTTGCACAAATCGACCCTGTCGCACCACTACCGGGTGCTGCGGGAGGCCGGGGTCACGGCGACCACGATCGAGGGACGCACGCGCGTCGTTCGGCTGCGGCGTGACGACCTCGAGGCCCGCTTTCCCGGACTGCTCGGCGCCGTGCTCAACGCGTACGGCGGTCGCTGACTCGCGCAGACGTTCGCCGCCACGGCGCGCGATGAACGTCGACGACGTCCTCCGCTGGACGCTGCGCACGCCCGGCATCGCCGTCCCCGCGGCGCGGATCGGCGATCTCGTGCAGGCCGCAGTTCGCAAGCCTGCCGGCGAGGCCAGGTTGCCGAGCGAAGACTGAATTCGCCAGCGCGCCAGAGGGTTGTGAGTCGACTGTACGTCCATGCCGACCGTCGACACCGGCGTGCGACGCCTCTCGGATTCAGGCGGGCGTGCCCTCGGCGACCTCCCGCGGGCGAGCCGCACGACCGCTCAACTCAGGCAGGCATCCGTCGGTGCCTCCCACGGGCGAACCGCGCGACCGCTGAACTCAGGCGGGCGTGCCGTCGGTGGCCTGCCGCGGGTGTGCCGCGCGGCCACGGAAAAGCGCGACGGCCCTGCTGCGCAACCCGGGTCGCCTGACACCGTGATGTGCGCCCGCGCCGGTTCGCGCCGGTTCCTGCGGCGCAGGGGCCGGATCCTGCACGCGGGTCGCGGTTGCTTCGATCCATTCGGTGTCGGTCGACGAGTGACGCGGGAGTTCCGCGCCGCGCACGGCCAGCTCGCAGCGGCGGGCCAGATCCTTGCGGTCGAGACCGGGGTATTCCGGTGTCTCCAGGACGATCTCGGCGATCATGCCGCGCGAACGCAGCACGCGCACGGCCGAGTTGCCGAAGGAGTCCTCGCCGACGAAGCTCGGCACGGTGCAGCGGTCGCCGTGCCCGTTCAAGTAGCGCAACCGCACGGGCTGCACGAAAGTGCCGGTGTCGATCGCGGCCTGGAACAGGGCGGGCCGCATAGTGCCGTAGGCGCGTCCGCACCAGGTGGTCCCCTCGGGGAACATCGCGACGCGCTCGCCCGCAGCGAGGCGGGCACTGAGCTGTGCGACGACATCGGGCAATTGGCGCAACCGCTCGCGTTCGATCGGAATGACGCGCATCAGCTGGGCGAGGCTACCGAGCAGCGGCCAGTCGATCAGGTCCGCCCGCGCGACGAACCCGAGCGGCTGCACCGCGGCCAGCGCGACCACGTCGGTCCAGCCGATGTGCCCGGTCACCACGAGCACCCCGGTGCCGGGATCGGCGTAGCGGACATCGGCGGCGGCGGCCGCGGCGGCGGCGCGTTCGGCGCCGACGCGCGAGGCGATGGCGCGCTCGGCGGGCACCGGGTCGGTGGGAATCCGGTTGTCCACCACGCGAAGCCGCATGCCGAGACAGCGCAGCAGCACGCGCGCGTATCCGCGCTGCACGTCCGCCCGCCGTCCCGCGGGGAGCGCGAGGTGGCACACCGGATAGGTCAGCAGCAGCCCGGCGATACCGAGCGCGCGGGCGACCACCCGCGCCGTGCCGATCTCGCCGATCGGCTCGATGCAGCCGGGCCCGCAGGGGCTCGACGGCATCCACGCGTGCACGGCCTGTGCGGGCGGCGCATCGAAGACCACGGTCCTCACCGTCCCCCGTCGAGGGAAGCGGCCGCGCCCTGTAGTCGCTCCAGATACCGCGTGTTGATGGTGTCGAGGCCGAGCAGCGCGACGAAGTCGGCGACAGCGAAGTCGGGATCGTGTGCCGGTTCACCGCAGATCTCCGCGCCGAGACGGAGGTAGCCGCGCAGCAGCGGGGGCAGCTTGGGGCGCGAGGGCGGGGTCAGCTCGTCGAGCGTCTTGCCCTCGACGACCACCGGACGGTGCGGGTGCACCCGCCGCTCGGGGTCGGAGGCGTGCCGTCCGAGCAGCATGTCCCGCACGCCGCGCACATTCACACCGGCCGGATCCTCCGGGGTGTCCTGCATCGGCACCGACACGCACCCCATCACCCACTCGTATCCGGTGAGCTGGATGTAGTGCAGGATGCCCGCCCACATCAGGGTGAGCACCGAACCGTTGCGGTGATCGGGAACCACGCAGGCCCTGCCCATTTCTACGATCCGCCGACCTGAGGGATCCAGCTGGGCGAGGTCGAATTCGGTGGCCGTGTAGTACCCGCCCGCCGCGGCGACCTTGTCCGGCGGCAGCATCCGATAGCAGCCGACGAACTGCTCGGTGACGTCGTCGCGGACCAGCAGGTGGTCGCAGTGCTCGTCGAAGCGGTCGGCGTCGCGTCCGGTGCCGTCGTCGGGGATGTGGAAGCCGGGCTCGTTGGCGAACACGCCGTAGCGCAGCCGCTGCGCCGCCTCACGATGGTCGGCGTCGGACGAGACGACCAGCGAGTAGCGCGACCGCTCCACCCCCGAGTCCGTCGGTCGAGCCGGGGCCGTCAGCACGGACGAAATAGTCATATCCGTCATGAAGCCAGTCCGACACTGCGCCGGGGCAACCTCGAAGTTGCCTGCCGATGCAGGCTAGGTGAACGAGACGACGATCACACCCAAGGTTCACCGACCCGTCGCGCACCGTTAGCATCGACGCGTCGTGGAGTCGCCTTTTCCCTGCTTAGGCAAGTTTTCAGCGTCCGAAGACGGCGATCGCACCGATGCGGGCGCATCGGTGCGATTCGTTCGGCCGCTTTCAGGCGGCGACTTTTTCCGGTACGCGGGCTCGCGTCGGCGCCGGTTCCACCTCGTCGAAGCCGGGACGTCCCGTTCCGATGAAGGCGATCAGCCACGAGGCCACCGCCGCGAAGCGGTTCCGGAAGCCGACCAGGTACAGCAGGTGCACGGCGAGCCACATGAACCAGGCGATCACGCCGCGGAAGGTGATACGGTCGTTGAGCTTCACCACCGCGCTGAACCGGCTGATCACCGCCATGCTGCCCTTGTCCCAGTACTTGAACGGGGTGCCCGGCAGCTTCTTGCGGCGGATGATGTCGGCGGCGTGCCTGCCCTCCTGCATGGCCACCGGCGACTGACCGGGGTAGCCGTTGAGCGAGGTCATATCGCCGATGGCGTAGATGTCCGCGTAACCGGCGACGGTGAGGTCCGGGTTGATCAGCAGCCGTCCCGCACGGTCGGTCTCGACGCCCGTGGCCTCGGCGAGGATCTGGGCGAACCCGCCCGCCTGCACACCCGCCGACCAGACCACGGTCTCCGCGGCGATCTTGCGCTCCACGCCCGCCTTGTCCTTGACCGTCACCTTGCCCGGCTCGATGTCGGTGACGAAGGTGTCGACGAGCACCTCGACGCCGCTGCCGGTGAGCGACTTCTTCGCGTACTCCGAGAGCCCACCGCCGAAGGGCGGCAACACCTCTCCGGCGCCCTCCACGAGGGAGACCGAAACCTCCTGGTGGTAGTGCCTTTTCGCGAGTTCCTTCAGCTGGCCGGCGACCTCGACGCCGGTCGCGCCCGCGCCGACCACCACGAAGCTGAGCAGCCTGCGCTTGGTCTCGGCGTCCGCGGTCGCGGCCTCGGCGAAGACCCGTTCGATCTGCGCGCGAAGCAGTTTCGCGTCGTCGATGGTCTTCAGCGCGAAAGTCTTCTCGGCGAAATCGTCACGGCCGAAATAGGACTGCGAGGCGCCGGTGGCCGCGATCAGCGAGCCGTACCGAATCCGGTGGCGCACACCGTCGGTGACGTAGGTCACGACCGCGCGATCCGGATCGATGGCGACGACCTGGCCGAGGCGCACGTCGGCTTCCTTGTGCCTGCGCAGCACCGACTCGATGGGCGGGGCGATTTCGTGCGACGCCAGCACACCCGTCGCGACCTGGTAGAGCAACGGCTGGAACAGATGCTCCGGCGTGCTGGAGATGAGTACGTAGTTGATTCCCGACTTTGCCAGTTGCTTGGCGGCGGCCAGCCCCCCGAATCCCGATCCGACGACGACCACATCTGCGTGTTCCATGACAGCCTCCTTCTCTCATTACCAACCGTCATTCGGAACGCAGATATTTCACGTGTTCAGGCGCATAATAGAGATGACTCTTATCTGGATCGTTCATGAATGGGAGATTTGCCGTGGAGCTCCGCCAGCTGGCATACTTCGTCGCGGTCTGCGAAGAACTCAGCTTCAGCAGGGCCGCCGCGCGATGCTTCATCTCGCAATCGGCGATAAGTCACCAGATCGCCCGGCTCGAACGCGACTTGGGCGTACCGCTGTTCGAGCGCTCTACCAGGGCCGTCGTGCCCACCGACGCGACCACCCGGCTACTTCCGCTGGCGAAACAAATGCTCAGCCTGGAATCCGCTATCCGCGCGGCGGTTCGGGCCTCCGGGCCACGAATCCGCTTGGCCGCCAACATGTCCTTCGCGAGCCGATCGCTGTCCGCCATCGCGGGCGCGCGGGCCGCGCATCCGGACGCGGAGATCGAATTCGTGATCAAGCCGTTCCGCCAACGCATTACGGCCGTCGCGGACGGCGACTGTGATCTCGCACTCATCCGCGGCCGGGTCGACCAGCCCGGCCTGATGGTGGAACAACTCTGGGTCGAGGATCTCGTGATCGCCACCACCAGCGGTCATCCGCTGGCCACCCGCGACACCGTCACCCTCAACGATCTCAGCCCGTATCCCCTGCTGCTGCCGCCCGAACAGGAACAAGTGCTGCTGCACAACATCATTCGCAGCGCCTTCGCTGATCTGCCCGTGGGCCCGACCTTCGGCCCGCCGATCCCGCCCGACCACACCGCCACCATGGAGCTGATCAACCGCCCCGAGGCGTGGACCGTTCTCTATGCCCAGAGCCCCACCGAAGGACTCGTCGTCCTGCAACTCGCCGAACACCGCCTGCGCATCCCCGTCTCGGCCGTCCTCCGCGACGACGCCCGCCGCTCCCCCATCCTCACCACCCTGCTGGCCACCCTCCAGCGCAGCTGAGACAGCAACAAAAAGACCCCGTCAAACCTGCTGCTACGCAACGTAACAACAGATTTGGCGGGGTCCGGGTAACTCACCGGGTATGGGCTGAGTCCGCTACCGCGCCAACGAAACACGGCGGCGCAACCCAGCCCGCACCCAAAGCAGCCGCCTTAGACACGGAGAGGCGGAACAGCCTAGCCCTTGTGGGCCTTGACCGCTTCGGTCAGCTGCGGGGCGACGTTGAACAGGTCGCCCACGATGCCGTAGTCCGCGATCTCGAAGATCGGGGCCTCTTCGTCCTTGTTGACCGCGACGATGGTCTTCGAGGTCTGCATGCCCGCGCGGTGCTGGATGGCGCCGGAGATGCCGAGGGCGATGTACAGCTGCGGGGAGACCGTCTTACCGGTCTGACCGACCTGGAACTGGCCCGGGTAGTAGCCCGAGTCGACGGCGGCGCGCGAAGCGCCGACGGCCGCGCCGAGCGAGTCGGCCAGCGCCTCGACGACCGCGAAGTTGTCGGCCGAACCGACGCCGCGACCACCGGAGACGACGATGTTCGCCTCGGTGAGCTCGGGACGGTCACCGGCGACGACCGGCTCGCGCGAGGTCACCTTGACGACACCCTCTTCCTGAGCGGGGACCTCGACGGTCACCTTCTCGCCCGCACCGGCCTGCGCGGCGGCCTCGACCGCACCCGGGCGGACCGAGATGACCGGCACGTCGCCGTTGGCCTTGGCGTCGACGGTGAAGGCGCCACCGAAGATGGAGTGCACGGCGGAGCCGTCGGCGTTGACGCCGATGACGTCCACCAGCAGACCGGAGCCGATGCGGGCGGCGAGGCGGCCCGACACCTCCTTGCCTTCGGCGGAGGCGGCGACGATCACGGCGGCCGGGGAGACCGACTCGACCAGACCGGCCAGCACGTCGACCTTCGGGGTCACCAGGTAGTTCTCCACATCGTCGGACTCGGCGATGTAGATCTTCTCGGCGCCCGCGGCGGCCAGCGCGTCGGCCAGCTTCTCGCCGGTCCCGGCGGCGCCGAGCACGACGGCGGCCGGGGTGCCAAGGGTGCGGGCGGCGGTGAGCAGTTCGGTGCTGACCTTCTTGATCGCACCGTCGGCGTGCTCGACGAGCACAAGTACTTCAGCCATTTGTGTTCTCTCCTAGGAAGTCTCGTCAGCCGGGGCGGATCAGATGATCTTCTGACCGATGAGGTACTGGGCGATCTTGGTGCCGCCTTCGCCCTCGTCGGCGATCTTCTCGCCCGCGGTGCGCGGGGGCTTCGGGGTGGACGCGGTGACGCTGGTGCCCGCGTTGGCCACACCGACGGTCGACGGGTCGACACCCAGATCGGCCAGCGTGAAGACCTGAACTTCCTTCTTCTTGGCCGCCATGATGCCCTTGAAGGACGGGAAGCGCGGCTCGTTGATCTTCTCGGTGACCGAGACGATGGCCGGGAGGGTGGCCTCCAGCTTGAAGACGCCTTCGTCGGTCTCGCGCTCGCCGGTGATCTTGTCGCCGTCGACGGTCAGCTTGCGAAGGTGGGTCAGCTGGGGCAGGCCCAGGTACTCCGCGATGATCGCGGGCACGGCGCCCGCGCGGCCGTCGGTCGCCTCGTTACCGGCGATGACCAGCTCGACACCCTCGACCTGGCCGAGCGCGCTGGCCAGCACCCACGCGGTCTGCACGGCGTCGGAGCCGTGGATCGCCGGGTCGTTGATGTGGATGGCCTTGTCGGCGCCCATGGACAGCGCCTTGCGGATGGCCTCGGTGGCGCGGTCCGGACCGGCGGCCAGCACGGTGACCTCGCCGCCCTGGGCCTCCTTGATCAGCAGCGCCTCTTCGACGGCGCGCTCGTTGATCTCGTCGAGGACCGCGTCGGCGGCCTCGCGGTCCAGGGTGTAGTCACCATCGGACAGCTTGCGCTCGGACCAGGTGTCGGGAACCTGCTTGATGAGTACGACGATGTTCGGCATCGGTCTTCGTCGACCTCCTGTTCTGGGGGCGTGTATCTGGCGGTCGCACGAGCTGGGCCGTACGTCCTGTTGAGGTAGCTCAGGGCGTGACACTACCCTACGCTAAGTTACTCATGGGTAACTTAGCGGCTTCTCTCTCACTACACCGGTCCGGGCGATATCGTGCGCGACCCTTACCAGTAACGTCGGTGCGATGAGCGAGGCTGTGATCCCTGCCGCAGTGGGCGACCCGAGGGTCATGACTGCGGAAAATGCCGGTGCCGTCGAGCCTTTGCCGCTGACCGGCGAGCGCACCGTACCCGGCATCGCCGAGGAGAACTACTGGTTCCGCAGGCACGAGATCGTCTACGCCCGGCTGCTCGACCGATGCGCGGGAAAGACCGTGCTCGAGGCGGGTTCCGGCGAAGGCTACGGCGCCGACATGATCGCCGGCGTGGCCACCAAGGTGATCGGCCTCGACTACGACGCGAGCGCGGTCGCGCACGTGCGGGCGCGCTACCCGCGCGTCGAGATGATCCAGGGCAACCTCGCCGCCCTGCCGCTCGACGACGCCTCGGTCGACGTGGTGGTGAATTTCCAGGTCATCGAACACCTTTGGGATCAGGGCCAGTTCCTGCGGGAATGCCTGCGGGTGCTGCGGCCGGGCGGCGAGCTGCTGATCAGCACGCCCAACCGGATCACCTTCTCGCCCGGCCGCGACACCCCGCTCAATCCGTTCCACACCCGCGAGCTGAACGCGGACGAACTCACCGAGCTGCTGGTCGACGCCGGTTTCGAGGTCGCGCTGATGACCGGCGTACACCACGGCGCGACACTGAAAGCGCTGGACGCCAAGCACGGTGGCTCGTTCATCGATGCGCAGATCGAGCGCGCCCTCGCCGGCGAGCCGTGGCCCGCCGAGCTGACCGCCGACGTGGCCGCGGTGTCCATCGACGACTTCGACCTGATCACCGAGGACATCGACGCCAGTCTCGATCTCGTTGCCATCGCGGTGAAACCTTGACCGACAACGCGGTACCCGGCCAGTTCACCCTGGTCCTGCACTCCCATCTGCCCTGGCTGGCCCACCACGGCCGCTGGCCGGTCGGCGAGGAATGGCTCTACCAGTCATGGGCCGCCTCCTACCTGCCCGTCGTCGAGGTGCTGAGAACCCTTGCGGCGGAAGGACGTTCACATCTGCTCAGCCTCGGCATCACGCCGGTGCTCGCGGCCCAGCTGGACGACCCGCACTGCTCGGCAGGCATGCACCACTGGCTCGGCAACTGGCAGCTGCGCGCCGACGAGGCCGCCATGGCGGGCAACGTCGCGCTCGGCAGGCACGAACACCGGCTCGCCGCGGCGGCGTTGACCGAGTTCGAGCAGCGCTGGCGGCACGGCGCGGCGCCGGTCTGGCGCGAACTCGTCGACGCGCAGACGATCGAGCTGCTCGGCGGTCCGCTGGCACACCCCTTCCAGCCGCTGCTCGACCCGCGACTGCGCGACTTCCAGCTGCGCGAGGGACTGGCCGACGCCCGCAGGCGCTGGGGTCACACACCGACCGGCATCTGGGCGCCGGAGTGCGGATACACCCCGGGGATGGAGCTCGGCTACGCGGCCGCCGGTGTGACGCATTTCATGGTCGACGGGCCCGCTTTGCGCGGCGACAGCAGCCTCGGACGTCCGGTGCGCGACTCCGATGTGGTGGCCTTCGGGCGCGATCTCGCAGTGAGCTACCGGGTCTGGTCGCCCAAGTCCGGATATCCGGGCCAGGCCGCGTACCGTGACTTTCATCACTACGACCACGCGACAGGTCTCAAACCGTCCCGCGTCACCGGCAAGACGGTCGCCGGGCCCGACAAGGCGCCCTACGACCCAGAGCTGGCGGCCGCGGCGGTGGTGCGCGACGTCGACGACTTCGTGCGAACGGTGCGCGAGCGGCTGGTCGCCGAGTCCGAACGCATCGGCCGCCCGGCCCTCGTGGTGGCCGCCTTCGATACGGAGCTGTTCGGGCACTGGTGGCACGAGGGTCCGCAGTGGCTGGCCCAGGTTCTGCGCGCGCTGCCGGAGGCGGGCGTCACCGTCGGCACCCTGGCCGACGCGCGGGAACGCGGATACGTCGGTGCGCCCGTGCAGCTGACCGATTCGTCCTGGGGCTCCGGGAAGGACTGGCGGGTGTGGGCCGGTGATCAGGTGCGCGATCTCGTCGAACTCAACGACGAGGTGGTGCGGCTGGCGCTGGACACCCTGGACAAGATGCGCGCCGGAAACTCGTTCGCGCTGCGCGATCCGGTCGCGGATCAGTTGCTGCGCGAGGCGATCCTGACGGTGTCCAGCGACTGGGCTTTCATGGTCAGCAAGGACTCCGCGGCGGGCTACGCGCGGGAGCGGGCGCACCAGCACGCGCATGCCGTCAGGGAAATCGCGGCGGCGGTCGGCGCGGGTCAAGTCGCCAAAGCGCGGCAGTTGGCGGCAGGATGGTACGCGGCCGACGGATTCTTTCCCGGATTGGATGCGCGACGGCTCCCCAGTACCGACCCCACCGGGAACCTGGGCCCGGCCCCCGAAGGCCAAGCCGCAGAAGGCCCTGACCGACAAGGCCCTGCCTGAGAAGGACTTGCATGAAAATCTTGATGGTGTCGTGGGAGTACCCACCGGTTGTGGTCGGTGGGCTGGGTCGCCACGTACATCACCTGGCCACCGAGCTCGCCGCGGCGGGCCACGAGGTGGTCGTCCTGTCCCGCCGCCCCTCCGGCACCGACTCGTCGACGCATCCGACGCACTCCTTCATCGAGGACGGCGTGCTGGTGGTCGCGGTCGCCGAGGATCCGCCGTGCTTCGACTTCGGCGAGGACATGCTGGCGTGGACCCTTGCCATGGGCCACGCCATGGTGCGCGCCGGCGTCGCGCTCGGCAAGCCGGGCATCGGTGACGGCTGGACGCCCGACGTCGTGCACGCGCACGACTGGCTGGTGGCCCACCCCGGCGTCGCCCTCGCGGAGTACTACGACGTGCCGCTGGTCTCGACCATCCACGCCACCGAGGCCGGCCGTCACAGCGGCTGGGTCGCGGGCAAGGTCAACAAGCAGGTGCACTCCGTCGAGTGGTGGCTCGCCAACGAGTCCGACGCGCTGATCACCTGCTCGACCTCGATGCAGGACGAAGTGCAGCGCCTCTACGGTCCCGAGCGCATCCCGATGACGGTCATCCGCAACGGTATCGACGTGGGCGCGTGGACTTTCCGGCCGCGCTCCCCGCGCTCCGGCCCGCCCCGGCTGCTCTACGTCGGCAGGCTCGAGTACGAGAAGGGCGTGCAGGACGCCATCGCGGCGCTGCCCCGCATCCGCCGCGCCCACCCCGGCACCACGCTGACCATCGCGGGCGTCGGCACCCAATTCGAATGGCTGCGGGAACGGGCCAGGGTGCACCGCGTCGCGCGCGCGGTCACCTTCGCGGGCCAGCTCGGTCATCAGGAACTGCTCGGCTGGCTGCACGGCGCCGACGCCATCGTGCTGCCGAGCCGCTACGAGCCGTTCGGCATCGTGGCGTTGGAGGCGGCCGCGGCGGGCACCCCGCTGATCACCTCGACGGCGGGCGGGCTCGGCGAAGCCGTCATCGACGGCGTGACGGGCGCGTCCTTCGAACCCGCCGACGTGGACGGCTTGGTGGAGGCGGTGCGCGCCACGCTGGACGACCCCGTCGCCACCCAGGACCGCGCCTACGCCGCGCGGGAACGACTGACGGCGGACTTCGCCTGGGATGTCGTCGCGGCCGAGACCGCGCAGGTGTACTCGGCGGCCAAACGCCGCGTGCGCAATCCACTCGGCAGGCCGGTCATCGTGGAACGACCACTGCCGGAACGGGATCCGAACAACCCGCTCTGACCGGCGGGTTACTCCGGCTGGAAGACGAAGACCTCGCCGATGCGCGTGGCCACCACCACCTCGCCCTCGGGCCCGACCGAGGTGCCGGTGGTGGTGCCCTTCGCGCCGGGCAGCACATCGGAATCGATGGTGTCGCCGCTGCCGGTGTCGAAGGTGATCAGGCTCAGGCCGTCGCCGATCGCGGCGGCGGTGTAGCCGGTGTCGCCCGCGGTCTGCACCGGGGCGCCGCGCAACGCAAGATCCTTGCGCTCCCAGGCGATCTCGGAGCCGTCACCGGTGTCACGCAGGGCGAGCAGATAGCCCTCGTCGCCCGCCGGGATGATCAGGCCGTCGCCGGACACCGAGATCCCGCCGCTGGGAACGAATCCCAGCGGCCGCACCCACTTGGTGCGGCCGTCGGCGGCGTCGACGGCGATCAGCCGCTTGCTGTTGTCGCCGACGTAGACGGTGTCGCCGTCGGCGGAAAGGGCTGGGCCGGTTGCGCTGCCCTCGGTCAGCATCTCCGCGCGCCACTCCTGCTGAATCTTGTTGTCGGCGTAGCGCAACGCGATCAGTGCGGCGCTGGGCGCACCGGGCTGCCACACGGTGACGTAGAACCGGCCGGTGGCTCCGTCGATCGCCGAGATGTTGGCGATCGGGCATTGCGGGCCGCCGGTGCCGCAGTCGTCCAGCCCCTGGCCCGAGGCGGGCCGGGTCAGAGCGGGGCTCTCCAGGAAGTCGGGCTCGCCGAGCAATTGCACGGTCGGCACCGTCCGCTGGCCGGTCTGCCGGTCCAGCACGTCCACCTGACCGGACTGGGTGATGGTGAGCAGCCTGCTGTCACCGGTGAACTGCACCGAAACCGGAACGCCGGCAACGGGTGTGCGCCAGCGCGGCTGACCGAGGTAATTGAAGGAGTTCACCGCGCCGTCGTCGCCGACGTACACATTGCTGACGCCGTCGACCGCCGTCGGCGACGAGATCGCGTTGGGGCCGAGCACATCACAGAAACGCTTGCGGCCGGTCGGCATCTGGAACGACAGGATGGCGCACCCGTTCGCGGTGCGGGTGGTCAGGAACAGCTGTCCCTCGGCGCCGATGGTGACCGGCTGCTCGATGGGCCCCGCCGCGGGTCTCGACCAGCTCAACGACAGCGAGCGGGCGCCGCTCACGGGGCTGACGCCGCTGTTGCGACCGTCGTGATGCGCGGCGGGCCACCCCTTGCCGGGGCCGACCGCTATGTCGTCGACATCGGTGCCGCAGGCGGTCAGTGCCAGCGTGCCGAGAGCGGCCAGCGCGGCCACCGCACGCACCCGGGATCGCGGCCGTGTCGCGACAACCCGCACGCCTCCGGTTCGCACCTGCTGTTCTCCCCTCTGGTCGATGGCCGCTGCAAGACTAGCCTGCGCCCGATATGACGCGCCTCCGGCAGTGCGAACGTGAGGGTAGAGCCCGGGCGTGATGCGGCACGAAAGTACGCTGTGTAGCCAATGACGGACCCTCGGGTCGCTGCCCGGGGAACACGACGGGAGAACGGTTCGTGACGAGCATGTGGGGCGCACCGTTGCGCTCGCGGTGGCGCGGTTCGCGCCGCCGGGATCCGCAGCAGGCGCGATTTCTGACCAAGGCGTCGCTGCGCTGGGTGCTCGCCAACCGCGCCTATACGCCCTGGTATCTGGTCCGCTACTACCGGCTGTTCAAGTTCAGGCTGGCCAACCCGCACATCGTGCTGCGCGGCATGGTGTTCCTCGGCCGCCGGGTCGAGATCCACGCGACCCCCGAGCTGAGCCGGATGGAGATCGGGCGCTGGGTGCACATCGGCGACGGCAACGCCATCCGCTGCCACGAAGGTTCGCTGCGGATCGGCGACAAGGTGGTGTTCGGCAAGGACAATGTCGTCAACACCTACCTCGACATCGAGATCGGCGAATCCACCCTGGTCGCCGACTGGTGCTACATCTGCGACTTCGACCACAAGATGGACGACATCACGCTGCCCATCAAGGATCAGGGCATCGTGAAGAGCCCGGTCCGGATCGGCCCCGACACGTGGATCGCCGCGAAGGTGACCGTGCTGCGCGACACCCGCGTCGGCCGCGGCTGCGTGCTCGGCGCGCACGCGGTGGTCAAGGGCGAGATCCCGGACTACAGCATCGCCGTCGGCGCGCCCGCGAAGGTGGTCAAGAACCGCAAGGCCACCTGGGAGGCGGGCGCCGAGGAGCGGGCGAAGTACATCGCCGCGCTGGAGGACATCGAACGCAAGAAGAACGGCGTCGCCCAGCAGGCGTAGTTCTCCGCGCCGTTCGACGGAAGTCGTCGGTGGGCTCGAGTACGGTCGTCGGCATGAACAGGTACGCGGCGCTGCTGCGCGGGATCATGCCGACCAACCCGAACATGCGCAACGAGAAGCTGCGCGCGGTGTTCGAGGGGCTCGGGTTCGAGAAGGTCGCGACCATCTTGTCCAGCGGCAACGTGGTGTTCCGCTGCGCCGACGCCGACGCGGCCGCGCTGGAGGACCGTATCCAGGAGGCGCTGAACCGGGAACTGGGGATTCCCGGGGGCACCATCGTGCGCAGTTACGAGGAACTGCGCGAGCTGCTGGATCGCGATCCGTTCGAGGGACTCACCCACGAGCGCGGCTCGTATCTCACGGTGACCTTCTTCAAGGACCAGAGCCCGAACGTCGAACACCCGGATACCGGCGACGAATTGACCCGCGTCGTCGGATACGACGCCGAGGCCCGCGCCTTCCTCACCGTCATCGACAACAGCACGCCGAAGACGCCGGACTTCATGGCCTGGCTGGACAAGACCTACGGCAAGGACATCACCACTCGCACCTGGCTGACGGTGCAGCGGATCGTGAAGAAGCTGGAGTCCTAGATCTGGCCCGCACTCACGCCTACACCTCGCTAGCGCTCGGCTCCGGCGTGCGCGATGCACAGAAACGCTGCCGCGGTGCGGCCGATGCGAGTGATCACCAGGGTGTAGGGCTCACTGCCTTTGAGCTTCAATCGTTTGCGCAGCGCGTCGGGGTCGACGTCCACGCCGCGCACCAGGATCTCCAGCGCTCCGCACCCACGGCGCGCCAGCTCCTGCCTCAGTGTCTTCTCGCGTAACTCCAGCCGGTCCTCGATACGGAAGCCGCGCACGCCATCGGGCACCGCATCGCCGGTGAGATAGGCGATGTGCGGATCCAGTTGCCACAGACCATGTCTCGCGGCGTAGTGCCGGACCAATCCGGCTCGCACGATCGCGCCGTCGGGATCGATGATCCACTCGCCCGGCGGATGCTCGGGCAGCTCGTCCGGCTCGGCGTCGGTGAGAACCTCGGGCTCGCGGCGCGAACTCAGCACCGTCGCGCGCCGGGCGACACCGGATTCGGTGAGGCCCGCCGACCACAGGCACGCCTCGCGCACCGCGCCGTCGAGCGAGACGACCTCGATCTCGCCGTACCAGTCCAGGCGATCGAAATCCAGTCCGGGCGCGCACTTCACGGCGATGTCGCGCCCCGCGTACGCGTCGAGCAGATCGGGCAGCGGGGGTTGCAGTTTGGCCGGATCGTGGGTGCGGCGGCCGTCGGCGCGGCGGGCCGGATCGGCGATGATCACCGTGCCGGTGCTACTGGGCACAACGGCATCGGCCTTGGCCAGCAGCACATTTCGCGGTCCGGCCGGATCGCCGCCTGGCAGCGGCGCCCAGCGGGAACCGAGATTGTGCGCGGCGATCGCCAAGCGCACCTCGTCGAGGTCGCTGCCGACGACGGCAGGACACACCTCGGCGAGTTCGACGAGTTCGGCGCCGATGGAGCAGGTGACGTCGTGCACGGCCCGACCGGCCAGCCGGGCCGCCCGGTGGCGGGCGACCGGCGTCGGCGTCGCCTGCTGGAGCGCGTCGTCGGTGAAGAGCCAATCCCCCGCGCCGTGCAGTTTGGCGGCGGCTTTGCGCCGCAGCCGTACGGTTTCCACGAGGGCGGCGGCGTGCTCGCCGTGATCGCGACGCACCCGCTCCAAGTCGCGCAGGTGCGTCGCCGACGTCAGCTCGAGCCGGTCCACCTCGGCCAGCGCGGCGCGTCCCGCCGCGCAGGCGAGGAACGCGATGTCCGCGCGGCCGAAGCGGTAGCCCACCTACTTGGCGGACGCGCCCGGCTTCACGCCGGTGATCATGGCGTTGTAGAAGAACTGGCGCGGCACCACGCGGCGCATGACGTTCTCGTCCACCCAGCTCAGTCCGAGCCACGCCCGGTACATCGCCATCCGGTAGCCCATGCTGAGCTTCTCGGCGGGCACGGCCGCCTCGAAGGTGCGCACCGGCCAGCCCCACAGCGCGGCGGCGAATTCCTCGGTGCTCGCCTTGACCTCGACGGCGCCCGCGGACCTGGCCATCGCCTCGAGATCGCGCGGATCGAAGGTGTGCAGGTCGACGACAGCCTCCAGCGCCGCGGCGCGCGAGGACTCGTCGAGCTCTTCCTGCGGACGACGCCAGCCCGCCAGCACGGGCAGCTTCGTGACGGTGGTGGTGGCCTTCCAGGTGATGCGGCCGAGCCAGCGGGCGTAGAAGTTGCCGACGGTGGTCGGCTCGCCCGCGAAGACGAAGCGACCGCCCGGCTTCAGCACGCGCAGGCACTCCTTGAGCGCCAGCTCCACATCCGGGATGTGGTGCAGCACCGCGTGACCGACGACGAGATCGAAGGTGTCGTCGTCGTAGGGGATGGTCTCCGCGTCCGCGACGCGGCCGTCCACGTCCAGGCCCAGGTTCTCGGCGTTGCGCAGCGCGACCTTCACCATGCCCGGCGAGAGGTCGGTGACCGAACCGGACTTGGCGACGCCGCCCTGCATCAGGTTCAGCAGGAAGAAGCCGGTACCGCAACCGAGCTCGAGCGCCTTCTCGTAGGGCAGCGGCGCGGGGCCCACCGCGGCGTCGAAGCGGCCGCGGGCGTAGTCGATACAGCGCTCGTCATAGGAGATGGACCATTTGTCGTCGTAGGTCTCGGCCTCCCAGTCGTGGTAGAGCACCTGGGCGAGCTTCGTATCCTTGAGCGCTGCTTCGACCTCGGCCTCGGTGGCGTGCGGGTTCGGCGCGGGGTCGTCGGGACGTACCGTCATGGTCGCCTAGCCTACATAAATCCCCAGATGAAGCCCGCTGTCGGCCCGGGCATTCCGCGACCCGCCGGACCGATGGCCAGATGAGAACGTGTTCCCATCAGGGCAATCTCCTGGCACACCCCGGAAAGACCGGACGGTCTGTGTGCGGGCGGCCGCCCGCAACACCCTGACCGGACGAATTCAGCGCCCGACGAAAGCCGCGGATCCGGGCCCATCGGCGACATAGGATTCCGTCCCGATCCGGCGATCTTCGGTGTCGAACAATCCGGCCCATTCGCCGCGCGCGCGATCCAGTCCGTGCGGGCCCGCCTCGAAGACCGCCTTGGCCGCGGCCAGCGCGCGTCCGGGTCCGTCGGTGAAGCGTTCGGCCCAGCGCAGCGCGGCGGTGAAGACGTCGTCCGGCGCGACGACCTCGTCGACCAGACCGAGCGCCTTCGCCTCGTCCGGCTCCACGAAACGCCCGGTGTACACGAGATCTTTGGCCGCGCCAGGACCGATCAGCAGCGACAGCCGCCGGATGCCAGCGAGCGGGATCAGTCCCGCGTGAATCTGCGGCAGCCCGAGCTTGACGTTGTCGCCGATGACGCGGCGATCGGCGCCGAGCGCCAATTCCAGCCCGGCCCCGAGGCAGTATCCGCTGATCGCGGCGACGGTCGGCTGCGGAACCCTGGCCAGGCAGCCGAGCGCGGCTTGCACGTCGGCGGCCATGGCCGCGGCCTGGTCGGCGTCCAGCGCGGCCAGCTCGGCCACGTCGTCGCCCGCCGAGAACACCCGCTCGTCTCCGTAGACCACCAGGGCGGCGACGCCGGAACGCGCCGCGACCGCCGCCGCGGCCTCGGCCACTTCTCGCACCACCTGGACGTTGATCAGGTTCATCGGCGGACGAGCGATCCGCAGGACGGCGACGCCCCGCGCACCATCCCCTTCCGGCAGCTCCAGGGTCACGAATTCGGCCATGCCACGCACGCTACCTCGCGCCACCGCGGCGTCCCGCATCACCGATCGCCCAACAGACCTGACGCCCTCGCAGACCTTGTGCACGCTTCGCAGCGGCTGTAACGCCTGCGAAGCGTGTGGAAGTTCTGCGAGGAGCCCCTATCCGCGGGCGGAGCCCCTGAGCTTGGCGGTTCCGGGGAGATCGGCGAAGTAGCGATCGTTGCCAGGGAAGCTCAGCGCCTTGGCGCCGTGCTCCTCGGTGAGTTCCGGCATGATCGGATCGATCACCGGTTCGGCCGCGAAAATCTCCGCCGTCGAGGTGAATTCGCTGAGGGCGTCGAGCTGGGACCAGGTCGGCGGGAGCAGGATGTCGGTGCCCGCGCGCCAGCGGTCGAGGGCCTCGGCCGGGGTGCTCCACTGCACTTCGGCTGCCTCGGTCGTCGCGCCGTCGGCGAGCTGGCCCTCCGGAAGGACCGCGACGAAGAAGTGGGTGTCGTATCGGCGCGGTTCGACTACCGGGGTGATCCAGTTCGCCCATGGGCGCAGCAGATCGGCGCGCAGCACTAGCTTCTCCTCGGCCAGGAAGGTCGCCAGGGACAGCTCGCGGCGCTCCAGTCTGCCGCGGGCCTCGCGGTACGGGGTGGTGTCGCCGACGACGGAGTCGCCGGTCGGACCCGCGAGCAGCACGCCGCATTCCTCGAACGTCTCCCGCACGGCCGCGCACACCAGCGCCTTGGCGCGCGCCTCGGTAGTCGCGAAACGCTCGGCCCACCAGGCGGGATCCGCGCCCGCCCATTCGATCTCGACGGTGCTGTCGGCGGGATCGACACCGCCGCCGGGGAACACCGTCATGCCCGCGGCGAAGGCCATCGCCCCGACCCGTCGTTGCAGGAACACCTCGGGACCGTTCGCCCCGTCGCGGACCAGCATCACCGTTGACGCGTCCTTGACGGGCGGGGAATCCTGCGGCCGATCGCCGGGGGACGTCGTTGTCTCACTCACACCTGCACCATAACCGGCGCTGCAGGATGGAGCCCCCAGCGTCTCGCTACCTGGACCGGTGCTGCCCCGCCTTCCGCGCGCGCCGGGCGAAGTAGCGGCCGTCGACGCGGTCGAGCGCGATCGACTGGCGGAAGGCGTCGCTGAGGTTCTCCGAGGTGAGCACATCGGTCAGCAGGCCCTTGGCGACCACTTCGCCCTCGTTGAGCAGCAGTCCGTGGGTGAAACCGGGCGGGATCTCCTCCACGTGGTGGGTCACCAGCACCATCGCCGGTGCGTCGGGGTCGGCCGCCAGATCACCGAGGCGCTCGACCAGCTCCTCGCGGCCGCCGAGGTCGAGGCCTGCCGCCGGTTCGTCGAGCAGCAGCAGCTCCGGATCGGTCATCAGGGCGCGGGCGATCAACACCCGCTTGCGCTCTCCCTCGGACAGGGTGCCGTAGGTGCGGTCGGAAAGGTGTTCGGCGCCCAAGCTTTCCAGCATGTCGACAGCGCGGTCGATGTCGACGTCGTCGTAGCGTTCGCGCCAGCGGCCGAGCACGGCGTACCCGGCGGACACCACGAGATCGCTGACCTTCTCGTCCAGCGGCACGCGGTTGGCCAGCGCCGCCGACGAGAGGCCGATGCGCGGCCGTAGCTCGTTGATGTCGACCTTGCCGATCACCTCGCCGAGCAGGTGGGCGATTCCGGAGGTCGGGTGCATCTCGGCGGCGGCCATGCGCAGCAGGGAGGTCTTGCCCGCGCCGTTCGGGCCGAGCACGACCCAGCGTTCGTCGAGCTCGACCTGCCAGGTGACCGGGCCGACGAGGGTGTGCCCCGAGCGTCGGACGGTCACGTCGGTGAAATCAATGAGCAGATCGGGATCCGGTTGCGGCACGCGCTCCATCTTGGCCCACATGCGCCGGGTTTGCCCGACCGACCCACATCGGTCGCAGCGAACGGGCCAAACGGGCGACGACGGTGCGCCGCGCCACCCGTGCGGCACGGGGACGAGCCGACGGCGGCCCACCGAGCGGGCGGAACATCCTGGCGACGATCAGCGCCAGCGGCAGTGAAAGGAGCACCCATCCGGCGAGAATCAACAGCAGCGTCGTCATGACATCCTCCGGAGACGGCGGGGCCGAGGCCCTGTTGCGTCACTGATACCCAAATACCCATCGCCCACACCTCGGCGCGGCGCAGTGTGCCGGCCGGGCGCGGGTTCCAGTCTTTCCCCGATGCCACTCACCAGGACTCGGGCGGCACGGCGATCACCGTCAGCGAACCCGGGGCAATCTCGGTGAAACCGGCGTCGCGCACCGCGACCGCGCTGCCACGCGCCACCCGCTCGGTGCACGCCCGCCACTGTGCGGGATCGGCTTCACGCACCGCGCAATGGAATTCGCGCTGTGACCACCGGTAGGCGTCTTCGGGGCCCAGTGCGGCCGCCAGCAGCATACTGGCGTGACCGACCTGTGCCGCGCTCTTGCCCAGCGTCATCCTCAGCGCCGAATTCACCCACAGAACAGGCAGATCCGGTTCCGGCGGGCCGGGCTCGTCGTGCTCGAGATCGGTGCCGCCGATCTGGAGTTTCTTGATCCGCGCGTCAACCTCGCCGACCGCGCTCGGCACGAAGGCCCGCGCCTGCGCACCACCGATCTCCACGGTGACGCCGTCGACATCGCCCGCCGCCAGCCACTGAGCTCCGCGGGCACGCCGCGCCACCTTGCGAATCCGGGAGCGCTTCCACGCGAGATACCGTGGCGCCCAAGGCCCGTCCGGGCCGACCCGCTCGTCCAGGCACAGCGCGACCGCCGAAGCCGCCGCGGCGGCGAGCAACGCGCTGCGCGGCGGCGGATCCGCCTTCGGCAGGTGCAGCACCATCTGCATGGCCTGCACCTGATCGGGGTCGTCGGGATCGCCCGCGCCACCGTAACCGAGCGCGAGTTCCGCGTGCCGGATGCGGAATCCCTCCTCCCCCGTGGACAATTCGTCCACGGTACCGCTGTCCGGACTGCTCATTCACTTCACCTCGACCCTCAACGTGAACTTCTGTGCCGGCTCGACGCCGTGCTCCCACGGGCGCGCGTACTCCAGTGCAAGCTCGGTGACGCCCGCGGCATTCCCGACGAACGTCCACATCGCGCTGCCGCCGGAGCCGGGCGCGATCGGACGGTCGGCGTTCGGCCGGTAATCCGGCTCGCCTGCGGGCCGGAGCACGCTTTGGTCCAATGCGGCGAGCCGCCAGCCGTATCCGGTCGACGGGTTCGACGGCAGTGTGACGATCAATTGCCCGCCGACGCTCAGCGCGCGCTGTTGCCCGCTGTCGGCCTCGGTCACGTGCATGGCATCTCCCGACGGCTCGACGTTTCCGGACGGTTCGGCGCCGGTGGTCACGGTCGACGTCGCCGGTGTGTGCCCCTCGTGCCCGTCGTCGGTTCCGCACGCGGCGAGCGCGACGCCGAGCAGCAGCACAGCCAGGGACTTCCGCACCGCATCCTCCGATCACCGAACGATCACTCTGCGACCAGCCTAATGGCGCTGTCGGACGCGGTCCGTCGATTACCCGCGCACGGCCGGACCTCGCCGCCGAGACCACAGCGCGTTCGGTCCGTCGAAGCGAAAGACGTTGCGTCGCGCGGACTACTGGATCAGCGGCACGCGGCGCATCAGCCCGTCGCGAGCGTCGGCGGCCTCCACCTCGTGCCGGGTGACGCCGAGGATGAACAGCACCGCGTCCAGGTAGGGGTGCGAGAGCGCCGCGTCGGCGACCTCGCGCAGCGCGGGTTTGGCGTTGAAGGCGACGCCGAGCCCGGCGGCGTTGAGCATGTCGATGTCGTTGGCGCCGTCGCCGACCGCGACGGTCTGTTCCATCGGTACCCCGGCCTCGGCGGCGAACTTGCGCAGCGCGGTCGCCTTGGCGGCGCGGTCGACGATGTCGCCGACCACGCGGCCGGTCAGCTTGCCGTCCTTGATCTCCAGCGTGTTCGCCTGCACGAAGTCGAGTTCGAGTTCGTGCGCGAGCGGCTCGATGACCTGGCGGAAGCCGCCGGACACCACACCGCAGCGGAAGCCGATGCGGCGCAGCGTGCGGATGGTGGTGCGCGCGCCTGGCGTCAGCTCGATCCGGTCGGCCACCTCCTCGATGACCGATTCGTCCAGCCCCTCCAGGGTCGCGACGCGCTGGCGCAGCGATTCGGCGAAGTCGATCTCGCCGCGCATGGCCGCCTCGGTGACCTGGCGGACCTGTTCCTCGACACCCGCGTGCGCGGCGAGCATCTCGATGACCTCGCCCTGGATCAGCGTCGAGTCGACGTCGAACACGATGAGCCGCTTGGCCCGCCGCGCCAGCCCGGCCCGCTCCACCGCCACGTCGACCTCTTCGGCGACCGCGACCTCGGCCAGCGCGGTGCGCAGCCTGGAGTCGGTGTCGGCGCCCGTGTCGGTGGCCGAGACCAGCAGCTCCATGCCGGTGACCGGGTAGTCGGCGATGCCGCGGATGGTGTCGATGTTCGCGCCGAGCGCCGCGAGCTGCCGCGACACCGCGCTGAACGCCCGGGCGGTCACCGGCGCACCGAGAATGACCACCGCGTGCGTGGACATCGGCGCCCGCCCGATCGCGGCGCCAACCTCCACGTCGACGACCATGCCGACGGTGTTCATCGCTTCCTCGAGCTCCTCCTGGAGCTCTTCGGGGTCGTTCGGGCAGGTGACCAGGACACCGAGGGTGAGCCGGCCGCGGATGACGACCTGCTCCACATCCAGCAGGCTCACCTGGTGCCGCGACATCGCCGCGAGCAGCACGGACGTCACACCGGGCCGGTCGGGTCCGGTGACAGTGACGAGAACGGTGGTGTCGGCCAAGTCGGTGCGCTCCAAGTCTGTGTGCCGGTTCGGGGCGTTATTTCCTCATGAAACGAGTGTGCACCCGCTGGTATCAACGGGTGCACATTCGTCGTTTTGCATGCTAGTGCTTTACCAGCTCGCCCTCGGTGACGGCGGTGGCGTGCTTGCCGGAGCCCCAGCCCACGTGCGCCTCGGCGCGCATGCGCTCCACCATGTGCGGGTAGTGCAGCTCGAACGCGGGACGCTCGGACCGGATGCGCGGCAGCTCGTAGAAGTTGTGCCGCGGCGGCGGGCAAGTGGTCGCCCACTCCAGCGAGTTGCCGTAGCCCCAGGGGTCGTCGACGGTCACGACCTCGCCGTAGCGGTAGCTCTTGAAGACGTTCCAGAGGAACGGCAGCATCGAAGCGCCGAGGACGAACGCGCCGATGGTCGAGATGGTGTTCAGCGCGGTGAAACCGTCGGACGGCAGGTAGTCGGCGTAACGACGGGGCATGCCCTCGTTACCGAGCCAGTGCTGCACCAGGAAGGTGGTGTGGAAGCCGACGAAGGTCGCCCAGAAGTGCCACTTGGCCAGGCGCTCGTCCATCATGCGGCCGGTCATCTTCGGGAACCAGAAGTAGATGCCCGCGAAGGTGGCGAACACGATAGTGCCGAAGAGCACGTAGTGGAAGTGGGCCACCACGAAGTAGGTGTCGGACACGTGGAAGTCCATCGGCGGCGAGGCCAGGATGACACCCGAAAGACCACCGAAGAGGAAGGTCACGAGGAAGCCGATCGACCACAGCATCGGCGACTCGAAGGTCAGCTGGCCGCGCCACATCGTGCCGATCCAGTTGAAGAACTTCACGCCGGTCGGCACCGCGATGAGGAAGGTCATGAACGAGAAGTACGGCAGCAGCACGGCGCCGGTCGCGTACATGTGGTGCGCCCACACCGCGATGGACAGGGCGGCGATGCCGAGAGTCGCGTACACCAGGGTGGTGTAACCGAAGATCGGCTTGCGGCTGAACACCGGGAAGATCTCCGAGACGATGCCGAAGAACGGCAGCGCGATGATGTACACCTCGGGGTGGCCGAAGAACCAGAACAGGTGCTGGTACAGCATGATGCCGCCGGTGGCCGGGTCGTAGATGTGGCCGCCGAGGTGGCGGTCGTAGGCCAGGCCGAACAGCGCCGCGGTGAGCAGCGGGAAGGCGAGCAGGATCAGGACGCTGGTGACGGCGATGTTCCAGGTGAAGATCGGCATCCGGAACATGGTCATGCCGGGCGCGCGCAGGCAGACCACGGTGGTCAGCATGTTCACGCCACCGAGGATGGTACCGAGACCGGAGACGGCGAGGCCGAGGATCCACAGGTCGGTGCCGACGCCGGGCGAGTGCAGGATGTCGGTCAGCGGGACGTACGCGGTCCAGCCGAAGTCGGCCGCGCCGCCCGGGGTGACGAAGCCCGCGGTCGCCATCGTGCCGCCGAACAGGTACAGCCAGTAGCTGAAGGCGTTCAGGCGCGGGAAGGCGACGTCAGGGGCGCCGATCTGCAGCGGCAGGATGATGTTGGCGAAGCCGAACACGATCGCGGTCGCGTAGAACAGCAGCATGATCGTGCCGTGCATGGTGAACAGCTGGTTGAACTGTTCCGGGGAGAGGAACTGCAGGCCGGGGCGCGCCAGCTCGGCACGCATCAGCAGCGCCATCAGACCGCCGACCATGAAGAAGCTGATCGCGGTCACCAGGTACATGGTGCCGAGCACCTTGGGGTCCGTGGTGGTGACCATCTTGTAGAGGAAAGAACCCTTGGGTCCGGTCCGGGCCGGATACGGTCGAGTCGCTTCCAACTGAGGGACTGGTCTGGGCTCTACCGCAGTCACTGATCCTCCTGAAGGTGCCTTTAGGTCGCTCCGCGAGCTCCGCTGCTCGCCTTCATCCCGTTCCCGAGACAGCGGACAGTTCGCTTGCGCTCCTGAGATCGTAAACGGTGCCGTCAGGGCCGACAGCACGGGTCCTACTCTGCGTCGTATTTCGTTGGTCACCGGTCGTCCGCGGTACCCCGCGCGACACCCGTGGCGTGCGCCGATGAGTTCCCGGCGCGGCCGTCGTCTCTATCGATGACAACAGTTCGTCACCTGCGAGGAGACCGCACATGACCACCCCGAAGCCGGGCGACCCCGTCTGGGTCGACCTCTACACCGCCGATCCCGAACGCAGCATCGCCTTCTACGGCGACCTGTTCGGCTGGACCGTCGACCGCGCGGGCGCGGAATTCGGCGGCTACCTCACCTTCCGCAAGGACGGCAAGGCCGTCGCGGGCGGGATGGGCAGGATGGACGACGGCGACACCGGGCCGGATCGGTGGACCGTCTACCTGTCCGCACCGGACGCCCGTGCCACCGCCGCGGCCGCGAGCGCGCACGGCGGGTCCGTGATCGTGGAGCCGATGGACGTGGGCGATCTCGGCACGATGGCGGTGCTCGCCGATGCGGACGGTGCGGGCGTCGGCATCTGGCAGGCCGGCACGTTCGGCGGAATCGAGACCGAGGCCATCGTCGAGGGTGGCAAGTGGCGCAATCACGCGGGCGCTCCGTCCTGGTTCGAGCTGCACACCCGGGCGTACCAGGCCTCGCTGGCGTTCTACCGCGATGTGTTCGGCTGGTCCGACACCTACGAGATGCCCGGCGCACCCGACTTCCGCTACACCACCATCCACTCGACCAGCCCGATGCTCGGCGGCGTGATGGACGCCTCCGGCTTCTTGCCGCCGGGCGCCCCCGCGGGCTGGACGGTGTATTTCGGCGCCGACGACGTGGACAAGGCGGTCGCTCAGGCGATCGCGCTCGGCGGCAAGGTCGTCTCGGCCGCCCAGGACACCCCGTACGGACGGATGGCCACGGTCGCCGATCCGACCGGCGCGATCTTCCATCTCGGCGGCGACGTCGCCTGAGGTAGCGGGTTCGTTCGCCGAGGCCCGGGCCGCCACCCGCGCCTCGGCCGCGTCTTTCGACGCCTGTACCCTCTCCGGCATGCCGGTGAGCGCCCTCGTTCGCACCCGAAACCGCACTGTCGCCACCCGTTACGGCACGGCCGCCGTCGCGGCCCTCTGCGTCGCCGCGCTGGTCGGCTGCGGCAACCAGTCCGACGACGCGAGTTCGATCATCCGCACCACCACCAATATCGCGGGCGCGAGTGTGGTCGGCTTGGAGCGCGACACGACGCGGGCCTGCGCGCTGCCCAGCGCACCCGACCAGCCTTCGGGCACCCGCGGCGTCACCCACGCCGCCGGGGTCTCCGAGGTACCCGCCGATCCGCAGCGCATCGTCGTGCTGACCACCTCCGCGCTCGATGCCACCTGCGCACTCGGCCTGTGGGAGCGCGTCGTCGGCGCGGTGACCGTGGATGGCGCGCGTCCGCAGCCGGAGTTCCTCGGCACCGGCGTGCTGAAGGTCCCGAGCATCGGCACCCCCGCCGCGCCCGATCTCGCCAAGATCGCGGAACTGCGTCCCGACGTCATCATCGGCGAACAACCGTCGGGCGCGGCCACTTTCGACGCACTGCGAGCCATCGCGCCGACCGTGCTGGTCGGCGCTCCTACCAGCTGGCAGGCCCGGTTCGGCGCTTTCGCCGAGGGGCTCGACCGGCGCGGCGCGGCGACCACCGCGCTGGAGAACTTCCACACCGAGGCCGCCGACATCGGAACCTCTATCGCCGCCAACCAGAGTCAGGCGTCGGTCGTCCGCTTCACCGGTGACGCCATTCAGGTCCAGGGCGCCAACAGTTTCGCGGGCCAGGTCCTTGCCGACGTGGGCGTTCAGCGGCCGACGGCCCAGCGCGGCGCGTCCTTCGACGTCGCGTCCGGCCAGCTCGGCACGAAGGTCGAAGGCGACATCGTCTACGTCGTCCTGGCCGGTGAATCGGGCAAGGAACAGGGCGAGAAGGTGATGCGCGGCGACGAGTGGAAGGAACTCGGCGCCGCCACCGACCGCCGCGTCTTCGCCGTCGAGGACAGCGTCTGGCACGGCGACGGGCTCACCGCGGCCCGCGCGCTGCTGACCGATCTTCAGAAGACGCTCAACGGATACGTCACCGACTGACGGTTCGTCCACGCTCCACCACCGCCGGACCGCCCACGCTGGGCGTTCGTCCAATCCGTCGTGAGCGAATCCCGCAGTCCGCGACACGAATTCGTTTCGGCAACGACACGCTGACGATGACCGGGAGGACCGAGCGGGCATGACGCACGGGAACAACTTCGAAGGCAGGTTGATCGCACTCGAACGCTGGCAGGGCCTTCAGGTCATCCGCGATACTGTCATGGTGACCGAGTTCAACTCGAAGTTGGCAACGATCAACACGAACGTCCTCGCCGCACACAAGGCGGTGGTCGACCTTCGTGGCGACGTCGGTGACGTCGAGAAGCGTTCCGTGATCTCCCGCCTCATCTCCGTGGACGTCGAGATGAAAAGCTTCCGACGCGAGATGTCGGAGGAGATCGGCGGGCTGAAGGGAAGAGTCGGCCGTCTGGAAGCCGATGTCGCCATCCTGAAGACCGACGTCGCAGTACTGAAGATGGACGTCGCCGAACTCAAAGCAGACGTCGCAACACTCAAGACCGACGTCGCCGAACTCAAAACCGACGTCGCAACACTCAAGACCGACGTCGCAACACTCAAAACCGACGTCGCCGAACTGAAGGTCGGAGTCGGCCAGATACTCCAACTACTGAGGGAAGGCAGGCGCTAGGTTCATCAGCCGAGCCCGTCGTCGCCACTTCGCGGCGGCGGGCTCGGTCGTCCGGTCCAGCTGATCGGACCCATCGCATCCTCCTTCGGATGCGATGCCGCTCAATCGAACAGCGCCAGCACCGCCTGGCCGACCGCGGCGATGATCTCCTGATCCTCACCGTCGATGGTCACGGTCGGAGTCCACGTCCGGTCCGGCAAGATGGGATCTGCCAGCGAGGGCAGATCCACCGGCGCACCGAATCGGCGCCGGTCATCGGCGTGCGCGCGGTGTTGGGCGAATTTCCTTGGTGCGGATGGCATTCCCATTCCCGCAGCACGATCTCGGCGGCGCGCCCGGCGAGCGAACACGGCCGACATCCCCTCACAGCGAACTCCCAGCGACGTCCCAGACCGGTCCGAGCGCCGCCCCCTACCGTCGCTTTCGACGCGAAACGAGTCGAGGAGAACGCGGTGGGTAGATACGGCGAGGCGCACGAGCACGATCTCGGTCTGGCGCACGACCTGCGAATCATGTCACGGCGGCGAGCGCTGGTATTTCTCGGAATCACCGGGGCGACGGCCGCGAGCGCCTGCGCGACAGCGACGCAGACCGGCACGTCGAGCACCACGACGTCCGTCGCGAACACCACCGCCGACGCGGCGAGCGCGGCGCCTGAGGAAACGGCCGGACCGTATCCCGGCGACGGCTCCAACGGGCCCAACGTCCTCATCGAGTCCGGCGTGGTCCGCTCCGACATCACCACCAGCTTCGGATCGTACTCCGGTGTCGCGGAAGGCGTTCCGATGACACTGAAGCTGTCGCTGCGCGACCTCGTCGAGGACGGCGCCGCAGGCTCCGGCATGGCCGTCTACGTCTGGCACTGCGATCGCGCCGGGAACTATTCGCTCTACAGCCCCGGCGTCACCGACCAGAATTACCTGCGCGGTGTCCAAGTCGCCGACGCGACCGGCACGGTCACCTTCACCTCGATCTTCCCAGCCTGCTATTCGGGCCGCTGGCCGCACATCCACTTCGAGGTGTTCGACTCGCTGGAGTCCGCGGTCGCAGGCAGCGACGCCCGCCTCACCTCGCAGATCGCGCTCCCCCAGGACGCGTGCGAGGCCGTCTTCGCGCACGACTCCGGCTACGCGCAGAGCGTGCGCAATCTGTCCGGGGTCACCCTCGCCTCCGACAATGTGTTCGGCGACGGCTGGAACGCCGAATTGGCCACCGTTACCGGAACGCCCGCCGTCGGCCTCACGGTCACGCTCACCGTCGGCGTCGCGGCGAAATCCGAGAACCGTTCCCGCGGAGGCGGTTTCGGCGCACCTCCCGGCCGTCCGGGCGGTCCGCCGCCGGGCCGCTGAGCCGAACGGCAGAAACGAATCGGGGCCCCGCGTCCGGCGAGGCCCCGATCAGGAGTAACGGGTCAGAACTCCCAGTCCTCGTCCTCGGTGTTGACGGCCTTGCCGATCACGTACGACGAACCCGAACCCGAGAAGAAGTCGTGGTTCTCGTCGGCGTTCGGCGAGAGGGCCGAGAGGATGGCCGGATTCACGTCGGTCTCGTCCTTCGGGAACAGTCCCTCGTAACCGAGGTTCATCAGCGCCTTGTTGGCGTTGTAGCGCAGGAACTTCTTGACGTCCTCGGTGAGGCCGACCTCGTCGTAGAGGTCCTGGGTGTATTCGACCTCGTTGTCGTAGAGCTCGAAGAGCAGCTCGAAGGTGTAGTTCTTCAGCTCGTCCCGCTCGGCCTCGGAGACCAGCTCGAGACCCTTCTGGTACTTGTAGCCGATGTAGTAGCCGTGCACGGCCTCGTCGCGGATGATCAGGCGGATCATGTCGGCGGTGTTGGTCAGCTTGGCGCGCGAGGACCAGTGCATCGGCAGGTAGAAGCCGGAGTAGAACAGGAAGCTCTCCAGCAGGGTGGAGGCCACCTTGCGCTTGAGCGGGTCCTCTCCGTTGTAGTAGGCCAGCACGATCTCGGCCTTGCGCTGCAGGTTCCGGTTCTCCTCCGACCAGCGGAAGGCTTCGTCGATCTCCTTGGTGGAACACAGCGTGGAGAAGATGGAGCTGTAGCTCTTCGCGTGCACCGACTCCATGAACGCGATATTGGTGAGCACCGCCTCCTCGTGCGGGGTCAGCGCGTCCGGGATCAGGCTCACCGCGCCGACGGTGCCCTGGATGGTGTCCAGCAAGGTCAGACCGGTGAAGACCCGCATGGTCAGCTGCTTCTCTTCGGCGGTCAGCGTGTTCCACGAGGGGATGTCGTTGGACACCGGGACCTTCTCGGGCAGCCAGAAGTTGCCGGTCAGCCGGTCCCAGACCTCGGCATCCTTCTCGTCGGGCACCCGATTCCAGTTGATGGCCGACACCCGATCGATCAGTTTCATCCTGCCTCCACACCTTTCCCGAGCACGCTGCCGTCACGGAGCTCCTACCACCGAACACTACTCCTAGTGGCTCAGAACTCCATGCAGCACAACACCTTGTGTCGCTACGGTGGACGTCCCGGACAGCTGTTCGCCGTGGGAGCACCGCGTGCGGCACCTATTGTGCGGCACCGGCCCGCACGCGAGCGCAGCGGTCCCGGACCGGCACCGATCGATCGCCAGCAATTAGCCATCGCCAGCAGTTAGCGGGGAGGGCTGCCTGCGCGAGTGCTCGTGGTCGGCCCGCCCGCTCGGATTTGCCGACCCGGTCTCGGCCCGCGGAATCCGCCTGGGGCGAAGTGCGCAAATTCACCGAGCGGCATGTTCGCCCGCACCGAGGACATTTGCGACGTACGCGACGACCGGGCAGACTCCTGCATCGACCGGCGCGCGCACTCGGCGCGCCGCACGAGGGGGTTCACTGTTTTGCGCAGATTCGCCGCGGCCGTCGCCGCCGTCGTCGTCTTGCTCGGCGCGTCCGCCTGTCAGGACGATCTACCGATCACGCCTGCAGGTTCCGGCGGATACTGGTCCGCCGCTCCTCAGACCGAGGATCAGCGCTGGGAAGTGCTGCGCAAGGTCCGCGCGATCGACCCGTGCGCGCTCCTTCCGCGCGCCGAACTGGCGAAAATCGACACCGTCAGCTGGGTACAGGTCCGCAAGCCTGACTGGTGCGAAGCGCGGATGGGTTCCACGGAGTCCGGAAAAGGAACCGACCTGAGCTGGTCGCTGCTCGTCGCCCCGACCGGTATCACGCAGCACGAGCGCGCTCGCACGACGAAGATCGGCGCCGTCACGGTCGGTACCGTGAGCGACCTCGACGCCAACCCGGACCATCGAGGCCAGCTCGTAGAGCGCAATTGCACCGCGAGCGCGAGTTTCCCCTCGACCGCGGCCATCATGCTGTTCGTCACGACCCCGCTGGGCACCGAACCGTGCCCGGTTGCCGAGGCCGTACTACCGACCATGATCGCTCAGCTGGACAAAGAACCCGCGCAGGGCACCTCACCCGACACGCCGAGGACCGTCCTGCTCGGCAGCGATCCCTGCGCGGTGGCGAGGGGCCTCGGTGTTACGACGCCGGTGGCGGAACAAAGAGAATGGCGATGCTCCTTCCGCTACCGCGACAACGACATTCAGGTCGAGTACACCTACGACAGGGAACAACTGGTCGTCGATGGCGAGCCGATCTTCGTCATCAACGGGCATCCCGGGTACGGAGATCCGGACGCGACCGATTTCTTTTCGTACAACGCGATAATGGGACCTGTCGTGCCATCGACCGAACCCGAATCGTTCCTGGGACCGAACCTTCCTGTCGTCAACGTGTTCGGCCGTAACGGCGCTGTGGTGGAAGAGGTTCTGCGCCACGCGGTCGCATTGTTTCCCGCCGCCTGACGCCGCCCGGCACGCACTCCGGCGTCCGGGCTCCTGTTTTGCGACACAAGGTCGATCCGTGCACACTCGGCGGCGATGGTCCGCGGGAGCAGACCCGCGCCACGCGAATCCGATCCGAACGAAGGGGAATCGATGCTGCGTCGACTGCTGTTGGCGGCCGCACTCGTGCTGACCACCGCGGCCTGCCAGGACGCGTCGGATTCGGCGTCGAGCGCGGACCCCGCAACGGGCGGATTCTGGTCCACCACACCGCAGACGGACGCGCAGCGACTCGAAATGCTGCGCAGGGCACGCAATATCGACCCCTGCGCGCTGCTGCCGAATCAGAAGCTACGCGAGGTGGGTGCGGTGGTGTCCGTGGACAACACGCAGCCCTCGAGCTGCAAAGCGATCATCGGCTCGGCCGAGCCGGGCAAAGGGACGACGCTGGTGTGGCACGTGGTTGCGCCGCCGACGAGCACCCCGTGGGAGGACAAGGACGCGGCGATCGAACGAGTGGGTGACGTCACCGTCTCGCTGTTGGACGACAGGAAGTCCATGACCGACGCGCAGCTTCGTGAGCAGGGCCATCGCACCTGCTACGCCGAAGCGCGCTTCCCCGCCACCGCCGAGTTCTGGCTCGACGTACAGGGCCCGATCGGCGGCGATCCGTGCGCCGTGGCCCGTTCGCTGGTGCGAACGGCGTTGACGGAGTGGCGTATCGAGCCGCCGCACGGCACTTCGCCCGTGACGGCCCGCAGCATTCTCACCGGACACGACCCGTGCGCGGTGGCGCCCGCACTCGGCATCTCCGTGCCCGCGGGCGAACAGCAGCTGCACAAGTGCGAGTTCGGTTTTCGCGGCGGCAACGTCGTGATCAACTACGAATACCAGGACGGAAACCCAGCGGGACCGGGCGAGCCCGCGTTCACGGTCGGCCCTCGGCCGGTGCACCAGGTCGCCGCCGCGGCCGGTGACACGCGTGTCTACTCCGCACCGGTCGGTCCCCCGCTCCGCCCCGCCGTGACCGGCCAGGCGCTGCCGACCCGGACCCCCGTCGTCTCGGCGGTGGGCAAGCCCGACGCCGTGGAAGAGGTCATGCGCAGGCTGCTGCCAATGCTGCCGTGATCCATGGACGGGGTATCGTCCCGAATCCGCACGCTTCCGGGATGTCGGCCCGCAGCCGGTCCCGGAAAGCTTGCGGCGGAACGGAATTCCTCAGATCCCCAGGACCAGCTTCGCCGTCGTGAAGTAGATGATCAGCCCGGTGGCGTCGACCAGCGTCGTCACCATCGGCGCCGAGACCACCGCCGGGTCGATGCGCAGCTTCTTGGCGAGCAGCGGCATGGTGCCGCCGATGGTCGCCGCCCACCCGCAGATCAGCACCAGCGTGATCGCGACCACCACCGCGATGCGCGGACCGACGAACACCGCGCCGATCACCAATCCCGCACTGGCCAAAAGGGATCCGAGCACCAACCCGACCCGGCATTCGCGCCAGATCACCTTGAACAGGTCCGAGACGCGTACCTCGCCGACGGCGAGCGCGCGCACACAGGCCGTGGCCGCCTGCGCGCCCGCGTTGCCGCCCGCTCCGATCAGCAGCGGGATGAACAGAGCGAGGTGCGCGGCCTGCTGCAAGGTGCCTTCGAAGAAATCGGTGACGCTCACCGTGAGCGTCGCCGCGAAGAGCAGCAGCATCAGCCACAGCGCGCGATAGCGGGCCAGCTGGAAGACCCCGGCCGCCATGTAGTGGCCCTCCCAGGGTGCGGAACCGGCCTGGCGGGCGACGTCCTCGCTGTCGGCGGCCTCGATGACCTCGACCGCGTCGTCGATGGTGAGCAGGCCGACGAGGCGGTCCTCGCTGTCCACCACCGGGAGGTTGATGTCGTTGGTTTCGCGCATCAACCGGGCGGCCTTCTCCGCGGAGTCGGTGGCGCGGGCGAACGCGGGCTCTGTGACGACCAGCTCGGACACCATGGTGTCCGGCCCGGCCAGTACCAGCTCGCGCAGCTCCACCACGCCGGTGAGCCTGCGGCCCGAGTCGACGACGGGCAGCGTGTACACGGTTTCCGCACTCGCCCCTTTAGCGCGCACCATGGCCAGCGCCGCTGCGACGGTCAGGTCCCGCGGCAGCGCGACCACCTCGGGCGTCATGTACTGGCCCGCGGAGCCCTCGGGGTAGCCGAGCAGCGCGGCGGTCATCCGGCGCTCGCGCGGGCTGAGCCCGGCCAGCACCTTCTTGGCGACCTTGGCGGGCGCTTCGCGCAGCATGCGCGCGCGGTCGTCCGGGGCCATGCCCTCGACCAGCTCGCGGAAGCTCTGGTCGCGCAGGCCCTGCAGGATCTGCTGCTGGTCGACCGGCTCGAGCTCCTCGAACACGGCCAGCGCCAGATCCTTGTCCAGCAGCCGGAACGCCATGCCCGCTCGGACGGCGTCCATTCGGGCCAGCTGGTCGGCGATGAAATGCGGCGGGTGGTTGTCGAGCCAGTCGAGGGCGTCGACACGGTACTCGGCGACGAAGTCCGGCAGGGACTCGGAGGGCGCCGGGCGTGCTTCGATCAGATCGGTCTGCGACATGGGAGGTCCTCAGCACAGCGTGGGGTGAAAAGTGCGCGAAGTTTCACACCGCGAGGCGCCCACCCGGGCGACGCAGACCTACCAGGTATGCGAAGGGGCGGCGCCGCGCGGCCTTCGACTGGGAGGTTCACTGCGCATGGCAACCCACCTCCTGATCGTTCCCGCCGCGACCGACCGGTCGCGCGCCGTCTACCTGGTCAACAGAATTCGAACGCGAATGCGTCCTCGTGAAGGATACATGTTTCAACCACAGGTTTCACGGCGAGCGGCGTGTCGTCACGTTTCCGCGGGTCGCGACGTCAGCGAGGCCACCACGGCGAGTTCCGTTTCGGTCCAGGACGGAACGTGCTCGACCCACTCGGGGACCGGTTCGGTTTGGACGCCGAAAAGGTACAAATAGGGCACCAGATCGCGCAGTGCCCAGTGCACGTCGAGGCGGTCGTCGATCATGTGTGTGATGCCGAGCTCGGCGCAGTGCACCGCCTTGTCCGCGCGTTGCCTGCAGAACCGGAGGTTGTCGCGCGGCACGCCGGTCCGCTCGTAGAAGTCGTGGTGGTCGAGCCACTGCCGGGTGCGCTGCTCCACGCGCGGACCGCATTTGGAGATGATCCAAGCGCGGCCGTCGAACAGCGCGACCAAACGCGCCAGCACCTCGAAAGCGTTGGGGCTCGGCGGTGTTCGCATGGCATCCTCGATGCCGCCGGCCAGGAAGACGGTGTCTTCGCTTCCGGAGGGTAGCGCGGCGCCCTGGATGACCCGGCCGAAGTCCACGCCGAGCCGATAGTGTCTTTCTTCGTTCATCGCACTCAGCATGGCCGTGCCGTTGGCCGCTCGGCCAGCGAATTTCCTTCCGGCTCCGCGCTTTTCCTCAACGCCAGCCTGCGGTCTTGCGCCACGGATCCGGCGCTCGGTCGACCTTCTCGCGCGAGCGGACCATCATCCGCTCCAGCATCGCCAGCCGCTTGCGTTGCGCGATCACCTCGTGCAGTGCCGCGTTCACCGTCTCCTCGGTGCTCGTCGTTCCCAGCAGCACACCCACCACCGCCAGGGCGGCATCATCCACGTCGATCGATGTCTGCGACACGCGCACCTCCCAAATCGCCCCCTCCTCGAATCGTAGGCCGAATTCACGCAATACGGACAGTGGTCCGCGCCCGCCCCGCCCAGGACCCCGCTTGTCGGCGCACCCGGGCACCCTCACCACCCTCGACCTCCTCCGCGAGTAGATCTGCGGCACATCTCAGGCAACCACTGGGACACAACATGATTCGTGATGCGGTAAGGATTCGGCAAGGTTTCGGGGCGGTCTTTGGAGATACGTTGCCGGGCATGGACGAGACGGTGGAGGGGCGGCGCGGGGATGGCGCCGTGGCCCGGTTCGAGCGGCGTTCGGATGGGACGCTGCGGTATGCGCGGCCGGAGGAGCCGAAGAAGGACGATGCCCTATGGGTGGGGAGCGGACGGCACGAGGGCGAGAAGGTTGGTGTGCGGGTGGCGGCGGCCTTCCTGATCGACCTGGCGTTGCACGCCGCGATCGGTGCGGGCGTCTGGTACGCGGCGGACCAGCTCGGCCATGCGGATCAGTCGGTGTTGTTCGGCGTCCTCGCCGGGCTCGGATCGTCTTTCGTCCACCGCACCGTGGTGCAGCGGCTCACCCGCACGACCCTCGGGAAGGCGCTGTTCGGCCTGCGCCTGCGCAAGGGCGACCGTTCCTACCCGACGCTCTGGGAACTGGTCCGACAGTGGTTCGAGGGCCTCTTCGCGATCGTCGCGATCCCGTTGCAGTTGCTGGGCTGACTGCCGGGCGGCCGGGCGCACGTGTTCGACGCATGGGGGTTCGAATGGTTGAACACTGGGCGATGACTGGGCAGGGTGAAGGCGAGTTCGCGGCAGGATTGCCGGGACAGGTCATGCTCGGATACGCGAAGGAGAAGTCTGTGCGCTTCGGATTGTTCGTTCCGCAGGGCTGGCGGCTGGATCTGGTGGGGATCGAGCCCGCCGCGCAGTGGGAGGTGATGCGAGACCTGGCTCGACGCGCCGACGCGAACGACGCGTGGGAATCGATCTGGGTGTACGACCACTTCCACACCGTTCCGGTGCCCACCGAGGAGGCCACGCACGAGGCGTGGACCCTGATGTCGGCGTTCGCCGCGACCACCTCGCGGGTGCGGCTCGGCCAGATGTGTACCGCCATCAGCTACCGCAACCCGGCCTACCTGGCGAAGGTCGCCGCGACGGTGGACGTGATCTCCGGCGGCCGGGTGGAGATGGGCATCGGCGGCGGCTGGTACGAGCACGAGTGGCGCGCCTACGGCTACGGCTTCCCCTCCGCGGGAGCGCGCCTGGGCCGTCTCGACGAGGGGGTGCAGATCTTCCGGCAGGCGTGGACCGCGGGCAAAGCCACGCTGGACGGCAAGCACTACCAGGTCGACGGCGCGATCGTGCGCCCGCTGCCGTTGCAGGAGGGCGGGATTCCGCTGTGGATCGCGGGCGGCGGTGAACAGAAGACCCTGCGCATCGCGGCGAAGTACGCCGATTACACCAACTTCACCGGCGACGTCGACGAATTCGCGCGCAAGTCGGAGATCCTGCGCGGGCACTGCGCCGAGGTAGGCACCGATTTCGACGCGATCGTCCGCTCGTCGAACTTCAATGTCGCGATCGGCGCCACCGAGACCGAGGTCGAGGACCGCCTGGCTGCCCTGCGTGATCGTCTGACTCCGTTCGTCGGCGCCGCGCAGGCCGCCGAACACGTCGAGAACCTGTACCGCGGCACCGCCGCCGTCGGCACCCCGGAGCAGATCGTCGAAAACCTATCCAAGGTCCGCGATCTCGGTCTCGGTTACACGATCCTCAACTTCCCGGAGGCCGCCTACGACACCTCCGGCATCGAACTCTTCGAGCGCGAGGTCATCCCCGCACTGTCCTGATTCGCCCCGACCCCGTACTGTTCCTCGCCAGCAAGCGGCCAGCCCACGCGAAAGGGGCGGCATCCTGAGGGAAGCCGCCCCTTTCGGCGGGCTCACAACATGCAGCTCACGCAGCCTTCGACTTCGGTGCCTTCCAACGCCATCTGGCGCAGCCGGATGTAGTACAGCGTCTTGATGCCCTTGCGCCAGGCGTAGATCTGCGCCTTGTTCAGGTCACGGGTGGTGGCCGTGTCCTTGAAGAAGAGGGTCAGCGACAGGCCCTGGTCCACGTGCTGGGTGGCCGCGGCGTAGGTGTCGATGATCTTCTCGTAGCCGATCTCGTAGGCGTCCTCGTAGTACTCGAGGTTGTCGTTGTCCATGTAGGGCGCCGGGTAGTAGACGCGCCCGATCTTGCCTTCCTTGCGGATCTCGATCTTCGACGCCACCGGGTGAATCGAGCTGGTGGAGTGGTTGATGTAGGAGATCGAGCCGGTCGGCGGCACGGCCTGCAGGTTCTGGTTGTAGATGCCGTGCTCCATGACCGACGCCTTCAGCTCGCGCCAGTCCTCCTGGGTCGGGATGTGCACGCCCGCGTCGTCGAAGAGCTGACGCACCCGGTCGGTCTTGGGCTCCCACGCCTGGTCGGTGTACTTGTCGAAGTACTCGCCGCTGGCGTACTTCGATTCGGGGAACCCGCCGAAGTAGCTGCCGCGCTCCTTGGCGATCAGGTTCGACGCACGGATCGCGTGGTAGACCACGGTGTAGAAGTAGATGTTGGTGAAGTCGATGCCCTCTTCGGATCCGTAGTGGATCCGCTCGCGGGCCAGGAACCCGTGCAGGTTCATCTGCCCGAGGCCGATCGCGTGGGACTGGTTGTTGCCCTGTTCGATCGACGGCACCGAGTAGATGTGGGTCTGGTCCGACACGGCGGTCAGCGCGCGGATCGCCACCTCGATGGTCTGCGCGAAGTTCGGCGAATCCATCGTCTTGGCGATGTTCAGCGAACCCAGATTGCAGGAGATGTCCTTGCCGACCTTCGCGTAGGAAAGGTCGTCGTTGAACTCCGACGGGGTGGAGACCTGCAGGATCTCCGAGCACAGGTTGGAGTGGGTGATCTTGCCCGCGATCGGGTTGGCCCGGTTCACCGTGTCCTCGAACATGATGTAGGGGTAGCCCGATTCGAACTGCAACTCGGCGATGGTCTGGAAGAACTCGCGCGCCTTGATCTTCGACTTGCGGATGCGCTTGTCGTCGACCATCTCGTGGTACTTCTCGGTGACGTCGATGTCGGCGAACGGCTTGCCGTAGATCCGCTCCACGTCGTACGGCGAGAAGAGGTACATGTCCTCGTTCTTCTTCGCCAGTTCGAAGGTGATGTCGGGGATCACCACGCCGAGCGAGAGCGTCTTGATGCGGATCTTCTCGTCGGCGTTCTCCCGCTTGGTGTCCAGGAAGCGGTAGATGTCCGGGTGGTGCGCGTGCAGGTACACCGCACCGGCGCCCTGCCGCGCGCCGAGCTGGTTGGCGTAGGAGAACGAGTCCTCGAGCAGCTTCATGATCGGGATGACGCCCGAGCTCTGGTTCTCGATCTTCTTGATCGGCGCGCCGTGCTCGCGAATGTTGCTGAGCAGCAGGGCGACACCGCCGCCGCGCTTGGACAGCTGCAGCGCCGAGTTGATGGAGCGCCCGATGGACTCCATGTTGTCCTCGATGCGCAGCAGGAAGCAGGACACCGGCTCGCCGCGCTGCTTCTTGCCCGAGTTCAGGAAGGTCGGGGTGGCGGGCTGGAAACGTCCGTCGATGATCTCGTCGACCAGCTTGCGGGCCAGCACCTCGTCACCAGCGGCCAGCGTCAGCGCGACCATGCACACGCGGTCCTCGAAGCGCTCCAGGTAGCGCTTGCCGTCGAAGGTCTTGAGCGTGTACGAGGTGTAGTACTTGAACGCGCCGAGGAAGGTCGGGAACCGGAACTTGTGCGCGTAGGCCTGCTTGAACAGGCTCTTGATGAACGCCCTGCTGTACTGGTCGAGGACCTCTGCCTCGTAGTAGTTCTCGTCGACCAGGTAGTCCAGCTTCTCGTCCAGGTTGTGGAAGAAGACGGTGTTCTGGTTGACGTGCTGCAGGAAGTACTGGTGGGCGGCCTCGCGGTCCTTGTCGAACTGGATCTCACCGTCCGGTCCGTACAGGTTCAGCATCGCGTTGAGGGCGTGGTAGTCGAGTACCTCGCCGCCGGCGTCGGCGCCGCGCACCGGGGGCTGCTCTAAGCGAGCTGTCTTTCCGGCAGGCGCTGTCGTTGCTGTTGCCAAAACAATCCCAATCCCTCTCGGACGCGGTGGACGTCCTCAGCGGTTCCCATGAGTTCGAAGCGATACAGGTACGGCACCCCGCACTTGCGCGAGATCACCTCTCCCGCAAAGCAATAGGTATCGCCGAAGTTCGTGTTTCCCGCCGCGATGACGCCGCGCAGCAACGCGCGATTGTGCGGATCGTTGAGGAACTTGGCGACTTGCCGCGGTACGAAGTCCTTGTCGGACCTGTCACCCCCCAGAACGTGCCGACCGCCCCCGTAGGTCGGGACGATCAGCACGTAGGGTTCGTCGACGCGCAGCGAATCGGCGGTGTGCAGTGGTATGCGAGTCGCCGGGAGTCCCAGCTTCTCGACGAAGCGATGCGTGTTCTCCGAAGCGCTGGAGAAGTAGACCAGCGCAGTCCCGGGGGACATGGCTCCTCCTCTCCCATCGGACGAACGCCGAAGATGTGGCGCCGATCAGGCCGCCGCGACCGCGAGGGCCTTGATGCGGTCGGGACGGAAGCCGGACCAGTGGTCCTCGCCCGCGACGACGACCGGAGCCTGCAGGTAGCCGAGGGCCATGACGTAGTCACGCGCCTCGTCGTTCTCGGAGATGTCGATGACCTCGTAGTCCACCCCGACCTTGTCGAGGGCCTTGTAGGTGGCGTTGCACTGGACGCAAGCGGGCTTGGTGTACACGGTGATGGTCATTGAGTCCCTCTCTCCTGTGCCTGATGCGCGGTGTTTCGCGGCCTGGTTACGCGGCTTCCGCCTCCGGGCCCGTGCTCGCACCCGCGAGCCCGATCCACAGCCGGTGATCCGTATGCGGTACGTGATCCGACGTACGCCGCGCAAACTCCTGGATCCGGTCTCGAAACCCCTGCTAGCGCCGCTGCGAGCGACAGCTTTTCGCGGTGGGTCTCAGTCCGCCTTCCAGCATCGAAGACACTACACCTAGTGGCCGACAGATTGAAACAACACGACATGTTGCGAGTCGCACAGGTGTAATTCCACCGCGAGAAGTACCAGGACGCTCGATTCGCAACCCGACACGTCCGTGGTGCAGATCACAATTCCGTACCGTAGCGCTCTCCCAGCAAACTCTTCTGTCACACCTGCCACCGCTGTCTCGTCTACCCCTTATGGGACATTCCGACACACCGGAAACACGAGACCGCCCCCGTCCGAGTAGAGGACGGGGGCGGCCATGGCGGACGGCGCGCACCATCATCGGAGAGCGATCAGGCGGACACCAACTGCCCGCGCGCGGCCTCGACCAGTTCGTGCACCGTGGCGCCGAGCTGAGTGAGCGCCTCCGCGTCCTCGCGCGGGTGCGCGGCGCCGAAACGCTCGCCGATCACGCCGAAGTGGGCGTGCGCGGCCTCGACGACCTTGCCGCCGGCGACGCCGACCGCCTTGACCGCGTCGCCGTGCGCCCACTGCGCCGCGTTCGGACTGATGGATGCGCTCACGATGGCGACGGCCTTGTCCTTGAGTGCGCCGACACCGTACGGCCGCGAGGTCCAGTCGATGGCGTTCTTCAGCACCGCCGACAGCGTGCCGTTGTACTCCGGGGTCACCAAGAGGACGCCGTCGGCTCCGGCGACCGCGTCACGCAAGCGCTGCGCGGCGGCAGGTACGGCGCCGGGAACGTCGATGTCCTCGTTGTAGAACGGAATGTCGGCGAGGCCCTCGTAGATCGTCACCTCGACACCGTCCGGCGCGGTCTGCACGGCGGCCTCGGCCAGCTGCCGGTTGATCGACGCGGCGCGCAGGCTTCCGACGAGAGCGAGGATGCGGGTCTGACTCATGCCTTCGGCATTCGCCAGGGACGCTGTATTGATGATTCGCTCGCTTCGCTCACTCATGACAACTCCTGGTGTACTGAATGTGGTGTCCGAACCTTCACCCGACACTAACCGGACTTCGGTCCGATTACTTCCCATCGAGACCGTGAGAGGGCTGTGAACTACCCCACACCGTCCCCCGGCGAACCGACGCGCGAGCGTCCGCTCCTGCGTATCGGCACGCCGCTGCCGGGGACCGCCGAGCCCACCGAACGCGCCGACGCGGCACGCAACCGGCGACTGTTGCTGGACGCCGCACAGGATCTGGTCCGCGACCACGGCGTCGACGGACTCACGATGGACGAGCTGGCCAAGCGCGCAGGCGTCGGCAAAGGCACCGTCTTCCGCCGATTCGGCAGCCGCTCCGGACTGATGCGCGCGCTTCTCGACCATTCCGAGCAGAAATATCAAGCGGCCTTCATGTTCGGGCCGCCGCCGCTCGGTCCTGGCGCACCCCCGGTGGACCGGCTCATCGCGTTCGGGCGCGCCAGGATCTCCGACATCGAGGTGGAGGGCGACCTGCACCGTGCCGCCGAAGTCAGCGAGGCGGGCGATCGCTACACCGGAGCGCCGTACAACCTGTTGAAGGCGCACGTCTCGATGCTGCTGCGGCAGGCGGACGCGGCGGGCGAATTACCGCTGCTCGCCGACAGCCTGCTCGCCACGCTCGACGCGCCGCTGCTGATGTACCAGTTCAAGGTTCTCGGATACAGCGCGCGGCAGGTCGGGGACAACTGGGAAGCGTTCGTTCGCGGGGTTGTCTCGGCGAACGCGCCAGTAGAGTGACGTGCCATGGCTAGTCTGCGCGAACAGATCATCACCGAATTGGGCGTCCAGCCGACGATCGAACCGAAGGTCGAGGTGCGTCGCCGGATCGATTTCCTCAAGGACTATCTGCGCGCAACGCCGGCAAAAGGTTTCGTGCTCGGCATCAGCGGCGGCCAGGACAGCGCGCTGACCGGACGGTTGTGCCAGCTCGCCGCCGAGGAACTGCGGGCCGACGGCTTCGACGCCGGCTTCGTCGCGGTACGGCTGCCCTACGGCGTCCAGTCCGACGAGGCCGACGCCAGAATCGCGATGACCTTCATCGCGCCCGACCGCGCCGTAGTTGTCAACGTCCGTCCCGGCGCCAACGCGGTGGCGGCCGAGACCGCGTCCGCGTTGAAGGTGAGCAAGCTGCGCGATTTCGTGCGCGGCAACATCAAGGCCCGCGAGCGCATGGTGATCCAGTACGCCATCGCCGGTGAGGAGAATCTGCTCGTGGTCGGCACCGACCACGCGGCGGAAGCGGTCACCGGCTTCTTCACCAAGTACGGCGACGGCGGCGTCGACCTGACCCCGCTGACCGGTCTCACCAAGCGACAGGGCGCGGCGCTGCTCCAGGAACTCGGCGCACCGGCCAGCATCTGGGCCAAGGTCCCGACGGCCGACCTCGAGGACGACCGGCCCGCGCTCCCCGACGAGGAGGCGCTCGGCCTGCGCTACAGCGAGATCGACGACTACCTCGAGGGCAAGGACGTCACGCCCGAGGTGGCCGAGCGGGTGGAGCGGATCTTCCGCAACACCAGGCACAAGCGCACGGTGCCGGTGACTCCGCTCGACACCTGGTGGCGCTGAGCCGGTTTCGGCACGGCGCATTCCGGCGCGGGACGCCGCTCCGCCACGGAACGAGGCGCTCGGTTTCGAGAACGAGCAAGCGCGCCGGGATCTACTCGGCCGCCTCGACTTCGGCGAGACGGCGCGCAAGGAATCGCCGCACTTGCTCGTTATCGGCGACGTCCAAGGCAGTCCGGTAGCTGTCAGCGGCCTCGCGTCGCCGTCCCACTCGGCGCAACAGATCGGCCCGCGTGGCCGGGACCAGGTGGGTCCCGGCCAAGCGCGGATCGTCGGCCACCTCGTCGAGCGCCGCGAGCCCGGCGTCGAATCCACGGGAAAAGCCGACGGCCACAGCCCGATTCACCCGGACGGCGGGCGAGCCCGAATACCGCAGCAGCTCGTCGTAACTGTCGACGATGGCGCTCCAGTCGGTATCCGACCAGCTCGGAGCCGTGGCGTGCGCCGCGGCGATGCGCGCCTGCGCGAGATAGGGCCCGCCGCCGTCGGCCGACGCCGAGACCAGACACGCCAACCCGGCCCTGATCGCAGCGTGGTCCCAGGCGGACCGGTCCTGGTCCTCCAGCGGAACCAAATCGCCTTCCGCACTGCGCCTTTGCCCGCGCCTGCTGTCCTGCAACAGCATCAGCGCCAGCAGCGCCCGCGCCTCCGGCTCGCCCGGCAGCAGCCCGCACAGCAACCGGCCGAGCCGAATCGCTTCGTCGCACAACTCGTCTCGCACCGCCGACGGACCAGAGGTCGCGAAGTAACCCTCGGTGAACACCAGGTACACGCACGCGAGCACTGGAGGCATTCGCTCCGGCAGCAGGTGCGCCCGCGGCACGCGCAGCGGGATACCGGCCTGCCTGATCTTCGTCTTCGCGCGGGAGAGCCGTTGCGCCACAGTGTGTTCCGGCTGAAGGAAGGCCCTGGCGATCTCCGCGGTGCGCAAACCGCACACCAGCCGCAATGTCAACGCGACCTGCGACGGCCGCGACAGCGCGGGATGGCAGCAGGTGAAGATCATCCGTAGCTGATCGTCCGGCACCGGTGACACCTCGACCTCCTCGATCGGCGCCTGCGCCGCGACAGCGTCGTATTCCTTGGCCGCCCGCGCCGACTCGCGCCGCAGCCGGTCCAGCGCCCGATGCCGAGCCGCGGTGGTGATCCACGCGCCAGGATTCGCTGGTGTGCCACGTTCGGGCCAGGTGCGCAGCGCGTCGGCGAACGCCTCGTGCACCGCGTCCTCGGCGAGCGCGATGTCACCGACCATCCTGGCGACGGTGGCGAGAGCCCGGCCGAACTCGGCGCGATAGACGGCGTCGATTTCCGCGGCCGGGCCCGTGGTCACCGTCAGTCGCCCAGTTCTACGATCCGACGCACCTCGGTGCGCCCGCGCTCACCCAGGGGAATCGCGGCCGCGATCTCGGCCGCCTCCGCCCGGCTCGCCGCCGCGAACAGATACAGGCCGTCGATCACCTCGGCGAATTCGGCGAACGGACCGTCGGTCAGCAGCAATTCACCGTCGCGGACCCGCACCGTGGTCGCCGAGGACGGCGGTTGCAACGCACCGCCGCCACGGATCGCCGCCGCGTACTTCGCGCCGAACCGTTCGTGCTCGGCCACCCCGGCGTCCCATTCGGGCGAGCCCGGCGCGATCACCGCGTCCGGCGCTTCCCACAGCAGCGCCAGCCACCAGTCGGCGCCCGGCATCTCGTGCGGCGACCACATGACCATCGGCCGTACCTCGACCTGCCCGTCCTGCGCCGCGGGCAGCTGCCGCGCCAGCTCGATCACGGCATCCAGGTCGGCGGCCTCGAAAACATAGAATCCGCCGACCACCTCCGCCTGTTCGGCGAACGGTCCGTCGGTGATCAACGTCCGCCCGCCCTCGCGGCGCACGTGCATCGCGGACGCGGACGGGTACAGCGCCGCGCCGCCCGCCACCGCGTCACCCGCGCGCTCGTCGAACGCCTCGTACTTCGCCACCTCGGCATCGAACTCCGCCGTACCGGGCAGCACGCCGCCTTCGCGGCCCACCAATGTCGCCAAGTAGTACATCGCGTGATCCTTCCTCGTCGCGAGGGGTCCGATACCCCTTACTACTCGGACGACGAACCGCGCGCCGGGTTCTCTACATCGCGGCGGAAGAAGTCTCCGGCGAAATCCCGGATGACGCCCGCCTCATCCGCCCGCGAACGGCGGGAGCACGTCGACGCGTGGGCTGAGCGCGGAGGACGGGTCGCGGGTCAGTTCGTCGCCGATCAGGTAGGCGCAGACCCCGAGCATCTTGTCCAGATCGGGGCCGTACGCGGCGGCCAGGCTGGTGCGCAGATCGGCGACCGTGGCGCCCGCGGGCAGGTCGATCCGCTCGGAATCCTTGCCGACGGCATCGGCGATGGCGGCGAAATAACGGACCTCAACCACCGATGGCTCCCATCGTGCGTTCCGGCGGGACGAAATCCTCGGCGTCGATGCCGTGTCCCGCCCATTTGTTCCACATCGCGCCGCGCCAGATGGTGGCCAGCTCGGCGTCGTCGGCGCCGGACCGCATGGCCTCGCGCAGATCGAATTCCTGGTCGCTGAACAGACAGGAGCGCAGCATGCCGTCGGCGGTCAACCGGGTGCGGTCGCAGGTGCCGCAGAACTTGCGCGTCACCGTGGCGATGATGCCCACGGTGGCAGGGCCGCCGTCGACCAGCCACTTCTCGGCGGGTGCGGACGGGTCGGAGCGGCCGACCTCGGTCAGGGTGAACCGGGCGCCGAGCACGTCGAGCAGTTCGGCGGCGGTCACCATGTTGGCGCGCGCCCACTCGTGGTCGGCGTCGAGCGGCATCTCCTCGATGAACCGCAGCTCGCACTCCTCGGCCAGGCACCACTGGAGCAGATCCGCCGCGCCGGAGAGGGTTTCGCGCATGAGCACGGCGTTCACCTTGAGCGGCGCCAGCCCGGCGGCGCGGGCGGCGCGAATGCCCGCCAGCACCGAGTCCAGGCGGTCGCGGCGGGTCAGCTTCGCGAAGCCGTCGCGGTCGACGGTGTCCAGCGAGACGTTCACCCTGCTCAATCCGGCTGCGGCGAGGCCGCGGGCGCGGCGCTCCAGGCCGACACCGTTGGTGGTCATGGCCAGCGGGATATCGGGCAGCCGCTCGTGGCAACCCGCGACGATCTGTTCCAGATCCCGGCGCAGCAGCGGTTCGCCGCCGGTGAACCGCACCTCGCGCACACCGAGCTGCTCCACGGCGAGCACCACCAACCGCACGATCTCGGCGACGGTCAGCAGTTCGTCCTTCGGAATCGGCGGCAGCCCCTCTTCCGGCATGCAGTACGTGCAGCGCAGCGAGCACTTCTCGGTGATCGAGACCCGCAGATCGCGGGCCACCCGTCCGAAACGGTCGACCAGCCAAGGCGTGTCGGGGCGTCCGTCGAGCGAGGGGCGCCCTGATCGCACGGCGGGCATTCCCATCTCGACCAACGTCACCCTTCCAGTATGACCGGTCGCGCGCGCGGAACCACGGGCAGCGCCCGGTTCGGCGGATCTCACAAACCCGCATGTCAGGGTGTGAGATGAAAAGCCCGCACTAAGCTCTGGCCTATGAATTCTCGGCCAGCCAGCGTCTCGGCCCGGTCCGTCGACGAGTACCGCGACAGCATCGAACAGCTGCTGCGCCCCCTCGCGGCGCGCCCGGTCGAATCCGTCTCGGTGCCCGCCGCGCTCGGCCGCAAGCTGGCCGCCGACATCCGCTCGCCGATCGACCTGCCGGTGTTCCGCAATTCGGCGATGGACGGCTACGCGGTGCGCGCCGGCGACGTGGCGGTCGCCCCGGTGACGCTGCCGCTGGCCGGTGTCGTCGCCGCGGGACAGCCGGGACAGGGCCCGCTGCCCGCCGGAGCCGCGCTGAAGGTGATGACCGGCGCGCCGATCCCGCCGGGCGCGGACTGCGTCGTCCCGGTGGAGGACACGCGGCGCGACGGGAGCGCCGTCACCATCGAACGTGGCCGTGGCGCAGGCGAATTCGTCCGCGAACCAGGCACCGACGTGCGCGCGGGCGCGCTGCTCGTGCCCGCGGGCGTCGCGCTGACACCGCGGCACATCGCCGCACTGGCGGCGGTCGGTGTGCCGGCGGTGCCGGTCTTCCAGCCGGTGCGCGCCGCGGTCGTCACCACCGGCGACGAGCTGGTCCCCGCGGGCCGACCGCTGCGCTCCGGGCAGATCTACGACTCCAACGGCATCGCGCTCGCGGCGGCGCTGGCGGCCAACGGGGCGGCGGTCGTCTCGGTCGAGCACAGCACCGACGATCCCGCGGTGTTCCGTCGCTTGCTCTCCGCCGCAACGCGTTCCGCCGATCTGGTGTTCACCTCTGGCGGCGTGTCAAAGGGCGATTTCGAAGTCGTGAAGGACGTACTCGCCGCGCAGGGCGGGCTGTTCGGCTCGGTCGCGGTGCAGCCCGGCGGCCCGCAAGGGCTGACGGTGCTGGACGGTGTCCCAGTCCTCAGCTTCCCCGGCAATCCGGTGAGCACCATGGTGTCGTTCGAGGTGTTCGCCAGGCCGATGCTGCGGCAGCTGTCCGGCCTGCCGCCGGTGCGCACCAGCGAGGTGCCGTTGCGCGCGGCGGTGCGCTCTCCCGCCGGACGGCGGCAGTTCCTGCGCGGACGACTCACCGAGGACGGCGTCGAGCCCGTCGCGGGCGCAGGCTCCCACCTGATCGCGGGCATGGCATGGGCCGACGTGCTGATCGATATTCCCGCCGAGACCACCGAGCTGGCGGCGGGTGCGCCGGTGCGGGTGCGCGAACTGTGAGCAGGTGCGCACCCGGCCGCGGCGCTGTGCCAGGCTGGTTGATATGAGCGATCGGAGCGAGCGAATCATGGGCCATTGCGCCTCGCGCATGCCGGAGCCGAGCGTCGGCGAGGCGCGGACATGAGTGAGTTGTCCCATGTCGACCGGGAAGGTCGCGCCCGCATGGTCGATGTGAGCGCGAAGGCCGACACCACGCGTGTCGCCGTGGCGGCGGGCGCGCTGCGGACGACGGCGGAGGTCGTCGCGCTGGTCAGGGCCGACGACCTGCCCAAGGCCGATGTGCTGTCCACCGCGCGGATCGCCGGGATCGCGGGCGCCAAGAAGACCTCCGAACTCATTCCGCTGTGCCATCAGCTGGCGCTGTCGTCGGTGAAGGTCGAGTTCGGGTTCACCGACACCGACATCACCATCGAGGCGACCGCGAAGACCAAGGGGCCGACCGGTGTGGAGATGGAGGCGCTGACCGCGGTCGCCATCGCCGGACTCACCCTGCACGACATGGTCAAGGCGGTCGACCCCGCGGCCACGCTCGACGGCGTCCGGTTGCTGACCAAGGAGGGCGGCAAGCGCGGTCACTGGGAGCGGCCGGGCACGCCGGAACCGAACGGGGAGACCGCCGTTCGCCCCGAGGAGCAACCCCAGGGCGACGACCTCGGGGCCGATCGATCCGCGGTCGTGCTGGTCGCTTCGACCCGTGCGGCGGCGGGCATCTGGGAAGACACCACCGGCCCTGTGCTCGCGGAGTGGCTGACCGGCCTGGGCTTCTCGGTGCGCGGACCGCTCGTCTACGCCGATGCCGAGATCGGCGTCGGACTGGCCGACGCGCTGCGTTTCGCGCCGTCGCTGGTGATCAGCACCGGCGGCACCGGCGCGTCCCCCACCGACGGCACCCCTGAGGCGACGCTGGCCGTGCTCGACCGCGAATTGCCCGGCGTTGCCGAGGCGATCCGCCAGCGCGGCACCGCGAAGTTCCCGCTGGCCGCGCTCAGCCGCGGCGTCGCGGGGCTGGCCGGTCGGACGGTCGTCGTGAATCTGCCCGGTTCGCCGGGCGGGGTGAAGGATGGTATCGCCGTGCTCGAACCGCTCCTCGATCATCTGCTCGCACAAGTAGCCGGAGGCGGCGATCATGACCACGTCTGAGACCGCGGTGCGGGTGGCCCGCATCAGCGACCGACCGCTCGACCCCGCCGAGGTGGAGGCCGCGGTCACCGGCCCGGAATACGGCGCGGTCGTGGTGTTCACCGGCAAGGTCCGCAATCACGATGGCGGCCAGGCTGTTTCGGCGCTGGAGTACTCGGCGCATCCGGAAGCCGAGCGTTTCCTGCGGAATTGCTGCGCCGCGGCGGCCGCGTCAACCGGTCTTCCGGTGGCCGCGGTGCACCGGGTCGGCTCGCTGACCGTCGGCGATCTCGCCATCGTGGTCGCGGTGGCCGCCCCGCACCGGGCCGAAGCCTTCACTGCCTGCGCGGAATTGGTGGATCGGATCAAGCACGAAGTGCCGATCTGGAAGCGGCAGTTGTTCGCCGATGGGATGTCGGAGTGGGTCAATGCCTGCGGGTAATCATGTCGTGATGTGAATCCGATGACGGATCAATCTGGTCGCCGTTAGCGTTCTCGCCCAGGGTTGTTCATCCGGATCTGGGCAGGAGGACGAGTGGGGACCGATCAGGTTTTGCTGCATCGTTTCGTCATCGCGCAGCTGACCGCCGCGGGCGCCGACAGGGAGAAGCTGATCCGGGAGACCGGTCTACCGGAATGGACGATGGCGGGCGACGACATGCACCTGCCGAGCCACACCTTCGCCCGGCTATGGGAACTCGGCGCGCACGCGCTAGGCGATCCCGCGGTGGCGTTGCAGGTGGCCAAGCGCTACGAGCTCAAGAGCCTCGGACTCTACGACTACCTGTTCTCGACCGCGCCCACTCTCGGCGCCGGGCTCGCGACCTGCGGGCCGTACGTCTCCGCGGTCACCACCAACCATCGGATCGACCTGCGTACCGAGAACGAGCACGAAACCACGCTCTATCTCGACATCATCGACGGCGAGGGCATCGGACGCGACCTGACCCAGCTGTGGGGTCTCGGCGCGGTGCTGAGCCGGGCCCGCCGCGTGGTGCGCGAACCGCTCGCACCCGTCCGGGTCGCGCTGCGCCAGCAGGCGCCCGCCGATCGTCGCGCCTACGTCGAGGTATTCGGTACCGCCGCCATCGAATTCGACGCTCCGGTCGACTCGATGACCTTCCGTTCCTCCGATATGGACCTGCCGCTGACCACCGCCGACCCGGTGCTGGCGAAAATACTGCGCCCATTGGCCGACGCCCTGCCCCCGCCACCGCCGCTGCCTTCGGCCTGGCCGCAGCGGGTGGCCGAGGCACTCGCCGCCGCGCTCGACGCGGGCGACGCCTCGCTGAACCGCGTCGCGCGGCGGCTGGCCACCAGCCCGCGCACCTTGCAGCGCAGGCTCATGGAGGCCGGGACGACGTGGCGCAAGGAACTCGACCGGGCACGCGACGCACGGTTGCGGCAGGCGAGTGCGGCGGGCTCGCTGAGCAGAGCGCGGCAGGCGCAACTGCTCGGCTATTCCGACGCCGGCTCGATGCGCCGCGCGGCGCGCCGCTGGAACGTCGCCGAGCACGCGCACCGGTGCGAGCTGTTCGACTGACACCTCACACGCGCAGGAAGCTGGCCGCGATGCGCCAGAAGGTGGCGTCCTCGATGGCCCGGAAATCCCAGCTCTCGGTGAGATCTCTGGTGGCGGCGACGATCGCAGGTACGTCGAAGTCGTCGCGGGTGGCGGTCCCCTTGGCCTCCAACGCGGCGATCACGTAAGCGGTGGCGCTCTCACACGTCTCGGACACCGAAAATCTCCCCTCGGTCGCACACAGATACGGTCGATCACGGTCACGGACCGACGCCGCGCACGGCGCATGGCGCCGACCCCGACACGGCGGGCGTGCAGTCAGTCTTACGACACCGCCCCCGCCGCGAAAGCGCCGAACGCGCCACTTTCTAGCAAAACGCGCCAACCCGCGGCGCGTTCAGTGCGGTGTGTAGCGCCACACCCCGAGCATCGCCTGTTCGTCGAGGAAATCGTCGGCGGTGTGCACGGTCTCCCGCAGGCGCGACAGCGCGGCGTCGGCAGGCATGCCCGCCCCGATCAGCACCAACCGGCTGGTGCGCGGCTCGCCGCGACGCCATGCGCCCGGCTCGAAGACGATGTGCCTGCCGACCATGTGCAGCACGAACTTCCTTCGCTCGGCCGCGACGCCGAACGCCGCGAAGCCCTTGGCGCGGAAAAGTCCGGGTGGCGGATCCTCCAGGAAGCCGATCAGCCTGCGCGGATCCAATTCCCGCTCGCTGGTGAAGGAGACGCTGGTGTAGTCGTCGTGCAGGTGGCGGTGGTCATGGTCGCCGTCGTGGTCGTGATCGGCGAGCAGTTCGTCGAAGCTCAACTGCTCGGCGACGCGCGGGGTCTCGCGAAGCGGCTCGTCGAACAGCAGGCCGGGATCGATACACCCCCTTGTGGTCGCGTACACCGGCACCGTCCCGACCAGTTCCGCGATCTCGCCGCGCAACGTGTCCAGCTCGGCGACGGCGACTCGATCCGCCTTGTTGACCACCACCAAGTCGGCCAGGCGCAGGTGGGTGAGCAGTTCCGGATGCCGTTCGCGGGTTTCCGGGAACTGTTCGGCGTCGACCACCTCGACCAGACCGCCGTAGCGGATGCGCGGATTGTCGCTGCCGACCACCATCCGGATGAGGTTGCGCGGCTCGGCGAGGCCGCTGGCCTCGACCACGATGACGTCGATGTTCGCTCGCGGCTGCGCCAGCCGGGTGAACAGCTCGTCGAGCTCGGTGACGTCCACCGCGCAACAGACGCAGCCGTTGCCGAGCGAGACCATCGCGTCGACCTGCCCGGCGACCAGCATCGAATCGATGTTGATGGCGCCGAAGTCGTTGACGACCACCCCGATTCGGGTGCCGCGGTTGTTCCGCAGCAGGTGGTTCAGCATGGTGGTCTTTCCCGAACCGAGAAAGCCGGCGACGATCAGCACAGGAATCCGGTCAGCCACCCGGACCACCCTAGTGCGGCGCGCGACGGCGTGAAAACGGCCGGACGCCGCCCGGCGGATCGGGCGGCGTCCGGCCGAGTGCGAGCTATCGGGCGGGGGCGAACAGTCTGCCCGCCAAGGCGTAGGCCAGGTTGATCAGCTCCGTGGTGATCGCGGTCTCGTCCATGCCGAGTGTCCGTGCCAGCGGCGTGAGCAGCTCTAGCACGGTGGTCGCCAGGGCGCCGAGATTACTGGTATCCGACTTGAGCTGGGAGTTCGGCGTCGACTGGGTGCCGGGCATCGCATAGGTTCCCGGTGTCGACGGGTTGTTCGGGGTCAGCTGGTTACCCGGGATCGTCTGGGCGCGCGGGCTGGCCTGGGCACCTGGGCTCGCTCCGGCGCCCGGGCTCGCCTGGTTGCCCGGCATCGGCTGCGTGCCGGGAGCGGACCTGACGCCGGGCGACATTCCCTGGAGGGTCTGCGCCTGCGCCGTCGTGTTGTCGGGAGTGTTTTGCGTCGAGCCGTTGGAAGTGCCCGGTGGCGTTCCGCTCGGCGCGCTCTGTGCCGCGCCGTTCGGGATGGAGCCGTCGGCGTTCGGCGCGGACTGGGCCGGAACAGCCTGTCCAGGGACCGGCGCGGGCTGGTCGGCGGCCGATCCGCTCGCCGCGGGCGGCGCGCCCAGCAGGTAGCTGACCAGGCCGGTGGTGATCGCGACGGCGTGCTTCAGCTGTCCGTCCGGACTCTCCAGCAGCGCGGCGTCTTCCGCGTTCGCGCCGTTGCCCATTTCGATGAACACGTTCGGCACCGCGGTCAGCGCCGGTCCCGCGATATCGGATCGCGTCTGAAGTCCGTCCTGCACACCGGCGTAGGTGGCCGCGGGGAAACCGGCCTGCAAGTAGGCGTCGCGCACCGACTTCGTCGCGGCCAGGCCGGGTCCCGACTGGACCTGGTGAACCCTGACGTCCGGCACCGGCAGCTGCGGGACGATCAAATGGAAGCCGCGGAAGGCGGCGGGGGCGCTGTCGGCGTGGATGCTCACCGCCACCGCGGCGCCGGAGTCGTTGGCCGCGCGGGCCCGTTCGTCGATGCAACCGCCCCAGCCGCTGTCGTCCTGGCGGCTGAGCACCACCCGCGCGCCGAGGCTCTCCAGCGAGGTCTTGACCAGCTGGGCGACATTCCAGTTGATGGTGTGTTCCGGTACGCCGTTGACCGACGTCATGCCGGTGGTCTGGCAGTCCTTGGTGCCGCCGCGGCCGTTGTCCACCTGCCTGGCGAGGTTCTCGTCGTGGTTCGACCCCTGGTGGCCGGGGTCGAGGAATACCGTTCTGCCTGCCAGCTGCCTCGCCATGTCCGGCAAGTCGGGAACGGCTGTCGCGGTTCCGGGGAAGAACCCGGCGAACGTCGCGGTCACCGCGGCCGTGACGGTGGTGGAGATACCGGCCTTGATGATGCTTGGCTTCATGTTCGGTCGGCGCCCCGGGACGGAGCACCCCTCCCTTCCCACTAGTAACACCAAACCCAGTAATTCACTCTTGCAACGCGTAACTCGGCGAAGCAAGGCCGGTTACCGAACTGTTACCGATCCTTCCCGGAATGTCTCACCTGGTCAGGAGCGTTGCCATCGAAGCTTCACGCGCCGTTCTGGCCGATTCGGCTTCCGCTCAGCATTCGTCAGCCGGTGACGATGCGGTCGCCGTCGACGCGGACGGGGCGTGGGGTGAGGGGGCGTTCGGCGGGGCCGGTGGCGACCGTGCCGTCGAAGCGGAAGGCGCTGCCGTGGCAGCGGCAGAGGATGGTGTCGCGCTCGATCTTCGACACCGAGCATCCGAGGTGCGTGCAGGTGGCCGAGAATCCTTGGTACACACCGGCTTGTGGTTGGGTCACCACAGTGCCGCTCGCGATCACCGCGCCGCCGACCGGCACGTCGGTCACCTTCGCGACCTCGGTGCCTGGCGCGACCTCACGCGCGGCCGGTTGAGCGGGCGCGCAGGCGGCGACGGTGACAGCAGCGGCGGCCGCACCGGCGCCCGCCAGCGCGGTCCGACGATCGATACGCGGTTCACGGCGGTCTTCGGATTTCATCGGTCGACTCTCCACCTGGTTCGGGCACTGCCGAACACGGTAGAGGGACCGATCACGCGATCGCGAACCGGACCACCGCCGGGGTCAGGCGCCGAGCGGTAGCTGCCGCATCGAGCGCAGCGCGTAGTGCACGCGGGTTTTCACGGTGCCGACGGGCACTCCGAAGTCGGCGGCCACCTCCCGGTAGGCGCGATCGCGCAGGATGACCTCGACGACGGCCTCGCGCTGGGCCTTGGGCAGCTGTGACAGCAGTTCGGCGACCAGCAGCCCGTCGACGAGCGCGTCCACGAAATCGGGGTCGGTGCCCGGCATCGCGGCGAGCTCGCCGACCTCGTCCCACGCCGTGTCGAACGGCCGCGCCGCGCGAGAACGGGCGATATCGATGATGACGTTGCGCTCGATCGCCAGCAGCCAGGTGCGCACACTCCCGCGTCGCGCGTCGAACTGGGAACAGGAACGCCAGGCCCGCAGCAGTGTCTCCTGCACCGCGTGCTCGGCCAAGCCCGCGTCTCCGAGGCCGCGGCGCGCGCGCCAGTGCAGCAGTCCGTGGTCGGCGTCGAGAACCCGTGCCAGACCTTCCTCGGTGCACAGGCCCGCGCAGTGGGTGCTACACCTTCGCCGTCGTTCCGTGAGCGCGCCCAACGGCCGGATACCTCTCACACCATCGATATCGCGGCCGCCCGCTCCGATGACATCAGCGATCACCGATTACGGCGGATTCGTGCGAACAACGCGTTCCTGTGCTGGAAATCCCGCGAATACCCCTTCTCCACCGGACGACTCTGGTAGATCTGGCCGGGAAGACGCGGGATCTTCGCGGGTCAGCTGTCCGGTCGTGGCGTTGATATCGAGGAGAAACAGCACGCGCATGCTGGTGATCGCGGGGGCCCCGCCGTCGGCGGGCTCTGTGCGGTGCCGCGCATTAAGGTCGGCCGCATGACGAGGACCAAGATTCTGATCACCGGCGCGAGCGCGGGCCTCGGTGCGGGCATGGCCAGGGAATTCGCGGCAAAGGGCCGCGATCTCGCGCTCTGCGCACGACGGCTGGAACTGCTGGAAGACCTGCGCGCCGAACTGAAGGACGCACATCCCGGCATCACCGTGGCCCTCCGCGCGCTCGACGTCGATGATCACGCCGCCGTACCGCGCGCGTTCGGCGAACTGCGCGATGAACTGGGCGGACTCGACCGGGTGATCGTGAACGCCGGGATCGGCAAGGGCGCGGTGATCGGCAGCGGGCGCGCCGACGCCAATCTCGCCACCGCCACCACCAATTTCGTGAGCGCGCTCGCCCAGGCGGAGGCCGCGATGGAGATCTTCCGCGCGCAGAACTCCGGACATCTGGTGCTGGTTTCGTCGATGAGCGCGGTGCGCGGACTGCCCAAGAGGAAAGCCGCGTACGCCGCCAGCAAGGCCGGGCTGGCCGCGTTGGGCGAAGGCCTCGCGGTCGAACTGGCGAAATCTCCGATCGCGGTCACCACACTCCTGCCCGGCTTCATCGCGACGGACATGGCCGACAAGGCGGGCGACGCCCGCATGCTCGCGCCGCTGGACAAGGGCGTCGCCGCGATGGTGCGGGCGATCGAACGGGAACAGACCCGCGCCTGCGTGCCCGGTTGACCGTGGCGGCTGGTGGATCTCGTGCTGCCCCACCTGCCGAACGCGGTGGTCGCCCGCCTCGGCTGACCGCACCGCGAGCGCGGATTCCCGCCAGGTACACGCGGATCGACGCCGATTACCCCGGAGGTAATCGACCGGCGCGCCACCGCCGGGCAGCATGGTCGGCATGATCGACGAGACCGGCACCAAGCTCTTTCACCAGTCCATGCCGTTCACCGAACGCCTCGGCGTCGAGGTGCTCGCGCACGGTCCCGAGCTGGTGCGCAGCCGGATCGCGTGGGACGAGTCGCTGTGTACGCTCGGCGGGATGCTGCACGGCGGCGTGCTGATGTCGCTGGCCGACGCGACCGGCGCGGTGTGCGCGTTCCTCAATCTGCCGGAGGGCAAGCAGGGCACGACCACCGTGGAGTCGAAGTCCAACTTCCTGCGCGCCGTGCGCTCGGGCCACGCCGTCGCCACCGCACGCCCGCTGCACGCCGGCCGCTCGTTCATCGTCGTGGAAACCGAGGTTCGCGACGACGCCGACAAGCTCGTCGCCAAGGTGACCCAGACTCAGGCCGTGCTATAGACCCAGCTTCACCATCGTGAACTGCATGACGTCGACGTGCCCGCTCCGGAAGTACCTGCCGCAGCCGGTCAGATACTTCAGGTAGCGGGCGTACACCTCCTCCGATGTGAGCAGCACCGCGCGTTCGCGGTTGGCCACCAGCGCCGCCGCCCAGAGATCGAGGGTCCGCGCGTAGTGCTCCTGGAGCGGCTGGATCCGCTCGGTGCCGAGCCCGGCCTGCCCCGCGAAGCGGGTGACCTCCGCCGGTCGCGGCAGCTGCCCGCCGGGGAAGATCTCCTTCCTGATGAAGAGGGTGAACCGCGCGTCTTCCCGGGTGAAGGGAATATTCATCCGGCGCAGGTCGTTGAGCGTGTAGCCGACGATCGTATGCAGCAGCATCCGTCCTTCGTCAGGCAGTATTCGGTAGCAGCGCTCGAAGAACGACGCGTACCGCTCCCGCCGGAAATGTTCGAAGGCGCCGATACTGACGATCCGGTCCACCGGTTCGTCGAACTCCTCCCAGCCCTGTAGCCGGACCTGCACCTCGGGCAGCCCGAGCCGCTCGATCTCGGCTGCCACGTGGTCGTGCTGATTGCGGCTCAGCGTCAACCCGGTGACCGAAACACCGTACTGCTGCGCCGCGCGGAACATCGTTGCGCCCCAACCGCATCCGATATCGAGCAGGTGCAGCCCCGGCCGCAGGCCGAGCTTGCCGAGCGCGAGATCGATCTTGGCCTGCTGAGCCTGCGCCAAGGTCATGCCGGGGCGCTCGAACCAGGCGCAGCTGTAGGTCATCGAGGGGTCGAGGAACAGCCGATAGAAATCGTCGGAGACGTCGTAGTGCGATTGGACGTCCCGGTAGAACGGCTCGAGTGCGCGCATGATGGAACTCCCGTTCTGTCGCTGGTCACAAACAGGTACGGACCGCGCTGCGGGCGGGTTCATCCTTGCGCCGACCGAGGCGCGGCAGGTAACCTCGGCGCTGTCGCCCTTTGTGGTTGTAGACAACTCCTCCCACGGACGACTCGGAACTCCCCTCTTTCCGCGATCTCGAATTCGCGACGAACGGGACCCATCCGTCCGCCTCAGCGGCCAGCGCATCGATTTCTACCGCGCAGCGCCATCGAGTCCTGCGCAGCGCCGATCGGCGTCGCGGCCAAGGGATCTCCGCCGCACTCATGGCTTTGCCATCGCATCACTTCACCCCCGTAAGGAAACATCATGAAAGACAACAACTCTCAGAATTCGACAACCAGCGACCACGCCGAACGGCCGGTCTCCGGCATTCTCGATATCGTCGGCTCCACCGCGACCTTGCGCGTCGACGGCTACCTCCCGAGCGACGACGACTTGCCTGTCCCGCCCCGACTCGTTCGCGAAAATCGTTTACGCCGAGGCGATTTCATCACCGGCGTGGCGCGGGCGGGGCAGCGGGACGCGAAGCGCGACCCACTCGCGCGCGTCGAGACCGTCAACGGCCAGAGCCCGGACAGCGGGGGCAGGCGACCCGTCTTCGAGGACCTGGTCCCCCTCTACCCCAATCAGCGGTTGCGCCTGGAAACCGAGCCGCACGAGCTGACCACCCGCGTCACCGACCTCGTCATGCCCATCGGCAAGGGTCAGCGCGCCCTCGTCGTCGCGCCGCCCAAGGCGGGCAAGACCTCGGTGCTGCAAGCCATCGCCCACGGCATCGCCAAGAATCACCCCGAATGCGAGCTGATTCTCGTGCTGGTCGGCGAGCGGCCGGAAGAGGTGACCGATTTGGCCCGCACCGTCCCCGCCGACGTCGCCGCCGCGACCTTCGACCGACCGCCCCGGGATCAGATCGCGCTGGCCGAACTCGCTGTCGAACGCGCCAAACGCCTGGCCGAAACCGGCCGCGACGTGGTGGTCCTGCTCGACTCGCTGACTCGGCTCGCCCGCGCCTACAACAACGCCGCCCCCACCTCGGGCCGCGTCCTCTCCGGCGGCGTCGACGCCGCCGCGCTCGCCCTCCCCAAGCGGTTCCTCGGGGCCGCCCGCAATTTCGAGAACGGCGGGTCGCTCACCATCGTCGCCACCACCCTGGTCGAGACCGGATCGCTGGCCGACACGGTGATCTTCGAGGAGTACAAAGGCACCGGCAACGCCGAACTCAAACTCGACCGCGCCACCGCGGCGCGCCGTGTCTTCCCCGCCGTCGACATCGCCCAGTCCGGTACCCGCAAGGAAGAACTCCTGCTCACCCCGGCCGAACTCGCCGCCACCCACCAGTTGCGCCGCACCCTCGCCGCGGTCGACAGCAACCACGCCACCGAGCTGCTGCTGGAAGGCCTGCGTCAGCACCAGACCAACGCCGAGTTCCTCACCCAACTCCCCCGCGGTTAACCCCTTAAGTCCCCTTTAAGCCGCTGTCAAGACCCCCAAGGCATTGTTTATTTCAGCCCGGCCGGGCCTGTCCTAGGAGGGGGGGACAGGGTCGGCCGGGCGCCTTCGTCGGTGGGCATTCCAGAGGAACGCACCCGCACCCAGGCTCGAGACAGCTCACCCAGCTGCCGCAGATCGGCGTCGAAGTTGTGCGCCGGTAGCTCGAGTACTTTTGCGCCCCTTGGGTTTCCAGGCTGAGCGCCCGCCTTGCGCGCCGCGGTGGCCAGCGCGAGCCGGTGCGCGAATCGATCGAGTTCACCCGAACCTCCGCGCAGGCCGTCACCACCGTCGTCGGTCGGCGGCAGGTAGGGCCCGAGGTGGAGGATCGCGTCTCGGATCTCCACGGTCATGCGGAACAACCGGCCGTGACTGCCACTGTCGCTACCCGGTGACATCACGATCTCCGGCACCGCCTCGGTCAGGTCGCGCCACAGCACGTGCAACCGCCGGCGGGAGCGGCCTGCGGAGTCCAGCCCGGCCACCTCGCCCAGCGCGGCAGCCAAGGGCAGCGCTAGCAGCGCACCGTTGGCGGCGATGCAGACGGTGAAGATCCATTCGACGCGGGGCAAATACGGCCCAAGATCGGGTCGCCCGAACACGATCTGCGACGCGGACAGCAGCTGATTCGTCCAGACGAAGAGGTTCACGGCGAACAGCGCGAACGCGACCAGCTTCTCGACTGCTTCACGGCTCCCGGTCCGCAACTCCCGAATCCCGCGGATCGCGAACAGGACCGTGTTGACGGTGATCGGCACGCTGGTGGAGAGGACGAGAAGGGAACCCTGCCAACCGATTCCGATATCCAGGGGCAGACCCTCCTCGCCGGCCGACCACCCGGCGAAGAGAATCGCGGCGGTGAACGCCAGTGCGATCGCGCAGTAGCGCCGCTCGCGCTGCCGGACCCGGCCCATGTCCTCGTTCACCCCCTCGAGGCGCGCGATGCCGAGGAGATAGGTGGTCGACAGCACCACACAGCCGCTCGCGAACTGTTCCACCACACCTGCGAACGGGCCCGCCTTCGACCAGCGATACAGCAGTAGCGCGAGCAAGCTCCACAGCAGCAACCGATTCGCGAGATAGTCGATCACGGTCTCGCGGACCAGGAGAAGCCTTCCGGCGAGGATCAGGGACAGTGAGCCGAAGATCGCCCAGGCGACACCCTCGGTAACTGTGAACGACATGGCTTCATCCTCCTTCGCGCCGCCCTATCCGGCGCAGCGGGGCGGTACCGCTCGAATCGAGCCCGACATCGGCGACCTGCCGTTCGGAGTCGCAGCGCGGCAGCCGAATTCACACTATCCGGCGATCACGAGGATGGTCGCGCCGAGGAAAACCACCTGCACGAGGGTCCGCAGTGGCAACGGCATCGTCTTGACGCCGATACCCTCTCGCGCTGCCCGCACGTTGGCGGGGAACATCACCAGCAGTAATGCGGCGAGACCCGCCGCCGCCAGGTCCGCCGTAGCCGGGATCAACAGGCCGACAGCGGCCGCGATCTCCAGTACGCCGGTGAGCGTCACCAGCGCCGGGGCGGCTGGCAGCTGGGGCGGAACCATCTCGATCAGCGCCGAGCGGCGCGGTTGCTGGAAGTGCGCGCTGGCGGTCAGCGCGAACATGGCCGCGAGACCGAGCCGAACAGCGTCCGACCACGAATCGAGCCAGGCGATCTCGCCGAGCCAGCCGATGAGGCGGGCCAGCGCGGTGACGAGGGCGAGGACAACGAGGGGGGCCATGTGTATCTCCCGGAAGATGACGACGAACCAATCTTGACAGTGGCAAGATTAAGCACGGCCGCGGAACTTGTCAACGACAAGATTGTCGGCCACTATCGAGGTATGGCGAAGAGCGGTTATCACCACGGCGACCTCCGCACCGCGATCCTGACCGCGGCGGCCGAGCAGATCGCCGCCGACGGCGTCGACGCGATCTCGCTGCGCGGGCTGGCGCGACGTGCGGGCGTCTCACACGCGGCGCCCGCGCACCACTTCGGCGATCGCGCCGGGCTGCTCACCGCGTTGGCGATCGAGGGTCACGACCTGCTCGGAGCCGAACTTTCCAGCGCCGGACCGGATTTCCGCGATGTCGCGGTCGCGTATGTCCGCTTCGCGCTGCGTCATCCCGGACACTTCGACGTGATGTTTCGCCGCGATCTGCTGCGCGCCGACGATCCCGACCTCCGCGCCGCGCGCTCCCGCTCCGGCGCGGCGTTGCGTTCCGGCGTCGCCGAGCTCCGACCAGAACGCACCGACGGACGCAAACGCGCCACCCAGTTGGCGGCTTGGTCCCTGGTGCACGGTTTCGCCGCGCTGTGGCGGGAGGGTGCGCTCACGGATTCGACACTGGCCGACTCGACCGACCCGGAGGAACTGGCCCGCGCCATGCTCGCCACGGTCCAGTTCGACTGAGACAGTCGCGGGCGGCGTATCTTCTTGCCCAGCAACGAGGAAAGGAGCAGGCGGTCGATCGCCGCTCGATCCCGCCGACGCACCATGGAAGTCCACGCCTACCCGACCCGGGCGACCACGCCGGTGGATCTCCCCGCGGCCGAGAACATCGCCGCCGAGTACCTCTCCTCTCCCGAAGATCGGGCGGCCGGAATCACCAACGTGGTCACCGAATTCGAGGGCGGCTTCGTCGTCATCGCGATCCACGGCCCCGCGCCCGAGGGCGACTCCCCGCTACCGCCACCGGTGATCGGCGGCTCGGTCAGCGTGATCGACAAGGCAACCGGCGCGGTCTCCTATTGGCCCACCTACCCGGTCGCCTTGGTCGCCGAGCACTACGACCAGATGCTCCGCACCGGCAAACTCGTCATCGCCGACGACTGGCCGAACCCGGACGAGGACAACGACGCCACCCCGGAATAGCTCACCCTGACCAGGGCTTCGTGTCCGATCAGGTCGCGGGTTGCACCACCGCGGGGAGCGGCGCGCGGTCGGCGTCGGGGACCGTGGTTCCGCGGAGGGAGGTGCCCGCGGTCTCGCGGAGGAAGGCCCAGGCGATCAGGCCGATCAGGGAGGCGGCGACCATGTAGGCGGCGGGGAAGAGCGACCAGCCGGTCGATTCGATCGCGGCCTCGTTGACCAGTGGCGCGGTGCCGCCGAAGGCCGCCGTGGAGATGTTGTAGGCGAAGGCGAAACCGGCGTAGCGCACGTGGGTCGGGAAGATCGCCGGGAAGGTCGCGCTGATAGTGGACAGCTGCGGCACGTACAGCAGGCCGAGCACGATGAATCCGAGGATCGCCCACGCGGTGCCCTGCCCCATCAGCCAGTACATCGGCAGCGCCGTCACCGCGAGGCCGATCAGCGAGAACAACCACATCGGCCGCCTGCCGACCCGATCGGAGAGCCTGCCGAAGAACGGCAGCACCAGCATCATCACGAGCTGACCGATCAGCATCATGGCGGTGGTGGCGGACTCCGACATCCCGACGGTCTTCTGCAAATAGGTCGGCTGGTAGGTGAGCAGCGTGTAGTTGACCACGTTGAGCGCGATCACCAGCCCGCCGAGGGTGAGGATCTCGCGCCGGTAGCCGGTCAGCAGCTCGCGCAGCCCGGTGGGCGGGTGCGGGTTCTCGGCGACCTCCTGGAACACCGGCGACTCGTCGAGCTTGGCGCGCAGGTACCAGCCGGTCAGGCCGAGCGGGACGGCGAGCAGGAACGGGATGCGCCAGCCCCAGTCGTGCATGGCGTCCGATCCGAGCGCCAGCTGGCAGGTGAGCACAACGGCCGAACCGCCGACGAACCCGGCCATCGTGCCGAATTCCAGGAAGCTACCGAAGAACCCGCGCCGCCGGTCGGTCGAGCACTCCGCCAAATACGTTGCCGCGCCGCCGTATTCGCCGCCGGTCGAGAAACCCTGCAACACGCGCAGCGCGATCAGCAGCATCGGGGCGAGCGCGCCGACCGAGGCGTGCGTTGGCAACAGTCCGATCGCGCCGGTCGCGCCCGACATGAGCAGAATCGTGGTGGCAAGCACGGCTTTCCGGCCGAGCCGGTCACCGAGCGGACCCCACACCATGCCGCCGAGCGGGCGTAGTACGAACGAGATGGCGAAGCCGAGCATGGTGCCGAGCGTGCCGAGTTCGCCGGGGAAGAACGCGTCGGTGAGATAGGTGGCCGTCGCCGCGTACACGCCGTAGTCGAACCACTCGGTGGCGTTGCCCATGGCCGACGCGGCCACCGAGCGCCGTAGCCGCGTCGGATTCTGTCCGCGATCGGTCATGCCCGTCTCCTCACCGGCCCGTCCCCTCGGGCCTCGATCCATCCGTCCGGCACCCCGGAAAACGGGGGCCGGGCACGGAACAAACCGATACCCAGGTTTCACGCGGGCCAAACGGCGGCGAACCTGCGCCGCCGTTCGGCCGATACCCGGCGACCTGCACGGCAACGGTCGAATATGACTTGCATCACACTGAAGGCGAAAGGGCGTATTGGAAGCAGACACAACCCTGTGCCCGGACCGGCTCGAAGACCCGTCCGGGCGGCGCGGAAGCGCTAGATCGGCGTGACGTAGGCCCCCGAGATGCCGCCGTCGACGAGGAACTGCGAGGCGGTGATGAACGAGGCGTCGTCGCTGGCGAGGAAGGCGACCGCGGCCGCGATCTCCTCCGGCTGCGCGAAGCGGCCGAGCGGAATGTGCACCAGGCGGCGCGCGGCCCGTTCCGGGTCCTTGGCGAAAAGCTCTTGCAGTAGCGGAGTGTTCACCGGACCGGGGCACAGCGCGTTCACCCGGATGCCCTGCCTGGCGAACTGGACGCCCAGTTCCCGGCTCATGGACAACACGCCGCCCTTGGACGCGGTGTAGGAGATCTGCGAGGTGGCCGCGCCGAGCACCGCCACGAAGGAGGCGGTGTTGATGATCGAGCCCTTGCTGCGCACCAGCATGTGCTCGATGGCGTACTTGCTGCACAGGTACACCGAGGTGAGGTTCACCTCCTGCACGCGACGCCAGGCGTCGATGCCCGTGGTCAGGATGGAATCGTCCTCCGGCGGCGAGATTCCGGCGTTGTTGAAGGCGATGTCCAGCCTGCCGTAGGCGGCGACCGCGGCCTCGAACATCTCCCTGACCTGCGCCTCGTCGGTGACGTCCACCTTCACGAACAGGCCGTCGACCTCCGCGGCGGCGGCCTCGCCCGCGCCGGCGTCGATATCGGCGACGACCACCTTGGCGCCCTCCGCCGCGAAGCGGCGCACCGTGGCCAGCCCGATGCCGCTGCCGCCGCCGGTGACGACGGCTACTCGATCCTGTAAGCGCTGCAACGCATCTCCTTCTCGGTGGATCACTGGGTGACGATGGATCGCTCGGTCGCGATGGATCACTGGGTGGCGATGAAGACGTTCTTGGTCTCGGTGAAGGCGAGCGCGGCGTCCGGGCCGAGTTCCCGCCCGAGGCCGGACTGCTTGAATCCGCCGAACGGAGTCCAGTACCGCACCGAGGAGTGCGAGTTCACCGACAGGTTCCCGGCCTCGACGCCGCGGGCGACCCGCAGCGCCCTGCCGAGGTCGTTGGTCCAGAGGGAACCGGACAGGCCGTATTCGGTGTCGTTGGCGAGGCGCACCGCGTCGGCCTCGTCGTCGAACGGGAGCACCGCGACCACCGGACCGAACACCTCCTCGGTGAGCACCCGATCGGCGGGTCCGGTGGGCAGCACGACCGTCGGCGGATACCAGAATCCTGGACCATCGGGGCGGTGGCCGGTGAAGGCGACCTTCGTCGACGGCTCCACGAATCCGGCGACCCGCTCGCGGTGCGCGGCCGAGATGAGCGGGCCCATCTCGGTGTCCTCCGCGGCGGGATCGCCGACCCGCACCCCGCGCACCGCGGGCTCCAGCAGTTCGAGGAAGCGATCGAACACACTGCGCTGCACGAGGATTCGCGAGCGCGCGCAGCAGTCCTGCCCGGCGTTGTCGAACACGCCGTAGGGCGCGGCCGCCGCGGCTCGCTCCAGGTCGGCGTCGGCGAACACGATGTTCGCGCTCTTGCCGCCCAGCTCGAGGGTGACCCGCTTCACCTGCTCGGCGCAGCCCGCCATGATCTGCTTGCCGACCTCCGTCGACCCGGTGAACACCACCTTGCGCACCGCGGGGTGGGTGACGAACCGCTGCCCCACCACCGAACCCTTGCCCGGCAGCACCTGGAAGACGCCCTCGGGCAGTCCCGCCTCCCTGGCGAGTTCGCCGAGCCGCAATGCGGTCAGCGGCGTCAGCTCGGCGGGCTTGAGCACCACCGTGTTTCCCGCGGCGAGCGCGGGCGCGAACCCCCACGCCGCGATCGGCATCGGGAAGTTCCACGGCACGATGACGCCCACCACGCCGAGCGGCTCGTTGAACGTGACGTCGAGGCCGCCCGCCACCGGAATCTGCTTGCCGGACAGGCGTTCCGGCATGCCCGCGGCGAAATGCAACACGTCGCGGACATTTCCGGCCTCCCACCGGGCGTTGCCGATGGTGTGCCCGGCGTTGTCGACCTCCAGCCGCGCCAGCCGCTCCAGATCCGCGTCGACCGCCTCGGCGAAGCAACGCAGCAGCCGGGCCCGGTCGCCTGGCGCGACCTCGCGCCAGTGCGCCGCGGCTCGATGCGCGCGCTCGATGGCGGCATCGGTCCCCGCCGCGTCCATCGGTTCGACCGTCGCCACGACCTGCTCGGTCGCGGGATTCACCACCTGGGTTACCGCCATGTCGTCCGCTCCTCTCACCCGACTCGTGTCCGCCGGTAGGCCGCGGCCGCGACCACCACTGCCCGCATCAGACGATCATCGGCCGGATCGGCCTCGGGATGCCACTGCACGCCGATCAGGAACGGCCCGCCAGGGAACTCCGCCGCCTCGATCGACCCGTCGCGCGAACGCGCGCTCACCACGAGTCCCGGCGCGAGCGCGTCGATCGCCTGGTGGTGATGACAGTGCACGCGCAGCTCAGGCCCGGCCAGCGCGGCGACCTGGGTATCCGGCTCGGTCAGCACCTTGGTGATCCCGAACGAACCGCTGCCGCCCGAATGCTCCTCGTGACCGACCACGTCCGGCAGGTGCTGAATCAGCGTGCCGCCGAGCGCCACGTTGACCAGTTGCAGCCCGCGGCACACCGCGAGAATCGGCACGCCGGCCGCGCGGGCCAGCCCGAACAGGCCGAACTCCGATTCGTCCCGGTCCAGCCTGGTGTAGCCGAGCGCGGCGTCGCCGAGGCGCGCGCCGTAGCGGGCCGGGTCGACGTCCGCGCCGCCGGTGAGCACCAGCCCGTCCAGCCGCTCCACCAGTTCCGGCCGCGCGACGCCGGTGGGCGGCAGCAGCACCGGGATGCCGCCCGCCCGGTCGACCATGTCGATGTACTCGTGTTGCAACACCGCGCTTCGCGTGTCCCAGGTTCCGAATCGGGCCTTTTCCACGTAGGTCGGCAGGCCGATGACGGGGCGCGGTGCGCCGGAGTCAGAGTCGTTCGAATCCACGGGTTCGCTCCCAATCGGTGACGGCGGCGTCGAAGGCGTCCAGCTCCACCTGCGCCGCGTTCCGATAGTGTTCCACCACCTCCGCGCCGAAGGCGGCGCGGGCCACGGCGCTCTCGCCGAACAACTGCGCCGCCTCCCGCAGCGTCTTGGGGACCCGTGGACGTTGCGAGCGATAGGCGTTTCCGTGGAACTCCGGTTCCAGGGGCAGCCGCCGCTCGATGCCGTGCAGCCCGGCCGCGAGCGAAGCCGCCACGGCGAGATAGGGATTCACGTCGCCGCCGGGGACCCGGTTCTCCACCCGCAGCGAAGGGCCTTCGCCGACCATCCGCAGCGCGCAGGTGCGGTTGTCCCGGCCCCAGGCCAGCGCGGTCGGCGCGAAGCTGCCCGAGACGAAACGCTTGTAGGAGTTGATGTTCGGCGCGAGCAGGTAGGTGAACTCGCGCAGGCAGTCCAGTTGCCCGGCGACGAAGTGCCGCATCAGCGCGGACGTGCCGTCCTTGCCGTCGCCCGCGAAGACCGGCTCGCCTTCCTCGTCGCGCAGACTCAGGTGGATGTGGCACGAGTTGCCCTCGCGCTCGTTGTATTTCGCCATGAAGGTGATGCTGCGGCCCTCCTGGGCGGCGATCTCCTTGGCGCCGGTTTTGTAGATGCTGTGGTTGTCGCAGGTCACCATGGCCTCGTCGAAGCGGAAGGCGATCTCGTGCTGGCCTGGATTGCATTCGCCCTTGGCCGACTCGACATACATTCCGGCCCCGGCCATCTCGTTGCGGATCCGGCGCAGCAGCGGTTCGACCCTCGACGTGCCGAGCATCGAGTAGTCGACGTTGTACTGGTTGGCGGGTCGCAGATCGCGGTAGCCCCGGTCCCACGCGGATTCGTAACTATCGTCGAAGATCAGGAATTCGAGCTCGGTGCCCACGTATGCGTACAACCCGTGCTCGGCCAGCCGGTCCAGCTGCTTGCGCAGCACCTGGCGCGGCGAGGCGGCCACCGGCTCGCCTTCCGGATGCACCTGCTCGACGTCGCAGAGCACCAGCGCGGTGCCCGGCAGCCACGGCGTCAGCCGCAGCGTGCTCAGGTCCGGGCGCAGCACGAAATCGCCGTAACCGGTGTCCCAGGACGACATGGCGTATCCGTCGACTGTCGTCATCTCGACGTCGACCGCGAGCAGGTAGTTGCACGCCTCCGTCGCGTTGTCGAGCACCTCGTCGACGAAATATCGCGCCGCGCAGCGCTTTCCTTGCAATCGCCCCTGCATGTCGGTCATCGCGACCAGCACCGTGTCGAGTTCTCCCGTCTCGACCCGCTCCCGCAACTCCGCCAGCCCCAGCATCCCCGTTCGCATCCCACGGCCCCTCTCGGCGTCGACCCGTGCTCACGCTAGAACAAAAACCGACCGCGCGGGCGGGGACACGCAAACCGGCTACGCGGCGGCGCCTACGCTTCCGGCGGGCGGAACAGGGCCAAGGCGGAGGGGCGGCTGACGAAGGCGAAATCGGTTCCGCGAAGATCGACTTCGCCGTCGGTGGCCAGTGATACCGGGTTCTCACCGACGCGGACCGCGAGCGCGGGAACCTCCCTGCGCACATAGGTGGCCGAGTTGCCGAGTGTGCCGGTCAGCGCGGCCCAGATCAGGCGGGTACGGGAGAAGCGGACGTCGGCGCGGAGGTAGCGGACGTCGAGCGTGCCGCGGTGCAGCTCCGGCCGCGACATCGGGACCTGATCGGCGGGGTCGTAACGGCCGTTGCCGACGAACAGCATCCAGATGGCCGTCGGTACCCGGTCGATGACGGTGTGCAGCGGCTGCGCGCCGAGCAGGACCCGGATCATCGCGATGGCCGCCGCGGGCCATTTGCCCAGCCGCGGCTCCCACCGCTCCCGCATCCGGACGAAGTCGGGATAGCCGCCGAGGCTGGCGGTGTTGACGAAGATCCGCGAACCACCGTCGTCGAACCGCACCTCCGCCGCGTCGACCCGGACGACCGTGCCCTGCTCGAGCGCGGCGAGGGTCGGGTCGGCCGCGTCGACGCCCGCGTCCCTGGCGAAGTGGTTGAGGGTGCCGTCGGCGAAGACGGCCAGCGGCACACCGCGCCGGACCGCCACCTCGGCCACCGAGGAGACCGTCCCGTCGCCGCCGGAGACGCCGAGCGCGGTGACGTCGGCGCGGTCGAGCCGGGCATCCAATTGCGCGCCCAGGTCACGTTCCGGGTCGATCTTCAGTATCTGCGCCGCGGGCAGCCCGGCACGCACCTGCGCCGACGCCAGTTCACCGTTGCCGCTGCCCGCCATGGGATTGGCCACCAGCAGCAGGCCGCGCCCCTGTGGTAGCGGATCGACCTGCTCGGCGTGGCCGAGCAGCGCGGGTTCGTCGGCGCGCGCCGCCCACCACCGGTGCGTGACCAGCGCGACCACCGAACCGAGCAGCGCGCCCGCCACCACGTCCGACGGCCAGTGCACGCCGATGTGGACCCGTGAATAGCCGACGGCGAGCGCGACCGGCGCGATCGCGGCGCCCGCCGCCGGACTTTCCAGCGCGACGCCGGTCGCGAAGGCGGCCGCCGAGGCGGCGTGGCCGGAGGGAAACGACGACGAGACCGGCGGACGGACCAGACGGCGGACGAACGGCACCGACTCGTCGGGCGGTCGGCGCCGCGGGAACACCGGCTTGGCGATGCCGTTGGCGATGGCGCTGGCCAGGCTCACCGAGAGCAGTCCGCGCACACCCGCCCGCCGCAGCGGCCGGTTCCCGAGCACGATCAGGCCCGCGCCGATGCCCATCCAGAGCCGACTGTGATTGGCGCTCATGCTCAGGCTGCGCAGGAGCCGGTCGGCGGGCGTCGGCCGGACTCGTGCGCTCCGGCCGATCAGCCAGACGTCGATATTGCTCGCCAGTCCCGGCGGCGGTTTGCGGATCCGAGGCGGTCGCATCGTTCCAGCCTAATGACGCCCGCCTGACTCGACGGTCAATACGACCTTGCCCGGTCCGCGGCCGTGCTCCATCTCCCGCTGCGCCGCGGCCGCCTCCACCAGCGGAAAGACCCGCGCCGAGCCGGGGAGACGGAATTCGCCGCGCGCGACACGCTCGGCGATCGCACCGAGCAGGGCGGCCGAGCGCGGTCCTGGACCCGCCGAAAACACGATGCCGAGTTCGGCCGCCGCGCCGTCGGCAATGGTGACTATGCGATCCGTGCCGCCGCGCAGTTCGATCGCGGCGGGCAGCACGCCGTGCCCCGCCGCGTCGAACACGGCGTCGACACCGTGGGGAGCCAGTGCGCGCACCCGTTCGACCAGTCCGTCGCCGTAGGGGGTTGGGGTGGCGCCGAGCGCGCGCACCAGATCCTGGTTGGCGGACCCGGCAGTGCCGATGACGGTGACGCCCTCGACGCGGGCCAGCTGCACCGCCATCGAGCCGACCGCCCCCGACGCACCGTTGACCAGCAACGTCTCGCCCGCCTGCGGCCGCAGCGAGTCGAGCACCTTCGCCGCCGTGCTCACCGCCACCGGGAGCGCGGCCGCGTCCACCCAGGCCAGGCCCGCGGGCTTGGGCGCGACCTCGGCGCTCAGCGCATACTCGGCGTAGCCGCCGCCCGTCCAGCCGATCACTTCGTCGCCGACCGCGACGCCGGTCGCGTCCGGTCCGACCGCGTCCACCACGCCCGCCACCTCGGCGCCCGGGAATTGCGGAAAGCTCGGCTCACCGAAAACCAATGCGCCCGAACGGATCTTCCAGTCGGCGGGATTCACCCCTGCGGCGCGCACCGCGATTCGCACCTGCGCGCCCGTCGGCTCCGGCACGTCGATGTCCACCACCCGCAGCACGTCCGGTTCGCCGAACTCGTAGAACGCGATGGCACGCATTCGGCCTGCCTCTCCCGGCCCGATGCGGCCGTGGTCGATGGGACGAACAACCGCCGCCAGGATATGCCCGCATCGAACCGGGCCGGGCGGGCGGCGATTCGCGGCGTGGTGTGTCGATCGGCGGGAACGGGGAAACTCTGCTGGTAGGAACTCCATCGCGAAACCTGGGCCGAGAACGGTTCGGCCGTCCACGAGTTGTCCGAGCGAATCGACCGTACGCGCGGGCGCCGCCGCGCACGACGGGAGGTGCGATGTCTTTCTCGGCCCGGCCCTTCCGCCCGATCCTGCTCGCGATCGCCGTGGGCATGGTGCTGGCGCTGGTGACGGCGGTAGCGCTGGTGGTCGGGCCAGGCCGCGGCGAACCGGGATCGGACGCGGCGTGCCCCGGCGCCGACGTCGAGACATCCGAGTGGACCCCGTCGAACACCGATGTGGACGCTCCGATCGACGGTCATCCCTTCGTCGGCAACGGCTATCTCGGGCTGCGGGTGCCGACGCGTGGGACCGGCTACGTGGCGACCGACGAGCCCACCGGCTGGCCGCTCTACACCCCGGCCTACGACGGCGCGTTCGTCGCGGGTCTGTACGGGCACAGCCCGGGCGTGGCGGACGACCGCGAGGTGGCGGCGGCCATCCCGAACTGGTCGGGGCTGCTGGTCGGGGTCGGCGACGAGACCTACTCCCCCGCGACGCCCGCCGCGCGCATCACGAACTTCGCGCAAACCCTGCACCTGCGCTGCGGCCTGGTGCGCACCGAGGCGACCTGGACGACGGCGGACGGCCGGGCCACCGACCTCGTGTACGACGTCGTCACCGCGCGCCAGAATCAGCACGTGGGCGCGGTGCGGCTGCGAGTGACGCCGCGCTGGTCCGGTGAACTGGTGCTGACCGATCTGCTCGACGGCGCAGGTGCTCGCCGTATCGTTCCCACCGGCGCTGGGTCACGCGGCGACGCCGCGATCGGCGTCGGATTCCGCACGGCGGGAACCGAAGTCGCCGGTTCGGTGATGTCCGTGCTGGAATTGGGGCCCGAGGCGGCGATCGCTCCGTCGCCGCCGCGCGACGACCTGAGCGCGAGCCAGCGGGCGCGAATCACGGTGCGGGAAGGCGAGTCCTACACCGCCGCCAAGTTCGTCGGCGTCGACACCGCGCGCACCGCGGCAGATCCGGCCGCCTCCGCGCTGGCGGCCGCGCGGCGGGCAGCGGACGGCGGCTGGGCCGCACTGCTGACCGAAACCACCGCGACGTGGGCGGACCTGTGGCGCGGGGACGTCGAGATCCCCGGCGAACCCGACGTGCAATCCTGGGCGCGCGGCGCGCTGTATTCGCTGTATTCGGCGAGCAATCCCGCGCAGGACAACAGCCTTTCACCGACCGGGCTCAGCAGCGACAACTACGCCGGGGCGGTGTTCTGGGACGCCGACATCTGGATGTTCCCCGCCCTCTTGCATTTCGCGCCGGAGCTGGCGAGATCCGTTGTGGAATACCGGTACAAGACACTGCCCGCGGCGAAGGACAACGCCCGGCGCCTCGGCTTCCCCGGCGCGTTCTACCCGTGGACCAGCGCGACGGACGGCGACCTCGACGAATGCCACAGCTGGGATCCGCCGCACTGCCTGATCCAGATTCACCTTCAGGGCGATGTGTCGCTGGCGGCCTGGCAGTACTACCTCGCCACCGGCGACACGGCGTATCTGCGCGAACGCGGCTGGCCGATCATGAGCGCCGTGGCCGAATTCTGGTCGGCCCGGGTGACGCCGAACCCGGACGGTAGCTTCTCGCTGCGCGACATCGCGGGCCCCGACGAGTACAGCAACGGCGTCGACGACGGCGTCTACACCAACGCGGTCGCGGCGCTCGCACTGCGCAACGCGGTGCGCGCGGCCCAGATTCTCGGCGTGCCGCACCCCGCCGAATGGACCACCGTCGCCGACGGTCTCCGCATGCCGTTCGACGCGGCGCACGGTGTGTTCGCCCAATTCGACGGCTACGCGGGCACTCCCATCAAACAGGCCGACACCGTGCTGCTCATCTACCCGCTGGAATGGCCGATGCCGGCCGACGTCGCGGAGCGAGTGCTCGAATACTATTCCGTACGAACCGATCCCGATGGCCCGGCGATGACCGATTCCGCGCACGCCATCGACGCGGCACACCTCGGCGCACCCGGCTGCGCGACCCACACATTCCTGGACCGCGCGGCCCGTCCGTTCGTGCGGCCGCCGTTCGGGCAGTTCGCCGAGGCGCGTGGCGCGAAGGCGGGCGTTCGCGATCCGCTGGCCGGCGCACCGGCGTTCACTTTCACCACCGCGGCCGGCGGCTTCTTGCAGTCGCTCACCAGCGGACTGCTCGGGCTTCGGCTGCGCGCCGACGCCGTCGAGGTGGACCCGACGCTGCCGCCGCAGTTCGAACGCGGCGTGCTGCTGCGCGGCATGCACTGGAAGGGAAGGACTTTCGACGCCGAGATCGGCGCCGAGCGAACGACGGTGACGGTGACCGGCGGCGACCCGATGCCGCTGCGGACGCCGAGCGGGACGCGCACCGCCGCGCCAGGAGAGCCCGTGTCCGTGCAGACCCGCCGTCCCGACCGGGTCCCCACCGACAACCTCGCCCGTTGCCGTCCGGTCACCGGTTCGTCCACCGAGGCGGGCCGCTATCCGGACGCAGCGGTCGACGGCGACACCGCCACCGGCTGGGCGCCCGACGGCGCGCACGGCAGCCTCACGGTGGATCTGGGCGAGTCGGCCCTGGTCGAGCGAGTGTCGTCCCGCTGGGGCGAACCCGCGCCCTCGGCATCGACGATCGAAGTGTCCGACGACGGCCACAGGTGGGCCACCGTCGCCGCCGACCCTTCGACCGGGGCGCTCGCCGAACCGGTCGCCGCTCGATTCGTCCGGCTGGAGGCGACCGGCGCGGACTCGGTCACGCCGCCGAATGTCCGGGAGCTGGAGATTTCCGGCTCCCGTGACTGAGCCTTGCTATTCGCGCGCGGCACCCGCGGTCGCCAAGGGCTTCTCGGCCCGCCGAATCCTGCGGCTGATCACCGTGCCCGCCAGATAGGCGATGGGCAGCATGACGATGCCGTAGACGCCGGCGGGCACCGCCATCCTGATGTCGCCGAGCACACTGATCGCGATGGTCATCGCCAGCGCGCTGTTGTGGATGCCGACCTCCATCGAGCACGCGACGGCCTGGGTGCGTGTGACGCCGAACGCCTTGGGCACGAAATAGCCGACGCTCAGGCTCATCACGCACAGCAGCGCGACCACCAGGCCGACCGCGGCAAGGTAATCGAGGACATTGCCCCGCTCGGCCACCAGCGCCGCCAGCGTGACCACCGCGAGGAACGCCACCGACACCACCCGCACCGGCCGGTCCATGCGGTCCGCGAATCCCGGCCGCAGCCGCCTGGTCACCATGCCGGCGACGACCGGAATCAGCACCAGTGCGAAGACTTGGGCCACCTTGCCGAACTGCAAGCCGATGCCATCGGCGCCCTGCGGCTCGAAGAATCCGAGTGCGAAGTTGGTGACCAGTGGCATGGTGATCACGGAGAGCACCGAATTCACCGCCGTGAGAGTCACATTCAACGCGACGTCACCGCGGAACAGATGGCTGAGCAGATTCGCCGTCGCCCCGCCCGGCGAGGCCATCAGCAGCATCACCCCCACCGCGAGCTCCGCGCTCAGTCCCACCGCGACGACCAGCCCGAACGCGAGCGCGGGCAGCACCACGAGCTGACAGCCGAGCGCGACCGCCACCGCGCGCGGATATCGCACCACCCTGGTGAAATCGCCCGTCGTCAGGGCGAGCCCGAGCCCGAACATGATGAGTGTCAACACCATCGGCAACGCGACGATGACCGGCCAGCTGTCCACGAACACCTCGTCATATCGATGCGGCCCACCACCCCGCCGGCCACCGGTTCTGTGTAGCCCGATGCTACGGCCGGTCACGGCGCTTCGCCGAACTGCGGCGTCCTCGCGCCGCGGCCGCGCGGGCGCCGGTCGGCGGTCTCCGTTCCGCATCGAGGTGAATCCGTGTTAACTTATTTAAGAATGCCAGTTAACTTATTTGATCGGAGACAGCTATGAGGTCCGCCGTCATCGTGGACGTCGTCCGCACACCCTCTGGCAAGGGCAAGGCCGGTGGCGGTCTGTCGGAGGTGCATCCGGCGACGCTGCTCGCGGGCGTGCTCGCCGAGCTCGTCTCGCGCAACGATCTGGATCCGGCGCTGGTCGACGACGTGGTCGGCGGCTGTGTCACCCAGGCGGGGGAACAGGCGTTCAACATCTCGCGCACGGCGGTTCTCGCCGCGGGGTTCCCCGAGTCGGTGCCCGCCACCACCGTCGACCGCCAGTGCGGGTCCTCGCAGCAGGCCGCGCACTTCGCCGCGCAAGGCGTCATCGCAGGGGCCTACGACATCGCCATCGCCTGCGGCGTGGAGTCGATGAGCAGGGCGCCGATGTTCTCCAATGCGCAGGGCAAGGACGCCAATCGCGGTCCCATCGCGCACCGCTACCCGGAAGGTCTTGTTCAGCAGGGCATTTCGGCGGAAGTGATCGCGGCGCGGTGGAAGTTCGACCGGACCGCGCTCGACGAGTTCGCGGCGCGCTCGCACCGGCTGGCGGCCGAGACCGCCGCCGCGGGCGGCTTCGACCGCGAGCTGGTCGCGGCGGGCACGCTGACCGCCGACGAGACCATCCGCGCCACCACCACCGCCGAAGGCCTGGCCGGACTGCGCCCCGCCTTCGTCGACGAGCAGTACAAGGAGCGCTTCCCCGAGATCGAATGGTCGATCACGCCGGGCAACTCGTCGCCGCTCACCGACGGCGCCTCGGCCGCACTGATCATGAGCGAGGAGGCGGCGGCAAAGCTCGGCCTGCGCCCCCGCGCCCGCTTCCATTCGTTCGCGGTGGTCGGCGACGATCCGCTGCTCATGCTCACCGCCGTCGTTCCCGCCACCCGCAAGGTCCTCGAAAGGGCCGGGCTCGGCATCGACGACATCGACGCCTACGAGGTGAACGAGGCGTTCGCGCCGGTGCCGCTGGTCTGGCGGCACGAACTCGGCGCGGACGCCGACAAGCTGAACCCGCGCGGCGGCGCGATCGCCCTCGGCCACCCGCTCGGCGCGTCCGGCACCCGGATCCTGGCCACCCTGGTCAACCACCTCGAGCAGACCGGTGGCCGCTACGGCCTGATGACCATGTGCGAGGCGGGCGGTCTGGCCAACGCGACCGTCATCGAGCGCCTCTGATGACGATCCACCGCAGCGCCCTGGTCACCGGCGGCTCCCGCGGCATCGGCGCCGAGATCGCCCGGCGTCTGGCGGGCGAGGGTTATCACCTGACCCTCGCCGCCAGGAATCTCGACACGCTCGCCGACACCGCGCGGCAGCTGCGCGAGGAATTCGGCGTCGAGGCGAATCCCGTTGCAGCGCAGATGAACGACCTGGATCAGGTGCGCAACCTGGTGCAGGCGCACGCTGATCGGTTCGGCGGACTCAACGCCCTGGTGCTCAGCGCGGGCACCGGGACGGCGGGCCGGGTCGCTGACATGCAGGCCAAGACCTACGAGCGGATGCTGGACGTCAACTTCCGCGCGCCGATCACCCTCGTCCAAGCGGCCCTGCCGCTGCTGCGCAAGAGCGCAGCCGAGGATTTCGAACGAGGCGCGAAGATCATCGCCCTGGCCTCCATCACCGGCGTGGCGGGCGAGGCAGGGCTGGCGGCCTACGGCGCGACCAAGGCCGCGCTCATCTCGCTGTGCGAGACCGTCTCGCTGGAGGAGTCCGGCAACGGCGTCAGCGCCACGGCCATCTCGCCCGGCTATGTCGACACGGACATGACCGCGTGGAAGCGTGACGAACTCGACCCCTCGGCCATGCTCAGGACCGGCGACATCGCCGAGATGGCGCTCGCCGTGACCCGGCTCTCGCGCAACGCGGTGATTCCCAACATCGTCCTCAGCCGGGCGGGCGACCGGATGTGGCGAGCTTGAGCCACGGCGATTGAGACTCCGGGGACCGGGTATGCGGCATGTGTCAGCCGATAACCGAGATTTCGGAGGTAGACATCGTGTCGAAGCACGAAAGCGGTCCCCGCGAAGGTGTCAAGGGCGTCGTCGAAGACGCCAAGGGCAAGGTCAAGGAGGCCGCGGGCATCGTCACCGGCAAGGAGCACCTGGAACAGGAAGGCCGCGCTCAGCAGAGCAAGGCCGAATCACAGCGTGAGGCCGCCCAGAAGGAGGCCGCCGCGGAGAAGGCGCGGGCGGAAGCCGGCGTCGACGAGGCGCGCCAGCAGGCGCACCAGCGCGGCGACTGATCGCTGAAGTACCACGAAAGCGGGCGGGTCCTCCGGGCCCGCCCGCTTTCGTGTGCGCCGCGGTCAGCGCGCGGTGAGCCGCTCGGCCACCGCGCCGAGACCGTCGGCGATCGCCCGCTGTTGGGCCGGAGTCAGGACATCGAGCAGCGCTCGGCGTACGGTTGCGACGTGTCCTGGAGCAACCTGCTCCAACCGCCGCCGTCCCGCCTCGGTGAGGACGGCGACCACGCCGCGTTCGTCACATCGGGCCGCCGCGCGGCGGACGAATCCGGCCTTTTCCAGCTGCGCGACCTGATAGGTCAGCCCGCTCTTGGACGTGTAGAGCGCGTCGGCGAGATCGGTCATGCGCAGTTCGCCGTTCGGCGCGGCCGACAGCCGGACCAGCGTCTCGTACTGCGTGTGCGACAGACCCTCCCGCTTGAGCTGCTGCTCGATCTCACGGTTGACCAGGGCACCGGCCGCGAGGAATCCGTGCCATGCGCGCATCTCGCCGTCGTCGAGCCAGTTGGGTCCGTCCACCTCGCCACCCTACCGCTGTTGTTCAAATTTGAACTAGTCGGTATGGTCATGTTGTTCAAATTTGAACAAATATCGCAGCGACACACTGGAGGCGCCATGGCCGACCGCGATGCCGAGCGGATGCCCGTGCTGTATCTCTCGCACGGCGCGCCCCCGCTCGCCGACCATCCGCACTGGCCTGCGGAACTCGCCGCATGGTCGGCCGGGCTGCCGAAACCCACGGCGATCCTGATGATTTCGGCGCACTGGGAATCCGCGCCGATCACGCTCGGCGCTACCACGGCGGCGCCGCTGATCTACGACTTCAGCGGCTTTCCCCCGCACTATTACGAGGTCGTGTACCCGGCTCCGGGCGCACCCGAACTGGCGGCGCAGGTGCGCAAGCTGCTCGGCGCCGACGTGCGCGAAGCGCCGGGGCGCGGCTTGGACCACGGCGCGTACGTGCCGCTCAAAGAGATGTATCCGGCCGCCGACGTGCCCGTCCTGCAACTGTCGCTGCCGACGCTCGACCCGAGGAAGCTGATGGCGATCGGCCGCAGGCTCGCGCCGTTGCGCGCGGCGGGCGTGCTGATCGTGGGCAGCGGCTTCTTCACCCACAATCTGCGGGCGATGACCCCCGACGACGAGCACGTCTACTCGTTCACCGCGGAATTCGACGACTGGGGCGCGCGAGCGCTGGCCGACCGGGACGTCGACGCCCTGCTCGACTTCGAACACAAGGCGCCCGCCGCACGGCAGGCGCACCCGCGCTCCGACCATTTCGCGCCACTGTTCGTCAGCCTCGGCGCGGGCGAAGACGACCTCGACGACCTGCGAACCGTCATCGACGGCTACTGGTTCGGCATGGCCCGCCGTTCCATCCAGCTCGGCTGAGCACCGAAAACCCGGTTCACGACCGAATCCACGACAACAGACCGGCTTCACAGAGAGGACCTCGACATGACGACCACTACGGCACCGACCAGGACAGCGGCCGTGAGCACGCTCCCCACCGATCTCGGCCTGCTGGTCCTACGCCTGACGGTCGGCCTGACCATGGCCGTGCACGGTTCGCAGAAGCTCTTCGGCTGGTTCGACGGCGCGGGGCTCGACCGCACCTCCAAGTTCTTCGCCTCACAGGGCTACCCGGCGAGCGACTTCTTCGCGGTCGTCGCCGGCGTCACCGAAGGATTCGGCGGCCTCGCGCTGGCCATCGGCTTCCTCACGCCGCTCGCCGCGGCCGCCATGCTCGGGACCCTGCTCAACGCACTCGCCGTCCGGTGGGGCGGCGGGTTCTTCGCCCCCAAGGGCGTCGAGTACGAGCTGCTGCTCATCTTCTCCACGGTCACCATCGCGCTGGCCGGTCCCGGCCGCTTCGCCGTCGACAGCCTGCTGCCGTACCTGCGGCCCTACCGCCTGGTGTACGGCATCGCGTCGATCGCGCTCGCCCTGATCACCGCGGGTGTGGTGCTGCTGATCCGCAACTGACCCGTGCCGCGGCCGCGAAAACGCCCGGCGCACAACCACACCCCGGATACAGCTGTATCGGAACCGGTGCGACGACGCGGCCGATGTACTCCTCGTCATAGAATCGCCGCCACCGATTCCAGGAACGACGAGGCGAGGGCACATGGTTGATCCGCGGGCGACCAACGAGGATCTGACCGCGAAGGCGCGGATCAGGAACGCCGCCATGGACCTGTACGCCCAGTACGGCGCGGAGCGCGTGTCGTTGCGCGCGGTCGCGGCCGAGGCGGGGGTCACGCTCGGGCTCGTCCAGCACCATTTCAAGACGAAGGCGGGCGTCGAAGCGGCTGTCGACCAGTTGGTCGTCGACTACTTCGGGCACGCCGTCGCGTCCGTGCCGGTGGCGGGCACGGCCGCGCAGGTCGCCGCCGCGCGGGACGAGGCGGTGCGGCGGATGCTGGCCGGCAACCCCGCGGTGGTGAACTACGTCCGCCGCTCGGTGCTGGAGCCCTCCGGGACGCGAATCGACCTGCTCGAGTCGCTGGTCGAGCTGACTCGAAGGGAAGTGGTCGGGCTGCGCGAGGCGGGCGTGGCCTCCACCGACCGGCGCGAGTCGACGCAGATCGTCTCGGTTCTCATCCGCCAGCTCGGCGAGCTGCTGCTCGCGCCCTTGATAGAGGCGGTGTGGGAGCAGGTCGCCGAGCCGGGCGAGGTCGAGCGTCCCCGGTTGAGCATCACGGTCGAGGACTGAGCGCGAAGCCCGCCTCCGCTCCCGCCGCGAGCGGCCGCTTTCCCGCTGCGCCTACGATGCGTGTCATGTCGCGCAGCACTTCGCACTATGCGGAGCTGGAGCGGTTGGCCGGGGTGCTGGCCGGCCGCCGGGTCGCCGTGCTGACCGGTGCGGGCATCTCCACCGACAGCGGAATTCCCGATTATCGCGGCCCCGATTCCCCGCCGCGCAACCCCATGACCTACCAGCAGTTCGTCGGAGATGCCGTTTTCCGGCAACGGTATTGGGCGCGTAACCACGTCGGCTGGCGCCGGATGGACGCCGCTCGTCCGAATCCGGGGCACCGCGCGCTCGCCCGGCTGGAACGCCTCGGCGTCGTGACCGGATTGATCACGCAGAACGTGGACCTGCTGCACACGAAGGCGGGCCACCGCGGGGTGATCGACCTGCACGGCGTCTACGCCCGGGTGCGCTGCCTGAAGTGTTCCGCGCTGATTTCCCGGATGGCGCTGGCCGACCGCCTGGAGGCGGCCAATCCCGGCTTCGCGGAGTCGGCCACCGCCACCGGCGTCGAAGTGGCGCCCGACGCCGACGCCGTGGTCGCCGACACCGACAGCTTCCGCATGGTGGACTGCGCCCGCTGCGGCGGCATGCTCAAGCCGGACATCGTCTACTTCGGCGAGAACGTCCCGAAGGACCGCGTCGCCGCCGCCTTCGACCTCGTCGACGCCGCCGACGCTTTCCTCGTCGCCGGGTCCTCGCTCACCGTCATGTCGGGTCTGCGCTTCGTCCGCCGCGCCGCCGCCCACGGCAGTCCCGTGGTGATCATCAACCGAGGCCCGACCCGCGGCGACGCTCTCGCCACGCTGCGCATCGACGCGGGATGCTCGGAGATTCTCGAAGCACTGGCCGACCACTGAGCAGCCACCTTCGTCCGGCTAATCGGCAGTGGAAGCCGTTACCGGCGAGGCCGACTCGGACGTCGACGCGTCGGACCCCGTCGCGCGTTCGGCGATCCAGCGAAGCAAGCGCACCGCGGGACTCCAGCGCGCGGGCCGCCGGACCGATCCGGTGAGGGCGCGTTCGGCGCGGTCCAAGCTGTCTTCCACGCATGCGTCGTGCATCCAGCGGTAGGCGAGCGGCCAGGACAGACGAGCGGGGCCGCGGGCGTGGATGGCGAGCAGGTGGATCAGGTCGACGCCGCCATCGGGAGTGGGCCGAACAGTGAATTCGTGGAAGCCGTCGAAGCCGCGCGGGCCGGTGAAACGAAAGCGCACCCACCGACCGGGTTCGTATTGCTCCACCCGGTAGCGGACCGGGCCGTGCCCGCCGTCCGCGCCGACACCCAGCGGACGGTCGAAGCGCATGGGCGGCCAGGCCGGTGCGGGCCAGAGCCGGTCGTCTTCGCTCGCCAGCGAGTCGAGCAGCCTGCCTGCCCCGGCCGCCGACGCGGCCAGGTGACGGACGTGAATGTTGATGACGGCCATGGTTTTTCGCTCCTTCTTCAGCCCGCGCGGCGGGTGGGATCGCGACGGCGGCGCCGAGGTATTTTTAGAGAGTTGTCTCTAAAACAGAATTAGAGCATATCCTCCAATACATGGGAAGACCACCGAAGCACGATGCCGATCGGCTACTGGACGCGGCCGCGGAACTGCTCGCCGCCGGCGGGCCCGCCGCGATCACCATGTCGGCGGTGGCCAAGGCGGTCGGCGCGCCGAGCGGGTCGGTCTACCACCGTTTTCCGGACCGGCCCGCGCTGCTCGCCGCGCTGTGGTCACGCGCGCTGCATCGCTTCCACGAGGAACTGCTCGCGGTGTTGACCATCGAGCGGCCGGAGGAGGCGATTCGCCGCGGCGCCCGGGCGACCCTCGACTGGGCACGACGAAACCCCCGCGATGCGGCCGTGCTGCTCGCGGGGGCTGGGGATTTGGGCGAACGGGACTGGAGCAGGCAGGCGCGCGAGGACACCGCGCGGGCCAATGCCGCGATCCAAGACGCGCTGACAGAGCTGATCGCCCGCACCGGCGACACGGGGCCGCAAGCGACCGATCGGATGCTGCTCGCCGCCGTCGACCTGCCCTACGCCCTGGTCCGGCGCTATCTACGGGCCGGGCAGCAGATTCCGCCGCATGCCGCCGATCTCGCCGAGCAGGCCGCGGCGGCGCTCATCGGCGCGAACGACCGATCGGCGACCGATTAGCGACCGAGAGCGCTCTGCAGCTGCTTCTTCGTCATCTTGGAGCGGCCCTTGATATTGCGCTTCTTGGCCTCGTTGTAGAGCTGATCCCTGGTCGGACCCTTCGGCCCGCTGCGGCCGGAGCGCTGCCCGCCGCGCTGCTGCGGTGACTTGTCCTTGACCGACGAGCGGCTCGCGGTCTTGCTCTGGCCGGACTGGGCACGGTTCTTGTTGACGGTGCGGGCCGCGATCTCCTTGGCGCGCTTGGTACTCGCGCCGCGGTCCTGCGCGGAATCCTTGATGTGCTCGTACTGCCGTTCCTGTTTGTCGGTCCATTCTTTCGGCATGACACAAACCTCCTCTGTCGATCGAATACCCGAGAACCGCGTCGGAAACCGGAAACGACCCGCCTACTGGTACGCGGGATAGCGCTGATCGGCGAGCAGCCCGGCCAGGTGCGCGGCATTGCGGGCCATCGCCGCGGTGACCCTCGCGACGGCCTCTGGCACCTCGTCCAGGTCGGCGTAGTCGGTGCCGCTCATCGCCTGGCCGTTCCAGTAGGTGCAGCCCTGCGCCGGGATGGTGAAGCCGATGTCGTTGAGCGCCTGGAACATATCGGCGACGATCTTGTGCGCGCCGTCCTCGTTGCCGACCACCGCGGCGAGCCCGACCTTGCCGACCATCGCTGGCCGCCCCTGATCGTCGGTGTTGGACAGCTCGGCGTCGAGGCGCTCCAGCATCCGCTGCGCCACCGAGGACATGTGGCCGAGCCAGGTCGGCGTCGACACCAGCACGATGTCGGCGGCCAGGATCTGCTCCCGCACCCGCGGCCACTGATCGCCCGCGCCTTCGTCGTCGGTCACGCCGGGGTGGATGTCGTAGTCCACCACCCGCAGCAGCTCGCCTTTCACCTCGTGCTCGGCCAGCTGCGCCAGCGCCTGCCTCGCGATGAGCTCGCTACTGGATTCCGCCGGTGACTTCTTCAACGTGCACACCAGCGCCAGCGCGGTCGGTGCCGTCATGTTCCAGCCTCCCTCGGTGTTCGCGTTCGGACCGCCTCTGTCGTGGCACTACCCGGAGACCGCTGCGGCAATCCGCGTCGCGCCACCGCGACCCGCGCGCGACCGGCTCCGTCCGCCCCGTCATGCGAGACTGGGCCGGTAAACGAGCGTCACCGAGTGGAAGGCAAGTCGTGGCCGAGCAGGACAAGACCGACGCCGGGGACGACACCGGCAAGAAAGAGGCGATCGCGCTGCGCGAGCGCGGGGGTGTGATCGGCGTCGGAGTGCTCTGGCTGGCGAAATGGTCGCTGTGCCTGGTCGCGATCGCCGCGGGAGCCTGGGTGCTCGGCTGGGTCGTCGCGCGGCTGTGGGTGGTGGTCCTGCCGATGTCGCTGGCCGTCGTCGTCGCGACCGTGTTGTGGCCGCCCACCCGGTGGTTCATGAAACACGGCCTGCGACCGGGTCTTGCCGCCTCGCTCTCGCTGCTCGGCTTCCTCGGTCTGCTCGCCGGTGTGATCGCACTGATCGTGCCCTCGGTGGTGGATCAGGCTCCCGAGCTGGCCGACAAGGCGAGCGAGGGCGTCAACCAGGTGCGCAAATGGTTGCAGGGCCCGCCGCTGAACATCCGTGACGAACAACTCGATTCCGCGGTGGACGCCATCGTGTCGCGGTTGCAGTCCAGCGCCGAGCAGATCGCGACCGGCGTTTTCAGCGGCGTCACCACCGCCACCTCGGCGCTGGTGACGCTGTTCCTCGTGCTGGTGCTCGCGTTCTTCTTCGTCAAGGACGGGCGGCGCTTCCTGCCCTGGCTGCACGGCGTCACCGGGACCCGCGGCGGCAGGCACTTCGAGGAGGTGCTGCGCCGGATCTGGTTCACCCTCGGCGGTTTCATTCGCACCCAGGCGCTGGTCAGCCTGATCGACGCGGTCTTGATCGGCGGGGGCCTGGTGATCCTCGGCGTCCCGCTGGCCGCGGTGCTCGCCGTGCTGACGTTCATCGGCGGCTTCATTCCGATCGTCGGCGCCGTCGTCGCGGGCGCGCTCGCGGTGCTCGTCGCACTGGTCGGCAACGGCCTGACCACCGCGCTGATCGTGCTCGGCATCATCCTGGCGGTGCAGCAGCTGGAAGGCAATGTGCTGCAACCGGTGTTGCAGAGCCGCAGCATGCAGTTGCACGCGGTGGTGGTGCTGCTCGCCGTGACCGCCGGCGGCTCGCTGTACGGCATCGTCGGCGCCTTCCTGGCCGTGCCGGTCGCCGCCGTCGTCGCGGTGGTGCTTCGCTACGTGGGCGAGCAGATCGACGAAGCCGTCGCGCCGCCGGAACCGGAAGACGACGCGACCGAACCCGCGCGGTGACGCCCGCGCCGCACTCGGTTGTGGCACCGTGGGTCTCATGAAAACGATCCTGATCACGGGGGCGACGTCGGGTATCGGTCTGGAAGCCGCGCGGCAACTGGGCGAAGCAGGCGATCACCTGATACTCGTCGGACGCAATCCCGAGAAGCTCAGCCGTGCCGCGCGACTGGTCCGCGAGGCGGGCGCGGGGCGGGTGGACACGCTGGTGTGCGATTTCGCGAGTCAGGCCGCGGTGCGCGAGCTGGCCGCGACGGTGCTCGCCCGCTACGACCACCTCGACGTGCTCGCCAACAACGCGGGCGGCTACTACCCGCAGCGCGTGATGACCGACGACGAGGTCGAAGCCACCTTCGCGGTCAACCATCTCGGCGGCTACCTGCTCACCGAACTGCTGCTCGACCTGCTGCGGCGAAGCGCCCCGGCGCGCATCCTGTTCACCGCGTCGGTGATGCACTACGGCGCGAGCCTGGATTTCGACGACCTGAGCCTGGCGCGCGGCTACTCCGGTGAAAAGGCCTACAGCCAGTCCAAACTGGCCAACATCCTGTATGTCCGAACACTGGCGCGGCGGCTGGAAGGCACCGGCGTGACCGTCAACGCGTTCCACCCCGGCGCGGTGGCCACCGGAATCTGGGACACGATGCCGTGGTGGAGCAGGCCGTTCGCGGCGGTCGCCAAGCGCGTGTTCATGATTCCCGCGGCCGAGGGCGGGCGCAGGCTCACCTATCTGGCCTCCGCGCCCGAGCCCGCCGAGCACAGCGGGCGCTACTTCCAGAACAACGAATTGAAGACGCCGTCGCGCCGCGCGCAGGACGACGCACTCGCCCATCGGCTGGACGTGGTGAGCGCGCGGCTGGTCGGGCTCTCCGGCTAGACCCGCGCGGGCGCCGCGCTCGCCAGGAATTCGTCGAGCACCGACCAGCCGGCCGCCTCCGGCCCGGCGACGAGCCCGAGGTGGCTGGCGCCCGGCACTTCGACGTAGCGCGCTTCGACCGCTCCACTCAGCACCCGCACGCCCGGCGCGACCGTGGCGGCGGGGGCGATGTTGTCCGAGGGACTGCCGACGAGCAGCACACGGCAGCTCACCTTGGCCATCTCGATCACGCGATCCGCGTCGAGCGGAATGCTGCCCTCGGCCATGTGGTTGCCGACGATCATCAGCCGGTAGTTCTGGCGGTAGAGCCGCCCCGGATAGCCCGGCATCCGTCCGATGAACCGGTCGATCGCCTCCATCCGGGCCAGCGCCTCGCTGCGGCCGAGGTTGCGCGCGATGAACCACGGGCGCATGATCTCGCGCGGCAACGCCATGCCGCGAAAGCCGAGCCGCACGGCGAATGCCGGGATGCCGCCGAAAAGCTCTGTGGCCCAATCGACTTCACGCCCTCCGGTGATCCGCGCGAGCAGCCGGGACGGCGCGAGCATCGGATGGTGGCGGTAGTCGATCGGGGTGCCGAGCGCGGTGACCGAGGCGATCGGCAGGTCCGCGTGCTCGGCGGCGGTGAGCAGCGCCAAGGTGCCGCCGAGCGACCAGGCGACGACGTCGACCTCCGCTCCGCCGTGCTCGGCGCTGACGCGGGCGATCGCGGTGGGGACGATGTCATCGATCCATTCCTCGAAGCCCATGTTCCGGTCGGCGTAGGTGATCCGCCCGTAGTCGACGACGTACGGCGCGCGCCCGGTATCGAGCAGGAACCGGGCCAGGCTCTGCCCGGGGCGCAGGTCGAAGCAGGAGCTGTGCACCGCGAGCGGGGGTACGAGCAGGACCGGGTTTCCCGATCCGGACGCGCCCTCGTAGCGGCGCAGCTGCCGGTGCGGCTCGTCGTAGAGCACCGTCGACGGGGTCGGGGCGGCGGGTTCGACGCCACCGCCGAAGGTGAGCGCCCAGCCGTTGTCGAGCGCATGCGCCAGATCGGTGAAGATCACTGTTTCCCTCAGTGCACGGACGGAGTCGAGTCGAACGCCGGATCGTTACCAGCAGCACCGAGTGTAAGTAACTGTTACTAGAAGTTACAATTTGGTGGCCGATTTCACCCGCCGTTCTCGACGTCCGCAGGCCCTGCCACCGGCCCTCGTCGCGGATTACCATGCAGTGTGGGCTCGAAGAGCACGCGCTGACACTTTGATCGCCCCGGACGTCCACCGCACGGGCAACGGGGTTCCGTCGATCGGCGTCCGGACCGGGGCAGCGTCGCCCCTCGCCGATCGTTTCGTCCCGCATCCGGAGGAGGACGCATGTCCTACCCGCTCCCCGCGAAGGTCTGCCTGACCGGGCAGGATTGCCGCTGCCCCTCGGTCACCCTTTTCCTCGTCCCGGAACCGCTGATGCCGGGCGGCTACATCCTGCACCTGCTGGAACAGGCGACCGTCGACGATCCCGACGCGCCGCCCCGACCCGACATCCCGCTGGTCGAGTCGCTCGAGACGCCCACCGTGCCAGGCCGCGCCGAACCGCCGATCCACGCCGAGCTGCGCCCGTGCACCACGCACCTGCCCGACCCCGAGCGGCTGCACGCGATCCTGCACGACCACCTGATCATCGATCCGTTCGGACTCGACATCGGCGACCGCGCCGAGGTGACCCGGCTGGCGCTGCTGCCAGAACGCCGCATCGGCTTCCGCCGCGGCGAGGACTTCCAGGCCGAATCCGTCCGCCAGGCCATGCTCGCGGTCTACCGGCACTTCGATCTCGACCAGCGCGCGCCGCTGGTCTACCACGGCTTCGCCGACCCGACGACCGGCTGGTTCGAGCTGCGCACCGCGGTCGCCTGAGCCGCCGCGGCAGGCGGTCACCTGGCGCGGGTGACCGCGGGCGTGATCGCGAAGTCGAGTCCGAAGTGGTTGAGAGTCAAGGGTAATGGGCTCTGCGGCGACAGCTCCGTGGTGGAGCGGAGGTGGAAATCGGCCGCCTCGACGAGGTGCGCGAGCAACGTGCTGGTGGTGAACAACACCAGATTGCGCCCCGGGCATCCGGCCGGACCCGCACTGAACGGAACCAGCTGCGGGTACTGCTGCTCGAGTCCCTCCAACCAGAGATCAGGGACGAACCGGTCGGCGAACGGCAACGAGTCAGGATCACGGTGAAACGCGGGCACGACGATCATCAGCGCCGCGCCGCCCTCGATAGTGAACCGGTCGGCGCCCGTACGCCACAGGGTGTCCTCGGTGATGTCGCGCAGGATGACCGGCGTCGTCGGCCAGAGCCGCACCGACTCCAGCACGCAGGCGCGCAGATAGTCGCGCGTCTGCGGGGTGTGCGGATCCGCGGCGTCGGCGGTCGCGCGGGCATGCTGATCGGGGTGGGTGGCCAGCAGCGCGAGGGCCCGGCTCGCGGCGATGCCCGCCGCGTCGAATGCGAAGAGCCAGTGCGGAACCTGGCCGACCGGGTCGACCGCGGCGCCGGCTTCGGTCGCCGCCAGCGCACCGACGAGACTGTCCGGATCGGCCGCCTCGACGTAGCGGTAGAGCCGTTCGGTGAAGCGGTCCCTGCGCTTGCGGCGCGGTAGTGCCAGGAACGACCAGTTGGCGGCCGAGCGCAGCTTCCACAGCTCGTCGGTGATCGCCTCGTCGTCGCGCCCGCGCCTGCCGAGCACCAGGTGACGGACCAGCCGCCACCAGTCGGCGGTGAACTGGTCCGCGTCGAGATGCCCGCGACGCAGCGCGGCCGCCGTCAGATCGCGCGCCTCGTCGGCGATGATCTCCGAAAACGGCCCGGCGAGACGATGCAGCGGCGCCGAGGTGTCCAGCGCCGCCTCGTTCACGGCGCGCCGCTGGGCGCGCACCGGCCCCTCCGACAGCAACACGCCGTGCGGCTGGAATTGGCGCAGCGCGGCCCGCTTCTCCCGATTGGCCGGGTCGAACGGCCGCGGCGCGCCGTCCAGCACCATGCCGACGTCACCCGGGTCGAGCACGACCACCACGCGACGTCCCGGCAGCACCAATTCCACTGGGCCCGCGCCGAATTCGTCACGCAACCGACGCATGCGCGCCACCGCGCGCCGGTCGGCCTGCGCCCGCTCCAGCACACCCATGACGGCGCGCCTGCGAGCGATCACCCCCGAGGCGATCGAAGCGAAACCCAGGTCGGCCAGCGTCGCGAGCGCTCGCGCGCCCACCAGCCGGTTGCCGTGATTGTCTGCCATACAGCCTCCTCCCACGTCGCCGCCCTTCATCAGGGCCGATGTCGGGCGCGTACCCGACGCCGCCGGGACGAAACGGGCCGGGCCGCCGCCGTTACCCGCGCAACTCCGTCGAGATCGCGCCGACGAAATCACTCAGATCGCCGGGCGCGCGGGAGGTGATCAGCGTCCAGCCGCCGTCGGACGAACGAACCACCGGCTCGTCGACCCACGCACCGCCCGCATTGCCGACATCGGTGCGCAGCGAGTGGTATGAGGTCATCGTCTTGCCACGCACCAGGTCGGCCTCGACGAGCAGCCACGGTCCGTGGCAGATCGCGGCGATCGGCTTGCCCGCGCTCGCGAAGTCCTTGGCCAGCGCGACGGCACGCTCGTCGACGCGCAGTTTGTCCGCGTTCACGGTGCCGCCGGGCACCACCAGGACGTCGAAGTCGTCGACGTCCACCGCGTCCAGCGCGGTATCCGGCGAGATCGCCTCGTCCTTGTCCACGTCGTGCCGGAAGGTCTGCACCGGTTCCGATTTCGGCGCCGCGTGGGTGACCCGAGCGCCGCGTTCGCGTAGTTCGTCGCGCGGCACCAGCAGTTCGTCGTGCTCGACGCCGGTGTTCGAGGTCAGCACCAGCACCCTGGCGTCGTCCAGTTCGGGCATGGGCAACTCCTCCTTCGATTCGACAAGCCCTCCCCCCGGTCGCATGCCGCGATTCGCCGCCGGTAAACCTCACCCGTACCTCACACGGTCGCGGCGGGCTCACTCCAGATGTCCGCGCGCACCACGCGCCTGCTGCGGCCGCGCGGGTCGAGCAGGTGCCCGAACAGCTTGTCGTGCCGCAGGGTGACGGTGCGTTCCGCGATGCGCAGGGCGGGATGCGCGGCGGCGAGTCCCGCTTCCAAGCGCGGAATGTCGGCCAGGCTGTGCAGGTTGGCCTGAATCAGCAGGTTGTGACCACCGCTGATGGCGGCGCAGTTGCGCGTCTGCGGGAGCCGGATGATCGCGTCGCCGATCTCGGCCAGCCGATCCGGCGGCGCGTCCAGCCACAGCGTCACCGCGACCGGCCATCCGCCGAGCGGACGCGCGAAATCGCAGCGGAACTGGAGCAGTCCGAGCCGGACGAGCCGGTCCAGCCTGCGCTTGACGGTCGAGGCGGAGGAACCGACGGCGGTCGCCAACGACTGATGCGAGGCCCGGCCGTCCAGCGCGAGCTGGGCGACCAGCGCCCGGTCGGCGTCGTCGATGCTCACCGCGCGCACCGGAACCGTCGGCTGCGGCGACGGAATGTGGAGTTCGGCGCGCTGGTCGGGGGCGAGCGCGTCGATGCGCCAGCGGCTGCCCTCGGTGAACATGTGCGTGACGATCCTGGCCCGCACCGCCGCGACGTGCGGGACGGCGGGCAGCACATCCAAGGTGTAGTGCGACATGGCGGCCAGGTCGCGCGCGGCGACGGTGGCCAGCAGGTTGTAGGTGCCCGCGCAGCGCTCGACGGTGACCATGTGCGGGTGCTCGCACAGGCTGCGGCTGACCGCGGCCGCGGCGTCGGCGGTGCAGCCGATCTCGACGTAGGCGATGGTGATCTGGTCGAGCAGCCGCGGGCCCGGCGATGGACTCACCCAGGCCGCGCCGCGCCGGGTGAGCCGCTGCCAGCGGCGGGCCACCGTCACCGGATCGACGCCGAGCGCGTGCCCGAGCTCCGACCAGGAACCGCGCGGCCGCAGCTGCAACGCGTTGATCAGGGCGAGATCGTCCTCGCTCAGGAGTGTGGCGTCATCCTGCATTCGCGCATCCCATCGTGCCTGATTCCTGCATTCTAGTGTCTTCGAGTGAACGGCGACCCATGCTTTCCCCCGGTGGCGCGGTGCGGCGCCGTAGACGAAAGGTCAACCGGAACCATGGCATTCGCCGATTACCAGAGCGAGATCTACCTGCGCGGGCTCGGCGGCGTGCAGCCCACGCTGCCCATGTCGTTCGCCGAGCTGGAGGACAGGGCGCGCGCGGCGTTGCCGCCCTCGGTGTGGTCGTACGTGGCGGGCGGGGCCGGTGACGAACGAACGCAGCGCGCCAACGTGACCGCGTTCGACCGGTGGGGACTGATCCCGCGGATGTTCGTCGGCGCGGCCGAGCGCGACCTGTCGGTCGATCTGTTCGGGCTGACGTTGCCCGCACCGGTCTTCCTCGCCCCGATCGGGGTGATCGGGCTGTGCGCCCAGGACGGGCACGGCGATCTGGCGACCGCGCGCGCCGCGGCGCGCACCGGTGTCCCGATGGTGGCCTCCACGCTGTCGGTGGACCCACTGGAGCAGGTGGCGGCCGAAATGGGCGGTACGCCAGGCTTTTTCCAGTTGTACACGCCCACCGACCGCGACTTGGCCGCGAGCCTGGTGAAGCGCGCTGAACAGGCTGGCTACAAGGGCATCGTGGTCACGCTGGACACCTGGATCACCGGATGGCGCCCGCGGGATCTCGGCACGTCGAACTTCCCCCAGCTGCGCGGCCACTGCCTGGCGAACTACTTCACCGATCCGGTGTTCCGCGCCGGACTGCCCGGGCCACCGGAAGAGCACCTCCAGGCCGCGGTGCTGCGCTGGGTCCAGCTCTTCGGCAACCCGCTCACCTGGGCCGACCTGCCGTGGCTTCGCGAACTCACCACGCTGCCGCTGATCGTGAAGGGCATCTGCCATCCCGACGACGCGCGGCGCGCGAAAGACGAAGGGGTGGACGGCATCTACTGCTCCAACCACGGCGGCCGCCAGGCCAACGGCGGCCTGCCCGCCCTCGACATGCTGGCCGAGGTGGTCGACGCGGCCGACGGTCTTCCCGTGCTGTTCGATTCCGGCGTGCGCGGCGGCGACCACATCGTCAAGGCGCTGGCCCTCGGCGCGACGGCCGTCGGCATCGGCAGGCCCTACGCCTACGGTCTCGCGCTCGGCGGCGTCGACGGGATCGTGCACGTGCTGCGCGCGCTGCTTGCCGAGGCGGACCTGATCCTGGCCGTCGACGGTTACCGAGGAGTCGCCGAGCTGACCAGAGACGCCCTGCGCCAGGTCTCGGTCTGAGCGGCCCTTGACTTCAGGTCGACCTGAACTCGCACGCTGAGGGTCGACCTGAGGAAAGGGATGACATGAGCGAACGAAATGCGCCGAGCGTCAGCGAGGCGAAAGGCATGAGCAAGTTCGGAGAACAGGAAAGCCGCGGCTACGACCGGCGCGCCACCAAACTGCTCGGCGGGCTGTACCGGCACATCGCCGACGAGGCGGCCGCCGCGACCGGAATGGGCGGAGCCGTGCTCGACGTCGGGACCGGACCGGGACTGCTGCTGGCCCACCTCGGCCGCAGGCGACCGGATCTGCTGCTGCACGGGGTGGATCTCTCGCCGCACATGATCGCCCTGGCCCGAGCCAACCTCGCCGAGCACGCCGCCGAACTGACGGTGGGCGACGTGGGCGCACTTCCCTACCCGGACAACAGTTTCGACCTCGTCGTATCGAGCTTGAGCATGCACGAGTGGCCCGATCCGGTCACTGCGGCGGCCGAGCTGGAGCGAGTGCTGCGCCCGCGCGGGACGCTGGCCATCTACGACTTCCGGTTCGTGCGCGACGCGTCGATGCGGTCCGCGTTGGGCGCGCGTTTCGCGGCGCCGACGGTACGCAGGAAGGTCGTGCGACCGCGCTGGTACCCGATCGGGCTGTACGCCCAGTGGTCGGCGCGCGCGGCTTGAGTGGCGCATAGGCTGCTGGTATGTCCGAATCCGCGCTGACGATAGGCGAACTGGCCGCGCGATTCGGCCTGGCCACCCATGTGCTGCGCCACTGGGAGGACCTAGGCCTGCTCGCTCCGCGCAGGGATTCCGTCGGCCGCCGCGTCTACCGCGCCGACGACGCGGAGACGGTGGCCGTCATCCTGCTCGGTAAGCGGGTCGGGCTGTCGCTGACCGAGATCGCCCGGCTGTTCGCCGGCGCCGCGGATCGTGAGACGCGCCGCGAGTTGCTGCGCGCGCACAGGGATCAGCTTGCCGCGCGGATCGCAAGGGCCACCGCGGCGCTGGACACCATCGAGCACGCATTGGATTGCGGCGCACCGGATTTCCGCTCGTGTCCGCATTTCCGCGCGAAGGTCGACGAGGCGTTGCGGCTCGGCGTCGCCGGGGTGGCGGCCCACCCCGGCGACGTGCGGCTCAGCGAGCGGTGACCGTGGTGGGCAGACTGGCGAAACCGCGGTTGTTGGAGGAATGGATGCGGCGCAGGTTCGCGGCATCGATGTCGTAGTCGGCGATCGTGCCGACGATCTCCTCCAGCGCCACGCGCAGTTCCAGCTGCGCCAGGTTCGCGCCGAGGCAGTGGTGGCGGCCGCTGCCGAAGACCAGCGCGGCGCCGGTGTCTCGGTCGAGGTCGAAAGCATCTGGGTCGTCGAAGATTTCGGGATCGCGGTTGGCCGAGCCGGTGAGCAGCAGGATGCGCGCGCCCGCCGGGATGTCGACGCCGTGCAGGGTGATCGGCTCGGTGGTGCTGCGCAGCTGGGACTGGGTGGCGGGTTCGTAGCGCATGCCCTCGGCGATCCACTCGTCGACGCGTCCGCCGATGGCCTCCCGGCGCTGATCGGGGTGCTGCCACGCGGCGTGCCAGAGGTTGCCCAGCGTCAGCATGGTGGTCTCGATGCCCGCGCCGACCAGCAGGATCAGCACTCCGACGATCTCCTCTGGCGTCAGCCGGTCGTCGCCGTCGGCGGCGTCGAGCAGGCCGGAGAGCAGATCGTCGCGGCGGGTCTTGCCGCGTTCGATGGTGAGTTCGGTGTAGTAGCCGACCAAGGTGCCGATGGCCTGCATCGCCTCCGGGCGCAGATCGGTGGATTCCTCGTCGGTGTACATGATCTCCATGCCCAGCTTGCGGAGCATGTCGCGATCCGCCTCGGGGACGCCGACAAGTTCGGAGATGACGTCGGTGGGGAATGGGCCCGCGAAATCGGCCATCAGATCGAAACTTTCGCGCTCCAGCAGCGGCCGCCACAGCGCGCGCGCGATGTCGCGTAGTCGCGGCTGCAATTCCTGCACCCGCCGATTGGTGAACGCGCGGGCGACGAGACCGCGCAACCGGGTGTGCTTCGGCGGGTCCATGGCGACGAAGGAAAAGAAACGCTCGGCCTGCGGTCCCCAGAACGCGGGCTCCATCCGCAATCCGTTGACACTGGAGTACCGGTCCGAATCACGCAGTGCGGCAAGGATATCGGCGTGCCTGGAAAACGCGTAAAAATCGTCGGCCGGGTTGTGGAAGACGGGTGCCTCCGCGCGTAGCCTTGCGTAGTACGGATAGGGATCGCGGTGGACGTCGAAATCGTATGGGCTGTACTGCAACTGCATGACGGAGCCTTCCGGGGGCCGTGCGGGTTTCACCCTCGTTACCGGTTCGCAACTCGAGCTGACATGATGAGCGTAGTCGAGATGAATTGAGGGCAGGGTGGACTCGGAATCGGCAGCTGCCAGGGTGGATGTCAGCAAACCGCACCCGGCGCGCCGGTACGACTACTGGCTCGGCGGGAAGGACAATTTTCCGGCGGACCGGGACTCGGCCGACGCGGTGGCCGAGGCTTTTCCGACCGTGCGCCTCGCCGCGGTGGAGAACCGCAACTTCTTGCGTCGCGCGGTGACGTACTTGGCCGCCGAGGCGGGCATCCGGCAGTTCCTCGACATCGGCACCGGCCTGCCCACCGCGGGCAATGTGCACGAGATCGCGCAGGGCATCGCACCGGAATCGCGCATCGTGTACCTGGACAACGATCCGATCGTGCTGGTGCACGCCCGCACGCTGCTCGACAGCTCACCCGAGGGCGCGACGGCATATCTCGACGCCGATCTGCGCGACCCGGACCGAATCTTGACCCACCCGGATCTCACCAGCACGCTCGATCTGAGCCAGCCGGTCGCGCTGATGCTGGTGGCCGTCATGCACTTCATCACCGACGACGAGGCACCTTACGGCCTGGTGCGCCAACTGTGCGAGGCGCTGCCCTCGGGCAGCTACCTGGTGATGACCCACGCCACCAACGATCACCTCACCGACGAGGACCTCGCCGAGACCAAGCAGGCCAACAAGCGCAGCGGCGTACCCTTCCAACTGCGCTCCACCGCCGAATTCCGGCAATTCTTCACCGGTTTCGACCTCATCGCGCCCGGCATCGGCTCGGTGATGACCTGGCGACCCGAAGTCTGGCGCGCCCACCCCCGCCCCGAGGCGGTCTCCATGCTCGCCGGCGTCGCTCGGGTTCCTTGACGCTCTCACACACCGTTCCGACGCCCCGCAGCACCACCGCCTGTGTGGGAAGTCAGGAGGTACGGCGAGCTCTGGCTCGGCGTTTACCTTCGTGCATGGCTTGGACGCGGGCGACGGGGATGGTGTGGCCTTCGGCGATCAAGCCGGCCGGAAGTTGCTGGGGGGCAGGCATTTCGTCGGCCCATGGGTCGCGGTCGCCGAGGCGGTCGGGGGCGGTGCGAAGGGTGAAATCGGATGGCTTCGCATCGGCCAGATCGGCCCAGCCGACCGGGAAGGAGACCGGGACGCCGGGGCGGATGCGCGGACTGTAGGCCGCGACCACCGTCGCGCCGCCGGCGCGGGTGGAGTCGAGGAAGACTTTGCCCTCGCGGTCCTCGCGGATGAACGCGGTGGTGGCCAGCTCGGGGTCGAGGCGCTCGGCGCGGGCGGCGATCGCCCGGGTGGCGGCCGCGGCGTCCTCGACGGCGGTGCCCGCGACGACCGGGACGAAGACGTGCACCCCTTTGGCGCCACTGGTTTTCACCGCACCCGAGAGCCCGTCGGCGGCCAGCGCAGTGCGGATCAGTTCGGCGGCGAACACGGCGTGGCGAAAGGTCTGGCCGGGCGAGGGGTCGAGATCGAGGACCAGATGGGTCGACCCGGCGGAATAGTCGGCGAGCAGCAACGTCGGGTGGTATTCGACGGCGCGCTGATTGCCGAACCACAGCAGCGTGCGCACGTCGTCGCACAGAGCGTAGGTCACCTCGCGGCGGGAGCTCTCGGCCCACAGCGTGATCCGCGGTACCCACTCCGGGGTGTATTTGGGCAGGTTCTTCTGCATGAACGGCTCCTGCCCCGGCCGAATCCGCACCACCGACAACGGACGGTCGCGCAGCTGGTTCACCAAGCGGTCGCCGACGAACTCCAGGTAGTCGACGAGATCCCGTTTGGTCGCCTCCGCCCCGTCGAAGAGCGGTTTGTCCAGATTCGTCAGCGTGACGCCCGCGCGCACCTCTTCGCTGCCCATCGCCCCACCTTGCCGGGCGGCCCCGGCGCGGTCAACCCCGCGGGCGGACGGCGAGACAGGCCTCGCCGAGAGGGTCGAGCGTCCCGCGGCACTGCCGCGGCGACGGTCGCGTTCCGAACTACCCCGGAAAACCTTCGTGCCGTCCGGCGAGTTCGCCGGACGGCACGAAAATGGTGTTTGAAGGAAGCCCCGCACTCACAGCACGGAGAGCAATCCCATTGACGGGCAAACGGAATCGAAAGAGTTCACCCGCCGCGGCTACTCCGACACGACGAATGACCGGCGCAATACTGGCAAATTCACTGCAATGGCGCAGACACGCTGGCGATCGGCGGCGCCGAAGCAGTGATCAGCCGAAACCGAATCAGGCGGCAGGCTTGGGCTGGGTCAGGTCCTTGACGCCGGTGATCGCATCGATGATGTTCACGATGGCGGAGGTGCCGCCGTCAAGAGCCGAGCTGCCGGAGTCCAGCATGCTGGAGCCAGCGGACGAGCCGGCCGAACCCGTGAACGAACCGGTGTCGGCAGAACCCGAGGCGGAGCCGGTGGCGGCGGAGTCGGCGGCGGAGGCCACCGCGACAGGGCCGAAGAACAGGGCGGCGGCGGAGACGGCACCGGCAGCGACGAGGGCCTTGCGAGAGAACATGTACGAGCTTCCTTTCACACAGTGGATAACGACGCCATCACGGCGCGCACCAGCAACGTTAGGAAAAAGAAACCTTCAAATCCACTTCTCTTATTGTGCGAATAATCACCGTTAATAATGGGCTAACAGAATATTGTCCCGAGGTAACACCATTTGATCTTCATTTCGGGCGCGAATTTCATGATCGAATTCGTTTGATTTATCCCGCCGCGCCGTTATCGGCTTGCGGCGGAGCGGATCTCGCAACGGACCATCGTTCCCGGCGCGGCGCGACCCGGCCGGAGACGCGTTCGCGGGACGCCCGCACGACGGCGACCCGCGCGAGTTACCGGGGCGAGGTGGCGCGTCGCGCGAGGGCGCGACACACTCGAGACCATGGTTTCGATGTCATTGCGACGCGGCGCGACGGCGGGCCGGACGTGACCGCGCTGGCTCGCGGCGAGAACCGGCCCGCACCCGGTGACCGGATGACGGTCACCGTCACCTGCTCCGCGGCCGTCGACGTGTCCGCCCTGCTGCTGAACGCGGCGGGCCGGGTGCGCTCGGACGGCGATTTCGTGTTCTTCAACCAGCCGGCCGGCCCCGGCGTCACCTACCGGCACGGGCGCGGCGAGGGCGACATGGTCGACGTGCAGACCTCCGCACTACCCGCCGACGTGGACAAGGTCGTGGTCACCGCCAGCCTGGACGGCAGCGGCCCGCGCACTTTCGCGGGCGTCGGCTCGCTCACCGCGACCATTGGATCCGATTCCGGAACGGTCACCTTCCCGGTGACCGGGTTGAGTACCGAGGCCGCGGTTGTGTGCGTGGAGATCTATCGCCGCGGCGGTGGTTGGAAGATCCGCGCCGTCGGCCAGGGATACGACGACGGGCTCGCCGGTATCGCCAGGGCGTTCGGCGTGCAGGTCGACGACCCAGGGCCCGCGCAATCCCCGCCGCCGCCCGCCGCACCGGCGTACCCGGCAGCACCCCTGCCGTCATATCCAGCGCCACCGCCACCGGGGCATCAACCGAGCGGCGGCGCAGCGCCCGGCGGTCACCGCCCCCCGGCAGCTCCCGCCTACCCGGGCACCCCGCCGACCGGGTACGAACCACCGCCCGCGCCGGGATATCCCCAGTCCGGCCCGCCTTCGTCCGGCGCCTTTCCTTCCCCGCAGATGTCGACACCCCAGCAAGGAGCGCTGCCGATGCAGAGCGATCTGTTCAACCCGAGCCACGCCGAGGTCAGCGGCGTCGGTATCCAGAAACAGGGCGGCAAGATGGTCAAGGTCGGCCTCGCGGGCGAGGTCATGGCGCGCGCCGGATCGATGGTGGCCTACCAGGGCGACTTGCAGTTCCAGGCGCTCGGCTCCGGCGGCATCGGCCGCGCCATCCAGCAGCGGCTGACCGGCGAGGGCGTGCCGCTGATGAAGGTGTCCGGCCGCGGCGATCTCTTCCTGGCCAACTCCGCCTCCGACGTGCACATCATCGATCTCGACGGCAGCGACGGGCTCACCATCAACGGCTCGAACGTGCTGGCCTTCGACTCCACGCTGCGCTACGACATCAAGATGGTCCAAGGCGCGGCCGGGTTCGCCAGCAACGCGGGGCTCTTCAACTGCGTGTTCACCGGGCGCGGCCGGATCGCGATCACCACCCACGGCACACCGGTTGTTCTGAATGTCGACCAGCCGACCTACGCCGACCCGCAGGCCGCGGTGGCCTGGTCGTCCAGCTTGCAGACCGGCATCAAGCGCAACGACTCGTTCGGGCTCGGCAGGCTCATGGGTCGCAGCACCGGCGAAGGCATGACGCTGGCCTTCTCCGGTCGCGGTTTCGTCATCGTGCAACCCTCGGAGCTGCCGCCCGGCGGCATGCTCGGCGGCACCGGCGGTGGCCAGGAGGCGGGGCACAGCGGCGGCGTGCTTGGCGGACTGTTCGGCTAGTCGGTCCACTCCGCGCGGAGACCGGCGCGTCGACGGGCGCGCCGGTCAGCGCCGCGTCGAACAGCGGCCGGTCTCACGGCAGCGACGGGCGATCATGATCCGCGAGCGTCGCCCACACCACCTTGCCGACTGGCCAGCGCGGCGCGCATCCCCATGCCCGCGCCAGCGAGGCGACCACGTGCAAGCCGAACCTGGCCGGGTGCCCGGCGGCTGGTTCGCGCAGCATCGCCTCGTGCGGATCGGCGTCGGCCACCGCGATCGTGAGCAGCTCACCCTGGGATTCCAGGCTCAGCCCCAGTTCACCGAAGGCGTGCAACAGCGCGTTCTCCACCAGTTCGGTGGCCACCAGCAGCGCGTCGGTGCGCACCTGACCCACGTCCCAGCGATCGCACATGCGGGTCACGAATCGCCGGGCATGCATCGAGGAGATCGTGCTAGGCGCCAGTTCGATCGATGCCTCCTGCCGCGCGGGCGCCGCAGGCAGCGCACGCAGCGCGGCCTCGACGGACTCGAAAGCGGGCACCCGGTGCCTGGCCGCGACGGTGGCCGTCGGATTCGCGAGTCCGTTGGCGACCAGCACGATCGGCACGTCCGGCCAGTCGCTGACCCGAACCCGCGCGGACGCGCACGCTGTCGCCACCGCGTCCTCGACCAGATCGAGGTCGTCGACCGCGACGATCACCGCGCGCGGACGGTCGACGGCATAGCGCACCAGATCGTCGCCGAAACGGCGGCAACCGTCCCAGTCCAGAACCCCGCTGGGCCGGAGTACCGTACAACCGGCCAGTTCGGAAGGGCGCCAGAAGAGTGCGCCGCTACGGAACCCGGACATTCGCTCTCCGCCCAGACCGTGCCGCTCGGCGGCGCGCGGGCGGTGGCCTATCCCGCTCACGCCGCGGCCGGCTGAGCCAGCCGGGCGCGGTGTGGCGTGTCGAGGCGCTCGGCGATGTCGACGAACAGGTTCCGAGTCACGCTGAGCTGAATCATCGCGCACGCCTTTCTCTTTGTTTCGGTCCGTGTCACAGACGGGCTACCCAGCTTCGGAGCGTCGAATCGGAAGACGCGCATGTCACTCCGGCCGGATTTGCCTCGGTCGTCCTCCGGGTTTCCGGTGGAGTCTGCCGGGCACCCGGTGGGCATGGACGACGTCAACGAGAAGCGCCCCCACTCCACGGTCACCGAGGACGATCTGCGCGAGCTGCTCGCCGCCGGTCCTGACTCGTGCCTTGTGCTGCTCGAGGGGCACGTGGAAGTAGCCGAGGTCGCCGGGGACGGTCTGACCATCGCCACCCGCGACGAGGTGGCGGGCCGCACCGGAGCCAAGCCGGACAGGACTCGGTTGAGCGAAGTGGCGGCGGAACTCTCCAGCGAGATCCGGCTCCAAGGCGCCTGAGGTCGCGTCCTCCCCGGCCGACCGCTCGCCGCGCGGTCGGCGGACGAGCGGTGCGCCCGATCCGATGTACCGTGACGTATGGGCCTGTCTCGTCGGCAGCTGTTGAGATTCGGCGCCGCGGGATCGGCAGCGGTACTCGTGGGCGCCTCGGCGGCGAGCAGCGGGCGGTTCCGCACGCCGCGCTGGTCGGACGATCCGTTCACGCTCGGGATCGCCTCGGGCGATCCGACACCGGACGGCGTCGTTCTGTGGACCCGGCTGGCGCCGGACCCGTTGGCCCCCGATGGCCACGGCGGCATGATGAATCATCCGGTGACCGTCGACTACGAGGTCGCCGACGACGAGCTCTTCCGCCGGGTGGTTGTTCGCGGCTCCGCCGTCGCGACCCGCGAACTGGCGCACAGCGTGCACCCGGAGATCAACGGACTCGCACCGGATCGCTGGTACTACTACCGTTTCCGCGCCGGGTCGGTGATCTCGCCGGTCGGGCGCACGCGCACCGCGCCGCCGCCGGGGCTGCCGACGGCGCGCATCCGATTCGGCTTCGCGTCCTGCCAGTCGTGGAGTTCCGGCTACTACACCGCCTACGAGCACTTGGCGCGCGAGGACTTGGATCTGGTGGTGCACCTGGGCGACTACATCTACGAGCGCGGGTGGATCCAAGGCCGCCAAGGACTTTCGGCGGGCCATGAGTTTCGGGACGAGGCCGTCGACCTGCCCACCTATCGGCTGCGCTACGCCCTGTACAAGGCCGAGCAGCCCTTGCGTGACGCGCACGCCGCGTTTCCGTGGCTGGTCACCATGGACGATCACGAGGTCGACAACAACTGGGCGGCCGACTCGCCCGGTCTCGGCATCGACATCCACCGCGTCCCCGCGCTGTTCCGTCGCCGCCGTGCCGCCGCCTTCCAGGCGATGTACGAACATCAGCCGTTGCGGATCGCCCAATTACCGCGCGGTTCCGGCATGCACCTGCACCGCCGCTATCGTTTCGGCGACCTCGCCGAGATCACCATGCTGGACACCAGGCAGTACCGGACACCGCAGGCGTGCGGCGGCGACGTCGCCGCGGGCTGCGACGAGCGCTTCGATCCGGATCGCACGATTCTGGGTGCCAGGCAACGGGATTGGCTGCTGGAGGGTTTCGCCTCGTCGCCCGCACGCTGGCAGATCGTCGGCAATCAGGTCGGCATGAGCCAGACCGACAGCGATCCCGGGCCTGGCCTGGCCGTGTCCACCGACTCCTGGGACGGGTACGTGGCCGACCGCAACACCGTGCTCGGTGCGGCCGCCGACCGCGGCGTCCGCAATGTGGTGGTGATCACCGGCGACCGGCATCAGAACCACGCCGCCCGGCTGCGCCGCGATTACGCCGATCCCGAATCACCGGTGGTAGCAGCGGAATTCACCGGCACCTCGATCACCAGCGGTGGCGACGGCGCGGACATGAACGACATCGGACGACGTCTGCTCGCCGCCAATCCCGATCTCGCGTTCTTCAACGCGCAGCGCGGCTACGTCCGCGTCGAGCTCGACCACGGCATGTGGCGCAACGACTTCCGCGTGGTGCCCTACATCCGCCGCCAGGGTGCCCCCATCCACACCCGCGCGAGCTTCGTCGTGCAGGACGGGGTGCCCGGCGTCCAGGAGGCGTGGCGGCCGCAGCCTCCGGTGGAGCCCGCGCCGGAAACCGACGTCAGCGCGGGACCCACCAGGGGAACCCGCTGAATCTCATCGGTGGGCGGCGTCGTACCAGTGGTGCGGTATCGACCAATCCCACTGCTGCTCCGGGGTGTCCGCACGGAGCCATTCGTCGTGACAGCGGGTCGAACCGCCGACGCTCACGCCATGGAGCAGCAGTCCGCGTACCAGGTGCCGCCACACGGTGGACATGCGCGCTCGCATCGTTACCTCCTCGGCCGGGCCCGAATTCGGGCCAGAATACGTGCGCGTGCCGGGGCGTGGAGGCGAATTCGACGATCGCGCTCGCTCCGTGGATCAGCCGAGAGCGAGGGTGGTGATCGGCGTCGACGTCGGCTGCGGCGAGCCGTCGGGCGGCTCGATAGTGATCGCCAGGATGTCCGTCGGCAGGAACCGGGTGACGAACGGCGCGTCCGGCGCGGGCAGCTGCGGCAGCACACCGGCCGAGCGCGGAGCGCCTTCCGGCGGCACCAGCCACAGCTGATAGGACTGTCCTCGCACCGGCCCCGCGACACCGTCGAAGTTGACCGTCGCCGCTCCGAGCTGCGCGGAGGTGGTCACCAGCAGCGCGCCGCCGCCCTCGACCGCCGCCGAGCGGGTCCTGGTGTCGGGCTGTTCCTGCACCAGCTGGGCCGTCACCTCGAAGCTGGGCGATCCGGTGTCGCGGTCGACGAAGAACACGGCTCCGGCTCCCGCGCCCAGCGCGACGATGAGCGCGGCGGCGGCCGCGAGCCAGCGCCACCCCGCACGGAGCGACCGCGGATCCGCCGGTCCGTCGACGGCGGACAGGATGGCGATCTCCAGGTCCGCGGGCGGGGCGACGCTGTCGACCACCGTCATCGCCGCGACCGTCTCGCGGACGCCGCGCACGGTGTTCTCGAAGGCGGCGGCGGTCACCGCGTCGGCCGCGTGCACCCGCTGGTCGATGGCCGCGCGCTCCTCGGCGCTCACGGCGTCCATCGCATAGGGGAAGGCCAGATCGAGCAGGTCCGGGTCGGGAGACTCGGCGTCGATCAACCGGGTTCACCTCCGCTCAGGCAGGTCGCCAGCCGCCGCAGTCCGTCGCGAATTCGGCTCTTGGCGGTGGGCAGCGGGATATCGAGCTGGTCGGCGACCTCGCGGTAGGTGCGCCCGCTGTAATAGGCCAGCGCCAAGGCCTCCCGCTGGGTGCTGGTCAGTGTGCCGAGGCACTCGAGCACCAATTCTTCGTCCAGGCGCTGGCCGACCTCCTCGGCGACGATGTCGTGGTCGCGCCCGAGGTGGCTGTGGCCGTAGACGATGTCCCGGTCGGCGGTGGACTGTTCGGTGCGGACGCGGTCGACCGCGCGCCGGTGCGTGAGCATCATCAGCCAGCCGATGGGACTGGCCCTGGTGCGGTCGTACCGTTCGGCCGTCGACCACGCCTGGAGGTAGACCTCCTGGGTGATCTCCTCCGCCGCCGCCTGGCTGCGCGCGATGCGCACCGCGAGGCCGAAGACCCGATGGCTGGTCGCGCGGTAGAACTCGGTGAAGGCTTCCCGGTCGCCGGATCCGACGGCGGCCAGCAGATCCGCGAGCCGTCGACTACGTTCGGCCGCCGCGCCCGCCTCTCGGGTGGAGCATTGCGTGGCGCGCGCGCCGTTTTCCCCCGCGTACCGGCGCAGCCGGATCAGGCCGCGCTTCCCCGCCTCATCGGACATTCTTCGCCTTTTCCCGCATAAGAGGTGCTTCGCTGCGGATCCGAATATGGATGGGTGTGATGCGGAAAAATTTCGCGGGACGGTTCCCTCGCCCGGTGACGGCTCTACTTCGACGCGGTGATCCGCGGGAAGGGGTTGTCCGCTTCGAGGAGATAGCCGATCTCCAGGAGGGTGCGCTCGTCTCCGTATGCGGCACTGCACATTACGCCTACGGGCAGCCCGTTGGCACCGAGACCCATTGGCACCGAGATGGCGGGCGATCCGGTGACATTGTTCATCGGCGTATAGCCGGCGTAGCGACGCAAACGGTCGATGAGTTCGTCGGCGGGCACCGTCGGACTCAGGTAGCCCAGCGGCGGGACGGTGTGGGTGGTCACCGGGGATAGCACGATGTCGTAGCGGGTGAAGACGCGGTCGTAGATCCGCTTCGCCCGGCGCAGCCGGTACAGCGCCGCCGGGCTGCCGACGAAACGTTCGCGGTGGTATCGCGCCAACCCCTTGGTCAGATCGTCGAGGGCGGCGCGATCGAACGAGCGGCCGTGCGTGATCTTGCCGGTCAGCAGCGCCATATGCGCCAGCAGCGCCCAGTACAGCAGGAAATCGTCGGCGTATCGCCTCGCGAACGGCACGCCCATCGCTTCGACCCGATGACCCGCTTGCTCCAGCGACTTCGCGGCCCGCTCGACGGCCATGCGACTCTCGGCGTCCGGCTCGTCACCGGTCCCCGACCCGAGCAGCAGACCGGTGCGCAGCTGCCGATTGTTCGGCCCCTCGACCAGCCCGACGGGAGCCAGCCGCGGGTTGCGCCAATAACGTTCGGCCGCAGCGGTATACGCCGCCGTGTCGCGTACCGTTCGGGTGAGCACGCCCTCGGAGACCAGCCTGATCGGAAGCTGACGGGCTTGGGCATTGTCCAGATGCCGGGCCCGGGTCGGCTTCAGCGCGACCAGTCCCGCGCAGGCGGCGGGGATACGCAACGATCCACCGCCGTCGTTTCCGTGCGCCACCGGCACCACGCCCGCGGCGACCAGCGCGGCGCCGCCGCCGGAGGATCCGCCGACCGAGTAATCCGGATTCCACGGATTGACGGTCGGCTCCCCGGTCTGGAATTCGGTGGTCGGACTGAGCCCGAACTCCGGCATCCGGGTCTTGCCGATCAGCGTCACGCCGGTGCTCAGGAACTGCCTGGTGTACGCGTCGTCGCGCGCGGCGATCCGAGGGCGGAACGCGATACTCCCGTGACAGGTCGGCATCCCGGCCACATCGGCGTTGTCCTTCATCAGCGTCGGCACCCCGTACCACACGCCCGAACGTTTCCGCGCGTACCGCGGCGGATCGAAGCACTCGTGCTGGATGGCGTGCAGCGCCGGTTCCACCCGCTCGGCGCGCACGATCGCCGCCCTGGCCAGTTCCTCCGGGCTCACCTCGCCGGACCGAATCGCCGCCGCCAGGCCGACGGCATCGTGGTCGGCCAGGGCGTCGTCGGTAAACGCGTGCACACGGTCAGCCATAACAGCGCTCACAAAGGTGGTCTTGGTTCACCGGACCTTAGGTAGACGACTGTCCAGTTTTTCGTGATGTTACGCCCACGCCGCCGGGCGCGAGGTACTTCTGCCCGCATTCGCGACAGGGGGCCTCGGACGCGGGCATGCACCCGGCACGCTCGGCCACTGGCGGTGGGGCGGCAGGTGCGGAAGCCCTGGACCGGCCCGCTGGTGGGGCGTGCGTCATCGATTTCGACGGCCAAGTGCGGCCAGGGCGAGGTCGACCGGATCGGCTCCCCGAGCGCCCGCCCATCCATCGGCGGCAAGCCGTCGTCCGGGCGGAGGTAGACGGTCGTCCCCGCGGCGTCGTCTGGCGCGGCGGGGGTCAGGTCGGTGACGGGCACACCGTACTCGTAGCGCTGGGCCCAGGCACCGCTGCGACGGCGATTGGTGTGCACGAGCCATGGGCTGAGGGTCGCGACGACGGAGATGCCGCGCCGAGATGGCCCGTCGGGCGCTACGAAAACCGTTCGCCCGATCAGGATCGGTTCAAGGTCAGGTCGAACGCGGCGATGTGGAAGCCGGCATCGGTGACGGCGGCAGAGGTATCCGTGAAGCGCTTCCCGCGCAGGATGTTTCGCACGAAGTCACGGACGGCGGCGGGCTGCGCGTCCAGGCTCGCGAGCAGATCAGCAGACAGTTCGATGGTCCCGTCGAATTGCCTTGTCTGACTGCTGATTCCCGGTTCCTGCGGCGTCTGGCGCAGCCCGTCGACAGTGTGCAGTATCAAGTCGAGCCCACTGCCGTCGCCGAACGCGATTCGCAGCGGAGTCGGGCTCACCGCCGCGTCGAAGGCGCGCACCTGCGCACTCCACCCCTGGGGCGAGACACCCTGGTAGTCGTACGGTGACGGGGCCGCCAGCGTGTCCACCGAGCGGTCCGTAGCCGAGTTCTCCAGCACGGTCCCGGCGAGGGGTTGGTCGGTGGCGACGAAGGTCCACGACTCGTCGCTGAGTCGCTTTGTCCAGAAACCGTTTCGACCACCGGCGCGGCCTTCGACGCGCAGCTCCCGCGCCGCCGAGCCGGGACCGGTCTTGTGGACGGAGATGCGGTCGGTGATCTCCCCGGGCACCTTCGGCTGCCGCACCCAGTCCGGCGCGGGCAGCTGAATGGCGGCGTAGCGGCCGTCCACCCGTTCGGCGAGCATGTCGGGAGCCTCGGACAGTCCGCGCTGATCCTCGTAGGAGTAGCGGAAGAACACCTTGTCGGCGCCCGAGATGTCGAAATCGTAAAGGCGCGTGTAGAAGTCGCCGAAACGGTTGACGATGAGCGAGGTCGACGCGCTCGTCGACAGCGCGACCGCCTGGAACCGGCCACCGTGCGGGGTGGCCATCTCGTAGCTGTGATCCACCGGCAGCCACGGATCGACGTATTGGATGCGCTGTCCGTCGTGGGTGAGCGCGAACACGTGCGACACCTTCGCCCCGCCGACGGGGTGATCATTGCCCGCCGTATCCCGCCAGACGTGGTCCTCGTTGGGCGAGAGCACCGACCAGGTCCAGGCGAGCGTGCCCGGTGGCAGCGTGTTTCCGGGGCCGGTCCACAACGGGGTTCCGTAGCGGCTGCTCCAGTTCCAGTCCCGGGGCGCGCTGAGCGCGTGGTCCATGGTGAAGAAGCGGCCGTCCCGGTCGATCGCCATCACTTCGTCGTCGTCGGCGGAGACTCCGGCGACGCGGCCCGCCAGACAGCCGGGAAGTTCGACGGTGCGCCAACCACCCCGGGCGGCAGCCTCTTTCACGTAGACCTGGCCGCCGCGAGTGGCGAATGTCCAACGCCGGTTGAACGACTCCGCCGTGGTGCGGAACCAGACCTGCTCGGGCAGGTCGACGTCGGCCGGGGCCAACGCCTCCAGCCCGGCGGTGGATTCATCGACCGTCACCTCCGGCGTGCCGACAGTGCCCACCGGCGCGCAGCCGGGATCCGCCACGGTCACGGAAAGTGTTGTCATGCTCGCGAATACCAGGCCGGTCACGGCGAGAACGGCGGTGCGCCCGATGGCGCGCCCGGACATCACAGCCACCCCGCGGCGCCGAAAGCGATGAGAGCCAGCGCGTCGATGCCAAAGATCGCGCCGACGACAAGGACTTTGGACCGCACTGACCGCAGGTCGTGCACGTAGAAGCACGCCGCGAAGAACGGCACGTAGCCGATCAGCCAGATGAGGAACGGGAAACTCGGTTGCCACCACGACCATTCCCAGGTGAGCACACCGGCCTTGTTGAGCAGCACCTCGATGCCAACCGCCGCGGCGGAGTTCGCCGCGATGAGAACCGGCCGGTTGGGCAAGCCGAAGATCCGGGTCTCGCGCGGCGGAAGCATCTTCGCCGCCGCGACCCCCATGATCGCGAACATGAAGCAGATCTCGATATTGAGACCGATCAGGATCTGATACGCGGTCGGCCCGGCCGCGCCCCACACCGGTGCGCGATCGGAGAAATGGAAGACCAACGCGTTCCAGATCTCGTTGAACCAGTCCATGCCCCACAGCGCCAGCCCGGCGAACAGCACATCCCAGTTCCGCCGCTCCACTTCCACGGCATAGACGTAGATGACGAGCAGCAAGAGCGGAATGACATACCACTTGAACTCGCTCGCGTCACGCAGACTCTCGAGCGCCGCCCGGCTGGTGTCGGTCACCGACACACCTCCCTGCTCATGATCATCGAACCGGGCGAGTATGTTACAAATCAACACTGAACGTCAACCTGTAATTCCGATCCGCGAGACAAGAGCATGCGATGCGACGCGGCCAGGAACCGGCCGCGCCGCGACTCGCGGCCGACATCGCCGAAGCAGAGATTCCGATTTCCGCTTCTTTCAAGCAGTTTCGGCAGCTGCCGCACCGGCCACGCCGACTCCGATCGACCTGGCCGATGGACCGATGCGTCGCACGCGAGGCAAGGGCGCCGGCAGGCTACGACCCCTCACTCACCTTCCGTACGCGCCAAGGCGGATTCGGAGGCCCGGGCGACGTCCATGTCGATCTCCTGGATCTGGATCGTCACGCCGTCCGGATCGACGACCCGCAGGCTGCGGCCGAAGTCCTCCCCAAAGATCTCGTAGTCGTAACCCTTCTCACGCAACCGGCTCGCGATCACCTCGAGCTTTTCGTCGGTCGCGAATCCCAGTTCGACCGATCCGGCCGGGCGACCCTTCGACACCGAGAAGTCGTGCAACCCGACCGCACCGGCTCCAGCCGAAAGTTGCGCCCACACATTGACACTGGCGTCGGCGTCGAACTCGAGACCGAGACCGGCGTAGAACTCTCGGCACGCTTGCACATCCGAGACGTACCTGATGGGCAGAACAGTCAGCATCTCTTCCTCCTCTTCCGGAACGGACGGACCAACTATGGAGCTGCGGCCACGCACCACGCCCTTTTCCGCCGGAGGAACGCCGGAATCCGACTCCCGCACGGCCGACGCGGCGGAATCCGACATGCGACAACCTCATCCGATCCGGTTACTGGTTGCACCCCGGCTCAATGTCCCCGCGCGTGCGCCGCACACCTGATCGGCTCCGCCGCGGTGGATCTCGGAGACGAAGGCGATGGCGTTTCGGCGGACCTGCCATAGTCGGGCAACGAAGTGGCGTCACGGTTCCGCAGAAAACGCTCCACCGCGCCGAGCGCCTTCGTCAGCGGTACCCGGGCGACGGCGTCACGGACGCGCCGACCGCCGGCGGTCTTGGGAATCATGAGGCGGACGTTGGGGCCGATCCGCTGTCGCATGTCGACCAGCGGGCGGTGCACGGACTCATAGCGGCCGAAGGCGACGCGGTGGTCACCGCCCGCGGCGGCCAGTTCTCCGGCGAGGCGGTAGGCGCCGACCAGCGCGAGCTCCGCGCCCGCCCCCGAAGCGGGAGACGCGCACCATGAGGCGTCGCCCACGAGCGCGATGCGACCGGCCGACCAGGTGGGCATGCGCACCTGGGCCAGAGCGTCGAAGTAGGACTCGGGATCGGCCAGCGCCGAGTCGAGCAACTGCGCGGTCCGCCATGCCCGCTCGCCTGCGAAGCGCTCGCGGACCAAGCGCTTGTGCTCGGCGATGTCACGGTGGTCGTACTCCAGTAGCGGGGAACGGAACATGAAGTAGGCCTTGGCCTGGGCGTGGTTTCCCGACCGATAGATGCCGGCCATCCTGCCCGGGGTGTTGAACATAGTCACCCACCGGTCCTCGCCGAGGGATGCCTCAGCGTCGGCGAAGGCGAAGTAGTGGTCCGCGAACCGGAGGAACTCTTCCTCGGGCCCGAAGGCCAGGCGACGAACATGAGAATGCATGCCGTCCGCGCCGACGACCAGATCGAAGCGGCGGGTCCGCGCGTGCTCGAAGGTCACCGTGACGCCGTCGTCGTCCTGTTCCATCGTGCGAATCGAGTCGCCGAACAGGTAATCGACGTCGGTCACCTCGCGCAGTAGCGCGACCAGGTCACCGCGCATTATCTCGACGGCGTTCGGATTTCGGATGTCGATGCGAGCTACGGCGCGGTCGTCGGCGTCGACGAACTTCATGCCGTGAACGTCGGTGGCGCGCCCGCGGATTCGCGACCCGATCCCCATCCGCTCGACCACCTCGACGGCATGCTCGCGCACATCGACCCCGTTGCCGCCGTCGCGCAACGCTGGCGCGCGTTCGACCACGGTGGGGCGGAATCCGTGCCGGGCCAGCCAATGGGCGAGAGTCAGGCCGGCGACGCTCGCGCCGGAGATCAGGATTCGCTCGTTCATGAGACGTTCTCCCCCTCACGTAGGATAAGTGAAATACACGTTCCAGATAATTATGTGGAAGGGAGATTCCACTTGTCAACGCGTGCCGGATCCCCGCGCCGGGCCGATGCTCTGCGCAACCGTCAGCTCGCCTTGGACGCCGCCACCGCACTGCTGGCCGAGCCAGGAGCGACGCTCACCGTCGAGGCGATCGCGAAGCAGGCCGGCCTGGGAATGGCGACTGTCGTAAGAACTTTCGGCGGCAAGGACGCTCTCCTGGACGCCGCGGTCTCCGGACTGCTCGAACCGGTCGTTCGCCGCGCTCGCGACCTGCTCGCCGAGACGACACCCGCCCGAGCGCTGCAAACCTTCCTGCGGGAACTGATCGCTTTCCAAGGCGCGCACCACGCGATCAGCGACCAACTCGGCGGCCTCGAACTACCCGCCACCACAGCCCTGCGCGGTGATCTGGTCGCCGTCGTGCGCGAGATGATCGAGCTCGCGCAGCGCGACGGGACGATCCGTGACGACCTGTCGGCGACCACCATCACCGCGCTCATGGGCCCCACCGCCCTGGCGATCGCTCGATCGCGCCCGACGTCCGAGGAGCTCGTCGACGCCTACCTCACCGTGGTGCTGGAAGGCCTTCGCCTTCGGACATGACCACTTCGACGGATCCGAGCACGCGTCGTGACCATTGAGCATGCTTCGTTCGCTGTGCAAGACTGCACTGGTGGCCGAAACCGCTGAACTAGTTACCAACGTTTCCGACACCGCGCGCTGGGTGGCCGCCTTCCGCGCTGTCGAATCCGCCCGCCCCGATGCCCTTTTCCACGATCCCCTCGCCGATCGGGTCGCCGGGGATCGGGGCCGCGCCATCGCAGGCCGCACCCCGCTCTTGATGCACAACGGCTGGAATCTGGTCACCCGGACCAAACTCATCGACGACCTGATCATGAAGACCATCGAGCAGGGCTGCGATCGGGTGCTGAACATGGCCGCGGGTATGGATACCCGCCCGTACCGGCTGGATCTGCCGTCCGAATTCCCTTGGATAGAGGCGGATCTCCCCGCATTGGTCGAGGAGAAGAACGAGCTGCTGGCCGGGGAGTCGCCGCGCTGCGCGCTCACCCGCACGGCGGTGGATCTCGCCGATCCCGAGGCGCGGAGCAAGTTCTTGGACGAGGCCCTCGCGGGCGCCGAGCGCGCGCTCGTACTCACCGAGGGTCTGATCTACTACCTCTCCGACGACGATGTCACCGGTTTGGCCGCCGCCCTGGCTCGTCCCGAAATCGCTTGGTGGGCATTGGATGTCAACAACCAGGCGATCGTGAAGCGGATGAGCAAGGCCACCACCGAACTGCTGGCCAACGCCCCGTGGCAGTTCGGTCCGGTCGATCCGCTGCGCTTTTTCGCCGGCCTCGACTGGACGGCCGACGAGGTGGAACATCTGGCCTCGGCGGCGCACCGGTTCCACCGGCTGCCCTGGTTCATGAAGCCGGCCACGCTCTTCCCGCAGCCCGATCCTCGCAAGCCGATCCAAAAGGCTTGGAAGCCTTGGAGTTCGGTCGTGCGGCTCAGGTACACACCACCGAGCCGCTAGCTCGCGAGCCCAAGCCCTCGAAGCGCACCACCTCCGGCACCCGGCGGTGGTGCGTATCCGTGCCGTAACGAAAGGCTGCCTGCCCCATGGGTAATAGCTGGCTACGTCGCCTGTCCCCCTCCGCCGGGGATGGATTGCACAAGCTGTTCTGCTTTCCGCACGCCGGTGGCTCCGCGATATCTTTCGGCCCGTTGGCCAAGTGCCTCGGACCGGAATACGAGGTCGTCGCCATTCAGTACCCGGGACGGCAAGACAGAAGACACGAGCCGCTCGTCGGCAGCATTCCAGGTCTCGTCGACGGCCTGCTTCCCGAGCTGAGAGAAGCGGTCGATGATGCCGAGAATTTCTCCATCTTCGGGCACAGCATGGGATCTGTCGTAGCTTTCGAGACGTGTATGCGGCTCGAGCACGAATTGGGCGCGCGAGCGAAAGTTCTGTTCGCCTCCGGTCGGCGCGCGCCTTCGGCGGCGCTACCCGAGCCGCGTATGCATCTGCTGAGCGATCGAGAACTCGGTGAGCACCTACTGCAGTTCGGCGGTACACCGGCGGCGCTGCTCGAGGATCCCGAATTTCGAGAACTGATCCTGTCCATCGTCAGGAACGACTACCGAGCCATCGAGACTTACCAGTGCAGTCCGGACGCGATGGTCGGCAGCCCTATCGTCGCGATCGTCGGCGATCGTGATCCGGACGCGAGTCTCGCGCAGATCGAGGCATGGGGCTCGCACACCTCTGGAGGCTTTGCAGCGCAACCATTTCCGGGCGGGCATTTCTTCATCGATGCGAACTGCCGAGCGGTAGGAAAGCTGATCCGCGATCACTGCGCTCGAGCGCTGTCGGCCTAGGCGAGAACGACCGGGTGGGCAGGCGCTCACCCGGTCGTTGTTCCTAGCTCTCCAGCCAGCCCTCGATCGCTTCGGCGACATCCGCCGAGCCGTCCTCCAGGATCGTGAAGTGATCGGCCCGGACCGGCACCACGGTGTGCGACGAATCCCATGGTTGCGCTTGCCAATTCAAACGGTCCGACGACGGCCCCAGGAAGGTCTGGGCACACTGGACGAACAGCGTGGGCGTGACGACGGAGCCGGGCACCATCTTCTGTAGCAGCTGCACGTACCAGCCCATACCGGACAACCGGGCGTGGTCGAAGCGACCGAACGTAGCTTCCCTCGACACCATGTATTCGGCCATCTCGCGAAGCAGCCATTCGCCGTCATCGTTCACCTTGTAGGTGTCCAACATGACCACGCCGGTGGGCGCGGGGCCACCAGCCGCTTCCAAGTACTCGGTGACCAGATAGGACAACAGGCCGCCCGACGAGTATCCGAGAAGAACGAACGGGTCGCCCTGCGCCGCCTCGAGGACGCAGCGCGCCAGTGCATCCAATGCCGCCGTCGGCGTCGCGGGCAGTGGCTCTCCGGCTCCGAATCCGATCGGCGGCAGCACCACGACGTCACGGTCAGTGCGCAAATGCGATGCCACCCTGACGTATTGGTGGGCGCTGCCGTTCGCCAGTGGCGGAGCGAGGCAGATGATCCGTGGCAGGGCGTGGCCCTCGACGAGTCGCGCGGGTACCGGCAGCCGGTCCAGTTCAGCTGCGGAGGAGAACTGCTCGCGCAGCTCCGCCACCGCCTTCAACAACGCGAAGCCCTTGCCCGCCTGGCCGTTCTCCACCGCGCCGCGGAACATCCCGTACAACGAGTCGTCCTGGCCACCAGGCTCGTTGGTCCTTCGCGAGTCCCCGCTGAGCTCCTCCCGCAGGTATCGGGCCAGTGCCGCCGGCGTCTTGTGATCGAAGATCGCGGCCGTCGACAGCGTCAGACCCGTGGACGCGTTGAGCGCGGTGCGCAACTCCATGGCAGCCAGTGAGTCGAATCCCGCCTCGAGGAAGTCCCGCTCCGGGTCGAGAGCATCAGCGCTGTCGTGACCGAGAAGACGGGCGGCGTTCTCGAGTATGTGCGTCTGGAGCAACTGGTCCTGTTCGGCCTCGGAGAGTTGCGCCAGTCGCCTGCGCAGGGCACCCACATCGTGCGTCCGGGTGCTCTGCCGACGCCCGGCCCGCTTCGTCAGATCGCTGAGCAGCGCGGGCACCGCGTCCCGGGCACGCAACGCCGCCAGGTCGATCTCGACCGGCACGTGCGCCGGACGCCCGGTTGCCACCGCCGCGTCGAACAAAGCGAGCGCCTTGTCAGCGGCCAGCGGCGGCAGACCTTGCCGACGCATACGCTGCCGGTCGGCCTCGCCGAGCCATTGGGAGAGACCGGTGTCGATGCCCCAGAGGCCGTAGGCGAGCGAGGTGGCGGGCAGTCCTTCCGCGTGCCGGTGGGTCGCGAGAGCGTCGAGGAACACGTTGGCCGCGGCGTAGCCGCCCTGACCCGCAGGCAGTATCGACCCTGCTGCCGAGGAGATCATCACGAAGGCGGACAGCCCGGCGTCACGGGTGAGCTCGTGCAGGTGCCACGCGGCGTCGGCCTTGGCGCCGAGGGAGTAGTCGATCTGCTCCGGGGTCATGCTGTCGACCAAGCCGTTGTAGGCGACGCCCGCCGCGTGGACGACCGCACCCAACGGATGCTCCGCGGCTATCGAGGAAAGCAGGTCTCGCAGCGAATCACGGTCTGTCACGTCGCAGGCGGAGACGCGAACCGCTGCACCGAGAGCCTCGAGTTCTTCGACGAGGTCCTCGGTGGCGGCCGGTCCGCGTCGGCTGACCAGCAGCAGGTGTCGCACACCGTGCTCGATCACGAGGTGCTCGGCGATGCGACGGCCGATCCCGCCGGTACCACCGGTGATCAGGACCATCCGGTCGGGATCCCATGGCGCCCGCCGCTCCGGTTCGGGCGACGCGGCGCGGGTGAGCCGCCGCACCCGGGTGCCCTCCGCGTGCACAGCCAGTTCCGGCTCGCCCGTCATCGCCGCGGCCACCAGGTGATCCGTCGGTGTTTCCGCGTCGGCTTCGATGAGCACGATCCGCCCCGGGTTCTCCGCCTGCGCCGCGCGCACCAGACCCCACACCGCGGCCACGGCCGGGTCGGCCGCGGTGTCGGTGATGACGGCCAAAGTGCTTGCGGTGTAGCGTTCTTCGCTCGAGAACTCGTGCAGCGCGCCGAGCGTGCCGTGCAGCGCCGTGCGCAGCCGGACCGGCATGTCGACGCCGTCGACCGGAGGCCGGAAGACGACGACCGAGGCAGGCTCTGCCGCGCCCCACTCCGTCCAGGAAACCCCTTCCGCGGATCGTGGCTCCGGACCGGGCCGCCAGGTGAGCTCGTAGAGCGAGTCGTACGAAGACCGGGGTGACGCAGCGAACAGTTCACGGGACAACGGCCGCAATGCGAGCGCTCCGACCGAAAGCATCGGCGCTCCAACGGAATCCACCATCATCAGGGAGATTTCGCCCTGATTCAGCCGGGTCAACCGCACCCGCACCCGCCGGGCGCCGTCGGCGTGCAAACGCACCGAAGACCAGGCGAAAGGCACGAGAGTCGGCCGCTCGGCGTGGCCGTCCGTGCCCTGTGGAATGCCGAAGGACAGTGCGTGCATGGCCGCGTCGAGCAGCGCCGGGTGCACGCCATAGCCTTCGGTGGACGTCTGCTCGGGCAGTGCGACCTCGGCGAAGAGATCCTCGCCGCGGCGCCACAGGGCTACCAGTCCTTGGAAGGCGGGCCCATAGTTGTACCCGTGGTCGGCGAGTTCGTCGTAGGCGCCGTCCAACCGCACATCCGTTGCACCGACCGGTGGCCACTGCACGAAGTCGGCCCAGTCTTCCGGCTCGCCGGTCGCCTCGTTCGGGCGCACGACGCCTTCCGCATGGTGAGTCCACGGCTCCGAGTGGTCGTCCCCGTCCCCGCGCGAGTAGACGTCGAGTCGTCGGCGGCCGTTCTCGTCGCCGTCACCGACGATCACTTGGATCTGCACCCCGCCGTCCCCGTGCAGCACGAGCGGCGCCCGAAGCGTGAGTTCCTCCAGTTCCGGGCAGTCGACCTGGTCTCCGGCGTGCACGGCCAGTTCGACGAATCCGGTGCCGGGCAACAGCACCGTGCCGAGCACATCGTGATCGGCCAACCAGGGATGGGTGGCCGTGGACAGGCGGCCGGTGAGCCTGACGCCCCCACCCTCCGGCTGCGCCACCACTGCGCCGAGCATGGGGTGTTCGGTGGAGCGCAGGCCGAGCGCGTAGGCCTCTCCCGCGTGCAGTTGGCCCGTGAACCAGAAGCGGCGGTGCTGGAAGTCGTATGTCGGTAGATCTGTCTTCGCGGCTCCGGTGCCTGCGTGGTAGCTCGTCCAATCCACCGGCGTGCCGGTGACGTATAGACGGGCGAGCCCGGTCAGCAGGGTCGTGGGGTCGGCGTTGCCGCGTCTGGTCAGAGCGACAGTAGTTGCGGTGTCGAGAGTTTCCGCGATCATCGGGGTCAGGACGGAGTCGGGTCCCACCTCGGCGAACCGAGTCACACCCATACCCGCCATCGTGGCGACGGCATCGGCGAAGCGCACTGTGTCACGGACCTGACCGACCCAGTACAACGGGTCGGACATCTCGTGCTCGACCCGGACGCCGGTCACCGTGGACACCAACGCGATGCCCGGACGATCGAACGTCAAACCCTGGAGCGCCGAAGCGAATTCGGCCAGCATCGGCTCCATCGACGCCGAATGGAAAGCGTGGGAGACCCGCAACCGACGCGTGCGCCAACCACGCTCGACACACACCTCGACAACAGCGGCAACCGCGTCCTCCACACCGGAAAGCACCACCGACGACGGACCATTGATCGCCGCGATCGACACCCCCTCAGTCAGCAACGGCAGCACATCGATCTCCGACGCGCCCACTGCGACCATCGCACCACCGGCGGGCAGCGCCTGCATCAATCTGCCACGCGCAGCGACCAACACACACGCATCCGCCAAAGACAAAACCCCGGCCACATGCGCAGCAGCGACCTCACCGATCGAATGACCCGCCACCACATCCGCACGGACACCCCACGACTCGAGCAGACGGAACAACGCCACCTCGAACGCAAACAACCCCGCCTGCGCGAACACAGTCCGATCAACCATGTCCTCGGACGACAGAGCCTCGTCCAACGAAACCGATTGCTCGAGAATCGGTTCCAACCGGGCGACGATCGCGTCGAAGTGCTCGGCGAACACCGGATACCCCGTACGCAGCTCGGCCGCCATACCCGCCCACTGCGCCCCCTGCCCGGAGAACACCAGACCGGTCGAACCCGACACCACACGACCGGTCACCGCACCCGGTACCTGCACACCGGCAGCCAGCGCTCGCACACCGGCCAGCAGACCATCACGGTCATTGGCCAGAACAACCGCGCGATGCTCGAACACACTGCGTGTGGTCGTCAGCGAGAAGCCGACGTCGACCGGGTCCAGCTCGTGGTCGTCCACATGAGACGCCAGGCGGGCAGCCTGACCGGCAAGAGCCTCACCACTGCGCGCCGAAATCACCCACGGCAACACGCCACCGGCCGGGGCAGTCTTCACCACCGGCACCGGGCGCGAATTCGCCAGCGGCGGAGCCTGTTCCACGATGACGTGCGCATTGGTGCCACTGATACCGAACGATGAAACACCGGCACGACGCGGCCGATCGACCACCGTCCACGGCACCGGCTCGGTCAGCAACCGCACATGACCCTCGGACCAATCGACCTTCGTCGAGGGCTGATCCACGTGCAGGGTCCGGGGCAGCACCCCGTGCTGCATCGCCATCACCATCTTGATCACACCACCCACACCGGCCGCGGCTTGGGAATGGCCGATGTTGGACTTCAACGACCCCAACCACAACGGACGATCCGCAGCACGATCCTGCCCATAGGTGGCCAGCAGCGCTTGAGCTTCGATCGGATCACCCAAAGTCGTCCCGGTGCCGTGAGCTTCGACCACGTCGACCTCGACCGGCGAGACACCGGCATTCGCGAGGGCTTGCCGGATCACCCGACGCTGCGACGGACCATTCGGCGCGGTCAAACCATTCGACGCACCATCCTGATTCACCGCCGAACCAGCGATCACCGCCAACACCGGATGACCATTGCGACGAGCGTCCGACAGACGCTCCAAGACCAGTACACCGGCACCCTCGGACCAGGCGACACCATCGGCCGCATCGGCGAAGGACTTACAGCGCCCATCCGGCGACAAACCCCGCTGGCGGGAGAACTCCACGAAGGTCTCCGGCGTGGCCATCACCGTCACACCACCGGCCAACGCCAGATCACACTCGCCGGACCGCAACGACTGCCCGGCCAAATGCAGTGCCACCAGCGACGACGAGCATGCAGTATCCACGGACACCGCAGGGCCCTCCAACCCCAGGGTGTAGGCGATGCGACCCGAGACCAAACTGCCGGAAGCGTTGCCGCCGTGCCCCTGCGCGTAATCGTGGTACATCACACCGGTGAAGACGCCGGTCGAACTGCCACGCAACACCGCGGGATCGACACCCGCGCGTTCCAACGCCTCCCATGTCGTTTCCAGGAGTTGCCGCTGCTGCGGATCCATCATCGTGGCTTCGTTGGGACCGATCCCGAAGAAATCCGCGTCGAAATCGGCGGCGGTGTGCAGGAATCCGCCTTCTCTCGCGTAGGACTTGCCCGTGCGACCTGGTTCCGGATCGTAGAGGCCGTTGATATCCCAGCCTCGATCGACAGGGAGCGTCGAGATCGCATCCCCGCCCGCACGGACCAGTTCCCAGAGGTCCTCCGGAGAAGTGACTCCGCCCGGGTAACGGCAGGCCATGCCGACGACGGCGATCGGCTCGTCGTCGACGGCCCTGCTTGCGGTGACTTCGATGTCCCGGCTGGCGCCGGAGAACTCTTCGGCCAGATACTCGGCCAGAGCCTGTGGTGTCGGGTAGTCGAACACCAGGGTCGCGGGCAGCGGCAGGCCCGTGGCGGCCTTGAGGGCGTTGCGGAACTCGATGGCGGTGATCGAGTCGAAGCCCAGCTCGTTGAAGGCACGGTCGGCTTCCACGGCGCTCGCGTTCTGGTGGCCGAGAATCGTGGCGACCTGACCGCGCACGATCTCGATGAGAACACCGAGGCGTTCGCTGTCGGGAGTGCTTGCCAACCGAACACGCAGCGCCGTGGCGGCGCCGGAGGATGCCCTGCGGCGCTGGGGGATCAGGCCGGTGAACAGTGCGGGCACGGCAAACCCTGTGCCGCGCACGGCATCCAGGTCCAAACGGGCGAGCACGATGGCCGCCGCGTCGATGCCGGTAGCCGCGTCGAACAACGCGAGCCCCTGGTCTTCCGACAACGGCAGCATGCCAGAGCGGGACATGCGGTGCCGATCGACATCGCTCAGTTCCCCGGCCATACCTCCGTCCCACAGGCCCCACGCCAAAGACACACCGCAACGACCGGAAGCCTTGCGATGCACCGCAAGCGCATCCAAACAGGCATTGGCCGCGGCGTAGTTGCCCTGACCCGCGTTACCGAACGCACCGGCCGCCGAACTGAATAACACGAACGCCTTCAGCGGAAGATCAAGGGTCAGCTCGTGCAGGTACAGGGCGGCATCGACCTTGGGCCCCAATACAGTGTCGATCCGCGCCGGGGTCAACGAGGCGATGGCGCCGTCGTCGAGTACGCCCGCCATATGGAATACCCCGGTCAACGGGCGATCGACCGGCACATCGGCGAGCACCCGCTCGAGAGCGCCACGATCGGTGACATCGCAAGCGATGAACTCGACCTCGGCGCCCAAACCCTCCAGCTCCGCCCGCAACTCGGCGACACCCGGCCCGGATGCACCGCGCCTGCTCAGCATCGACAGGCGCCGAACACCGTGGGCGGCGACCAGATGCCGAGCGAACATCCCGGCCAGCAAACCACCCGCGCCGGTGATCAGCACCGTGTCGTCCGGCGCGAAGGTCGACACCGCGGCCGACGCGGTCGCCGGAGCGGCGATTCGGCCGAGGCGCGCGACATGTACTCGCCCGTCACGCACGGCCACCTGGGGTTCGCCCGCGGCCAGAATCCCGCCGAGCAACCCATCGAGTTCCGAATCGTCTTCTGCTGAACCGGAATCGATCAACACGATCCGGCCGGGGTTCTCGGTTTGCGCGGAACGAACGAGACCGCACACAGCGGCACCGGCCAGGTTCGTGATGTCCTCCCCTGCCACCGATACCGCACCGCTGGTTCGAACCACGAGAACCGATTCGGTGAACCGACCCTCCGTCGTCCAGGACCGAAGCACCTCGAGAACTTCATGCGTCGCGGCATGGACGGCGGCGGGATCGTTGCCCGCCGGGCACTCGAGCAGCACCGCCTGCGGAACCCGCTCACCGAGATCCGCCCACGCTACCGCGTCGATCTCGGCCTCGGACACCACGATCGGTGTCCAATCGACCTGGAACACGGCGGTACCAGTGATGGCTGTGCCCGCGGTGAGCTGCGCGGGATCGATCGGCCTCGACGCCAGATGCCGCACGGTCGCCACCGGGGCGCCGGTCATGTCCGCCAGATCCAGAGCGACACCGTGCTTGCCGACACGGGTGAGCCGAACACGCAACGCGTCGGCGCCGGCCGCGTGCACGGTGACACCGGACCACTCGAACGGCAGCGCGATCCCAGCCTCCTCCGCCTGCGCGTCGCCGGTGAAGCGCAAGGCGTGCAGAGCGGCGTCGAGCAACGCCGGGTGCAGACCGAAACACTGCGCATCGGCCCGAGCCTGTTCGGGCAGTTCGATCTCGGCGTAGACCCCGTCGGCCCCTCGCCACACCGACCGCAACGCCTGGAACACCGGACCGTAGTGGTAGCCCTGCTCGTCGAGGGAGTCGTAGACACCATCGATATCGATGGCGATGGCGCCCGCGGGCGGCCACTGCATCAGGTCCACCGGCGCGCTGTCGAGTCCCGGGGCGAGCACGCCCTCGGCGTTCGACGTCCAGGACCGCGCCGACGCCGGGTCGACGTCGTCATCGGGGCGGGAGAAGATCCGCACCGCGCGACGACCCGTCGCGTCCTCGGCGTCGACAACGACACGTACCGCCAGCCCGGCGGATTCCGACAGCACCAGCGGGGCTCGGAGGACCAGCTCCTCCAAGGTCGGGCAGCCGACCTGTTCTCCGGCGTGCATGGCGAGCTCGACGAGGCCGGTACCCGGGAACAACACGGTGTCCATGACCCGGTGGTCGGTCAGCCATGGCTGGGCCTGCGCCGACAGGCGGCCGGTGAGGGTCACCGCGTCGGAGTCCGGTTGCGAGACGACCACCGAGGCCAGCGGGTGTCCGGTAGCGACGAGACCCATCGCACGGGCATCGCCACCGGCGGACCCTTCGGCCACCCAATAGCGCCGACGCTGGAAGGCATAGGTGGGCAAGTCGATTCGCTTGGCTCCGGTTCCGGCGTACAAGCGGGCCCAGTCCACGTCGGCGCCGGAGACGAACAGCCCGGCGACGCCGCCCAACAGAGTGGACACGTCAGCCTGGTTTCGACGCGCCAGCGCCACCACCGTGGAAGCCACGGCATCCCGGTCACCGATGATCTGGTCCACCATCGGGACGAGCACGGCATCGGGTCCGACCTCGGCGAATCTGGTGACACCGATACCCGCCATCGCGGCGACCGCGTCGGCGAAGCGCACCGTGTCACGAACCTGACCCACCCAATACGACGGATCCGACATCTCATCGGTCACCCGCGCACCGGTCACGGTCGACACCAACGCGATATCCGGACGGTCGAACGTCAAACCCTCTATCGCCGAACCGAATTCGGCCAACATCGGCTCCACCGACGCCGAATGGAAAGCATGCGACACCCGCAACCGACGCGTGCGCCAACCACGCTCGACACAACGATCGACCACAGCAGCGACATCCGCCTCCACACCGGAAAGCACCACCGACGACGGACCATTCACCGCCGCGATCGATACGTCCCCAGCCAGCAACGGCAGCACGTCGACCTCCGACGCACCGACCGCCACCATCGCCCCACCGGCGGGCAGCGCCTGCATCAATCGGCCACGCGCCGCGACCAACACACACGCATCCGCCAAAGACAACACCCCAGCCACATGCGCAGCCGCGACCTCACCGATCGAATGACCCGCCACCACATCGGGCCGCACACCCCACGACTCGAGCAAACGGAACAACGCCACCTCGAACGCGAACAAACCCGCCTGCGCGAACACCGTCGAATCGACCACAGCATCATCGGACAACGCATCGACAAGCGAAACCGACTGCCCCAGAAGCGGATCCAGCTCAGCAACGATCGCATCGAAAGCCTCGGCGAACACCGGATACGCCACGCGCAGCTCAGCCGCCATACCCGCCCACTGCGCACCCTGCCCGGAGAACACCAGACCGGTCGAACCCGACACCACGCGACCGGTCACGACACCGGGAACGATTTCAGAGCGACCCAGCGCTTGTGTGGCAGCTAGCAGGCCGTCGCGCTCGGCCGACAACACCACGGCCCGATGGTCGAACAACGCTCTCGAAGTGATGAGCGAGAATCCGACATCGATGGGGTCCTGGTCCTGATCGGCCACATGCGAAGCAAGGCGGGCAGCCTGACCGGCAAGAGCCTCACCACTACGCGCCGAAACCACCCACGGCAGCACGCCGCCCGCCGAAACAGGCTCGACCACCGGCGCCTGCTCCACGTCCGGAGCCGAGTTCGCGACCGGGGCCTGTTGGACGATGAGGTGAGCGTTCGTGCCGCTGAGTCCGAACGACGACACACCCGCACGACGCGGCCGATCGACCTCCGGCCACGGCACCGACTCGGTCAGCAACCGCACATAGCCCTCGGACCAATCGACCTTGCTGCTGGGCTGATCGACATGCAGGGTCCGGGGCAACACCCCGTGCTGCATCGCCATGACCATCTTGATCACACCACCCACACCGGCAGCAGCCTGAGCGTGACCGATATTGGACTTCAACGACCCCAACCACAACGGACGATCCGCACCACGATCCTGACCATAGGTAGCCAGCAGCGCTTGGGCTTCGATCGGATCACCCAAAGTCGTCCCGGTCCCATGAGCTTCCACAGCGTCGACCTCGACCGGAGACACTCCCGCATTCGCGAGGGCTTGGCGAATCACCCGCTGCTGCGACGGACCATTCGGGGCAGTAAATCCGTTCGACGCACCATCCTGATTCACCGCCGAACCGGCGATCACCGCGAGGACTTGATGACCGTTGCGCTGCGCGTCCGACAACCGCTCCAACACCAACACGCCAACACCTTCGGACCAGGCGACGCCATCGGCGGTATCGGCGAAGGACTTACAGCGCCCGTCCGGCGCCAAGCCGCGCTGCCTGCTGAACTCGACGAACATGTCGGGGGTGGCCATGACCGCCACACCACCGGCCAACGCCAGATCACATTCCCCCGACCGCAACGACTGCCCGGCCAAATGCAGTGCCACCAGCGACGACGAGCACGCGGTATCGACGGTGACCGACGGCCCTTCCAGACCGAACACATACGACACACGGCCGGACACCAAGCTGCCGCCGGTGCTGCTGCCGGTCCCGGTCGCTTGCGCGTAGTCGTGGTACATCACACCGGTGAACACGCCCGTCGAGCTGCCACGCAGCACCGCGGGATCGACACCGGCGCGTTCCAATGCCTCCCAGGAGACCTCCAACAGCAGCCGCTGCTGCGGATCCATCATCACGGCTTCGTTGGGACTGATCCCGAAGAAATCCGCGTCGAATTCACCCGCCGAGTACAAGAATCCGCCGTGCCGGGCGTACGTCTTGCGCGCCTTGCCGGGTTCCGGGTCGTAGATGCCCTCGACATCCCAGCCGCGGTCGACCGGCATCTCACCGGTGGTGTCGCCACCGGAGAGGACCAACCGCCACAGATCTTCCGGCGACGCGACGCCGCCCGGGTAGCGGCAGCTCATCGCCACCACCGCGATCGGCTCGTCGTCGACCGCTCTGCCGGCGGTGACCTCGATGTCCTGCCCCGCGCCGGTGAGTTGGGCATCGATGAACTCGGCGACGATCTGCGGGTTCGGGTGATCGAAGATGAGGGTGGCCGGCAGTTGCAGACCGGTCGCGGCGTTGAGTTTGTTGCGGAACTCGATAGCCCGCAGCGAGTCGAAACCGAGCTGCTGGAAGGCGTTGTGGGGTTCGACAGCGTCGGGAGAGGCGTGTCCGAGTACCTCGGCGGCCACCGAGCGGACGAGATCGAGCAGAGCGCTCTTGCGATCGGTCTCGGAGAGACCGGCCAGCTTTCGCGCGAAAGCCTGACCCGCTGCCGTTCGTGTGTGGCGGCGCACGGGGACCGGGGCGATCGCGCGGAGCAAGGCCGGGATCTGCTCACCGCGAGTCCGCAGCACGGCCGGGTCGATCCGTAGCGGCACCAGCTGGGCGGTATCGGTGGCTATCGCCGCATCGAACAAGGCCAGACCATCGGCCTCGGTCAACGGCGGGAAGCCTTGCCTGCGCATCCGATCGAAGTCGTCCTCGGACAGCTCGGCGCCGAGCCCGCTCGATCGCGCCCACAGGCCGTAGTCGAGGGAGGTCGCGGGTAGACCCAGGCTGTGACGATGCGCGGCGAGGGCGTCGAGGAAGACGTTCGCGGCGGCGTAATTCGCTTGGCCTGCGGTCAGAACCAGTCCACCCGCGGACGACACCAGCACGAACAGCGACAACGGGTGATCGCGAGTGAGTTCGTGCAGATGCCACGCCGCGTCGAGCTTGGGCCGGAACACGTGGTCGATCCGGTCCGGCGTGATCGACTCGATCAGGCCGTTGTCGGCGGTTCCGGCCGCGTGCACCACGCCCACCAGCGGATGCTGCTCCGGGACGCTGTCCAGCAGCGCGGCCAGAGCGGACCGATCGGACACATCACACGCGGCAATGGTCACCTCGGCGCCGAGTTCGGCCAACTCATCAAGCAACTCGGCGGCGCCCGGGGCATCCTGGCCACGCCGCGATGTCAGAAGCAGTTGGCGCACACTGTGTTCGGTCACCAGGTGGCGAGCGATCACGGCACCCAGACCGCCGGTGCCGCCGGTTATCAGCACGGTGCCCGGCTCCGTCAGCCGGGCGATCGCGCCGGGTGCGTGGCGGGTCAAACGCGGCACGAGCAGGGTCGTGCCGCGGAGCGCGGCTTCCGGTTCCGCCGCAGCAGCCGCTGCGACAGCAACCGGGTCCTGATCCAAGTCGTCCCGTTCCACGTCGAGAAGCTGGAATCGACCCGGATGTTCCGCCTGCGCCGCACGCAACAGTCCCCACACCGGCGACTGCCCCAGGTCCACCTGCTCCGAATCGGCCACGGCCACAGCTTGTCTGGTGAGAACGACCAAACGAGAACCGTCGAAGCGGCTATCGGCCAGCCAGCGTTGGACAGCGTCGAGAACGCCGGTCGCAGCCTGCCGTGCGGCCTGCGGCGGCGCGGCGTCGTGGCGGGGGCACTCGAGCAACACGAGCTCGGGAACAACCCGGTCGGGATTCGCGTCGAGATCGGCGATCAACGCCGCGAGGTCACCGTAGCCGCGCACTTCACCGGAACTCCGGTCCGAGCCGAGTATCGCCACACGGCCCGGCTCGACCGGCCCAGCCGACAGCGGCGGAACGGTAACCCAATCCACGCCGAAAAGCGCCTCCGACACCCGGTCCGCGCTCAGACGATCAGCCGACACCGGCCGGGAAACCAAGGCTCCGACCGACAGCACCGGGTAGCCCTGCTCATCGGCAATCCGCACGGCGAACCTATCGCCCTGAAGCAGAATGCGGACCCGCACCGCCGCGGCGCCGGCCGAGTGCACCACCACCCGGTTCCAGGTGAACGGCAGCGCGGGGAAGCCCTCGAGGCCACCGCGAAGACCGTGAACTATCCCGGCATGCAACGCCGAATCGAACAACGCCGGATGAATCCCGAAACCTTTGGCGTCCTGCGGATCCGGTAGCGAAACCTCGGCGAACAATTCATCGCCGCGTTGCCATGCCGCCTGCAAACCTTGGAAGAACGGGCCGTACCCGTAGCCGACGTCGAGCAGCTCGTCGTATACGCCATCGAGGGGCAACGACTGCGCACCGGCCGGAGGCCACGAAGTCAGATCGAAATCGGCCACCACCTCACCCGGAGCGAGTACGCCCTCGGCGTGCAGCAACCACGGACCCTCGCCGGCCTGCCGCGAATGGACACTCAGCCGTCGACGACCGGCATCGTCGGCAGCGGCCACCACGACCTGCACCGCGACACTGCCTTCGGCGGGCAATGCCAACGGGGTGTGCAGGACGAGCTCGTCCACCACAGCACAACCCAGGACGCCGCCGACGTAACTGGCCAGCTCGACAAAACCGGTGCCAGGCAGCAAAACGGTCCCGAGCACGCTGTGGTCGGCCAACCACTCCACCGAGTCCACCGACCATCGGCCCGTGAAGCTCACGCCCGAATCCGGATGCGACACAACGGCGCCCAGCAATGGGTGATCCACCGCATCGAGACCGGCAGAGCCGACCCCACCCAGTTCGGCTCCCAGCCACGACTGCGCCAGCACCTGCTTGGCATCGAGCCAGAAGCGCTCGTGTTGGAAGGCGTAGGTAGGCAAGTCGATTCGCCGCCCCCCGGAACCGGCGTAGAAGCCAGCCCAGTCCACCGCGGCGCCGGACACGAACAACCCGGCGACCCCGCCCAGCACCGTGGACGGATCGGCGTTGTCGCGACGCGCCAGCGCCACCACCGCGGCAGCCCCGTCGTCGAGAGTCTGGGCGACCATCGGGGTCAGAACCGCATCGGGTCCGACCTCGGCGAACCTGGACACGCCCATACCCGCCATCGCGGCGACCGCATCGGCGAAGCGCACCGTGTCACGGACCTGACCCACCCAATACGACGGATCCGACATCTCGTCGGTCACCCGCGCACCGGTCACCGTCGACACCAACGGCATGGTCGGACGGGCGAACGTCAAACCCTCTACCACCGAAGCGAACTCGGTAAGCATCGGCTCCATCGACGCCGAATGGAAAGCATGCGACACCCGCAACCGACGCGTCCGCCAACCACGCTCGACACACACCTCGACAACAGCGGCAACCGCGTCCTCCACACCGGAGAGCACCACCGACGACGGACCATTGATCGCCGCGATCGACACCCCCTCAGTCAGCAACGGCAGCACATCGACCTCCGACGCGCCCACTGCGACCATCGCACCACCGGCGGGCAGCGCCTGCATCAATCTGCCACGCGCAGCGACCAACACACACGCATCCGCCAAAGACAGCACCCCGGCCACATGCGCGGCCGCGATTTCACCGATCGAATGACCCGCCACCACATCCGCACGGACACCCCACGACTCGAGCAGACGGAACAACGCCACCTCGAACGCGAACAAACCCGCCTGCGCGAACACAGTCCGATCGACGAGATCGCTGGACGACAGAGCCTCGTCCAGCGAAACCGACTGTCCGAGCATCGGATCCAGCTCAGCGACGATCGCATCGAAGGCCTCGGCGAACACCGGATACGCCGCACGCAGCTCGGCGGCCATACCCGCCCACTGCGCCCCCTGCCCGGAGAACACCACACCCGTCGAACCCGACACCACACGACCTGTCACCACACCGGCAGTGGCTTCAGCGCGACCCAGCGCCCGCGCTCCCACCAGCAGACCATCGCGGTCATCGGCCAAGACAACCGCGCGATGCTCGAAGACAGCGCGCGTGGACGCCAGCGAGAAACCGACATCCACCGGATCCAGCCCGTGATCACCCGCATGCGTCGCCAGGCGGGCGCCCTGACCGGCCAAAGCCTCACCACTGCGCGCCGAAACCACCCACGGCAGCAACCCACCGGCCGGGACGGTCTTCACCACCGGCGCCGGAGCCTGATCCGCCGCCGGCTCGGTCGCCGGGGCTTCTTCCACGATGACGTGAGCGTTCGTGCCGCTGATACCGAAGGACGAGATGCCGGCACGACGCGGACGATCTGCCACCGTCCAAGGCACCGGCTCGGTCAGCAGCCGGACATGGCCCTCGCTCCAGTCGACCTTGGTGCTGGGTCGATCCACGTGCAGGGTCTGGGGCAGCACGCCGTGCTGCATCGCCATGACCATCTTGATCACACCGCCGACGCCCGCCGCGGCTTGGGAGTGACCGATGTTGGACTTCAACGATCCCAGCCACAACGGACGATCCGCAGCGCGGTCCTGTCCGTAGGTCGCCAGTAGCGCTTGGGCTTCGATCGGATCACCCAAGGTCGTGCCGGTGCCGTGAGCTTCGACGACGTCTACATCGGCCGGGGACACCCCGGCATTCGCCAACGCCGCCCGAATCACCCGGCGCTGCGACGGACCATTCGGCGCGGTCAAACCATTCGACGCACCGTCCTGATTCACCGCCGAGCCTGCGATCACCGCAAGAATCCGATGGCCGTTGCGCTGAGCGTCGGACAAACGCTCCAACACCAGGACGCCGACGCCTTCCGACCAGCCCACCCCATCGGCGGCGTCGGCGAAGGACTTACACCGTCCATCCGCGGCCAGCCCTCGCTGACGGCTGAACTCCACGAAGGTCTCCGGCGTGGCCATCACCGCCACACCGCCGGCCAACGCGAGATCGCACTCACCCGCCCGCAACGACGCCGCGGCCGAATGCATTGCCACCAGCGACGACGAGCACGCCGTGTCCACGGTGACCGACGGCCCTTCCAGGCCGAACACATACGACACCCGACCGGACGCGATGGATCCCGAATTCGCATTGGCCGGATAGTCGTGATACATCATGCCGACCCACACACCGGTCCGGCTTCCCTTCAGCGAGCCGGGGTCGACGCCTGCCCGCTCGAACGCCTCCCACGATGTTTCCAGCAGCAGGAACTGCTGCGGATCCATCAATGCCGCCTCATTGGGACTGATACCGAAGAACGCCGGATCGAATTCACCCGCCGAATGCAGGAAACCGCCCTCACGGGTATAGGTGCTGTTCGGCGTCTCGCCGGTGGAATCGTAGAGACGATCGGTATCCCAGCCGCGATTCACGGGAAACTCCGTGGTCGCGTCGACCCCATCCGCGACCAACGTCCACAGGTCCTCAGGAGAATCGACGCCACCCGGATACCGACATGCCATACCGACAATCGCGATCGGCTCGCGAAGGGCTGCGTCGAGCTGGCGGTTGCGAGCGCGCAACCGCTCGGTCTCCTTGAGCGAGACACGCAACGCCTGAGCTAGCTTCTGAGAATTGTCGTCGGGCTTCGTCATTGTCGCCATCAGTCCTCTGATGAGTTGTTGTAAGCCATGTCGATCAAGCCGTCGATATCGAGGTCGTCGATCGATTCCTCCGTGATGCTCTGCTCGGTCTCGCCGTGGCTTTCCTGCCCTTGTGCGAGCTTCATGAGTGCATCCAGCAGCCCCGCGTCGCGGAGACGGGCGAGCGGGATCGTTTGGAGGGCTCTGCGAATATCGGTTTCCGGAAGATCTGCCGGCTGGTCGGAGCTGTGGTGGTCGGTGAGTTCTTCGTGGAGGTAGGCGGCAAGCGCGGTGGGTGACGGGTAGTCGAACACCAGGGTCGCGGGCAGCCGCAGACCCGTGGCGGCCTTCAGCGCGTTGCGGAACTCGATCGCGGTGATCGAGTCGAAGCCCAGCTCGTTGAAGGCTCGGTCGGCTTCGATCGCGTTCGCGTTCTGGTGGCCCAGCGTCGCCGCGACCTGGCCACGGACGACCTCGACGAGCACGCCGAAACGTTCGCTCTCCGGGGTCTCGGCCAAACGAGCGCGCAGCCCAGCGGCCGCGTCCGAGGCCGCTTTCCGGCGAGGCGAGGTCAGACCGGCCAACAGGGCAGGCGCGAACCCCGCGTCGCGCATGGCAACCAGGTCCAAGCGGGCGAGGATGGGGGCCGGCGTGTCGAGCTGCGCCGCCGCGTCGAAGAGCGCGAGTCCTTGCTCTTCCGAGAGCGGCAGCATGCCGGTGCGCGACATGCGGTGCCGGTCGACATCGCTCAGTTCCCCGGCCATACCGCCGTCCCACAGACCCCAGGCAAGAGACTGCCCGCAGCTGCCCGACGCCCTGCGGTGTGCCGCGAGCGCATCCAAACAGGCATTGGCCGCGGCGTAGTTGCCCTGACCCGCGTTACCGAACGCACCGGCCGCCGAACTGAACAACGCGAACGCCTTCAGCGGAAGATCACGAGTCAGCTCGTGCAGGTGCAGGGCGGCATCGACCTTCGGCCCCAACACCGTGTCCATCCGGTCCACGGTGAGCGAACCGATGGCACCGTCATCGAGCACACCGGCCATGTGGAACACCCCGGCGAGCGGGTGGCCCGCGGGAATCTCGGCCAGTACGCCGGCGAGCGAATCGCGATCGGCGACGTCGCAAGCGACGAACTCGACCTCGGCGCCCAAACCTTCCAGCTCCGCCCGCAACTCGGCGGCGCCGGGAGCGGATTCACCGCGGCGGCTGAGCAGCAGCAGATGACGAACACCCTGTGCAGCGGCGAGATGCCGGGCGAACAACCTACCGAGCAGACCGCCCGCACCGGTGATGAGCACGGTGTCGTCGGGATCGAAGGCCGGACGCGACGCCGAACCAATGGCGGTGGAACCGATTCGGCCCAACCGCGCGACATGTACTTGCCCATCGCGTATGGCCGCCTGCGGTTCACCGGTGGCCAGAATCCCGCCGAGCAGCCCATCGAGTTCCGAATCCGAATCGATCGACACGATTCGCCCGGGGCTTTCAGCCTGCGCGGAACGCACCAGACCGCATACGGCGGCACCGGCCAAGTTCGTGATGTCCTCGCCCGCTACCGACACCGCACCGCTCGTCCGGACCACGAGAACCGACTCGGTGAATCGCTGATCGGCGATCCAGGACTGCAACACCCGGAGCACCCCGTTGGTCGCGGCACGGACGGCGGCGGGATCGTTGCCCGTCGGGCAGTCGAGCACCACCGCTGCCGGAACCTCGTCACCGAGATCCGCCCACGGCACCGCGCCGACCTCCGCCTCGGACACCGACATCGGCGTCCAGCCGACCTGGAACAGCGCATTGCCGACGGTGGATGCGCCTGCCGTGAGCTGTGCGGGATCGATGGGCCGGGAAGCCAGATGCCGCACCGTGGCGACCGGGTCGCCCGACGGATCCGCCAGATCCAAAGCCGCGCCGTGCTCACCGACGCGGGTGAGCCGAACACGCAACGCGTCGGCGCCGGCCGCGTGCACGGTGACACCGGACCACTCGAACGGCAGCGCGAGCCCGGTTCCCTCGGCGGTCATGGGCGCGGCGACGAGCAGCGCGTGCAAGGCGGAGTCGAACAGCGCGGGATGGATTCCGAAACCCTCGGCATTCCGCGGATCGGGCAGGGCGACTTCGGCGAACAACTCGTCACCGCGTTGCCATGCCGCCCGCAAACCCTGGAAGAACGGGCCGTACCCGTACCCGGCATCGAGCAACTGGTCATAGACGCCGTCGATGGGCAGCGGCTGCGCACCGACCGGTGGCCAGGAGGCCAGGTCGAAATCGGCCGCCACTTCGCCCCGTGCGAGGACTCCTTCGGCGTTCAGTGTCCACGCCGACGCCGAATCGACATCGTCGGGGCAGGAGTAGATCCGCACCGCGCGACGGCCACTCGGGTCCTGGTCACCGACCACGATGCGCAGCGCGAGCCCACCGGATTCCGACAGCACCAGCGGGGCATGGAGGACCAGCTCCTCCAGGGTCGAGCAGCCGACCTGCTCCGCGGCGTGCATGGCGAGTTCGACGAGGCCGGTGCCGGGGAACAACACGGTGTCCATGACCATGTGGTCGGTCAGCCACGGGTGCGTCTGCACCGACAGGCGGCCGGTGAGGGTCACCACGTCGGAGTCCGGTTGCGATACCACCGCCGAAACCAGCGGATGTCCGGTCGCGACAAGGCCCATCGACCGAGCGTCACCACCACCGGCGGACCCTTCGGTCATCCAATAGCGCCGACGCTGGAAGGCATAGGTGGGCAAGTCGATTCGCTTGCCGCCGGAACCGGCATACAGGCCGGCCCAGTCCACCGTCGAACCCGCGACATGCAACCGGGCGAGCCCGGTCGACAGGGTCGCGGGGTCCGCGTTGCCGCGTCTGGTCAGAGCGACGGTCGTCGCATCATCCACGACCTCGGCGACCATCGGCGTCAGGACCGCATCGGGACCGACCTCGGCGAACCGAGTCACACCCATACCCGCCATCGCGGCGACCGCGTCGGCGAAGCGCACCGTGTCACGAACCTGACCCACCCAATACGACGGATCCGACATCTCATCGGTCACCCGCGCACCGGTCACCGTCGACACCAACGCGATATCCGGGCGGTCGAACGTCAAACCCTGGATCGCCGAACCGAATTCGGCCAGCATCGGCTCCATCAGCACCGAATGGAAAGCATGCGACACCCGCAACCGATGCGTGCGCCAACCACGCTCGACACAACGATCGACCACAGCAGCGACATCCGCCTCCACGCCCGAGAGCACCACCGACGACGGACCATTGACCGCCGCGATCGACACCTGCGCCGCACTGTCCAGCAGCCCCGCCACCTCGAGCACATCGGTCTCCGACGCACCCACAGCGACCATCGCCCCACCAGCGGGCAGCGCCTGCATGAACCTGCCACGCGCAGCCACCAACACACACGCATCCCCGAGCGACAAAACCCCAGCCACATGCGCAGCCGCGACCTCACCGATCGAATGACCCGCCACCACATCCGCACGCACGCCCCACGACTCGAGCAAACGGAACAACGCCACCTCGAACGCGAACAAACCCGCCTGCGCGAACACCGTCGAATCGACCACAGCATCATCGGACAACGCATCGACAAGCGAAACCGACTGCCCCAGAAGCGGATCCAGCTCAGCAACGATCGCATCGAAAGCCTCGGCGAACACCGGATACGCCACGCGCAGATCAGCGGCCATACCGGCCCACTGCGCACCCTGACCGGAGAACACCACACCGGTCGAACCCGACACCACACGACCGGTCACCACACCCGGTACCTGCACACCAGCAGCCAGCGCCCGCACACCCGCCAACAGACCATCACGGTCACCGGCCAGAACAACCGCACGATGCTCGAAAACACCACGCGTCGACGCCAACGAGAAACCGACGTCGACCGGGTCCAGCTCGTGGTCGTCCACGTGCGATGCGAGCCGAGCGGCTTGACTCGCGAGAGCCTCGCCACTGCGTGCCGAAACCACCCACGGCAGCACTCCAGCAGCATCCGAGCCGGTCGCGACGGAAGACGCCGATCCCACCACCGGCACCGAATCCACCACCGGCGGGGCCTGTTCCACGATGACGTGCGCATTGGTGCCACTGATACCGAACGATGAAACACCGGCACGACGCGGCCGATCGACCACCGTCCACGGCACCGGCTCGGTCAGCAACCGAACATGACCCTCGGACCAATCGACCTTCGTCGAGGGCTGATCCACGTGCAGGGTCCGGGGCAGCACCCCGTGCTGCATCGCCATCACCATCTTGATCACACCACCCACACCGGCCGCGGCTTGAGAATGGCCGATGTTGGACTTCAACGACCCCAACCACAACGGACGATCCGCAGCACGATCCTGCCCGTAAGTGGCCAGCAGCGCTTGGGCTTCGATCGGATCACCCAAAGTCGTCCCGGTCCCATGAGCTTCCACAGCGTCGACCTCGACCGGAGACACTCCCGCATTCGCGAGGGCTTGGCGAATCACCCGCTGCTGCGACGGACCATTCGGGGCGGTAAATCCGTTCGACGCACCATCCTGATTCACCGCCGAACCGGCGATCACCGCGAGAACCTGATGACCATTGCGGCGAGCGTCCGACAACCGCTCCAACACCAGGACACCCGCGCCCTCGGACCAACCCACACCATCGGCGGTATCGGCGAACGACTTGCACCGCCCGTCCGGCGACAAACCCCGCTGCCGACCGAACTCGAGGAACATATCCGGTGTCGCCATCACCGCCACACCACCGGCCAACGCCAGATCGCACTCACCCGACCGCAACGACTGCCCGGCCAAATGCAATGCCACCAATGACGACGAGCACGCCGTGTCCACGGTGACCGACGGCCCTTCCAGACCGAATACATACGACACACGGCCCGAGACCAAACTGCCTGCGGCGCCGCTACCGGTCCCGGTCGCTTGCGCGTAGTCGTGATACATCAAACCGGTGAACACGCCAGTCGAGCTGCCACGCAGCACCGCGGGATCCAGACCGGCGCGTTCCAACGCCTCCCAGGAGACCTCCAACAGCACCCGCTGCTGGGGATCCATCACCGTCGCCTCGTTGGGGCTGATTCCGAAGAAGTCCGCGTCGAATTCGGCTGCGGAGTACAAGAACCCACCATTGCGCGTATAGGTCTTGCCCGCCTTACCGGGTTCGGGATCGTAGATTCCGTCGATGTCCCAGCCTCGATCCACCGGCATCTCCCCGGTGGTGTCGACGCCCGAGGCGACCAGATTCCACAGGTCCTCCGGCGAAGCGACCCCACCCGGATAACGGCACGCCATCGCGACAACGGCGATCGGCTCGTCGTCCGCTCGGACCCGGCTGACCGCGCGCTCTTCGACGGCTTCGACGCCGGTGAGTTGCGAACCGATGAAGTCGGCGACCACCTGCGGATTGGGGTAATCGAAGACGAGCGTGGCAGGCAGTTGCAGTCCGGTCGCGGTATTGAGCTTGTTGCGGAACTCGATGGCGCTCAACGAGTCGAACCCGAGCTGCTGGAAAGCCTGCTGGGGTTCGACGGCGTCGATGGAGGCGTGTCCCAGGATGCCCGCGGCAACCGACCGGACGAGCTCGACCAGAGCGCTGTCGCGGTCGGAATCCGATAGGCCCGCCAGCTTCTGCAGAAACGCCTGACCCGCCGGGGTTCGGCCGCGGCGGCGCACCGGTGCGGGCGCGATCGCGCGAACGAGAGCCGGGATCTGCTCGCCCCTGGTTCGAAGCACCGCCGGGTCGACCCGAAGTGCTACCAGCTGGGCGGTATCGGTGGCTATCGCCGCATCGAACAAGGCCAGACCATCGGCCTCGGTCAGCGGCGGGAATCCCAGCCTGCGCATCCGATCGAAATCGTCCTCGGACAGCTCCGTACCGAGCCCGCTCGACCGCGCCCACATGCCGTAATCGAGCGAGGTCGCAGGCAGACCCAACCCGTGCCGATGCGCCGCGAGGGCATCCAGGAAGACGTTCGCCGCAGCGTAATTGGCTTGGCCCGCGGCCAGTACCAACCCGCCCGCCGAGGACAACAGCACGAACAGCGACAGCGACCGATCACGCGTGAGCTCGTGCAGATGCCACGCCGCATCGACCTTGGGCCGGAACACATGGTCGATCCGGTCCGCCGTCATCGACTCGATCACACCGTTGTCGGCGGTTCCCGCCGCATGAACCACACCCACCAGCGGATGCTGATCCGGGACGCTGTCCAGCAGCGCCGCCAACGCCGACCGATCGGACACATCACACGCGGCGATGGTCACCTCGGCGCCGAGCCCGGCCAACTCATCACGCAACTCGGCGGCGCCGGGAGCGTCCAGCCCACGCCGAGACGTCAGAAGCAGACGCGCCACACCATGTTCGGTCACCAGATGCCGGGCGATCACGGCACCCAGGCCACCGGTACCACCGGTTACCAGCACGGTGCCCGGCCCGGCAAGGCGAGCGATCCTGCCCGCTGCGTGGCGGGTCAAACGCGGTACGAGCACGGTCGTACCGCGTAGCGCGGCCTCCGGTTCCCCGGCGGCAGCCACCAGCGCGGTCGCGACAGCGAACAGGTCACCGTCCTGATCCAGGTCGACGAGCTGGAACCGACCCGGGTGCTCGGCCTGCGCGGCACGCAGCAGCCCCCACACCGGCGCCTGATCCAGACGCACCTGCTCGGAATCGGCAACGGCCACCGCTCGTCTGGTCGAGACAACCAAACGGGAAGCGGCGAAACGAGTTTCGGCCAGCCAACGCTGGACGGTGTCGAGCACGCCGGTCACGACCTGTCGTGCCGCCTCCGCCAGCGGACCGTCGTCGAGCGGGCACTCGAGCAGCACGACCTCGGGAACAACAGGCTCATCGGCCGCATCCAGATCGGCGATCAACGCCGTTAGATCACGGTACTGACCGGAACCGACTACCGCCACGCGGCCCGGCTCGGCACTCACCGCCGGCGACGGCGGAACGGTGACCCATTCCACGCCGAAGAGGGCATCCGACACCCGGTCCGCGCCCAGTCGCTCGGCCGATACAGGCCGGGACACAAGAGCGCCCACCGACAGCACCGGTCGGCCCTGGTCATCGGCGATCTGCACGGCGAAGTTGCCGCCTTCGGGGACGCTGCGCACCCGCACGGCGGCGGCACCGGCCGAGTGCACGACCACACGGTTCCAGGCGAAAGGCAGTACCGCGGTATCACTGTCGCTGCGACGACCATGGATGATCCCGGCATGCAGGGCCGAGTCGAACAAGGCGGGATGGATCCCGAAACCCGAGGCCGCCCGCGGGTCAGGTAGAGCGACCTCGGCGAACACCTCGTCGCCACGTCGCCACGCCGCCTGCAATCCCTGGAAGAACGGGCCATACCCGTACCCGAGTTCGAGCAACTCGTCATAGGCACTGTCGACGGGCAACGGCTGCGCACCGACCGGAGGCCATGAAGTCAGATCGAAATCTGGCGCCACTTCGCCCGGGGCGAGCACGCCCTCGGCATGCAGCGACCAGGGGCCCTCCGCGGTCTGTCGAGAATGGACGGTCAGCCGTCGGCGACCGGCCTCGTCGGCCCCGGCCACCACGACCTGGACCGCGACACTGCCTTCGGCGGGCACCGTCAACGCGGTGTGCAGGACGAGCTCGTCCACCACCTCGCAACCCAGCAGTCCACCGACATAACTGGCCAGCTCGACGAATCCGGTACCCGGCAGCAACACGACTCCGTGCACGCTGTGGTCGGCCAGCCATTCGACGGAGTCCACCGACCAACGGCCGGTGAAGCTCACCCCACCCGACTCCGGATGCGGCACACCAGCACCGAGCAAGGGATGGTCCACCGCATCGAGTCCGGCGGAGGTCACTCCGCCCAGTTCGGCGCCCAGCCACGACTGCGCCAGCATCTGCTTGGCATCGAGCCAGAAACGCTCGTGCTGGAAGGCGTAGGTGGGCAAGTCGATGCGCCGGGCACCGGTACCGACGTAGAAGCCGGCCCAATCCACCTCCGCGCCGGAGACGAACAACCCGGCCACCGCGCTCGTTACCGTCGAGGCATCCGCGTGGCCGCGCTTGGCCACGGCGACAGTCGTCACGTCACCGAGGGTCTGGGCGACCATTGGGGTCAGCACGGCATCGGGCCCGACCTCGGCGAACCGGGACACACCCGAACCCGCCATCGCGGCGACCGCCTCCGCGAAGCGCACCGTGTCACGGACCTGACCGACCCAATACGACGGATCGGACATCTCGTCGGTGATCTGGGCGCCGGTCACCGTCGACACCAATGGGAGGTTCGGGCGGGCGAACCCCAAACCGGCTATCGCGGTGGCGTATTCGTCCAGCATCGGCTCCATCAGTGCCGAGTGGAAGGCGTGCGACACCCGCAACCTGCGTGTGCGCCAACCCTGTTCGGCGCATCGATCGGCGGCCGCCACGACATCGTTCTCGACACCTGAGAGCACCACCGACGACGGACCGTTCGCCGCCGCGATCGACACTCCGCCCACCAGTAGCGGCAAGACGTCGGCCTCGGAGGCGCCCACGGCGACCATCGCTCCACCGGTGGGCAGGGCTTGCATCAACCGGCCACGCGCGGCCACCAGCACACACGCGTCCGCCAGCGACAACACGCCCGCCACATGCGCGGCGGCGATCTCACCGATCGAATGACCCGCCACGACATCCGCGCGGACGCCCCAGGATTCGAGCAGCCGGAACAACGCCACCTCGAACGCGAACAACCCCGCCTGCGCGAACACCGTCTGGTCGACCAGATCATCGTCCGCCAACGCCGCGCTCAGCGAAACCTGCTGTCCCAATTGCGGATCCAGTTCAGCGACGATCGCATCGAATGCCTCGGCGAACACCGGATACGCACCACGTAGCTCGGCGGCCATGCCAGCCCACTGGGCGCCTTGACCGGAGAACACCACGCCCGTGGAACCCAAAACCGCGCGACCGGTCACAACGCCAGGAGCCGCAACTCCCGCAGCCAATGCCCGCACACCCGCCAGCAGATCGTCACGGCCCTCGGCCACGACAACCGCACGATGCTCGAACACACCGCGTGTCGACGCAAGCGAGAAACCGACATCGACCGGGTCGGACTCGCCCACAAGCGATATCAAACGATCAGCCTGGTCGCCAAGAGCCTCGCTACCGCGCGCCGAGACCACCCACGGCAAGACAGCCGGGACGGTCTGCCCAACCGGCACCGGAGCGGGCTCCACCACCGACGCCTGTTCCAGGACGACGTGAGCGTTGGTGCCGCTGATGCCGAACGACGACACACCGGCACGACGCGGACGATCGACCACCGGCCACTCGACCGACTCGGTCAGCAACCGAACATGACCCTCGGACCAATCGACCTTCGTCGAGGGCTGATCGACATGCAGCGTCTTCGGCAACACACCGTGCCGCATCGCCATCACCATCTTGATCACACCGCCGACACCCGCCGCGGCCTGAGCGTGACCGATATTGGACTTCAACGACCCCAACCACAGAGGACGATCCGCAGCACGATCCTGCCCATAGGTGGCCAGCAACGCCTGTGCCTCGATCGGATCACCCAGCGTGGTGCCGGTGCCGTGGGCTTCCACCACGTCGACATCGACCGGGGAGACTCCGGCGTTGGCCAACGCCTGGCGGATCACCCGCCGCTGCGAGGGACCATTCGGCGCGGTCAAACCATTCGACGCACCATCCTGATTCACCGCCGAACCAGCGATCACCGCGAGAACCTGGTGACCATTGCGGCGAGCGTCCGACAAACGCTCCAACACCAGCACACCGGCGCCCTCGGACCAGGCGACGCCATCGGCGGCATCGGCGAACGACTTGCTACGCCCGTCCGGCGAAAGCCCCCGCTGCCGGCTGAACTCGACGAAGACCTCCGGTGTCGCCATCACCGCCACACCACCGGCCAATGCCAGATCACACTCACCCGACCGCAACGACTGCGCGGCCAGGTGCATCGCCACCAGCGACGAAGAGCACGCCGTGTCCACGGTGACCGACGGGCCTTCCAAACCGAATACATACGAGACTCGCCCGGAGGCAATCGATCCCGCGTTCGCGTTGACCGGATAGTCGTGATACATCATGCCGGTGAAGACCCCGGTCGAGCTGCCACGCAGCACCGCCGGATCGACACCGGCCCGCTCCAACGCCTCCCACGAGGTCTCCAGCAGCAGAAACTGCTGCGGATCCATCAGCGCGGCTTCATTGGGACTGATCCCGAAGAACGCCGGATCGAACTCACCGGCGGAGTGCAGGAATCCACCCTCACGCGTGTAGGTGGTGTGCGGCGTTTCGCCGGTTGGGTCGTACAGACGTTCGGTGTCCCAGCCACGATTCACGGGGAACTCCGACGTCGCGTCGATCCCGTCTACGACGAGGTTCCACAGTTCTTCAGGAGAACTGACGCCACCCGGATACCGGCACGCCATGCCGACGATCGCGATCGGTTCGCCATCGACGGCTTTCGCCGCGGTGACGACGACGTCCTGCGCCGCGCCGGTGAGCTCGTCGGCCAGATAGGCGGCAAGAGCCTGCGGTGTGGGGTAGTCGAAAACCACCGCGGCCGGCAATGACAGGCCGGTGGCGGTTTTGAGTCGGTTGCGCAACTCGACCGCGCTCAGGGAATCGAAACCGAGGTCTTGGAACGCGCGATCGGGATCGATCGCGGACGCACCGTCATGGCCGAGCACCGCCGCGACGTGGGTGCGCACGGTATCGAGTACCGCCTGCCGCTGCCGATCGGCGTCCAGACCGGAAAGCCGTTGCTGGAGAACGGAAACCGCCGACGACGCCGACGACGTACGCCGGGCCGCCGTCGGCGCCAGTTCCCGCAGCAGCGGTGGCAGGAGTCCGTCCTCGGCCTGGGCGCGAATCGCGGCGGTATCCACCGTGGCGATCACCGCGTGGGCCGCGCCCCGTTCCAGCACGGCATCCCATGCGGCCAATGCCTGCTCGTCCGATATCGCGGTGAACCCGCCGCGACTCATCCGGGCCACATCGGTCTCGCCCAGGTGCCCGGTCATGCCGCCCGAGCGGGCCCATGGCCCCCACGCCAGCGATTGGCCGGCCAGCCCGCGTGCTCGACGGTGGGCGACCAGTCCATCGAGGAAGGTGTTGGCGGCCGCGTAGTTGGCCTGTCCGGGTCCGCCGATCGTGCCCGACACCGACGAGAACACCGTGAACGCGGCGAGATTCAGCTGCGCGGTCGCCTCGTGCAGGTGCCAGGCGGCGTCCACCTTCGGCGCCAGGACCGCGTCCACCCGTTGCGCGGTCAACGAGGCGATAACGCCGTCGTCGAGCACACCCGCGGCATGGATCACCCCGGTCAACGGCCACTCCGCTGGTACATCGGCCAGCAGCCCGGCCACCGCAGCGGCGTCGCTGACATCACAGGCCACCACCCGCACCTCTGCGCCCAAGCGCTCCAGCTCGGCGCACAGCTCCGCCACGCCGTCGGCCCGCGGACCGCTGCGGCTGACCAACAGCAGCGACCGCACACCGTGCTCGACCACCACGTGCCGGGCCACCACCGCGCCCAGACCACCCGTACCGCCGGTGACCAGCACTGTTCCGGCACCGAAGGCCGCAGCGCCAGAGGACATCTCGTCCTCGGCGGGGACGCTCGCGGGTCGGGTGAGTCGCGCGGTGTAGGTGGCGCCCGCGCGCACGACCACCTGGGGTTCGCCCACCGCCATGACGGTGGCGGCGAGTCGCTCGTCGACGACAGTGTCCGCGTCGACCACGACGATCCGGCCAGGATCCTCCGTCTGTGCCGTGCGCACCAAGCCCCACACCGCGGCACCGGCGAGGTCGGTGAGGTCTTCACCGGGCAGCGCGACCGCGCCGCGAGTGGCGATCAGCAGGGTGCTCGAGGTGTATCGGTCCTGAGCCAGCCACGCCTGCACCACCTCGAGGATCCGTGCGACCTCGGTGTGGGTAGTCCTCACCACGTCGGTGCCGACGGATTCATCCCACCCGGCACCGGCCTCGACCACCACCACAGGGGGTACCGGCGACTCCGGATCCAACCGGTCCCACCGACCCACACCCGCAGCCATCGCCCCGGACTCGGACGCGGTCGGCGACCACGTCAGTTCCAGCACCGGAGCGATCGCGCCGCTCGCGCCCGCGGCGGCCGCGGCGAGCTGTGTGAGGGGCATCGACCGGGTCGTCAGCGATCCCGACAACACCGGTTGTCCTTGCTCGTCGGCCACCGACACCGACACCGACGATCCGGTGGTGGTCAAACGCACGCGAAGCACCGGCGCCGCGGCCGCGTACAGCGACACGGACTCCCACGAGAACGGCAGCACGACCTGACCCGCCGCCATCGCGAACGGTGAATCCGGCTGTCCGTCAGCGCTGTCGGTCACACCGGCCAGCAGTCCCGCGTGTATGGCCGCGTCCAGCAGTGCCGGATGGATCCCGAAGCCTTCGGTGCGCACCCCGGTCTCCGCGTCGACGGCGATCTCGGCGAACACCTCCGCACCGTGTCGCCACAGCGCACGCACACCCTGGAAAGCCGGACCGTAGTCGTAACCACGCGCCAGCAGGCCCGTGTACGCGGCGGCGATATCGATACCACTCGCCGCGGCCGGAGGCCATGCCCCCGTTTCGGATTCGGTCGTGTCCTCTCGGGTGGTCAGTAGACCGCGCGCGTTCAGGACCCACTGTCCGTCGTGGTCGTGTTCGCCGCGGGAGTAGATCGATATCGGCCGCCGGGGGGATTCGTGCTCGGACCCGGCGACGACGACCTGGATCTGGGCGCCGCCCGCCGCGGGCAGCACCAGCGGGGCTTGCAGCGTCAATTCCTCGATCGCCGGGTACCCGGCTACGGCGCCGGCGCGCAACGCCAATTCCACGAACCCGGTCCCCGGCAACAGCACCGACCCGGCGACAACGTGGTCGGCCAGCCACGGCTGCGTCGCCACCGACAGTCGGCCGGTCAGCAGCACATCCCCGGACTCGGCCACCGACACCACCGCGCCGAGTAGCGGATGCTCCACCGCGCCCAGGCCGACGGATTCGACGCCCGCGGCGCCGACAGATGTCTCGAGCCAGTAGCGGCGGCGCTGGAAAGCGTAGGTCGGCAACGAGACTCGCGAGACGGAGCGAGCGGCGAAGAACGCCTTCCAGTCGACATCGACGCCCACCGCGTGCGCGTGCGCCAGGCCGTTCACGAACTGCTCGACCTCGGCGCGGCCTCGACGTGCCGCGGCCACCACCAGCGACTGCGACTCGATGTCTTCCGGCAGGCATTGGCGCGTCATGGCCGTCAGCACCGCGTCCGGACCGATTTCCAGGAATCGGCGCACACCCGAGGCCACCAGGGTGTCCACACCGCGCGCGAACTGAACGGCCGCACGAACCTGTTGAACCCAGTAGGAGGGCTCGAGCACTTCGTCACCGGCGATCCGGCCGGAGAGATTCGACACCAGCGGGATCTGCGGGCGGTGGTAGGTGACATCCCGTGCGACAGTTTCGAATTCGGCCAGCATGGGATCCATCCGATGGGAATGGAACGCATGGGACACCCGCAACCGCGAGGTCTTCCGCCCGCGGCCGGCGAATCGCTGCTCGAGCGCCGCCACGGCCTCTTCGTCACCGGAGACCACCACGGCGACAGGCGAATTCACCGCGGCGATCGACACTCCATCGACGAGCGCCTCGGCAACCTCGCGCTCGCTCGCCGCGATGGCCAGCATCGCGCCGCCTTCGGGCAGCCGCCCCATGAGGCGGCCACGCGCGGTGACCAACCGGCACGCGTCCGGCAGCGACCACACGCCCGCGAGGTACGCGGCGGCCAGCTCACCGATCGAATGTCCGACAAGGACATCGGGTGTCACGCCGAACGAGTCCAAGAGCCGGGCCAGCGCGACTTCGTACGCGAACAGCGCGGGTTGGGTGAACTCGGTCCGATTCAGCGCATCGGCGTCAGCGGGGCCGCCATCGGCCGGCTGACCGGTGAACATCACCCGCTTCAGCGAACCGCCCAGCAGTGGATCGAACTGCTCGCAGATCTCGTCCAACGCGGACGCGAACACCGGGAACGCCTCGTACAGTTCACGTCCCATCCCGACCCGCTGCGCGCCCTGCCCGGTGCACAGGAAGGCTGCCTTACGGGTGACCGCCCGACCCGTCGCCACACCGTGGGCGGAGCTCGCCGATCCGTCCTCGGCAAGCGCGGCCAGTCCGGCGAGCATCGTGTCCCGGTCTTCGCCGACCACCGCGCCCCGCCAGTCCAGCCGGGCGCGGGTCGTCACCAGCGAATAGCCGATGTCATCGACGGTCAGGTCAGGGTTCTCGGTCACCCAGTGCAGCAGTTTGGCCGCCTGCGCGCGCAGGCCGTCCTCGGTTTTCGCCGAGACCAGCCACGGCGAGGCGCCGGACGCCGCTGCCTGCGTACCGCGATCGTCGACATCCTCTGCCGGTTCGGCAGGGGCCTCCTCCGCGGCGGGGGCCTCCTCCAGAATCACGTGTGCGTTGGTACCGCTGGCTCCGAAGGAGGAAACGCCCGCCCGACGCACCCGCTCTCCCGCGGGCCATGGTTCCGCCGCGGTCAGTAGCCGCACCGATCCCGCCGACCAGTCCACATGCGGAGTCGGCGCATCGACATGCAGTGTCGCGGGAAGCATTTCGTGCCGCAGGGCCTGCACCATCTTGATCACGCCGCCGACACCCGCGGCGGCGGAGGTGTGTCCGATATTCGACTTGAGCGAGCCGATACGCAGCGGATCGCCGACGCGATCGCGGCCGTAGGCGGCGATCAGCGCCTGCGCCTCGATCGGGTCGCCGAGACTGGTGCCGGTGCCGTGCGCTTCGACCGCGTCGACGTCGGCGGGTGTCAGACCGGCGCTGGCGAGAGCCTGCGCGATCACCTTCTCCTGCGAAGGACCGTTCGGCGCGGTCAGGCGGTTGCTCGCGCCGTCCTGGTTGACCGCGCTGCCGCGAATGACGGCGAGGATCCGGTGCCCATGGCGGCGCGCGTCCGACAACCGCTCGACCGCGAGCATGCCGAGACCTTCGGAGAATCCCGTCCCGTTCGCCCCGGCCGCGAAGGCCTTGCACCGGGCATCGGGGGACAGCGCACCCTGCCGGGCGAAGGCGATCAGCAGCGCGGGGTCGGACATCACGGTGACACCGCCCACCAGGGCGAGAGAGGTCTCGCCCTGCCGCAGCGCCTGACACGCCAGGTGCAGGGCGACCAACGACGACGAGCACGCCGTGTCCACCGAGAGCGTCGGACCTTTGAACCCGAAGGTGAAGGCGACGCGCCCGGAGAGGACGCTGGCCGAAACGCCCAGGTAAGCATGGCCTTCCGACTCGGCGGTTAGGCCCGGCGAACCCACGCGGGGGCCGTATTCCTGGTGAATCACACCGGCGAACACTCCGGTGTCGCTGCCGCGCAGCGTCATCGGATCGATACCGGCGTCCTCCAACGCCTCCCATGCCGCTTCCAGGAACAGGCGCTGCTGTGGATCCATCGCCTCGGCCGCGCGCGGGCCGATTCCGAAGAATGCGGCGTCGAAATCGCCTGCTGCGTCGAGGAATCCGCCTTCACGGGTGTAGATCGTCCCCGGAGTGTCCGGATCGGTGTCGAACAGGCGCTCCAGGTCCCATCCTCGGTCGACCGGAAAAGGACCGACAGCGTCAGCATCGGAAGCGACCAAATCCCACAGCTGCGCGGGAGTTTCGACACCGCCCGGATACCGACAGCTCATGCCGACGATCGCGATCGGTTCGCCTGCACGTTCTTCCAGATTGTGGATGTGCTTCTTGGCGGCGCGCAGGTCTCCGGTGAGCTTCCTCAGATACCGGCTGAGCCGTTCCTCGTTGCTGGCGGCGGGGCTGCTCATGCTGGTCCAAACTCCTCGTCGATCAGGTCGAAAAGCTCACTGTCGGAATGGAAGTCGAGCTCGTCATACGCGTCGCCCGGCGACCTGCCGGTCAGATAGGTGCGCAGGCGCTCGTTGACGCCCCGCAACCCGGCGACGGTCTCGTCGTTGTCGCTGCTATTGGCGATGATCTGCTCGAGCAGTGCCTCGAGCCGCGCGATATCGTCGGGCACGGCCGATGTCGGTTGCGCGGGCGCTGTCGCCACGGTCTGTACCAGAAGGTAGTCGGCGACATCTCCCGCGGTCGGGTAGTCGAAGACCAAGGTCGAGGGCAGCGACAGACCCGTCATCCTCGAGAGCCGGTTCCGGAACTCGACGCCGCCGAGGGAATCGAAGCCGAGTTCGCTGAAGCCGCGATCGGGTCCGATGTCGTCGGCCGACCCGTAACCGAGCACCGCCGCCGCGTGGTCCCGCACCAGATCCAGGACGACCCCGCGTCGCCTCGCCTCCGCCACACCGTGCAAACGCTCGCCGAGCGATAGTTCACCACTCGATGCCGTGGCCGACCGGCCGCGTGCGCGAACGAACCCGCGCAGCACTGCCGGAATCGGACCGGTGTGCGCTTCCATGCGCAGTTTGTCGATATCCAGATGCAACAGCGCTGGCACCGGTTCGGTTGTGGTCAGTGATTCATCGAACAACCGCAGGCCGTCGGCGCGGTTCAGTGGAGCCAGGCCAAGTCGCTCCAACCGGCTCATGGCGGTGCGATCCAGCGCGCCGGTCATGCCGATGTCCTGCTGCCACGGGCCCCACGCGAGTGCGAGTGCCGGTAGTCCCGCGGCGCGGCGTCGCATCGCGAGGGCGTCCAGGAAACTGTTCGCGGCAGAGTAGTTCGCTTGCCCGGCCGAACCGATCATTCCGGCGATCGAGGAGAACATCACGAACACCGACAGATTCATGTCCAGGGTGAGCTCGTGCAGATGCCACGCCGCATCGGCCTTGGCAGCGAACACCCGATCGACTTGGTCACCGGTAAGCGTGTGGAACGCGCTGTCGTCGAGCACGCCCGCGGTGTGGACGACACCGGTGAGAGGATGCTCCGCGGGCAGGGCGGACAGCAGATCTCCGAGCGCGTCGCGGTCGGTGACATCGCAGGCGGCAATCCGCACCTCGGCGCCGGATCGGGACAGTTCCGCCACGAGTTCCATCGCGCCGTCGGCATGCTCGCCACGGCGCGAGACCAGCAATAGTCGCCGCACACCGTGCGTGGTGACCAGATGCCGGGCCAGCAGCGCGCCCAATCCCCCGGTCCCGCCGGTGATCAGAACGGTTCCGGACCCGAACGATACTCGGTCGGCCGCCGGAGAGGGCAGTGCCTCCAGTCGCGGTACCAGGACGCGGTCGCCCCGCACTGCCACCTGCGGCTCCCCGGTGTCGAGCACGGCTCGTATCGAGCCGGCCGAAATGTGCTGTGCACCATCGGGCTCGCTTGCGTCGAGCAGCACGATCCGCTCCGGGTATTCGGTCTGAGCGCTACGTATCAGCCCCCATACCGCGGCCGATGAGGTATCCGGCGTCTCATCGGGAAGTGCTGCCGCACGGCTGGTCAGCACAACCAGCTGCGACCGCCCGAATCGCTCGTCGGCCAACCAGTCACGCACCGTGTGCAAGGCGGCATGGACCCGGTCGCGCGCGGTTCGCTGCGAATCACCCCGCAGTGCAGCAGCTTCGGACCACACTACGACCTCCGGGACGACCGAAGCCGAAGCGAGCTCCGTCAGATCCGAATACCGCTCGTCGATTCCGTCCACATGCGCGGCTCCGAGCACGGCCACGCTACCGGTCGGGATGTGCCCGTCGGGCATCTCCGCCGGCACCCAGCGCAACCCGTACCGTGCCGCGCGTCCGCCCGGCAACATGGCGCGGAACTGCTGGACGTCGTAGGAACGCATGACGGCTTCGTCGATGGTGACCACCGGATTTCCGTCCTGGTCGACGGCCACGACGGTGATCGCCTCACCATTGCGCCGGATGGCCATCACCCGCAACGTCCGGACGGTGGACGCGGAGTAGATTTGCGTTCCGCCCCAACGGAACAAGAGTTTGCCCTCGCCGGGATTGCCCTTGTGGTCGGGCCAGATCAGACAGGCGATTCCCGCATGCATCACCATGTCGAGCAGCGCTGGATGTAGCTGGAACCGTTCGGCCGGGAATTCCTGGTTCAGGGTGACCTCGGAGAAAACCGTGTCACCGCTGCGCCATGCGGCATCGACGCCGATGAACGAGGCACCGTATTCCAGTCCGGCGGCACGCGCCACCTGGGCCGGGATCCATTCGGTATCCACCGGTTCGGCGTCGACCGGCGGCCACGGCGCGTTTCGCAGCATGTCCATCAGTCCGATGTCGATCAGCTGCCGACTGCTCAGCAGACCACTGGCGTTGCGCGTCCACTCGCTGTCGGCCCTGTCGCCGGTGAGGCGGTAGTGGAACGTGAACGATCTACGTCCCGTGGAATCCGGTTCCCGCACCAGTACCTGGAGTTCGACCTCGCCGTCCGCCGGCGGGAGGATCGGCGCCTCGAGCGTGAGCTCCTCCACCGCGCCGCACCCGATCCGCGGAGCCGCGACCAGCAGCATCTCCATGAGCGCGGCACTCGGGACGAGCACCACGCCGTAGGTGGTGTGGTCAGCGATCCATGGATGGGTGCGCAGCGAGAGCCGCCCCGTGAACAGCCACTCGTCGCGGTCGGCCACTCGCACCACGTCGGTGAGCAGCGGGTGTTCCGAGGTCGCGTTCCGGGTCTCCCCGATGCTGGGTTCGAGCCAGTACCGCCGATGTTCGAAGGCGTAGGTGGGCAGAGCAATTCGCGAAACCTGGCGGGTGGCGAACACCGGATTCCAGTCGATGGCAGATCCGGCGGTGTGCGCGTGGCCGAGCATGGTCAGGAACTGCTCGACCTCGTCGTGATCCCGGCGGGCCGCCGCGGCGACCACAGATCGAGCCTCGACCTCCTCGGGAAGCGTGTGCCGCGTCATCGCCGCGAGCACCGCGTCGGGTCCGACTTCGAGGAACCGGCGCACACCCGACGCCACCAGCGTCTCGACACCGGGCGCGAAACGCACCGCGGCGCGCACCTGCGACACCCAGTACCCCGGATCAAGGATCTCGTCGCCGGCTATCCGGCCGGAAATGTTGGACACCAACGGAATCCGTGGAGCGTTGAAGGTCACTCCCGCAACCAGCGCCTCGAACTCGGCCAGCATCGGCTCCATCCGATGGGAATGGAACGCATGCGACACCCGCAACCGGCTCGTCTTGCGCCCCTGCTCGGTGAACTGCCGATCGATCTCGTCGACGGCGTCCTCGTCACCCGAGACCACCACGGCCGCGGGCGCGTTGACCGCCGCGATCGACACCCGGCCACCGAATCCGGCGATCACCGCGCCGACCGCGGCCTCGGACGCGGCGACCGCGAGCATCGCGCCGCCCTCCGGCAGCGCGTCCATCAGCCGCCCTCGTGCCGCGACCAGCGCGCAGGCGTCTTCCAGCGACCACACACCGGCGACATACGCCGCGGCCAGTTCACCGATCGAATGTCCGATCAACACATCCGGGACAACTCCGAACGACTCCAGCAGCCGATACAGCGCCACTTCGAACGCGAACAACGCGGGCTGGGTCAAGCGTGTCCGATCCAGAATCCCGGTCTCCTCGGCGACTCCCTGATCGTCGATCAGGTGTCCGGTGAACATCGCTTGCTTCAATGAAGATCCCAGCAAGGGATCGAACCGAGCGCACACGTCGTCCAGCGCCGCGGCGAATGCCGGGAAGGCATCGGAGAGACCCGCGCCCATACCGACCCGCTGCGCGCCCTGACCGGTGAACAGGAACGCGGTCTTCCCGGAGCCCACCGTGCCCGAAACCACTCCGGCCGACGGAGATCCGGCGGCGAGCGCCGCCAGCCGAGCCAGCAGCTCGTCGCGATCACCGCCCACGATCACCGCCCTGGACTCGTGCTGCGTACGTGTCGTCGCGAGCGAATACGCCACCCCCACCGGATCGGCGTCGGGGTGATCGGCCAGCCACTGTTGCAGTTTCGCGGCCTGTGCTCGGAGGGCGGTCTCGTTCTTGGCCGATATCAGCCATGGCACCACCGTCTGTGGATGGTGGGTGGCCGGTGGCGGTACGACCGACCGCGCGGCGGGCGCTTCCTCGAGGATGGCGTGCGCGTTGGTGCCGCTGACACCGAACGACGACACGCCCGCTCGACGGACCCGTCCACCGGCAGGCCAGGGCTGAGCCTCGGTCAACAGCTGGACATCGCCCGCGGACCAGTCCACATGTTGGCTCGGCTCGTCCGCGTGCAATGTCTTGGGCAGGGTTTCGTGTCGCAGCGCCTGCACCATCTTGATCACGCCGCCGACACCTGCCGCGGCCACGGTGTGACCGATATTCGATTTGATCGATCCGATGCGCAGCGGCTCCCGATTCCCACGCTCCTGCCCGTATGCGGCGATCAACGCGTTCGCCTCGATGGGATCCCCCAGCGGAGTGCCCGTCCCGTGCGCTTCCACCGCATCCACGTCGGCAGGTGTGAGCCCGGCATTCGCGAGGGCCTGCGCGATCACTCGCTCCTGCGACGGACCGTTCGGCGCCGTCAGGCCATTGCTCGCACCGTCCTGATTCACCGCGCTGCCCCGGACGACGGCCAGGATGTCGTGGCCGAGCCGCTGCGCGTCCGACAGCCGCTCCAAGACCAGTACGCCCACGCCTTCGGCGAAGGCCACACCGTCGGCCGCCGCGGAGAAGGCCTTGCAGCGACCATCCGGCGACAGGCCACGTTGCCGCGCGAAATCCACGGAAAGATAAGGGGTTGCGGCCACGGTGACGCCGCCCGCCAAGGCCAGCGATGTTTCGCCCTGACGCAATGCCTGGCACGCCAGGTGCAAGGCGACCAATGATGACGAGCATGCGGTATCGATCGTGACCGCTGGCCCCTCGAGGCCGAATACGTACGCGACGCGGCCGGAGACGACACTGTGGGTAGTGCCGGTCAGCCGGTAGCCCTCGAGGTCGCCGGTGACGCGGTCGACGTAGCCCGAGGCGCACGCGCCCGCGAACACGCCGGTATCGCTGCCGCGCAACGTGACCGGGTCGATTCCGGATCGCTCCAATGCCTCCCAGGAGGCTTCCAGCAGCAACCGCTGCTGCGGATCCATCGCCAAGGCCTCGCGCGGGCTGATTCCGAAGAATCCGGCGTCGAAATCAGCTGCGTCGTCGAGGAATCCGCCGCCACGGCTGTAGACCGTCCCCGGTTTGTCCGGATCCTGGTCGATCAACTGCTCGAGATTCCAGCCGCGATCGTTCGGGAATTCCGTGGTGGCATCGATACCCGACCGCACCAGATCCCACAACTGCTCCGGGGTTCGGACGCCGCCGGGGAACCGGCAGCTCATGCCGACGATCGCGATGGGCTCGTCCACGCGGACGCGACGCGACATCCGGGTCGTCTTGGCACCGGACTCCGTTCCGGCGATCTTGGAGTGCAAGAGGGTGGCGACCGCCGCGGCGGTGGGGTGGTCGAAGACCAGGGTGGACGGCAGCGGGACGCCGGTGGCCTTGGACAGCCGGTTGCGGAATTCGACCCCGCCGAGCGAGTCGAATCCCAAAGCGTCGAATCGCTGGTCGGGACTGATGTCTTCGGCGGAACCGTGGCCGAGCACGGCTGCCGCGTGCTCCCGGACCACGTCGAGCACCACCTCGGCGCGTTTGGCCTCCGGTACGCCGCTCAGCCGGGTGCCCAGCGAACTCGACGCGGCCGCGGGCCGGTCCGTGGTGCGGGGCAGGAAGCCGCGGAGCACCGCGGGCACCGCACCGTCGCGCGCTTCGCGTCGCAGCTCCGCCGGGTCGAACCCGATCGCTGCCACGTGTGCGGTGGCGCGGCCGGTCGCCGCATCGAACAGGCGAAGACCTTCGTCGTTGCCGAGGGGGTGGAGACCGAGCCTTTCCCAGCGGGCGAGGGCACTGCGGTCCAAGCCACCGGTCATACCGGCGACGGAATTCCACGGCCCCCAGGCCACCGAGGTCGCGGGCAGCCCTGCGGCTCGCTGACGGTGCGCCAGCGCGTCCAGGAATGCGTTGGCCGCCGCGTAGTTGCCCTGTCCCGCCGTACCGATCGTTGCCGCGACGGACGAGAACAGCACGAAGGCCGACAGGTCACGATCGCGCGTGAGATCGTCCAGATGCCATGCGGCCGTGGCCTTCGAGTCGAACACTCGCCGCAGCTGCCCGGCCGTCATACCTGCGAGGGTCCCGTCGTCGAGGACGCCCGCCGCATGTACGACGCCGGTCAGCGGATGATCGGCCTCGATCGAACCCAGGAGTGAACGGAGGGCTTCGCGATCGGCTACATCGCAGGCCGCCACCCGGACGACAGCGCCTGCTTCCGACAGCGCGGACGCCAGTTCCCTGGCGCCGTCGGCAGTTTCACCTCGCCTGGAGACCAGCAGCAGACGGCGAACCCCGTGTGCGGAGACCAGGTGACGAGCCACGAGTGCGCCGAGGCCGCCGGTACCGCCGGTGATCAGTACGGTGCCGTCACCGAACGGCGACGGGAGGGCATGTCCCGGCTCGGCATCGTGCTCGGGTCGCGCTCGCACCAGTCTGGGCACGAGCAGCGCTCCGTCGCGCAGCGCGGCCTGCTCTTCGCCCGCCGCGAGCACCGCACCGACCAGCGTCGGGTCAGCCAAGGGTGCGGCGGCCGACGGGTCGTCATCGAGGAGGATGAATCGGCCCGGATATTCGGATTGCGCGCTGCGCAACAGGCCCCGGACGGCCGCCGCGGCGAGATCGGGCGTCTCGCCGGGAAGCCCGGCACCGTTCGTGGTCAGCACAACCAGGCGAGTGTCGGCCAGACGATCTTCGGCCAGCCAGGCCTGCACCGTCGCCAACACCGTTTCCAGGTGACCGCGAACGGTCGCCGGATCGTCGGCCGCGGCGCTGACCTTCGTCTGCCAGAGCACGATGTCCGGAACGACCTGTGCCGCGACAATTTCCGAGATGCTCGGATAGCTGGTGCGGATTCCGGCGACCGGTGCCGAACCGAGTACGGCCATCCGATCCGCGGACACACTCGGTGTCGCCACCGTCGCGGGCGTCCACTGGATCTCGTAGAGGTCGGCGTCATCCCCGGCCAAAGTGCCACGCATCTGTTTCACGTCGTAAGGACGCATGACGACCGCATCGACGGAGACGACGGGCCGTCCCGAATCATCGACGGTCGCAACGGAGATCGTCTCCGGGCCGGTCGCCGTGGCGATGACTCGCAACGTCGTCGCCTTGACCAACGGCTGGTGCAGTCGCGCCCCGCCCCAGCGGAACAACAACCGGCCGGTGTTCGGATCGCTGTCCTGATCGCGCCAGACGAGCCCGGCCAGACCGGCGTGCATCACCAGATCGAGAAGAGCGGGATGCAGATCGAACCGCTCGGGTTCGGGCGCGGCCGCGGTATTCAAGGTGATCTCGGAGAAGACGGTCTCACCCCGCTGCCATGCGGCGTCGACACCGATGAACGCCGGACCGTATTCGAGTCCGGATCCCTTGGCGATCCGCTCGGGAATCCATGCGGTGTCGAGCGTTTCGGCGTCGACCGGCGGCCAGGCCTCGTCCCGCAGCCGGTTCAGCAGAGCGTCATCGCCGTCCCAGGACGGAGCCAGTACACCGCTGGCGTTGCGCACCCATTCGCCCGCTCGGCGACCCGACTTACGGAAATAGAAACCGAACTGCCGCCGACCGGTCCGGTCCGGCTCCTGCACCGACACCTGGAGTTCGACCTCGTCGTCCTCCGCTGGAAGGATCGGAGCCTCCAGGGTCAGCTCCTCGACGACGCCGCAACCGATTCTGCTGCCCGCTACGAGCAGGAACTCGACGAGGGTCGCGCTCGGCAGCACCACGGTGCCGTAGGTCATATGGTCGGCGACCCACGGGTCGGTCGGCAGCGAGAACCGGCCGGTGAAAACGAACTCGTCCTTACCGGCCACCGGCACAACACCGGTGAGCAGCGGGTGGCCAAGGGTGTCGCCGGTGGCCTGAGGGCGCGGCGGCAACCAGAATCTCTGGTGCTGGAAAGCGTACGTGGGCAGGGGGACTCGTCGCATCGCTCGGCGCGGAAGCAGTGGCGTCCAATCCACGCTCACACCGGATGTGTGCGCGTGCGCCAGCATCGTCGTGAACTGCTGGAGCTCGTCATGATCCCGCCGCGCGGCCGCGGTCACCACCGGCTCCGCGCCCTCAGGAAGGGTCTGCCGGGTCAGCGCCGCCAGCACCGCGTCGGGCCCCACTTCCAGGAATCGACGGATACCCGAGGCGAGCAACGTCTCGATACCCGGCGCGAATCGCACCGCGGCCCGCACTTGCCGAACCCAATAAGCAGGTTCGGCTATCTCGTCACCGGCCAGCTGACCGGACACATTCGATACCACCGGCAGGCGCAGCCGGTGGTACGTCAAGCCATTCGCGACAGTCTCGAATTCGGCAAGCATCGGCTCCATCCGATGCGAGTGGAAGGCGTGGCTGACACGCAGTCTCGACGTCTTCCGGCCGCGCTCGGCGAACAGGGGTTCGATCTCGGCGATCGCGTCCTCGTCGCCCGAAATCACCAGGGCCGCAGGCGCGTTCACTGCGGCAACCGACACGCGGCCGGGATACCTTGCGAGGACATCGTTCACTTCGGTTTCGGACGCCGCGATGGCCAGCATCGCGCCGCCCTCGGGCAACGCACCCATGAGACGGCCGCGCGCTGCCACCAACCGGCAGGCGTCCTCGAGCGACCACAGGCCCGCGAGGTACGCGGCCGCGACTTCTCCGATCGAATGGCCGATCAACACATCCGGGGTGACGCCGAACGACTCCAGCAGGCGATACAGCGCCACCTCGAAGGCGAACAGCGCGGGCTGGGTGAACTCCGTCCGATCCAGCACCGTGGCACCGGTACCATCGATGGCGCCACTGAACATCAGTTGCTTCAGCGAGCACCCCAGCACTGGATCGAACTGGGCGCACACGGAATCCAATGCGTCCGCGAACACCGGGAACGCCTCGTACAACCCGGCGCCCATACCGACCCGCTGTGCACCTTGACCGGTGCACAGGAATGCCGTCTGCCCCGAACCGACGCCGCCTGCGACGACACCGGTGCCGGTCCCCGATTCGGCGAGATTCGTCAACCGCTCGAGCAACTCGTCCCGATCGCGACCGAGGATCACACTCCGCGAATCCAGCCGCGCCCGTGACGTCGCCAGCGCGTAGGCCGCATCCGCGATGTCGATCTCCGGTCGCTCCGACAACCACGCACGCAACCGGGCGGCCTGTGCGCGCAGTCCTGCCTCGCCCTTGGCCGACACCAGCAATGGGATCAGCGGCACGGTGGTTTTCGACTGCCGCTCCGCGTCGTCTTCGATGTCGGCTCCGGCAGCCGCTACCGGGGCGGCAGGTGCTTCTTCGAGGATCACATGCGCGTTGGTGCCGCTGATTCCGAACGACGACACACCCGCCCGACGCACCCGCTCAGTGGTGGTCCACGGTTCGGCTTCGGTCAGCAGACGCACCGCACCCGAAGCCCAATCCACGTGCGGCGACGGCGAATCGACGTGCAGCGTCTGCGGCAACCGCTCGTGCCGCATCGCCTGCACCATCTTGATCACACCGGCCACACCGGCGGCGGCCACGGCATGGCCGATATTCGATTTCAGCGAACCGATCCGCAACGGCTCCCGATCGCCGCGATTCTGTCCGTAGGCAGCGATCAACGCCTGAGCTTCGATCGGATCGCCCAGTGCCGTGCCGGTCCCGTGCGCCTCGACAGCGTCCACATCGACCGCCGAGATCCCCGCATTGGCGAGGGCCTGCGCGATCACCCGCTCCTGCGATGGACCGTTCGGAGCGGTCAGACCGTTGCTCGCGCCGTCCTGATTCACCGCACTACCGCGAACGACGGCCAGAATGTTGTGACCGAGCCGTTGGGCGTCCGAAAGTCGTTCGAGCACAAGGACGCCCGAGCCCTCCGACCACGCAACACCGTCCGCGGCAGCCGAGAACGCCTTGCAACGACCGTCCGGTGACAGGCCGCGCTGCCGGGCGAAGTCCACGTATAGATACGGACTGGCGGCGACGGTCACGCCACCGGCGAGAACAAGCGAGCTGTCGCCTTGGCGCAGCGCCTGACACGCCAGGTGCAACGCCACCAGCGACGACGAGCACGCCGTATCCACCGTGACCGCCGGACCTTCCAGGCCGAACACGTACGCGACACGACCCGAGATGACGCTGTGCGATGTGCCCGTAAGCCGGAATCCCTCCAGGTCACCGGTCACCCGGCCGGAGTATCCCGATGAGCAGGCACCGGCGAAGACGCCGGTGTCACTGCCCCGCAACGAGGTCGGATCGATGCCCGCGTCCTCCAGGGCTTCCCATGCCGTTTCGAGCAACAGCCGCTGCTGCGGATCCATCGCCAGTGCTTCGCGAGGGCTGATCCCGAAGAAGCTCGGATCGAAATCGCCCGCACTATCGAGGAATCCGCCATGGCGCGAGTAGACCTTGCCCGGCTTGTCTGGATCCGGGTCGAACAGCCGGTCCAGGTCCCAGCCGCGGTCGGTCGGGAATTCGCCGATCGCGTCCCGGCCCGCGGCCACTAGGTTCCACAGATCCTCGGCCGACCGCACACCGCCGGGGAATCGGGCACTCATGCCGACGATGGCGATCGGCTCGTCAGACGTCCGGGATGGTCGGCCGGCGAGGCGGGTGAGCTCAGTGCGCCGCGACATCAGCCGCTGTCCACGGTCGGTCCCCGTGACCCGTGCCCGGAGCAGCGCGGCGACCGCGGTCGCGGTCGGATGGTCGAAGATGAGCGTCTTCGGCAGCGGCACACCGGTGGCCCGCATCAGCCGGTTCTGCAACTCCACCCCACTGACGGAGTCGAAGCCGAACTCGGTGAACGGCAGGTCGGGGTGGATTGATCGGGCCGACTCGTGGCCCAGTACGGCGGCGGCATGCTCGCGCACAATATCGAGAACTATTGTGTCGCGCTGATATTCGGGGGCCGCAAGTAGTTTTCGCGCCAGCGGTCCGTTGTCCCAGGCTCCGGTCCGCTCCTCGCCCTCGGAAACTGCGTCCTCGGAAATTTGCTCCTCGGCCGCCGCGACGACATCGCTGACACCGCCTCCGGTAGTGACCGGCCCACCGGCCCAGAAGTTACGGCGCTGAAACGCGTATGGCGGCAGCTCGACCCGCGTGCCACCGGAGACCAGCGCGCGCAAATCCACCTGGACACCGGCGCAATGGGCGTGTGCCAGCGACGCCATGAACCGTTCCTGGCCGCCCTCACCGCGTCGCAACGACCCGACAACGGATACGTCCTCAACCGCACCGACCGCGTCGGCGGTCAGGCCGATGCCCATCGTGAGTACCGGATGCGGACTTGCCTCGATGAATCCGGTGATGCCGTCCCCGATCAGCGCCGTGACAGCATCGGCGAATCGAACCGGTTCCCGCAACGACCGATACCAGTACTCGGCGTCCAGTGCCGCCGTATCCAACCGGTCGGCGAATACCGTGGAGAAGAACGGCACCGAACCGGATTGTGGGCGGATCGGCTCCAGTTCCTCGAGCAGCCGGTCACGGAGCCGCTCGACCGCCTTCGAATGCGACGCGTAATCCACCGGAATCCGGCGAGCCCACACACCGTCGTCGGCGCAGGCGGCGACAAACTCCTCCATCGCCGGAACATCACCGGCTATCACGCTCTGCGCCGGTCCATTCACCGCCGCCAACGAAAGCCGATCCCCGTACGCCGACAATCGTTCCCGGACCGCATCGGCGCCGAGTCCGATCGAAGCCATACCGCCCTGTCCGGCCAGCTCATCGGCGACCGCCCGCGACCGCAGAGCCACCACACGCGCCGCATCGGACAGCGAGAGTCCACCGGCAACATAGGCGGCGGCGATCTCGCCCTGGGAATGGCCGATCACCACGTCCGGCTCGACGCCGGCCGCCCGCCACATCCGAGCCAGTGAGACCATCACCGCGAAGAGCACCGGCTGCACGACATCCACGCGATCCAGCGGGGGCGCGTCGCCTTCGCGACGCAGTACCGCCGTCAGCGACCAGCCCACAAACGGCGCGAGCGCCGCTTCGCAGTCCGCAATCGACTCCGCGAACGCCCCACCGGAATCCAAGAGCCCCAGCGCCATACCTTCCCACTGGCTGCCCTGCCCCGGGAAGACGAACGCGATTCGTCGCCGCTCAGCCCGCGCGGTGGTCGGCTCGACGGCCACGGCGGGCGCGGTCGGATCGGCAAGGGCCGCCAAGCCGGCCAGCAACTCCTCGCGATCCCGCCCGACGACACTGCCGCGCCACTCCATGTGGGCTCTGGTGGTCAGCAGAGAATGCGCCACGTCGACCGCAGCCAGCTCCGGACGGCGGAGCAGCCACTCTCGTAGCCGCGCCGCTTGCGCACGCACGCCGTCCTCGCTGCGGGCCGAGACCACCCACGGCATCGCACCGGCCACGCCGTCCACCGCGGACGCGGTGGACGCGACGGCGGGCGCCTCCTCCAAGATCACGTGGGCATTCGATCCGCCCATGCCGAACGACGACACACCTGCCAGGCGTCCGTTGTCCGCAGGCCAGCTCTCGACACCCGTCACAACACGTAAACCCAGATCCTCGAGCGGAATTCGTGGATTCGGCGTCTCGAAGTTCAGGCTGGGCACCAGTTCTCGGTTGCTCAGACAGAGCGCGGTCTTGATGAGGCCCGCGATGCCGGAAGCGCCTTCCAGATGCCCGATATTCGTCTTCACCGATCCGACGGCCAGCGGCGCGTGCCGCGCCCGGCCCGCGCCGTAGGTCTCGCCGAGCGCGGCGGCCTCCACCGGATCGCCGGCGGGGGTTCCGGTTCCGTGCAATTCGACGTACTGCACCGACGGCGCCTCGACGCCTGCCGCGGTCAGAGCGGAGCGGATCGCCGCCGCCTGCGCGTCCCGGCTCGGGGCGCTCAGCACTCGGCGTTCGTTGCCGGTGTTGACCGCGCTGCCGCGGATCACGGCGTGAATCCGGTCGCCGTCGGCGACCGCCTGCGCCAGTGGTTTCAGCACCACCATGCCGCCGCCCTCGCCACGCACGAACCCGTCGGCCCGCGAGTCGAAGGTGAAGCAGGCGCCGAGCGTCGACTGCGCGCCGAACTGCTCGATACGATCACCGCTCGTCGGTGACAGAATCAGGTTCAGGCCGCCCGCAAGGGCGACGTCGCTCTCGCCGCTGCGCAGGCTCTCACAGGCCAGATGTACGGCGACCAGCGAAGATGCCTGGGCGCTGTCGATCACGATGCTGGGTCCGCTGAAACCGAAGTAGTTCGAGACGCGGTTGGCGATGATGCCGCGTCCGACACCCCAGAGCGAGTGGCGGCTGACGCCCGGGCCGCCCTGGGAGGCAACGATTTCGGCGAAATCGCTGCCGGTGCAACCGAGAAACACGCCACACCGCCGGGCATCGCGCGCCGTGGCGGCAAGGCCGGCGTCCTCCAGCGCCTCCCAGCTCAACTCCAGCGCCAGCAGCTGCTGCGGATCGACTGCCCGCGCCTCGTTGGGCGAGACCCCGAAGAAGTCCGCGTCGAAATGTCCTGCGGTGTCCACGAATCCGGCCCGCTCGGTGATGCCGCCCCGTCCGCGAGGAGCCGTGCCGATCGCGGCGCGCCCTTCACTGAGCAGATGCCAGAAACTCTCGAGATCTGCCGCGCCCGGCATTCTGCAGGACATACCAACGATAGCGACGGCAAAGGCCGATCCGGTCACCTTTGAACATCCTTCCTCAGTGCACGCTGTGACCCCCCGTCACCATCAATTCGCGGTCGAAACCAAAGATTGCGTTAAGATTTGATAAGATAGGTCCCGCTCAGACGGTTCATGCTTCGCCATAACGCATTTCGACATGGTCGAGGGTCGGCGAAGCACCCCGAATAATGCGGAGCGCCTTTCCGCAGGCAGGCCACGTCCCGAGGAAGGCGCAGGGCCGGGCCCGAAATGGACCTAGCTGCGCCGTCGGGCTCAGTAGAGCAATTGATCAGCGAGCGACGCTGAAGCACGAAGCGCTACGGGGCATGCCAGAGGTTGGAGGCGCGCATTAGAGGGGTAGTGCCCGAACAAGATGCGTACGTAGCGCCTACGCTACGGCGGTGTGGATTGGCACAACGATCCCTCTCGGAATTTCGTACGACAGCACAGGATTCATGGTTACTGAACAGTATTTGTACGATCTCGAGCTTGTCAACCATCCGGAACCATCCCGATCGTTCCGCTGACAGCAGACGAGCCGCAAGCTCGATCGAGCCGGTCCTCGCCTGTCAGCTCCGGCGCGCTACCAGTGAGGATGCACCGTTGCCGAGGCCGCTGCGCTCGACAGCGAGCGCATCGGGCAAATCGGACAACTGGCCTCCCGGCGACCAACACTGAGCGATGCTATCGCGATGCTGGTGATGGTGACCGACGCCGACGGCGCGGTCACGCTCGCGACGGAACCCGAGTACGGCCGCGTCCGCAACGAAGCGAATCCAGCTAGGCAACTGGACATCTCAGCGGCGGACAACCACGAGCTTCTTCCCCGGGGCGTCCTGTTCCGCGATTGCGAGTCACGCTCGCAGTGTTGCTAATTTGACCGATCGGTCGCGATAGTCCTAGGATCTCGAAACATGGTGCGTGCCAGCCTATTCGGCCCGATATGGTGTTGGACACACACAGGCCAACGACGCGGATGTCACCCGGCCGGCGGAATCCCGTTTTGCGCGTAGCAAATCCGGCTCCGACTGTCCCCGAACGCAATAGGGAACCGGCTCCCGAAGCCGACACGCGCCATCGTGATGCTCTCAGAGACGCGGATCTGTGTCGACGAAGGCCGCAGGCTGTTCAGGTGCGTATCCGGCGCGACGAAAGCGATCCAACCCGAGTTCGGTCCCGAGTTCCGATCGCAGCCCCGGATTGCGCACGTAGAACACGAATAGGTGGTAGACCCGGGTCGGATCGGTCTCGAGGTTCTTGTGGCTGATGTCGATGGTTCCGTAGCCGGTATCGGCATCACCGGTGACAAGGCTGATCAGGTTGGTTGCGCTGCCGAATCGGAACTCTTCTCGGCGGCTGCGGCCGCCGACCGCCGAGATGTCCTGCCAGGCAGCTGTGGTCGGGCCATCGCCGTAATCGATCGTGATGTGATGTGGCGTGAGCAGGATGCCGACGTTGTCGATGACCTTGCGAGGTTTGTACGTACCGAGGCCGAGGAGGATGGCGAACAAAGCGGGCAGGGAAATGAGGAAGAAGAACGCGGCTCCGCTCGACCAGTCGTCGTTCAACGATGCGATGAGTTGCCACAGTCCGGCCCCGAGCAGGGCAACTCCGAACGCTATAGCTACCAGACTTCTGATCGAGGAAGGGCGTGGCACCGGCAGCACGAGTGCGGGGCCGGCATCGGTGGCACGAATGTCAGCGGCCACCGGAGCGGTTCGGGGGAGTTCCGACCATCCCCAGCCGGTGAGAGTGGCGGCGAAGGGGCCCAGGAGCACGAGCCCGAGGAGTACGCCCCACACCGATTCGGAATCTCTTACAACTGCCCAGACCCCACCCAGAACCAACGGCCACACGACCAGTGCCATGGCGAACGGAAGCACCGTATAGCGATAGGCGCCGAATGCCTTTCGTTCCCAATCCGGCGGTAGCGGCAAGTCGGACGTACTACGGTATCTACCCACGACCCTCCTACTGCGATCTTGCACGGCTACGCGGTTGCGGACCTGATCCCCGCCTCGGTTGCGCCCTGCACGGCCTGAATGACTTTCGGAATCAGTCCGAGCATGTTCGACACTTCTTTCGCAAGCTCGAGCAGCATCTGCGACATCTTCGTGCCCGCTCCCGCAATGCTGGTGCTGGCACGGGCGACGGCCGCGAAAGACGCCGTTCCCCCGGTGCAGATGATGATCGCGGCAGCCTCGACCAGTACGCCGGCCAGCCAGTTCATGAGTTCGATCGCGAAACCGCGAACACCCTCGACCAGATCACTTAGCGCGGCATTCACCTTGCTCAACGAGGTGGCGAGGGAAGACTGGGCCTCGATGTCGGCCATGAAGGCGTCGGCTTTGGTCTTGTAGGCCGCGCCAGCGGCACCGGCCCAATCACTGACATCTTTTTGGAGCTCGGTGTTCCATGTCGCGGCGGCCTGGGTGAGCACACCGGCGATGTTTTCCCAGGACTTGGAATACGCCTTGACCATGTCCGGGTTGCCGGTGAGGCTGTCGAGCGCCTTGCGCAGGGGTTCGACATTCTCCAGCATCCAGCCCATCAGCAGGGCGCCCACGATATTGAACGGATCGAACTTCGCCAGGGGAACCCCTATGGCCATGCGCTTCCGATACTCGAGCACGTCCATCACGGCGACCGCTACCGAAGAAGCTTTGAGGGCCGCGCCGTACATGTTCTTAGCCGGGTCTTCCCCGTTCAACGCTTCCTTGACGAGTCCGCCGGCTTCCCAGGCATCGCCCAGCGGCGTCCCCTTGAACAGGCCTGATTCAGCACCGTCACTGTTGATCCTGGGGAGCAGAGCCTTCTGGTCGAAACCATAAGCCTCGTCGTCGTCGACCTTCCCGTCGATCAGTTGGTTGCCCTCGGGAGGCGCGGCATCGTTGAACGGCATCAGTCCCCTCCCTACTTGATCTGGTCTTGTTGACGCTCGATCTCGGCTTTACGGCCGGCGTCGAGATTTTCGAAGGTGTCCGCGCAGTACCGCAGCGTCTTCGGCAGCGTCTCGGTCGTTTCGACGATCTTCTGCAAGCTGTCGGTGATCCGATCGTGCAGCGAGCCCACCATCAGATCCGCATACCCCCCGACAAACCATCCATAGCCGTCGTCCAACTTGGCAAGATGGTCAGCAGCCTGCTTGGCCTTGCTGACGTTCTCGAGCGTCGATTCGACCGCGCCTGCATGCGCGCGTACCTTCTCCGGGTTGACGACGACGTCACCGCTGTTCCACATCTATGCCCCACCCTCTCCCCGGCGACTGTCCGATGAACTCTGTCAACGAAACACGCACCACGCAAATCGCAATGCGATCTTTCGGTTTCGTTCTCTGTGTTGGACGCGCCGTCGACCCGTTCGGTTCCATCGGACGCCGGTCGGACGCGGAGCTACGCGAGCGCCGGAAAAGACTGCGGCGCTCGGTGTTCGGCGCCCGGCTCGGGGACCTTCACCCTTCTGCGTACCGTGGCACAGAAACGACGCAATGGGAGAGAAGCCGATGGCACAGTCGACCTGGCTGCAATTGGTGAGCGAGAGACTCACCGCCTTCTACGCCAAGGCCCGTGACTCCCAGCTCGGCGTCGTCATGTACACCTCCTGACCGGCCGGCGACCACCGATGCGGTCAGATTCTGAAACGGCGAGAGACCGGCCGCCACACGGGCCACGCGGACATCCTTCGTGAATTGATCGACCGGCGCGACCGGCCGCTGACTTGCGTTTCCGCAACAGATGACCGCTGGTGCGCTTGGCGTTGAATCGGATCGAACTCGGTGATCGAGTTCGACTCCGCCGCAGCGGAAACCGTTGCCGGAGCCCGGTCTACTTGGCGACAGCAGTGTTCGGCCGACCTATGGCCGCCTCCGAACGCGATGAAACATCTTGTCCCCCGACGTATCTCGGTCTCACCGACAGATCGCGTCGACTGAAAACGCAGGAAGGATACGACGTGCCACCCCTGATCCCGGTTCCCCGGGGTCAGTCGCCGCTGAGGCCCCATGCGTTGAGTCCGCCATAGATGTGGGCCTGCTGGCAGCGGGGAGCGGTGTAGCCGACGGCTTCACCGCGGTAGATGGCGATGAGTGAGTCTTTGCCCCGCCACCAGGTGTCGGTGAGTCCCTGTACCTCGGGTACGGGCTCGAATCCGTCGAGATCCACCTCTTCGACGGCGTCGCCCTTGATTCTCGTGACGGTCTGGGCCCAGCGGCCGGCGTGGTGGGCCAGTGCCAGGGCTTCTACCCATCCCTGCGTGCTGGCGTGCAGAGGTGTCCAATGGTTGGCGTCGATTCCGAATTCGCCTCCGGGCCCGATCATGAATCCGTAGCCCATGGATACGCGGCAGTCGCCGGCCGGAAAGCACCACCCGTCCGTGCCCCGGTCCTCGGGGAAGTCGGCTTCGAGAACACGCGGGCCACCCTCATAAGCGGGCGCAGGGGGCAGGGCGATGCCGCCCCAGACTTCTTGGAAGGCCACGGCCCGGTCGATCTCCACAGCGGGTATCCCGTGCTCGAGCCATACGTCCCGATAGGGGCGGAGATCCTGGCATGGCAGACGCATCCCGTGGGTTTCAACGAAGCCCCGGGCCCGGCGGCTCAGGCCTTCCGGCGTTCGAGGGGGCAGCGGCACTCGTGCGGCACTCATGAGCAGATAGCGAAGGCCGAGCAGCGCGAACAGAGGAATCCGAGACCAGCGATCATGATACGAGCCTAGGTCGTGGCTCTCATCGATCTGCGGCAATCCGTAACTCAGCGCGCCTGTGAAGCCAATTTTCACCGTCACGACTCATCTCGCCGGGGGCCCGACGCGGTGTCGGAATTCGCCGACGAACGACGTCGGAATTCGCTGGCACGACCACCCGCGCGATTGGATGTCGATCCGGCTGAGGTTCACGCACGAGCGGCGTCCAAGAGCACTTCGCGTTCCTCGGTACTCAGCGTGTCGACGATGCGTATCTGCTGGCCAGGAGGTTCGGGACGTCCTAGAGTGCGCGGTCGAGAATCAAGCGGGCGAGGGCGTCGCGGTCCTCGAGCATCGCGATATGCCCGACTCCGCGAAGGTATTCCAGCTTGGCACCCGGCACCGCCTCATACTGATGCGCCGATGCCGGGTCCCAACGAGGGTCGGAATCCCCGAAGATCACGAGGAGGGGCTTTCCGGCGTCGATGAGGCGCTGGGGCACGCTCCGCGCGGCGATGTAGTCGCCGTTGGCGGCGAGAATCGCGCGGAAAGCTCGATAGGACGTCCTTCGCAAGTCGGCCACAGCCCGGTCGGGCACCGTGATCGGAGCCGCCGCTGTCGCTGCCAGTCCGCGGCGGATCATCGAGTCGGTACGGATCGCCCACACGAGCGGACCGAAGGGCGGCGAGGCGAGCACCCGGATGATCGCCGGCTCGGGGAGAAGCGCTGCGTGACTCGGCCCCGTGCTGACCAGGACCAGCTCGCCGACCAGGTCTGGACGACGCTCCACGAGGGCGGTAGCGACGTACCCTCCGCTGGAGTGGCCGACCACCTTCAGATTTCGGACGCCGAGCGCGTCCAACACCGTCGCAGTCCGATCCGCCTGCTGCGGAACGGCGTACGTTGACGCCGGCGTGGACTGGCCGCATCCCGGAAGGTCGATCGTGATCACCCGATACTTCGTGGCGAGCGACGGCACCACTGGCGCCCACATCGAACCGGTTGCGCCCGAGCCGTGGATGAGTAACAAGGGCGGTGCCGCCGGGTTCCCGTCGATGACGACGTGCAATCCGCGGACTGTCGTGTCATCGCGTGTCTGAGTGGGACTCGATTCGCTCATAGCGACAGCTTCGTCGCTGGCTCGTCACGCCGTATTGAACGAATGTCACGTTATCCCGCTCCGGCTAGCCTGGGATGCATGACCGCAACGGGAGGATTGGACTGGAGTCGGGTCGACGTCGCCGTCCCGGTCCGACTACCGACTCCGGGAGTCCGGATGGCGGGTTTCCGGTACCACGACGTTGGTCCCGTTGACATCACGATGATCCCGCATCCCTCGGTCACGCTCCTGCTCGATCTCAGCGAGCACGGAGTCGTCTACGACGTTCTCGGGCGCCGGGTCACGGGGAACGCGATCGTCGGCCTCCATGCCGGCGCCTTACGCATCACCAGCGCAGGGGCCGGCGACGTCCTGCAGATCCGCGTGTCTCCCGTCATCGCCGCAGCGATTCTCCGAGACACCGACATCATCGGCGGCGCCGTGACACCGCTGCCGGAACTGTGGGGCAGCTGCGCTGCCATCTTGACCGAGCGACTCCGTTCGACGCCGTCGTGGGACGACCGGTTCGCAATCGCAGCCGCGTTCCTCCGAAGCCGGGTACCTCGCGGATTCGGTGTAGCACCCGAGATCGCGTACGCCTGGGACCAGACCGTCCGCACCAGAGGCCTGCTCCGCATCGAGACCCTTGCCGCAGAGACCGGCTGGACCCGCCAGCGACTCTGGTCTCGCTTCCGGACCCATATCGGGGTCTCGCCCAAGCATGCCTCCGAACTCGTCCGCTTCGACCATGCCGCCCACCTCCTAGCGACAGGGCGCTCGCCTGCGGATGCCGCCGTCGAGGCCGGCTACGCCGACCAATCCCATCTTCACCGTCGAACCAAGGCGATTACCGATATGACCCCAACCGTCGTCGCGAGGGCACCGTGGCTCGCGATCGACGAAGTCGCCTGGCCGACAACCTGATCCCCGCAGCCGAACGAAAATCGACGGCCTATCCGACGGGCACATGAGGACCGGAGTGAGCACACTTGTCCCGCGAGGTCAGCATGCGGTCCCGCCAGATCCGGTGGGGTCGCGATCCCGTTGCGAGCTGGTCTGCTTCGTTCAGACTGCGCTTCGTGCTGACAACGCCCCAAGTGCACGTATGGCCTCCGCGGTCTCCCGCTGGGCTTCCGCCTGCGCGAGGGCAGCATGTGCCTGCGCCTGAGCGATCACGTTCCGCCGCTCCGCTCCGCTGACCGCCTCCCCGGCGGTGAGGCCACTAAGCAGTGCCTCGGCGCGCTGCTTGTGAGTGGTGTAGTCATCCATCGGGCGATTCTCGCACGGGGCGAGCGCACGGCCGGAGTGACCGACATCTGTGAGGTGGTGGCGGGGCCGCCGACAGAAATCCCGGCTGATGAAAGCGCGGTTGGGGCGCGGTTTCGGCCGTTTCGAGTCGAGTTCCCAGTTACGCTGACTTAATGGGGGCCAGCGAATTACCAAGCGCCACAGGTGCGGCGGGCCTCAGGCAACCTCGTGCAGGGGACGAGACCGTAAAGGTCATGATCACCGTCAAGACCTACCCGAACCCGAGCGACACATACGGCGAGACCGTCTGCGTGGCGGGCGTCAGGCTCGATCGAAAGCGTCCCGAGTGGATCCGTCTCTACCCGGTGAAGTTCCGCAACGAGGACTTCGACAAACAGTTCAAAAAGTACGAGATCCTGCGCCTGAACGGCACATTCAGACAACCCAACGACAACCGCCCTGAGTCGTTCCGCCCGCGCCAGGACGAGCTGGAACACATAGAGCTGCTGGACACGAGCAGCAATTGGCAGCGGCGCAGGATGAACCTCGACGGTCTCATCGGCGCCGCTACCATGTGCGGGCTCCTCGCACAAAACCCTATCGGCGGCATGGGCACCCCGTCACCGTCGCTCGGACTCGTCAAACCGACCGACGTCGAGGTCAGCGTCGTCGCCGGAGAACCCTGGTCCGCAGCGGAGCGGGCGAAGATCGCGCTGGTTCGTGTGGAACGCCGGTGGATACAACACCGTCTGGCGTTCCAAATGTTGAACGTCTCGCCCCCCGTGTGCCTAGTCGGGGAGGCCGGCGGTGGCCGGATCGATCTCGACCCGCAGTCCGCGCCAGCTGGGGTGGCGGAGGGCTCCGGCGGATTCGCGGTATTCGACGGTTCCGACGAGTCGCGGCGACACCCAGTGCACCCCGGTGGCGCGTTCTGGCGGTGGGGATCGGTCGAAGGGTGGTTCGATGATCGCCAGTTCGGTCAGACGGCGACGCAGAGCCCGGCGGGCCGCCGCGCTGAAGCCGGTGCCGACATTCCCGACATAGACCAGCCGACCGGCCTGGTCGTAAGCGCCGAGGACTAGGGAGGCCAGCGCCCCGAACTCTCCGCCGCCGCTGGAAGCGACCCATCCAACGATGATCACTTCGGCACTTCGCCGCAGTGGCGTCTTCAGCCACAGCCGGGACCGGGTGCCAGGCCGATATACGGAGTCGAGGCGCTTGCTGACGATGCCTTCCAGTCCGTGGGTTGCCGCGGTGGCGAGTATGGTGTCGACCGGGATACCGGTCCATTCACTGCCCGACATTGGTGTCGGAACTCGCTGTGCGAGTGTAGATGACGTGGCGACATCCGGGATTGCTCGGGTAACACGGGCTTTGTGTTAATGCGTGATGTAGGGCATTCTGTCCCTTCCTCAGCGCATTGAAGGACCCCTACCTTGCCGCACTCGCTCCCTGCGACGGCGTCGACGCGCGGTAGGTACTCGTCGAACGGCTGGACCGCGTCGCCGCTTGCCGGATGCGCAATGGGACTCGGCGCATCAGCCGCGCGGACTCGGCCGATCAGCACCAGTGCACTAGAGGTTCGATCCTCGGGAGGAAGGAAACCGGCGTGCGAGGCTCAGCGCGGTGCGCAGTCCGCGCCGAGGGAATGCGCCGACACCGATCTCAGGGTGTGCGCCGAACTTGCGTTCGGAGGCGGTTTCTGGTGCGTCGTCGGAAGTCGCGGTCAGGAAGCTGTCCGGTAGGGCCAACTTGTGAATGGTGCGCAGGGTCAATAGGTACTGCCGGATCAGCGGTCCGGTGGTGTAGGGCAGGTCGTACTTGTCACACAACGCGCGTACGCGCCGGGCGATCTCGGCGTACCGGTTGCTGGGCAGGTCGGGAAACAGATGGTGTTCGATCTGATGGCACAGGTTTCCGCTCAGGAACGCCAGCACCGGCCCGGCCTGGAAATTCGCGGTCCCGAGCATCTGCCGCAGATACCACTCGGCCTTGGTCTCGTGCTGCACGGCGTCGGGGGTGAATTTCTCTGCGCCGTCAGGGAAATGACCGCAGAATATCACCACATACGCCCAGAGATTGCGCAGCGTATTGGCGGCGACATTCGCGGCGAGTGTGCGGCGCCAGTGCCGCCCGCTCAGCGCCGGAAAGAGCACATAGTCCTTGCCGATCTGCCGCGCGATCTTCCCGATCAGGGCTCTGGTCTGGGCGGTCTTCTCCGCCGGGGTGGCCGCGCGGTCGCGCTCGGAGTACAGATCGTGCAGAGCGATCCCCCACTCGAAAGTCACCGCCAGAAAGAGGTTCTGCACCGGCTGCAACAGCAACGACGGTCCCCACCGCTGGTCGCGGGTCATCCGCATCACGCCGAACCCGATGTCGTCGTCCATACCGAGAACATTGGTGTACACATGATGGCGATAGTTGTGCGAATAGCGCCACTGGAACGACAGACCCGCCATGTCCCATTCCCAAGTGCTGGAATGAATTTCCGGGTCGTTCATCCAATCCCATTGGCCGTGGCACACATTATGGCCGATTTCCATGTTCTCGATGCTCTTTGCCGCCGCCAGCGCCGTCGTCCCCAGCAACCAGCCGCGTTTCGTTCGGGTGCAGGCGATCACCAGCCGGGCCGTGACATCCAGTATTCGTTGGAACGCGATCGTCCGACGGATATACGCGGCATCCCGGGCGCCGCGCCGATCCAGGATGTCACGGCGAATCGCGTCGAGTTCCCGCCCCAATGCTTCGACATCCGTATCGCTCAAGTGTGCGTAGACGGCCACCTGCGTGATTGCCATTCGTTATGTCCTCGAATCTCCTGAGTGCTTGCCGCGGACACAAGTCCTACCCGCAGGCGGTCGAGACCGGGTCAGCGTTCGAAGGCTTGTCTCAGCTTGCGCCCGGCTCGTTCGATGGGGCCGCCGGGACGCCTGCCGCCGATATCCGTCCGGCGGCGGCTGTCTTCGTCGGGTCTGGCGAGCAGCGTCTGCAACCTCACCCATCCTGCCCGGGCCCGGCTCGCGATCTTGTGCTTGATCGTCATCGGAATGTTCCAATCTCCCGGTCGCGCAGTTCGGCCACGAACTCCTCGCATCTGCCTTGCCTACCAGCGGATGCGCGAACCGGTTGCATCTAGCTTAAAGGCTGCCTACACCGTCTGTCTACAGCGTAGACTTACAACGGTAACAACGACAGCGTCCGACCGAGAGGAGACGCTGATCCGATGAGCCGAATCAAGGCCGAACCGATCGTTTCCACAGGCGTCTCAGCAGATTACGCCGACCGCGACAACGCCACGAACAGCCCGCTGACCCGGTCTGCGATGCTGGTGGCCGCGCTCGAGATCATCGATCGCGAGAGTGTCGAGCACCTGTCGATGCGGCGCCTCGGCCAGGCGCTCGGCCGCGACCCGATGGTGCTGTACCGGCACGCGGCCAACAAGGCCGCACTCCTCGACGGTGTCGCCGAGATCGTGCTCGAACAGCTGACTGTCGAGCCCGCCGACCCCGACTGGCGCCGTCAACTGCGCATCATCGCCCGCAACTTCCGCCGGCTGGCCGTGGCCCACCCGAACGTGGTTCCCCTGTTGGTCACGCACGCGCTGTCCACTCCGCTCGGACTGCGGCCACTCGGCACCCTGCGGCCGCTGGAACGAACTCTGGAGCTGCTCGTCCGAGCCGACTTCAGCAGGACCGACGCCCTGCACATCTACCGCGCGCTGTTCGGATTCCTCTATGGCCACGTCCTCAACGAACTCCAGGAAATCGTCGAACGCCCTGAAGAGACCACCGACCTGCTGCGTCTGGGCCTGCACCGCCTACCGATCGGCGAATTTCCCTTGCTTCGCGGTCTCGCCTCGGATCTGGCCGCCTACGACGGCGCAGCCGAACTCGAACGCGGCCTGGACATCCTGATCACCGGTCTCACCGAGACCTTGAACCCGGCCGCGGCGCGGCCGAGATGGGAGCGTCGGACATGACGCTACAACTGAGCAAAATCGCCCCGAGCGGCAGATACCGTCCGTCCATCGACCGCGGTTCCAGTTCGACACAGCGGGCACCGTCGGGGTGTGGCGGCCGTACGGCAACGACCTCGTGGCCGAGCTGCCAGATCTGCTCGCGGTACTCGGGGGCCAGCTCGGCCCGATCCATCGAGTGATCTATCACCTCGACGAATGGACCAGGCAAACTCGCCAACGCTGGGCGACAGGTCCGGCTCGACGGCTACCAGCACAAGCCTGCGCACACCATCGATGTCCTCGGGGTCAGCGGCGGCAGGCACACCGTACGAGTCGAGCTTGCGTCCACCGATGATGCCGAAACGATTGCCGCACAGCAATGCTGGGATTCCGAAGGCGGTTCCCTCGAAGGCAGTTCCCTCGACGCAGGCTGAGCCACACGTCATCGCCCGGGACCCGGCAGCGTGGCGCTGAGACCGGTGAGCAGGATGTCCAGACCGCGTTCGAGTTCGGCCGCGCCGTCGTAGGCAGCCAAGACCGGTGCCAGTTCGCGCAACAACGGGAATTGCCCGATCGGCAGGCGGTGCAGCCCGAGCCGCAGCACATCGTCGGTCTCCTCGGGACGCTCCACGATCTCCTGCAACTCGTTCAGAACGTGCCCGTAGAGGAATCCGAACACCGCACGGTAGATATGCAGCGCGTCGGTACCGGAAAACCCGGCACGAGTGAGCAACTGGAGAATGTCTTCCAGGGGACGGACCACCGCATAGGGACGCAACCCCAATGGTGTGGCCAGCGGCCGGGTCACCAGCAGCGGCACCACCCGCGGATGGGCCAGAGCCAGCCGGCGGAAATCGCGGGCGACCGCCCGCAACTGCGCCGCCCAGTCCGGGTCCGCGGCATCCACCGCCAGCTGTGCGAACACGATCTCGGCCACACCATCGAGCACCGCCGCCTTGTTCGGCACATGCCGGTAGATCACCATCGGGTCCCGCCCCACCGCCTCGGCCAGCCGCCGCATCGACAACCCCTCGACCCCATCGCGATCGATGATCTCGAGCGCCGCGGCCAGCACAGCCGCCCTGGTGACCGGACCGCTGCCCCCGCCGGTTCTCGCGCGAACCGGCCGCCGGTTCGGAACTTCGGCCATCTCGGATGCCTCCATCGTCCTCGCAATCTCCGATGAGGTTACGAGTGTAGACCTACAACGTTGACACAACGAGGGAAACGGCGTGTACTGGACATACACGGCGACTATCCGGTCTGCACGTCGCCGATCCGGACCGAATCAGGTATTCGCTCACGCTCATGCTCGCGGGCACCAACGGCCACTTGATCCGCTGGCGACGCCACCCCCGGCCACCGCATGGTCATACGCGCGGCCCCGGCGACCACCCACGCCATGGCGCGACCATGCGCGAACAACGCCTCGAGAGGACTCGAAATGCGACTCCACAGAAACAACAGCACCACCATGGCGCACGAACAGATCCGCCCGCAGTACGCCCGCCATCGCGTTCCGCCCGACTACACACCCCGCTTGAGGTTGAAGCCGAAAGCCGAACGTGGCGGATACTTCGACGGCGCGTGGTGGCCGCGCTCCCGCGAACTCACCACCGAACTGCCAGATCTCCTCGCCGTCCTGACCGTCCGACTCGGCCCCATCTGGCGAGTCGTCTACGACCCCGCGTGCTGGTCGGACACGCCCCGGCAGACGACCGTCAACGGTCACACCGTCCGGCTCGATCCCTATCCCTTCGAACTGTGGAACACGATGTACATCTTCGGCCGCGACCGCGACCTGATCGTGCTCCGCGTAATTCCGTCGTCCACCGCCGACGACACCGCGCACAAGGCCCTGATGGCCGCCGTCACCCCCGCATCAGCAGCCCGCATATCCCGATGAGCAGAGGAACAGACATGCCCCGAATCGTGCGACAACGCCCGATCACCAACCACCACGACATGAGCCGGAATACCGGCCCGCCCGAACCCGACCGTCAACCCTTCCGTACACCGACCCGCACCCCACGTGTCCTGCTGCGTGAACCCGGCACCGGCTCCGAGCGCGTCGACGGCGCTTGGTGGCCTTGGACGAACAACCTCACCGCCGAACTGCACGACCTGATCAGCGCCCTCACCCCGCGCCTCGGCCCCACCGCTCGCGTCAGCTTCGACTGGAACACGGTCAGTCTCAGCCAACGCCGCATCGACAACCCGGACGGCGTCGAAGTACACGGACCCGATGCCGGTCAACCACCCGGCACCATGCACCTGCTCGGCACGAACGACGCCCAGCTGACTCTGCTCGTCATCCCCGCCGACACCCCACCGGATCAAGCAGACGACCAGATGCGGCGTGCGTCAGGGAAATCCTGAATCGGCGACTCCGGCCATGCGAGTTGCCGGGCGACCGGCTCCCGGATGGTGTGCGCCGCGCTTCCGGGCGGGCGTGCTGTCGGTGCGGCCGGGCTATTGGCAGCGATTCGGCGTGGTGCTGGTGGCGCGCCCGGTCACCGCTTCAAGAATCGGTTCCACTCCATTTGATTCCATTCGCAGTGAAAGGAAATGAAATGGAATGGATGCCGCTCGGTTATGAGGTGATTGTGCTGTTCAGGCGGCGAGAGCGAGCATGCAGGCACGTACGAGCAGCGCGCCGATCTCACCGAGCCGGGCCATCGAGACAAGGCCGAACTCCGCCTGCGCCCGCCAGCGTTCGGCCAGCAGTTGCTCGAACAATTCCCACTCGTCGTTGTCGAAGATGTCGATCTCGGATTGCGTGTGACGCGGCAGTCGGGTGCTCGCGCACGGGTTGAACGGCAGCAATGGCACCGGGACTTGCTGGGTGGCCGCCCGCAGTGCGCCGGAGGAAGCCGTGCTTGTTCTTGATCGTCTTGGGTTTGTTGCCCTTGTCCTGTTCGAGGTAGACGATCCAGGCGGCGTCGGTGTCCTGGGTGACAGCTTCCAGGGGCGCGCGTTCGCCGAAGAATGGGACGATGTCGTTGTCGATGTAGGCGTGGTATTTGCGGCGGCCGTCGTCCTGAACGCCGGTGAGCCGATCGACGTAGCGGCGCAGCCAGTCGATGAGCAACACGACTTCCGAGCCGGTATCGCGTTCGGTCCCGAGGACCTCGAGCGCCTCGTTGATACCGATCTTGTCGATGAGGTCGGCCCACCACTGAGCGTCGCTGTAGTCGTCGAAGGTTTCCGAAGACTGCCGACGTTGGCCGTCGGTGTCGTAGTAGTGGAACGGGACCTGCCAGCTGACCGCGCCGTCCTTGCGTGGACGTGGTGTGGGCATTGCGTAGCCTCCAGGGTCGTCGACGTGTCGACGTGTCGCCTGAGAAGCGCCAAGTGGTGACCGCGGTGGTGACGCGGACCTGCAACAAGACTAATGGCCTGGTCGTTGACCAGGCCATTTCTGAGTGGAGCTAAGGGGACTCGAACCCCTGACCCCCACACTGCCAGTGTGGTGCGCTACCAGCTGCGCCATAGCCCCTTGGTGGGTCGCGCTCGGTTTCCCTCGCGCCTGATGAAAGTTACACCACCGGCGTGTCCGCAGCCAAATCGCCTGGAAGAAGGGGTGGCGGGCGGGTTGACCAGACCCGTAGAATCGAACACATGTTCGAACAAAATCAGCTCTCTGCAATGGACTTCGGGGCCATGAGTGACGAAGGGTTGATCGACTCGCTCAGGGCGGCGCACGGGGCGGCGGCCGCGGCGCAGGCGGCGGAGGTGTTCGCGGTGCGCGAGCTGTATCGGAGACACCGGGCCGCGAGCGCCGAGCCTGGGCCGGGCGGGGTGCGGGCCGGGGAGTTCGCGGCGGCCGAGGCGGCGGTGGCACTGTATGTGGACGAGGGAACGGCGGGGGCGCTGATCGATATCGGGCTGGTTCTCGAGGAGGCACTGCCGCGGACCAGGGCGGCGTTCGCGGCAGGGCGGATCGACCTGGCCAAAGTGCGCGTGATCGTGGACAGCACGCGGGCGCTGACGAAGGAGGTCGTCGGCGCGCTGGAACCGCGGCTGCTCGAGGCGGCGGCGCGGACCAATCCCGCGCGTTTGCGGCAGGCGGCGCGGCGGTGGGCGCACCGGCTGGATCCCGCCGGTGCGCAGCGGCGGCGCGAACGGCGGCAGGACGACCGCGACGTGCGGATTCGCGCCGTGCAGGACAGCATGGCGGTGTTCGACGGGCTACTACCCGCCCCCGGGGCGCAGACGGTAGCGATGCGATTGCGGGAGATGAGCTTGCAGGTGTGCGCCGCGGATCCGAGGACGATGCCGCAGCGGCGGGCCGACGCGCTGGTGGCGCTCGCGGACGGGTCGGGGCGGCTGCGCTGTCACTGCGGCCGCGGCGAACGGTGCCCGAAAGCCGGTGCGCCCGCGCAGCCGCCGCGCGGCCCGCTGATCCAGATCGGGATCGCCGCGGAGTCGCTGTTGGATATGCGGGAAGCGCCCGCGTTCCTGGCCGGCTACGGGCCGATCGACGCGGCGCTGGCCCGGTTGCTCGCCGAGCACGCGCAATTCCAAGTGGTGCCCGAGCATTCGAACACCGACGCGGGCGTGACGGAGGAGGCGGCGCAGCGACGCGTGGGGCGCGAGATACGGGCGGTGGACGGGATGTGCCGGTTTCCCGGGTGCACGATCCCGGCCGCGGAAGCCGAACTGGCGCGCGGCGGCAGCGGGCTCGCGGTGCTCTGTTCGCGGCATCACCGACTGAAGTCGTTGGCGGACAAGAGGAAACAGCGATGGCGCGTGTGGCGCGCGGATCGCGATCGGATGCAATGGACCGCGCCGAACGGTGACGTGCACACGACGGGTCGGGAGGGCGCGCGATACCTCTTCCCGCACACCGATATCGCACTGCCCGCAGTAAGAACCGTTGGTGGACAAGCTTTTTCGAGTATTTCGGAACCGCCGCAGGTAGCTGCGTGCAGCGCCGAGCCGAGCCCGTTCACCGCAGACCGCCCGACCGGCGAGGACTTGCTCTACCCACTGGACGGCCACATACCGCTGCACCGGCAGCTCAGCCGCATCGCGCCGGAGGACGACATCCCGGACGACCTCCCGACGGACCTGGCCTGAGCCGCGCGCTGAACCGCCCGGCTCACCGGGGGAGCCGGGCGCTCACCGGGTCAGTTCGACGACCCACTCCTCGTTGTTCACGTCGATCTTGTTCTGTCCGTCGAACACCGACGGTGTCGCGGCGCGGCCGTCCAACCGGGCGTTCAGGTCGTCCATCGCCGCCTTCGCGTGCGCCTTGGCATCCGCAACCTTCACCCCGCTCGCCACGCACCGCACGACCGATTCGGGCGCTCCCGCGTCCCTCGCCAGGGCGGACAGCTGCTCGTTGCTCAGGTCGTCGCCGCCTTCCTCCGGCTGCTTCGACACGAACAGCAGCTCATGGAACTTCGAGTACACCGGGCCGCTGCCCGCCTCGGCGACGCATTCCGAGGCGGCGACCGCGCGCGTCGAGTAGTCCTTGCTGCTCGACTTCGGGTCGAGGAAGTTGACGTAGTGGTACCGCACCGCGAGCTTGCCCTCGTCCAGCTTCTGGGCCAATTCCTGTCCGTAGACGCGCTCCAGCGCGCCGCAGGCCGGGCACAGCGGATCCTCGTAGACGTCGATCATCTTGGGCACGTCCTGCTTGCCGAGGACGACGACGCCGTCGGGTTGCAACACCGCGTGTACACCGGCGTCGCGGACCGGCCCGTAGCCGTCGTTGCGCACGTCCGGTTCGTCCCGGCTCCAGCGAAACGCCAGGAACACGATCAACACGATCAGCGCGAGCGCGACGCCGCCGAGCGCGTAGCTGGTCGCGCTGGACATCGGGCGCGGGGTGTAGTTCGAACGCGATTGACTCACGTCAACACTCTGCCGCAATCCCCGCGGCCGATGTGCGCCGGGCGGCGCGAGTCGCGCACACCGGCGCCGCTCGCGACGCGGCTCAGAACAGCGACTGAGCGTCGGCGGCGATCACGAACCCGTGCCCGGCCGCGTCACAGCGGATGCCCGACGGCAACGAGGTGCACGCCGTCCCACGAACGATGATGGTGGCGCCGTACGGCAGGACCTTGCCGCCGCCCTTGCCGGAGCCGTCCAGCGGCGCGCCGACGAACACGCCTTGGTTGAGGCAGAGGAACTGGCCTCGGCCGCCGACCACCTGAGCCGCGACGGCGCGCTCCGGACGGGTGCCGCAATCGGACAGCTCGGATGGCACGACGGTCGAATTCGCTCGGCGCGTGAGACCGTTACGCACCGCGCGGACCGGGCGCCGGCCCGAATTCTGGTGTCTGGCGCGGAGATTCCGGCCCGGCTAGGAACGCGAGCCGGTGGGCGAGGCATGCCGTTCGTCGTGCGTCAGGTCGCGCGGCTCCTCGCACTCCTCGGCGACGCGATGGGCCAGTTGATACTCCGCGTCGTCGCACGGAACGGCGGTGACGGACTCGGCGGTGTGCCGTTGCAGCGGTTCGGGGACGACCGCCCATGCCACGGCCGCTACGGCCAGCAGCGCGCCGGTCACGGCGAGGGCCAGCCCGTAGGAGGTCTGCTGGGCGAGGGCGCCGACGGCGACCGGGCCGACTACCGTGCCGAGATCGGCGGCCATCTGGAAGCCCGCGAGCACCGGCCCGCCGCGCGCCTTGGGGCCGATGATGTCGGCGAGCGCGGCCTGCTGGGTCGGCGTCAGCATGCCAGAGCCGAGTCCGGCGACGACGGAGGTCGCCAGGAGCCAGCCGAGGTCGGGAGCGTAGCCGAGCCCGGCGGTGCCGAGCGCGCACACCAGCGAACCGGTGACGAGGAACGGCTTGCGCCCCCACCGGTCCGACAAACGGCCGGAGAGGAACAGCACCGCGACATTGCCCGCGGCGAACGCCGTGAGCGCGACGCCCGCCATGCCGGTCGGCTGCCGCAGCACCTCGACCACGAGCAGCGGCACGAGCGCCATGCGGACGCCGAATATCGCGGCGCCGTTGGCGAAGTTGGACCACAGCACCGCGCGGTAGGCGGGGCGGGCCAGCGCCTGGCGGAAGGTCATGACGCGCAATTCACCGGTGACCTCGGGTGCGGCCAGATGCGAACGGCGCAGACTGAGGTAGACCGCGGCGCTCACCGCGAGCAGCGCCGCGGCGTAGATGAGGAATGGGGCGCGCAGCCCGAGACCGGCCAGCGCGCCGCCGACCAGCGGACCGCTCACCGATCCGATCAGGAAGCTCGTCGACCACAGGCCCGACACCCGCCCGCGCTGCTCCGGCGGCGACAGGCGGATCACCAGCGCCAGCGACGACACGGTGAACATGGTCGAGCCGATGCCGCCGACCGAGCGCAAAGCCAGCAGCTGCCAATAACTCTGGGCCAGCGCGCTCGCTCCGGTGGACACCGCGACGATCAGCAGGCCGGACAGGTATACCCAACGCTCCCCCAGCCGCTGCACCAGCCGACCGCTGACCGGCGCGAACAGCAGCCGCATCAACGCGAACGCGCTCACGATCGCGGACGCGGCGGCCACCCCGACGCCGAAGCTGCGCGCGAACTGCGGCAGCACCGGCGCCACCAATCCGAATCCGATGGCGATGACGAACGCGGCTCCGACCAGCACCCAGATCTCGCTGGGCAGTCCTCCGGCTCTCGTGCTCGCCTGCGCCCTGGCTCTACAGCTCACCTGTCAGCGCCTTGCCCACCATCTCCTCCGCGGCCGCCTGCACCTGGGCCAGGTGCTCGCTGCCGTGGAACGACTCCGCGTAGATCTTGTACTTGTCCTCGGTGCCGGACGGACGCGCGGCGAACCAGGCGTTCTCCGTGGTGACTTTGAGTCCGCCCAACGGCGCGCCGTTGCCCCTCGCGCGGGTGAGCACGGCGGTGATCGGCTCGCCCGCGATCTCCTTGGTGGTGATCACGTCAGGAGTCAACCGCGTCAGCCGGGCTTTCTGTTCCGGGGTGGCCGTGGCGTCGATGCGGGCGTAGGCGGGGCTGCCGTAGCGGCGCTCCAGCTCGACGTAGCGCGCGGACGGCGTCTGTCCGGTGCACGCGGCGATCTCGGCGGCGAGCAGCGCGAGCAGGATGCCGTCCTTGTCGGTGGTCCACACCGTGCCGTCCATCCGCAGAAACGAGGCGCCCGCGCTCTCTTCCCCGCCGAAAGCGAGGCTACCGCTGAACAATCCGGGCACGAACCACTTGAAACCGACCGGCACCTCGTGCACGTCGCGGCCGAGCACACCGACCACCCGGTCGATCATGGACGAGGTGACCGCGGTCTTGCCGATCTTGGTGAGCGCGTCCCAGCCGATCCGGTTCGCCACCAGGTATTCGATAGCGACGGCGAGGAAGTGGTTGGGGTTCATCAGCCCGCCGTCGGGCGTGACGATGCCGTGGCGGTCGGCGTCGGCGTCGTTGCCGGTGGAGATGTCGTAGTCGTCCTTGATCGCCACCAGCGCCGCCATGGCGTAGCGCGAGGACGGGTCCATCCGGATCTTGCCGTCGCTGTCCAGCGTCATGAAGCGCCAGGTCGGGTCGACGAACGGGTTGACGACCTCGAGTTCGAGGTCGTAGCGCTGGCCGATCTCCTCCCAGTAGTCGACGCTGGCACCGCCCATCGGGTCAGCGCCGAGGCGGATGCCCGCGCCGCGAATCGCGTCCAGGTTCAACACGTTCGGCAGGTCGGCGATGTAGTTGTCGAGATAGTCGTAGCGCCGGACGCTGGTGGCCAGTGCGTGCTGCAACGTGGTGCGCTTGACCTCGGACAGCCCGGTGCGCAGCAGCTCGTTCGCCCGCGCGGCGATGGCGTCGGTGGCGACCGTGTCGGCCGGACCGCCGTGCGGCGGGTTGTATTTGAAGCCGCCGTCGCGCGGCGGATTGTGCGACGGCGTGACCACGATGCCGTCGGCCTGGTGCTTGGTGCCGTTGGTGTTGTGCCGCAACACCGCGTGGCTCAGCGCTGGAGTCGGGGTGTAGCGGTCGCGGGCGTCGATCACCGCGGTGACGTCGTTGGCGGCGAGCACCTCGAGCGCGGTCGTCCAGGCGGGCTCGGACAGCGCGTGGGTGTCCCTGGCCAGATACACCGGACCGGTGATGCCCCTGGTGGCGCGGTATTCGACGATCGCCTGGGTGATCGCGAGGATGTGCGCCTCGTTGAACGCGCAGTCCAGGCTGGACCCGCGATGTCCCGAGGTGCCGAACTCCACCTGCTGGGCCGGTATCGCCGGGTCGGGGATGTGGCTGTAGTAGGCGGTCACCAGGTGGGCGATGTCCTCCAGGTCGGTCGCCCGCGCGGGTCGCCCGGCTCGATCATGGGCCATGCTCGGGTCTCCCTTCCAGGTCGGCTGCGCCCGGCTCGTCATCAAGATCATGCCCACAACCACTGGGTCGCGGACGCGGCGGCGTACACCGCGGCCAGGCTGGCCGCCACGCTGATCACGACATTGCCCACCGCGTAGGTGTAGGCACCCTCCGCGACCAGCCGGATGGTCTCGTAACCAAATGTGCTGAAAGTCGTCAACGCGCCGCAGAAGCCGGTTCCCGCCAACGACAGGACCCAGCTGCCCGCGCTCGCGCCGTACAAACCGCCCAGCACCGCCGAACCGACAATGTTAACGGTCAAAGTGCCCAAAGGCAGCAGGGATTCGAAACGAGCGGCCATAGCGCGGTCGATCAGATAGCGCAGCGGCGCGCCGATCATGCCACCGAGCACGACGAGGACCGTGGTCATCGGGCCACCCCGAGTGCGGACTGCCAGGTCTCCACCGGCGACAGCGTGACGGTCACGCCGCCGAGCACCTCGGCGTTCAACTCGACGAACGACCGCAGCCGCTGCGGCTCGTCGACGATCATCACCTGCACCGGAAGATGTTCGGCCAAATCGAGGAGGCGGCTGGTGTGGATGCGCGAGGACGCGCCGTAGCCCTCGACGCCGCGCCACACGCTCGCGCCCGCAAGGCCCGCGTCGCGCGCGCGGCGCACGATCTCGTGGTACAGGGGGCCGTGCCGCCACTTGTCGTCCTCGTCGAGCAGCACCGTCAACCGCGCGGCCTGCCGCCACTGCCCCGCGTCCACGGGTGAACCACTCATCGCATGACCCCCTTCCGTAGTACGTCCCAGTCGTCCACCGCGTCGCCGTCGGGCGATGCGCCGTTCACCGTCGTGCACCGCGCTGTCGCGGTCCTGCCGTGCCCGCCGCGAGCCGCGCCACCCCCATGCCGATCCAAACCGCGACGAGCGTCGCTGCCAGCGTCCCCCCGAGATAGCCCAGCGCCTCGGTCGTGGCGCCTGATTCGAGCAGTCTACGAATCTCGAGGCTATAGGTCGAAAAGGTCGTGAAACCGCCCAGCAACCCGACACCGACGAAGGGGCGCAGCAGTCTGTGGGCTACCCAGACCTCGGTGATCAGAACCATGAGGGTTCCGATCGCGAAGCAACCGACGACATTCACGGTGAAGGTAGCCCACGGCACCTGTCCCGGCTGCGGCGGCCACCGGAGTCCGACCGCGTACCGCATCACGGCACCGAGGCCGCCGCCCAACGAGATCACCAGGAGCACCGCGGGCTCGACAGCCGGAACGCGGGCTTGCGAGCCCATCTGCTGACCTCCTGCCGCGCCGAACGTCATCGGCGTCATGCTAACGGTAGGACCACCCGGTCGGTTCGCCCAGGGGACACGTATGACGAACAGCTGCGTTCGTTGACATGGGTCACGCCGCGGACTACCAATGCCCCCAAGGTTTCGCGACGGTTCCACCCTCCCCTATCCCTTCGGCACTGGAGCGACGATGGCAGCACGACGGGCACTACCCGACGCGCGTCCGACGACGGCGGCGGGGCCACGTTTCGTGCCGCAGCAAACTTCGAGCGGAGGCGGGCGAACACGTCCGATGCGGCGGCTCGCCATGGCGGCGCTCGCTGCCGCGGCGACCTGCCTCGGGCATGCGGCGCCCGCGACGGCGCAGCCGATCTATCCGATCCCCGACGCGGACGGGTTCTACGCCGCGCCGTCCGATCTGGCCGCGTTCCAGCCCGGAGATGTGCTGCGCAGCAGGGTCGTTACCACCGCGAGCTTTCCCGGCTCGACGGTGTGGCAGCTGCTGTTCCGCACCACCGACTCCGCGAACCAACCGATCGCGGCGGTGACCACGGTGCTGGTGCCGCCGGGCGGCGGGCTCGGCCGTCCGTTGGTCTCGTATCAGCCGTTCGTCAATTCGCTCGGCATGCAGTGCGCGCCATCGCACAGCCTCTTCGACGGCGGCATGCGGGAGGCGTCCGCGTTGAACCTGCTGCTCGCCAGGGGGTGGGCCGTCGCGGTCCCCGACCACCTCGGCCCGACCAGCGCGTACGGCGCGGCCCAGCTCGGCGGCCGAATCACCTTGGACGGACTCCGCGCTGCCGAGCGTTTCGGCCCAGCGGGCCTCGCGGGCAGCCAGATCGGCCTGGCCGGCTATTCCGGCGGGGGCATGGCCACCGGATTCGCGGCCGCGCTCGCGCCGGAGTACGCACCGGAGCTGCCGCTCGTCGGCGTGGCCATGGGCGGGGTGCCGGTGAACCTCGGCACGCTCGCCCGCGATCTCGGCGCCAGCCCGAACCGGCTGTTCGGGCTCGGCTTCGCGGCCATGATGGGCCTGGAACGCGAATACCCCGGACAGATGGACCTGTCGGGCAGGCTCAATCCGGCCGGGCGGACGCTGCGCGATCAGATCGCCAACGCCTGCACCGACGAAATCATCAGCGCGGGCGAGAACCGCAGCTTCTCCGATGTGCTGGACGGACCGCTGGCGGACGACTCGTCCACCGTCCGTGTCCTGGACGAGAACAGCCTGGAGACCTTCCCCGGCATCCCGCGCGCTCCGGTGTACCAGTGGCACGGCGAGGCGGACGACGTCGATCCCGGCTCGGTCCGCGCGGTCACCGCGCGCTACTGCCGGGCGGGCACGCCGGTGCAGCTCGACATCGTTCCCGGCGCCGACCACGACGCGGCGAGCATCAAGGGCGCGCCGCGGGCGTTCGGTTATCTGTCCGACCGATTCGCGGGCATCCCCGCTCCGAGCAACTGCTGACGGTCGCCGCACGGCACAGCGCCCGCGTCCGGTCGAAACCGGAGCGGGCGCTGTGCTTTTCGAGTTACCTCGGGAGGGTTTCGAGTTGCCTTCCGGTCAGTGCGCGAGCACCGGCTCACCCTCCGCCGGCGCGGGCTGGGTGTTCGGCATCAGCACCGCGGAGAGCGCGGCGCCGAGGACGAAGATCGCGGTGGCCCACCAGAAGCTGGTGGTGTAGCTCTCGATCTGGGCCTGCGCGACGGCCAGCGGGCCGGGCCGCGCGGTGGACAGGTAGTCCGTCGCGGCCGAGGCGGCGATGGTGCTCAGCAGCGCGGTGCCGATGGAGCCGCCGACCTGCTGGCTGGTGTTGATCATGGCCGAGGCCACGCCCGCGTCCTCGTGGTGCACGCCCGAGGTCGCGCCCTGGAAGGAGGTCGCCATGGCGCCACCGAGGCCGAGACCCATCAGGATCAGGGCGGGCAGGATGTGCGTGCCGTAGCCGGTGTCCAGGCCGATCCTGGTCAGCCAGGCCATGCCGGCGGCGGCGATCAGGAAGCCGGCGGCCACCACGATCTTCGGACCGAACTTGGGCAGCAGCAGCGAAGGCGTGGTGGTCGAGGAGACGATCATCGCGGCCACCATCGGCAGGAACGCCACACCGGTCTTGATCGGGGAGTAGCCCAGGCTCAGCTGCATGTAGTAGGTCAGGAAGAGGAAGATCGCGAACATGCCGATGCCCATCACGAACACGGTCATGTAGGAGCCGGCGCGGGTGCGGTCGAGCAGGATTCGCAGCGGCAGCAGCGGGTGCGCGACCCGGGACTCCAGCCAGACGAACACCGCGAGCAGCGCGGCGCCGCCGAGGAGGAAGGCCAGGGTGACGCCGTTGGTCCAGCCGTCGGTCTCCGCGTGCGAGAAGCCGTAGACGATGCCGAACAGCGCGGCGGTCACCACGACGGTGCCTGGAATGTCGAGCTTGGGGCGCTCGGCGCTGACGTGCTTGGCGAGCAGCAGCACCGCGCCGACCAGCGCGGCGGCCGCGAAGGCCAGGTTGACGAACATCACCCAGCGCCAGTTGGCCCACTCGGTGAGCGCGCCGCCGAGCAGCAGGCCGATCGCGCCGCCGGTACCGGCGACCGCGCCGAAGATGCCGAAGGCCTTGGCCCGCTCGGCCGGTTCGGTGAAGGTGACGGTCAGCAGCGACAGCGCGGCGGGCGCGAGCAGCGCGCCGAACACGCCCTGGCCGACGCGAGCCGCGACGAGCACCTCGAAGTTTGGTGCGGCGCCACCGATGGCCGAGGCGGCTGCGAAGCCGACCAGGCCGACGATGAAGGTGTTGCGGCGGCCGAACAGGTCGCTCAGTCGTCCGCCGAGCAGCAGCAGGCTGCCGAATGCCAGCGCGTAGCCGGTGATCACCCACTGGCGATCGGCGTCGCTGAAGCCGAGGTCCTGCTGGGCGGCCGGAAGTGCGATGTTCACCACGGTGGCGTCGAGCACCACCATCAGCTGTGCCACGCCGAGCACGGCGAGCACCCACCAGCGCAGCGCGTGTGAGCCGCGGCGCTCGGCTTTCTCGGGGGCTGGCGCCCCACGATCGATCGCGGTAGTCATAGGTCCCCTCGAAGTCCGAAGTATCGATGCGGAGATATGACCTCCGCTTACCGGTAGAAGCTACCACGTTAACGGAGGGAATGCCTCCGCTTAATCCCGGTCGTTGCTAACATGGGGGTGTGAATCACGCCACGGCCCCCGCTCCACCTCGGCGCCTGCGCGCCGACGCCGCGCGCAATCAGCAGCGCATCGTCGCCGCGGCGCGCGAGTTGTTCGCCGAGCACGGACTCGAGATCACCCTCGACGACGTCGCGGAGAAGGCGGGCGTCGGCGTAGGGACCGTGTACCGGCGGTTCGCCAACAAGAGGGAGCTGATCGCCGAGGTCTTCGAGCAGCATATCGGCGAGTTCGCCGTCGCGGCCGAGGAGGCGGCGCAGCACCCCGATCCCTGGCTCGGGCTGGTCCAGTTCTTCGAGTACGCCTGCAGGCATCTGGCGAACAACCGCGGCTTCAGCGAGGTCATGCTCGAGCTCGAGGAGGACCCGGGGCGGTTCGCCGCGCTACGCGATCGCATCAGGCCGACCGTCGCGGCCGTGATCGACCGCGCCCGCGACGCGGGGACGCTACAGCCCGATATCGAGGCGAGTGACTTCTTCGCGCTGATCCACATGGTCGACGCACTGGCCGAGTTCGCCAAGCCCGTCAATCCCGATGTGTGGCAACGGTATGCGGCCATCATGCTGAACGGGGTGCGCGCCGATTCCATCCCGCGCATGCCACTGCTGGTCGCGCCACTGAACGACGAAGAAGTCGAAACGGCCAAGGCGCACGTCTGCGTGGGGCGCCGCCGGTAATCGAAAAACCGAGCGCGGGTAGCGCGCGTCACAGTGGATACCCTAAAGTTGGACACATGACCAATTCGTGGGTGAACTGGGCCGGAGATCAACACTGCACGCCGGCGACGGTCGCGTCCCCGCGCAACCACGAGGAACTCGCCGAGCTGCTCGCGGCCGCGGCGGACCGCGGGCAGACCGTACGGGTCGCGGGCGCCGGGCACTCCTTCACCGACACCGTGCTCACCGACGGCACGCTGCTCGACCTCTCGCGGATGAACCGCGTCCTCGAACTCGACGCCGCGACCGGCCGGGCACGGGTCGAGGCGGGCATCACCCTCAACGCGGCCAGCGCGGCGCTGCACGCCGCGGGACTGGCCTTCCCCAACCTCGGCGACATCGACGTGCAGACCATCGCGGGCGCCACCGCCACCGGCACGCACGGCACGGGCGCGACGCTGCAGAACATCTCCGCCGCACTGCATTCGGTCGAGCTGATGCTCGCCGACGGCAGCCGGGTCGAGCTCGACGCCGAGAGCGATCCCGACGGCTGGCGGGCGGCGCGGGTCAGCGTGGGCGCGCTCGGCGTGGTCACGGCGGTCACTCTGCAACTGGTGCCCTCGTTCGTGCTCGAAGGAGTCGAACGGCCGGTCCCGGTGGAGGAGGTGCTCGCCGACCTGGATGCCTACGTCGACGGCAACGAGCACTTCGAGTTCTACATGTTCGCGCACAGCCCGCTGGCGATGACCAAGCGCAACAACCGCGTCGACCTGGCGGAACAGCCGCGCGGCAAGGTGCTGGACTGGTTCGCCGACATTCTCATGTCCAACCACGCCTTCGACGCGCTGTGCCGCCTCGCCAAGCGGCAGCCCGCGGTCATCCCGTGGATTCACCGCGGCGCCGCCTACGCGGGCAGCTACCGCCGCCAAGTCGACCGGTCCTATCGGGTCTTCGCCTCTCCCAGGCTGTTTCGCTTCACGGAGATGGAATACGCCATCCCGCGCGAACATTCGGCCGCGGCCATCAGGGAGATCAAAGAGGTGTCGGCGCGCTTCCAGACGCCCATGCCGATCGAGGTGCGCTGGGTCGCGCCCGACGACGCCTTCCTCTCCCCCGCGGGCGGCCGCGACACCTGCTACATCGCCGTGCACCAGTACCGCGGCATGGAGTGGGAGCCGTATTTCCGCGCCTGCGAAGAGGTCTTCGACCGCTACCAGGGCCGCCCACACTGGGGCAAGCGCCACTTCCAGACCGCCGACACCCTGCGCGAGCGTTACCCGGACTGGGACCGCTTCACCGAGGTCCGCCGCCGCTTCGACCCCAAGGGCCGCTTCGCCAACCCTTACCTGGATCGCATCCTCGGGTCGATCGGCTGATCCCAGCGTCCGCGCCGAAGGCGTTCAGGCGCCGATGATTTCGGAGACGAGGCGGGGGACGGCGGTGCCGATCGGTTCCCGGATCACTTCGGTGGCGATGTCGTCGTAGGGGGTCGGTTCGGCGTTGACGATGATCAGGTCGGCGCCGGCGCGGACGGCGACGGCGCACATCGACGCGGCCGGTTCGACCTGTAGCGAGGTGCCGATGGCCAGGAAGATGTCGCTGGTCTCGGCGGTGATCGCGGCCTTGACCAGGGTGCGCTGATCCATCTGCTGGCCGAACATGATCGTCGCGGCCTTGAGGACGCCGCCGCACTCGGGGCAAGGCGGATCGGGTTCGCCCGCCGCGACTCGCTCGAGGGTGGCGGCCATGCTCGTCTCGAAAGCGCATTCCACGCAGACGACCTCGAACATGTTGCCGTGAATCTCGACGACGCGCTCCGGCGGCGTGCCCGCGCGCTGGTGCAACCGGTCGATGTTCTGGGTGATGATCGTGACCGCGCGGCCCGCCCGCGCGAGCTCGACGAGCGCCTCGTGCGCGGCGTTCGGCGTCGCCTGCCACGCGGGGTTGTCGCGCCGTGCCAGCCATGCGCGCTCCCGCAGATCCGGGTCGGCCAGATAGTTGTCGTAGGTCGAGAGCAGTTCGGCGATCGGGTCTTTCGTCCAGACTCCGCGCGGCCCGCGGAAATCCGGGATACCCGAGTCGGTGGAGATCCCCGCACCCGTGAGCACGCCTATCCGGCCGGTGCGCTCGCGCCACTGCCCCGTCATGCCCGCTCCGCCCGCTCCGTCGTCATGGCAGCCAGCGTAGGTCGCGCGACACGGGACGGGCCACCGGCCGATCTTTCCGCACGACAAGAGAATGAGAGATTGGTATGCTAATCATCTCATCGTTCTGAAAAGGTCGATCAAAGGAGATCGCACAATGACCGCGTCCGCCGCACTCGAGAACACCGCGCGGGAACTGCCACCGCGCCGTCCCTTCGCGCCGGGCACCCGGATGTGGGACGAGACCGGCCTCATCACGTTCTCGCTGACCGCGGGTTCCGCCTTCCTCCTGCAGACCATGGAGCCCACCATCTCCGCCGTCGTCGACGAGCACTCCAGCTTCCGCACCGACCCCATGGGCCGTGCCGTGCGCAGCCTCTCCTCGGTGATGATGTGGGTCTACGGCGGCGAGGAGGCGCTCGCCGAGGCCGACCGGCTTCGCTCCATGCACGCCTCGCTGAACACCACCGACGCCGCGGGCGTGCGGCACAAGGCGCTCGCGTCAGGGCCGTGGGCCTGGGTGCTGCACACCGGAACCTTCGCCTTCACCGAGAGCGCCGAGTACTTCGGCCGCAGCCCGCTCACCTACGCCGAGAAGGAGGCGTACTACCAGGAGACGTTGCAGCTGATGCGCAACTTCTCGGTGGCGCCCAAGGAGATTCCGGAGAACTACGCCGCCTTCGAGAAGTTCTTCGCCGACATGGTCGAGAACCACCTGTGCGAGACGCGCACCGCCCACGACTACCTGCGCGTCATCCGCTCGGTCGCGCCGCCGAAGCAGCTGCCGCGGTTCCTCACGCCGCTGTGGCGCGCCGCGGTCGCGCCGATCGGACGGATGCAGTACTTCGTCACCGTCGGCACCACACCGGAAGCCGCCCGGCGCAAGCTCGGCCTCACCTGGACCGCCGCGGACGAGCGCAAGCTGCGAGCGCTGGGCTGGTTGATCGCGCGGATCGTTCCCCTCCTTCCCGAACGGGTGCGCTACTTCCCCATCGCCTACGAGGCGCGGCGACTCGAACGCGACCGGGCGCGGCTGCGCAAGGTGATCGACCTGCGTCCGATCTGACTCCGCACCACGACCTGCCGCCGCGACATCCTCGGGTGTCGCGGCGGTCCCGCGTTCGGCGCCGAAAGCGCAACGGAGTCGACAAGCGCGGCAAGCGTTCTCGTCGGACATGCGCCGCCGCGTACCACTTTCGCGAGCGACGGGTCCGTTCTGTCCGGATGTAGACCTTCGTCACAACGACGACTTTTCCGTCTCGATGCCTCTAGCAGCACGAACACCTCGGCACCGTGCGACGATGGGTCGGATACGGCCGCGAGAGGTCCACCATCCTCGCCGACCGATCGTCCGTATCCCTTACGCTACGACAGCGTTTCGGCCCAAACCTTCCGGACGGCACGCACCGGGACCACACCGCACCGCCGGACCGGTCCGGCCACCACCCAGCATCGCACCACCCGAAAGGCTGCCCGATGGCCCACAAACCCAGTGTGCTGTTCGTCTGCGTGCACAACGCAGGCAGATCCCAGATGGCCGCCGGGTTTCTCACCGCCCTCGCCGACGACCGCATCGAGGCACGGTCCGCGGGCAGCGCACCCGCGGCGACCCTGAATCCGGTCGCCGTCGCGGCCATGGCCGAGGTCGGCATCGATATCTCCGGCAAGACGCCGCGCAAGCTGACCGACGAGGCCGTCGGCGTCTCCGACGTGGTGATCACCATGGGCTGCGGCGACGCCTGCCCGTTCTTCCCCGGCATCAGCTACCGCGACTGGGTGCTGCCAGACCCGACCGATCAGACCATCGAGGTGGTCCGAACCATCCGCGATCGGATCCGCATCCTGGTCGAGAACCTCATCGCCGAACTGGTGCCCGCGCGAACCCACTGACCGCGTCCGATTCGTTCAAGACCGCACCGGCGCACCGCCCTTACGCTGCCGATATGACTCCGCAACTCGACTTCGTCGGCATCGTCACCTCGAACATGGCCGCCTCGCTGGACTTCTATCGCCGCCTCGGCCTGGAGTTCCCGGCCGACGCGGAGACCGAGCCACACGTGGAAGCCCAGCTCGCGGGCGGCATGCGGCTCGCACTCGACACCGAGGATGTCGTGCGCTCCTTCCACCCCGAATGGCAGCCGCCGAGCGGCGCCGGCCGCATCGGTCTCGCCTTCCGCTGCGCCGACGCGGCCGAGGTCGATTCGGTCTACGCCGATCTCACCTCGGCGGGCTACAAGGGGGAGCTGAAGCCGTGGGACGCGCCGTGGGGCCAGCGCTACGCCGTGATCAACGATCCCGACGGCAACGGCGTCGACCTGTACGCGCCGCTGAACTGAGATTCCTCCCTACGCGCCGCTCGGCCGGTCTCGTCCGCGGCGGGCCAGCCATTCCCCGAGCGGCATTCCGGCCAGCTCTCGCATATCGCGCGCGAGGTGGGCCTGATCCGCGTAACCTGCGGCGATCGCGGTGTCGGCGGGCGGCGTGCCCGCAGAGGCGACAGCCAACGCCCGCTGTAGACGCAGGATGCGGGCCAGCATCTTGGGTCCGTAACCGAAGGCGGCCAGCGACCGGCGGTGCAGCAGCCTGGCGCCGAGCCCCGCGGCGTCGGCGGTCGCCGCCACCGACCGGCCCGCGTGCAGCGCCGC
>NZ_BDCF01000013.1 GCF_001613365.1 Nocardia xishanensis NBRC 101358
CCCCCGGTGCCTCCTGTACCTCCGGTGCCGCCGCAGCAACCGGTTCCTCCGAATCCACCTGTGCCTCCGCAGGTTCCCGTGCCGCCGTGGCCAGCGCCACCGGCGCATCCGGTTCCGCCTGTTCCGGAACTGCCTGTGCCGGAGCCGTTCCCGCCTGGTCGGGCGGTTCCGCCTGGGACGCCGGTGGTGCCGCCCTGGCCGGTGCCGCCTGCGCCGGAGCCGTTCCCGCCGGGCCGGCCGGTTCCGCCCGGAGCGCCGGTGCCGCCCTGGCCGGTGCCGCCTGCGCCGGAGTTGCCGCCGAGACCGCCGTTGCCGGACGTCCCGATCCCGCCGAATACGCCGGTGCCTCCTGGACTGCCTGTGCCGCCGCAGGCTCCGGAAATGCCTGTGCCGCCGCATGTTCAGGCACCGTCGTGGCCGGAGCCTCCGGCGTATCCGGTTCCGCACGTGCCGGAACCGCCTTCGCAGGAGCCGTTCCCGTCCGGGAGGCCGGTCTCGCCGGTGCCGCCGACTTCGTGGTTCCCGGAGGCTCCGTCGTGGCCGGAGACAGGCTCGCCGTCGGCGCCGCAGGGGCATCAGGTTCCGCCTGCGCCGCAGCAGTGGCAGACTCCGTCAGTGCCTCGGATGACGGAGATCCCGCAGGTGCCACTGCCGGAAGCTCCCGTGCGGCCGGAATGGCCGACGCCGGGGCAGCCGGGACCGGGTAACGGATTCGGGTCTCCCGGAGGCTCGCCGCTTCAGGATTCGGGCTTCGACCGGCCATCGCCGCCGGAAGGCGGGACTCGCAACGACCACGGCGGCAATGGATTCGGTTCGCCGCGCCAGTTCGAGGACGGGTATCCCAACGCGTCGATGCGACCGGATGCGCCGACGCCGCAGTACGACCCACCGCCGAACGGTTCGCAGGCCGCGATGGGCACGCCGGGCGTGCCCGGCCCTGCCGGTTCGAATGCGCCCGCGCGTCCCTCCCGGTCGCTTCCGCGCGCGTCGATGTTCGGCAACGGGCGCGGCTGGGAGAGCGCGCAACCGCGGCGGAACGCGATCGTCGTCCGGTCGCACACCGGATTCGGCGAGTTCGCCGAAATGGATTTGGGCACAGGTGATCTACGCACGGTGAACAGCGGCCTCGGCCCGGTCGGCGGCGTCTACGGCTCCCTCGGCGAGACCCCGGTCGTGTTCTACCGTGACGGCGCGCAGCTCACACTGCGCGCGGCCGGGCGGACCGTCGACCTCGATGCCACGAACGTAGGCGTCGAATGGCATCGAATCGATGAGCGCACAACACGTTTCGTGCTGACGGTCGGCGGCGACACGGTGTGCGACGTGCGTTACCGCGCGGTGGCGCCCGATCTCGACCTCGGCCTGCTGATCCGAGACGTGCTGTCCGACCCGTCCCGCCGCAGTCGCATCTTCTCCGCATGAGTGCAGGTACACGCGCCGACCGCCGCCCGAGATATCTCGATCGGCCGCGCGAGGCGGCGAGCTCTGCTGTGAACCCTTCAGCGTCAGGCATTCACAGCTTCGGCCAGACGCGGCAGCTGCCGCAGCGGGTTGTGCCGTTCCACCTCCATGCGCTGGTCGGCGTCGAAGATCTCGCTGAGCCCGGGGGCGGGATCATGGTCGCCGGTCTGCGGGAGGGTGGCGGCGCTGAACGGCCAGTCGGAGCCGAACACGATGTGGTCGCGGCTCGTCACGGCGAGCACACTCGCCATCGCCGCGGGGGAGCCGCTCAGCGCTGTGTCGTAGTAGAAGCGCGAGATCTGGTGCTTCATCTCGAGAACGGCGGGTTTGGGCATATCCTGCGGCCACAGCTCGCCGAGCACCGTCTGCGAGGCGACGGCGATGCGATGTGAAAGGAACGGCACGGTCCCGCCCGCGTGGGAGAGCTGGAACCGGATGTCCTGGTAGCGCTGGGTCATGCCGGTGACCATCATCATGGTCGCGGCGCGGGTGGTGTCGAAGGTGAACTCCTCGAGGAAATCCGGAAGGGGGAGTCCGGGTTTCGCGTCGGCGGGGATGGCGGCCGGGTGCACGAAGACGAAGGCGCGGCGCTGATTCAGCGCGATCATCAGCGGTTCGAAGCGCGGATCGCCGAGGTAGACGCCGTCGTAGGCGGAAAGCAGCACCACGCCGTCGAGGCGAAGCGTGTCCAGTGCGTAGATCGCCTCGTCGATGGACGCGGCGATGTCCGGCATCGGCAGTACGGCGAAGGCGCCGAAGCGCGAGCGGTGCGTCCCGAGCAGCTGCGCGGCGTAGTCGTTGCAGTAGCGGGCGAGATCGTTGGCCTCCCGGCCGCGCAGGAACGAGACGCCGGGGTCGGAGACCGACAGCGCCTGCGCCTGAATGCCGTAGTAGTCCATGAAAGCGATGGCCTCGTCCGGCGACCACGTCGGCGTCGGGTAGCCGCCGATGGTGAAGTGGCCGTGCTCGAGCAGCGCCGCGCGATAGTCCGGTGGCAGGAAATGCGCGTGCAGGTCGATGCGATAGGCGCCGCCGGGCGCTGGCTGCCTGCGAGCGGGTGCCGCCGCGGCGCGTGCGTTCGAGAAGCCCGGCGCGGCGAGCGCGGCGACACCGAGCGCGCCCGCGCCACCGAGGACGCGCCGACGGGAGAGGGATGGTTCGGTCACGATCACTGCTTCCTGGTGGGTTCGAGGGCGATGTCGGCAGGCGCTCCGGTGCGCAGACGCAGCCTGCGACCCAATTCCGGTACCAGCGTTGCGGTGTCGCCGTGCCGGGCGATTCCGAAGACGAAGCGGTCGGGCCGCAGGACCAGCACGTCGCCTTGGCGGACACCGCCCTTGGCGAACCAGCACGCCAATTCGCCTGTGTGGTCTTCGACGTCGGCCACCTGGTCGTCGTCTCCCCGCCCGTCGCCGGGCTTGCCCTGGGGACGGCCGCCGAGCGGATAAACCGTGACGAAGTGGCAGTCGAGACGATCCAGCACCGCCAGCTCGTCGGCGGTGCATGCCGCTCGGGGGTCGACGCCGTAGCCGAGCACGGCGAACCCGAGGCCGAGGACGTCGTCGAGGCGGCGATGTCTGCCGTCGTAGGTGCGCACCTCCGGTTGCGGCGCGAGCGTGCCCTCGACCCCGCGCAGCCCGCGCCGTGGCAGACCCAGGTAGGCGTCACGGCGGAACCGAGGTTCAGGTTTCATTTTCGCCCCGCGAATCCAGCCGCCGAGCCCTGGCACGCGCAACGCGGTGGTGAGCGCGATGTCACGGACCCGGGCCGCCACCGGATTGCTGACGGAGACCAGGTTTTTCATCCACACCGACATGGTGATCATCGCCTCGGCGTGCGGGCGGCGCTCGGTTTCGTAGCTGTCCAGGATCGCCGGGTCGGCGCCGTAGCGCAGGATCGCGGCCAACTTCCAGGACAGGTTGTCCGCGTCGCGCACACCGGAATTCATGCCCTGCCCGATGAACTGAGGCGTCATGTGCGCGGCGTCGCCCGCCAGCAGGATGCGCCCGTCGCGCCAGTCGTTCGCGACGACCGCGTTGAACGTGTACACGAGCTTGCGCAGCACCTCGACCTCGTCGGGGTTCACGAACCGCGAGATGTGCGCCCGGACGTTGTCGGGGTCCTCCATCTCGTCCTTGGTCTGGGTCTCGCGGAGCATGAACTCGAAGCGGTGGTGCCCGCCCGGCTGCGGGCAGGACACGATCGGCAGCTCCGGCTCGCAGACGAAGTCGAAATACGGCAGGTGCCGGAACGCGTCCACACCGTCCTTGGCCTTCAGATCCACCACCAGCCAGCGCTCAGGGAAGCTGGTGCCGGTCATGTCGATGCCCAATCGAGTGCGCACCACGCTGCGGCCGCCGTCGCAGCCGACGAGGTACCGCGCGCGCACCCGCTCGGAGGTCCTGCGGTCGGGCTCGGTCTGGAGTTTGCCGTAGCCCGTGCCAGCGGAGGCGGCGTGCTCGACGCCGACCCCCGTCGCGTCCTGGTCGAAGTCGACGACCTCGCGGCCGCGCCGCACGGTGACGTGCGGGAAGCGCTCCAGTGCGCGTTCCAAGGTGTTCTCCAGGTACGGCTGGTAGAGGAAGTTCACCACCGGCCAGCCGAGGGGTCGCTCGACCTGATTGAATTGCGCGAGCAGCTTCCCGTCGGAGCGCACCCACTGAACGGTGGAATCGATATTCATGTCGGCGGCCAATTCATCTGCCGCACCGGCGGTTTGGAAGATCCGCATGCCCTCGTCGTCGGTGTAGACCGCGCGGGCGAGGCCGTAGTACTCCGGTTCCCGCTCCAGCGCCAGCACGCTCACGCCGCGGCGGCCGAGCAGGTTGGCCAGGGTCAGTCCGGTCGGACCCAGACCGACGACCACGACGTCGTAGTCGAACGTGTTCATCGCGACAGTCCTCCAGAGAGTTGCGGCACGGTGATCTCAGGCGTGCGCGCGGTCTCGACCGCGCGACGGAACTGGGCGAACTTGTCCAGCACCGTCTGCCCGACGGTGCTGTGGCCCCAGATGCTGATGCCCTGATAGGTGCTCGGTTCCCAGGTCGACTCGCGCTCCGGCGTGATGACGACCGGATTCCAGCCCACCTCGAGCTCGAAGCCGGACGGTGTCACGCAGTAGTAGGACAGCTCCCGATCGTTGGTGTGCTGGCCCACCGACCATGCCATGCGGAACCCGAGATCGGTGACGCGCTGGAAGGAGGCGAGCATGTCGTCCAAGGTCGCTGACTGAATGTTGATGTGTTGCACTCGCGTTCGGATCGGATCGATCTTCACGCCGCGGATATTGGCGATCGCGATCGAATGGTGGCGCTCGTCGACCCGCAGGAAGCGGATCCTCATCCGCAGCCCCGAGACGTTCTCGTCGATGTAATCGCTCAGGCGCGAATCGAATACGGTGTGGTAGTAGCCGCGCATCGCCTCCGGCTCCCTGGACACGATCGCGACGTGCCCCATGCCCGCCTCGCCGGTGACCCAACCGGAACTCAGCATGCGCAGCGGCTCCGGCGTGGTCACTGCGGTCGTGAAGATTTCGGTGACAATGCCTTTCGGCCCTGGGAAGCGCCAGAGCCGCTCGACCCCGCGCCGGGCCGCCTGCTCGGGCGTACCCTCCTCGATCGGGACGCCGCGGTCGGCGATCCGGGCGACGATCCGGTCGAACGTCTCGTGATCATCGACCTGCCAGCCCAGCGCCGTCACGTCCTCGGCCGGGCCGCGCTCGATCAGGAAGCGACAGGCCCGGTCGTCGAGGCGCAAGCGCAGGGCGTCGGCGTCGAACCGGTCGACGTGCATGCCGATCGCCAAGGCGCCGAATCGATCCCAGTCGGTGAGCCGTTTCGACTCGACCACCACGTAGCCCAGGTGCACCCCGCCGAAGACCGAGCCGTCGGTGTTCGGCCGCAGGAAGCCGGTCACGGCGTCGCCTCCAGAAACGCGGTCGCCAGCCCGTTGAACAGGTCGGCGCGCTCCCACTGCACCCAGTGGCCGGTCCGCGCGGCCATGAACAGATCGCAGTTGGGCATGCGATCGGCCAGCATGCGCCCGCCCTCTGGCCGGTTGACCTGGTCCTCCGCGCCCCAGATCACCAGCGTCGGGTGGGTCACGGCGCCGAGCCTGGCGTCCCGGGTGAAATCCATCCGCCACAGCGTCCGCAGCGCCGTGGGGCCCGACGGCCTGCGCAGCGGCGGGTTCGCGACGACCTCGGGATCCAAGCTGTCCCGGTAACGTTCGTCGATCAGCTCCTCGGTGATCGCGCTGGCGTCGTAGACCAAATGCTCACGCACGAAGGTGGCCAGCTTCTCCCGGCTCGGGCCGTCGCCGCCGTAGTAGGAAAGCAGCGATTGCAAGCCCTTCGTCGGCAGCGCACGCGTGGTGCCGACGCCGCCGGGGCCCATCAGGATCAGCCTGCCGACCTGCTCCGGCCGGTCCATCGCCAGTCGCAGCGCGGCGGCGCCGCCGTAGGAGTTGCCGACCAGGTGCGCGCTCGGCAGGTCGAGCGCGTCGAGCAGTCCGCCGAGCGCGGACGCGAGATCGCCGAACGGATCGGACTGGTCGACCCGCTTGCTGGACCGCCCGTATCCGGGCATGTCGGGGACGATGACCCGGAAACGACGGGCCAGCGCCTCGATGTTGCGCGAGTAGTTCGAGAGTCCGGAAGCGCCGGGTCCGCCGCCGTGCAGCAGCACGACGGCCGGGCCTGCCCCGAACTCGGCGAAGAAGATGTCGCGGCCGCCGACCCGAACCGTCCGCTCGGCGCCGCCCCCCTTCTCGATGCGTGTCACAGCTACCTCCACAGTTAAGATGATGAAATCATCAGTTACGAGGAAATGCTTTGTCAAGAGAAACTGATGAGAGCATCAGGAAAGATGGCAGCCTCAATATGGTCACGGGGCTCGGTGTGGCGCGGCATCGGTGCGGTGCGGAATCGTCTCTGATCGTTTCGTCAGATACGATGCTCAGGTCGTTTCCGAGTGGGAGAAGGGCCGATGACCGCCGAACCCGTAGCGCGCAACCGCATCGACCGGCGCCGTGAGCGCACCCGCAACGCACTGCTCGGCGCGGCGCGCAAGTTCCTCTCGGAGGGACGCTCCGCGGTCAGCATCCAGGAGATCACCGACGCCGCCGACGTCGGGTTCGGCTCCTTCTACAACCATTTCGAGTCCAAGGAGCAGTTGTTCGACGAGGCGGTGCGCTCGGCGCTCCAGGTCTACAGCGAGATGCGCGATGTGATCGTGTCGCTCTACGACGATCCGGCCGAGGTGTTCGCCGTCAGCTTCCGGATGACCGGACGGTTGCAGCGACAGGTTCCCGAGATCGTCCGGGTCGTGCTGAATTCCGGCATGCCGATCATGCTGCGGGACGAGGGGCTCGCGCCGCGCGCCCGCCGCGACATCGTCGCCGCCCAAGAGGCGGGTCGTTTCGAGCCGATGGACCCAGACCTTGCCGTCATGGCGGCGGGTGGGTCGCTGCTCGGTCTGCTGCAACTACTGGACGCCCGGCCTGACGTCGACGCCGACGCGCTCTCCGACGAGATGACCTTTCACGTGCTGCGCATGTTCGGCATGAACAAGCGCGCGGCGCAGAAACTCACCTCGACCGAGCTGCCCGCGCTGCCGCGGATCTGAGGGTGACGGTCAGGGCCGGAAGGCTCTGAGTGTGAGGTCGACGAGGGAGTCGGCGTACTCGGGGGTGAGCGGGCCCGTGCGGTGCAGCCACCGTTGCAAGAGCGGGCCGTACAGCACTTCCAGCACCAGGTCGAGATCGGCGTCCGCGGCGAGCTGACCCGCCCGCTGCGCGCTGCGCAGACGGGCCTTCTTGGCGTCGTCCATGGGACCTGCCAGTCTCTCGCGGTACTGGGCGGCGAGATCCGGGTCGTTGACGATCTCGGTCTGGAGCGCCCGGATCGGCCGTTCGAAATCCGGGTCGGCGAACTCGGCCACCGTCGCGCGCAGCACGAGCTTGAGATCCGCCTCGATATCGCCGGTGTCGGGTAGGGCGAGGCCTTGCCCGTCGGCGTCCTCGCCGAGTGCGAGGAACGAGTCGAAGATGACGGCGCCCTTCGACGGCCACCAGCGGTAGATCGTCTGTTTGCCGACGCCGGCGCGCGCCGCGATGGCCTCGATCGACACCTTCGCGTACCCGACCTCGGAGATCAGCGCGCGGGTGGCCGCGAGGATCGCCTGCCGGGAACGTTCGCTGCGCCGGGAACGATCCGGCTTCTCCGCGCTGGACATGACCCGAGCCTAACAGAGTGACGAGACGCAACGGTTCGTATTGACAAGTGGCCGTCGAGCGCGCAATCTTTAGCGAACCGAGACGTATCGTCTCGCTAACAGAAAGGTGGTTTCCATGACGACCGCACGAGTATGGTTCATCACCGGCGCTTCGCGTGGCCTTGGCAGGGCTTTCACCGAGGCGGCGCTCGCCGCGGGGGACCGCGTTGTGGCTGCCGCGCGCAATATCGAGCCGCTCGCCGCACTGGCCGCCGAATATACGGACGAGCTGTTTCCGTTGTCGCTGGACGTTTCCGATCGCGATGCCGTGTTCGCCGGGGTCGAGCGCGCGATGGCGGTCTTCGGCAGGCTCGACATCGTGGTCAACAACGCGGGCGGACTGCTCTACGGCATGGTGGAGGAGGCCACCGAAGAGCAGATCCGTGCACACTTGGACGTGAATTTCTTCGGCGCCGTCTGGGTGGCGCAGGCCGTGCTCCCACACCTGCGTGCGCAGGGATCCGGCCGCATCCTCCAGGTCACTTCGATGGGCACCAGTGGAGGCATGGCGTCGGTCGGCCTCTACGGCGCGGGCAAGGCGGCGCTGGATTCGGTGAGCGAGGCGCTCGCGAGGGAGGTCGAGCGATTCGGCATCAAGGTGACCATCCTGCAGATGGGCGGCTACGCCACCGAACTGTTCACCGCGGGCATCACCGCGACCGAACCCCTCCCGCAGTACGAGGAACTACGGGCCGAGCTCGCCGAGATGTGGGGCGACGAGGCCGGTCCCGATCCGAGCGCCGCGGCACCCGTGATCATGGAGCTGGCCGCCCTGCCCGACCCGCCCCGGCGTCTCATCGTCGGCGGCAAGTCCTACGACATGGTCCAGGATCTCGACCGGGCGCGCGGCGAGCTGTACCGGGAATGGGAGCAGCTCAGCCGGCTGGCGGCAGGCTGACCACGGCCACGAACCGGCCGCCCAGCACGTCGAGCCTTCGTGCCGGGCTCGCGATGTCCCGGAAGAGCTTGCCTCGGCCTCGGCCGCGTCGTCATGCGCGGCCGGCGAGGCGAGCGGGTACATGACGACGAGCGCCGTGCCGTGACACGAAAAGCGCACCGGCAGTGGGCCATCCAGTCTGGCAAGGCGGCCTGCGAGCGCGCCGCTACCGTCGCGGAACGGCAGAGCGTCGTCCGTCAGCCGAACATTGAGGACGTTGACTCCGGCGAGATAAGCGCGATTGGCGATGGCGCCGTAGGCGTCGGCGAGTCGAGAGGCGTTCGGGAAGAACTCGTTGGCCGCGGTGTCCCACGCCTTGCCCCACTCTTGACCGACCTCGTCATTTCCCGCCATGCCGGCGGCATACAGTTCGACGAGGTGGGCGACCTCTTCGAGCTTCTGTCGGATGACGAAGGACGCGTTGTCGGCCGCGCGCGCGAACTCGAAGTACGGAAACCAGTGGTGGTCGACGATCGCCATCATTCCCCCTTGCGCTGGCGACCAGCTTACCGAGACTGTATTTGTCCTCTATCGTTGCGGCAGTTCGGATCTCAGCTGCGATTGTCGGCGGGTGCGGGCCACGCGACGTAGTGGAAGTTGCCTCGGGGATCGCGTTCGGGGCATGCCCGGCCGAGCGTCTGCTCGAGCCCGGCTGGAGGTCTCGTGTAGCGGCCGGCCTCAGGCGGCGATAGCTTCGAGGACCTACCCTAGGGCAGTTGGGGTCCGGTCAGTCCGATGCTGGCGGCGAGGTCGGCGAGGGTGGCGTCGAAGAGTGCGTCCGGGTCGGTGACGGGCATCGGATAGTTGCCGAAGACCTCGAGGGTGACGTGGCCGTACAAGCGCGCCCACAGCGTCATCATCAGATAGGCCACGCCCAGGTCGAGTTTCTCGGCGGGGAACTTCTGACCCGATTCGGCGAGCATGGCGAGCAGTTCGGTTTGGAAGTCGATCAGATCCTCGCGCAGCGCGCCGGGGATGGTGTCGGTCGACGGGGTCACCAGGTCGTAGGTGGTGAGCAGCCTGCCTGCCGCACCGAGGAAGACGCGGCCGAACGGTTCGTCGAATTGCCGCATCCCGCCGGGATTTTCGCCGTTCGGCGAAGCGAAAACAAGGGTGAACTCGTGCGGGTGGGTGAGGGCCCAGCGCCGGAAGCCCTTGCAGATGGCGAACAGTTGCACCACGCCGTCATCCGGGAGTTCGGCCACCTGCCCGGCGAGATCGTCGGCCAGGTCGACGCAGATGTCCCGGCGCAGCGCCCCGACCAGGTCTTCGCGCGATGCGTAGTAGCGATACAGCGCGGGCGCGGTGATGCCGAGATCGCGCGCGATGGCGCGCAGGGTCAGCGCCTCGGGACCGTGCTCGGCCAGCACCGTCCTGGCCACTCGCCGGATGTCCGCGTCGTTCACGGCGGGCATCCGGCCCCGTCGTGCGGGTTGTGTCATTCGTATGCGACCTGCCAGCTCTTGATGCCGTTCAACCAGCCCGAGCGTAGCCGCACCGGCGCGGAAACCTCGCGCAGGTTCGGCATCACGTCGGCGATGGCGTTGAAGATCAGGTCGAGTTGCAGCCGCGCCAGGTTCGCGCCGACGCAGAAGTGCGTGCCGGTGCCGCCGAAGCCCACATGCGGGTTGGGGTTTCGGGTGATGTCGAATTCGAACGGCTCGACGAAGCGCTCCTCGTCGAAGTTGGCCGAGGCGTAGAAGAGGCCGACGCGCTGACCTTTCCGCACGGCCTGGCCGCCGACCTCGGTGTCCTGCAACGCCGTGCGCTGGAAGGCGATCACCGGCGTCGCCCACCGGACGATCTCGTCGGGCGCGGTGCGCGGCCGCTCCGCCTTGTACAGCTCCCACTGCTCGGGGAAGTCGATGAACGCCTTCATGCCGTGCGTGGTGGCGTTGCGGGTCGTCTCGTTGCCCGCGACGGCCAAAAGGATGACGAACCAGGCGAATTCGTCCGATCCGAGCGCCTCGCCGTCGAGGTCGGCGGTGACCAGCTGGCTGACGATGTCGTCGGCCGGGCACTTGCGGCGCTCCTCGGCGAGATTCCAGGAGTAGCCCATGATCTCGGCGGTGGCCAGCTTGTGGTTGCCGTCGAAATCGGGATCGTCGTAGCCCATCATCTGGTTGGACCAGTCGAACAGCTTGCCGCGGTCGGACTGCGGCACGCCGAGCAGCTCGGCGATGGCCTGCAACGGCAGCTCGCAGGCGACCTGCTGAACGAAGTCGCCGCCGCCGGTCTTCTTGGCCTCGTGGACGATTCGCTCGGCGCGCTCGTGCAGCGCGTCGCGCAGGCTCTGCACGGCGCGCGGCGTGAAGCCGCGCGAGATGATCCGGCGCAGCTTGTCGTGGATGGGCGGATCGGTGTTGACCAGCATGGCGCGCTGGATATCGATCTCGTCGCGGGTGATGTCGCCGTTGAAGCGGATCACCGCGGTGTTGGCGTTGGTGGAGAAGACCTCGGAGTTCTTGGAGATCTCCTTGATGTGGTCGAGCTTGCTCACCACCCAGTAGCCGCCGTCGTCGAATCCGCTGACGCCCGTTGGCTGGTCGACCCACCAGACGGGGGCGGTCCGGCGGAGCTCGGCCCACTCCTCGACGGGAAGCCGGGTGGCGAGCAGATCGGGATCGGTGAAGTCGAAATCGTGCGAGATGGACGGCGCGGACACGGTACCTCCTTTGGAACACGTTCCACAGGAGTGAACCACACCACACTCAATTTGTGAACACCATTTAGTAAATCAGGTTCACTGAACTTTCCGTCTCAGTCCGACGGCGGTCCCGCGAGTATCGCCGTGACCACGTCCACGAGCTCGGTCATCACCTGTTCGGGGCTGAGCTGGATGCCCGAGATGGCCAGCAGGTCTTGGGTTTGATGCACGTCGCCGAGGACCTGGAAGGTCAATGTCATGGCCTGCGCTAGGCGGAACCGGAGGGTGGGGCGGGGCAGGTCGGGGAAGGCGCGGCCGAGCAGGGTCATGAAGCGGACGGCCTGATCGGAAAATCCCTCGGCGACAGTCGACAGCGCCGGATGGCCGCTGCCGAGAATGCCCGCGATGAACTTGACCCACGATCCGCCCTCGCCGGTCGCCATCTCCCACACGGGCAGCACGAACGCCTCGGCCAAGCCGCGAGCGGTGACAGCGCCCGAGTGCTCGACGTCGTCGAGCAGGGCGGCGCGCCGGGCCGCGACCGCATCGCTCCGCTGCCGGATCAACGCCTCGATCAGGGCTTCCTTGGAGCCGAAATGATAATGCACCGCAGCGACATTCGCGCCGGCGGCGGACATCACCGCGCGCAGCGACACCGCGTCGATGCCGCGTTCGGCGAACAGTCGCTCGGCGGCCAGCACCAGGCGCCGGTCGGTCGGCATGGCTAGTTCTTCTTCGCTGATCCGAAGCTCGGCACGGTCCGCTGCGCTGGTCACCTGCTGCATTGTAATCACCGTTCGCCCAGCGTAAGCGCAATCTCTATCAACTGATGCAATCACTTGATAGAGTGCGAGTCGTGACCACGCCGACCGTTGCAGCCCACGACCTCGCGGCACTGACCAGCCTGGTGACGGGCGATCCGTCCGACACCGTTCCGGTGGCCGAGGTCTTCACCGGAACGGTTGTGGCGGACCTGCCGCAGTCCTCGCCCGGCGACGTCGCCGCGGCATTCGCCCGTGCCCGCGCCGCCCAGGCCGAATGGGCGCGCCTTCCGGTGCGGCGTCGCCTCGCGGTGTTCGAACGCTTCCACCGCCTGGTCCTGGAGAACCATCGGACGATCACCGACTTGATCCAGATCGAGACGGGCAAGGCGCGCCGGATGGCCTTCGAGGAGCTGTGCGATATCCCGATGGTCATCAGCCACTACCTGAAGCGCGCGCCGCGGCTGCTGCGACCGGTGCGGCATCCCGGCGCCATCCCGCTGGTCAGCTCGTCGACCGAGATTCGCAAGCCACGCGGGGTCGTCGGCGTGATCGCGCCGTGGAACTTCCCGTTCGCCATCGGCTACTGCGACGCCATCCCGGCGCTGATGGCCGGGAACGGAATCGTGCTCAAACCCGACAATCGCACCCCGCTCAGCCCGGCGTTCGGGCTGCGGCTGCTGCTCGAGGCCGGGCTGCCAGAGGGGCTGGTTCAGCTGGTCTGCGGCGAGGGTCCTGCGGTGGGTCCCGCCGTGGTGGACGGCGCCGATTTCGTGATGTTCACCGGCTCCGAGGCGACCGGGCGGCTGGTGGCGAAACAGGCGGGGGAGCGCCTCGTCGAATCGTGTCTGGAACTGGGCGGCAAGAATCCGATGATCGTGCTGGCCGACGCGGACGTGCCGGCGGCGGCGCACAGCGCGATCGACGGGGTCTTCGCGAACACCGGTCAGCTGTGCCTGCACATCGAGCGCATCTATGTGCACGAATCGGTGTATCCCGCGTTCCGGGACGAGTTCACCGCGCGGGTCGCGGCGCTGCGGGTCGGGCCCGGCTACGACTTCGATGCCGACATGGGCGCCGTGATCTCGGCCGATCAGTGCGCTCGCGTCGCGGCGCAGGTCGAGCAAGCCGAGTCCGCTGGAGCTCGGGTGCTCACCGGCGGCCGGGCACTGCCGGAACTGGGGCCGACCTTCTACGCGCCGACAGTGCTGGAGGCCGTCACCGCGGAGATGGACGTCTTCGGCGCGGAGACCTTCGGCCCCGTCGTCGCGCTGTATCCGTTCACTACCGTCGACGAGGTAGTCCAGCTCGCGAACGATACGCGCTACGGGCTGAGTGCGAGCGTGTGGGGCCGCGACTTGCCCGCGGCGCGCGCGGTCGGTGCGCGCCTCGCCGCCGGACACGTGAACGTCAACGACTGCGCGGCGCTCGCCTACGCCGGAAAGAGCGCGCCCTCCGGAGGTTTCAAGGCGTCGGGGATGGGTGTGCGCAACGGAGACCAGGGACTGTTGAAGTTCACCGAGGCGACCAACGTGGCCACGCTGAAGCGCCAGGTGCTCGGACCGAAGCCGGGACAGCCGTACGATGCGTACCTCGACCGAACCCTCACGACGCTGTCGCTGCTGCGCCGCTTCCGCATACGCTGACCGCGAAATCGAGTCGTACGGCCGTGGCTCACCCATCGGGGAACCGGGGACGCGGCGAAGGAGACGCCGTTGGTGCCGCAGTCGCGGCAACTGTGGGCAAATGCGCGAAACCGGCTGAGCCTCAGCCGGTTCCGTTACATATCCGTCAAAGTCCGAGTCGGTCGGCCGCCAGTTCGCGCACGGCCTTCTTGTCGGGTTTGCCGAGGCCGGTGAGCGGCAGCTCGTCGATGACGAGGACGTGCTTGGGCACCTGGACCGAGCCCTTGCGCTGCCGGACGCTCTCCTGGATCTCGGCGGTCACCGTCTCGACGGCGGTCGAATCGCCCTGCGCGGCAGGATCGAGCACGACGACGGCGGTCACCGCCTCCCCCCAGCGCGGGTCGGGCACGCCGACGACCGCGACCTGCGAGACCGAGGGGTGTTCAGCGACAACGTCTTCGACTTCGCGCGGAAAGACGTTGAAACCGCCGGTGACCACCATGTCCTTGCTGCGCCCGACGATGTGCAGGAAGCCGTCCTCGTCCGCGCGGGCGAGATCACCGGTGCGCAGCCAGCCGTCGCGGAAGGTCTCCGCGGTCGCCTCCGGCTTGTTCAGGTAACCGGCGGCGACCAGCGGTCCGGAGACGCAGATTTCGCCGACCTCGCCGGGCGCGACCGCCTTGTCGTCGCCGTCGAGCAGCGCGACGCGCAGCGCCGCCGATGGGCGTCCGCAGGAGGTGAGGCGTTGCGAATCGTGTTCGCGTTTACCGAGATAGCTGATCGCCATCGGCGCTTCGGACTGCCCGAAGTACTGCGCGAAGATCGGCCCGAAGCGCTCGATCGCCTGCGTCAACCGGGTCGGGTCGATGGCCGAGGCGCCGTAGTACACCGTCTCCAGCGACGACAGGTCGCGGGTCGCGAGATCCGGGTGGTCGAGCAGCGCGTAGAGCATCGACGGAACCAGCATGGTCGCGGTGATCCGGTGCTCCTCGATGGCGCGCAGCACCTCGCCCGGTTCGAAGCGGGGGACCACGACGCACTGCCCGCCGAGCAGGACCACGGGGAGGAAGAAGGCGGCGCCCGCGTGCGAAAGCGGCGTGCAGATCAGGAACTTCGGTCGTTGCGGCCATTCCCATTCCGACAGCTGGATCTGGGTCATCGTCGCCATGGTGAGCGCGGATCCGATGACGCCCTTGGGCTTTCCGGTCGTGCCGCCGGTGTAGCTGATCGAGATCACCGCGTCCGGCGGCAGGTCGGTGGCCTCGATCGGCTCCGGATCGACCGCCGCGGCGGCCGCCGTCAGATCGATGCCGACGTCGGCGAGCTCCGGCGGCACCGCGCCGAGCACGAGGACGCGGTTCAGTCGCGGCACCTTGTCGATCAGTTCGCGGGCGCGCTGCACGAAAGCGGGCACCGGATCGAGCACCAGGGTGGTGATGCCCGCGTCGTCCAGCACGTAGGCGTGGTCGTCGAGCCCGCCCATCGGATGCAGCGCGGTGCGCCGATAGCCGCGGACCTGCCCCGCGGCGATGGTGAACAGCACCTCGGGCCGATTGAGAGCCAGCACGCCGACGGGCGTGCCGGTGTCGACGCCGTTGGCCGCGAACGCGGCCGCGTAGCGGCTGATCGCATCGAGCACGTCGGCGCCGGTGAGGACGGTCTCGCCGAGGGTCAGCACCGGATCGTGCCGGTGCCTGCGGAGCCCGGCCACCAGGCTGTGGCCGTTGTGCACCGGCAGTCGCAGGTGAGTGTCGGGATCGATTGTCGTCATTGGTGTTTCAGCTCCGAGGGCTCGTCGTTGACCAGATGTCCTGCGCGGTTCAGGCCGGACCGGCGTAGAGGGTGACGACGCAGGCGCCACCGAGACCGAGGTTGTGCGCCAAGGCGATCCGCGCGTCCGGTACTTGCCGCTCGTCCGCGAGTCCGCGCAAGTGCCAGGAGAGTTCGGCCGTTTGCGCCAGCCCGGTGGCGCCGAGTGGGTGTCCCTTGGAGATCAGTCCGCCGGACGGGTTGACCACCCATTGGCCGCCGTAGGTGGTGGCGCCGGATTCGACCAGCGGGCCCGATTCGCCCTCCCCGCACAGGCCGAGCGCCTCGTAGGTGATGAGTTCGTTGATCGAGAAGCAGTCGTGCAGTTCGATCACGTCGACGTCGTCGATGGTGATCCCCGCGGCATCGAGGGCGCGCCGGGACGCGGTGCGGGTCATCGGGGCTCCGACGACATCGATCATCGACGCGGTGGAGAACGCGGTCTCGCCATCGGTGACCAGTTCCTGCGCGAGGATCTCCACGGCCTGCCCCGCGAGCCCGAGTTCGCGCACCACGTCCTCGCTCACCAGCACGGCCGCCGCCGCACCGTCCGACATGGGCGAGCACTGCGAGCGGGTCAGCGGACCGTGCACGGGCACGTCGCCGAGAACCTGCTCTAGCGTGTAGGCATTCTGGAACTGCGCCAAAGGATTTCGCGTCGAGTGCGCGTGATTCTTCACCGCGACGGCGGCCAGTTGCTCTGGCGTCGTGCCGTAGCGCTTGCTGTGCTCCACCGCCGCGTTGCCGAAGAACTGCGTGGTCATCGGCGCGCGGCCGAAGTCGTACTGCGCGGCCATGACTCGCAGGTGCGCGTCTACGGTAGTGGTCTTCGGCGGCGTCGCGGGCCCGGCCATCGCCTCCTTGGTCATCTGCTCGAACCCGACGGCCAGCGCCACGTCCGCGAGACCCGCGCCGATCCATTCGCGCGCCAGCATCAGCGCGGTGGATCCGGTGGCGCAGTTGTTGTTGACGTTGACCACCGGAATGCCGGTCAGCCCGACGTCGTACAGTGCGCGCTGCCCCGCCGCGGAGGGCTGGAACACATACCCGACGGCGGCACGCTGCACCCGGTCGTAACCTAGGCCCGCATCGCCGAGCGCGTCGCGCACCGCCGCACCGACCATTTCCGGATAGGTCCATTCCTTGGACCCGATCTTGACGAACGGCGTCATGCCGACGCCGACGACGAACACCCGTCGCATCTTCGTACTCCTGTCTCGGTTCACGTGGTCGGCCGTTCGGCGCCGACGACCCATAGAGCGTGGAACTGGGAGGCGCCGCCCATGGCGTGGCCGATGGCCAGCCGGGCTTCGGGGACCTGGTGCTCGCCGGCCAAGCCGCGGACCTGGAGGGCGGCTTCCAGGAAGCGGATCAGGCCGGTCGCCCCGGTGGGGTTGCCGGACAGCACGCCGCCGGACGGGTTGATCGGCAGCGAACCGCCGAACCGGGTGGTGCCGTCGTCGACGAGCTTCCAGCCCTGGTGCAGCGGGGCGAGGCCGATGTTCTCCAGCCACATCGGTTCGTACCAGCTGTACGGGATGTACAGCTCCGCGACGTCGACTTCGCTCGCGGGGTCGGCGATTCCGGCCTGCCGATAGGCGTCGGCGGCGCACTCGGCGCCCGCGCGCGGGTTGACCTCGTCGCGTCCGGCGAAGTGCCCGGTCTCGGTGCGGAACGCCATGCCGTGGATCCACGCGGGCGGGCGGGCCGGCTTCCCGATCTCCGATCCCGCGGACAGCACGATCGCGGCGGCGCCATCGGAGGAGGGGCACGACTCGAGGTAGCGGATCGGATCCCACAACATGCGGGACTCCTTGACCTTCTGCACGGTGATGTCGGGCATGTGCACATGCGCGTACGGGTTGCGGATCGCGTTGAGCCGGTGATTGACCGCCACCTGCCAGCCGATGTGCTCCGGCGCCCCGGACCGGCGGATGTACTCGCGGATGACGGGCGCGAAATGACCGCCGGCGCCCGCGCCGAGTTTGGCGCTGAACGGCAGTCCGCGCGACAGCGCCCAGGTGAAATTGCCTTCGGACTCTTTGGAATACGCCGCGACCAGCACGCGCTTGGCCAACCCCGCCTCGATCAGGTGCGCGCCGTAGATGGCCGCGTGCCCGCCGACGCTGCCGCCGGTGAAGACTCGGGTCACCGGGAGCCCGCGGGCGCCGAGCGCGTCGGCGAGATAGAGCTCCGGGTTCATCACCCCGTCGAACAGGTCCGGTGTCTTGGACAGCACGACGGCGTCGACATCGCCGAGTTCCAGCTCGGCGTCGGCCATCGCGGCCGCGACCGCTTCGCGCACCAGCGCGCCGATGGTCACCTCGCGGCGCTTGGCCTGCTTGCCCTGACCGATGCCGATCACGGCGACGGGTTCACTCATGCCAGGTCTCCTTCCAGCAGGCAGACCATATTCTGTTGCAGCGCTTGGCCGTTCGTGGCGTGCGCGAGAGCGCGCCGCGCACGTCCCGAGCGAATACCCTTGGCCGCCTCGGCGATTCGGATCAGCCCTGTCGCGGTGGTCGGCCTGCCCGCCAACGGCCCGCCCGACGGATTGATCGCCGTCGCCGCGTCGAGGCCGAGCTCGCGGATCAGCAGGGGTTCCTGCGCGGAGTATTCGACGTGCAGCTCGGCGATATCGACCCGGCTCGCGTCGAAGCCCGCTGCCGCCGCCGCGCGGACGGCGGCGAGTCCGGCCGAGGGGGCCCTGGTCAGATCCCGCGACCCCGGATAGTGCCCGTCCATCCGGTGGTCGATGCCGCGCACCCATGCCGGCCGTTCGCACAGCGACCTGGCCACGTCGCCGGCGGCGAGCACGACCACGGCCGCCGCGTCGCCGACCGGTGACACGTCGTGGCCGCGCAGCGGCGCCGCGACATAGGGTTCGGCGAGCAGGTCGTCGATCTCGTACTCGCCCGAGAGCTGGGCGTGCGGGTTCTCGGTGGCATCGGCCAGGCTGCGCGCGACGATCCGCGCCATCTCGCGTTCGGTCGTCAACTCGGCCAGGAGCAGCGCGCGGGCCTGGATGCCCGCGATCGCGTCGCGGTGCGGACGCAGCGGCGTCAGGTAGTACGGGTCCAGCTGGGTGGGCACGACCTGATCGAGATCACGCGGCAGGGAACCGCGGCCGATCCCGTACACCAGGGCGATATCGCCGTGCCCGAGCTGAAGCCACGACCACGCCTCGTAGAACGCCCACGCCGCGTCCATCTCCACGTGGGACTCCACGATCGGCGGCCACGCGCCGACGGCGTCGAGCGAGTCGATGTAGGCGAAAGTGCGTCCCTCGTGGAAGTCGTGACTGCCGGAGCACACGAAATCGACCCGGTCGCGGTCGAGTTGGACGCCGGCGAGCGCCTCGCGGATCACCGGGAGCAAGATGCCCGCCATGTCGTCGCGCCGGTTGGCGGCGAGGCACGCGGACTGTGCGGAGCCCACGACGGCGACCTCACGCATGCGGAACCTCCTGGCCGGGGGAGACGGGGCGGTAGTGGCGAATGCTCATCCAGGACGGCTCGAGATCGGCGCCCTCGCGCCAGACCGGTTCCACCTCCATGCCGATGTGGACCTCGGCGATCTCGACCTCGCGAATCAGGTGCATCAGCCGGGTGTCTGCGCCGTGCGGCTGGATGTAGGCCACCACGTAGGGCGGATCGATCTCCTGCCCGGGGAACGGGAAACTGACGACGCAAAAAGTGGAGACGATTCCGCGTCCGTCGAGTTCGGTGGGTTCGCCGAGCTCGACGAGGCAGCGCGCGCAGAATTCCGGCGCGGGCAGGTACACGTGATGGCACGAAGGGCAGGTGGCCGCCAGCAGCTTGCGTTCGGCAAGGCCGCGCAGGAACCGGGATCGCCCGACGCCCGCGACGAACGTGTACTCCATGCGCAGCGGGGTCGGCATCAGCGAAACCGGTTCCGGCAGGGGGCTATTCATCGTCGTCCTCCGGCTCGAAACAGCGCAGGTCGGACAGCGTGCCGTGGCGTTCGTCCGCCCACCGCGCGCGCACCCGCAGGCCACGCCGGATCCGCGCCGGATCGCCGCAGGCGTCGAGGGCGTGGAAGAACGTGCCCTCCGCGCCGTCGATGGCGATCAGCGCCCAGGCGAATTCGCCGTCGACCGGATCGCCGGGGCGGCTGCGCACCCAGGTCCACGACTCGACGGCGCCGACCGGGGCCAGCTCGACGAGTTCGACAAGCTCATTGCCGGTCACCGGATCGAATTCGGGCGGTGGGCAAATCACGCTGCCGCGCTCGGTCCGTGCGCCGAAAAGACGGCGCTCGCGCAGACCTGCCAGGAACGTTCCGACGACCGGGCCCACGGTTCGCTCGAACGGGAACTCGATCTCATAGGGGGCGCGCAGGCCCCCGTCGACATCAGCGGACATCGGCAGCTCCTTTCACGGCTGGAGTCTGCCTCAATCACGTGATTGAATCAAGTGCTTGAGCAGCGGCCGCTCAAGGCCGGGCCAGCAGTTCCGCCGCGCCTGAGCACAACTCGTCGATCACCTGGGCCGCGGGGACGACCGCGGTGATCGCGCCGACTCCTTGACCCGCGTCGATCGGTGCGGTCCGCGGATCGTCCGCGGCGACCGCCGCCGCCAGCTCAGCTCGCGCCTGCTCGTCGGTGCGCAGTACTTCTTCGCGGCCCGCCCACTCGGTGGTGAAGTCGTTGCGCAACACGCGCGCCGGGAACCGGGCGGGCCATGGCAGGCGCATCGCCACATCGAACGCGGTCGTGATGACCGTGTCCGTGCCGTCCGCCGCGATCATCGCGCTGCGGCCCGCCTCCGACAGCGACGACTCCGCGCAGGCGGCGAGGCGCGTGCCCAGCCACACGCCGCTGGCGCCCGCGGCGAGCACGGCGGCGAAACTCGCGGGCGACCCGATGCCGCCCGCGGCCAGGACGGGCGTCGAGACGGTGTCGAGCACCGCGTCGAGCAGTGGCAGCGTCGCCATCTCCACCGCGCCGTGCCCGCCGCCCTCGGCGCCACGCGCGACCAGCACGTCGATCCCGGCGTCCTCCGCCCTGCGCGCATCGGTCGCGTTGTAAACCTGGGTGGCCGTACGGATTCCGCTGTCGCGCACGCGAGCGATCCAGGACGGATCGGTCCCGAAACTCACCGAGACCAGGGCGGGAGCCGCCGCGATAGCCACGTCCAGCAATTCGGGATCGGCGGCGACGACCCACTCCACGAGGCCGATGCCGAATCGCCCGTCGAGCGCCGCCGTGTGCCGGAGTTCCTCGCGCAGCGCCGCCGCCGAACCGGCGCTTCCCATGCCGATCATCCCCAGTCCGCCCGCCGAGGTGACCGCAGCGGCCAACCGCCCGCCCGCCACCCCGCCCATCGGCGCGTTGACCACCGGCACCCGCAAGCCCATCGCCCGCGACCACTCGGTGCTCAGGCCCGACGCGGCTCGATCATCCGAAGAAAACGATTCCCGTTGCGACGACATCCGTCCATGATGTCAGCGCCGATCCGTCCGCCCGGTCGGCTCGCGCGCCGGGGTCGCCCATGAGGCGCGAGCGAGCACGGTCGGCGCGGCCTGCTCACAGCGAGTCGATGTCGAGTGGGCGGCGGGTTTGCCACGGTGGAGGGGTGAGCATGGCGGTGAGTTGGGCGTTGGTCAGTTCGGCCCGGAGATCGGGGTCGGTCCGCAGGTGGTCGAGAGTGGAGAACAGCGAGTTCGGGCTGACGCCCCACATGATCGGCGCGAGCTTCCACGGGCCGTCCGGGCTGTCCTTCGGGGGCCGCAGGTGGGTCGGGGTCTTCCCCGGTGTCGGCCGGGTGGTCACCACGGCGCGCGGGCAGCGGATCGCGATGGTCTCGGTGCCCTTCGCATCGAACCCGGCCTCGAAATCGACCGCATCCCAAGGAAACTCCCAATCGAAGTTGCGGGTCGTGATGCGAATGGTGTGCGGGGACAGGCACAGCCGCGCGGTGCGCCGGTATCGGATGCCGAGGCAGGCGAGGACGAGGACCGCGACGAGCAGCGCGAGCCCCAAGAACATCGGTTCGAGCGCTCGTTCGATGGCGCCGATCGACAGCGCCGCGACCGCGAGCGCGGTGAGCGCGGCGAGCACCGGCGCCACCCGCGTCGGCAGGTACCGCAGCACGAAGGTGGACGCGTCGTCACCTTGGAGTACCGAGGGTCGATCCTCGATTCCGGTCACGAGATAGATCACCCCGGTCGTGGCGGCCAGCAGCAGCAGAAGCCCGCCTGCGCGCACGACGAAGTCGTTGCCGGTCAGCATGCCGACGACCGAGAACGTCGCCGCGCCGACCAGCGCTGCCGACGACGCCAACAGCCATGCGAAGGCTCGTGATTCGGGCCAGACCCACCGCCAGAGGTACCCGGGCGGTGAACCGGCAGTACCGGGGACAACAGGTGTGCTCATGCCTTCGCCTCGCTGGCGCTCGGCTGCGGCATGCGCGCGGCGCGCTGGCACATGATTCGCTCACTTCGTTCGCTCATCGCGTTCCGTTCAGGCTCCAGTCGCTCGCGTCGAACCTCTGTGTCCGGCGCCGTCCAGAAAAGTAACCGCATTCTCCCGTCGAACTGGTAATCAACACGGCCGGGTTTTCGCCGGGCAAGAACACGCGCACATCGAGTTGGCGGAAGACCGGTCGGTTTCTGGCAAAGTGCATGGGTATGAGCGATCAGGACACCGAACTGATCTACCTCGTAGAGATCTCCCGCCCCGGCCGGACGCAGGAGCTGTGGTGGCGGGTCGGCAACGTCGGCACACCGGCTCAGGCGTCGGCGGCGCTGGCCGAACTCGCCAGGCGTGTCTGCCGAGATCTCCTCTCGCCGGAGCCGCGGCGGTGCGACCGCGCGCGGTGCTGCTGGTACCACTGCCGGGTGTCCTGGCCCGACGGAGTCGTGCTCGACGAGACGGAGGGGCGCGTGCGAGCATTCCGGCTCGCCGTCGAATTGTGGCGGGTGTCGGCGATCGCGGGGTCGGCAGGCAGGGAGGTCGGCGGATAGATTTTCGCGTCGCGCGATTTCTGTACACGCCTCAGCGTGCCCGACTATCCTTGACAGGTTAGTTTCTCCAACACGGCTCGATACCTGTCCTCTCGGGGTGGCAGACGCCGCCCCCCAGAAGCTAGGGAGAGAACCGCATGGATATTCAGGACATTCACCGGAAGTTCGACGCGATGGACATCGACGGCGATGGTTACATCGACCGCGAGGAGTTCATTCAGCACTACGGCGACCAGGTTCGGGACATCGACATCCTGATGTCCCGGTTCGACGAGGTCGACATCGACGGCGACGGCCGGATCAGCAGGGAAGAATTCCTGACCGCCGCGCGCGCGCCGCTCTGAGTAGACCCGGCGTCGACGGAGCGCCCGCTGCGCGCCGCGAACGTCGCGATCGATACCCGCGAGGACCCCTCTGGCCGGGGGGTCCTCGCGGCATGCCTATGGCGGCTGCGCCGTAACAGCGCTCGCGGCTCTGCCGATCTATGGTGAAACCCCCTGCTGGACAGAGGATTCCCATGGGCGTGTGGCAGAGTCTCGAGGTCCCCGGATACGGTCGGTTGACCGTTCGCGACGGAGCGGAGGTGCGCTCGACCGACGCGCCGGGGGAAGCGTTCGACGACGCGATCGTTTTCGAGTTCGAGTCGAACGCGGCTCTGCCGCCTGATTTTCAGGTGCATTTCCTGCAATTCGCCGCGCATGAATTACGCATGCACGGTCCGAACGGCGATTTCTCCGGCCACGGGGACCCGGTTCTCTCGGGCGATTCAGGCCGGTTGTCCTGGCGTGTCGACACTTTGCCGCCCCAGGGAACCGGAAGCGACGCGGCGGTCATACGGCCGTGGTACGACGCGGGCGCAAATCATTCGGCCGACGGCGCGACGCTGGCGATGGCAGACCGGCCCGGATTTCGTGTGCCCACGTCTGTCGATTCCATGCTCCGCGAACAGTTGTCGCATCCGGCGAATCGGGCCGAGATATCCCGCTGCGGCGCCCCGGCATCGGCGGACTTCATTCAGCATTTCGACACCTACGTCGTCGGAGTGCGACCCGGGGGAACGGAGGTCGTCGCCCATGTGCGCTGGCAGTCCGTCACGGCGCTGGATCGGATCAATGACGGTGCAGGACACGACTTCTCCGCGCCGCCAGTGCATTCCATTCGCGCTCCGGAGCGGGTCTTCGCGGTGACGCACGATCAGTGGACCGCCCTGCGGGACGATCCGCGTCCGCTGCATCACTACGCGAACGGGCTTCCCCATGGCGCGGCCGATGATCACGCGACCGCGCCGTCCATTCCGGCCCATCCCGGTGGGCACGGCAGCACACCGCACGATGCGATCGAAGGAGTTCCGGTGCATCCCCACTCGCAGACGCCGTCGCAACCCGCACAGGCCCCGCCCGGGATGGACTTTCACGAGGCGCCCGCGGGGGCTCCGCCCGGCATGGATTTCGGCGCCGACCATCATGACGCGCTGAAGCATCCGGTCACGGAGTTGCCGCACGACTTCCCGATGCCGGACCAGGGGCCCCTGAGTCTCTGGAAGTTCGACAAGGCGGATCATCCCGGCCACCACGGCACAGTTCCGCAGGCGGCACCGACGCCTGCCCCGCACTCGACGGCTGCTCCGCAACCGGTGCCGCACTACACACCGGATGCTGGATCCGCGGTGCCTGCACAGTCCGGGCACACCGCCGTCTATCAGGCCGACGCGACCGCGCCGGTCACCGCCGCCGACTTCCAGGCCCATTCGCCGCACTGGCAGGCGGTCACCGACGCGGGCGTGACCTCGACACGAGGTCATGACGCGGGCGCTGGACAGACGACGGGGCACGGTTCGAATCAGAGCCCGTTTCCGGGCGGCGAGCACACGGGTTCACAGCCGGTCGACACCCAAGGCAATCCGGTCAAGACGTTCAACTTCAAGGAAACGCTCCGGGAAACCGATGGCGCGGACCACCGTGATCAGTCCACGCCACACGGAGCGTCCGCGCCGGACCAGCATGCCGGTGCCTATCCGAATCCCGTTGCCGGACAAGGCCAACCGCTGGGGATGGACTTCGGGAGCCCGCTGGCGACCGGCGCGGGACCCCACCACCCCGGAGTCGTAGCGTCCGCGGAACACCACGAGGGCGGGGTGGCCGGATGGGCGGACGCCGGCGGCCCGCCCGAACTCGGCCCGATGCTCGGTGTGTGACGAGCGTCAGGTCCAAGGGCCGCGGATCGGCAGACGCTCGGACGGAATGCGCGACTGCAAATAGGACCGGATTTGGTCTACCTGCCGAGGAGAACCGAAGCCGCGCAACTGAACTCGCACCGTGGTCGCCGCGGTGTCGTTGTAGCTGACGATCAGCGACGCGGTGTGGGTCAGGTAATTCGCCGGTCGGCGCACATAAGTCGGCGGTTCGGTGATCTGGTAGTACCACACGAACTGCTTGGATCGCCGGAACACGCCCGCACTCACGTCCATGCCGTAGTCGTACAACTGGGCGGTGTACATGCGGGTGCGGATATAGATCGTGATCGGGGACAGCGCCAGGTTCAGCAGCAACGCCAGCACGATCAGCACCAGCGGATACGCCACTTCGAGGCCGACGCCCGTGGTATCGAGGAGCGGAACCGCGAGGAACGCGAGCAGCACGCCCGCGATCGAACCGAGCGGAAGGATGTGGCGCGCTTTGAGCCGCAGGCTGTGCACGAGATTGCCGCGGTCGGCGACGTAGGACTGCTCGATCATCTTCCGCACCGGTGGCACCGCCGTCGCACGCTCGCACTGCGCAAGTCGCGCTGCCGCGTCCGCGTACTCGCTCACCGCGAGCACCTGCCGGTAGTGCACTGCCGCGGCGCGCAGGTCGCCTTCGTCTTGCGACAGGCGGCCCAATTGATAGTGCGCGCCATAGTGATCGGGGTGCGCTCCGGCGATGCGCCGGAGATTCTCGCGCGCGTGGCCCCGCTCGCCCATGTCGATCTGACACACCGCTAGGGCATACAGCGCGCCGATATCGCCGGGGCGTTCCGCTAGCAGCGCGGTCAGCACCGAACTCGCTTCCGCGGCGCGCCCATCCCGCCGCAACGTCTTCGCATGTTCGTAACGCGGATCCGGCATCGCCATACCCCTTTTCCCAGCGACGGAGCCTGTACCAGCACGTCGTCGGCGACGAGGCGTTCGTTACCGCTTTCGTGTCGCTCGCGAAATCTGAAATACCTTTGTGTGCAATCCTTTTCACCGGTTCGGCGTCATCTGCGGTGAGCACCGCCCAATCGATGGGGGCGCGCACGGCCGTCGCGCCGCGGTGGCCCGCCATGGCGTTCTCGGCCTGCTCGCGACGCGCTTCGATCTCGCGCCGCACCGCGACGCGCAGCATCTCGTCCCGGCCACCGATGTAGTGCGTCACCACCGAGGTGGACGCGCCGACGCGTTCGGCCACCGAGCGATGGTCACCGCCGCGAATCCCGCGGGCTCAGCGGCGCCCTCGTCGCCCTCGACGGGCCGGTGCCTGCGGCCTTCGACATCTCGCCGCCCAGCGGCCCCGGCCATCTGTGCGTGCTGATCCCCGGCCGGGCCGCCTCAGCGCTCGACCGGCTCACCGCCGCCGAGCGGCGCGACACGGTGGCGGGTCAGCTCGGGTGCGCGACGATGAATCCGCTGAGCTGGCACGAGAAGTCGTGGCCACACGGTCCCCATGTCGGCGTCGGCTACACCGCGGTTCCGCGCCCCGTCGCGCCCCGGCGCGCTCGCCGACGCGGCGCTGCCGACCGACCCGATCCATTGGGCGGGCAGCGAAACCGCGTCGCGGTGGAGCGGTTACCTGGAAGGCGCGGGCCTCTCCGGTGAACGCGCCGCCGACGAGGTTCGCGCGGCATTGCGATCGACTTGCCTTGGAGTGCACTCCAAGTCGTAGCGTGGGGGCGCAGGCTTGCCGAAGCTTGCCGACACACGAGGAGATCACAAGATGGAGCTCGGCTTTCACATACCGATCTTCGACATCGACGGTGGGACCACCGCCATCGCCGGTGAACTGGCCAGGGTGGGCGCCGCAGCCGAAGCTTCGGGCGCGACCTGGCTGTCCTTCATGGATCACTACTTCCAGATCGAGCCGACCGGCCTTCCCGCCGAAGCGAACATGCTGGAGGGCTACACCACGCTCGGCTTCCTCGCCGCGCACACCTCGACGATCGACATCGGCCTGCTCGTCACGGGCGTGACGTACCGGCACCCGGGTCTGCTCGCCAAGATCGTCACCACGCTCGACGTGCTGTCGGGCGGACGTGCGGCGCTCGGGCTCGGCGCCGCGTGGTTCGAGCGCGAGCACCGCGGGCTCGGCGTGCCGTTCCCTCCGGTCGCCGAGCGGTTCGAACGACTCGAGGAGACGCTGCGCATCTGCGGGCAGATGTGGGATCCGGCGAACAACGGACCGTTCGATGGCAAGCACTACCAGCTGGCCGAGACGATCTGTTCGCCGCAGCCGATCAACCGCCCCAAAGTCATGATCGGTGGTGGCGGCGAGCGCAAGACGCTGCGACTGGTCGCGCAGTACGCCGACGCGTGCAACTTGTTCGGTACGCCCCAGGAGGTCGAACACAAGCTCGACGTCTTGCGCAGGCACTGCGACGAGGTCGGTCGTGACTACGACGAGATCCGCAAGACGATCATGGCGAACAGCCCGCGGCCGGCCCTGGACACTCGCGACGAATTCGTCCGCGCGATGGCCGATTACGCCAAGCTCGGCGTGCAGGCCGTCATGGTCATCCCGACCACCGGATCACCGGCCGCGTGGATCGATGGTTTCGCGCCTGCGGTGCCGCAACTGGCCGAACTCGGCTAGACGCCCCGGCTTTGCTCCGTGCCCGGAGCGGCCTCGATCGCACACTGGTTCGTCTTGCCTCCGGCGCATCGTCGTCGATGCGCCGGAGGCGAGCTCACCGTTGGGTCACGCGGACGGCGCGGGGCTGAAGACGCCGAAATGGTTGCCGGAGGTGTCCAGCAGATCGGCCGACACCAGACCGTCCGAGGTGGTCTCCGGCGGGTTCAGGACCTTGGCGCCCAGTGCCTCGGCCGCGGCCACGGTGGCCGCGACGTCCTCGACCATGACCAGGAAGGTGGCGTGATTGGCCGCGCTGTCCGTGGTGTGCGCGATACCGCCGCTCGGCGCCTCGCTGCCGGGGTAGTGGATCAGTTCGTAGCCGTCGTCGCTCCCGTAGGGCCCGAAGGACCAACCGAACAGCTCGCCGTAGAACTTCTTGATCTGCTCGGGCTTGTCGCTGCCGACCTGAAACCAGGTCACCGTGTTGAACGGGGGAGTTGTCATCAATCGTCTCCGAATCTCGGGGTCATTGCCTTGCCCGATCACGATCTCCCGCCGCGGCGACAACCCCCTGTCGGTGTTTTCGAAGCGGTCTCAGAGCGCGACGGCCCGAAGCCCGTCGTCCGGAATATCCCAGGCCGCACCATCGAACGGCCGGTGCGGCGCGGGCAGTTCGGTCGCCGCCGCCGAGGCGATCCGGTCCAGCCGGAAACAGCGCGGACTGTCACGCATCCGGCACCAGGCCGCCAGATACCAGCCGTTGGTCCCGCTCACCAAGGCGAACGGTTCGATGTCGCGTTCGGTGCGCGCGCCGAACCGGTCGAGATAGCAGATCCGCACCACCCTGCCGACCTCGATGGCCCGCTCGATCACCGCGGGAACCTGGTGATGCTGTTGTGCCTCAACGGAATCCAGGAATCGTATACGAGTGGCGAGATCTCGGGCGGCGACCGCGTTGCGTTCCGGCAGCACGGCGACGATCTTGCGCAACGCGCTGTGACCGGCTTGCTCGAACGGGCCACCGCGATGGCGAGCGAGCGCGACGGCCAGCGCGACGGTCTCCGCGGGCGTGAAGTTCAAGGGCGGCAAGGACATGCTCTTGTCCAGCGCGTACCCGCCGCGCCTGCCGACATCGGCGTAGATGGGGATACCGGCCTGCTGTAGCGCGCAGATGTCGCGTTCGATCGTCCGGACGCTCACCTCGTAGCGCTCGGCCAGCTCGCGCGCGCTGCGCAGACGCGGCGAGATCGCCCGCAGTTCCTCGACTATCGCGTACAACCGATCCGTCCGGTTCACGCCGTCACCGTAGCGCCGCCCACCGACACATTCCGGTCGCGACGCGAGCACGCCGCGTCAGGTCCACCGCGCCGACGCCGGGTCGATCCCGTTGGCGCGCGCATTGGCGTCGATGATGTCGCGCAGCCAGGCGCTCAGGCCGGTCGCCATGCCGTCGTAGTGGGCGGCGAACCCGGGATCGGTGGTGAACGTGCGGCCCAGGCAGACGTGCATCGCGTGGGTGCAGTCGAAGTAGACGCCGATCGATGCCCGGTGCCGCTCGGCGAGCGCGTTGGCGCGGTCGCTTCCCGGCATCACCCCGGCGCGGTGTGCCGCGACCAGCTCCGCGTCGAGTGCGGCGACGGCATCGGAGATCCGCTGCCACTGCTCGGCGGTCCGGCCGGCGGCCCGTTCGGCGTACTGCGCCCACTGCGCGGTGTCACCCCACCTATCGCGCGCCTGTCCTGGCCATGACGGCTGCCAGTTCCCCCCGAAGATCGCCATCTGTTCCTCGTCCGACAGCAGAATGCCGGACGTCCTTGCTTCGATCATGCGATCCAGCCCGTCGCCCATCCGTTGCAGCTCGGCGACGCGCTCGCGCAGTTGATCGCGCTGCCTGCGCAGCGAGGCCATCGCGTCGGCCCCCGGCGCGTCCAGCAGCTCGGCGATGTCGGTCAGCGGCACACCGAGCTCGCGGTAGACGAGCACCCGGTGAATCCGGCCGAGGTCCGCCGCGGTGTAGCGCCGGTAACCGGCGTCGGTGCGCTCGGACGGCCGGACGAGACCGATCGAATCCCAGTGGTGCAGGGCACGGACCGTTACGCCCGCCAGCGCGGCGACGGCGCCGACGGTGAGCCCGTCGGCCAGGTCGGCGTCGTCGGCGGGGCGGTGCGTCATACGGACCAGTCTCGCAGCATCGCGGTGCGCGTCCGTGACGACCATCGCCCGGTCACCCTCGTGGTCCTTCGATTCCGATGGACCGCAGGTGCTCGGCCTCCGGGCTGTCCGGGTCGTAGGGTCGAGCGGCCGTCATGATCACCCTGGTGCGCTCCGGGGTGCGGATCTCCAGCTCCACCGAGTTCCACGGCATCGATCGCGGTCCGGTCGTGCAGCCGGGCAGCAATGCCGTACAGGTCGCCTCGATCTCGTCGAGTTGACTCAGCACACACGAGAAGCTCACGGTCAGAGTCGAATCCACCGGAGTGTCCGTGCTCGGCACGAGCAGGACGTCTTGGAACGCCCACCGCCGCAGGTGGGTGACATGGCCGGGAACCGAGAACAGATCGAAGAATCCGAGCCCTCGGGTCCAGAAGTCGGCCGAGGCGGCCAGATCCGGCGTCGGCACCGTGACGAACATGGGCATTCCGTAGATGCCGCGGAACAGTTCCGGGGGTGTGGCGTCCAAGGCGGGGATCGGGACGGGGCTGATGTCGAAGGCGTGGAATGTGTCGGTCATGACGCCATCGTGGAGCCTGACGCAACGTGAGGGTCAAGTCGCGCCGCGTTGTCGTGCCTCGACGGGGTCGCCGTCGAGGCGCGACGTCGGCGTCTTACTGCTCGGCGATCGTCACCGTTTCCAGGTCGAGGTCACGGAAGGGTGTGACGGTCACGTTGCGCAGGCGCTCCGACCAGCCGGTCTGCACGCCTGGGATCACCAGCGGAACGGCGGGCATGTCTTGGAGGACGAGGCGTTCGGCCTCCTGGTAGAGAGCCCAGGAGTCCTGCTCGTTCGCCGTCGCGTCCGCGCGGGCGAGCAGCGTGTCGACCTGCGGGTTGCTGTAGCGGCCGGTATTGGACGAGCCGCCGGTCCGGTACAAGGGGTTCAGGAAGTTCTCGATCGATGGATAGTCGGCGACCCAGCCGGTGCGGTAGATCGTCCGCATCTGATGCGCGTTGATCTGCCGCCGGAACTCGCCGAGCGTCGGCACCGGCTGGAACCGGCACTCACGGCCGAGGGCGGCGGTGATCGACGAACACACCGCGGTGAGCCACTTCTCGTTGGCCGAATCGACATTGGACGCGATCTCGATCGGCCCCTGAAATCCCGTGCTGTCGAACAACTCCCGCGCCTGCTGCGGCCGGTACTGGCACAGTGCTCCGCATTGGCCGGTGGTGCCGCCGCGCACGGTGGACGGCACGAGACCCTCGGCGGGGATGCGATCGCCGGTGAACACCGTGTCGATGACATGTTGCCGGTCGATCGACATCGAAATCGCCTGGCGTACACGCGGATCGGAGAAACGCGGGTCGTACAGCGGGAAGGTGATCGTTTGCAATCCCGTTCCGGTGCGGGTGAAGTGGCGGCCGGGCAGATCCTGCTTGTAGCGCGCGCCGACCAGCGCGTCGCCAGGCAGCACCTCGAGGAAATCGAGCCGGTTGTTCACCACGTCCGCGTAGGCCCCTTCCAGTCTCGCGTTGAAGCGGAATTCCGCGCGCTCGATGGACGGCTTGTTCGGTCCGGAGTAGTCGGCGTCGCGCCGGATCGTCAGGCTCGAACCCGTTGTGCGGCTGACGAATTCGAAGGGACCGTTGCCGATCGGATGGGCCAGGTACCCGGCGCGGTCGGTGAAGAACTTCCGCGGCAGCGGCGCGAAGGCGAGGTAGCCGAGGCGATTGACGAAGCTCGGCAACGGCGCGGCGAGCGTGATGGTGAACTGGTGATCGTCGACGACGCGCAGACCGCTCATCGTGCGCGTCGCGGGGTTGGCCGAGTGCGCGGCGGGTGCGGCGCCCGGGTCCGGCGCGTTGACCGCGTCGAAACCCTCGATCACGGAGAGGAACGCGGCGCCCTGCTGCTCGTTGGGCGCGTACGCGGTGTAGTTCCAGGCATCGACGAAGCTCTGGGCGGTGACCGGTGTTCCGTCGTGGAAGGTCCAGCCGTGCTTCAGCCGGACGGTGAACACGCGGGAGTCGTCGGTTTGGATGGATTCGGCCACGGCATTGCGCGGAGCGGCGGTGCGCGGGTCGTAGTCGACCAAGCCCTTGAACATCGTACGAAGGATCTTCGATCCACCGGCGTCGGTGGTGTCGCCGGGAACCAGCGGGTTCTCCGGCTCGGTCGTGTTGAGAGTGAGGAGACCGGTGTCCCGGTCGTGGGAGTTCGTGTCCGCGCCGCAACCCACCGCGCCGAGAGCCGTGAGACAGGCGGTGGCAACGCTGAGCACGAGTAGAGATTTCCGCATCGGGTACTGCCTTTCCTGCGTGATGCCGGGCGCGCGATCGATTGCCTATCGCCGATTGCGCCCGGATTCAGTGCAGCAGCGCCGTGCGTTGACCGTAATATGCTGTGCGGCAGGACAATCAAAACCGGTCAAATGTTCAGGACTGTGTCGCGGTGAAGCCGATCCACATCGCGCACCACCAACAGGCCTGGGAGACAAAGGCGGTCACCACACCACGCAGGACGAGCCCGCCGCTCAATCGAGGGCCCGCGGCGACCATGCGCCGTTCGAGCGCCATCGCCTGTACCCCGTTGACGAGCAGCATCGCGACCACAGCCAGTTTGACCCGCGTCGCGACGACCTCGAATCGGGGTTCGAGCAGCATCCCGCTGCCGACCAATCCCGCCAATCCGACCCAGATGGGCAGGTGCAGCCGGCCGATGTCGCGCAGCATCTGCGCCGTGCTCACCCGCCCGGCCAGCCACAGCAGGGCCGAATAGTCGCCGACCAGCACCGCGCCGAGTCCGACGACCAGCGCCGCCAAGTGCACGAACAGCGCGAGGCGATGCAGCTCGGGACTCACCTCGACGCGGCTCGACACCCAGATCGCGCCCGCGAGAAACCCACTCGCCGACAGCGCCGCGAGTGCCAGTGCCACGGCACCGCCGCTTCGAGTCGCTACAGCTGCTTTCCCGACGTCGGTGGACATGACGCCCCGTCCTCTCTCCAGGCGGACCACATGTCAGCCAGTGGACCAGGCGCCGCGATTGACCTCCGCTCCTTCGGTCAACCGCCCGTCAATCAACCCAAGCCGTCGAGACTTGGGGCCGCGATTTCCCCCTCTGTCACAGTCTTCCGCCCTGCCTCGTCATATCGGTACCGGGCGCGCTGCAGTTTCCGGCGCGCCTAATTCCGGTTGGCGCGGCGACCGCGCCAACCGATTTCTCGGTACGACTGAAAGTTAGGAAACGCCAATGTCTTTCGAAGTTCTACGCGATGCGGTGCGTGGCCGGGTGCTACTGCCGGGTGACGAGGCATTCGACGGCGCCGCACGGCCGTGGAACGTGACGGTCACCCAGCCGGTGGCCGCGGTGGTGGAGGCCACCGACGCCGCCGATGTCGCCGCCGTGGTCACCCACGCGGCGCGGGCGGGCGTGCCGGCGGTGGCACAGCCGACCGGACACGGTGCGGCCGGGGGCATTTCGGAGGCGATCCTGCTGCGCACCGGGCGGCTCGACGGCATCGAGATCGACGCCGGACAGCGGATCGCGAAGGTCGGCGCGGGCGCGCAATGGGGTGCGGTGCAGGCCGCGGCCGGTGCGCACGGGCTCACCGCACTCGCGGGCAGCAATCCGGTGGTCGGGGTGACCGGCTACACGCTCGGCGGCGGTCTGAGCTGGTTCGGGCGCAAGTACGGCTGGGCCTCGGACGCGGTGCGCGCCTTCGACATCGTCGACGCGACCGGCGCTGCGGCGCGGGTGACGGCGGAGGACGATCCGGAGCTGTTCTGGGCGCTGCGCGGCGGCGGCGGAGACTTCGCCGTGGTGACCGGCATGGAGTTCGACCTCTTCCCGGCGCCCGGACTCTTCGGGGGCCGGGTGATGTGGCCGGGCACCCGCACCGCGGAAGTGTTCGAGCTGTTCCAGCGGCTCACCTCGGACGCGCCCGCGGAATTGTCGGTGTGGTTCCACCGTTTCCAGTTCCTGGACGCACCGCCGATGGTCGCGTTGGACGCCGCCTACCTGGGCGACCTGGAGGCGGGCCGGGAGTCGCTGGCCGCGCTGGACGCGATCGGCGGCGCGATCACCGACACGCGCGGCGCGCTTGCGGCGGCCGACCTCGGCGCCATCACGGCCGAACCCACCGACCCGAGCCCCTCGCTGTCGCGCGCCGAACTGCTCACCGCCCTCGACGACGCCGTGGTCAAGACCGTGCTGGAAGGGCCGGTGGCCCCGCTGGTGGACATCCAGATCCGCCACCTGGGTGGCGCTTTGGCCGTAACCCGTCCCGACGGCGGCGCCTGCGGTCCCGTCGCGGAGCCTTACCTGCTGTATCTGCTCGGCCTCGGCCTTCCGCATCTGGTCGACGCGGTCGAGGGCCGCCGCCGCGAGATCGTCGACGCGCTCGGCGGCAGCATCAGCGGACGCAAGCCCTACACCTTCCTCACCCCGGAAGAGACCGCGGCAAGCGCGTTCGACGCGGCCACGCTGGCGCGGTTGGGGGAGATCAAGCGGGCGCGCGACCCGCAGGGCGTCATCCGGGCGAACTACCCGGTGCTTGGATAGGGAATCGGCCCCACCGCAGAGCCCGGCGAACACAGGCCGCGGACCACCGTCGTCTCGCGGTCCGTGAGCGCCCGACGGCAGGAATAGTCGCCGCGACCGGGCGCAACGCCGATATCGGGTCCACCTGGGCCGCAGAGTAATTCGGCGCTTCCGTGACCGTTTTCTTGGCGGCGGACGCGTCGGCGGCGAAAGTTGCCCGGCGGCGCGGTTACGGAGCGGAGGTCCGCCGCGGCCGACCGGCTCCGCGTCCGCGTCGTCGGCACGGAACCCGAAGGCGGTCGCAGAAAGGCTCTGGGCGAGAATCCATTACGCTCTCGGCGGTTCATGCCGAGTCGGCAGGATGGCTGGGCACCCCACCGGGAGGAATAGACGTGAGCATCGAGCAGGACCGGGCACGGGGAGCGGGAGCCGGGCGGCAGCGCTTCGATCGGAAGAGCGTGACGCGTGCTGCCGCTGCGTTCGCGGCGACCCTCACCGTGCTGTTGACCGGCTGCTCCACCGGAAGCTCCGATACGGCAACAGCTCCCACGGCGACGACCACACAGGTGCCCGCCGCACCCGCTGCCGCGGCGACCCCTGGCAAAAGCGCGAAGCCAGCCGATACCGCCGAATATCGCCAAGATGACGACGGATTCGGACGAGCAGGCTACTTCTTCACCTCGCCCAGTGGCGCGTTCTCCTGCGCCATCTTCGATGCGTCGGTGAGCGCCTACGGCACCCCTGTCGGAGCGGCCTGTCAGGGCCGTGCCGCCACGCCCGCCGGAGCGCAGGGCTGCGCGAAATCCGAAGGGCTGCAAGCTCCGGTCCCGGGACTGGGAGTGGGTCCGTCGGGGACCACCTTCTTCTGCAACGTGGGTTCACCGCTGTTCACGACCACCAGCACGGTGCTGCCCTACGACTCGTCGCTGACCGCCAACGGCTACACCTGCCATTCCGCCCAGAGCGGCGTGAGTTGCCAGGAAAACCTGAACGGCAAGGGATTCCGGGTCTCGCGCGAATCGAGCGCGCTCACCCTCGATGGCGCACAACGGCAGGGGGCGTCGGTCACGGTGCCCGATGTGCGCGGTGAGCGGCCCGCCGCGGCGGAGAATCTGCTGACGAACGCCGGTCTGACGGCGAAGATCATGGGCGGCACCGGCCGCGGACCGCGCGGCGGCCAGTGCGTTGTCGCCGAACAGGAGCCCGCGGCGGGCACGAAGGTCGCGACCGGCGCACTGATCACGCTCACGACCCGTGAGATCGGCTACGAGTCCGGGATCTGCTGAGTTCTCCGGTCGCCGGGCGTCAGCGATGCATCTGCGATTCGGCGGCCTCGGCGCTGAGGTCGGACAGTGAGAGCGGATGGGCAGGGGGACCGTCGAGAATCGTGGTGCGGTGGACGCGCAGTTCCCGGTCGACGTGGAGGAGTTCGCCGGACGGCACGAGTTTCCAGTCGGCATCGTCGTCCATCGGCTCGCTGGCCACCACCACGATCGGGGTATGCGCCGGATCGGTCGAATGGACCCGGACGGTTCCCTTGCTGCCTCTGTGCGCCAAGTGCTCGCCGGGTTCGCGTTCCAGCACGTAGAGGTCGTGTGTACCGGGGTAGCGCAGCGCCCACAGTTCGGTGGCGGTGGTCAGCAGCAGGTTGATCGCGAAGATCGGGAGTTGGTCGGCGATCCAGCGCGCGGCGTCGGTGATTCCGGCGGTGACGTCGCCGCCGTGCGCGTCGATGTGTTTGGTGATCAGCGCGAAGAAGCGTTCCGAATCGGTTTCGCCGTTGACCAGGTCGCGATACCGGCCGAGTTCCTCGTCGAGCTCGGAGAGCTCCTCGATGACGCCGTTGTGGGCGAAGATTCGCCCGTGCTCGGTGAACGGGTGGGTGTTGTTCGGGGTGCGGGCGCCGGTGGACGCGTGCCGCACGTGCGCCAGGAAGGTCGCCGACTCGCGGAGTTTGGCTTCCACCGCGAACTGCCGGTCCTCGTAGGCGGCCAGCGGCTGTTTCTCGACCAGCGGCCGTCCCGCGGTGTCGAAGGTGCCGAGCCCGGTGCCGTCCGGATTCGTCTCGCTCTGACGATCCAGGCTGTCGGAGGCGTCGAGAAGCCAGAAGGTCGCCTTGACCCGCTGCGGTGCGGCGGTCATTCCGAAAAGTCGACACATGCTGGCCTCATCCCTGCGCCGGTCGCATCGAATGATCTTGCCCGTGACGAGTCGAGCCTAGCGCGCGGACGCGGCCGGATCGTGCCGGATTCGTACGACCGTTGCCGATGGAATGGCGCCGGGAACGCGGAACGCCGGGCAGAGCCGCTGCTCCGCCCGGCGTTCGATGAATGGCCTAGCGCAGGGCCAGTCCGACCAGACGCTGGCGCAACCAGGTGAGCGGAGTCGCGCCTCCGGGGGCGATCCGGTAGGACGGATAGCTCTGGTGAGCGCCGGACGCGAGGAAGTCGTCGATCTGCCGCTTGCGTTCCTCGTAGGCCGAGTTGTTGAGCTGGTCGTGCAGGAGTCCGAGGCCGCCCGCGGCGAGGGCGTCATCGATGAGCTGACCCGCCTGCTCCTGATAGTTGCCGAACAGGGAGGGGTCCGGATTGGAGATCTGGGCGAAGAATCCGGCGATGCGAGCGGCGAAATCACCGTCTGGAGTCGCGCAGTACAGGTCGCCGGGGGCGCAGAAGGTGTAGGTGTGCGGGGTCAGCCAGCCGAACCCGCCCAGGCGCGGACCGCCCGCTCCGGCGCCGGGCACCGGGGGACCGATGAGGGTGTCGGTGGGGGAGCGTCGTGGGTCGGCGATCAGCCCGACGAGGTCGACCCGGTCGGGCGATACCACGCCGAGTCCGGTGCCGATCTCCGCGGCGAGATCGCCCGCGGCGTCGGCGCCTTGGCTGTAGCCGAGCAGCGCGAATCGCGTCGACGCGCAGCGCTGGGCCGTCTCCGCGATGAGCGAGCGGGCTCCATCGACGGCTTCACGCTTGGACCGGCCGTACACCTCGCCTTCCCAGGGGAACGCGGTCGCGGTGTAGGCGACGTAATCGGTCCAGACGTCGCCGGGCAGATCGTCGGCGACGGCGGCCAACATCCCCTTGCCCGGTTCGGCTTTCGAGGTCTCCCAGGTGCCCGGAATCGCGACGACATGGACGGCAGGGCATTTCGGTGGCGTCGCCTGCGCGGTGGTGGCGGCGGCGCCGGAGGTCAGGACGGCGGCGACGGTCGCCGCCGCGCAGGCTGCAGTGTTCGTCCATCGAGGAAACATGGCGTACTCCGTGTGTTCGCTGCGGGCGAGGACGATGGCGCTCGGTGCGAGCGCCGGGTGTCTTGTCTTTCAGGTAGGCACGAATTCGTCGGAAAACGTCCGGGGCGGACAGACAATATTGTGGCGGAAAATTCCGGTTGTGCACGGCGATGCTCGACGATTGCCGCACCGTGTCGAACAGAGCGCCCGAAACGCCCAGGTAGGACGGACGCTCAGCGGGCCCGCCGTGCGCTCGCCTCGGCCACGCGGCGGCCGCACGACGGGCACAGCGCGGGCGGTGGGGTTTCGGGCAGACTGAGCCAGGGAATCCGATGGGCGATTTCCGGACCGGGCACGGGAAGCACGATCGCGAACAGGAGCGCAGGCGATGACCGACGGCGTTCGCACGCTCGAGCGGGTGCGGCCGGTCGAGTCGGTGCGGCAACGGAGATTTCCGCCGCTAAGGATCGACGAGTGGGCGCGCCGGTTGCGTGCGGCGTCGACCGCAGGCCCGCGTGCCGTGATCTTCGTGGCTTGCTGCCTCGTCGTCGCCCAGCTGGCGCTGCGCGGCTGGATCGCCGGTCGCGGCTACTTCTACTGGGACGACCTCGTCCTGGTCGGGCGCGCGGGCCGCTACGAGCTGCTGTCCGCGGACCTGCTGCTCTACGACCACGACGGACATTTCATGCCGTTGGCATTCGTGACGGCGTGGCTGGTGACCAGAGCGGCGCCGCTGGTGTGGGCGGGTCCGGTGATCTCGCTGATCGTCTTGCAACTCGCGGCCTCGCTCGCGGTGTTGCGGATGCTGATCGTCGTGGCGGGCAAGCGTCGCGCGATCCTCGCGCCACTGGCGCTCTATCTGGTGTGCCCGTTGACATTGCCGGCGTTCGCGTGGTGGGCCGCGGCGCTGAACGCGCTGCCCTTGCAGTTCGCCCTCGCCTGGGTGGCCGGTGACGCGGTGCTGCTGGTGCGGACCGGGCGTCGCCGGTACGCGGTGTCCGGGATCGTCGTGCTGGTCGTCGCGCTGCTGTTCTTCGAGAAGTCGGTGGTGGTTCCGTTCGTCGCGTTCGCGGCCGCCGCGCTGACGCGGCACGTGGACGGTCACCGCGGTGTCGTCGGCACGGTCGCCCGGCGCGGTGCGGCGCTGTGGATCGGTTGCGGTGTGGTGCTCGCGGCCTGGCTCGCCGTCTATCTCAGCGTCGTCGACGTCGCGGCCGTCCACGGCAGCGGACACGATGTGAGGGAGCTGTTGCGCAGCGCCACGTCGCTCGGTGTCGTGCCGGCGCTGTCGGGCGGGCCGTGGGTGTGGGAGCGATGGCTGCCCGCCACTCCATGGGCGGCGCCGCCGGGCTGGGCGGTGGCCGCGGCGTGGGTCGTCCTCGGCGCGCTGGTGATGATCGCGCTGGCCGCGCGCAGGCGGCTGGCGGCGGTCTTGGTGGCGGTCGCGGTCTACGTGGTGGTGGCGCAGCTGCCGCTGGCGGTGATCCGCAGCGGTCCGCACACTGCCACCGAGATCATGCAATCCCTGCGGTATCTGGCTGATGTCGCGGTGGTGATGGCCCTGGCCGGGGCGCTGATGATCCGCGCGCGTTCTCGCGAATCCACTCCGTATTTCTCGATGCTTCGGCCTGGCTCGCGACGCTTCGCCGCGCCCGCGCTTGCGGGCCTCACGGTGGCGTTCGTCGTGAGCAGCCTGTGGTCGTCGTGGACCTTCGCGCGATCGTGGGCGGTGAGCCCGACCCGGACCTACCTCACCAATGTCACCGCCGCGCTCGGCGCACAGGACGCGCCGTTGCTGGAGCAGGAGGTGCCATGGGAAGTCTTGGCGCCCTACGCCTATCCGCGGAATCTCGCAGATCGGGTGCTCGCTCCCGTCGCGGCGCCCGGCGCGTTCGCCGACTCGACTCCCCGGTTGCGCATGATCACCGACACCGGCGAGATCGTGGACGCGGTCGTCTGGTGGAACCGGCACATCCGTCCCGGCCCCGATCCCGCGTGCGATTACCGGATCGCGGGTTCGACGTCGGTGGAACTCCCGCTCGACGGTCCGATGCTCGACAACAACTGGACGGCGCAGCTGAACTATCTCGCCGATCGGGACGGTCGCATCACGGTCGGCCTCGAGCACGGCCGACCGGTGGTCGTCCCGGTCGAAGCCGGGCTGCACACCGTGTTCGTGCGCGTCGTCGGCGGCGGATCGATACTCCGAATCGGTTCCTACACAACAGGTCTCGGGATGTGCATCGGCGTGGGTCCGGTCGGCGTCGCCTCCTACGACCGCTGAGATTCTCGCGTCCCACGAAGTCGTCGCGGACATAACCGGAAAGCCATACAACGACCTCGCCATGGCCGCCGCCGCATTCGCCCGCGATCGACGGCGGTTCGGCGTGGTCGCCGACGGAATCGGCGCAGAGCGGGGATGATGGGGAATCATGTCCGAGAATCCGAAGGTTTCCGATCTGAAGCCGCGTAGCCGTGACGTCACCGACGGCCTGGAGAGGGCCGCCGCGCGCGGGATGTTGCGGGCGGTCGGCATGGGGGATGCGGACTGGGAGAAGCCGCAGGTGGGGGTGGCGTCCTCGTGGAACGAGATCACCCCGTGCAATCTGTCGCTGGAGCGGCTCGCCAGGGGATGCAAGGACGGCGTGTTCTCCGGTGGCGGCTACCCGATGCAATTCGGCACCATCTCGGTGTCCGACGGCATCTCCATGGGACACGAGGGGATGCATTTCTCCTTGGTGTCGCGAGAGGTGATCGCCGACAGCGTCGAGACGGTGATGCAGGCCGAGCGGCTCGACGGCTCGGTGCTGCTGGCCGGCTGCGACAAGTCGCTGCCCGGCATGCTGATGGCGGCGGCCAGGCTGAACCTGGCGAGCGTGTTCCTGTACGCGGGGTCGATCCTGCCGGGGATCGCGAAACTGTCCGACGGCAGCGAGCGCGAAGTGACGATCATCGACGCGTTCGAAGCGGTCGGCGCGTGCGCTCGCGGGTTGATGAGCCGCGCGGACGTGGACGCCATCGAGCGCGCGATCTGTCCCGGCGAGGGCGCGTGCGGCGGCATGTACACGGCCAACACCATGGCCAGTGCTGCCGAGGCGCTCGGCATGTCGCTACCGGGCAGCGCGGCCCCGCCCGCGACCGACCGCCGCCGCGACGGTTACGCGCGGCGCAGCGGCGAGGCGGTGGTGGAGCTGATCCGGCAGGGCATCACTCCCGCCGACATCCTCACCAAACCGGCCTTCGAGAACGCCATCGCGGTCGTCATGGCCTTCGGCGGCTCCACCAATGCCGTATTGCACCTGCTCGCCATCGCGCACGAGGCGAACGTCGATCTGACGCTGGACGATTTCGCCCGCGTCGGCCGCCGGGTGCCGCACCTGGCGGACGTGAAACCCTTCGGCAGGCACGTGATGACCGACGTTGACCGGATCGGCGGCGTGCCGGTGATGATGAAGGCGCTGCTCGACGCCGGGTTGCTGCACGGCGACTGTCTGACCGTGACGGGCCGGACGGTCGCGGAGAACCTTGCCGAGATCACCCCGCCGGATCCCGACGGCAAGGTGATCCGCGCGATGGCCGCGCCGATCCATCCCACCGGCGGCATCACCATCCTCAGGGGGACTCTCGCGCCCGAGGGGGCCGTGGTCAAGTCGGCGGGCTTCGAATCCGACGTGTTCACTGGAACGGCAAGGGTCTTCGACCGCGAACGGTCCGCGATGGACGCGCTCGAGGACGGCACGATCACGGCGGGCGACGTGGTCGTCATCCGGTACGAGGGCCCTAAGGGCGGTCCCGGGATGCGCGAGATGCTGGCCATCACCGCCGCCATCAAGGGCGCGGGCCTCGGCAAGGACGTGCTGCTGCTGACCGACGGGCGATTCTCGGGCGGCACCACGGGGCTGTGCGTCGGGCACGTCGCCCCGGAAGCCGTCGACGGCGGCCCCATCGCGTTCGTGCGCGACGGCGACCGCATCCGCCTCGACGTCGGCGCGGGCACCCTCGACGTGCTGGTCGACGACAGCGAACTCGCCCGCCGCCGCGAGGGCTGGAAACCGTTGCCGCCCCGCTACACCCGCGGCGTCCTGGCGAAGTACACGAAGCTGGTGGGCTCGGCGTCGGGCGGCGCGGTCTGCGACTGACGGGTCGGTCCGCGACCGCTTTCTCGGCCCACAGTCCTCCTCCACGTCACCGCGGTCGATCGCCGCCTCGCTCACGGCCACAGGGGTCGAGGAACATCCGGGAGGAAGGTCACGCTAGGCCGAAAAGGTGAATCATGTTGCTGTGCTGGTGATTTCATGTCGGCGTGAGTGATCGGGTGTTGCCCGGATACGGGCGTTTCGGTGCGTTGTCCCGTGTGGAGCTCGAACGGTTCTGCTACCTCGATGATGAGGACCGGCGATTGATCGCGGACCGACGCCGCGACTACAACCGCCTCGGGTTCGCGGTCCAGGCGGTCACGGTCCGCTACCTGGGAATGTTCCTGCCCGACCCGATCGCGGCCCCGTCCGAGCTGTCGAGGAGACCGTCGTAGTTGGCTGTCGGGGGCGGGTTTTCGTGTTCGCGGTGCGGATGTGGCGGGCCCGCGACCTGGCACACCGCTGACGCCGTCACTGTGCGCAGCCACTACACCGAGGCCCGGCTCGCCGCCTCCGGGCACACCCAGTACGTCATCCTGGGTGCCGGTCTGGACACCTTCGCCTACCGTGCAGGCGACGACATTGCCGTCTTCGAGGTCGACCACCCGAGTACACAGCGGTGGAAACGCGTCCTGCTCGCGGACGCGGGAATCGCGACGACCGGTGTCGAATTCGTCGGCGTGGACTTCGAAAACGATGCCCTGGATGAACAATTGGCGACGCACGGCTTCGACCCGGCCCGTCCGGCGCTGGTGAGCTGGCTCGGCGTGAGCATGTACCTCACCGCACCGGCCCTCTCCGCCACCCTGGCCGTCCTGGGCCGCTGTGCGCCCGGCACCGAACTCATCATGGAATATGCGCTGCCCGCCCACCTCCGCGACGAACGCGGTGCCGCATACGCCGAACACGCTCTTGCCGCCACCACCGACCTCAGCGAACCCTGGCACAGTTTCTTCGCGCCGGAGCAACTGTCGGCAATGCTCGATACGCACGGATTCGCAATCCTCGAGCACCGCTCCCAGCGTGAGGCCGTCCCACCGGCCATGTGGCAGCGCACAGACGGCCTGTGCCCCGTCGACCTGTGCCGGTTGGTCCGCGCGAAGGTGTGAAACCGCTGAAAGGCCCACACAGCGAGCCGATCCGGCCGGTACCGGCGCCGATGATCTGCACGGTGACCGGTGGTCCCCCAGGGCGGGTTGCCGCAGGCCGCGCACGGAGGTGTGCCCGGACAGCTTCATCAGCACCGGTGTCGACGCGCCTTCCTCCGCTGCATGGGTCAGCCGGGAACGGCGCAGCTGGTGCAGCGTGTAGGGGGTCCGGTTCCGAATCCAGCAGCGCCACATCGGTATCGGCTGCGAAATCGGCGCCAGCGCCATCGCGTAGGTCGCGCGTATTCGCAACCGTGATCGTGTCCAGGAAGATCCGCACCGCATCGGCCAACCGCACACCGGTGACCGGCCGCGGCAGCATCCGCACTCGCCCCATCACACCTCCCGAATCCGCTACCGCAGATAGTTTCCCGAGTCGCCGATGCGCGGAATGCCCATAGCGCCAGGACCTGGCGTGACTTTTCTCGTCAATGTTCCCGGACCCCGCCACCAGCTGGGTCAGGCGATCAGCTCCCGCAGGCTGTATCCGGTCGAGTCCTCGGGCTTCTTCGACGGGCGCTCGACTCTGCCGTCTACGCCGACCCGTGTGCGGGCCCGCGTTTCGGCGTCAGCGCGATGCCCGTGGCTGGTTGCCGTTGGTCCAGAACGCTTGCAGGTCGACCGCGCGCTGGGCGTTGGCCAGCCCGCAGACGGTCGCTGTGCCGAAGACGCCCTCGCGATCGAAGACCACGGCGCTGCCGACGGAGATGCCGTCCCGCTCGGCCCGGTCGGTCGCGGCGAATCCCAATTCCATGGACCGCGGCAGGCGCACCAGGGCCAGGGTGACGTCCGGATTGATGAACTCCAAGCCGTTGGCGCCGAGGTTGGACACGACGTTCATCACGTCGGCGACACCGGCCGCGAACTGGAACGGCGTGATCTGCTCACCCTCGACCACGGGCACCGCGCGATGCCAGACCTGTTTGCGCCCGCTGTGCTGCGCCCGTGCCGGGTCGCCCCACCCGATGCCTTCGCTGTAGTACAGACGGTCCTGGTCGGCGGCCATCGGTGTATCGGACGGCGGCGGTTCCGGCTGCGCGCCACCCGACCAGACGGCGCCCGACGGGCTTTCGCTCGGGCTCAGGAACAAGGCGGACGCCCGGGCGACCGGATGGTCGTCCTGACTCAGGACGGCATCGGCCAGGCACAGCCGCTTGCTCTCCCTGACCACCGTGACCGAGGCGACGCACGGCCGCATGCGGGCGGGCCGGAACATATCCAGCGTCCACCGCGTCGGCAGCAGTTCGGGTCTGCCGAGAGCCGCGATCGCGTGCTCGGCCGCACGGGCCAGTGCGCCGCTGACCGCGAGGCCACGCATGTGCCCCTCGCCCCAGCCGCTGCCCGACCAGGGCAGGGGAACCAGCTCCTCGCCGTCCGCACGCGAATTCCGCTGTGTTCGAAAGTATGCGTGGCTCATGGTGCTTCTCCGCTGCGTGCCGTCGCCTCGCTGTCGGTACGTCGGCGAGATCTTCAGGTCAGCGACGGTAGCAGGGGTTCGACGCTCTCGATCACAGGCACCCGAAGCCAGAAGGGGTGGTGTCAGCTGCTCAGGTTGTGTTGCCGCGCGAGGGACTCGATCAGTTCGAGTGGAGCGGGCAGCGGTATCGCGCCCTCCTCGGCGGGGGCGTTGAGGCGGGCGGCGGCGACGCGCTCGTGGAGGTGTTCCATTCGCATGTCGAGCCGGTTCGCGGCGTCCGCGGCGTCGGTGAGTTCGGCGAGCAATTCCTCCGGGATATCGCCGCCGTATTTGTAGTAGATCTTGTGTTCGAGGCTTGCCCAGAAATCCATGGCGATGGTGCGGATCTGGAGTTCGGCGGGCACGTGCTCGACGCGGTCGCTCATGAACACCGGCAGTTCGAGCAGGATGTGCAGGCTCTTGTAGCCGTTGGGCTTGGGGTTGGCGATGTAGTCGCGCACCTCGGTGACGGTGACGTCGGACTGGCTGGTAAGCATGTCGGCGAGCCGGTAGGTGTCCTGGATGAAGCTGCAGGTGATGCGCACACCGGCGATGTCGACGATGTTCTTCCTGATGTCGGTCAGCGTCACCGGGATGTTCTTGCGCTGCAGCTTGTGCAGGATGCTCTCCGGAGATTTCAGCCGCGACCGGACGTGCTCGATCGGGCTGTAGTTGTGGATGTAGGTGAATTCGTCCTTCAAGATGTTGATCTTGGTCATCAACTCGGAGATGACGAATTGGTACGACATCATGAAGCGGGAGAACTCGGTGCGAAAGTGAGCCAGGTCGTCGTCACGCACAATGTTCGGTGAATCCATCACATCCGCATCCCGCTGATTCGAAGCTGCCGTATCCACCTCACAGTGTGCCACCGAGGGCTGAGACGGGGCTGAGCGGCAACCTCGCCTCACGCGGCGGAGTCGCCCCGCGGCGGCGCGTCGAGCGAGGGTAGCGGTCGCGCGCAGATCTCACGCGCTTCGTCGCCGGGCAGGCCGAACATCCGGAGCAGGTCCTCGGTCACCTGGTCGGCGGCCTCGGCGTCGTCGCGTTCGGGGCGGTCGTGCAGCAGCTGGCCGAGGCACAGGGCGGCGCCGGCGACAATGGTCATGGCCAGTTCCGGATCGTTGACCTGGAAGCGGCCCGCACGAACCGCCGCGTCGATGTCGCGACGGGCGCGCGGCGCGAGTCCTCTGCTCGAGCCGGCCAGGTTGAGTCCATCGTTGAGCAGGACCTTGCTCAGGGTGGGATTGCGGCGGTGCAGCCGGCCGGTGAGCCGGAAACTCTGCGCGAATACCTGCGCCGGGTCGTCCACGTCCTCGCACAGCACGTCGAGCAGTGCGCCGTGCCGGTCGAGCGCCTCCTCGACGGCGGCCTGGTACAGCTCCTCCCTGCTGTTGAAGTGGTTGTAGAACGATCCCATGCCGACGTCGGCCGCCTGGGTGATCTCCAGGATCGGCACGTTGAGCTTCCCCTCCGCCAGCAGTGACTGCGCCGCGCTCACGAGCGCCGCGCGGGTCCGCGCCTTGCGGCGCTCGAGGCGGTTGGGTTCGGAGCCGTTCTGTGCGCTCATCGCTGTTCCTCCCGGACGTCTTCGCAGCCATCGTATCTCCTCGGTCAGTATTGACGAATTTGTCAGAACTTCTTGACTGACTACTCGTTCGTGAGTGACGATATCGTCAGTAACTGGAAGGGAGTGGTCGATGAGCGGCCATCACGATGTGCACAGTGGTTTGCACAGCGAGCGCGGCGCGTTGGCGGGCGAGCATCCCGGCCGCGCGGGCAACCCGGTGGTGAAGGTGCTCGATCTGGCGTGGCTGGAGTTCGTGAAGCCCGACCTCGAGCGCGCCGAAGCCTTCGCGCACGCATTCGGTTTCACGACGGCGCACCGCACGGCGGACGAGGTGCGGTTGCGTGGCAGCGATCCCGGCTCGCCCTGTGTGATCGTCCGCCGCGGCCCTCGCTCGCGTTTCCTCGGTCCGGCTTTCCTGGCCGCCGACTCCGCCGACCTGTCGCGGCTCGCGGAGGCCACGGACTCGCGAGTGACTCCGCTGCCGGAGTCGCTTGGCGGGCTCGTGGTCGACCTGGCCGACCCGAGCGGGCTGCGCGTCCGGGTCGTCGCCGACGCGCACGCATTACCGGCGCTACCGCCACAGCAGCCGCACGTGTTCAACATCGGGCGCGAGGTGGTGCGAGTCAACGGCACGCAGCGGCCGCCGCGGGTGCCCGCGCGGGTGCAGCGGCTCGGGCATGTGGTCGTGCAGACGACCAAGTACCGGGAAACGCTGGACTGGTACCTGCGCAACCTCGGCATGATCGTCAGCGACTTCCTCTACTACCCGGGTCAGCGGCAGCGCGGGCCGGTGATGAGCTTCATCCGCTGCGATCGGGGCGCGACTCCGGCCGATCACCACACGCTGGCGCTGACGCTGGGACCGTCCAACCGGTATGTGCACTCGGCGTACCAGGTCGCCGATCTCGATGCGCTCGCCGCGGGCGGCGAATACCTGCGCGAGCGGGGTTACCGCCGGTCGTGGGGGATCGGCCGCCATATCCAGGGCAGCCAGATCTTCGACTACTGGCGTGATCCGGACGGCTTCATGGTCGAGCATTTCAGCGACGGCGACATGTTCGACTGCACACTCGAGCCGGGGTGGGCGCCGATGAGCGCCTCGGGTCTGGCGCAGTGGGGTCCGCCCGCGACCAAGGACTTCCTCGGTCTGACTCCCGGCGCGGAATCGCTGCGGGAACTGCGCGCGATCGCCGGTGCGCTGCGCGAGGACAACGAATTCGATCTCCGCCGCCTGCGCGGCCTGTTGAAAGTAGCCAAGTCATGACCTTTTCCGTTCTCCGCACCGTCGACGCCTGGTGGGTTCGAACGCCCGCCGGTGCGGCACGCATCGATACCGCCGCGACGACCACGCGAGAACTACTCGCCGACCGCGCCGCGATCGCCGCTGCGGCGGAGAGCACGGATATCGTTGCGGTGGAGAGCCTTTCGCTGGTCTCGCCGGTGACCGCGCCGTGCCGGGTGGTGGCGCAGATGACCAACTTCGCCTCGCACGTGAAGGACTCGGGCATGGATCCCGAGACTGTGCCGCTGACCTTCTTCCGCAAGACCTCCGGCTCGATCAGCGGCCCTGACGACGACGTCGTCCGGCCCGCCCACGTGCGGCTGCTCGATTACGAAGTGGAGATCGGCCTCGTCTTCGGCCGCGAGATGCCGGTCGGCTCCGTGATCGGTGCGGAGAGCCTCACCGACTACATCGCGGGTCTTGTGGTCACCAACGACATCTCCGCTCGTGATGTGCAGTTGCCGAAAACGCAGTTTTACGAGGCGAAGTCGTATCCGACGTTCACCCCGGTCGGACCGGCGCTCGTGCTGCTGGACGCCGACGAGTTGAAGCGGTTCACCGATCTTCGGTTGCGGTTGTGGGTCAACGGCGAAGTGCGCCAAGACATGACGGTCGCCGACATGATCTACCGGCCAGTGCAGACGCTGCGCGAGCTGACGCGCTTCCAGCGGATGGACGCGGGCGATCTGCTGCTCACCGGAACGCCGATCGGCACGGCTATCAGCGCCCCGCCCAAGGCGGTGCAATTCATCGCCAATCTCCTGCCGCCCTCGGTCAAGTGGAAGATGTTCTTCCAAGGCCAGGCCAAGAATCCGAAATACCTGAAGGACGGCGACGTGGTCGAGGCCGCGATCGGCACCGACGACGGCGCCATCGACCTGGGCCGCCAGCGCACCGTCGTGAGGTATGCCCGGTGACCGAGACGACGCTCGAGGCCGCGGCCGAAGACCTGCTCTGGCCCCGCTACGCCGGTCCAGAGGACTTGGCCGCCATCGAATCCGTGCCACTGGAGGCGCGCGGTCTGCCCGAATCGACCTACGCCCTGCTCGCCCGCGCGGCCACGCGGTGGCCGGAGCGTGACGCTCTCACGGTGCTGCCCGAGGCGGCGCGCTGGCGGGAACCGTTGCGGCGCAGCTACGCCGAACTGCTCGGCGAGGTGCACCGGTACGCGAACCTGCTGCACGAACTCGGCGTCCGTCGCGGCGACGCCGTCGCGATCATCGCGCCCAATTGCGCCGAGCTGATCCCCGCCACCCTCGCCGCGCAGCTGGCGGGCATCGCCGCGCCGATCAACGGCGGTCTCTCGCGTGATCACATCGCCAAGTTGCTCGGCCGTTCCGGGGCGCGGGTCCTGATCGTCGCCGGGCCCGAGCTCGCCGCCGACAATTGGGCCTCGGCGCATGAGCTGGCCGCGCGAGGACTCGTGGACGCCCTGCTGGTGCTACGTCCTACCGCCGCGGCGGGCCAGGCGCCCGAGCTGCCCGCGATCGCCGGTGTCCGAATCGGCTACCTCGACGAGTTCGCCGCGGAACAGGATTCGTCCCGATTCGTCGGCGACCCGCCCGCGGCCTCGGATCTCGCGGCCCTGTTCCACACCGGCGGCACCACCGGCGTGCCGAAGCTGGCCGCGCACCGGCACTCCGGCGAGGTCGCCAACGCCTGGATGATCGCCGCCAACTCACTGCTCGACGAGGACGCGGTCGTCTTCGCCGCGCTGCCGCTGTTCCACGTCAACGCCCTCGTCGTCACCCTGCTCGCACCGATGTTCCGCGGGCAGTCGGTGGTGTGGGCGGGCCCGCTGGGCTACCGGGACTTCACCCTCTACGCGGAGTTCTGGAACATCGTTGCGCACTACGGGATCGCGGCCATGAGCGCGGTGCCGACCGTGTACGCCGTGCTCGCGCAGTGCCCGATCGGCGCGGACATATCCAGCCTGCGTTACGCGATGGTCGGCGCGTCACCGCTGCCGCTCGCGGTGCGCGAGAACTTCCAGGCGCACACCGGCGTGACCCTGCTGGAAGGTTACGGTCTCACCGAAGCGACGTGCGCGTCGGCACGCAGCTTCCCGGACGCGCCGCGACCGGGCGCGGTGGGACAGCGCATGCCTTACCAACGCGTCGAGATCGTCCGTATCACCGGGGACGGGTCGTGGGTGAAGCTGCCCGCGGGCGAGACCGGTGTGCTGGTCATCAGCGGCCCAACGATTTTCGCCGGGTACGTGATCGGTCGAGACGAGCACGGCCACCTCACCGACGGGCTCGGCACCCTGGTCGACGGCTGGCTGGACACCGGCGATCTGGCCCACCTCGACGAGGACGGCTTCATCCACCTGCACGGTCGCGCCAAGGACCTGATCATCCGCGGCGGCCACAACATCGACCCCGCGACCATCGAGGACGCCCTGCTGGCTCATCCGCGGGTCGCCGCCGCCGGTGCGGTCGGCCGCCCGGACGTGCACGCCGGTGAGGTTCCCGTCGCCTACGTCGTGCTCTCGGCGGGCGCGGACGTCACCGAATCGGAGTTGGCGGAATGGGCCGCCGAGCGGGTGCCCGAGCGCGCCGCCGCACCCAAGACGGTCACTGTCCTCGACGCGCTGCCGGTCACCGATGTCGGCAAGCCCTACAAGCTCGGCCTGCGCGCCGACGCCACCCGCCGCGAACTGCTCGAGGCCCTCGCCGAGACCGCCGGAGTGCGCGACATCACGGCCGAGGTCGCGGACGGCGCGATCGTCGCGACGGTCGAACTCGATCGGTCCGCCGACGAGCAGGAAGTCGAGACCGTCCTCGGCCGCTACGCGATCACCTGGAAAGTCGTGGTGGCGCAATGACAATCGTCTCCACGGTCCTCGCGGGCCTGCTTGCGGCGGAGTTCCTGTTCTTCGGAGCGGCCAAGCTGCTCGCGCTCGCCCCGATGCGCGAACGCGCCGAGCATCTCGGCTTCACGACGACCGCTTACCGGGGAATCGGCGCACTCGAAATCGCCGCGGCCGGTGGCGTGCTGATCGGTTTCGTCCTGCCGTGGACCGGCCTCGCGGCAGGCACGGGGCTGACGCTGCTGATGGCGGGCGCCATCGTCGCCCATCTGCGCAATGGCGACGGCATATCCGACATGGCGCCCGCTGCCGTGACCGCTGTGGCCGCCGTCGGATACGTGGTCGCCCTGGCCGGGATTTCCTCGTGACAGCGCGCACGATTCCGGTCGTGCTCGTCGGAGCGGGTCCGGCCGGGCTCACCGCGGCCACCTTGCTGGCGCAGTACGGGATCGAGTCGCTGATTCTGGAACGGTGGGAGGGGGTGTATCCGCAGCCGCGCGCGGTCCACCTCGACGGCGAGATCCGCCGGATCGTCGACCGGCTCGGCATCGGCGCCGAATTCGACGCGATCTCGCGGCCCGCGCTGGGCTTGCGGTTGCTCGATCCCGATCGGCGAGTGCTGGCGCAATTCGATCGCGATCCGGCCGGTGATCGCAACGGGCATCCGGAGGCGAACCTGTTCGACCAGCCGGAACTCGAAGCGATCCTGCGCGCCAACCTGCGCCGCTACCCGGAAGTGACCTTGCGAAGTGATGCGCAGGTCGTCGCTGTGGTCGAGGAAAGCGATTGCGTACGAGTCGATTTCACTGATCGCGTGACGGGGCGGACCGAATCGGTGTGCGGCCGCTACCTATTGGGCTGCGACGGGGCCAACAGTCTCGTCCGCGGCGCGATCGGCGCGCGGATGCGAGATCTGCGATTCGAGCAGCGCTGGCTGGTAGTGGATATCGCCACGACGGCGGACCTCGGCCACTGGGAAGGCGTCCACCAGGTCTGCGACCCGACCCGCGCCGCCACCTACATGCGCATCGGAAAGGCACGCTACCGGTGGGAATTCCGGCTCCGCCCCGGCGAGGCCGCCGCCGATTTCCGCGATCTGTCCCGGCTGCGACCGCTGATCGCGCCGTGGGTCGGCTCCGTCCCGCCGGAGCGCCTCGAGCTGGTGCGGATCGCCGAATACACCTTCCGTGCCCAGCTCGCCGATCGCTGGCGCGCGGGCCGGATGTTCCTGCTCGGCGACGCCGCCCACCTGACGCCGCCGTTCATCGGCCAAGGCATGGGCGCCGGTCTGCGCGATGCCGCGAATCTCACCTGGAAACTGGCCGGGGTGCTGCGCGGTGAGCTTCCGGACAGCGTGCTCGACACCTACGAGACCGAGCGAAAACCCCACGCGCGAGCGATGATCCGATTGGCGAAGCTCGTCGGCATGACCATGACCGAGGGCGGCGCGCTCGGCAACCGCCTGCGCGGTCTGATCGCACCGAGGCTGCCTCGCGTGCCCGGCCTCACCCACATGATCACCAGCGGCGAATCCCCGCCGCTGCGCCGCTCCGACCTGGTGGTCGCTCCGCCGCTGCGCCGCGGCACGGCCGGTCGGCTGCCCCCGAACGATCGCCTCCCGGACGGGCGACGGGTCGACGACCTCATCGCGGGGCGGTTCGCGATCATCACGACGGTCGACCTGCCGCGGGCCGACGGGCAGCGGATCGAACAGCGCGGCGGCGTTGTGCTTCGCGCGGCGCCGGGGACGGCTCTGCACCGCTGGCTTCGGCGCGGCCGCGCGGCCGCGGCCCTTGTCCGGCCGGACGGTGCCGTGCACAGCTGGGGAGCGAACGCGTCCGCCCTGTGCGCGGCGGCGCCGCGGTTCGCGCCCGGCGATGCCCTCGGTCCGCAGCGGGACGGTTGCTGACCATTGCTACGTTGTTGAGGAAATCATCACTTTTCGTGTTATCGTGCCGGTAGTGCGCTCGTTGCTTCGTCGCAGGGTGACTTGTCGAGAGGATCCGCATGTCTCGGTATCTGTTCGCGCTCGGGCGGGTTGTAGCCCTTCGCCGCTGGTGGGTGCTGGTGATATGGATCGTGCTGCTGGTCGGCGCGGTCGTCTTCGCCCTCGGAACCGGCGGCAAGACGAACGACAACTTCACCGTCCCCGGTACCGAATCGCAAGATGCCGTGTCGTTGCTGCACCAGCGGATGCCCGCCTTCAGCGGCGCGCATATGCAGGTGGTCTTCGCTATGCCCGGTCTGGCCAAGGTGACCGACCAGCAGGTCGCCGGTCAGATCGAGCAGGTGATGACCGGGTTGCGCGGCCTGCCGCAGGTCGCGGCGATCGTCGACCCGTTCCAGGCCAAGGCGGTGTCGCCGGATCAACGTGTCGCGCTCGGCAGCGTGCAATTCTCGGTACCCGCCGGCGAGGTGAGTCAGGACACGCTCGAAGGGGTGAACCGCGTCGCGGATCCAGCGCGGGAAGCGGGACTCGACGTGGAATTCTCCGGCGCGGTCTACCCCGGCTTCACCGCCGAAATCCCGCACACGCCCGAGGTTCTCGGTGTCGTCGCGGCGTTGATCATCCTGCTGGTCACCTTCGGCGCCGCGGTCGCGGCCGGGCTGCCTATCGTCACCGCGTTGATCGGCGTCGGCATCGGGCTCACCGGGATTCTCGGGGTCGCCGCTTTCGTCGATGTGCCCTCGGCGGCGACGTCACTGGCCCTGATGCTCGGTCTGTCCTGCGGCATCGATTACGCGCTGTTCGTCCTGTCCAGGCACCGCCATCACATCGTGCTTGGAATGGCCGCGGCGGAATCGATTCCACTCGCCGTCGGCACCGCGGGCAGTTCGGTGGTGTTCGCGGCGGTCACCGTGATCATCGCGCTGTGTGGACTGACGGTGGCGAACATCCCGTTCCTCACCGTCATGGGCCTGACCGCGGCGGGTGCGGTGCTGGTGGCCATGCTCGTCGCGCTGACGCTGCTGCCGGCACTGCTCATGTTCGCCGGTGACACCGTCGCCAAGTTCATCTCGCCGCCGTTGCACCCGGGACGGCCGGAGGAGATCGCGCGCATCGCGGCCTACGAGCCCGAGCGCACGTTCGGGCACTCCTGGGGGCGCTTCGTCACGAGATTCCGGATCCCGCTTTTGATTCTCGGCGTCGCGCTGCTCGTCGTCCTGGCCATCCCGGTCTCCCGCATGGAACTCGGATTGCCCAGCGGCGCGACGCAACCGGACTCGAGCACCGCGCACAAGGCCTACGACCTGGTCGAGGGGTCGTTCGGCCCCGGTTTCAACGGACCGCTGCTGGTGGTGACCGACCTATCGCGAGCCACCGGCCCTGACGCGGCGCAAACGCTCATGGGCAGGCTGCGACAGGAACCCGGCGTGGCCCTGGTGCAGCCGGCGGGCGCCGGGGACGATCTGATGTCGATCCAGGTCATCCCCGAGACCGGACCCGACGACCCGGCCACCGCCGATCTGGTCACTCGGCTGCGCGACGACCGCGCCGCAATCGAAAGCGGTACCGGGGCAACGTATCTGGTCGGCGGCACGACGGCCGCCAATATCGACACCTCCAACCGGCTCGCCGAGGCGCTGCCGATCTTCCTGGCCGTAGTGGTCGGCCTGGCGCTGGTGTTGCTGACGATCGCGTTCCGCACGATTCTGGTCCCGTTGTCCTCGATCGCAGGCTTCATCCTCTCGGTCTTCGCCGCTCTCGGCGCGCAGGTCGCCGTGTTCCAATGGGGTTGGGGCGCAGAACTTTTCAATGTCACCAAGGCGCAGACGCTGAGCTTTCTCCCGATCATCACCCTCGCCATCATCTTCGGCCTGTCCAGCGACTATCAGATCTTCGTCGTCTCCCGGATCAAGGAGGAACACACCCGCACCGCCGACGCGGTCACCTCGGTGCAGAACGGCGTCGCGCACTCCGCCCGCGTCGTCACCGCCGCCGCGCTGATCATGTTCGCGGTGTTCGTGGCCTTCGCCACCGTCGACAACCCCATCGTCAAACCGTTGGCGTTCACCCTCGCAGTGGGCGTGCTGCTCGACGCCTTCGTCGTCCGGCTCACCCTGGTGCCCGCCGTCATGGCCCTGGTCGGCAATCGCATGTGGTACCACCCGCGCTGGTTCGCCCGGTACGTCCCCGATCTCGACATCGAAGGCGCCGAACTCGAGCACCGAATGGCACCTCACCTCGAATCCGAGGCGTCACCCGTGCGATAGGACGTCCGGTCCGGGTGCTGGGTGAACGCGGCGCGATACGCGCTGGGGGTCAATCCGGTCCGTCGCGAAAGATGTTGGCGCAGAGAGTCGGTCGTGGCAAGGCCGCTGAGGCGGGCGACCTGGTCCATCGGCAGGTCGGTCGTCTCCAGCAGTTCCTGGGCGCGGATGACGCGCTGATGGAGCAGCCATTGGAGCGGGCTGAGGCCGGTTTCCGCGTGGAACTTGCGGGTCAAGGTGCGAATACTGGTGCGGGCGTGGTTCGCGAGGGTGGCGCGAGTGAGCGGCTCGTGCAGGCGGCCGAGCGCCCAGCTACGGGTCGCCGCCAGCGAAGTACCGGTCTCGGGCGGTAGCGGCGTTCGAATGAACTGGGCTTGCCCGCCCGGTCGGACGGGCGCCGCCACCATGAGCCGGGCCGCCGAGTTCGCTATCGCGGCGCCGTAGTCGGTGCGAACCAGATGCAGGCACAGATCGATGCCCGCGGACAGTCCGGCGGAGGTCAGGATGTTGCCGTCCTCGACGTACAGCACGTCGGGACGCAGTTCCACCGCGGGGAAGCGGCGGGAGAACTCCTCGGACTTGGCCCAATACGTGGTGGCGCGGCGCCCGTCGAGCAGTCCGGCCTCGGCGAGGACGAACGCTCCGGTGCAAATCGAGGCTATCCGCTTGCCCGCGGCTACGGAGCGGCGCAGCACCGCGAGGATGCGCGGGTCGATGTCGTCGCGAGCGCCGGTGCCCGTGACGATGACCGTGTCGGCGTCGGCGACGGCTTCCAGGCCGTGCGGAACGGTGATCTCCAGGCTGCCGTTGGTGGCGACCGGCCCGGGGTCCGCGGTGCAGATGCGCACCCGATAACCGGGGGCGCCGTCGATCGACGTCTCGCCGAGCACCAGCTCGGGGATGGACAGGTCGAACGTCGTGGCCGGTGGGACGGCGACAACAGCCACTCGATGCATGGCCCGAACCTCCGGATGTTTGGCATGTGGGTCACTATCGTACGGATCCCCTGTGGCGGAGGCTGATTGGCGCGTCGGCGTGGCTATCGCGCCGGGCGAACACACACACAGAACCAGGAGAACCAGGGATGTCCTTGCACGTCGTCATCGGAGCCGGAGCCACCGGCTCCGCCACCGCCCGTCTGCTGGCCGAGTCCGGCGAGCGGGTTCGGCTCGTCACCCGTAGCGGCAGCGGGCCAGTCCACGAGCGAATCGAGCGAGTTGCCGCCGATGCCACCGACACCGCGCGGCTCACCGAGCTGACGCGCGGCGCGGCCACCCTCTTCAACTGCGCCATGCCGCCCTACGATCGCTGGCCGACCGGCTTTCCTCCGCTCGCCGCCGCCCTGCTGGCGGCCGCCGAGCGCACCGGCGCCGACTACGTCATGCTCGGCAACACCTACGGCTACGGCCCGGTGGACGGCCCCGTGACCGCGGACCTTCCCCTCGCGCCGACCAGCGTGAAAGGCCAGGTGCGGGCTCGAATGTGGCACGACGCGCGAGCCGCGCACGAGGCGGGCCGGGTGCGAGCGACCGAGGTCAGGGCCAACGACTTCCTTGGCGCACAAGCGATTTCGCCTTTCACGCTGATGATCGGTGCGCAGGTGCTCGCCGGATCACCCGCTTCTTACCCCGGCGATCTCGACGCCCCGCACAGTTGGACCTACATCGGCGATGCGGCGCGCACACTCGTCGCCGCGGCGCGGCAGGAGCAGTCCTGGGGCCGCGCGTGGCACGTGCCGTCCAGTTCGGAGGAGTCGGCGCGCGAACTGGCAGCATCCCTTGCCGCCGCGGCAGGCGCGCCGGAGCCGCGCCTGAACCGGATGACGAAAGCCGAACTCGAGGAAATCGGCAAGACGGACTCGATCATGGCGGAATTTTCCGAGATGCTGTACCTGTACGACCGGCCCAACCTCCTCGATGCGTCGTCGACCGTGACGACATTGCAGGTCACACCGACTCCGATCGACGAGGTCTTGGCCGAGATGGCGGCGGTACCGGTAGGGCCCTGATTTGCCGTCCGATCGCCGACGGGGGAGCGATACCCTTGAGGTCTGCGGAAAGGAGCAAATGTGGGGCAACTAGAAGGAAAGGCCGCACCGCACGTAGCCCGCCGCGTGATCGCCGCGCGCTGATCCCGAGCTACCGATGTACGAGCCGATCGACCTGGTCGATTCAGCCGAACGGACCCGCAGCGCGCTCGCCACCGCCGTGGCACGGTTCTCCGAGGCATGGGCGTCCGGGTCCCCGCCCGACCTGTCGGCGTATCTACCGCGCGAACCGGCCGCGCGGCGAACGGTGATGATCGAACTGATCAAGGTCGATCTCGAATACCGCTGGCTGCGCCACGACTTCCCCAAGCGACTGGCCGAATACCGGGCCGAATTCGCCGAGCTGCGTGACGGGCCGCTCCCGGCCGAGCTCGTCTACGAGGAATTCCACGCTCGGCGTCGCGGTGGCAAGGTGGCCGAGACGGCGGCCGCGGCCACCGCCGCGGGCGCGGCGGCGGACTCCGAGCTCGCGCAGATCGAGGACTACCGCAGCACGATGATCGCCCGTCCTGGCGCCCAGGTTCTGCTCGACTCCATCGACGTCGGCGACCGGGTCGACGATTTCGACCTGCTGATGCGGATCGGCGCCGGCGCCTTCGCCCAGGTGTATCTCGCCAGGCAGCAATCCATGCAGCGACTGGTCGCGGTCAAGATCTCACACAATCACGGCATCGAGCCGCAGACCCTCGCCCAGCTCGATCACGAATACATCGTGCGGATCTTCGACCAGCGACTCATCGGCGACGGCGAGCTGAAGCTGCTCTACATGCAGTACCTCCCGGGCGGAACGCTGCTCGACGTGCTGCGCTTGCGGCGCTCGACGCCGCGGGAGCGCCTCGGCGGGCAACTGCTGCTCGACGCGGTCGACGCGGTGCTTGCCGAAAAGGGCGAGGTGCGGCCCGCGGAGTCGGCTGTTCGTGAACGGACCGCCGCGCTGACCTGGCCGGAGACCGTCGCCTGGCTGGGCCGCCGACTCGCTGACGCGTTGCAGCACGCGTCCGAACGCGGGGTGCTGCATCGCGACATCAAACCCGCGAATGTTCTGCTCAGCGCCGAGGGCATCCCGAAGCTGGCCGATTTCAACGTCAGCTTCAGCAAACGCGTCAAGGGCGCGAGTCCGCTCGCGTATTTCGGCGGATCGCTGGCGTACATGTCGCCCGAACAGCTCGAGGCCTGTCATCCCGAGCTGTCCACGAGCGCCGCCGACCTCGACACGCGAAGCGACATCTTCGCGCTGGCCGTCATGCTGTGGGAACTGCTGACCGGACATCGTCCCTTCGCGGACGAAACATCCGCGGGCGAGTCGCAGACGTCGCTGGCCCGCATGCTCGAACTGCGGCGCAGGCCCATCGACCCGAAGTTCCTGTCCGATCTACCGCCGGACTGCCCGCCCGCCCTCCGCCGGGTGCTGTTGAAGTGTTTGTCGCCCGACCGCTCGGATCGCTACTCGTGCGGTTCGGAATTGGCCCAGCAGCTCGATCTGTGCCTCGAGGCGAGGGCCCGAGACCTCGTCTATCCGCCGCCGAACAGTTGGCGGGCGCGTCTTTCGCGGTGGCCGACCCCGATCCTCTGGTTGTCTTCGCTGACCGGCATCGGCCTGGCAACGGCCTATCTGGCCACACACGCCCAGAAACTGATCAGAGAACGAGTGCCCGACGCCGTCAACTCGCAGATGGACCGGGGAGTGATCGCTTGCATCCTCGGCGTCTTGCCGTTGGCCATCGTCATCTACGTGTACATATCGCGTGATCTGCTCGCGGTGTCGCGCGGCTTGCGCGATGGTAGGCGCTACGACGAGGCGACGCTCGCGCGGGTGCGGTCGCGAACGCTGCTGTGGGGCGACCTGTGTGCGCTGAACACCCTTCTCGCGGCGGTGATCGCGACCGTGACCGGCGTGATGTTGCTGCGCTGGTTCACCGACCTCTCGCTGCGGATACAGATCCACGCGGCGATGACCGTGCTGGTGGCGGGCACCATCTCCGTCGCCTACACGTTCTTCCTCTCCACGTTCTATATCGTCCGGTGCGTCTATCCCATCTATCTGAGCCACGGCCGCACGACGGAGCAGGACTCTGCCGATCTGCACTGGCTGCGTCGAAGAACCACGGTCTATCTCGCGATCACCGCATCGGTGCCGGTGATCGGCGTGCTGGCGGGATTCAGCGCCCTCGAATCGGATGAGCTTGCGCTCGTCCGCGATTCGGTGCTGGGGTTGTGCGCGGGCGGCGGCCTCGCCTTCGTCGCCGTGTATTGGCTTTTCCGGAAACTCGACGCCGACCTGCGCGCGCTGGACCGCGTGATCTCGGTTCCCGCCCTCGACGACCGCCCCGATCGCCTCGACCGTCCAGGTCGTGTAGGCCGCCCAGGTCGCGCGGGACGACCGAAATGATCTCGGGGCTGCTAGATTTCAGCGAATGCGTGCCAGAACGAGGCTCATCGGGGGAATCGGCCTTGCCGTCGCGGTCGCGGTTTCCGTCAGCGGCTGTGCCTCGCCTCGGCCGGTGACATTCCCTTCGCCGTCGACCACCACCGCGACCACTACCCGCGACCCGGGCACCGACTGGCTCGCCGAGGTCGGTCCCGGCCCGTATCGCGTCCTCGCGACGCTGAACGCCGGTAAGGATCCCCGCGGTCTCGTCATCGACTCCGAGGCGCGGAAGGCATATGTCGTGAGCAGCGAGGATCAGACCGTCTACGTCATCGATACCGGCGCCCGCTCGGTCACCGCGAACATTCCGGTCGGCGTGTATTCGAGCGAAATCCAGCCGATGGTGGTCGACCCGGTGACGCACCTGGTCTATCTGATCGCCAATGGCTCGGACGGCGAGCTGCTGGTCATCGATCCGAATACCAGGACCGTCACCGCGAAGCTTCCGGCGGGCGGGGATCCCAGCGCGGTGGCCATCGACGCCGAGCGCCACACCGTCTACGTCGCCAACCGCTACCACAAGACCGTGACGGCCATCGATATCGGCACGCACGCTGTCGTCGCGACGATTCCGGTCGGCGCCCAGCCCAACGCGCTGGCGGTCGACCCGGGCAATCACCAACTCTGGGTCGTCCAGGGCAACAACGTCTCCGTCGTCGACCCCGATGCCCGCCTCGTGCGCGACACCATTCCGGTGGGGAACGAACCGCAGGGCATCGCCATCGTCCCGGGGACGCATACGGCGTATGTGACCGATCTGGAAGGAAACTCGGTTACGCTCGTCGACACCGAAAGCCGCACCCCGGCGGGCTCCGTCTCGCTGGGGCGGGAGGCATCGCTCGGTGTGGCGGTCGATCCCACAGAGCACACCGCCTACGTCACCACCGGTGCGTTCGGCGGAGTCGCGATGATCGACACGATCCTCGGCAAGGTCACCGCCGTGCGCCGCACCGGCAAAACGGGAAACTGCACGTGGGGCATCGCGGTGGATCCGGCGACCCACCATGTCTACGTGACGAACTGCAAGCCCGACGGTTCCGTGGAAGTGCTCGCGCGTCAGTGAGCCGCGTCGCCCGCCGGGTAGCCAGCGGGCTGGTGCGGAACCGGGATGTCGACGATCGAGAGGAAGGCGGTCGCGGCGGGCGTGGGGCTGAAGCGGTTCCAGACGACATACTCGACGCGGGTGGGCGCGTCATCGATGGCGAGGGTGACCACGCCGCTGAGCTGCGGCGCGTAAGCGGCGGGAAGCATGGCCACGCACAGGTCCTGCCCGACGAGCCGGGTGATGTAGTCCGCGGTGGTCACTTCGAAGGCGACGTCGCGGTCGAGGCCCGCGGCCGCGAAGGCCTGATCGGATTGGGCGCGCCCCGCGGTCCCGGCCGGTAGGTCGACGAACACCTCGGACGACAGCCTGCGCAGGTCGACCGCGGATTCGCCCGCAAGCGGATGGTCCGGCGCGACGACGGCGACGAGCCGGTCACGGGCGAGTTCCTGGACGGCGACACCGCGGGGTCGCACGGTGGTCGGCAGCCCGAGGAACGCCACGTCGATCGTTCCCTGCTCGACCTGCGCGGCGAGGTCCTCGCTCGCGCCCACCCGAAGGCCGATACGCACGTGCGGGTGCCGCCTGCGGAATTCACGCAGCGCGGTGGGGACGTCGACCGCGGAGACGGTCGGGATCAGGCCGACCGCGAGCCGCCCGCGCACCTCGCCGACGGCCGCGGCGACCTCGGCGGCCGCGCGCTCGGCGGTGTCGAGGCACTGGCGGGCGGCAGGGAGGAACGCCGCTCCGGCCGGAGTCAGCCGCACCCGGCGGCTGGTGCGCTCGAACAGTCGCGCCCCGAGTTCCCTTTCCAGCCGGGCGATCTGGTGACTGAGGGCGGATTGGACGACGTGGCATCGTTCCGCGGCGCGGGTGAAGCTGTTCGTCTCGGCGACGGCGACGACGTAGCGCAACTGCTGAAGCTCCATCGATCCATCGTGAATCACGATCGATGGAGTGACAAACATGTGTTGGATTCATCAATAGATCTCCGATGAGATCGTGAGTATGAAAAGTCCAGCAGTGCAGAGAGGGCGATGAGATGAAGCGTGTACTCGGTACTTTGACCGCGCTGGCCTGCCTCGGCGGGACGGCATTGGCACCCGCGAATCCGGCGGCGGCGGACATCCCAATATTCCCCACCACGATCGCTCTGCCCGACGGGTTCCGTCCGGAGGGTGTCGCTATCGATACGCTGCCGGTGGCCTATTTCGGTTCCATGGCAGACGGTTCCATCTACCGTGTCGACCTGGTGACCGGGCGCGGTGACCTGCTGAGCCGCGGCCCGGGCACGCAGGCGCTCGGCCTCCGGATCGATGACCGCGGACGATTGTTCGTCGCGGGCGGCACCGGCGGCGACGTCCGCGTCCTCGATACCCGGACGGGCGTGGTCCTGGCGACCTACCAATTGGCGACTCCGCCGGACACTTTCGTCAACGACGTCGTGTTCACCCCGTCGGGCGCGTGGTTCACCGACTCGCGCGCGCCCGTGCTGTACCACTTGCCGATCGGGCCGGACGGTAGGTTGCCCGCGCCCGAGCAGGTGGCCCGAATCCCGTTGACCGGTGACCTCGTCTACGTGCCGAATGCCTTCAACGCCAACGGTATCGCGCGCACGCCCGACGGCGCCGGTCTTATCGTCGTGCAATCGGAGACCGGCCGCCTCTTCCGCGTCGACCCGGCGACGGGCACGACGCGCCTCGTCGACCTCGGTGGCGAGGAACTGCCCGACGGCGACGGGCTGCTGCTGGATGGCAGCACACTGTATGTCGTACAGAACCGGCGCAACGCGATCGCCGTGATCTCCCTCGACACCGAGGGCACGAAGGGCACGCTCGTGCGGCGAATCACCGACCCACGCTTCGATGTACCGAGCACCGTCGCCGCGTACGCGGGGCGGCTGTACCTGCCGAACGCTCGCTTCGACACCCCGCCCGAGCCGGCCACGCCCTACACCGCCGTCGCTGTCGAGCTGCCGCGATGACCGGCGGGGCGTCGTGTGCCGGGCCGATGTTGTCGGCAGGTGCTCGAAGGGCTTGGGCTACAAGACCTTCCGGGGCCAGCGCGCGATCCCGGGGTCCGTACCGCAAGGGCTCGCGGGTCGCCGCCGCGAACCGTGCGGTGATGGGCCCCGAATACTCTGCGGCTCAGTGCAATACGTACCGGCTGGTGGGGACGACGTCGATATCGCGGTCGGCGCCGAACGCGACCACACTGGTCATCATGCGCTCGATCCGCCGGTTCAGCTCGGCGGGGTCGCCGCCGCTGCCGTAGAAGGCGTGCGGGTCACGCAGCGCCTCGAGCGGGAACAGCTCCTCGACCACCGCGGCGATGTCCGGTGCGGTGTCGGTGACGGCCTCGAGTACGCGATTCTGCACGTAGCCGAAGGTGGCCTGGGTTGCGATCGCGACCTCGGTGTGGCGGTTGCGCCAATGATCGAGCCACTCGTCGTACGGCAGCTCCGGCGGCCTGCGCAGAAACGCCACGTTGGCCAGCCCCGGCGCGCGCTCGCCGATCGCGACCGGAGGCGGCGGAAGGGGCGTCCTGACCTCGACCCGCCACCCCTCGCAACGCTCGGCGACGTCGCCGAGCGCCGCGAGCACGGCCGCGCGGTCGCAGCCGGTCGAGGACGAAAGGGCGAGCACCGCGTCGATCGGCGCGTCGAAGGTCGTCAACCGGAGCATCGCCTCGGCCACGTCGGCGTCGGAGATGTTCAGCCGCACGGATTCGGCGCCCGCAGCGACCAGCTGCCGCGTCAGACCCGCGTCCCGCAGGTCGCCGACGCCCCAGAGCGCGAAGATCAGTTCTTCCGGCACCGCACCACCACCTTGTAGAACAGGTTCCAGTACGGCGAGTGTAGGCGGCCTTCCGGCTCAGCGCGGCAGCAGGGTGATGCGAGCGTTGTCGGCCGGGCTGAGGCCGGTGTGGTAGCGGCGTGGCGGTTCGATGGGACCGGGCGCGGCCTGGATGCGGCGCTGCTCGAGCACGGTCCGGAACAGGATCCTGGCTTCCACGAGGGCGAACTGAGCGCCCAGGCAACGATGCGCGCCCGCGCCGAAGGTCAGCCAGGTCTGGCCGTTCGGTCGCTCCTCGAGAAAACGCTCGGGGCGGAAGACCATCGGATCGGTGTAATGCCGGGGTGATTCGTGAATGAGCAGGATCGGGACGATGACGATGGCGCCCTTGGGAATACGGATTCCGTTGAGCACGGTGTCGCGCAGGGCGCGGCGCCCGGTGAACGGGGAGACCGGGCGCAACCGCATCGTCTCGGCGACTACGGCGTCCAGGTACGCGTCGAGCCGCTTCCCGTCGCCCGCGTCGGCCGCCGCGTCCAGTTCGGCCATGGCCTCCGGGTGGCCAGCCAGCATCGCGGCGATCCAGCCGAGCGTGATGGCGGTGGTCTCGTAGGCGCCGAGCAGAATGCCGCGCATGTTGCGGGCCAGCGCGGCGTCGTCGTGCTGATCGAGTTCGGTGCCGACGTACCGGGACAGCACGTCTTTCCGGCCGCTCCGATCGCCGGGTTCGGCTCGGCGCGCGGCGATCTCCTCGATGATCACGGCGTCGACCTCCGCTTGGCGGCGACGCAGCGGCGGGTAGGGCAGCGTGTAGCCGCCGATCAGCGGCGTGAGCAAAGTGACGGCGAGGAAACCGCGACTTTCGATCTCCCCGAACCACTGGCTCACGGCCTGCTTCAGCCGATCTCGGCGGGCAGGCGCCACATCGCCGAACACGACCGCGAGCAGTACGCCGATGGCCAGGTCGTAGCCCGCCTTCAGGAACTCGAACGGCTCACCGACCGGCCAGGTGGGCAGCTCGCGCTCGACCACCTCCACCATGAGCTCTTCGTAGGATCGAAGCGCCTTGCTCTGGAACGGCGGAGCGAACAGCCTGCGTTCGCGGCGGTGCTCGTCGCCGTCGAGGAAGATCAACGTCTGCTTGCCGAACATCGCGTCGTGGCTGGAGAACCGGCTCAGCACCTGCCCGACGGAGAAATCGTCGTGGTTGGCGAAAAGCTCTCGCACGTCGTCCATGTCGTGGGTGACCAGCATGTCCGGGAATCCCGGTGGCGAGACGACGAACCGTTCCCCGAGTTCCAGCAAGGGGGAATGGTGGGTGCCCGGCCGCATCAGTCCACCGATCTGCCCGAGGTGGCGGGTGCGTAGCAAGGGGAGTTCACGCAGCGATAGGGGAGTGTGCGACACGCAGCCATCCTGATCGCTGTCCGGGCGAGACGCAAACATGAAATAGTCGCGGGCGCAAAGAGAGTCGAGCAGCGGGTGCCCCCATTTTTCGGGGCCCGGCGCGCTGGATTCGATCTTGATAGCCTCGGCTCGAGGTATCACGACGGCTATATTGTTGCCGCTGCCGGTCGCATAACGCGCCGCCCGCCGCTCCTCCTCCATTCGGGGCGGCGGGATCGGTCGGGTCTCGGGTCACATCACCGCTAGAGGAAGTAGTTCGTGCTAAACACTTTCGTCGATACGCTTTTCGCTCGGGTCGAGAACCGGCCGGGCGATCTGGTGTATCGGTTCATGGACAGCGGTGATGTCGACGGTGTCGTCCGCGAAATGTCGTACGCCGAATTGGGTCTCCGCGCGCGGGCGATCGGCGCGGCACTCCAGGATTCGATGCCGCGGCGCGCGTTGTTGCTCTATCCGGCGGGCCCCGAGTTCGCCGAGGCGTTCTTCGGGTGCCTCGCGGCGGGCGTGGTCGCCGTCCCGGCGCCGCTGCCCGAATGGGAGAACCGGTCGCTGCGCAGGCTGCGGCGGATGGTGGCGCACGCCGAGGTCGATGTGGTGCTGGCGCCGCGGCGGGTCGTCGCCGACGCGGCCGCGCTCTGCGCGGAGATTCCCGAGCTGGCGGGCGTGCGATGGCTGGCGACCGACGAGATCGAGAACGACGTGGCAACGCGGTGGCGGGAGCCGGATCTCGGGCCGGATTCGGTCGCGTTCATCCAGTACACCTCCGGCTCGACCAGCGCGCCGCGCGGCGTGTTGCTCACGCACGGGAATCTGCTGCACAACCAGGCGGCGATCGCCGCGGGACTCGGTCACGACCGTGAGCTGGCCGAGTCGTGGGACGGTGCGCTGTTCGCCAGCTGGCTGCCGATGTACCACGACATGGGACTCATCGCGCCGCTGCTGCACACCGTCTACCTCGGCGGGAACTCGGTGCTGATGTCACCGCTGCACTTCTTGCAGCGCCCCGAACGGTGGCTGCAAGCGATCTCGGCCTACCGCGCCCACACCAGCGGCGGCCCCAATTTCGCCTACGAACTGTGCGTGCGCCGGATCGCGCCGGAGCAGATCGATCGGCTCGACCTGAGCCGGTGGCGGGTGGCGTTCAACGGTTCCGAACCGGTGCGAGCCGCGACGTTGCGGCGCTTCACCGAAACCTTCGGCAGGGCAGGGTTCCGCGCCGAAGCGCACCAGCCGGTCTACGGATTGGCCGAGGCCACCTTGATCGTGACCGCACCCGCCACGGCGGTGCCGCCGGTCTTCCTCGATGTCGCGCGCGGTGCCGCCGACGGAAACCACGCTCGCGCAACGGAATTGGTCGGCGTCGGACAGGCGTCGGAGGGGATATCGATCGCGGTCGTCGATCCGGAGAGCGGCGCCGAGCGTGCCGCCGGGGAGGAAGGCGAGATCTGGGTTGCCGGCGGCAGCGTCGCCGCCGGATACTTCCGCGACGAACAAGCCACCGCCGAGGTGTTCGGTACGCGGCTGCCCGGCGACGAGCGCCACTTCCTGCGTACCGGGGATCTCGGATTCCTCTCCAGCGGAGAACTTTTCGTCACCGGTCGGCGCAAAGATCTGTTGATCGTCGACGGCCGCAACCACTATCCGCAGGACATCGAGGAGACCGTCGAAGCGGCGCACGATGCCGTCCGTGCCGGATGCGTCGCGGCGTTCTCCCTGGACGTCGGGCCGGACGGGGAACAGCCGGTGGTCGTCGCCGAGGTGCGCGGCGAGGATCCCGGCGAGCTCGCCGCGATCGAGGGCGCCGTTCGCGCCGCGGTGGCGGCCGAGCACGGGATCGGCCTCGCGGCGGTGCTGCTGATTCGGCCGGGAACCATCTTCAAGACCAGCAGCGGGAAGATTCAGCGTTCGGCGTGCCGTGCGGCCTATCTGTCCGGAGAATTGCTCGCCTTGCTCGCGGGCCCGGTACGGTCGCCGGAAGACGAGCTCGACGACTACGACGCGGAACCGCAGACCGTGCAGCCGGAGACCGCCGAGTCCGCCGCGCAGCCGTCCGCGGAGGCGATCCGATCCTGGCTGGTGACGGCGATCGCGCGGCAGGCGGCGCTGGATCCGGAACGCATCGACGTGCACCGGCCGATGGTCGAATTCGGTTTGGGCTCTGCCGATCTGGTCGAGATGGTGGTCGACCTGTCGGATTTCGTCGGGCGCTTTCTCGACACCAACCTGCTGTTCGACCATCCCACGATCGACGGGGTGGCCGCGGCGCTCGCCCCCGCCGTGCTGGACGGGCCGGGTGCGGCCGAGACCGCGGAGCCCGAGGCCGCTCCCACCGACGACGACGACGCGATCGCCATCCTCTCGATGTCCTGCCGGTTCCCCGGCGCGGCCGACTCGCCCGAGGCGCTGTGGCGGCTGTTGGACGGCGACGGTGACGCGCTCACCGAGATGCCGGCGGGTCGCTGGGACATCGACGGGCTGTACGACCCGGACACCTCCGCGCCCGGCAAGGCGTATACCTTCCGCGGCGGATACGTCGATGGCATCGACCGTTTCGACGCCGCTTTCTTCGGCATCGGCCCGCGCGAAGCGGCGGTGATGGATCCGCAGCAGCGCGTGATGTTGCAACTGGCCTGGGAGGCGATCGAGCGGTCGGGTCGCGATCCGCGCACCCTGCACGGCAGCGAAACCGGCGTATATCTCGGCGTCTACAGCACCGGCTATCTGGCCGACGTCGCGCCGGAACAGCTGAACGGCCAAGTCGGAACGGGGCTTTCGCCGAGCGTCGCGTCCGGGCGGATCGCCTACACGCTCGGCTTGCACGGCCCGGCGGTCACCCTGGACACGGCCTGCTCCTCGTCCATCGTCGCGGTGCATCTGGCCATGCAGGCGCTGCGCGCGGGAGAGTGCGATCTGGCCTTGGCGGGTGGCGCCACGCTGCTGATGTCACCGACCGCCCACATCGAACTGAGCAGGCTCGGCGTGCTGTCGCCGACGGGCCGTTGCGCGCCGTTCTCCGCCGACGCAGACGGGACGGTCTGGGCCGAGGGCGCCGGTCTGCTGCTGCTGAAGCGTCTCGGCGACGCCCGCCGCGACGGGGACCCGGTTCTCGCGGTCATTCGCGGTTCCGCCGTCAACCAGGACGGTCGCAGCCAGGGGCTGAGCGCGCCGAACGGCGCGGCGCAGGAACAGGTGCTGCGCTCGGCGCTGCGAGTCGCGGGCCTGGCGCCGCACGATATCGACTATGTCGAAGCGCACGGCACGGGGACGGCGCTCGGCGACCCGATCGAGGCGCGCGCACTGGCGCGGGTGTTCGGGCCTGGCCGTGATCCGCTGCGGCCGCTCGGCATCGGATCGCTGAAATCCAATGTGGGCCACACCCAGGCCGCCGCGGGCGTGGGCAGCATCGTCAAACTCGTACTGGCACTGCACCACGAGCGCATCCCCGCCACCTTGAACGTGGGCGTGCCTTCACCGCAAATCGATTGGGTGAGAAGCGGTCTGGCGGTGCGTGCCGAGCCGATGCCGTGGCGGCGCGGCGAGCGGCCGCGCCGCGCCGGAGTGAGCGCCTTCGGGCTCAGCGGAACGAACGCGCACCTGATTCTCGAGGAGGCGCCACCCGAGCCCGTGATCGCGCCGGACCCGGCGAGCGAGGACGGGCTGGTCGCACTGCTGCCGATATCGGCCCGCAGTGAGGCATCGCTGCACGGTCAGGCCGAACGGCTGCTCGACCTCGTGCTCGCCGATCCTCGCTTGCAGCCCGGTCCGGTCGCTCGCGCATTGGCGTTGCAGCGCACCCAGTTCGAGCGGCGTGCGGTCGTCGTGGCGGGCGACCGGGACGAGATGGTCGGTGCGCTGCGCGATCTGGTGGACGGCCGATCGTCGGCGGACGCCGTCGTCGGCTCCGGCCCGGTGCTCACCAACGCCAAGACCGCGTTCGTCTTCCCCGGGCAGGGCACCCAGTGGGTGGGGATGGCGCGTGACATGCTCATCTGCTCCGCGGAGTTCCGCGCCGAATTCACGCAGTGCGACAAGACTTTCGGCGCATACACCGGCTGGTCGCTGGTCGACAGGCTGAACACCATGACCGCCGCCGACCTCGTCGACTTCCCCGTCGTGCAGCCGCTGCTGTTCGCGACCATGGTCTCGCTCGCGGCCACCTGGCGGGCCGCCGGCGTCACCCCTGACGCGGTGGTCGGCCACAGTCAGGGCGAGATCGCCGCCGCCTACTGCGCGGGTGTCATCGAATTGAGCGATGCCGCACGGATCGTGGTGACGCGCAGCCGCCTCATGCAGGCCGTCACCGCACCGGGCGCGATGGCGATGATCGGCCTGCCCGAGGCCGAGATGCGCGATCGGCTGGCGGATTTCGACGGCCGGATATCCATCGCGGCGGTCAACGTGCCTCGCTCCACGATCGTGGCGGGGGAACAGGCGGCGGTGGAGGAACTGCTCGCCGAAATGGACCGCGCGGGAATCTACACCCGGCTCGGCGCCTCCGGTCCCGGCTTCGCGGGACACTGCGGGTTGATCGAGGCCATCCGCGAGCCGCTGACCGCCGCACTGGCCGACCTCACCGCGGATTCCCCTGCCACGCCGTGGTATTCGACGGTGACCGGCGAGCCGATGACGGCCGAACCGATCGGACCCGGCTACTGGTACTGGAACGCGCGCGAGACCGTGCGGTTCGCGACCACCATCGAGCGGATGATCGCCGACGGTTTCCGGTACTTCGTCGAACTCGGCGTGCACCCCTCGCTGACCGCGGCCGTGCAGACGGTGTCGGAGAAGCTCGGGCGCGAGGTGGTGGCCGTTGGTTCGCTGGCGCGGGACCAGGCCGGACCCACCTGCCTGGCCAGGGCACAGGCCGAACTGTACGTCGCGGGCCACGAACTCGACTGGACCCGGCTGGTTCCCGACCACGGGCGGGTCGACCTGCCCACCTACGCCTTCGACGAACGGCGATTCTGGACCGACCCCGTGCACCGCGACTCCGGGTCTCTCGGACTCCAGGACGTCGCTCATCCCATTCTCGGCGCCGGTGTGCCGCAGCCGGATTCGGACGGACTCACGCTGACCGGGCGGCTCTCGCGCAGGCAGCAGCCGTGGGTGGTCGACCACGCGGGGCCGAACGCGGTGCTCGCGCCCGGCGCCGCGCTGGTCGAACTGGCCGTTCGCGCCGGTGACGAGGTGGGCAGCCCGGTGCTGCGGGAGCTGGTGTTGCGCGCGCCGATGCTGGTCCCCGAGCGCGGGGCCTTGCAGATCCAGACCGTCGTCGGCGGTGTCGAAGCCGATGACCGCCGCACCGTGCGTGTCTACGCCCGCGCCGAGCAGGACCCGGACGCCCGATGGACGCTCCATGCCGACGGCACGCTGGCCGCGGAATCCGAACCCGCTCCCGCGCAGATAGATTCGTCTGCGTGGCCGCCCGCTGACGCGGTCAGCGTCGACGTCGACGACCTGTACGCGAAGCTGTTCGCCCGCGGGCACCACTACGGTCCGCTGTTCCGCGCGACGCGGGCGGCATGGCGCCGCGACGACGACATCTTCGTCGAGGTCGAACTCGCCGAAGCCGCCCACGCCGATGCCGCGAAATTCGGCATCCATCCGGCACTGCTGGACGCCGCGTTGCACGCCACCGCCCTGTTCGCTGCCGACGGCGCGAATGCCCTGCTGCCTTTCGTGTGGACCGATGTCACGCTGTGGGCCTCCGCCTCGACCGCGCTGCGCGTCCGGCTCACTCGGTCGGGACCCGACGCCGTCAGCGTGTTCGCGACCGACCGCGCCGGGCAGCCGGTGGTGTCGGTGGGTTCGGTGCTGTCGCGTCCGGTCGCCGCGGCGCAGTGGGACGCTGCCGCGCTCGCGCCCGCGTACCGTCGGCTGTTCCGGATGGAGTGGTCGGAGCTTCCCCTGCCCGCGCCGGACCGGACGCTCACGCTGGGTGAGTGGAATCCCGCCGATCCGGTGGTCCGCGACGTGATCGTGCTGCGGGTGCCCGAAGGCGATTCGCCGAGCCAGGTGCACGACACCGCCCAACGCGTCCTCGCCGCGCTGCAAACGCTGTTGTCCGACAGTCGATTCGAGCGTGCGCGTCTGGTCGTGCGCACGCGCCGGGCGGTGGCGCTGCTCGGTGTCGACAGCCCGGACCCGGCGGGCGCGGTCGTGTGGGGATTGGTGCGTTCTGCGCAGTCGGAGAATCCCGGCCGGATCACGCTGATCGACGCGGCCGACGGCGAGGTGGACGTCGTCGCGCTCCTCGCAGCGGAAGAACCGCAGCTGGCCGTCCGGTCAGGCGCGGCCTTCGCACCGCGCCTGACCCGGCTGCCGGAAGCGGCAGGGCGCGCGCCGGAGGGCCGGGTGTCGCTCGGTGCGGGGGCCGTGCTGATCACCGGCGCGCCCGGACGGCTCGGTTCCGCGCTGGCGCGGCATCTGGCCGACGCCTACGGCGCCAGAGACCTGGTGCTGGTCAGCCGTCGCGGCATCGACGGACCCGGCGGCGCCGAGCTGCGGGACGAGCTGGAAAGCCGGGGCGTGCGCGTGCGATTCGCGCGCTGCGATATCGCCGACCGGCCGGCGCTGGCGCGGCTGCTCGACGGCCTGCCGCTGGCCGGTGTGGTGCACGCGGCGTGCGTCCTCGACGACAGCACCTTCGGCGCGTTGACCGCCGAACAGCTCGACGCCGCGCTGCGTCCGAAAGTCGACGCGGCACAGCACCTCCACGAGCTGACGGCCGACCGGGAACTGTCGATGTTCGTGCTGTTCTCCGCCGCGGGCGGCCTGTTCGGCACGCCGGGCCAAGCTAATTACGCGGCGGCCAACGCGTATCTCGACGCGCTGGCGCTGCGTCGCCGCGCGGTCGGACTCCCCGCTCAGTCGCTGGCCTGGGGCGCGTGGGAGGTCGATATGCACGACCATATGGCGCAGGCCGACATCCGGCGGATCGCGCGCGCGGGCGTCCGCCCGTTCTCGGTGCCGGATGGCATGGCCTGTTTCGACGCGGCCCTGCGGGTCGGCGACCCACTGCTGGTGCCCTTGCTGCTCGACACCGATGTGCTGCGCCGCGCGTCCGCGGTCCCACCGCTGCTGCGCGGGCTCGTGCGTCGTGCGCCCCGGCGGGCCGTTGCCGACCGCGCGACCGTCGACGCGGCGGCGGGTTCGCGCTTCGCCGAACGTCTCCGCGCGGTCCCGCGCCCTGAGGCCACCGCGCTGGCCCTCGCCGCGCTGGCCGAGTGGACCGGGGAGGTCCTCGGCCACGCGGGCGGTGAAACGGTCGCGGCCGAGCAGACTTTCCAGAGCCTCGGTCTCGACTCGCTGATGGCGGTGGAACTGCGCAACAAGGTGCGCGAGCACACCGGAATCTCGGTGCCGCTCGGTACGATCCTCACCGAGCAGAGTCTCGCCGACCTCGCCGATCACCTCGTCGGCGAGGTGGTGCGGCAGGCCGATGCCGATGGCTCCGCCGCGATGGCCGTCGAGGTGCCCGAGGTGGAGGTGCTGCCGGTCACCCGGGACATGATGCGCCTGTTGCGCACCGAGCAACTCGGCATCCCGAGCGCCGCGCAGACCGGCGGCGTCGCCGTGCGGCTGACCGGGCGAGTCACCCGGCCGCGGCTGGAGGAAGTGCTGGCGCGGCTGGCCCGCAGGCATGCGGCGTTGCGCACCACCATCCGGTCGAGCGACGAGCACGGCAGGCAGTTGGAGATCCGACGCGAGCCCGGCGCGCTGGCCGGATGGCGCGACCTCGACCTGCTGGACGACACCGTGGTGCAGCAGCGGTTCGCGGAGCTGATGGCACGTCCGTTCGACCTGGCGACCGGCCCGCTGTGGCGGTTCGAGCTGCTCAACGCTGAATCCGGTGAGCAGGCTTTGCTCTTCGGCGCGCACCACAGCATGAGTGATGTGCAGTCGATGCTGTTGGTCGCCGGCGAGCTGGCCGCGGAACTGTCCGGCGCTGAGCTCGACGACACCGTCACCAACCGCGATATGCATCAGCTGCTCGCCGCGCAGTCCGGCGGTCGCGACGACGCTGCCGAGACGGCGAAAACCCGGTGGCGCGAGGCGTTCTCCGGATCGTGCAGGCTCGACCTGACCCTGGCCCATCCGCGTCCAGCCAGCCGTAGCTACGGCGCGGGGTCGATCGCGCTCGACCTGCCCGCCGGATTGCACGACCGGGTCGCCGACCGCGCCCGAGACCTCGGCATCACCCCCGCCGCCGTGTTCCTCGGCGCGCTGACCATTCTGCTGGCCCGGCGTCAGCAGGTCGACCGGTTCGCGCTCGCGGTTCCGGTGGACACCCGCATGCACGCCGACGCGACCGCCGCCGTCGGGTATTTCGGTGTGCCCGTGCCGTTCCCGGCGGCCGCTTCGGCCGGCGACCTCGTCGCCGACGTGCTGCGGCGCACCGGCGAGCGACTGCGGAATCTGCTCGCGCCCGGCGCGGGCTTCGCCGATGTGCTCGCCGCGCTGGCCGCCGAGGGCCTCTACCGCGACAACGCGCCGATGATCGAGGTGTACTTCAACTATCTGCGCGCCAATTCCGCCGTCGCACCAGCCGCGCTCGTTCCGGTGAGCACGGGCTACTCCGATCTCGATCTCATGGTCGCGGTGCTGCCCGACACCGGCCAGCTGTGGTTCACCTACAACAGCGACATCATCGACGCGCACACCTGCGCCGAGTTCGGCACGGAATACCTCGCGACGGTCGCCGCGGTCGTCGCCGACCCCGGAGCCGCCGCCCGGCCGGAAAGCGCTGGACAGCAGCAAGTTTCCGTCCTCCGCGCGGCGGTGGGGGCGACCTTCGCGCTCGGCAGGCTGCCCGAGCTGATGACGGCGGCGGCGTCCGATGCCACGCCGATCACCGTCGCGGAAGCGCCCTACCACCATGTGCTGTCCTGCCTGCGCGACCCGTCGGGTGTGTTCGCGCAGCCGTCGACGGATCTGGGCATCGTGCTGCTGCGCGCGGCGGATCTGGAACGCTTCGGCGCGCTCTCCGACGACCAGCTCGCCGAACTGGCGGCCGCTATCCCGGCGGCCGTGCTCGAAGTGGTCGAACGGACGCACCGGCCGGTCATCGTCGGCATCCTGCCCTCGGCACGCGCGGAGGAACGGTTGCTGAAGTGGGAGCGGCTGGTCGCCGAACGCCTGGTCGACCGGCCCGGCGTGGCGATGCTGGAAGCGGTGGAATGGACGCGCCGCCATCCGGTGGATCAGCCGTTCGACGACCGGACCGAAATCCTGGCGCATCTGCCCTTCACCGCCGAATTCCAGGCGGCGGTGGCGCTGACCCTGGTCGCGACCGCTGCCTCGGTGACGGAGCCGGCGCCGAAGGTGATCACCGTGGACGGCGACGACACCCTGTGGAGCGGAACGGCGGGCGAGATCGGTTCCGCCGCTGTCGCTTTCGATGAGCCGCGACTGGCGTTGGCCCGCAGGCTGCTGCACTGGCGCGACGCCGGAACACTGCTGGTGCTGCTCACCAACAACGACGCCGACATCGTCGACGCGATCCTCGGCCGGCCCGACAGCCCGCTGGGTCGCGAGCATTTCGCGGCCGTCTCGGCGGGGTGGGACGGCAAGCCGGAGCGGCTGGAGGAGGTCGCACACGCCCTGCGGCTCGGCCTCGACAGCTTCTGCTACCTCGACGACAACCCGGTCGAAGTGGCGCGCATGCGCGCGCGGCTGCCCGAGGTGCTGTCGGTGACGTGCCCTCCCGGCGCGGAACTGGAGTCGTTCCTCGCGCGGCTGTGGCCGATGGTTCCGATCGCGGCGACGGCGGAGGACCGCGCGCGAGCCGACTTCTACCGCCAGGACGGCGAGCGCGACAAGGCCAGGGCCACCGCGGAATTCGCCGAGTTTCTGGCGGGGCTGAACCTCGAGGTCGCCATCGAGCCGATCTCCGACGCCACCGCGCTGCGCGCCGAACAGCTCGTGCGGCGGACGAATCAGTTCACCCTCGCCGCGGTCACCCACGACGATCTCGCCACGTGGCGAGACGAGGGTGAGGTGTGGACGGCGACGGCGCGCGACCGCTTCGGCGACTACGGGCTGATCGCGGTACTCGCCCTGCGCGCGGAGGCGGAGACCCTCCGGATTCGCGGCTGGCAGCTCAGCTGCCGCGCACTCGGCCGCGGCGTCGAGGAGCGGCTGTTGCATTGGGTGGCCGACCGAGCCGACGCCCTCGGCTGCTCGATGGTGCGGATGTCGGTCGAGCACACCGGCCGCAACGAACCCGCTCGCCGATTGGCCGCGCAGCTGGGCGGCATCGAAGAGGATGCGCGGCTGGAAGTATCCGCGGCGCCGGATCACCTGCGGGAGTTCAAGTCCTGGGCAACCGCAGCGGCGCGAGGAGAAGAGGAGATGAACCGGTGACCGGTGCTGACGAGCGGACGACGGTGCGCAATCCGGCCGTCGACCGTCGCGTGCGCGGCGAAGCCCTCGAAGGAGGCGCCGCCGGGCTGGACGTCGCCGCTCTGCTGGCGCGCACCGGCGGCGACGTCGCTGCGCCGGTGCGCGAATCCCAGGGCGGTGCGCGGTCCATGGACGCCGGCGGCAACGGCGCAGCACGGCTGGACGAGACCGGACCCGCCGCACCGCCGAGGGACGCCGACGCGTTGGCCGCGGCCGTCACCGCCGTGGCGAACCGATTCACCGCGACGCCACTCGACCCCGACGCCGATTTCTTCGACGCGGGCGGCACCTCCCTCGCGGCGGTGGAACTCGTCGCGGCACTGGCCCGCGAGCTGGACATCCACCTGGATCTCGACACGGTGTTCTTCGACGCGCGCCCCCGCAGGCTGGCGCAGCGGTGGCTGGCCGATAATCCGGAAGCCGCATTGGCGCAACAGAAGCCGGAAACCGAGCCCGACACCGACGATCTCGCCCAGCTCTTCACCGATCTAGCGGGCACCGACCGGTTGCCGCTCGTCGCGGCGCCGGAGCGGCTCGCGCCGCGCCGCATCCTGCTGACCGGGGCGACCGGCTTCCTCGGCAGTCACTTGCTGCTCGATCTGTTGCGCCACAGCCAAGCCCACGTGGTGTGCCTGATCCGCGCCGACGCCGACCAGGACGCCGCTCGACGCCTGGAGGACGCCGTCCGGCGCTTCGCGCTGCCCTGGTCGCGGGAGATACTGCGACGCGTGACCCCGCTGGCGGGCGACCTGCGCCTACCCCGGCTCGGCCTCTCCGAGGATCGATGGAAAACGCTTGCGGCGGAGGTCGATTCCATTGTGAACGCGGGCGCCGCGGTGGACTTCCTGCGCGGCTATCCGTCACTGCGCCGGACCAACGTGCTCGGCCCGCTGACCCTCGCCGAACTGGCCTGCACCGACCGGCCGAAACCACTGCACCACATCTCGTCGCTGGCGGTGTTCAACGGAACGGACGCCGCCACGTTGAACGAGGACGACCCGACCGCCCACGTCGCCTCGCTGCCCATCGGTTACGACCGATCCAAATGGGCCGCCGAGGCCGTGCTGCGCAGGGCGGGTGAACACGGGCTCGTGGTGACCATCCTTCGCCCCGGCGGCATCGGCAGCCACCCGGAGACCGGCGCACACAATCCGCGTGACCTCAACGCCGGAATCACCGCGGCGCTGCTGCGCTTTCGCACCGCGCCGGGCTTCCGATACCTCAACGCCGCGCCGGTGGACTGGGTCAGCCGGGTGGCGGCGGAGATCGTCGGCACGCCGAGCGCCTGGGGGCACACCTATCACCTGACGGGCGCACCCACGTCGCTCGATCAGGTCGTCGCCGAAACGCGTCTGGGCGGCATGGGTATTCGCGTGCGGCACTGGGAACAGTGGTGCGACGACGTGGTCCGCGCGATTCGCGAAGAACCGGTACCGGAACTGGAATCGCTGGCGCAGGTGCTGCAAAGCCCCGTCGCCCGGCGACAGCTCGCGGCGATGGTCACCGCGCCGCCCGCGTCGGCCTCTCGCACCGAGGCGTTCGTCACCGCTAAAGGCCTGCCCGCGCCCGCCGCATCAGGCGCGGCGCGCGGCCGGATGCTCGCGGCCATGGCGAGCTTCGGCCCGCAGCCGGGCGACGAACCTTATCTGCGATTCGACGAAACCCTCACCGGCACAGTAGGTCCGGTCGGATTCGACGCCGACATACCGTGCGATCTGCGGCTGACCCTGTCCGTCGCGAGCGGCGCGCAGGTGTTCAGCGCGCGCACGCTCGACGTCACCGGCGAGCTCACCTGCGCTCGGTTGCACGACGAGCCGCTCACGGTCGAAGGGACGGCGACCGTCCGGCCGCACGACGGGATTCCGCTGCGTCACGAAGTACGGCATCCGCTCATGCACTACCGCCTGGCGCTGCGTGATTCGTCCGGCGGCGAGTGGTGGCTGGAGGGATACAAGTTCGCCGCGGCGCGCAGGCGCTTCGTCCGGCAGCTCGGCACCCAGGTGATCGAGATCGGACGCGCCGGGGAGCCCGCGTCGTATCGCGGCGAAGTCGCCGTTCCCATGCACACCTACTTGCCCGACCAGATCGACGGCATCCGGATCGATCCGCGACTGCCCGAACGCCAGCAGCGGCTGGCGAAACTGCTGTGGCTCAGCTGGTTCGGCGGCCAGCTCGGCAAAGGACTGATGGAACCGATACTCCGGGTCGGGATCGACCTGCTTGACCTGCGCCGGGCCGCGCGTAAGGAGCACCGCCGATGACCGACCTGCGATCCCTCGCGACGGAATCCGATGCGGCGGAGGTGATCTCGTTCCGCACGGCGGACGGCGTCGACCTCGCCCTGCGCCGCGTCGGGCCGGCGGACGGTCCCGCGGTGCTGCTGGTGCACGGGCACGGGGTGTCGTCGGAGATGTTCTCGCTCCCCGAGATCCGCAACGTCACCGACGTCCTGGCCGACGCGGGCTATCAGTCTTGGCTGCTCGACTGGCGCGGCAGCTGCCGCCTGCCGTACAACGAATCCGGCCCGCACTACACCTTCGACGATGTCGCGCTCTACGACCTGCCCGCGGCGCTCGCGCAGATCAGGGCGCGAATCGGGGATCGTCCGCTGTTCGTCGTAGCGCACTGCATCGGTGCGCTGGCCCTCTCGCTGAGCATGACGGCCGGATTGCTGCCCGGACTCGCGGGCGTGGTCGCGCAGGGTGTCTTCCTGACGCCCAAGGTCAGCACGTCCGCGCGGGTGCGGGTGCTGCTCGGCAGCGAACTGCTCGGCTCGCGCGTCGGCCACATCGAATCCGACTTCCGCAAGGTGGGGCTCTGGTCCCGGCGCACCTTGCTGTACGCCGCGCTGTCCCGCAAAGGCGACTGCCCAGACCCGACCTGCCGGATGGTGCAGCACGGCTGGGGGATGGGCGCCAAGCTGTTCGAGCACGACCATCTCGATTCGCGCACTCACGACCGGCTGGCCGAATTGTTCGGCGCGATACCGCTTTCCGTGCTGCCGCACCTGCGTCAGATGGAGCTGGCGCACGCGGTGGTCCGCTGGAATGTCGACGACGACAGGTACGCGGCGCTGCCGGAGAACGCGCTCGACCACGCCGACCGCATCGACTGTCCTGTCCTGCTGCTGGCGGGCAGCCGCAACGAGGCCTGGATCGATTCCAACAAGCTGTGCTACGAGGTGCTTTCGGCGCGCAATCCGGCAATCGATGTCCGCTACACCGAGATTCCCTCCTACGGTCACCTCGACACGTTCATCGGCTGCGGCGCGGCGCTGGACGTGTTCGGGCACATCGTCGATTTTCTCGACGAGACCTCAGCTCGGTTGGCGTAGTGGCAGGCCCGCGGTCCGGTAGATGGCATCGATGACGGTCATGGTGGCGATGGCGTCGCTCGGTTCGGTGGCCACCGGCTCGCCGCGTAGCGCCGCGGCGGCGAAGGCGTCGAGTTGATAGTCGTAGGAGGTCCGATGCGCGAAACGACGCACCCGCCTGCCGCGCTCCGAGCGGACCGAGAGCAGATGACCCAGATGCGGCAGCACCGGATTGACCAGCCGCATCCGGCCGCGATCCCCAACGACCGTGGCGCCGACGCGCAGCACGTCGGCCGACCATATCGAGCACCGGATATGGCCGGTGTGCCCGGAAGGGAAGCGCAGGTCGGCGGTCATCGCCCGGTCGATCCGCGACTCGCGCAGCTTCGCCCGCGCCGCGACCACCTCCGGGTCCTCACCGCCGAGCACGCGGGCCATGTGCACGGCGTAGCAGCCCGCGTCCATCAGGGCGCCACCCGCCAGGTCGTAGTCGTAGCGGATGTCGGAGAACTTGGGCAGCGGAAAGCACAGCGCGGCCTCCACCCGCCGCAGCGTCCCCAGTTCGCCGGAGGCGATGATCGCTTCGGCGGCCGATATCAGCGGGTGGTAGCGGTAGTGGAAAGCCTCCATCACGACGCGATCGGAAGCGCTTGCCAGCGCGGCGATCTCACGCGCCTCTGCGGCGTTGGCGGTGAACGGCTTCTCGCACAGCACATGCTTTCCCGCCTGCACGGCGGCCCGAGTCCAGCGGCCGTGCAGGCCGTTCGGCAGCGGAATGTAGACCGCGTCGAGATCGGGCGCCTCGATCAGCGCCTGATAGCTGTCGTAGACCTGGGGGATGCCGTGCTTTCGCGCGAACCGCTCCGCGCTCGACCGATCCCGCGCGGCCACCGCGGCGACGACCACCTCCGAGCTGCGCGCCGCGGGTGCGATCAGGGATGCGGGCGCGATGCGGGCCGCGCCGAGGATGCCGATGCGGAGGCCGGAGCGCAGGTGGTCGGTCACCAGCAGACACTAACATCGGCACCGCGCCGCGACGGCCGGGCGAATTCCGAATGCGGACGAACAGCAGATCACGAACGAAAGTCGAGAGTATGCGTATCGCGTTGTTGACGGCGGGGACCCGGGGCGATCATCAGCCGTATCTGGCATTGGCGGACGAATTCCGTTCGCGCGGGCACGATGTCGAGATGACGGCCACCGAGAATTACGCCGAGGTGGTGCGGCGCTCGGGCTTCGAGCCGCACGTCATCCCGTTCAACTCGGCGGAACTGCTGGAATCGCCCGCCGCCAAACGCGCGTTGTCCTCGGGTAAGACGTTGCCGTTCGTCCGAATCATGCTGGACACGGTCAAGATCATGGCGGGCGAGCGCGGGGAGCGGATGCACGAGGCGCTCAGCGGCGCGTGCGAATCGGCGGATGTGATCGTCTCGTGCGCCTCGACCATGCCGTGGGCGATGGAGCGCGGGGAGAAGTACGGACAGACCGTGGTGGGTTGTCTGCCGTATCCGCTCGAGCGCACCGGGGAGTTCCCGTCGTCGTTCATGGTCAAGCACATGATCTCGTCGCGGCGACTGCGGTTGGCCAGCTACTCGGCCTTCGAAATGGCGTATGGGCTGGCATATCGCCGGGTGGATCGGCGAGTGCGCGCGATGATGGAGTTGCCTGGCAAACCACGGAATCCGTTCCGGCGGATGCGCGAGGACGGTATTCCGCTGGTGCACATGGTGAGTCCGGTGTTGTTGCCGAAACCCGCCGACTGGCCGGACCGTTCGACCGTGGTCGGCGCGCCGATTCTGCCCGCCCGGCTGCGTGCGGCCTGGGGTGAGGCGGTGGTCGATCCGGCGCTGTCCGAGTGGCTCGACGAGGGCGAGCCGCCGATCTACTTCTGCATGACCGGCATGCCGATCCTCGATCCCGCCGGATGCTGTGAGCTGATCGCCGCCGTCTGCCGCAGGCTGGGGGCGCGCGCCCTGGTGACCGTGCGCGGGGAGGGTTTTCCGCGCGGCATCGGTTACGACCGGAAGCTGTTCGTCCTGGATTCCTTCGACTACGACCGCGTCCTGCCGCGGTGCCGCGCGGTCGTGCACCACGGCGGCAGCGGCAACACTCACGATGTGTTGCGCGCGGGCCTGCCCGCGGTGGTGATCGGCGTGCACAGCGACCAGTTCTTCTATGGTTGGCGCATTTCGGAGCTCGGCATCGGGGCCGACTTCCCGTATCCGTCGCTGACCGAGGACCGGCTGCACGACGCGCTCGTCCGGACGTTGACGCCCGAGGCGGGCAGGCGAGCAGCGGAACTCGGCCGCACCGTGTCCGCCGAGAACGGGGTCCGCGCCACGGCGGACGCGGTGGAACGCCTGGTCGTCTCGGCATCGGCCTGAGTCGTGGGTGATTCCATGCACGTCGCGATCTTCACCGACTTCCACCCGGCCACCCTCGGCGGCGTCCAGACCGCGATGCGATCGCTGCGTGACGGCCTGCGGCGGCTCGGCCATCGGGTGACCGTATTCTGTCCTCCCGCACCGGGATCCGTGCCGTCCGACGCCGAGACCGTGGTGCTCGGCGCGCTGCCGGTCGCGATGTCGAACGGGCTGCCGGTCGTCCTGCCGACCCGGGCCACTCGGCGCAGGATCGATGCCGCCTTCGCCGAGCGCGGCCCGATCGACATCGTGCACGCGCTGACGACCTACGGCTGCGGTATCTCCGGCGTACGCGCCGCACGCAGACACGGCATTCCGATCGTCCAGACTATGCAGAGCCGCGACGACACGGTCATCGCGCAGTATTCGCCCGCGCCGTATCTGTCCGCGTTGACCATGCGTCTGGTGCACAGCTGGTTCGTGCCGCTGCGCGGACGACCGCCGTCCGACGGCGACGACCGCATCGCCCGGCTCGCCTGGCGTCCGCTGATCGCGCAGGCGCAGGCGGCCGATCGGGTGATCGTGCCGACCCGGCACTTCGCCCGCCGCGTCGCCGCGCACGGCGTGGACCGGCCGATTCACGTGGTGTCCAACGGAATCGATGACGAACTGCTCGATCGGGTCCGCGGCGGGGAGGACGAGGCGACGAACCCGGACGGACCGCTGCGTGCCCTGTGGTGCGGCCGCCTGTCGGCGGAGAAGCGTCCGCTCGAGGCGATCGAGGTCGCGCGCCTGGTCGAGGACTGCGCACTGGAGGTCTACGGCGGCGGCCCACTGGCCGACCGGGTCCGCTCGGCGGTCGCCGAGGCGGATCTCGGCGGACGCGTGCGCCTGCACGGCGAGGTCGGGCAGGACGACTGCCTGCGCGCCATGCGCGGACACGACGTGCTGCTGCTGACCTCCGACTGCGATACCCAGGGCATGGTGCTGCTCGAGGCGATGGCGATGGGTCTGCCGGTCCTGTATTGCGATCCCGAACTGTCCGAAACCGTGCCCGCCGATGGTGGCGTTCGCGCTCACGACCGGTCGGTGGAATCGTTCGCCACGGAGCTGAAAGAGTTGGCGCGCAACCGAAGCCGCCTGCGATCCATGCGCGCGGCGCTCGCGGAGCATGCCGACGAACCGCGCCAATCCCGGCACATCGAAGCGATCCTCTCGGTCTACGCCGAAGCGCTCGACGCCCCGAATGTCAGCGTGGAGCGGTGAGAACTTCGCGATGCGACGAGCGGAATCGATGACGGCCGCGAGGTAGCGTTCGCGCTCCGCGCGGGTGACCGGCCGCCCGATCAGCAGTTGCCGAAAAGCTCAGGATGCGAGGATCCTGGCTTTCTCGGCTTCGAACTCGGCGTCGGTCAGCACGCCCTGCGCGCGGAGCTCGGCGAGCTCTTTCAACGCGTTGATCCGTTCCGCGCCCGCGCCGCCGCCCGGTGCCGGCTGCGGTGCGGCGGGCGGCGGCGCATAGCTCGGGGGCGGGGCGTACCGCTGTTCCTCCGCCGCCCAGCGCTCTCCCTGGCGCCGGGAAACGCGATTGGAGACAGCGGTCGCGGTTCCGGAGATGATCGCGGTGCGGGCGACGCCGCGCAGCAGTCCTGGCATGACAATTCTCCTCAGCGACTTTCCGCTTCGAGGGCGTCGAGCGACGCCAATATGCTCTGCACCGGAATGCGTCCGGACGCCACGAGTTCGGCGCCGTTACGACGCAAGGCGGACGCGAAAGGCGCCGCCCAGGTGTTCTCGTAAACCAGGATCGCGGCCGAACGTCCCGGTTCGAGCGCCGCGCCGGCTTCCGCGCGGTCGGCGTCGTCGAGCAGGCCCGATCCTGCCTCCGCGAACAGGGTTATATCGATCTCCCCGCCGAATCCCACGTCGGCTATATCTATTCCGGTCAGCGAACCGTCGAGATCTTTTCGGATGAAGGCCAGGTCGAGCACCCGGACGATGCCGCGCTCGACGAGGTCGCGCAAGAGGGGCAATGCCGAACCGTCCGGCTGCCGGTCGGGAGGAAATTCGATCACGAGATAGTCGATGGGGCCGATCATGTCGATGTCGGAATCGGTCACTGTGTCCCCTCTTTCTGTGGCGAGAAAGAGACATATCGCCCTGACATACTTACTGAACGAGCTGTCCAAGCATGGCTTTTTATGCGACGGGTGGCGGTGGTTCCGAGAAAGAAATCTACGCTCTGCCGACGTCGCCGATGTTAATGTCGATCATAGCGTATGCCCTCATCGGCGGCGCCTGTGAAACTGTGATCCGGGGCAGGCCCGTGTGGCCGGGCCCGTAGTTCGACGTACCGTGCACGGTCCCGCACGGAAAGGGACCGCCGAAGTCGGCGAATTGCCGTCGCACCGCCTGAATTCGTTCCTGGAGTGAGGGATTCCATGAATTCCGGACCGTCCGAGGATCTACCCGCCGAATCGCTGAGCGCGGACGAACGCGTCGAGCTCGAGAGGCTTCGCGCCGAGGTCGCTGCGCTGCGTGCGGAGGGTCGCGCCGCGCCGCCGGTCGCGGCCGCTCGACCGCCGCGGCGTACGTGGCGATGGACCGCGGTGGCGGTGCTGGTCGTGCTGGTCGCCGTGCTGTCGATCGCGACGGTGATGTCGCGGTACGTGCGGAGCCAGATTCTCGACACCGATCGATACCTGACCACGGTGGCCCCGCTGGGATCGGACCCGGTCCTGCAGAACGAGATCGCGAACTCGATCACCGACGAGATCTTCGCGCGCGTCGACATCGAAGGGCTCACCGCGGACGCGCTGGCCGCACTGACCGACGCGGTCCCGGCGACCGAGAACCGGCCGCGGCTGGATCGCGCGGTCGAGGGGCTGGCGCCGGTGATCGCCGTGCAGGCGCGCAACTTCGTCAACGAGACGGTGCTGACGTTCGTGCGCAGCGAGAAGTTCGAGGACCTGTGGTTGCAGGCCAACCGCACGGCCCATACGGCGCTGGTCGCGGTGGTGACCGGCAACGTCGGACCGTCTTCGGTGACCGTCGACGAGAACGGAACGGTCACCCTCTCCCTCGGCACGGTGCTCGACAACGTGAAGGCGCGGCTGGCCGAACGCGGCTTCACCTTCGTGGAGAAGATCCCGCCGGTCGACAAGCAGTTCGTCCTGTTCCGTTCCCCCGAACTCGTCCGGGCGCAGCGGGCCGTCGACGCGCTCGACAAGGCCGCGAATGTGCTGCCCTGGTTGACGATCGCGGCCGCGGTGTCCGCGGTCGCCGCGGCGCCGCCGGGCCGCAGGCGCCGCGCTCTTGTCTTCGTCGGGCTCGGGCTGGTGGTCGGCATGCTGATCCTGGCGATCGGACTGATCATCGCCCGGGCGCTGTATCTGGACCGGATGCCGCCCGACGTGCTTGCGCCGGACGCGGCCACCGTGATCGTCGACACGGTGCTCGTGCCGCTGCGCACCGCGTTGCGCGGGGTCGCCGTGCTCGGCATCGTGATCGCGGTCGCCGCCTTCCTCACCGGAGGCGCTGGCTCGGCCGTCGCCGTGCGCCGCGGCTTCGGGCAGGGCTTGGACGCGGTGCAGCAGCTCCGGCGTTCGCGGCCGCCGAACCCGGTGGAGGTGTGGGCGTTCCGCCTGCGCGTGGCGCTGCGATGGGCGATCGTCGGTGTCGGCGCGCTCCTGCTGATCTTCTGGCGTTACCCCACCGGACTGGTGGTGGTGTGGATCGTGCTCGGCGCGCTGCTGGCGTTGGTCGCGCTGGAAATCCTGATTCGTCCCGCGCGCGGCAGGGAAGAGGAAACTGTCCCGCCCGAGCCGAAGAACGGCGCCGGCACTCCCGCCCGGGCGGGCGCTTGACCAGGAAGCGGCCTGCGTATCGCCCGGCACGCTGAGAATCATTGGCGTCAAGGGAAATCAGTGAGCTCAGCGGGAAACGCGCTCGGCGAGTCCCGCCGCCGCGAAGTCGATCTGTCGCCGCGCATTGGACAGTGCGGTCACCACACAGGTGCCGACCGGGCCGGTGCGGTCGTAGAGCGTGGCGGAGCCGATAGAGATGCCCTCCGCGGCGATGGTGTTGTCGGCGCGCAGTCCGAGTTCGTGGCCGACGGGAAGTCTCGACAGCGTCGAGGTCACATCGACGTTGATATAGCCCGCACCTTCTGAGCCCCAGTGGCACACATGGTTGGTGGCGTCGCCGAGCACTGCGGCGCGTTGGAACGGCGAGATCGGTTCGCCTTCGACGAGCGGGGGAAGGCTGTGCCAAGAGATCTTGCGGTCGGCGTTCTGGTTCGCCGCGAAATCGGAGGTCCAGTCGCGATCGCCGCTTTTGAACAGCGGTGGCGCCCCGTCTGATGAGACACACCCTTCCGGCGGCATCGGCAGGTCCGACGCCGAGTGCCACACCCGGCCCGGCGGTTCGGATCCGGTGGTCAGGAACACCGCCGAAGCCCGAGCGCGGACCTGTTCCTCCTGCACGAGGAAGGCGTCGGCGACCGTGATGCGTGTGCCATGACGAACTACCTCGCCGCGCAATCGGAACGGGGCGTTGACCACCGGCCGAAACAAGTCCACGGTCAGCCGGGCCGGGACGAACCCCGCCGGGCAGTGCGTCTCGAGTTCACGAGCCAACAGGCCGCAGACGCCGGTGCCGCTCAGCTGGGTCGGGGACCACGGGCTGACTGCGAGCTCGCGCGCCACCAACTGACCCGCCTGCATGCCGAAGAAACTGACCATCGCTGCCGTTCCCTTCCGACGATTGCTCCAAACTCACCAAAGTGCAACACGTTACAGTATCGGCCGGGGTGCGGCCGGGCCGTGGTGGCGGCGGGGCTGAACCCACCCGGTCGTGTTGCTAACGATTTGCTCGCAACTTCCGTCGATGCCAGTTCGTTGCACGGAATGCAGCCGCGCAGAGGTATTTTCCCGATAGTCTCTCCTCGAATCTCGAGAACGGCCAGGCAGTCGGCGTCGCCTTCGGGCGTCGCTTACATCGAAGAAGGGGCGTTTTCCATGAAGTTCGGGAAGAGTCGCGAACATCGCGAGTTTGCCGCAATATCGCGTAGGTCCGCCCTCGGCCTGAGGCTGGCCGCCGTCCCCATCCTCGGAATGGCCGTGGGCGGTGACCCGAACGCCGGCTGCGCGACGGCGACCTCCGCTAGCGCGGCTCCCGAGGACGCGCAGGCCATCGCCACCGATGCCTACGTCTTCGGCTATCCCCTGGTCCTCATGGACGTCACCCGCGAGAACGGCGCTCCGCCCAACCGCTTCCAGCACGGCGACCCACCGACCCCGGAGGACAAACAGGTGGTGCGCCTCAATCTCGACACGCTCTACTCGCAGGCGTGGCTCGACGTGCGCGCCGAACCGATGATCCTTCGGGTGCCCGAGATGGAGCCGAGCCGGTACTGGCTCATGCAGATCATGGACGCGTGGACCAACACCGTGCACGACCCGAGCAGTGTCGATCCGCAGGTGAAGCCGGGCACGGCCCCGTTCACCTACGCGGTCACCGGACCCGGCTGGTCGGGGGACCTGCCGGAGGGCGTGACCCGGCTCGCCGTGCCCACCGGCACCGCCTGGCTGATCGGCCGTCTCCAGTTCGACGGCGCCGCCGACGTCGACCGGGTCCGCGAGCTGCAACGGCGGCTGGAGCTGGTGCCGCTGAGCAAATGGGTGGAGAACCCGAACGCGGCCCACGGCGACCCCGGCGCGCACCCCGCACGCACGGCCGACCCCGCCGCGATCGTCGCCGAAATGGACGGGCCCACCTTCTTCGCCCGGATGGGTCGAGTCATGGCGGTCAACCCCCCCGCCCCCGCGGATGCCGATGCCATGCGGCGATTCGCCACCATCGGCATCACACCCAGCGGCAGGCCGGAAGGAGTTCCGTCCGACGTGCTGAACGCGGCGGTCGACGACGCGAAGAAGCGGATCCCGACCTACCGCAACCCTTATGCCGAGGACGTCAATGGCTGGACCTTCGATCCGAGCCTCGGCGCCTACGGCACCCACTACGACGTCCGCGCGATCGTGGCCATGAAAGGGCTCGGGGCCAACCTCGCCAAAGACGCCATCTACCCGACCGTCGATGCCGTCGCCGACGACGACGGAGTGCCGCGTCGCTTCCGAATCCGTTTCGCCCCGGGCCAATTACCGCCGGTCGACGCGTTCTGGTCCCTGACGGCCTATGACGCGGAAAGCCACTTCGTCGACAACCCCGCCGGCATCTACTCCATCGGCCATCACCCCACGGTCGTTCCGGGCGCGGACGGCTCTGTCGAGCTGGTCGTGCAACACGCCGATCCCGGCGCGGGCGTACCGCGGGGCAACTGGCTGCCCATCCCCGCCACCGGAGCGTTCTCCCTCACCTTGCGCCTGTACGCCCCGAAACACGAAGCGGTCGACGGCGCCTGGCAGATGCCGAAGCTCGAACAGGTCGGCTGACCGCGGATCAGCGCCCGCTGCCGACCATCGAGGTCCGGGCCCGCTCCGGGCCGACCGCGGCACCGACCGGGATGCGCGCGGCGGGCGTCGCGCCGCGCAGCCGCGCACGGCGGATCGCGCTCTCCGCCTCGATGACGATCGGGATGATCAACGACCAGCCGATGCAGGCGAGCCACTGGCCGCCCGTCAGCGATGTGGTCATGAGCAGGTCTTGCAGGAACCCGATCTCCACGGCGAACACCGTGACGACCACCGGGATCGACAGAATCTTGAGCGCGCCGAGAACAGGCGCCGTCAGGCCGGATTCGGGGTCACGGCGCATCACCAGCCCGCTCAGGATGGAACCGAACGACAGCACGACGAACGCCGTGGTCATCGGGACGTTCGCCTCGGTGGTGCTCATCTCACCGGGTGCGAGGAGCATCGCGGCGAGGGTGACAGCGAACTGCAAGACACCGTAGGCGAGCCACTGCACGAACGCATTCCGGTTGGCGATCGGCTTGGCGGGGTCGCGGGGCGGCTTGTTCATCAGGTTCGGCGGCGGTGGATCGAGCATGATCACCGCGACCGGGAACAGCGTGATGAAGAAGTGCTGGAAGAGCACCATCAGCGGAGTCAGCGCGACGCCGTCGTTGATGTCGAAGATGCTCGCGACCAGGAAGAGCAGCACTAGCGAGAACAGCTTGGACATCTGATAGCGGATGTAGGAGACGATTTTGTCGTAGATGCTGCGGCCCAGGCGGATCGCGGTGATCAGGGTGCCGAAGTTGTCGTCGGTGAGCACCATCTTGCCCGCCTGTTTGGTGACCTCGCTGCCCGACCCCATCGCCACGCCGATATCGGCCTTCTTCAGCGCGGCCGCGTCGTTGACGGCGTCGCCGGTCATCGCCACCACCGCGCCGCCGCGCTGCATGATGTCGGCGAGGCGCAGCTTGTCCTGCGGTGTGACGCGCCCGAACACGTGCAGATTCGGCAGGGCGGCCGCCAGCTCGTCGTCGGTCATCGCCTGGAGTTCGGCGCCGCCGATCGCGCCGGGTCCGAGCCCGAGTTCGGCGCCGATAGCGGAGGCGGTGATCGCGTGGTCGCCGGTGATCATCCGGACGTCGATGCCCGCGTCGTGAGCCGTGCGCACCGCGTCGATCGCCTCGGGGCGCAGCGGGTCGATGATGCCGACCATTCCGACGAAGGTGAGGTCATCGACGAACGCCATCGGATCGTCCGCGACGGCCTCCTCGTGCCCGTCGAGCACGCGCGCCGCGAATGCCAGCACACGCAAACCCTTTTCGGACATCGCGCGATTCGCGGCCACGATCTCGTCGCGCATGTCGTCGATCGGCACCGCCCGGCGTCCCGGCCGGTACGCGGTCGCGCATCGGTCGAGAACGACGTCGGGGCCGCCCTTGACCAACTCGACGAACCGGGTGAGCTCGTCGACTTCGAGGTGGTGGAAGGTGGCCATGAACTTGTACGCCGAATCGAACGGCACTTCGGCGACACGGGGATACGTCCGGCGCGTGAGCGGGGCGTCGACGCCGATCTTGGCGGCCAGTACCACTAGCGCGGCCTCGGTCGGATCGCCGACGACCTCGCCGGTGTCGGAGACGGTGGCGTCGCTGTCGAGGCACAGCCCGTAGGCCAGCAGCGTGAAGTCGGGGACGGCCTCGCCCGCGATCTGAGTGATCTTGCCCGACTTGTCGTAGCCCTGGCCCTCGACGAGGTACTGCCTGCCGTGGAAGTACAACGACCGCACCGTCATCTGGTTCATGGTCAATGTGCCGGTCTTGTCCGAGTTGATGGCGCTGGTCGCGCCGAGCGTCTCGACATCGGTGAGGTTCTTGACGACGGCCTTGGCGTCGGCCAGCTGGCGCGCGCCGTAGGCCAGCATCGCCTGGACGAAGGTGGGCAGGCCGGTCGGAATCGCGGACACACCCATCGAGATGCCCAGCAGCAGCACGGTCGTGACGCTCTGCCCGCGGATCGCGCCGATGATCACGATGATCGCCACCGCGGTCCAGGCGATCACGCCGAGCACTTTGGTCAGCGCGTTCAGTTCCCGTTGCAGCGGCGACTTGCTCGGCGCGACGGCCGAGAGCATCGAGGCGATCCGGCCCATCTCGGTGTTCTGTCCCGTCTCGGTGACCACCATGCTCGCGGTCCCGCGGGTGACCGAGGTGTTCTGGAAGACCATGTTGCTGCGATCGCCGAGGGAGACATCGGTGGTCGCGAGCGTCTGCGCATCCTTGGCGACGGGTGCGCTTTCTCCCGTCAGCGCCGCTTCCTGGGTTTCGAGAGTCGCGGATTTCAGCAGCCGTCCGTCCGCGGGGACGATGTCGCCCGCCTCGAGTTCGACGATGTCGCCCGGCACGAGTTCGGTGGCGTCGAGCTGGGACAGCGCCCCGTCGCGAACCACGCGCGCCTGCGGCGTCTGCATCTTGGCCAGCGCGTCGACGCTGGCGCGCGCCTTGACCTCCTGCTGAGTGCCGAGCACGATATTGAGCCCGACCAGCACGCCGACGACGATCGCCGTCGGTATTTCGCCGATGATCACGCTGACCACGGCCACCGCGACCAGCATGAGGTTCATCGGATCCTTCAGCTGCGACAGCGCGATCGCCCAGACCGACGGCGCGGGCTCGGAGGCGATCTCGTTGCGCCCGTACCGTTCGCGACGCCGCGCGATCTCCCTCGCCGTGAGACCGAACCGCTCATCCGAACCGAAGGCGGACAGCGCGACGGACGCGTCGAGCGCGTACCACACCGGAGGGTCCCCGCCGCCGGCCGGATGCGCCGGGCTCGGCGCCGATTCCATCGTTGCCATGGCGCTCGTCCTTTCCTGGCCGGGACTCTCAGAAGGGGGTCGGAATCCAGTGCAGGGGCTGCGTCGTTGGCTGGTAGCCCGCCGGGCTCTGTCGTTCCGGCAACGTGATCTTCGGATGGTCCGGGTGCTCGTAGGGAATCCGGCTCAGCATGTGACTGATGATGTTGAGCCGCCCGCGCCGCTTGTCGTCGTTGTACGCGACATACCATGGCGCCCAGCCGGTGTCGGTGTGGCGGAACATCTCGTCGCGCGCTCGCGAGTAGTCGTACCAGCGGCTGTAGGACTTCAGGTCGAGGTCGGACAGCTTCCAGAATTTGCGCGGGTCGTCGATCCTGCTCTGCAGCCGCGAAGTCTGTTCTTCCTCGCTCACCTCCAGCCAGTACTTCAGCAGGATGACGCCGGATTCGACGATCGACTTCTCGACCGTCGGGATGGTTTCGAGGAAGCGCTGGGCCTCCTCCTCGGTGCAGAATCCCATCACGCGTTCGACACCGGCGCGGTTGTACCAGCTGCGGTCGAAGATGACGACTTCACCGCCCGCGGGAAGATGGGGCAGGTAGCGCTGCACGTACATCTGAGACTTCTCGCGTTCCGTCGGCGCGGGCAGTGCGACCACCCGGAACACCCGCGGGCTGACCCGCTCGGTGATCGCCTTGATGACACCGCCTTTCCCCGCGGTGTCGCGACCCTCGAACAGGACACAGATCTTCGCCCCCGACGACCTCACCCACGACTGCAACGCGACGAGTTCGGCGTGCAGCGGCGCGAGATGCCGGTAGTACTCCTTCTTCGTCATCGGTGGCTGCCGTGCCGGAGCGGAGGGCTCGATCAACTCACCCGAGGCAACCTCGGCCGAGACGGCGAGCCGATCTCTCGGCGCGCGCTTACCGGCGCCACCTTTCTTGCCTTTGGTTTTGCCGTGTCCGGCTTTCTTTCCCATGATGCGCGGGCCCGGATCAGATGCGATCGGGCTGCCACGTCGTCACAGCCCAGATCACGACGACATTCAAGCTGATGATCACGATCGACCACCACGGGTAGTAGGGCAGCCACAGGAAGTTCGCCAGGATGGACAGCGCCGCGAGGAACACCGCGACCACGCGCGCCCACAAGGCTCCGGCCATCAGCGCGGCCGCCGCGATCACCAGCAGAATCCCGATGATCAGATGGATCCAGCCCCAGCTGGTCGCGCTGAGCTCATAGGCGTAGTTGGGCCCGGTCACCAGAATGTCGTCCTTGGCGATGGCCGAGATTCCCTCGAAGATCGAGAGAATGCCGACGGCCATCAACAGGATCGCGGCGCCGATCGACGTCCCCGCCGCCACCGCCTGCTTGACGGAGTGCTCATTGGTTGCTGACATCGCGAGTCACCTCTAATCATTCGTGACGGTTTCGATCGACCGATCGCCTCGACACTGGAACAGGACGAGGCGGGACGAGAACGGCTGGACGGCGTTGTCTGCCGGGAAAGGCGGTGGATCGGCGCAGGAAAACAGAGATTGACGCCAAGGGTGGGTGGGCTGCGTCGCCCGGCCCGAACTCGGCTTCGACGCCGGATGTTCAGCGAGGCGTGACGCCCGCACCGCGGCCGCTGGCACCGATGACGGCACTCGCCTCACTTCGCCAGCATATCTCCAGCGACACTGTCGCCGTAGTCGAATCGCGACCGCACAAGCCCGTCGCAACCTCCCGGTGACCTGCCCGGTCAGGGGGAAGTGCCGACCGGTGGTCCCACCGCGCGGTGCGTCACCGACGAACTTCCGTGTTACGGCGAGATCGGTTGGAAGGGCCGAATTTCGTCGTGGCCGGGCTGGACGACGCCCGCCGAGGATTCCGGGACTTCGTTCCACGCCCCCGAGAGATCGCGCAGCGGCTCGGAGACCACGAACCGCGCCTCTTCGCTGAGCAGACCGAGCGACTCGACCTCCGGGTGCAGCGCGCGCAGCTGTGCGATCTCGGTCGAGTAGAACAATGTGCGCGTGTGCTGTTCGCTGGAGTACCGGAAGCACCACACCGACTCGCCGTCGGTGGTGGCGACGGTCATCTGCACCGGGTGGGTCACGTCGTGCGCGCGGCCGACGTCTTCGACGAGACCGACGGCACGGGCGACCGCGCCGAACGGATCGTCGGTGAGGCCGAAGGTGAGCGCGAGGAAGAACAGAAGTTCGGAGTCGGTCGACCCTTCGATCTCGGTGAACAGAGCCGGATCCACGGCGGTGAGCAGATCCCGTTTCATCGCGCGGAAACCGTTGAGCGCTCCGTTGTGCATCCATAGCCACCCGTCGTGCCGGAAGGGGTGACAGTTGCTGCGCTGGACGGCCGTTCCGGTCGACGAGCGCACGTGCGCGAAGAACAGCGGCGTCCGCACGGCGCCCGCGATCTCGCGCAGGTTCTGGTCGTTCCACGCGGGTTCGATGTCCTTGAACAACGCCGGTCGCGGACCCTCTCCGTACCAGCCGATCCCGAAGCCGTCACCGTTCGTGGTGGTCGCGCCGAGCCGCGAGTGCATGCTCTGGTCGATCAGCGAATGCACCGGCCGGAAGAGCAGTTCTTCGGCCAGGATCGGGCTCCCCGAGTAAGCCATCCACCTGCACATATATCGATTGAAGCAGACCGGTGGAAGACTCGGAAGGAAACTCGCATACCCGCGGCCGCCTGCCACTCGCCTCAGTGGGTGAGCACTACCTTGACGATCACCACGGTCGCCGCGACCGCGGTCAGCAGGACCGCGCCGTACATGGAGTCGCGCGTCGGGCGCTCGCCTTTCAGCCGCGCGATGACGAACACGATGCCGCCGATGCGGACCAGCACGGCGAGTTCGGCGAGTATCTGCGCGGTCCTCGGCTCCAGCCAGCCCAGCCACCCGGTGGCGAGAATCGCGCACGGCAGCACCGCGGAGGTGAGAATGGGGATCGAATTGCGCAATTCGCGTACCTGTTCCGCCCACGTCAGCGGACTTCGTTCCCGCACAGTGTGTCCGACGGCTTCGGCGAAGGCGTGGGCGACGAACGTCGACAGAGCCGTCCCGAGGACGACCAGAACGCCGAGGTGCTTCTCCGCCGCGACGAACGGCACGAGCGCGGCCAGCACCAGCACATTGCCGTAGATGTAGGCGCTGATGCGGCTCGCCGCATTGTCGCGGTCCAACGGTCTGCTGCGGGAGAACAGCGGACCGTGCAACAGCGCGTGTGTGTCGACGCCCATCGGATCAGGTGACCTGGATGCGGCCGGATTGCCTGGGCAGGAACGTCGCGGCGATCAGCCCAACGACACCGAGGGCCGCCAGCGCGATCATCGCGGCGGCGTAGGCGTGACCGGTCAGTCCGGCGGCCAGGATGGTGCCCGCGATAGCGGTGCCAAGCGAGGAGCCGAGGTTCGACACGCTGCGCGACAAGCCGGAGATCTCGCCCTGCTGCTCCTCGCCGAAGGCGGACTGAACGATATTCACCGCCGGCGTGAGCATCACGCCGAGGCCGATGCCGATCAGCAGCAATCCCGGAACGAAAGCCCACAGGTTCTCCGAACTTCCGGTCATGGCGATCAGCACGACGATGCCGACGACGGTGATGAGGAAACCGGTCATGATCAGCGTGCGCTGGGCGCGCCTGCGAGCCAGCCGCGCGGCGGCCAGCGACGACACCAACAATCCCAAGGTGGCCGCGGTGAAGATCACGCCGGTCTCGATCGCGTTGTAGCCCCGCACGACCTGGAGATACGCCGCGACCACGAACGACGTTCCCATCAGCAGCAGCCACTGGAGGTTCTGGGTGACCAGGCCGAGGTTCGAGGTGCGGTTGCGGAACAGGCTGGTCGAGATCAGCGGCTCCTCGCCGGCCCGCTCTCGCGCGCGAATCCACAGGAAGAACCACACCAGCACCGCCGCGCCCGCCGCGAGCAGAACGAGCATGAGCCGAACATCGTCGTCGGCGGCCAGGATTCCCATCACGAGCAGAACCAGCCCGATCGCCGAGAGGACCGAGCCCGGAATGTCGAACGACTTCGTCGGATCGGCGGGAAGCGGGTCGACGACACGCAGGCTGAGCAGCACGATCACCGCGACCACCAGCGCCTGGAACCCGAAGGCCGCGCGCCAGCCGAGGCCCGAGGTGATGAGTCCGCCGAGCAAGGGTCCGGCGGCGGCGCCGATCCCGCCGAGGGCCATGATCACGCCGAATGCCCTTGCGCGGGAAGTCGTTTCGGTGAAGAACAGGGTGGTCAGGATGTAGACCGGCGGGATAAGCATCGCCGTGCCGACGCCCTCCAGAATCGAGTTGCCCAGGATCAGCACACCGAGTCCGGGCGCGAGCGCGCTCAGCACGGCGCCGATGCCGTACACGACCAGGCCGACGATGAAACAGCGTTTGCGCCCGTATCGGTCGGTCAGCTTCCCGCCGGGAATCATCAGCGCCGCCATGACCAACAGGAATGTCGTGATGACTATCTGCACCCCCTGCACAGTGGTGTCCAGGTCGCGGCTGATGTCGTTGATCATCACGTTCATGTTCGAACCGGCGAAGCTACAGATGAACTGCGCCAGCGCCAGCGGAACGAGCACCGCGCGCGGTGGGCTGGAGACGCCTGTGCCGGTCATCCGTTCGTCGATCTATCCGGAGGATTCCGGCCGCGCCTCGGCGCGGTCGAGTTGCTCGTCGAGGGCCATGGCGGCCGCGACGAGGGCCAGGTGGGTGAACGCCTGCGGGAAGTTGCCCAACTGCTCACCGGAGGGGCCGATCTCCTCGGCGAACAGTCCCACGTGATTGGCGTAGGTGAGCATCTTGTCGAAGGCGTAGCGGGCCTGCGTGAGACGTCCCGCGCGGGCCAGCGCTTCCACGTACAAGAAGCTGCACAGGTTGAAGGTGCCCTCGACTCCGCGCAGTCCGTCCGGCGATGCCTCGGGGTCGTACCGGTAGACCAGGCTGTCGCTGACCAGCTCCTGATCCATGGCGTCCAGCGTGCTCAGCCACGCCGGGTCCAGTGGCGACAGAAAGCCCATCCGCGGCATCAGCAGCAGCGACGCGTCCAGCACGTCGGTGGCGTAATGCTGCACGAACGCCTGCCGCTTCGCGCTCCAGCCGCGCTCGACGATCTGGCTGAACACCTCGTCCCGCGCGCGCGTCCACCGCGCGACGTCCGCGGGCCGCGAGTACTTGGTGGCCAAGCGAATACCACGGTCGAACGCCACCCAGGTCATGAGCCTGCTGTAGGTGAACTCCTGCCTGCCGCCGCGAGTTTCCCAGATGCCCTCGTCGGGCCGGTTCCAATTGTCGGCCAGCCAGTCGGTCAGCTCGGCGAACGCGCGCCAGCCCTCGATGCCGCCGATATCGGGAGCTTGCGACAGCGCGTCGGCGGCCTCGCCGTAGATATCGAGCTGGATCTGGTCCGCCGCCCCGTTGCCGACTCGGACCGGCGCGGATCCGCGGTAGCCCTCCAGGTGGGTGAGCACCTCCTCCTCCAGCCGCGGGTCGCCGTCGATCCGGTACATGATCTGCAGTGGCTCACCCGAGGCGGTGCCGCCCGCGTCGAGACGGTCACGCAGCCAACGCCGGAACGCGTAGGCCTCCTCGGTGAAGCCGAGATCGATCAGCGCCCGCACCGACAGGGAGGCGTCGCGTATCCAGGTGTAGCGGTAGTCCCAGTTGCGCTCGCCGCCCACCTGCTCCGGCAGTCCCATGGTGGCCGCGGCGATCGGCGCTCCGGTCGGTGCGTACGTGAGCAGCTTCAACGTGATCGCGGAACGGTTGACCATGTCGCGCCAGCGGCCCTGGTAGGTGGACGAGCGCAGCCAGGACTGCCAGAAATTCCGGCACCGTTCGAAGTCGGCGAGGATGTCGTCGCGACTCGGATGCTCGGGCGCCGGGTCCTCGCTCGCCGCGCTGGTCAGCACGACGACGGCGGTCTCGCCTTCGGAGAGCGTGAAATGTGTCGTGACATCACCGTTTTCGGACCGCAGCGTCACCGGCTCGGTGGTCCGCAGGTGCAGGTTCGTGCCGGGGCCGTGGAAGACCACCGCGTGCTCGTCGATCTGCTCCAGGCGGTGCTCGGCGCGACCGTAGTCGAATCGCGGTTTGCAGGTGAGCGTGAAAGACAGACTCCCTCGGACCACCCGAGCCACCCGAACCAGCCGATGCCGGTCGGTGGGCGTGGTGCCCCGGATCGGATCCATGAAGTCCCCGACCTCGCCGACTCCGTCCGGTCCCAGGAATCGGGTGACGAGAATGGCCGTGTCCGGCATGTACAGCTGGCGGATCGACACTTCGTCGTCGCTGGAATCCACGGCCAGCCGGCAGAAGCCGCCGCGCTCGCTGTCCAACAGGGAAGCGAAGATGCTCGGCGAATCGAACCTCGGCGTGCACCACCAGTCGATCGTGCCCGCCGACGACACCAGGGCCGCGGTTTGCAGGTCGCCGACGATGCCGTGTTCGGCGATCGGTGGGTACTTGTTCACGAGCGCTCCTTCACTCCCATGCAATTGGCCATAGCAGAAACGAGATGCGTACCGCACGGACCCGAGGGTCACGCATCGACTCATCCGGAAGCACTTTCTTTCAGTGTGCCCTCCGGTGACGCGAAACGGGAGTGGACCGAGACGGTGGATCAGTCCCAAAGCGGTAACCCCGGTCCCGCGCCGGGGGTTTTCAGATATCGGCGGCCGATGAACTCGACGAGTGCACCGGAAAATCGCTCGCCGGGAATTCCTGCCCGGCCGCCGGGCTTCGGATGGCTGCCGCATCCCACGATGGTTGCTGGTAGTCGGGTTGCGCGAAGCCGGGGCGAGGCTCTGCGAGACGGCCGGACCGGACGTTTCCGGCCGCTCCGGAGCGGCCCGGTCGGTGCCGCCCTGCTCGGTGTTGCGCACAATTTCGTGGCGACGGCGAAGTGTCGATTACCTCACATCGGTCGCCGGTCAGGGTGAAATGCGTTGAACGACAGAGAGATAGTGACCGGCGAAACCGTGAGGCCCGAACTCATTGGTGAAATAGAATTTTCGCGCGCAAGTCCGGCGCATTGTGATTTGCTCGTGGCGAGAGTTCTCCCGGCGGTCGAGTCGGCCCCCGGGAGAGATTACGTCCTGCTCGTTCGAAATCCGCTGGCGTCCAGGGACGAATGGCGGATGCGCCATGCCAGGGCCGCCTGCGTCGTCCAGCCGGACGCGGCAGGTCCGGTCGGTAAGATGAGCGCACTCGACTCGGCGCTGATCCGGGCCGTGACCGCCCGGGAGCCGAATCGCACCGGATACGGCTCCCAGGGGCGGCGTCACGCGGAACGTCGAGCCGTCACCGCTTCACGCGGACGGTGTCTGTCCCAGTGCACGGCCCTTGAGCTGTTCGAATTCGGCCGCGGTGATCACACCCGCGTCCAGCAACGACTTCGCTTCGGTGATCTGCTCGGTGGGCGACTTGCCCGCCACCTGCCGTATGTATTCGTCGGTGCTCTGCTTGGCCTCGAGTTGCATCTGCCGCGCCCGCTCGGCCATGCCGCGCCCCCGGACGATCAGGTAGACGAACGCGCTCAGATAAGGCAGCAGTATCAGCACGATGACCCACAGGGTCTTGCCGAGACCCGAGACGGTGTGGTCGCGGAACAGATCGAGCAAGATCTGGAACAGGACGATCAAGTACGCCACGAAGGCGAACACGATGATCGTGTACCACAAGAGGTCCCAGAACGAATCCAACATGGTGAACCCTCCTCCGAGTGTGCTACCCCCGCTTCCTTGACCGGCCAGGCGGCGCCCGTCTGCGCCGAGGGCGGACGATCCACCGTTGGTATCGGCCCGCCTCGCATCGCCTACGCGCACATCCGTTCACCGATGATATCCGGCGGTCATCGCGGATGCGGCCACTCTCAGCAACCGCATCCGGCAGGGATCGTGGTAGAACGACGTCACCGCTTTCGCCGACCCGCTTCGATGCGTGTCGATGCCCGTCTGCCAGGGACGTCTGGTTGAGATCGAACAATCGTAGGATGCCGCGCCGCCCGGCGCCGGGCATCCCACCCGGCTTCGTGTCAGCACAGTAGCAAACACTCGGCCACAGCGAAACCCGCTTATTTCACTGCCGTGCGGACCGGTGGACTCGGCCGGGCCGCTCGCACCATCGATGACGTGGCGGTATCCCGGCTGATCACGGTGCCGCATCATTGCCGCGACGGCGCTTCGGCGGCGCCGCCCCCTGGTCGCCGAGACCGTAAGGTCGGTCCTGCCAAGAGTGTTCTGCGAGAAGGAGGAGTTAGGAAATGCCCAAGTATCTGTGGCGAGTCGGCTACTCCGAGGAGGGGGCTCGCGGTCTGCTGGCGCAGGGCGGCAGCGCCCGCCGGGCGGCTATCACGGAAATGGTCGAAAGCGTCGGCGGTCACGTCGACGTCTGCTACTTCGCTTTCGGTGACGACGATCTGTTCGTGATCGGCGATGTCCCGGACGAGGTTTCGGCCGCGGCGCTCGCCATCCGGACCGCGGCCTCCGGTGCGGCGATCTCACACACCGTGACGCTGCTGACCCCCGAGCAAATCGATGAAGCCGCCGCGCGGGAGGTCACCTACCGGCCTCCGGTGGAGGCGTCCTAGTCGTCGCACGACTCGGCCGAACCGCCGCGCGGCGGTTCGGCCGAGTCGGTCCATCGTCACTTCGGCGGCGGGACGACCGGCGTGACGAGCATCCGGCCGGTGGTGCCGACGGTTTCCTCGAGGGTTCGCTCGGTCATCCGGAGCGGCACCCGGTTGTTGCGCTGCTGCCACAGCATCTGCGTGGTGGCCCGCGCGGCGTCCCTGGCACGGGCGATGCTGAAGCTGGTCAGAGTGCGCTTCAGCGCCTCGGCGTCCTTGGGGTCAGCTTCGCGGCGCGGGCTCGTACTCCGCCCTGACCTCGGACTCGATCTTGGACAGCAACTCGTCGACCTCGAGGTAGTCGGCGTGCACCGGCGTGGTGCCGCGCTCCTTGCACGTCTCGACCACCGCGCTCGCCAGATCGTGGTTCGTCCGTCAGCGACATTGTGTGGATGCTGTTCGGAACGCATCTCGTAAATTACTGCTGCAGTGTCGATTTCGCTGCTTCTACTGGAAATCCACTTCGGTGGATCGGACAACGAAGAATTCTCCGGCGGCGCCGCTGATCTCGGCGGCCCGGTTGAACGCGAGTTCGCATATCCGGTGTCCGCGCCTCAATGGTCGGACGCTGCCGCCCACGCGATCGCTTCGTGTCGGTTCGCGACGGGGAAGCGCTTGAATTCGCCCGGTGTCATCCAGCCGAACAGTGAGGTGACGGTGATCATCCAGTCGAGGTCGGTGACCAGTGCGATCCGCTTCCAGCGCGTGAGGTGCTCGATTCCCAGCTTCAGGTCTTCCCATGCCGCTTCGGGCGACATGCCTTCGAATCGTTCGAACACCAAGACGATTCGGATCTCGTCACCGCGACCCCAGACTTCGCGGACGGCGGGCATCAATACTCGTTCGTAGTCGGATGCCTCGAGCCGTCCCGTTGCTTCGAACCCGATGACGCCGTCCGGCAATCCTCCGATCGGTTCCAGCATGATCACGACCGTAGCACTCGCGTCGAATCACTCGCAGGGACTTACTCGAAATGCAATTCCGCACATCGAGTACTCGCGAGTGGTATGTGGGCGGGCCGATCGAAACGCTGCGGGCCGCCGGTCGCCGCGTGTGGTGCGCGTCATAAGCCAGCGCTGTCACGCCGATCGCGGCGGCGGTGTCCTTTGGGCGAATCGCTGAAAAGGAGAAGTGTCATGAACCTCGCCCTGTGGATCTGCGCCGGATTGCTGGCCGCTGTCGCCCTGTTCGGCGGCATCGTCAAGACGTTCGTGCCGACCGCGAAACTGGCCGCGTCCCCCGGCGGGGCATGGGTCGGCGCCGCGGGCGCGGGCTTCGTCAAGACCCTCGGTGTGCTCGAGATCTTGGCCGCGGCCGGTCTGATCCTGCCCGCCGCGCTCGACATCGCACCGGTGATGGTGCCGGTGACCGCCGTCTGCTGGGTCGTGCTGATGATCGGCGCGATCGTCACCCACGTCCGTCAGGGCGAGCTCGTACCCGTCGCGGCCAATCTGTTCTATCTCGTCCTGGCGGTTTTCGTGGCGTGGGGGAGGTTTGGACCCGGGTCTTTCTAGTCACTCGCGGGCGCCCAGCGCACCTCGAATCGTTCGACGCCCGGGTACTTCTCGCCCAGCGAGACCGCCTCGAATCCGGTTCCGAGGTAGAAGGCCAGGGCGTCTCGGTCGGTTTCGGCTATCACGCTTCGCCCCGGTATCCGTGACCGAATCTCGGCGAGCAGGCTCCGTCCGATGCCGTCGCGGCGATGGGATTCTCGTGTAGCGATATGCAGCAGCACGGCATGGTCCTGGGACGCAACGTAGCCCGCTACACCGGCCAGTTCGTCGTCGACGATTGCGGCGACGAGGTGGGCGGCGCTGTCGTCGCGATAGCGGCGCACGGCGGCTGCCAGCCGGGAACGATCGCCGCCGATGGCGGTGAAGAGGAGATCGGTCACGCCGGAGTCGCTCGGATCCGCCGGAACAACCTGCAGAGCCATCGCTTTCAGGTTCGGGCTACGGTGCAACGTGCGGTGGCGGGGACGCCGAGGCGTCGCAGCAGCAGGGTGGCCGGGCACCAGCCGACGGCGCTGTAGAGCAGGAGGTTCGCGCCGACCAAGGCGGTCAGGACGAGCCATAAGGGCGAGACCGTCGCGGCGAGCAGGGCGCTGACGAGAACGAAGAGACCGGCGAGCAGTGGTACGACGCGCTCGATGTGCCAGCCGTCATGGCGGAGCGGATTTTTCATGGGGAGTCGGTCCGATCATGTTGTACGCCTTCGCGTTCAAGCGAGAGCGAGGAAGAGTTTCTCGAGTTCGGCTTCGGTCAGTGGCTCGGAGCCGTCGGCGGTGTCTCCGGTGAGGCATTCGCGCAGGCCGGTCGCGACGATCTTGAAACCCGCGCGATCGAGCGCCCGGGAGACGGCGGCGAGCTGGGTGACCACGTCCTTGCAGTCGCGGCCCTGTTCGATCATGGAGATGACGCCCGCGAGCTGGCCGTGCGCGCGGCGCAGCCGGTTGAGCACCTGGGCGATAGTCTCTTCGTTGCCGACCATGGTGTGTTCCTTTCTTCGACTCCTTCGATCAATGATACCCCCAGGGGTATCGCAGGGCCCGGTGCGAGCCGAGCCCTGCGACGCGTGGTCAGTGGTGGGCGAAGCTGATCGAGGGGAGGGCTTTGCGCAGCCACGCGGGGGATCGCCACGCGGCGTGCCCGGTCAGTCGCAGCAGCGCCGGCAGCAGCACCAGGCGCACCGCGAACGCGTCGAGCAACACGGCGACGCCGAGGATGATGCCCATCTCCTTGGGTGGCAGCGGGTCGGCGAGTGCGAAGGTGAAGAACACCGCGACCATCACCGCCGCGGCCGCGAAGATCACCCGTCCCGAATGCGCCATGCCGTCGACCTGGGCGCGCTCGGGGTCGCCGGTGTGTTCGTAGTGTTCCTTGGCGGTGGCCAGCAGGAACACCGTGTAGTCCATGGCGATGGCGAAGATCATGGCGAAGAAGAACACCGGCCCCCAGCCGTCTAGGAAGCCTTGCGGGGTGAAGCCGAGCAGGCTCGCGCCGTGGCCGTCCTGGAAGATCAGCTTCGCGACGCCGAAGGCCGCGGCGGTGGACAGCAGGCTGACCACGGTGCCCAAGGCGGCGATCAACGGCGCTTGCAGGGCGACCAGCAGCAGTGCGAATCCCAGAACCAGGATGATGCCGACGATGATCGGCAGGTAATGGTCGAGTGCCTGCTGTAGATCCAGGTTTTCCGCGGGTGCGCCGCCGACCAGTGCTTCGGAGGGAAGGGTGTCGCGCAGATCATCGAGGATTTCGCCCATGCGCGCGTCCGACGGATCGACATCGGGCAGCGCCTGCATCATCCGCAGGCCGCTGTCGTCGCCGGCAGGCTGGGCCGGGGTGACCATGCCGATTCCGTCGACCGTCATGGCGGTCCGCGCGGCCTGGTCGGCGTCCGCTGCCGGGGCGATGATTTGCAGCATGCCCGGTGCGCCCTTGCCCATCTGGGCTTGGACCAGCTCATAGCCTTGGCGCACGGGCGCGTCGGCCGGAACGACCTGGATCGAGGGCATGGCCACCTTCAGCCCGAACACCGGCATGGACAGTCCGATCAGCACGATCAACGCACCGATGGCGAACGGCCACGGCTTGTCGTGCAGCAGTCGACCCCATGCGGCGAATCGTGGCGACCGGTGCTGCTGGCGTTTGGCGTGCGGCAGGGCGGCCGCATTGATCTTGGCGCCCAGCGCTCCCAGCGTCGCGGGCAGCAGAGTCAGCGTGGCCAGGAGGACGAAGGCGACCGCGAACATGATGCCGACCGCCATGGTCCGCACCGCGGGCGCGGGCACGATCAGCACCGCCGACAGGCTCACCAGAACGGTCAGCCCGGACAGCGCGACGGCTTTGCCTGCGGTGTCCATGGTTTCGGCCACGGCGGCCCGGGCGTTCGGTGCGCTGGTGAGCGCGTCGCGGAAGCGGGCCACGAGGAACAGCGCGTAGTCGATGCCGAGCGCGAGGGCGAACATCATCGCGAAGTTCATGGCCCACACCGAGATCGGCGTGATCTGGTTGAGCAGCACCAGTCCACCGGCCGAGGCCACCAGTCCGGCCAAAGTCAACAGCAGCGGCAGTCCGGCCGCGACCAGTGACCCGAATGCCAGCACCATGATCGCCAACGTGACCGGCCAGGAGAACATTTCGGCCTCGAGCATGGCGTCGTGGTTGGCCTTGTTGAAGTCGCTCCACAGGGCCGAGGCGCCCGTGGGGTAGACCTCGACTCCGTCGCCGGACAAGTCCGTCAGGGCCGCCTTGTGCTCGTCGACCGCCTTGACCATGTCGTCGGTGGAAGCGTTCGCTCCCGCGATGAGAATGCCGGTGTGCCCGTCCGGGCTGATCGACATTCCCGGCTGCGGCGGGACTACTGCGCCGAAGCGCGCATCGCTCGAGAAGACGCCGGTGATCCCACCGACCACTTCCTGCACCTGTGGGCTGTCGACCGTCGCGGTGTCGGAATGCACCACCACCTGCACCGCGGCCGAAGAGTTCCCGCCGAAGTGCTGCTGTGCGAGTTCGCGCACGCGCACCGACTCCGAGCCGTTGGCCTGCCAGCCCGCCCCCGCGAGGGAATCGAACACGCTCGGCGCGGCGGCGCCAAGGCCGACCAGAATTGCGAGCCAGATGCCGAAAACGAGGCGAGCCCGACCGGCCATCGCGTCGCCGAGCCTGCCCAGCATCCCGGCGGAGCCGCTCGGCGGTGCGGTGTCGCGCGCCCCGGAGACCGTCAGCGAGTCGGTCATCACAATCTCCTTTCATACCCCCTGGGGTATATTTGGTTCGGAGGCGACAATACCCCTAGGGGTATCCGAGTCAAGGGTGAGATCCGGCACGGAAGGTGCCACCGCCCGCCGGAAGGAGCGAGATGAAGATTGTGATCATCGGAGGAGTGGCCGGTGGGATGTCGGCCGCCACCCGGCTGCGGCGGCTGCGGGAGTCGGCCGACATCGTCGTGCTCGAGCGAGGCGATCACGTGTCGTTCGCGAACTGTGGCCTGCCCTACTACGTCGGCGGTGTGATCCCGAAAAGGGAATCACTGCTGTTGCAGACACCGGAGTCGCTCGCGGCGCGGTTTCGCCTGGACGTGCGGGTGCGCCACGAGGTCGTCGCGCTGGACACGGAGCGCCGGACGGTGACGGTGCGTGAACTGGACTCGGGCCGCGAATACACGGAGCCTTTCGACGAGCTGGTGCTGAGCACCGGCGCCTCGGCGGTCGTGCCGCCGCTACCGGGCGCCGAGCGCGCCTTGGTGCTGCGCGATGTCGCCGACGTGGATCGCCTGGTCGAAGCGGCGGCCGATGCGCGGTCCGCCGTGGTGGTCGGCGCCGGATTCATCGGCGTGGAGATGGCCGAAAACCTTGTGCGCAAGGGCATTTCGACCACCGTGGTGGAGCGCGGAGCGCAGGTGCTCGCGCCGCTCGACGTGGAGATGGCCGCGCCGGTCGCCGACGAGATGCGCGATCACGGCATCCGATTGGCGCTGGGTGCGGAGCTGACGCGCGTCGACGGCAATACCGTGACGCTCTCCGATGGCAGCGTCGTCCCCGCCGACCTGGTGGTCATGGCGATCGGGGTGCGGCCGGAGAGCGCTCTGGCCCGCGCGGCCGGATTGGCGATCGGTCCGAGCGGCGGCATCCTGGTCGACGATCGGCTGCGCACATCGGCCGCGCACGTCTATGCCGTCGGCGACGTGGTGGAGAAGAAGGACGCGGTAGCCGGCGAGCCGACGCTGGTCCCGCTGGCCAACGCGGCCAACAGGCAGGGGCGGCTGGTCGCGGACGTGATCGCCGGATTGCCGGTCTCCGACCCGCCCGCGCAGGGCACCGCGATCGTCGGCGTCTTCGATCTGACGGCGGCGATGACCGGGTGGAGTGAGAAGCGTCTGCGTGCCGCCGGTCGCCCGTTCCGCGCCATCCACACGCATCCGCTCGACCATGCCGGTTACTACCCGGGCGCTGTCGCGATGTCGGTGAAGCTGCTCGTCGATCCCGGGACGGACGCGATCCTCGGGGCGCAGGCGGTCGGCGGGGAGGGCGTCGACAAGCGCATCGACGTGCTGGCCACGGCGATGGCAGGCGGGATACCGGCCTCGCGGTTGATGGACCTCGAGCTCGCCTACGCACCCCAGTTCGGTTCGGCCAAAGACCCGGTGAACATGCTGGGCTACATCGCCGACAACCTGCGCACCGGCGCGGTCAGGACGGTGCAGTGGCACGAACTCGCCGACGTGATCGCGACGGGAACGCACCTGGTGGACGTACGATCGCCGGAGGAGTTCGCCGCTGGTTCCATCCCCGGCGCACGCAACATCCCGTTGGACGAACTGCGCGCCCGCGCGTCGGAGATCCCAGCCGGTCCGGTTCTGGTCTTCTGCCAAGTCGGGCAGCGAGGCAACAGCGCCACGCGGATGCTGACGCAGCTCGGCCGGGACGCGGTCAACCTGGACGGCGGATACCGGACCTGGCGTACCGCCGCATCGATCCTGACCACCCGGCTGATGAAGCCCCTTTTCACCTGAGGAGAAAACACAGTGTGCCAACGAATCGTCTGCCGCAAGTGCGGCAAGCCCGGCTACCTCGGCTGCGGAAATCACGTCGAGCAGGTGCTCGGCGACGTGCCGAAGGCGCAGCGATGCTCCTGTGAGGTCCAGCCGCCGCCGCGCAAGCGCTGGTTCTTCGGCGCCTGAACATTCCGCCGCGGCTGAATCTCGCAGCATCGGCCGGACTTCGAACGAAGTCCGGCCGGGCGGGTCGGTCCGCGATGGCGCACCGACCCGCTCATCCGGTGCCGGAGGGTGATGCGGCCGAGTGCCGGGGACCACGGGCCCTCTCCCGCAAGCGGATCCAGTCCACCGCGGGAGTGGGCGCCGGCGTGCCCGGTCGCGTTCTCGGAACCTGCACCCGCAGCGCGCCCGGCCTGATCGTGCACCGGACCGGCGTGGTGAGCAGCAGCGATTCACCGTCGACTCCGACGGGAATGGTGCGGGTGTCGGCGTCGACGACCACCTCGCGGGTGGTCTGCTGGACGAGCTGGCGGAATCGGCCGACGCGCAGGAGATCGATGGCCTGACGGGTGCTGGCGACCGAGAGGGCGACCGCGCCGAGCACGCCACGGTCGATCCGCGCGCGGCGGCTCAATCCGGCCAGATCCCCGCTGCCGTAGGGATTGTTGCTGACCAGCACGGCCTGCGGCCCGTCGACGACGGTGTCCCCGATATGCGCGACGAGCCGCGAACCAGTCTGTCCGGCAAGCAGATCCGGAAGCGTCTGGAGCGTGGTCGCGGTCTTGTCGTCGCGGTAGGCGGGGCTGCGCACCAGTTCGGCGTAGACGCCGAAGGAAGCGTTGTTGACGAATGGGCGGCCGTTGATGACGCCGAGGTCCACCCGTAATTCGACACCGTCGGTGAGCGCGTCGAGCGACGCGCCTGGATCGTCTCGGTCGAGTCCGAGATCCATGGCGAAATGATTGCGTGTTCCGGCGCTGATCACCAGGAACGGCACGCCGGATTCGGCGGCGACGCCCGCGACCAGTGCCTGCGTTCCGTCACCGCCCGCCACGCCGAGCAGATCCGCGCCGCGTGCGATGGCGTCGCGGGCCGCGGCCACGACGTCGATGAGTTCCGGCCCTTCGAGCATCAGCACCTCCGCGCCGAGTTCCTCGGCCCTGCGCCGCAGGTCGAATCGGGCGACCTTGCCGCCGCCGGAATGCGGATTCATGATCAAGAACGGCCTGCTCGGCCGCGAAGCCGGATATTCGGGCATCCGCGTGTCGCGGTCGTCCTCGCGCAGGGTGATACGCGCGTAGACCAGCGCCAGCGCCGCCAGACCGCACGACAGCAGCACCACCCACAGCAGCTGGGCGCGCACGAACAGGATGAACACGACGATCGGCGCAGCCACCGCCACGACCGCCGCGGCCGCGCGCAGGAACCCCCGCCTGGACAGGAACCAATAGAGCGCCGCGACCGTCACCACCGCGCCGCCGATGCCGACCATCACCAGTCCCGCGGTCGCGAGCAGCCCGGCGAACAGCACCGGGACGAGCACCGCGCAGCCCACCAAGACGAATGTGGCTCGCGCGGACCACCGTCGCATGCGCGCCTGGCTCGGCGACGCGTCACTGCCGTACTCGTTCTCGTTCACGGTCGCCTCATTCCTGTGGGTGGTCGCGGGTGCGGTCCGCGTGTTCCAAGAAGTCCGCGACCGCGGCCTCGACGGTGGGGTAGAAGTGGGCCGGGTCGAATCGGTCGCCCATGCCGAATCGGATCAGCCGATCCTTGACCGGCCCCTTCATCTCCGCGAAGGCCAGCCGAATCCCTTTGCCCGCCAGATAGTTGTCCAGGTCGACGAGTTCGTCCACGGCGGTGGTGTCGAGTCCGGTGATCGGTTCCGCCGCGACGACGACCCACTCGACCGGCGTCGGAGCCCTGGCCACCACGCCGCGGACGTATTCGTCGAAGATCTCGCCGTTGGCGAAGAACAGGGGAGCGTCGAACCGGACCAGGACCAAGCCCGGGATCCGGTGTCCGTCGGGGTGTCGTTCGATGTCGTGATAGCCGGGGCGGTCGGTCGTGCGCACCAGTTCCGTGCGGTAGGGCTGCCACACGCGGGCGACCACGGCGACGAACGACAATCCGATCGCGACCAGAATCCCCTGCAGCACACCGGCGAACACGACACCGAGGAAGGCCGCGACGGCGAGCCAGAATTCCACGGTGCTCATATGCCACATCCGGACCATGCCGCCCACGTCGATGAGCGCGGTGGCCGCGACGATGACCACGGCCGCCAGCGCCGCGTCGGGCAGATACGCGGTGAGGCCGGGGGCGACGAGGACGAATGCCAAGACCGCCAGCGCGCCGACGACACCGGCCAACTGGGTGTGCGCTCCGCTCTGTTCCGCCACCGGGGTGCGGGATCCGCTGGCCGATACCGGGAAACCGCCGAACAGACCGCCCGCGATGTTCGCCGTGCCGATGGCCTTCATCTCGGTGCTTCCGTTCACGTCCTCGCCGTGGCGGGAGGCGAAGGTCCGTGACAGCACACCGGTGTCGGCGAACGCGATGAGCGCGATTCCGGCGGCGGGCCCGATCAGGCGCGTGACGTCGTGCCAGTCGACCCCGCCGATCGAGGGCAGCGGCAGTCCTTCGGGCAGAGCGCCGACCATGGGAATGTCGTCGGTGAGATCGGCCGCGGCGCACAGTGCGATGGCCGCCACGACGGCCACCAGCACGCCGGGGACGATCGGCAACCACATCCGGAAAGCGACGATGATCGCGATGGCCCCGACGCCGATACCCGCCGCCACCGAGTCGATCTTGCCGTCGAACACCGCCCTGCCGGTCTCGGTGAGCTCGGCGAGCACACCGGTCGCGTCGACGGAGAATCCGAGCAGTTTGGGCAGCTGACCGACGACGACGGTGAGCGCGATCGCGTTGAGATAGCCGAGCCGAATGGGTTTGGACAGCAATTCGGTCACGAAGCCCAGCCGCAGGAATCCACCGATCAGCAGAATGAGGCCGACGAGAACGGCGAGCACGCCTGCCAAGGCGAGCGCGTCGTCCTGATCTCCCGCCACGGCCAGCGGCAGGACGGCGGCGGCGATGAGCGGGGCCAGCGAGGAATCCGGGCCGAGGACCAGGATCCGGGACGGACCCACCACCGCGTAGGCCAGCAGCGGGACGATCGTGGCGTAGAGACCGGCGTAGGCGGGCAGGCCCGCGGCCTCGGCGTAGCCCATGCCGGCGGGGATCAGCAGCGCGGTCAGGACGAGTCCGGCGGTGATGTCCGTGCGCAGCCAGTCCCGCCGGTACCGCAGGGCGGTCGCGATACCGGGCAACCGGCCGAGAACGTCTGTCCAAGCCATCGGCCGGCCTCAGCCGTCGCGTGCGTGCAAAGGATCCACCATCCGGTGAGGGGATTTACTGCTCACGATTCTCCTCCGAGGCCTGCGGCGTCGGAGGCCGTTCAGAGCTGCGGCTGCCAGGCGGTCACGGCCCAGATGACGACCACGCTCAGCGCGATGACGAGCAGCGACCACAGCGGGTAATAGGGCAGCGACAGGAAGTTCGCGATGATCACCAGCACGGCGACGGCCACCGCGGCGTAGCGGCCCCACGTGGTGCCGAACAGCAGGCCGAGGGCGCAGATCACGCCGACGATGCCGAGGATCAGATGGACCCAACCCCAGGTGGTCGAGTCGAAGCGGTAGACGTAGTCGACGCCCGCGACGTAGATCTCGTCCTTGGCGATGGCCGATACGCCTTCGAGCACGGAGACGGCGGCGAGCACGAGGAGCATGACCGCCGCCGTGATCGAGATTCCCGTGGCGACGCTCTGCCGCTGGAAGGGTTCCGCGGGCGGGGGACTCTGGACACCCGATGGGTTCGTCATGGTGGGACTCCTCGTCGCTATCGGACCGTATCCGCCGATTGTCGCCCCGTGTGCGCGCGCGAATCCTCACCTGTTCTGGGTGAAGTGGACGAGCCCCCGACCACCCCGATCCCGGTCGGTAGTTCTGATCTTTTCGGGGTATGCGTTGGACCGAGGCGGCTACACGACTGTCTCGATCCTTCCTCGTAAACAACACCGAGGGGTTGCTATGACCAGTGAGATGCAGAAGGCAAAACAGCCGGTGGTCTCCATGGTGTCCGGTCCATATGGGCATCCGTTCCACCCGATCCTGGTGACCGTGCCGATCGGGGCGTGGGTGGCGAGTGTGGTGTTCGACATCGGCTCACGGATAGTGGACGACCCGCAGTTCCTCGCGCGCGGCGCGATGTGGCTCGTCGCGATCGGCGTGCTCGGGGCACTGGTCGCGGCGGTGATCGGTCTGCTGGACTTGCTCGCGATACCGACCGGCACCACGGCGTTTCGCACCGGTCTTGTGCACATGAGCCTGAATCTGGCGGTGACCGCCGCCTTCGTCGTCGGCTTCTTCTGGCGCAATTCCGGCGGCGGGCCACAAGGCGCCGTGTCATGGGGTCAGTTGGTGCTGTCGCTCGTCGCCCTGGCCGCGCTGGGCGTCTCCGGCTATCTCGGCGGCCAGCTCGCCTATCACTACGGCGTCCGGGTCGCGGATGAAGCCACCCAGGCGACCGGCTTCCAACACTGATTCGATCCGCGTCACGAGGTCGGGTCGGTGGTCGACGGGCCGATGCGATGCGCTCTGGCCCGGCGCTGTCCGACGGCCGAGGTCGGCTGCCGGCCGCGGCCATGGCGCGCGACGGTGCAGAGGATGAAGTGCTGTCGATGCCGTGCCCGGTCGCCGGGCTTGCGCGATGTGTGGCCGGTGGCGGGGTGGGCGTAACATGCTGAATCTCGGCCGGCGAGTTCGTAGATTGGTGTCGAGTCTCTGCGCGTCCGGTTATCGCGGAGATGTCGGTGGGTTTCGAATTGGGAGTGGGGTAACTGGTATGGCGCGCAAGGTTGTCGTCACGGTCGTCGATGATTTCGACGGTCATTCGCAGGCGGCGGAGACGGTGTCGTTCGCGGTGGACGGTGTCGAGTACGAGATCGACCTGTCGCACGAGAACGCCGCCCGGTTGCGAGAGTCGTTCGCGCAATGGGTTCCTCATGGCAGGCGAGTGGGTAAAGCGGGTCGGCGCAGCAGGAGTGTCGAGACCGCGGCAGCGGACGGTCCTCGTCCCGGTGTGGTGCGGGAGTGGGCCAGGGCGAACGGTTTCGACGTTCCCCGGCGCGGGCGCGTGCCCGCGGATGTCGTGGCCGCGTATCAGAAGGCCGCGTCCTAAGCGCCGATACCCCGGATCCGAAGTCTTGGATAAGGGTCCGTCCTCCCGAAGGTCGATGCGGGAGGACGGACCACTTCCCCGTCAGGCCGCGGGAACGCCGCCACGTTCTCGGGCCGCTTCGACCTTATCGGTTAATCGGCGAACAGGGGGCGTTTGACGCGAACTTTGTGTCGTCGCTTGGCTTGTGACCGTCCTATGTCGGTTGTTCTCCACAGGTGCCGAGCGGATACTTCTGCCACGAAGGTTCGCCGGTCACGGTCGTGATCACCACCCGCGGCGACGGCCTCGCTGCCGATCCGCACGATGAAAGAACCCGGCAGCGGCTCGAATTCGAAACGAAAATCGGTTCTGCGTGTCGCCGAATCCGTATGGACGAAATGCTGTGGCCAACCAGCGCCGTGTGTTACGCCGTCGTACGGATTTCTCCGCGCGAAAGCTACTCGGCGGCACCGCGTCAACTGCTCGCCGCGGTGGACACGTCGATCGGCACCCCTGTCTCCCGTTCGGAGACTTCCCACAGTTTGGCGATGGCACTGTTCATTCCGATTCTGCGGAAGATCGGTTTGCGCACCGGAGGCCCGTTGTTGACGAACATCGGACCGTAGAACTCGCCACCGTTCGCGGCCGGGTCCGTCGCCGCACGCAGTTGCGGGAGAGCGCCATCGGGCGCGGACATGCCGGTATGCACAGCGGCCCAATGGCTGAACCGCTGGGTGAGGCCACCGCCGGATTCCCGCACACTGACCGCTTGCAGGTTGGTGTTCGACAAACCTGGATGCGCGAGCAGGCTCGCCGTGCCAACGCCCGCCCGCTCGAACTCGCGCTGCAACCCCAGGCCGAAGTGGAAGTTGGCGAGCTTGGCCTGGCCGTACGCCCGCCACGGCCCGTAGCGACCTTCGAGGTGTGGATTCGCCGGGTCGACGGCGCGACCCATGTGATGCGCCGTGCTCGTCACCGTCACGACGCGGGCTCCCGGGGTACGCAGCAGCGACGGCAGCAGCAGGGAAGTCAGTGTCCAATGCCCCAAATGGTCCACGCCGAACTGCATTTCGAAACCATCGACGGTTTTCGCTTCGCCGGTCGCCATGACCCCGGCGTTGTTGATCAGCAAGTCGATGCGCTTGTGTGAGCCGAAAATCTTCTCGCCTGCCGCGTGGACGGAGGCCTGCGCGGAGAGATCGAGCGACACCAGCTCCAGCGAGGCGCCCGGCGCCGCCGTGCGAATGTCTTCCATCGCGGCCGCGGCCTTGTCCTGATTGCGCACCGCCATCACGACGTGGGCGCCCTTCGCCGCCAGTTGCCGCGCCGTTTCCAGCCCCAGCCCGCCGTTCGCCCCGGTCACCACCGCCGTCCGGCCGCGTTGATCGGGGATTTGAGAAGCGTTCCAGAACATCGCGAACCTCCTGGTCGGGTGTTCGTTCGGTAGCGAAATCTACCAAATCGAGTGCGCGCGGAACGGGCATCGTGCCGTAATCGCCGGATGGAACCGGTGGCCCCCGAGTGGACTATGCCAGCCAGGCGCGTTCGTCGCCTGCGAAGCGGTTGACGGGCCCAGGGGTGGCGATGGCCCGGAAATAGGTCGCGGTGATCGCGTCGGTGAGCACGGCATTGCGACGATCCAGATCGTCTTGCCAGGCAAGGATTTCCGGCAGCAGCCGGTTGAGTTCCGCACGCGCAGCATGTTCGTCGACCGTGGTCACCTCGCCGCCCGCGACGACGACACGTCCTGCCACGAGGACCGTGTCGATCGACGATCCGTTTTCGGAGTAGACGAGCTGATGGTCGAGCTTCTGGCGCGGGGTGAAGGCCATGGCGTCGAGATCGAACAGCGCCAGGTCGGCCTGCTTGCCGACCTCGATCGTTCCGATGACGTGGTCGAGCACCGCGCTGCGTGCGCCGCCAATTGTCGCCGCGGTGAGCACCTCATCGACCCGCGGCCAGCGATGGAAATCGGGATCGGTCACCTTGTGCAGCAGTGCAGCGGTCTTCACCACGTCGAGCATGCGGGGGGAATCGCTGCTCGAGCAGCCGTCGGTGCCGAGCGCGACGTCGACCCCGGCGTCGTGCAGCAGCCGCCACGGCGCGATGCCCGAGCCGAGTTTCAGGTTGGAGACGGGGTTGTGCGCGATGGAGGTGTGTGAATCGGCGACGAGTTCGATGTCGGACTCGGTCAACCAGATGCCGTGGGCCAGTGTCGTATTGGCGGTGAGCGCGCCGATCTCGTGGAGGTACTCGACCAGTGTTCCGCCGTAGTCCCGTGGTCCGGTGATCATCTGGGTTTTGGTCTCGAGTACGTGGATGTGGCATTCGGCGTCGTGGGCCTGCGCCAGCCGGGTCGCCCCGGCGATCAGCTCGGGACTACAGCGCTGCGGCGCCGACGGCGCGGGCATGAATCGCAGCCGTCCGTTACCGCGGCCGTGCAGGCTGCCGAACGCGCGGCGGCAGAAGCCGAGGTACTCGTCGTCGGTGACGACGGGCAGCGACCTGAGGTGTCGCACCATCGCCGGATCGAGCAGATCGGCCAGGAATGGCATGGTGTCGACGAAGGGCCGGGTGATGATGTGCCCGGAGATGTTGGCGCGGATACCCACTTCGTCGTAGGCGTCGAATACCGCCGCGAGCTGGGCCCATTCCTGGTTGGGGTTTTCGATGACGTCGTCGACGATGGTGGTGACGCCTGCTTTGAGCGATTCGATCGCGAACAGGATGCTGCGCAACCGGACCAGCTCCGGGGCGACACGGCTGTCACCGAGGATCGGATAGCTCATGGTGAGCCAGAGTTCCAGCGGCAGATTGTCGTAGCGGCCCTTGAACAGCGTCTCCCACGAGTGGGTGTGCGCGTTGACGAGCCCGGGAACGACCAACCGGTCGCGCCCGTCGATGACGGTGTCGCCGTCGGCCGGGATCAGGCCGGCGCCGATCTCGGCGATGCGATCGCCTTCGATCCGGATGCTGCGCACGACCGGGGTGCTGCCCGATATGCCGTCCATGGTCAGCACGTGCGCGTCTTCGATGAGAATTCCCACGCTCTTCCTCTATCACGTGGCAGCACCGACGAGGCGGAGACGCACGGCAGCGCGCGGGCGATCGCAAGCCGCGATCGTCATCGAATTTCTCATTCGCATGGATGAGATATTCGGAGTTCCCGATTGTTCGCGGAGCCGCTGCCGACGCATAGTGAAACTCCGCCCCCGCAGCCGATCTTCCTATGGGACCGGAAGTTCGAGGCCGGGACCTTGATGCGCGGTGAGTTGCCGTGACATAGCCAGCAAGATCGAGAACAATGCCGCCCATGACGGTGGCGGCGATCGGCGGATTGACGGATCGGCAGGATGATCGCGCACACGATGCGGCGCCGCACGAACGATTTCGACCCGACATCGAGGGGTTGCGGGCGGTCGCCGTACTTGCCGTCGTCCTTTTTCATGCGAACCTGCCTGGGCTCGCGGGCGGATTCGTCGGTGTCGATGTCTTTTTCGTCATTTCCGGCTTTCTCGTCACCGGAATCCTCTTCCGCGACGCGGCCGCCACCGGCGCCGTCGGTCTGATCCGGTTCTATGGCGCGCGCGCCCGCCGTCTGCTGCCCGCGGCGGGCATCGTGCTGGTATTCACCGCGATCGGCGCGGCCCTACTGCTGCCGCCGCTACAGGCACGCCAGGTCCTCGGCGATGGCGTCGCCAGCGCCTTATACGCCGGGAACTATCGGCTCGCGTTGCGCGGCACCGACTACCTTGCCGGCGAAACGCTTCCGTCGCCGTTTCAACACTTCTGGTCGCTCGGCGTCGAGGAGCAGTTCTATCTGTTGTGGCCCGTACTGATCGCCGTCACGGCGTGGTTCGCGCGGCGGAGCCGGATCGGATCGGCCGCGCGGTTCCCGTACCTGATCGTTCTCGCGGTCGTCGCCGCGCTCTCCTTCGCGGTCTCGTTGATGCTGACCCGCACGCTGCCACCGTGGGCTTACTTCTCGCTGCCGACGCGAGCGTGGGAGCTGGGCATCGGCGGCATGATCGCGCTGTCGGCCTGGGCGTGGTCCCGGTTGCCGAAATCGGTCGCGGCCCTTGCCGGATGGACCGGGCTGGTCCTCATCGTGGCGGCGTGTACCCAGCTGAACGGGAGGACACCGTATCCGGGCACAGCGGCTCTGCTACCTGTTCTCGGCACCGCCCTGGTAATCGTATCAGGTTGCGTGGAAACACGATTCGGGGTCGGCCGCGGGCTGGCGCTGCGTGGCATGCGGGCGATCGGCCGCATGTCGTACTCCTGGTACCTGTGGCACTGGCCTGTTCTGCTGCTGGCGCCGCGCGTGCTCGGGCGCCCGCTCGGACCGGGTGGCTCGCTGGGCGCGGTGATGGTGGCGGGCGGACTCGCCATGCTCACGTTGTGGCTGGTCGAGAATCCGGTCCGGTTCGCCGCCCCACTGCGAAGGTCGGCCGCACGCAGCCTCGCCTGTGGCGGCGCGATCACGGTGGTCGCCGGTTGTGTGGCACTGACGCTGCTCGTGCTCGTTCCCGACCCGGTCGGTCGTGGCGCGGTAGCCCAGGCTCTCACGCTCGCGACGCCCGCCGCACCGGCCGCTCCCGGCGTCGACCCGCGCGACGCGGCGGTCCGGCAGCTGACGGCCGATACCCAGGCCGCAGTCGCCGCGTCCGCCGAAATTCACGCTGTCCCTTCGAATCTCACTCCCTCACTCGGCGACGCGCCAGGCGACAAGGCCAGCGTGTTCCTCGACGGCTGTGTGCGGTCGTGGCGTGATCTGGGACAGGCCGAGTGCGCCTCCGGCGATCCGGACGCAGCCACGACGGTGGCGCTGGTCGGTGATTCCCATGCGGCGATGTGGCATCCGGCGTTCGAGCCGATCGCCGCGGAACGGCACTGGCGGCTGGAGACCATGGCCAAGGTCACCTGCCCATTGCTCGAATTGCCGATCACCAGCCCGTATCTGGGCCGGGAGTACACCGAATGCGAGCATTGGCGCGGCCAGATCCTGACCCGGCTACAGGCCGAACGCCCCCGGCTGATCGTGCTGAGCATGTCCCGGCGCTACGGCGCCGACTTCGGCTTCGTCTCGTACGACCGGGCCTGGGTCGACAGCCTGAACCGCCTGGTCGGCCGGCTGCGAGAGACCGGAGCGGCGGTGCTCGTTCTCGGGTCGATCCCCGATCCGCACACCACCGTGCCCGCGTGCCTGTCCGAACACCTCGACGATGCCGTGGCATGCACGCCTGCGCGGCCGTTCGCCGTCGACGATGCCGGTATCGCCGCCGAACAAGCGGCGACCACCGCCGGTGGCGGCCAGTACGCCGACCTGACCTCGCTGTTCTGCACCGCCGCTCGCTGCCCCCTCATCATCGGCGACAACCTGGCGTACCGCGACGACAATCACCTCACCGTGAGTTACGCCCGAACACTCGGACCGGTCGTCGCCGCGCTCGCCGACCGTGCGCTCGCCAATGGTTGATCCGGCCACGGAGGTCCGTGGCCGGGCATTCCGGCGGAGAAGGTTACGCACAACCTCGACCGATTCCGCGTAAGCGAATTACGCTCCAGGACAAAGTGTTCCGTGCTCGGCTCGGAAATACTCGCGGCCCGCCAGGAAGCATCTGCTTACCGAGCCGGGAAAGCGCGAACCGGACCACAGCGCTGACCCACGGCCCAGCGCACGCGATGAACGCTGCACCCGAGCCCGCCTAGGCCGATCGGCGATTCCGCAGGGCGCGTTGTTCCCGCAGGACGCGGAAGCCGTTGGTGGTGGCCAGCGCCCATGCGACGAGCAGCGGTTGAAAGACCAGTCGGCTCCGCGTTGCCTTGCCCGCGTGAGCGGCGCACGCCTTCGGTCGCTACGCGCGCCGCGATGCCGACCTGTTAGCCGGCGATCCCGTGCACGGTGCGATGGAACTCCCAGGCGTCGGCGACGATGTCGGAGAGGTTCGGCCGCTGCGGTTTCCAGCCCAGCTCGGCGGCGGCCTTGTCGCTGTTGGCGACGCACACCGCGGGGTCGCCCGGGCGGCGGTCCGCGTAGTACACCGGGAAGGCGCGCCCGGTGACCTCGCGGACGGTGTCGAGCATCTGGCGATTGGAGTAGCCGTCGCCGTTGCCGAGGTTGAACACCTCGTACCGCCCCGGTGACAAGGCCTCGAGCGCGAGCAGGTGGGCGGCGGCCAGATCGCTGACGTGGACGTAGTCGCGGACACACGTTCCGTCCGTAGTGGGGTGATCGGTGCCGCATTCGCCCGCGATCATCATGTCGACCGTCGCCTTGGTCGCCGCGTAGGGGTTCGCGACTCCGCCCACGCCTGATCGCGCCGCGCAACCGATGCGACGTCGGCCTGTCGCGACGAAGCGGAGCGCCCGATGCGTTTCGGACACCCGCACCGGCAGTAAAAGTGCACGGATGCTGCGATTCGGTGCGCCGGGAAGCGCCGTCACGGTGCTGCCGGGACGATGGAAAGCTGCCAGAAATCGGCGTAGCGCCCACCCCGGCGCAGCAGTTCGTCGTGGGTGCCGTGCTCCGCGATCCGGCCGCCGTCGAGGAAGACGATCCGATCGGCGCGCTGGACCGTTCGCAGCCGGTGCGCGACCATCACCACGGTCCGGCCCGCCATCAGGTGCTCGATGCCGGCGTGCACGGCCGCCTCGTTCACCGGGTCCAGGGCGGAGGTCACCTCGTCCAGCAGCACGATCGGCGCGTTCTTCAGCAGCGCTCGCGCGATCGAGACCCGTTGGCGCTCACCGCCGGACAGCAGTGCGCCGCCTTCGCCGACGTTCGTGTCCCATCCGTCGGGCAGGCGTTCGATCACCTCGTCGAGTCGCGCGGCGGTCGCTGCCGCCAGCAGTTCGGCGTCGTCGGCGTCGGGACGGGCGAGGCGCACGTTCTCCTCGATCGTGCCGTCGAAGAGATACACATCCTGGAAGACGATGGCGAACTGGGACATCAAGACCTCGGTGTCGACGGCCCGCACGTCCACCCCGCCGATGCGCACCGCACCCGCGTCCACGTCGTAGAACCGGGCGAGCAACTGAAGCAGTGTGCTCTTACCCGAACCCGACGGGCCGACGACGGCAAGCCGCCGTCCCTCGGGCAGCGAGAACGATACATCGTCGATCACCGTGCGGTCGCCGTGCCGGAAGGTGACGGAGTCGAACTCGAGGTCATGCTGTTCCGGCCGGATGGGTTCGCTGGGCTCCGGCAGCGGCTCGGTGCGCAAAACCGCATCCAGCCTCGTCAATTCGGCACGCGCGCTGCGGACCTTGCCACCGATCTCGGCCAACGACAGCAGCGGATCGCTGCAGCGGGCGGCGAGCACCAGAATCGTCAAAACCTCTGCCGTGCCGATGGTCCCGCCGAGGGTGAGGTAGGCGCCGAGGACCAGCAGCACGGTGAACATCACCTGCACTACCAGCGTCGACCCCAGCACGCCGGGCAGCGCCGTCAGCGCTTGCCTGCGGGACGCCCGCCCGACTTCCCGCAGCGCGTCGTCGAGCGATCGGAAGCGTTCCACGGTGCGGCCTCCGGCGCGCAACACAGGCTGGGCCCGAAGGTATTCGATGACTCGCCGCGCGGCCTCACGGTCGCGTTCGTGACGCTCGGCGTCGACAGCGGCCATCGAGCGCCCCGTCCAGACTTGGGTCGCCGCGACGATCGGCACGGCGGCCAACGCGGCCAGCCCCAGCTGCCAGTCGAAGCCGAGCATGACGACGACGATCGCCAGGGGAGTCACCGACGCGGAGACGAGCGGCGCCAGCATGTGCGCGATCACGCTCATCGCCTGCAGCACGCCGCGACTGGCCAGGATCGACACCTCGCCGACGCGGCCTTCGGTGTACCAGCCGATGGGCAATCGGGCCAGATGATCGCCGAGACGGCGATACACGCCTCGCAACAGCGTGGTTCCGACGCGAAAACCCGACAGGTCGCTGAGATAGCGCAGCACCCCGTAGACCGCGACCGCGACTCCGAACGCGATCAGCCATGGCACCGCATCCTCGGGAGCGTCCCCGAACAGCGCCCGCAGCACCGGAACGAGCAGCGCGTAGGACAAGCCCTCGATGATCGCGGTGATCGTCATCAGGGCCACGGTGCGACGCACCGGCCGGGCGTACTCGTGTCCGAGCACGCGCAGCAGCATTCGAATCATCGGGGACCCTCTCCTTCCATCTCGTCGGCGATCGATCGCTGAGATCGCCGGAGCGCGGCGAACTTTCCGTTCCGCGCCAACAGCTCGGCCGGTCTGCCGCGCTCGACGATCGACCCGTTCTCCAGCACCACGACGGTGTCGGCGTGGGCGACCGTCTCCAGCCGATGCGCGATGACGAGCATCGTCTTGCTACCTGTCAACGTCGAAAGCGCCTGGCGTACTGCCTGTTCGGTCTGCGGGTCGGCGAAGGCGGTCGCCTCGTCGAGTACCAGGACGGGCGCGTCGGCGAGCAGTGCGCGGGCGATCGAGATGCGCTGGGCCTCACCACCAGACAGCACGGCGTCTTCTCCGATCACCGATTGGTATCCCCGCGGCAGTTCGACGATTCGATCGTGGATGTTCGCCAGCCGAGCGGCACGAACCACGTCGTCCAGGTGGGCATGCGGTACCGCCAGCGCGATGTTGTCCGCCACCGACGCGCGCAGCAGGCGAACGTCCTGGAAGACGAAGGAGACCATCCGGTAGAGCCGCTCGCTGCCGACGTCGCGCAGATCGACGCCGCCCAGCAGGACCGAACCGCGGGTCGGGTCGAAGAACCGCGGCAACAGCTGAACCAGTGTGGACTTTCCGCTGCCCGACGGCCCGACGATCGCCGTGACCGTGCCCGGCTCGAGCACCAGGTCGATCCCTCGCAACACCTCGTGATCGGGGTCGTAGCCGAATCGCACGTCCCGCAGTTCCACACGGTGACCCTGCGGTGCGACCGGATGCGTGGGCTCGGGTAGCGACGGCACCGCGAGCACCTCCCGTATCCGGCCGACCGCGCGCCTGGCGGCCTGTAGATCGTCGAAGCCGTGGCCGAGCGCCGCCACCGGAGCGGTCAGGCCGAGCCCGAGCAACAGGAACGGCAGCAGGTCGGCCGGTGGCATGTCACCGGCCGTGATCAGCGCCGCGCCGCCGATGAGCACGACCAGCAGCACGAACGGCGGCGAGAGCGCCAGCTGCATCCCGGCGGCGATCCCGGCGAGACCGCGCACCATCCGGAGAAAGATATCGGCGAAATCGTCTGCGGCCGTCCGGAATTCGCGGTGCGCGCGCCCGGATCCGCCGAACGCCTTGACCACCGCGATCCCCTGCACGAACTCGATGACGGAACCGGCGATCCGTCCCATGGCCGCGTCGAAATCCGCCTGCTCGCGCAGCCGGGTCGGAGTCATCATCAGCGGAACCAGCGCCACGGCCAGCGCCACCGGGATCAGCGTGATCAACGTCAGCCGCCAGTCGACGGTGAACAGATAGACCAGCGACACCGACGGCACCACGAATGCCGCGACGAGTTCGCCAGGGGTGTGGGCGATCAACGGGTGCACGGCGCTCACGTCCTCGCCAACCACCTTCGCCAGCTCACCGGTCCGGCGCCGGGAGAACCAGCCGATCGGCACCCGCCCCAGTCGCGCGGCCAGCTGCCGTCGGAACGACAGTTGCACGTGGCCGTCGAGAACATGCCCGATGCCCGACGACGCGGCCGTGAACAGCAGCCGCACCGACAATCCGGCCGCACCCGCGATCACCACGCTCCAGACATGACCGTGATCGATCGGGCCGGGCGACAACAAGACTCGGCCCAATTCCACGACCGCCAGCAGCGGAGCCAGCCCGGCGACGGCGCCGATGACCTGGAGGATCACCACGGCGGAGAAGGCGCCCAGGTAAGGGCGCAGCGGCAAGGCCGTGCTCTGGCCCGCCGAGGTACCTGCTTCCGGCGGTGGGGTCGGCCGCTCACGAGCCTCGGCTACCTCGGTGCTGGTCATCGCCTTGCCGCTTTCTTCGATTTCATTGCGGCCGATCGTGATTCGACGAGTCGATCCCGGAGGAACTCGGCGATCTCGGTGCGCGCGGCCTTGGCCTGCGGCACCAGGCCCGGCATGCTGAGGAAGCCGTGCGGCGCACCGGGGTGTTCGGTGAGCCGCGCGGGCGTCCCGGACGCGAGCAGCCGTTCGGCGTAACGACGTCCCTGATCGGTCAGCGGGTCGACGGTCGGCAGCACGACGAGCGCCGGGGCCAGCCCGCCGAGGTCCTCGGTGAGCAGCGGCGACAGCGCACGAGCATCAGTTCCCGGCGGCACGGCCAAACGCCGAAACAGCTCCAGCTGTGCCATGTTCAGGGTCGGGCTGTCCGCATGCCGGGTGACCGAGGGATCGTCGAACATCGTCTCGGTCAGGTCCGTCGCCGGATTGACCAGCACCTGCCCGCGCAGCCGCAGGCCGGACGCTTTGGCTCGGACCGCGGACAACGCGGCGATCAACCCGCCGGTGCTCTCGCCTACGACCACCGCTCGCGCCGGGTCGACTCCCCATTCCGCCGCATGCCGCACCACATGCAGCAGCACGTCCCAGCCGTCGTCGACGGCCGCCGACAGGGGAGTCCCTTCCGCGAGGAGGCGGTGCTCGACGGAAACCACGACCGCGGGCAGCGACGCGGCGAAATAGCTGTTGGCCCAGTCACATTGGACCGCCGTGCCGACGAACCCGCCGCCGTGCACGTGCAGCACCAGTGGCAGGTCACCGCCGTGCTCGTTCGACGGCCGGTACTCCCGGACCCGCACCTCACGATCGGGCAGCGTCACCTCGCGCCACCGGATCGCGACGCCCCGTGCCGGGCGTCCGGTGATCACCCGCCCGAGACGGGACGATCGCTTGCGGTTCTCCGCATCGCGGAAGGCGGCCAATTCGTCGGCCGTCATCGTCGACCAGTCCGGCGCCTTTCGTACGGCGTGCAGCAGCCGGATACCCAGCGGCAGTCGTTCGATGCCGGTGCCGTCGTTCATTTCTCCTCCATGGGGCTGTCCCGCTTGCAGATTCGACTGCCAGCATCGCCAGCGCACCGCAGGGGTGTCTTGGAAAAATGTCGCTTCCGGCGATCAGCTCCACGAGCGCCGGTTCGGCCGCGCCTGGCCGGCGCCGGTCCACGCGACATCGTCGACCGCGAGCCACGGCGCGACCGCCACGACCGTCGGCGTCACCCCGGCGAAAGCCACGACGTCCCGATGAAGGTGGGCCTGGTCGGCATAGCCGGAATCCGCCGCCACCGCAGCGACGCTGTGACCCGCGGCGAGCCGGTGCGCCGCGTAGTCGAAACGGATCAGCTTCGCGGCGCTCTTGGGGGCGAGACCGACCTGGGATCGGAACCGGGTCCACAGTCGTTTACGACTCCACCCGACCTCGTCCGCCAGCCGCTCGACTCGAATTCGCCCACGGCTCAGCGTCATCCGCTCCCAGCAGTAGGCGATCTCCGGATCGACCGCGGGGCCGGTCTCATGTCGCCGAGCCAGCGCGGCCTCCGCGATCGCGAACCGGTCGGCCCGCGACCGGGTAGCGTTCAGTCGCTCCCGGATCCGCACGGCGTCGCGCCCCCAGAGCTCCTCGAGGTCGACCACCGCACCGCTCAGCTCCGCGGACGCGCCGAGCACCGCGTGCGCGACCGTCGGCGACAGCCGTACCTGTAAGCAGTCGATATCGCGCCCGGACCCTCGAACGCCGCCGAGCGAGAGACCGGCGACGATAGCGCCGCGCGCCCCCCGGCCGCTGACGTCGTCGACGAGCAGCCCATCACCGAAGTCGAGGAACAGCGTGAGCGCCGGGTACGGGATCACCTGCATTTCGACGAGACTCTTCGTCCGGCCGCGAAACGCGGCCATGCTGACTCCGGCAACGCGGCTCGGCCGTTCCGGAACCGCGATGTCCCACACGGCCGCGGCGTCACGAACCGGCTCGACACATGGCATCTCGCCATGGTACGAGCCGCGCGAGAAATGCTGAGCCGCCACGACTCCGACGCCCGCCCGGCCCGATCAGATGCGCCGGCTGCGCCGGACCTCGCTGGGGGAGAGCTTCCACCAGCGCCGGGCGGCCCGCGAGAACGACGGCTGCTCGACGAAACCGACGATGCCCGCGATGTGGCCGAGCGGCAGGTCGGTGCCGAGCAGCAGCCGGAGCGCGGTTTCGCGACGAGTGTCGTCGAGCAGTTGACCGAAGGTGACGCCGGCCTGCTCGAGGTGCCGCTGGAGCGAGCGAGGGTGCATCATCAGCAACCGCGCGATTCCGGCCAGCTCGACCGTGCCCGTGCCGAGCGATTCCCTGATCGCGGCCCGGGTGCGGGACACGATGTCGGTCTGGCCATTCGACGTCTGCTCGGCGAGGAAGGCGACGGCGAGCTGGCGAATCGTGTCGTTGACGCCCACGAGTTCCAGCTTCGGCAGTGCCGCGGGGAGGCGGAGTACGGCGGCGGGCTGGGGCTGCCGAGTTCGGACCGGCGCTCCGAAGTAGTCCGCGTAGTCGCGGGGCGAGACCGGGGACTCGTACGGGAGATGGACGCCCAGCAAACCGTACGAGCCGCCGTTGAGGTAGGTGAGGACGCGGTGGGTGAAGGCGATACCCAGATCGACGGCCTGCACCGGACCCGCCGCGGTGGCCGGTCCGTAGTAGAGACCGACCACGCCGGGACGATGCTGAGGATCCTCGCCCATGGACACCGTGAGAAACCGGCCGTACGAGGAGAGGTATCGCGACAGGCAATCGAGAGCGTCGCCGATGGTCGGCGAGTTCGTCATCGCGACGGCGAGCGTCCCCAGAACGGACACGGATTGACGTCCGGCGACCCGGAGACCGAAGTCGGGGCACCGCAGCCGCTCCGAGGCGACCTCCAGCAACGCCGCGGCCACCCGTCCTGGAATCAGGTCGTCGTCCATGTCGAGGGACTTGGGCGACAGGCCGACCGCGAGCGCCAGCGAGTCCGCGTCGCCCCCGAGCTCAGCGACGACGCTCCGGAAGCCGCGCAGACTGGCGGAGCGAATATGACTCACCCCGAGATTGTCGCACTCGGATAAAAAAGAGTCGCGCTCGGATAACTCTTCACCGGTCCCGCCCGGCACACTCCGATGCGTCGGCGCAACGCGCCCGGCCGTCCTTGCCGCGCGGCCGCCTCGGAACGAAGGAATCGACCATGACTTTGCCCCCCGCCCTGCGTGTTCCGCTCGCGCTCCCGGTTGTCGCGTCGCCGCTGTTCATCGTGTCCGGCCCGGAACTCGTCAGCGCCCAGTGCAAAGCCGGCGTCATCGGCTCGTTCCCCGCGCTCAATGCCCGTCCCGCGTCGGCCCTGCGCGACTGGCTCTCCCAGCTCACCGAGGAGCTGGCCGCGCACACCGCCGCCAACCCGCACGCGCCCGCCGCCCCCTTCGCCGTCAACCAGATCGTCCACAAGTCGAACGACCGGCTCGAGTCCGATCTGCAGGCGTGCGTGGACTTCCAGGTCCCGATCGTGATCACCTCGCTCGGCGCACGTCCCGAGGTCAACGACGCGATTCATTCCTACGGCGGCATCGTGCTGCACGATGTCATCAGTAATGCCTACGCGCACAAGGCCATCGAGAAGGGCGCGGACGGACTCATCGCCGTCGCCGCGGGCGCGGGCGGCCACGCGGGCACGATCTCGCCGTTCCCGCTCCTCCGCGAGATCCGCGAGTGGTTCGACGGGCCGCTCCTGCTCTCCGGTGCGCTTTCGCACGGCGCGTCGATCCTGGCGGCGCAGGCGGCCGGCGCCGACCTCGCCTACGTCGGCTCCGCGTTCATCGCGACGCACGAGGCCAACGCGGCCACCGGATACAAGCAGATGCTCGTCGACAGCACCGCCGCCGACATCGTCTACTCCAACCTCTTCACCGGCGTCCACGGCAACTACCTGCGCGGCAGCATCGTCGCCGCCGGTCTGGACCCCGACGACCTCCCCGAATCCGACCCGTCGAAGATGAACTTCGGCTCCGGCGGCAACACCGGGGCGAAAGCGTGGCGTGACATCTGGGGCTCCGGACAGGGCGTCGGCACCCTCGACGAGGTCACCTCGGTCGCCGATCTGGTGACGCGCCTGCGCACCGAGTACGACACCGCCCTCGCCGCCGGGGTGTGGGACGGCACGTCGACGCGCCAGCTGGCCGCCGCACCGTCGGCTTAGGGGTCATCGGCGATGGCGAGACCGCGCACGCGTGATCAACGGGACAGGGCGGTCTCGCGCCGCACGCGGGACAGTTTTTCGGGATTGCGCACGGCGTAGAGCCCGGTGATCAGCCCGTCGTCGACGCGCACCGCGACGACGGTGTCGATCTCGCCGTCGCGCCGCAGTATCAGCGCCGGATAGCCGTTGACCTGCGCCAGTTGCTTCGCCGCCGCCGCGAGCCTGCCCAGCCCTGCGGTCAGCACGCGAGCCACGTTGCCCGCTCCCACGATCGGCGAGAGCGTGGCCTGCGCGATGCCGCCGCCGTCGCCGAGGAACACGACATCCGGCGCGAGGATGTCGAGCAGGTTCTGCAGATCTCCCGTGTCGATCGCGCGCTGGAACGCGTCGAGCGCGTCCCGGGTCTCGGCGGCGGAGACGATCCCGCGGGGCCGGCGTTCCGCGACGTGCGCCCGTGCCCGATAAGCGATCTGGCGCGCCGCGGCCGGACTCTTGTCGACGGCTCGGGCGATCTCCTCGTACCCGACGTCGAACACTTCACGCAGCACGAACACCGCCCGCTCCGTCGGTGTGAGCGTCTCGAGCACCAGCAGCATCGCCATCGAGACGCTGTCGGCCAGCTCGACGTCCTCGGCGACGTCGGGCGCGGTGAGCAGCGGCTCGGGCAACCACGGTCCGACGTAGGACTCCTTGCGCCTGCCGAGGACGCGTAGCCGATCCAGCGCTTGGCGGGTGGTGATCCGCACCAGGTATGCGCGCTGATCCTGGACGCCGGCCACCTCGACCCCGGCCCACCGCAGCCAGGTCTCCTGCAGGACGTCTTCGGCGTCGGCGGCCGAGCCGAGCATCTGGTAGGCGACGGTGAACAGCAGGTTGCGATGGGCGACGAATGCCGCGGTCGCCGAGTCGCCGCCGCCCTCGCCCGGCATGCTCCGCGATGTACCGACCATGAATGGCTCCTGTTCGCTCTCAGGTGATTCAGCCATCAGACGCCGGGCACCGGCAATCCGTGACACCGAAATGTCATGGCGCACATCACATCGGTGCGCTGTTACGCGGCCCGGGCAGCCCACGTCTGGTGTTCGTTCAGTGCGCGAGCACCCGACACCACGAGTGAGGACCATGTCATGGAACCCGTTTCGATCTGAACGACAACGCGATCGGCGTCAAGATCGGCAAGCGCTTCGCGAACACCAGCCTGGCGATCACGCAGTCGACGCTGCCGAAGACCACGGTCGAATTGGTGGAACTGCGCGCCAGTCAGATCAACGGCTGCGGGTGGTGCAGCGATGCGCACACCAAGGAGCTCGCGGCCGCCGGTGAACCCGCGGTCCGGATCAACCTGGTCGCCATGATCAACGCGGCCAACCGGCTCGGCGTGATCGTGCGTATGCAGGGCGGTTTCTACCAGCCCGGCATGTTCGACGGCATCGCCGACTGATCGTCAGCCGAATCCCGGCCCGGCCCACGACTATTCGATCCGGGCTGGGTTCGGTGACGCCTAGTGCGGCCACCGCGCCTGCCGTGGGGAGGGTTGAAACCTCATGACGCGGACGCGAGGACGTGGACAGCCGACGAGGACGCCATCGAGCTTTTGCTTTCGGTCGTAGGTCGATCGTCCTGGCACGGGTGACACGACGGTCCCGTGCGCAGGCGTTCGATCGCGTCGAGGACATCCGATACCGCGGGGAGGTGCAGCGGACCGGGGCTGGGCCGCGATGCCCAGCGGCAGCCGAAGCCCTTGTCCGACATGGGAAGTAGCACTCGTCGCCCAGCTCGACGTGGGACGACTCCGAGGTCGGTGAACCTCGCAGGACTCGACAGCGTCAGCGGCTCGACGAGAAAGGTCCACCGTGTATCTCGCTCATCGCTGATGACGGCCGGGCAGGTGTCGGCGAGCAGCGCCAGAACGCGACGGCCGAGTGTGGAGGGAAGATCGAGCGCACCGATGCGCGGCCCGCACACGACGGTCGCCCGGTCGGCGGTCAGCTCGACCGGCAGACCGTATCTGTGTCGTAGTAGATGAGCGATATCCACTGGCGTATAACACGATTCGAACATCAGCTGGTCTCCTGCACGACGTGACCTCCCCATCGGTGGTGCGAGTCGCCCTGGCCGGGCGACGGTGCAAGCTCATCACCGCCGTGTTGCTGCGCAATGGCCGTTCTGTTCCTTTCGCGTTTCCTGCGCATCTCCAACCAGACATGTTGCGCTGTAAGCGATTACGCCCGTCGACTCACCAGGGAAGGGTGCCTTCGGCGTCGAAGTAGCCTCCGGTGGGTCCATCCGGGCCTACCTTCGCCATGCGCACGATGATCTCGGCGCCCTGCTCGACGGTCTGGCGGCCGGTGTTCCCGTTCAGGTCGGTCTTGGTGAAGCCGGGCTCCACCGCGTTGATCCGGATGTCCGGGAACGCCTTCGCATACTGCACGGTGATCATGTTGACCGCCGCCTTCGACGCCGGGTAGGCGACGCCCGGGTAGTTGTATGCCGATGTGCCCGGGGTGGCGACCCTGGTGAGCGAGGCCAGGCTGCTGCTGACGTTGACCACTGCCGGAGCGGTGGAACGCCGCAACAGCGGGAGAAACGCGTGGAGAACACGCACCGTGCCGAAGACGTTGGTCTCGAATGTCTGCCGCATCACCTCGCTCGTCAGATCCGCGGCGCCGATCGCGAGGTTGGTGTCGAGCCATTCCACTGCGATACCGGCATTGTTGACCAAAACGTCCAGTCCCCCGTCGGCCTCGATGGCCGCGACCGCGGCCCGCACGGACACGTCGTCGGTGATGTCGAGCTGGACTGCCCGTCCGCCCAGCTGCTCGGCGGCCCGGCGCCCGCGTTCGGCGTCCCGGCTTCCGATGTACACGATGTGGCCCGCGGCGATGAGCTGTCGGGCGGTCTCGAAGCCGAGCCCCTTGTTCGCTCCGGTGATCAGGATCGCTGTCATGCCGCAACGCTAGGATTTAGAGCGTGCTCGAAGTCAATTCACGGCCGGCGCCCGAGCCTGATCGCTCCGACTTCCAGACGGGCCTGAGCATCGCGGAAGCCGCCCGCCGCACCGGGGTCAGCGTGCATACCCTGCGCTATTACGAACGGGCCGGCTTGGTGGTCAGCGCCGTTGGGCGCACCGCGGCCGGCCGTCGGCGCTACCAGCAGCTGGACCTGGATTGGATCACCATCTGCACCAAACTCCGGGCCACCGGCATGCCCATCAGAACCATCCGCCGCTTCGCCGAACTCATCTCCGCCGGGGACGGCAACGAGCAGGAGCGACTCGCCCTCCTGGAAGCCCACCGCGCCGACGTGACCGCGAAACTCACTGAGACACAAAAGAACCTGGAGCTCATCGACCACAAGATCGACGTCTATCGAAGCTGGCTCGCCACCGGTGACGCGAGCCAACTCTGGGCGCCCCGCCGCGAAGCGGAGGCCCGCTGAGCGATCGGCTCATAGCCACGTGTCCGGAGCGCAGCCACGTCGATGCTTTCACCAGAGTCGCCCGCGGGGTAGGACATCGATTTCCGGGGGCTGAATGATGGAGCACGACTGGGACTCTCGCCGACTCCGTGGTGAGCCGACATCTCGGAAGACAGCTCTTCGGGTTCCGCGTCGGTGACCCCCGCCCACAGGTCCGGACTGGCGGTCAGGCCGGTGGCACTAGGAACGCCCGTAGGGGCGGCAACTCCGGGGCTTCCGCAGTGCGAGCACACATGATTTTCTCACGGTTCGTGAGGTGGCATCGAACCGCATGGGGCGGAATGATCCGAGTCCTCAGCACGGAAGCGCGCGGATCGTGAGTTGTGCGCTACCCGGCTTTCGCAGCGGGCTGTAACGACCGAAGACCATCCGACGACTCTCGCAGGGGGATTTCTTTACCGATCATTCCGGTTTCCGGAACCCTTGCGCGCCTGGCCTATTCGGAGACGGGCGGCATGTTCAGAGGAGAGGCTGTGCGGATCGTGCAGATGTTGAGGAAGAGCCGCCGTTGGCGTGCCGGCACCGGATTGGTACTCGGCGCGGTTGCGCCGGTGCTGATCCTGACCGGGTGCTCGGCGGACGAGCAGGGTTCCGCCAAGCCGGGAACGAGCACGACGACGGTGAGCGCAGCCAACTCTCCGAAGATCACGACCCCGGCCAGCAGCACCGCGGCGCCGGGCAGTCCCGGTGCCGGGCAGGCGGGCAGCGGTGAAGGGGCGGGTTCTGGGCAGGCGGGCGCCGGTCAGCCTGTCGCCCCTGGGGGCACCGACAACTGCGGAACCATCTTCTGTGGTGCGGGGCCGGAATCTCAGCCCGGGGGCACCGACACCTGCGGCGCGACCCTATGCGGTGACCCGAGCTACCCGCCGCCCGCGCCGGGCGGCACCGACTACTGCGGGCCCGAACCCTGCGGCGTTTACGTCAAGTGCACGGACAAGATCAACTACGCCGGAGATCCCCGCTCCAACAACGAGATCAACAATATCGGCTTCCGAGACGGCGTCTGTCCTGACCCGATTCGCCCCACCACCACCAGCGCGGCTCCGCCCACGACCACGACCACTACCGCGCCACCTCCCACGACCACGGCCACGTCGTCACCGGAAGCGACCGCGACCGCGACACCGACAACGGCTTCGCAATAGCCGCGCGCCGGCCGCACCGCGAGGTAGGTCGGTCACCGAGGTGGCGGTCTCGGCAGGTGTGGGAGCCTCCTGGGCCGCCGTGATGGCAGTGGCGATAGCGGCTTGGCCGTCGAGTTGGCCGAGCCTCGCGGCGGGCAACTCGATCGCGGCGGGCCGGAACCGCTGCGAAAGTGAGTACCGAACTACGCGCGACGTCCACGCTCGTCTGCGCCACCTGGGACGAGAAGACCGGACGGTTCGACCGATCCGACGTGGCCCTGCCGGTGCTGACGAAGCCAGGCGTCCTGGCCACCGAACCGTGCTACGTCGACGTCTCCGAGGACGCGCCGTGGGATCACCGCGCGGCGATCTTCCTGGAGAAAATCATCGAGTAGCCCGTACATCCCGACGGGCTCACCGCTACCGGGAGCGCAGGACCAGTACGGTGATTTCGCTCGGCGCGAAGACTCGCAGTTGCGGACCCCAGAAGCCGGTTCCCCGGCTGGTGTAGAGCTGGGTGTCGCCGTGGCGGCTCAGTCCCGCGACCACGGGCTGCTCGAGCCGGACGAGATAGTGGAAGGGCCAGATCTGGCCCCCGTGCGTGTGGCCGGAAATCTGTAGTGCGACACCGGCGGCCGCGGCGTCGGTGATCTGCTTGGGTTGGTGGGCGAGCAGGACGACGGGCGCGCTCGGGTCCGCGCCCGCGAGCGCGGCGGGTAGGTCCGGGCCGTGACCGGTCAAGCCGACGCCCGTCGGGTCGTCGATGCCCGCGATCACCAGGTGGTCATCGCCGCGACGCACCGTCACGTGCTGGTTGTGCAGCGGTTGCCAGCCGAGCGAACTCATGTGGTCGATCCAGCCTTGCGCGTCGCCGAAGTATTCGTGGTTGCCGGTGATGTAGAACCGGCCGAGCTCGGCTTCGACCTTGCCGAGCGGATCGACCTGCGCGCGACGCTTGACCACCGAGCCGTCCGCGAGATCACCCGCGTGGCAGGCGATATCGGGACGTTGCGCGTTGACCACGTCGACCACGCGCTCCGACCAGCGCAAGCGGTCGAGCGCGGCGAAATGGGTGTCGGTGACCACCACCAGGCGCAGTCCGTCCAGTGCCGGACCGAGTCCGGCGATGGGTACTTCGACAGTGCGAACCCGCGGCACCCGCCGCGCCTCGATCACGCCCCACACCACGAGCGCGGCCGCGGCGGCGAGTACGCCCGCCGCGACGATCCGGGAGCGGGCCGGATCGTCGACACCGGCGACCGCGAGCCCGAGGCGCGCGACATTGCCGAACACCGACCAGCTGAACATCACCCACATCACGCCGAGCAACGTGTCGCCGACGATCGAGGCGGCATCCGACTGCGCGGGTCCGTGGCCGAGATACATCGATGCGGGCAGGCAGCAGAACGCCAGCGCGAACAGCGCCGAACCGAGCCAGAACAGCGAACCGGTTCCCTGGGTCGGCGCGGCCACCAGCGTCCACCACGGCAGGAAGATCAGCAGGGCTGGGATAGCCAGGAACAGGACCAGGCGGGGTACATACTTCAAGAGGGCTCGTCCTCGTGCGCGGGTGTAGCGCGCGGTCCCTCACCCGGCGCCATGAACACCTCCGACGATATCAGCGGTCAGGCCAGGCCGAGGCGGTCGGCGGCGGCGAGATCCTTGTCACCGCAACCCGACAGGCACAGCACGACGACGGAGTCCTCGGGAAGCTCTCCGCGCTCGGCCATTTCCAGCAGATGCCCACGGCATGGGCGGATTCGAGCGCGGCGAGGATGCCTTCGGTGTGACTGAGCGCCTGCGTCCCGCGCAGTGCGGCGGCGTCGGTGGCCGCCCACCGATGGCGTTGCTGCCGCCGCCCACGCAGGCGAGAACGCAATCGGGCAGTCGGCCTTCGGCGAGCGTGATCTGCTGTCTGGTCTCCGCGCCGATCACCGTCTGGAAATCGCGCACGATCCGCGGGCACGGCGCGGGATCGGCCGCGGTGTGAGTTAACGGACTTGATCTTTCGGATGGCGAAGGACTTATGCTCCCGCAGCAACTTTCGACGCACCTGTTTCCGATCGGAGGCCGACCCGAGCCGGTCCGGACCGACTATTACGCCCTCCGGACTGTGGGCGGTCGAGCCACCATTGCGCGATCAACAGTGACAATGTCCAGCCGAGCCACGTGCCGATCCCGGCGATGGTCTGTACCAGCAGGTTCTCGTCGCCGTGGAAGGTCGAGTCCAGCCGCGGGCTGAGAATCACATACAGCACGCCTCCGATTACGCGATTGAGCATGATGGACAGGGTGAGCGCGAAGCTGCGGATCATCCAGCGGCGGTGATCACCGAAGCGGCGCCCGCGTGCCGCGCGCAGACCGGCGATGGTGGTGAGCAACCACAGCACCGACAGCATGACATTGCTGACCCGGGCGACCGGCCCGAACGGGCTCGTCGCGCCGATGACCACACCGGCCAGTCCTGCGGGGAGAACACCGGCGAACACATATGCCCGGCCCACCCGCCGATGCACTCCGGGATACGCCCGCCGGAACCACGGCCAGACCTGGAATCCGCAGGAGAGGATGGCGACCGAGCCGCAGAGCACATGGACGACCAGCAACGGGTAGTGCGGCGCGAAACCCGGGTCCGGCACCCGTGACTTCGCCGGATCGAGGGTGAGGTACGGCGGAATCGAGAATGCGACGAATGCGAAAGTGAGCACGAGCAACGGGCCTGTCCAAGGCCGTTGCCACCAGGATTTCCGATTCGGTGCGGAGGTGGAAGAGCTCGAATGTCTGGTCGACACTGTCATGACGGACCGTCCAGGAGTCTGAGAGACGAGGTATTGCGTATAAGATACGCATTGCGTATCGGATACGCAATGCGTGGCGTCGGAGGCGTGTGATGACCGCTGAGATTCCCCCTGTGGCCCGCCTGCTCTGGTCGGGCAACCCACCCGCGGGACGCGGTCCGCGACCGGCCTTGACTCTGGAACGCATTGTCGTGGAGGCGATCCGGGTGGCGGACGCCGACGGGATCGCGGCCCTGTCGATGCAGCGGATCGCCAAGCAGCTCGGCGCGGCCACGATGTCGCTGTACCGCCATGTGCCGAGCAAGGACGACCTCGTCGTGCTCATGATCGACGGGGCCATGGCGAACCCGCCGGAGCTACCCGAGGAAGACTGGCGCGCGGCACTCGAAGCGTGGGCTCGCGAGACACGCGAGCTCTACCGTCGCCATCCGTGGCTGCTCGCGGTCGGGACGGGCAACCGCTTCATGGGACCGAACGAGGCCGCGTGGGCCGAGACGGCGATGCGCGCGCTGCTCGACGCGGGGCTCGAACCACAGGGGGTCGCCGAGACGGTCCTGTCGGTGACCGCCTTCGTCAGCGGCGCCACCCGCCTCGAGCTCGACCCGGCGCTCGGCCGAGGCGCTCCTGGTCATGTCGGTCCGGTGCTCGATCCGGCGGTGATCACCGAATACGGTGAGCCGGAACGATATCCGGCATTGCTGTCGCTGACCGCGGCGGGCTCGTCGGATTCGTCCGGCGCAGACCCCTTGACCGAAACCGTCTTCGAGTTCGGCCTGGCCAGGCTGCTCGACGGGATCGCCGCCGCCCTCGGCGGCCCTCGCTCGGACGAAAAGTAGGCGCGCAGCGGTCAACGATCGGTCGCCGGCTGTCGCAACGACGCGTCGAGCTTCCGCCATAGATCTCCCACGCGGCCACGGCCGCTGGGGGCTGGTGGGTAGCGCGTCAGGACGCTCACGACGATGGTGCTGGCCAAACCTGTTGCCTTCTCGATGTATTCGTCTCCCACGTTACGGTCGTCGCCCGCGTCGAGTTCGAGTGCGCGAGCCGCGTGGGCGGCGGACATGAGGATGTGTCCGCCCTGGGTCGCCTTCGCCAGCGGGTGCAGGTACGCGGCTGCTCCCGCGTGACCGGCGGCGCGTGCCGCGTCGGCTGCGACCTCGTATCGCATCTCGGCGGCGGCCCGTGCGGCCCTGTGCGCCTCCAGCGCTGTCACACGAAGCGCCTTCGTCCGCTTTCCCCCGGCGGCGAACCTGCGCGCCTCGTCGAGCACGGCCCTTGGGCGCGGGTCATCCGGGCAGTCGCGCTCGAAGATCGCCAGCGCAGGCTCCGCGCAAGCCACGGCATAGCGCGTGACCTCGCGTAATTCGGCCATGCTGAGCTCGATTGTCATGTCCTCGTCGGCAGCGTTCATCGTGTCGACAGTATCGTTGAACAATCGATTGGAAGTCCGCGGCGATTTTGGCTGGCCACCGCGGGAAAACCTGCAAAATATAGACGCTCGGGCCGGAGGACAACGGTCTGTATTCACGAACTGAACGACTGCGTCCGAGCCGTCTTCCGCTCGTGAGCGGGACCGGGGGAGGGGAACGCCTGGGTCTGGTGGGTGGGCTGCCCGAGCCGGAACCGCGGGCGGGCGGGGGCGAGCGGCGGGCTGTCGCCGGTTCGGCGGATGCGAAGTCCTGTGGCGAGTTCGGCGGCTACCGCGTCGGCGGGGTGCCGCGGTGACCAGCCGAGTTCGCGGCGCGCCCTGCCGGTGTCGATCAGGCAGGCACGGTCGGCGAGTTCGAGCCATCCCGGATGCAGCGGCTGCACGCCGAGACGCCAACTCGCCCACGCCGCCGCGGTCAGCGCGCGCAGGGGGAGAGGAACGCGGAAACCGCCGAAGGCCGCGGCCAATTCGGTGGTGGTGAGTACCGGTTCGGCGGCCAGATCGAACGGGCCGCTCGCCCGTCGCGTCAGGATCAACCGGATGGCTGCGGCGACGTCGTCGCTGTGCACGAGTTGCAACCGCAGATCTCGCCACAGCGGCACGGGCAGCCAGCGACGGCCGATCAGTGTGCGCGGCAGCCACGGACTCAATGCCCAGTCCGCGAATTCGGCGGCCGTGTCGGCCTGCGTCACGCCGCACGGCCGGATCCACGCGACCCGAACGCCGGGATGCTCCGCGGCAAAACCGTCGATCAGCGCTTCGAGCACGGCTTTGCCCCGGCTGTAGGCGCTGCCGGGGACTCCGCTCACCGGCCAGTCCTCCGCGACTCGCCGCCAGCGCGGGGCGGGCGCGTACGCCGCGACCGAGGACGCGCACGTCAGGTGCGGTACGCCGCAGTCCGCCGCCGCGCGCAGCACGTTCGCGCTGCCCGCCAGATTCGTCCGCTCCATCAGCGGCTCTGCGCTGCGCGGGTGAATCGCCCACGCCAGATGCACCACCGCGTCCGCGCCGGCGAACGCCTCGCGCAACACCGTCACGGCTCCCGGCGCGCCGACATCGCATCGGACCCAGCGGACCCGCGCGTACGGCCCTCGCTGCATGGGCGGACGTCGAACGACGCCGACCACCTCCCACTCGTCCTCGCGCAACGCCCGCAACAACGCGGTCCCCACATTGCCACTGGCCCCGGTGACGACAACCTTCACCGGCCGCACCCCTCCCGAACGGAAACCAGCGCCGCGGTGCGGCTTTGTCCGGTGCAAGACATGCACACGCCATACCCGCCACCGGTGAATCGAATCGTCGATGAACTCGTCGCCGGCAGACCGGCACGAGTCAGGAGAACTCGTGGAGACCCGCGGGCTGGCGGAGCCGGTGCACACCCGGCGCGTCTCGGCGAAGGACGGCGCGCCGTTCGTGACCGACGGCCCGTACGCGGAAACTCAGGAGGTGCTGGCCGGTTACTGGGTCGTGGAGTGCGAGAGTTTCGACCGGGCGACCGAGATCGCCGCGCAGCTGAACAACTGCCCGGCCCCGCCGCAGGTGCTGGCCTCGGCCTACGCCGACGTGCGGCCGATCATGGAGTCCGCGTTCGACTTCGGCTGATCCGATGACCGATCACCAAGTGGTGGACCTGCTGCGCCGGTCGGCGCCGCAGGTTCTCGCCGCGCTGATCCGCCGCTACGGTCACTTCGACACCGCGGAGGACGCCGTGCAGGAGGCCATGCTCGCGGCGGCGACCGAGTGGCCGACCGACGGCGTGCCCGACGATCCGCGGGCCTGGCTGATCACGGTGGCCTCGCGCAGGCTGACCGACATATTGCGCAACGAGCAGGCCCGCAGGCGCAGGGAGGAAACCGTCGCGCGCTGGTCGCCGTTCGCGCGAATGGGTCGCGCCGCCCGCCGATCGCCGCCCGGCCGATTCCGACGACACGCTCGTCCTGCTGTTCCTGTGCTGCCACCCGGCGCTCTCCCCGACGGCGCAGCTGGCGCGACGCCAGCTGCCGCGCCCATCAGCGCGCCCACATCGTGGCTGCGGGAGTGTCGAAGGATTACTGTGCAGGTCAGCACGGCACCGAGCGATGATCGGCAGGAGGCCAGCGATGTCATTCACCGAAGAAGAGATCGACTACCTGCGCAGCCAGCGGCTCGCCCGGGTTGCCACCGTCGACCCCGGCGGGCAGCCCGACGTGGTCCCGGTGGGCTACGAGTTCGACGGCACGCACATCTACGTCGGCGGCCACGACCCGGTGCGGACTCGCAAATACCGCAATGTCGAACGCGGCAATCCGAAGGTCGCCATCGTCATCGACGACCTGGTGTCGACGAATCCCTGGATCCCGCGCTACCTGCGCGTCTACGGAACCGCTGAACTCGTTCAGCGCCAAGGACAGTTCGGCCTCGGACCCTATATGCGGATCACCCCCACCGTTTCGTGGAGCTTCAACCTCGCGGGCCGACCCTTCACCTACGAGGACGTGCAGGTACAACGCACGGTGCACACCGGCACCGCGAGCGCCTGACCGCTGGCCGACCACAACGAAAGTGAGAACCCGATGAGCTTCGGCACCCCTGCGGGCACCCGCGGCGGCCGCCAGCCCTCCGGCCGGTTCGCCGTCTGGATGAACAAGCTGATGGCAAAACGCCTGCGCCGCAAAGGCGGCGGCAAATTCATGGGCATGGACGCCCTGGTCCTCACCACACTCGGCCGCAAAACCGGCGCCGAGCGCTCGACGCCGGTGGCCTGGTTCCCCGGCGGAGACGGTACCTACCTCATCGTGGCCTCGGCGGCCGGCGCCGCGAGCAACCCCGCCTGGTACCACAACATCGCCGCGAATCCCGACAGGGTCCGCATCGACGTCGGCGGCCGCACCCTCGAAGTGACCGCCGAACAGCTCCACGGCGCCGATCGCGACCACGCGTGGCACCAGATCACGACTACCGCACCGCGATTCGCCGGATATCAGGAAAAGACCGACCGCGAGATCCCGGTCATTCGCCTCACGCCCCGATCCAGCTGACCCGCCCGCCGCCGCACCATGCCCCGCGCGCCGGCCGAACCGTCGGCCGCACGCGCGGGGCGAGTAGTTAGGCGCGGCAGCGCAATTCCAAGCGGCGGTGTGGGTCGGTGGTCGGGTCTCGACTACGTTTGAAGGTCGAAACAGGAGTCCGTCACAAGTGGAGACCGAGTGACCATCGACAAGAGCAAACGCTCCGAAGTGCACGGGATTTTCGAGAAGATCGCAGGCTACTACGACCGGATGAACTTTCTCATGACGCTCGGCCGTCATGGCCGATGGTGCCGGGAAGTGGCCGAGCGTGTCGCACCGCCCGCGGGCGGGCAGCTGCTGGACATCGCCACCGGGACCGGTGTGATCGCGTTGGAGGCGGCGCGGAGGTACCCCGCCGTGACCGTGACAGGCGTCGACTTCTCGGAGGAAATGCTGACCCGTGCGCGGGCCAAGCCCTGGGCGCAGGCGGTGCGGTGGCAACACGCGGACGCGGCCCACTTGCCTTTCGACGACGAGTCTTTCGACGGGATCACCGAAGGCTATCTGCTCAGGAACGTCGAAGACCTGGACGGAGTGCTTCGCGAACAGCGCCGGGTACTGAAGCCGGGCGGCCGGATCGTGATTCTCGAGACCTGCCCGCCGAGCGGGTGGGTGAAGCCGGTGGTCGAGTGGGGGATGCGCATCATCGTTCCGCTGCTCGGTCAGGTGGTGGCTCGCGACCGATCGTCCTACAGCTACCTCGAATCCAGCACGCTCGCTTTCGCGTCACCGGAACATGTCGCCGACGTTCTCCATGGTCTCGGTTTCCAGGACATCGGGTGGAGTAAGAAGTTCTTCGGCACGAACGTCATTCTGTGGGCGACCAAGTCGCGATGACGAGTGAAGGATCCGGGCGGCGTAGACCTCCGGTCACTGTCCGGTGGTATCGGCAGGGGATGTGTGTGCATCGGCGCGGTAGGCGCCGGGCGTGGTGCCTTGCCAGCGTTTGAATGCGCGTACGAGGCTGGCGGCGTCGCTGAGCCCGATGTCGTGGGCGATCTGGTCCAGCGGCCGATTGTCGGTGCGGAGCAGCGTGAGAGCGCGTTGGTGGCTGGCGTGACCGACGAGTTGGCTCCACGTGGTGCCGTCGTCGTGCAGCGCGCGCCGCAGACTCCGAGTGCTCATGTGCAGGCCGCGCGCTACATCGTCGGGTCGGGCCAGCGCCGGTGTGGTGTGCGCGAGGTAGGCGGCGACCTGTTCGCGCACCGAGACGGCCGGCATCAGCTCGGCCATCATGCGGTCGGCGTGCCCGCGGTGCAGCACGGCCAGGTCGCGGTCGGCGTGCGGTAGCGGCCGGTTCAGGTGTGTCGATTGCACGGTGACCGCGTAGTGCTGGGCGTCGAAGGTCACCGGACATCCCAGCACCCTTGTGTATTCGTCGACATCGTGTCGCTGCGGATGGGCGAACGACACCCGGACAGGGGTCCACGACCGCCCGGCCAACCACCGGCACGCGGTCACCACCGTGGCGAGAACCGCCTCGATTTGCTGCACGTCCATCGGCGTCGTGACCGGACGGGGCCGGTAGTACAGGTTGGCTCGCCTGCCATCGTGTTGCAGGGTGAAGGCGCCTGCCTGGCTGACCAAGGGGGTGTACCGCACCGCCAGGTCCGCGGCCTCGGCGAGGGTGGATGCGGTCAGCAGGGCGTGGCCGAGCACATTGAGTGCTGTCGGCTGCACATGTTCGCCCATGTGCAGCCCGAAGTACGGATCCGAGCTGCGTGCGAGGATCTGTGCCCACACGGTGCGCAGCTGCTCGAATCCGACCCGCCCGCGCGTCGGCGTCAGCGCCAGATCCGTGTCCTCGACGAGTCCGCTCGCCGCCGCGCGCGTCACCGCAAGCGCGTAACTGGCGGAGACGGTGAGCGGAGCCGGATGGTGCACCGCCCCAGTGAACCACGCTGGCCTACCGCGTCAACGGCATGGCCACCAGCGCCAATGACCTGCTCGGCTGCTCGAACCTACGGTTGTGCTGCGCCGCAACATCGTTGAGGAGCCTACCGCCACTCGCCTCGCCCTGAAGGCGGTGCGGGACAAAGGAATCTCCGCGAGCTCGGAACCGGCCCGCTCCCGCGCAGAAAGGACCGCCTCGTGATCGTGATGCTGCTCCCCGCCGCCGACTACGACCCGACCGAATCCGCTCTCGCCTGGCGCGAACTCACCGCTGCCGGGATCGAGGTGCGCTTCGCCACCCCGGAGGGTGTGCAGGCATTCGCCGACGAACGTTTGGTCCAACACGGCTTTTCGATCCTGTCGCCAATGATGATGACCCGCCCCGGTGCCCTCGACGGCTACCGGCACATGACCCAAGATCCGAACTTCGCAAAACCGTTGCGCTACCAAGACATCGACGTCGACCAGCTCGACGGGCTTTTCGTCCCCGGCGGACACGCCGGCCGAGTGCGCACCCTGCTCGAGTCTCCGGACGCCCATGCGGTGATGGCCCGCGCGATGCTGCGAGACCTGCCGGTCGGAGCGGTCTGTCACGGTGTCCTCGTCGCCGCGCGCGCCACCGACCCGGCAACCGGGCGCTCGGTTCTGTACGGGCGGCGCACCACCGCGCTGACCTCGCTGCTGGAACTATCGGCGTGGACAGCGACCCGAGCATGGCTCGGCGACTACTACCGCACGTACCCGCAAACCGTGCAGCAAGAGGTCACCGCGGTCCTGGCCGCACCCACCGACTTCGAGCCAGGCCCTCTCCTGCCGTGGCGCGACAGCCCCACCCGACTTCAGCGCGGATTCACTGTGCACGACGGCAATTACCTCTCCGCACGATGGCCCGGCGACTGCCACCGATTGGCCCGTGAATATCTCGCACTGGTGCGAGCTCACCGACGCCGAACCAGCAACGGCGACAAGGCCACCGGGGACTGATGACGTGCTCAACGCCCGGCGATGACCGCGGTGACTACTTTGTGGACGTCCGCGGTCTCGGGTGGGATGCCTTGGCGGTCGGCGAAGAGCATGTGCACGGCTCCGATCAGGGTGGGAGCGAGCGTATCGACGTCGGCGTCCGCGGCGATGCGGCCGAGTCGTCGTTCGGCGGTCAGGTAGGGGGCGAGCGCGAGCGCGGCGTCCGTCAGGATCGGCACGCCGGTCGGTCTCGCCTCGCGCAGCCGGGCGCGTAGCTCGTCGCGGGAGGTGACGAGGCTGACGATCGCCACCGCGACGGACTCGAAGAGGGTCGTCAGTGCCCGGGTGAGGTTGTCGGCGACGAAGCCGGTTCCGGCCGACTCGCGTAGCGCGGCCGCCTGGCCGTCGATCCGGGCGATGCGGTCGAGCACGAGCTCGGCGAGGAACGCGTCGAAATCGGTGAAGTGCCGGTGCAGAACGCCTTTGGCGCAGCCCGCCTCCGAGGTGACCGCCCGGCTGGTGAGCGAGCTGGGTCCGTCCCGGAGCAAGACGCGCTCGGCGGCGTCGAACAGTTGCTCACGCACGTCGCGGAGGGCTACTCCCGTTGGCACCGCAACTCCCTTCTTTCCTCGGCAGGCCCGCTTCTCTTGACGAGTGGGCACACGCCCACTATTAGTGGGCATGTGCCCACTCTACCTCCGGAGCGAAATCCACACTCCGAAAACGCGTCCCATCACCATCGAGAGGTAGCGGAGTCGTTCGGCTCCGATGCCGAACGCTACGACCGGGCTCGGCCGCGCTACCCCCAGGCCCTGGTGGACCTGATCTCGGCGGGCAGCCCCGGTCCCGACGTTCTCGACGTCGGGTGTGGCACCGGCATCGTGGCGCGGCAGTTCGAAGCAGCCGGGTGTCGGGTGCTCGGCATCGACGTCGACCCTCGGATGGCCGAGCTGGCCCGGCAGCGTGGACTCGACGTCGAGGTGGCGTCGTTCGAAGCCTGGGATCCAGCGGGCCGAAGGTTCGACGCCGTCGTCTCCGGGCAGACCTGGCACTGGGTGGACCCGGTCGCCGGAGCCGCAAAGGCGGCACAGGCACTGCGTCCGCGCGGTGCACTGGCCCTCTTCTGGAACGCCGGGCAACCCGTGCCCGAAGTCGCCGAAGCCTTCGCCGAGGTCTATCGGCGGGTGATACCCGATTCGCTGGCCGCGCGTCAGCAGGCGGTGTCGGCCGTGGACGGATACGGTGCGCTGTGCGCCAAGGCCGCCGACGGGATACGGCAGGTGGGTGCGTTCGCCGACCCCGAGCAGTGGCGATTCGACTGGGAACGGTCCTACACGCGCGACGAGTGGTTGGATCAGCTACCGACCCAGGGCGCCTTCACGCGGCTCGCGCGGCCCGAGCTCGAGGAAGTGCTGGCGGGGGTCGGCGCCGCGATCGACGGTGCAGGAGGCAGCTTTGTGATGCGCTACGCCACCGTGGCCGTCGCCGCGACGCGAACCGATACTTCTTGATCTGGCCTGCGAGACCCACCCCTCCTCGTTCCAATCGGCGGAGGAGGCGGGTCACGCAAACCGCACCGGGTCACTCCAGCTGGGACAGCCCGGCTACCGCGACCCGCGCCACCGCCACCTGACCGACCGAGGTGAGATGCACGCCGTCCGGTTCGAACAGGCGTCGATCCGGCGTCGGCCGGGTGACGGAGAGTGTGTCGATCACCGCCTCCGGCCGCTTCAATAGAGCGGCCGCCGTCTCGGCGTGATCCACTGCGCGCCAACTGATTCCGGCCGCGCTGAAGGGCGGGTACTCGGGGAGCAGCTGCTCGTCCGTGTCGGTCGGGGTGAGCCACACCCACCGCGCCGCAACCACGAACTGCACCTGACCACCGAGGGCGGCAAGCTCCTCGGGCAGCTCGCCCACATCGCCCTAGCCCACGAACGCGACATGTTCACCGGGTTGACCGACGACGAATACGAGCAGCTGGCGACCGTGCTGGACAAACTGATCAAGGCAAGGGAACTGACCGCGAGTGGTGCACCCGGGCTACCGCACGCTGGGATCGAGCTCCGCAACCGAACTGGCTCGGGATTCAGGCGCTAGCGCGGCCGGTGAATCAGGGCGCCGATATTCGATGTGTGTGGTTGCGGTAGTTGGTGCTATCGTTCCGGCGCGGCCGAACCGTTCGGTACGGCTGGAACTGCACAGGGGGGTCCCGTGTTCAATTGGTATGTAGGGCTGCTCGCGATCAGTGGCGTCGTCATGATCGCTATGGCCATGGTCGAGAACGGGCAGAGCAGGGCTTCGCGCCTGATCAACGGTATTTTGGGGCCCATCTACTTGGGCTATGCCGTCTACCTGGCCTTCATCTTCGAGGGCGGCTCGTACCTGATCTTCTTCCAAGCGTTCATCCTGCCGGTGCTGCTGGTAGTGGACTTCTTCCGGAACCGGAAGCCGCGCCAGAAACTGACCGACACGCAGAAGGCGTGGCGCGAGCACCAGCGTTCCGCGCAGAACAGGTAAAGCACGTACGCGCTGTCTGAAGTTCGGATCACCTGCGTCGCAAGGCGTCTGGCGTTGCCGAATGGGCAACGCCAACGATGCCGAGGCACCCGGGGCGGCTGAGGCGCAACTGTGAACTACCCGCGGTCGGGCAGGATGTCTTCATCGCGATCGAGGCGTTACGGCAATCGGGAGGCTCGAGCCGTAGCGAATTCTCGCTGACGCAATGTCACTCAGTCATGTGGGTAGAGGGTGCGCTCCCAGATCGCGGCGAGCGTGTCGACGGCCGTGTCGAGGACTTCCGGTTCGGCGCCGACCACCTCGTCGAGCAGGTAGTGCACGTTCATCGCGACCAACGCCCGGGCGATCGATTCGTGCGGTAGCCGGGCGTCGGCGCGGGAGATCGTCTCTGCCGCAGCCTGTTCGAGCGGCTCGAGGAATTCTCGCCACAGCCCGGCGGCCTCCGCGTCCCGCTGTGATGCCTCCGCCAAGGTGCGCAGTACCGCGCCGTCGCGCTGATACATCCGTGCCGCGGACTCCAGTGCCGCACGCGCGGCCGGTCGAGGATCGGTCGCGGTGCGCCAGCGCGCGATGGCGGCGTCGGTCACGGCGCGCAACGGGGCGAGGAGTTCTCGCAGCAGAGCGACCCGGTCGGGGAAGTAGACGTAGAACGACTTGCGCGACAACGTGGTCCGGCTCATGATCGCGCTCACCGTCACCGTGTCCGACGGCCGCTCCCGCAGCAGCGCGCTCGCCGCCGCCAGGATCTCGGCCCGCGCCTCCTGGACCGTGCGCCTGCGCCGCTTCGACTCCGCTATTGCCACGGTGGCAGTATAGGTCGTAGCGTTGGTGCCGCCCTGGCCCGAGGAGTTCGCATGATCACCCACTCCCGTCCAACGGCCACGAGAACCACTGTGGCGCAGTGGTATTGCCTCGTAGTCGGACTGTTCCTGCTGATCCGCTCGGTCACCACGCTGCTCGGTGATCCGGTGTTCGCCACGCCCGGGTCCGGGTGGCGCGCGGTGCTGCAAGCGGTGGTCGCGGTGGCGTTGCTGGCGGGGTTGCGCACCCGGCCGGTCCCGGTGGTCGTGGCGGTCGGGGCCCTCTACGCGTCCGAGACGGTACTGGGAGCGCTGGGCGGCGATGCCATCCTCGGCATCATCCCGGTGGACATGCGGGACCGCATCGTGCACCCGACCCTCGCGATCGCAGCCGCGCTCGTGGTTCTGGTCGCGCGTCGCGGAGGTCGGGCCGATGACTGACGTGGTCCGCGCATTCGAGGAAGAGAGCCTGGCCTGTGCGCGGGTCCTGGCCGAGCTCACCCCGCCCGAGTTCGCGCGGCCCACCCCGTGCCCGCCGTGGACCGTAGCCGAGTTGATCGCACACGTCACCGCTGCCATCGCCCGCGTCCCCGACGGTCTGGCCGCCCCCGCACCGTCGCGCGCGGATCTCGACGCCAGCGGCTATTACCATCCGCGCATCTTCGACTCGACCGCCAATGCCGACCGCGTGGCCGCGGCCCAGCGCGCCGCGGCGGCCCAGCCGGATCCGGCCGACTTGGTCGCCGCTTTCGACCACCAACGCCGCCGCAGCATGGACGGCATCGCCCACCAACCACCCGATCGGCTGATCGTGACTCGCTGGGGCGACGGCATGGCCCTGGACGAATTCCTGCTCACCCGCGTGGTGGAACTGGTCCTGCACGGACTGGATCTGGCCGCCGCGCTGGACCGCCCCATCTGGGCCACCTCCACCGCGGCGGCACTCGTCACCGGCTTCCTCGGCGTGGATACCGCTGCGACTCGGCTCGGCTGGGATCAGCCGACCGCGCTGGCCAAAGGGAGCGGACGTGCGCCACTCACCCCGGACGAGCAGACCGAGCTCGCTCGAATTCCCCTGCGCCCGTTCGGCTGAACTCGGCCGCCCCAGCGCTCACTCCCGGACAGCGGGCGCGAGGACCTGCGCGCACCACTCGTGGAAGCTCGTCGGGCTCGCGGTCTCCGGAGTGCGTCGGCCGTCATCGAGACCCTCGTCCTTTGCGCGCATCATGTCGACGAATCCGTCCACGAACGCGTCCCCGAGTCCGGCGAGGGTGGCTCGGAATTCGTCGAGCGACTGGCGCCGGTAGCGGATCGGGCGGCCGAGCACTTCGGACATGATGTGCGCCATGTCGTTCGGCGAAAGATCCTCGGGGCCGAGGACCGCGACCTCGCCGGTGCCTGTCCACGAGCGGTCGAGCAGCAGGCCTGCGGCGGCCGCGGCGATGTCTCGGGTGGCGACGATCGGCGCTTTGCGGTCGGCGCCGAGGGTTCCGGTGAACACACCGTCGTCTCGAATCGAAACAGCCTGTCGCAGTATGTTGTCCATGAAGGATGGGTTCGCCAGTGCCCGGTAGGCCACGCCCGTACTCGCGAGGAGGTCGTCCATCGCCAGCGACGCTGTCACCAGCCCGGCGCGGTCGGCGACAGGGGTGCCGCGGCCGAGCGCCGAAACGCCGACGACGTGCCCGACTCCGTGGGTGGTCAACGCCTTCCCGGCGGCGCGAGTGAACTCGGAATACGCGGCGTCCAGGCTCGATGCCCGTGCGGCAGGCGGGACCAGCCAGAAGACGGCGTCCGCGCCGGCGAAGGCCTGTTCCACGACGTCGGCGTCGCCGTGCGAGCCGGCGACGACATCGACGCGGGCGCGGACCGCCTCGGGCAGCCTTCCGGGATCGCGCACGATGACGCGCAATTCTTCACCTCCGGTGTGGATTTCGGTGAGCAGGATGTCCAGCAGTCGGCCGCCGATCTGGCCGGTGGGAGTGGTGATAACGATCATGCTTCGAGTCTCGGCGCGGCTGTTTGCCGAGTCCAATACCCTTTGCGCCAATTGATACCTTGAAGGCATGGATCTGGATCTGCGCAAGCTCCGCTACTTCGTCGCGGTGGCCGAGCACCGGCACTTCGGCCGGGCGGCGGAACAGCTCTACATCGCCCAGCCGGTTCTCAGCCGACAGATCCGGGCTTTCGAACAGGAGCTGGACTGCGCTCTGCTCGTGCGGACCACCCGCAGCGTGGAGCTGACCGCCGCCGGGAAGCGGCTCTACGAGGAGGCGCAGGGGATCCTCCCGGCCGTCGACGCGGCTGTGCGGCGCGTGCAGGACGCCGACCGAGGCGTCCAACGGCTCGTGGTCGCCTTTTCGCCGGGACTGCATGTGTCGGAAGCGATCCGGGCCTTCGCCTCGCGTTACCCCGATGTCGAGACCGGCATCATCCCGGTGCGCTGGTGGGATCCGGACGCGCCGCTGCGCGACGGCCGAGCCCAGATCGGTTATCTACGAAGGCCGTTCGACGACTCGGGGTTGCAAACCATCTCCCTCGGCCACGAGCCCAGGGTCGCCTGTATGCCCGCGACTCACCCGCTGGCGTGCCGAACGCAGCTCACCCGCGCCGACCTCGACAGCGAGCGGATGCTCGACATGCCGACTCGGCGGACGTCCTCGTTGGAAGAAAAGTTCGAGCTCATCGCTTCCGGGCACGGCATCGCGCTCGTCCCGCTGAGTGTGGCGCGGTCCTACTCCCGCCCCGACCTCGTCCATCTCTCCGTCTCCGACGCGCCACGGGTGGAGACGTGCCTGGCCGTCGCCACGGACCGGCGCGAGAAGCTACTGCTCGATTTCCTCGAGATCGCCACCGCGACGCTGCGGCACTGATCGTGGCAACTCGCCGAAGCGCAGTACCTCCGACAGTCGAATTCGACTACCTGCCTGTACTTCCGCGTCCCAGGTGATCGGCACGGCCATGCCAAGCAAGCCCGTCAGGATGCCGACGACCCAACGCCCGTGTGGTTCTGGTACATCCGCCACCGGCAGGGCTACGCAGTCTGCGAAGCAGCCGATTGCTGAGACGTCTGGTCAGTCGAAGGGCGACTTGTCAATAGCGCAGCCGGTGCCTTCCGGTGGTAGCAGGCCCGTGAACAGGTACTCCCGTTTGGTCCGCTCGGCGCAGCTGCTCGGCACGTACATGCTGCTGTGGCCGGCACCTTCGATCACCACCACCCGGGCGTCGGCCAGCTGGGCGGCGCCCGCGTAGGCGCCTGGCAACGGGGTCGCGGGGTCGAATCTGCTGTTGAGCACCAAGATCGGCGCAGCGGTGCGGCGATTCCACGGTCCGGTGTACCGGTCGGCGTCATGGCCTCGCCAGAACGCGCAGGTGGAGGTGCCGAAGACGGCGACCCGACCGAAATACGGCACCCGCAGATCTTCCGATACCGCTGCGCGGCTGTAGATGCTGGTGTCGGTCGGCACCACACTGTCGGTGCACTGAATCGCGTGGTACGCCTCGGTGCGGTTGCCCAGGTAGGACGCGCCGCGCGCGACCGGCAGCAGTCCTGGAACGGTGGTGCCCGCGTCGAACAGCTTCTGCAGCAGCACCGCCAGGTCCGGGTAGGTGGACGACTGCGAAAGACTGGCTGCCGCATTGATGATCGCCGAATAGGTCCACGCCTGACCATCCACCTTGATCGGTGCCAGCCGAGCCCGCTCCGCGAGCACCGTCCACTTCAGCCTCGGATCGCCGGAGGAAAAAGCGCAGCGCGGCCCGGCCGCCGAACACTGTTGCAGAAATGCTTCGAAGGTGGCGGCGATGCCGTCGGCGACGCCCTGCCGGGTGTCCAGCGGAACCGTGGCGCCCTGTCCGTCGTGGCCGTTGATGTTGCCCTCGAAGTCCATCGAGCCATCGAAGACCATCGCGCGCACCCGGCTGGGGAACATGTTCGCGTAGATCGCGCCGAGCTGGGTTCCGTAGGAAATACCGTGATAAGTGAGCTTCGGATCCCCGACGGCGCGGCGCAACAGTTCCAGATCCCGCGCGGTGTTGGCGGTCGAGGCGTGGTTCAGGATCGGACCGGCCTGCTGCTCGCAGCGGTCGGCGAACTCCTTGGACCAGTCGTAGTACGGGGCCTCTTGGCCTGCGGCGGTGGGCATCTCGGGCACCGAGCCGAGAAATGCCAACTGTTCGTCCACGGACGGAAAACAGCGCACCGCCGCACTGCGTGCCACCGCTCGGGTGTCCCAGGAGACCACGTCGAACCGCGACCGCAGCTCATCGGAGAACAGCCACGGCCACCGAGCCCGTTCGCGCAGGCGATCCACCCCTGACGGGCCGGGACCGCCGAAGTTGACGAACAGTGTGCCGATCCGCTGACTCGGATCGGCGGCGGGCAGTTCGATCACCGCCAACTCGATCTGGTCACCGTGCGGCTGGTTGTAGTCCAGCGGCACCTTCGCGGACGCGCACTGGAAGCCGTCCTGGCAGTCGGACCACTGCATGGTTGGGGTGTCCGCCGCCTGAGCCAGGCGATCGATGTAGGGGTCGCCGCCTTCCTCCGCCGCCGCGGGCACGGGGGCGCCGAGCACACCGGCTCCGATCAGGAGCGCCAGTGCGGCGCGCCGGATCCGGTGAGATCTGTTGGGTCCCAGGCGTAGATCCAATCGAGGGCCTCCCTGTGCACGGATCGACGAACCGGGCGATCTTGTCACACGTCCGGCGACGACTGCCACAACCAGAGAGACTCCGCACATCGCGCGAAACCGGGGAAGGGCGCAAAGCGACTGCTCGGCAACCACTTTCACGTCAGCACGGCTTCGAGTGCGTAGACGCGACCGGAACCTCGGTTAGGCTTCGCCCTCCATCCCCTTCTCGCATGCGTATACCGGCAGGTCGCGGACGGCGGTTTCGGCCCCGACTACCAGTTGCTCCGGCTGCTAAGCGGTGACGCCGAACCGTGGTGTCGGCCTATCTCACCAACCGGGCCGCCGGTGCGGGAACCGAGTGGGCTTGGCCGGAAGGTGTGGTGCCCATCCTGACTCGAGGCTGTGGCATGTACGCGTGCGTCGACTGCCACAGCGATGAGGGCACGGTCCTGTTGTTCGAGCCCAACCCGGGCGATCCGGACTCTGCTTGGTTCATCGATTCGCCGAGCCTGGCGCAGTGGTTCGAGCGCTATCTCGACGACACCGGCTGGTGGGTCGCAGCCGAGGAAGGCGAAGACGTCGACGATATGCCGCTGTGGACGCTCGCCCGAGGGCGCGCCGACTGACCACACCCCAGACGGCAGGGTGGCCTGCCCGGCCGGAATGCACCCAAGCACATTGCCACCCAGCATGATTCGCTGTCAGAAACCTCATGCCCGATTACCGCCCGGCTGTAGCCGAAATGGCTCGATCTGACGGAGCCGCGAACGTAGGCTGCCCACATGTGCATCTACCCCAGCCGGACGCATCTGGTGTGCTTGTCCTGCCGGGTTTCCTCCAAGCACTCGATCGGACGTGGGCCGGACCGTTGCCCGCAATGCCCTGGGAACCTCATCGACGCCGGTCCGCACTTGGCGGTGCCCAGGAAAGTCGACAATGCGGGGTGGCGAGCGCTCGACGCCGTGCTCGATTCCGGGCTGAACTTCTACGGCGGCTGCTGTGGCGCCGGTCCCGGCTACCGGCCCCGCACGCCGCGCGAGGTTCGAGAGCGGCTGAGTCTCGCCGAACGCACGGGTATGCCGATCGCCGAGGCGCTGGCCACGGCCGATCCCAAGTGACCGTCTGCCGTGCGCGGCGCGAACTGGTCGACGTTCAACCAATTCATCGCCCGCGAACTCAATGGCGGTCTACGCCCGTCTGTGTCGGCATGTCTCACCTCGGCTCGGTCGTTGTACTCACCGCAGCGGCGCACTGCGCGTCAGCGATCAACCGCTGACGCGCGTCCGCGGACCCCGGCGTCAGGGGACGATGCCGGTCAGGGCGAAGAACTCCTGGCGTGAGCGCGCGTCTTCCCGCAGGGTGCCGAGCAGCGTGGAGGTGACGGTGGTGGTTCCGGCCGCTTGGACTCCGCGCAAGGTCATGCAGGTGTGTTCGGCCTCGATGACCACTCCGACCCCCTTGGGGTCCAGGTGTTCGATGAGCCAGTCGGCGATCTGCTTGGTCAGCCGTTCCTGGACCTGCGGGCGACGGGAGAAGTGTTCGACGATGCGGGCCAGTTTGGACAGGCCGAGAATGCGATCACCGGGCAGATAGCCGACGTGGGCGACGCCGACGAATGGCAGCAGGTGGTGTTCGCACACCGACCGCAGCGGGATGCGGCGCGCCAGCACGAGTTCGTCGTAGCCCTCCTCGTTGGGGAAGGTGGTCAGGTCGAACGAGCGCGGGGTGAACAACTCGGCATAGGCGCGGGCCATCCGTCCCGGGGTGGATTGCAGGTGTTCGTTGTCGAGACCGACACCGAGTGCGGTCAGAAAGGTGCGGGCGGCCTCTTCGGCGGCGGCCAGGTCGACGGTCCCGGGATTGTGGACGACGCGCAGTGCGGGTTGAGACATTCGTTCAGTTCCCGCCGACGCCGAGAGCGGTGAGCAGGACCAGCACCACAGTGGTCACCGCGAGAACGCCGTGCCCACCGACGATCGCGACCGGGAAATGCCGCTCGGCCGGGGCCTCGGCCGCGACCCGGTTCGCGGTGCGGGCCCGGTAGACCGGCAGCCAGCGCGCCAGCATCGTGAATCCGAGTAGCGCGACCGGCACGAGCAGTCCGAACGCGACCCAGGCCAGCGCTTCGTTGTCGATGGCGAGGTAGACGATCCATACCAGCAGCCCGGCCACGGCGAGCAGGAAGTGCCCGAACACGACCGGAACCGGAAGGTGACTGGAACTCGGTTGGCGTGCACCGCCTTTGGCGATCCAAGTGCCCAGCAGAACGAACCCGCCGGCCGCGGTGAGCAGCCAGAGAATCAGAGCTGCGATGCCCATGATGACTCCTGAAAGAGAAGGGACGGAAGGGGAGGGGGTCAGCGGCGGTAGCCGGCGGCCTGTGTGGTCTCGTCGGCGACCCGCACGCCGTAGTGGTAGGCGAGCTTGCCGCCCAGATAGCCCGACACCGCGAGCACCGCCACAGCGATGATCGACAGCGTGAGCGGGCCGGTCGGCACGGCGCCTTCGACTTCGGTTGCGGACGCACGCCACCAGAAATCGAGTGTGAACGCCAGGGTGACAGCCAGATTCAGACCCATGTGCACCAGCCCGATCCGGAACGCCTGCGTCCCGGTCGGGATGGCGAAGAGGTCCAGGAATCCGACCGTCGCGGCGGCGAGAGCGCCCAGCACGCCGATGGCGATCAGCCATTGCGCGCCGCGTGCGAGGAACGCGGGTTCGCCGACGACGTGCGAGCCGATGTCGAACACCAGGCTGGCCAGCCACGCCCCGATCGGCACGGTGACCAGGATCGGATGGAACGGATGACCGTACGGCCCGGCCAGCGCAACGCTGACCGGACGCTTGGCCTGCCGCATGTCATCGAGCACGACAACCTCCGCACCGCCGTCATCTAATTACACCAATAAATCTTGGTGCAATTGAGTGATGTCGTCAAGCTCCGCACATCAGCGCCGTACCCGAGCAGTTCCGTCCAGCATGATCGGCGTTATTATGGACCGGTGACCAAGGAAGCGGCCATCGGCGCCGTCGCGGCGCTAGACGACGAACTGCGCCGGAGCATGTACTGGTTCATCCGCCGCGCCGGGCGTCCCATCACGCGCGACGAAGCCGCCGAACACGCCGGGATCTCACGGAAACTCGCCGCGTTCCACCTCGACAAACTCGTCGATGCCGGACTGCTGCAAGCTCGCTACGAACACGCGGGCGGAATCCGGCGGGTCGGGCGCACGCCCAAGGTGTACGTGCCCGCCGACACCGAAATCCGCGTCAGCATCCCCGAACGCCGCCACGAAGTCTTGGCCGAGATCCTGATGAACGCGGTACTCACCGAGGCCACCGGCGAGACCGCGCGCGATGCCGCCCTTCGCGTCGCCGCGGATCGAGGCGCCCGAACCGGGCGCGACCTTCGTGAACGGCTGCGGCCGGGACGACTCGGCGCCGAACGCGCCCTCACGCTCCTGCACACCACGCTCGGCGAAGAAGGCTTCGAACCAGCCAGAACCGCACCGGCGTGCCTGCGACTGCGCAACTGCCCCTTCCATCCGCTGACTGCCCAGGCCCCCGACCTGGTGTGCGCGCTCAACCACACCTACCTCACCGGCTTGCTTCGCGGACTCGAAGCCGACACCATCCACGCCGAACTCGCACCCGCCCCCGGCGAATGCTGCGTCGAACTCCGCGCCCAACCCGACGCCTGAGAGCCCTCGGCTACCGGGCACCGATGTGAGGGATGACCTTCGATTTCAGGAATCCAAGCGTTCGAGGACTTCGGCTGCCGCGCGGTAGCCGGATCTGACGGCGCCGTCCATGTAGCCGTTCCAGATGTCGGACGTTTCCGCGCCCGCCCAGTGAATGCGCCCGACCGGTTCGGACAGCGCCGCTCCGTACTGCGTCCAGACGCCTGCGCCCAGTCGGCCGCCGTAACACCCGCGGGTGAATTCCTCTTCCATCCAGTTCTGCTCGAGGTACTCGGCCGGTTCTGCGGCCTCGGAACCGAACAGCTTGGTCAGGGTCGCCACGGCGACAGCCCGTCGTTCGGCCGCGCTCCAGCGCGCCGCGGTCCGTGCGTGCGCGCCCTCGAAGAATCCGACGATGACACCGCATGATTCGTCCGGCGGCGAGTTGTCGAGCGTGACGCTGAGCGGATCATCGAGGCTGAAGGCGAACCCATTGAGGCCGGAGTCGCGCCAGAACGGCGTTGGATAGGCGACCTGGACCTTGATCACCGACCCCATCGGGATCTGCTGGGTGAGTCCGTCGCGTGTGGCGGGAAGGGCCGGCTCGTAGCGCAATCGACCGGCCAGGGTCGGCGGTATCGCGACGATCGCATACCCGGCGGTGATCGTTCCGCCGGAGTAGGACACGCTCACGCCGTCTTCGTCGTAGGCGATCGAATGCACCGGGACGTCGAGCGAGACGACATCGTCGCCGAGTTCGTCGGCCAGCCGTTCGGAGATCTGATGTGTGCCGCCGACCACGCGCAACTCCTGCGCGCCATCGGTCACGCCGACGAGGACGTCGAGCATGCCTGCGGATCTGATGTAGAAGAGGAAGTGCAGCAGCGACATCTCGGACGACTCGGCGGAGAACAGCGCGGGTACCACCGCGGCCCAGAACGCGAGCGCTTCCGCGTTCTGTGTGTTCGCGCGAAGCCACTCGTCGACGGTTCGGCGATCCAGCTCGGCCGCTCGCGGTGAAGTCCACGGCGAAGACAGCGAAACGGTTTCGGCTATCGCTTCGAGTTCGGCCTGGAGGCGACCGACTTCTTCGGCCGCCTCGTCGGACAGGCCGAAGGTCCCATCGCCGTAGCGAGTGACTGTGCCGTCGTAGAGCGTCACCGATTCGCCGTCGTCGTAGGTCGGGAACGTCTTCAGGCCGAATTCGCCTACCAGTTTCAATACCTCGGTCTGTGTCTGCCCGATCCACTGTCCGCCCATCTCGACGGGAACCCCGTTGGCCAGCGTGCCCCCGAGATTGCGGCCGGCGACCCGGTCTCGCGCCTCGAGCACCCGCACGCTGCGGCCGGCGGCTTGCAAAGCTCTGGCCGCGGTCAAGCCGGCGAGACCGGCACCCACCACAACGACATCGACATCGGTCATATCCGGATCCTTCACGCAAAACTCGGTCGGTTGTACGACTGTAAGATAGGTCACGCCACTGACGTGTGCAACAGTTGTGGCGAAGTTCGTCTGCTGATGGAGCGAGGAGAACCGGTGGTTTACGTGAGGGCGTCCGAGCGTGAGGAGCAGATCGTCACGGCGGCCATCAAGGTGCTAAGCGTGGTCGGCGTGCCCGCCACCACGCTGCGCGCGGTCGCGGGGGAGGCCGGCATCCCGCTCGGCACGCTGCACTACGTGTTCCCGACCAAGGACCAGCTGCTGCGTTCGGTCATCACGACGCTCATCCGCGACATCTCCGAAGCGCTGCGCGCGGAGCTCGAGCTCGACAAGGGGGTCGAGCACGCCCTCCGGCACGGCATAACGAGCTTCTGGAAGAAGCTGGTGGACAACCAGGTCGGGCTGCAGATCATGCAGTACGAGCTGATGGCGTATTCCCTGCGCAGCGACGCCGAAGGCAGCTTGGCTCAGCTCCAGTACGAACGCTACAGCTCGGTTGTCACGGAGTTCTGCGAGCAGGCCGCCCAGGCCGCGGGGGAGCGATGCGCGGTCGGTTTCGACACGCTCGGTCGCCTCGCGCTCGCTCAGATCGACGGGCTGATCTTGCAGTACGCGTCCAAGCCCGATCCTGCCCGCGCCCAGCGAGACCTGAATCAGGCGCTGGACATGCTGGTCCTGTTCGCCGATCCGCAGCCGGTCGCGCGGAGCAGGGCGCGCCGCGCGAGCCGAGTTCTCACCGACGAGCATTAGCCGTCCGTCAACCCCGCTTCGGCCGCCTCTTGCGCCTTGGGCCACATCCGCTTTATCGTGATTCGTACGGTTGTCCGACTTAATGCGCCTTTTCCTCACTCGGATCGAAGCGAGAAGTCTCACGGAGTCGGGTCTGCCACGACGGACCTTTGCACCAAGCGCCCGGCTCCCACGCATTCGGGGTCGAGCCACAGGTTCCGCCTCCTCGTTCGGCCCACGGTTCGCCATCTGGAGTGAGACGCGATGACCCAGAAGAAGATGAACGACATGTCCAACGCCGAGGACGTGCCGCGAGCCATCACGGTTGCCGTGATCGGCGCGGGCATGGCCGGGCTGATCGCAGCCCGTGAGCTGCATCGGCGGGGCATCGATGTCGTAGTGCTCGAATCCGCAGCGCGGCCCGGCGGGCGGATGTTGGCCGAAACCACCGCGCTGGGTTCACGAATCGACCTCGGCGGCCAGTGGATCGGCCACGGGCATCACCGTTTCGAGACGCTCGCCGCCGAACTCGGCGCGACGGTCTTCCGGATGCACACACCCAAGCGGCCCGAGATCGTCGATGGCGACTCGCGCATCAGAAACTCCAGCCTGGCCATAGCGGCCGCCACCACTGGACTTCTGGCCTTGGAGATCGCAGCGCGACTCGGAGCACCCCGAGCGTGGAAGACGCAGACTGTGCGGTCGTGGCTGCGACACGTGCCGGGACGCCGAGCGCGACGTTTACTGGAACTCCTCGTCTCGGTGTCCACCACCGCAGACCTCGACCGCTATTCCATGCACGCTTTCCTAGAGATGATCCGCTACCAGGGCGGCCTCACCGCGATGCTCTCCACCGCGGGCGGCGCTCAGGAAAGCCTGGTTCTCGAAGGGGCCGGAACGCTGACAGAAAGGCTGGCAGCCGAACTCGAGGGCAGGGTGGTGTTCGACAGCGTTGTCACGGCGTTGCACCGCGACGAGACCGGCGTGACGGTTCACTCGGCATCGGGAACTTACCGAGCCGCCGAAGTCATCGTGGCCGTCCCGCCGCCGATGGCGGCGAGAATCGCACACCACCCCGAACTTCCTACTGCGCGAAACCAATTGCAGGACAACACCTACATGGGTTCGGTGTACAAAGCGATCGCGGTCTACGACCGCCCGTTCTGGCGCGGACGCGCACACGCCGAACTGCTGGTCCTCACCAGTCCCGGCATGGCGGTATTCGACACCTCCCCACCGGGCGGACCCGGCCACCTGTGTGTACTCATCGCGGGCCCCGAAGCGCGCAACCTCGACGGGCTCGACAGCGGCGCACGGCGCGCGGCGGTCCTCGGCCCGCTCAGCGCCCACCTCGGCCCCGCCGTCCTGAAACCGGCTGGCTGGCACGAAAAGCCGTGGCACCTGGACGAGAATGTCGGTGGCGGTTACACGGCTCTGCCCGACATCGGCCACGACGAGGGATCCTTCCCCGCGTCCTCGGAACGGGTGGGCCACCTCCACTGGGCGGGAACCGAGACCGCGGGCGAGCACGCCGGATATATCGAGGGCGCTATCGAGTCCGGCGAACGCGCCGCCCATGAGGTCATCGAAACCCTCTCGGAATAGTCGCACTCTCATCCGCCACTGAGATCCCGCGACCACTGCTCGGCGACCGTTTTCAAGGCTGAACCGCCGAAGACACGAAGAAGGCCACCGTCCCCGCGCGGAAGGTGGCCTTCGTCGTCGCCGGATCAGCTGCTGCCGAACGAGCCCGTGGGCGGCAGCACCTGCCGGAAGATGCGGGGTCCTGGACCGGGGAAGTCGTGATCTGGCCCGCGGAACTCCACCCGCGGGCCGCCGGGGCCCGGCCGGCCGGGGAACCCATCGGGTCCCGGATGCGGGCGGCTGACATCGGCGCCCTCGAGCACGACGCCATCGGACGCCTGCTGAACCTGAACGGCGTCGGTCGCAGGCTCTTCCGCGCCCGCCGTCGCCGCGACCGCGGCCAGCGGAATCGCCGCCAGTGCGCCCGCTACGACGACCCGGACGGCTCCTCGGCGCATGTTCGTCTTGGAATGCACTCGGAATTCCCTTCTCTCACAGCGTGAGTCGCGCTGACTCACGACACCCCATCGAAGGCGGTCGCGCTGTGACCGAGGTGCGACGACTCTGGGAGTCGGCTGTGAACGGTGCGCGTTCCTGTGAATCAGCGGCCGATATTGCGGGACAACAGATCCCGCCCGTCCCCGCGAGGCTACGATTCGGGCCGGGGCATCGCCACGACACGGACCCGACTTCATCATCGCCGCGCCCGGTATCCCGCACACTCGTACCGGCAAGAAGCTCGAGGCGCCGATCGAACGGCTTCCGCGGGGCTCCGGGCCGACTCGACCGGTCGACCGCGGCTCGGTGGATGCGCCCGGATCGCTCGACCGGTTTGCCGCACATGCCCGTTCGTGAAGGAGTCGAACCTTGCTCGTGCCATTCAACGTCTCCGACTTCCTGTACCGCGCCGAGACGGTGTACGGCGGCCGCATCGGTGTCGTCGACGAGCCGGACCAACCGGCACCCTCGCTGGGGGAGCTCACCTATGCCGAGCTGGCGGCGCTGGCCCGCAGGCAGGCGGCCAGGCTCGATGAGCTGGGCATCGCACCCGGAGACCGTGTCGCGATCGTCTCGCAGAACAGCGCTCGACTGCTGGTGAGCTTTTTCGGAGTCGCCGGGTCGGGCCGAGTGCTGGTGCCCGTCAACTTCCGGCTACGCCCCGACGAAGTCGCCTACATCGTGCGGCACAGCGGCGCCAGAATGCTGCTGGTCGATCCCGAACTAGACGACGCACTTGCCGAGGTGGAGGCGGAGTTCCGGCTCGTGCTCGGCGACGACGTCTACGCGGCGGAGGGAATCGATCCGGCGCCATGGGAGGCCGACGAGAACGCCACCGCGACAATCAATTACACCTCCGGCACCACGGCACGCCCCAAGGGCGTGCAGATCACCCACCGCAACATCTGGACCAACGCGCTCACCATGGGCCTGCACCTCGGCGTCACCGACCGCGACGTCTACCTGCACACGCTGCCGATGTTCCACGCCAACGGCTGGGGCATGCCGTTCGTCGCGGCCGGTCTCGGCGTGCCGCAGATCGTGCTGCGCAAGATCGACGGCGCGGAAATCCTGCGTCGTATCGAACAGTACCGTGTCACCTGCCTGTGCGCCGCTCCCGCCGTGGTGGCCGCCGTGCTCGAGGCCGCGAACACTTGGGAGGGCGACATCCCCGGCCGCGACCGGGTACGGATCGTCGTGGCAGGCGCGCCTCCGCCGACCAAGACCATCGTGCGCGTGGAGCAGGAACTGGGCTGGGAGTTCATCCAGATCTACGGACTCACCGAGACCTCGCCGCTGCTCACCGTCAACCGCTCCCGCAGCGAGTGGGACGACCTGACTCCCGAAGAACGGGCGGCGAAGCTGGTCCGGGCCGGCGCCCCGGCGATCGGCGTACAACTGCATGTCGACGCGACGGGCGAGGTGCTCGCCCGTTCCAACGTCGTGCTCGACGGCTACTGGAAGCAGCCGGAGGAGACCGCCGAAGCGCTCGACGGCGGCTGGTTCCACACCGGTGACGGCGGCACGATCGACGACAACGGCTACCTCACCATCAGCGACCGCAAGAAGGACGTGATCATCACCGGCGGCGAGAACGTCTCCTCGATCGAAGTCGAGGACTGCCTCTTCTCCCACCCCGCCGTGGCCGAGGTCGCGGTGATCGCCGTGCCGAGCGAGAAGTGGGGCGAGACCATCAAGGCGCTCGTGGTTCTCGCGCCTGGCACACAGGCCACCGAGGCCGAGCTGATCGGGTGGTGCAAGGAGCGGCTGGCAGGCTACAAATCACCGACCTCGGTGGAATTCCGAGCGGAGCTGGCTCGCAACGCAACCGGCAAGCTACAGAAGTTCAAGCTACGAGCACCCTACTGGGAGGGGCAGGAGCGCAACGTCGACTGATCGCGCTCTCAAAACAGATCCGCGCTGATAGGTGCCGGTGGTTCGGCTGCCGCGTCTCGGCGGAAAACGACACCGCCGACCACCGTGCATGCCAGACCGGATCGTCCTGTCGATGCAGGGGGATTCGACGACCCGTTGACGAGTACGGATAAGGACGGCGGCATCGAGGCTTCCGGGGACGTCTTCCAACCGGTGTCCGACCCCGCGTCCAGCGCGCGCTAACCGAGGACCGGGAAGTTCGGTCGAAACACGTTGTGTGGGTCGCGAACTCGCTTGAGCTCACGGAGGCGGGCCAGAGTCGTCTCGTCGAACGCCTCGGCCGACCGTTCCCCCGGGGCGAGGAAGGTGAGTGGCTTGGTAGCGCCGATGTGGCCGCGCAATGCGCCCAGGATCTCGCGCTGCCGAGCCAGCACCGCGTCGGTGAGGTGTGGAAGTCCGAGGCCGAGCAGATTGAGAACGAAGGGCTCCGCGATCGGGCCACGTGCGCCGGTGACCGCTGCCGGTTCGGCGAAAGCACCGCCCAGGTGACGGATCTGGATGACTGTGAGCGGGGCAATTGGGCCGTCGATCAGGAGATCGGTGACCGTACTGCCCAGGTCGGTGAGCAGGGCGCCGCGACACAGCACCGGGCTGGGGTCGGTGGGCTCGGCACAGATATCGCCGACACTCGCGACCGGCAACACGCCGCGTGTGTCGAGCATCGCGCCGCCGAGGGTGTCCAGGGCGGCGAGCAAGGACTTGCCCTCGGCCGGATCACCGAGATAGGCGGCGTCGATGCCCACCATGGGCGGCGCGTCGGGGAACTCGACCCGCTGGAACCAGAGGGAGAGCGCGTCGGGCGCGGCCGCGGTGAGAGCGACGAAGGCATCGAACACATCACGGGTCCGGTCGCCAGGCCACAGCACCCGGCCGCCGTACAGGCCGGGGGCCGCAAACAGGTCGAGCTCCAGCGCGGTCACGATCGCGAAGTCGCCGCCGCCGCCACGCAGCGCCCAGAACATCTCCGGGTCGGTGCCGGGGTCGACGCGCGCGGCATTGCCGTCCGCATCCACGATCTCGAAGGCGCGCACCGCATCCGAGGCCAAGCCGTGCGCGCGGCCGAACCAACTGAGCCCACCGCCGAGGACATATCCCGTCACGCCGACCACCGCGCTGCTGCCCGGCAGGCCGGTGAGTCCGTGCGCGCCCGCCGCGGCCTGCACCTGCGCCCAGTTCGCGCCCGCGCCGACCCGCGCCACCCGCCGTTCGGCGTCGATTTCGATCTCGCCGAGGCGCCCGGTGCGCAACAGGATCGCTCCCTCGACGTCGCCGGAGGCGCCATGCCCGGTGGGTTGGGTCGCGACGGCGAGTCCGGCCCGCCTCGCGTAGCCGACCAGCGCCGCTACATCCGCCGCATCCATGGCCTCGACCACCGCGGCGACCGGCTGCGGGACCGTCACATTCCACGGCATGGTGGCGGCCTCGAATCCCGCATCCCCGGCCAGCAGCACCCGGCCCCGCACAACCTCGCGCACATCTTCGTAACGCACGTCGGATATCCCTTCTCCACACCGCGCGCCCCCACGACGCGCCCTCTCGTAATTGGGACGCGCGTCGAAAATGTGAACACCCACCCGAAATCAGTGATGCACACCACATCTCGCGACCGGCGTATCCACGCCGGCGATGGTCGGAGGTCGTACGCGATCTCCGACTACCACGGCAGATGCGGCGCGGCCGCACAACCTTTCCGCGTCACTCGGCGGCGAACCGCCCATGCCGGACATCGGGTTCGCCCGGACAAGGCGGAAAGTTGCTATGTCCGAGCGCTTTTGGGGCGCCATCCGGCCGGCGGATCTTCGCCGGCCAGACCGTCCACCGCCTCCAGGGGCAGATCGGCATGCCCGGTGTGGCGGCCGTACTCCTCGATCAGGCCCGTTCCGCGGGCCGCGTTCAGTGCCGGGTGGCTCGCAGGACGAGTTCGGCCACGTCCGCCGGGCGCGAGACGGCGACGGCATGGGAGGCGGTGACCTCGACCGTGGTCGCGTTCGCCCGTTCGGCCATGTTCCGCTGCGCCTCGATCGGGATGTTCTTGTCCTCGGTCGTGAGCAACGCGTAGGTGGGCAGCTCGCGCCAGGCGGTGGCCGATGCGCCTTCCTGCAGGGCGGCGAGCGCGACGGGGCGCTGGGTGATGCCCATCAGTTCGCCGGTCGCGGCGGGTGTGTCGGCGGCGAACTGGGCGTGGAAGGCATCCTGGCGAATGTAGAGCTCGGTGCCGGTCGAGCCGTCGGGCAGGGGATAGGTGGCGGGGCGGGTGGTCGGTGCGAGGGTGGAGCCGGGGAACTTGTCGGTGAGTTCCAGGGCGCTCTCGCCCATGTCGGGGATGAAGGCCGCGATGTAGACCAAGGCGGTGACGTTCGGTTTGCCCGCGGCGGCCACGGTGATGACGCTGCCACCGTAGGAATGACCGACGAGGACGCACGGGCCGTCGATCGAGTCGAGCACGGAGCCGATGTAGGCCGCGTCGCTGTCGAGGCCACGCAAGGGGTTGGCGGCCGCGATCACGGGTGTGCCTGCGGCACGCAATCTTTCGGCGACCCCGTGCCAGCTCGACGAGTCGGCGAAGGCGCCGTGGACGAGAACGACTGTCGATGGGGGCAAGATAAGTCCTCTCTGGTGCGGTCTGCTGCTGTTACCCACTCAGTCTGGGCCGCACACGCCCGGCGGCGCCCCTCTCCATCGGCCGTAAATGCCTCCGATCAGGACAAGCCTCGCCGATCCGTCTGGATACGGGAACGCTGCGGCCGCCTGCTATTGACAGGACCAATGATGACGATCGAATTCAAATATTGGACGCTATAACTCCAGGTCGTGCAGGCTGGTCGGCGGGGCGCGCGAGCCCAGCGATCGATGGCGCCTGCCCGTCGAGCAACACCGGAAACCATCACTTCCCCCAACCCATAAGGACCGCAATGCACTTCGCTCAACACCCGCCCGTCCGTCGCAACGTCGAAGGCGGGCGTCCCTTCGGCAGGATTGCTCTCGTCATCGCGGCGCTCGCCGCGGTCGGCGTGCTCGCCGCGTGCGGTAATGACAACTCGAGCTCTGACTCGGCCGCGGTGTCAGCTGGGACCTCGTCCGCGACGGCTGAGACCTCGGCGGCGGTGGCACCAGGCTTGCCGTCGGCCACGCTGGCCTCCACGCCGTGGGAAACCACCGCCGCGAAGGACTCTCGCGGTGGGGCGGTCGCGCTTGCCGACGGCAATGTCAAGAATTACGTCGGCTTCGCCTACTTCCGTCCCGACGGCACCTTCACCATGTTCAACCTCGACGACTCGCCGAAGATGCACGGCGACTGGTCGGTGTCCCCGGATGGCAGAACGCGCACGATCGTCGCGAAAAACGATGCGGGTCAAGAGCAATTCCGTCGCGTCGTCGACATCGTCACGCTCGACGACAAGCGATTCACCTACCGCGTCTACCCCGATCCTGCCAACAAGGCCGTCTACTACGACATCATCCACACACCGACAACACACGCGGAACCGACCGAATAGCGCGGTGACCACACCCATGCCGCCGGTCTCGAAACGAGGGGTGCGCCGAGTGGCGAGGAAGCTGTCCGTCCGGAGTGGTGGAGATAGGGCGAAGGCGGGAAAACTGTTCGCCCCCTTCAACGTATAGCGGACCGGGGGGCTTGCGGCAAGGCCGGGGTCATGCCGCAGAATGGCCGTCCGACAGGCTATGACCTGCGGGAATGGGAGTCACGCAGTGGACCTACGCGGAACCGTCCAGCCGGGGCGGCAGACCGCTTGCCCGGCAAGTCATTCGAGGCTGTCGAATCCCACCGACCCGACCCCTGATCAGGAGCGCCCGTGACCGATCTGAAGTCCTTCGCCGACCTGGTGCCTCTCGACTACGGCCTGTGTGTCGCTGTCACCCTGCGCGCGGACGGAACGCCGCAGGCCACTGTCGTCAATGCCGGGGTCCTACCGCATCCCGTCACCGGAACGGACACCGTCGCCTTCGTATCTCCCAGCGCAACAGCGAAACTCCGCAATCTACGCGCTAACCCGATCGTCGCTCTCACCATCCGTGGCGGCTGGCAGTGGACCACCGCAGAAGGAGCGGCTCAGCTGATCGGTCCCGACGACCCGCATCCGGACATCGATGATGAACAACAGCGGCTCCTGGTCCGCGAAATCTTCGCCAAGGCGGGCGTCACCCAGGACTGGAACACCTACGACCAGGTGATGCGAGACAAGCGCGGGACCGCGGTTCTCGTGACACCCGATCGCATCTACTCGAATCCCTCCGTGCCATAGCCGAAACGCAGGCTCTGGAAACGCACGCTAGCTCACCATCGAGTCGCCGGATGTAGCCCCACCATCACCGTCGCGAACACGCGTTCCCTTGCTGCGGCGTCGACGGTCACCTGCCGTGCCAGACGAACGAGACGCTCACCCGGTCTGCGGCACCGGTGCGGGGGAGTCCAGCACGCTGTGCAGCGGGGTCAGTCGCTGCAGTTCTTCCAGATGTGCGGCACCGAGCAGGGCCAGCGTTCGCCTGCCTGCCTCGGTCAGCATGAGCCGGACGATACGGCGGTCCTTGCCCTCTCCTCGTCTGCGGACGACGAGGCCGAGTTGCTCGGTGCGATCGATCAGTTGCACCACGCTGTGGTGCCGGGCGGACAGATATCCGGCGATTTCCCCGACGCTGGGTCCGTCGGGGTCGGAATGCCCCCTGACCGCCAGCAGTAGCTGATGCTGAGCGTCGGTGACTCCCGCTTCGGCCGCCCGGCGCTCGCTCGACCGCAACAGCTGACGGAGCCCGGTCCGCAAGGTCAGCAGCCTCGAGTATTCCTGGTCGGTGAGGTGGGCAGGCGAATCCATCGACCCTTCTATCATGGAGTGATATTATCACAATATGATATAAGTGAGCGGCGATCAGGACGGTCACGTGCGGGTTCGACAGCAGGCCGCCCCGGCTCGAGAGAGCTTTCATTCGCCACTATGTCCGAAAAGTGGTGGGAAACATGACTAGTGAAACCATGATGAGCCGGCATCCCGACATCTTGGAGTTGCGGGAGAAGTACGAGCGGGCTTCCGAGGCGCCGGACGCGCAAGCGGTCACCGGGCTGCTGTTCCTGACCGGCCTGTATCTCGCGATCTCCCCGTGGGTGGTCGGGTTCAACGGGCTTTCGACCCTGACCGGCAACAACCTCATCGTCGGTATCGCCCTCGCGATGCTGGCGCTCGGATTCGCCTCGGTGTTCGGCCGGACCCACGGCATCGTCTGGGCTGCTCCACTGATCGGCTTGTGGACGATACTTGCCCCCTGGATCGTCAGCGGGAACGTGGACACGACATCGACGATCTGGAACAACGTCGTCACCGGCGCCCTCGCGGTCCTGCTCGGCCTAGGTGCGATGTTCCTCGGCATGAGCCGGACCACGCGACGCACCGGCGAGACACCCATGAGGGGCGCGACTGGATCTCGTCGAGCATCCGGGCTCCCGCCGGAGACGACCACTAGGTGAAACGGCCTCAACGGCAAACTCGAACCGCCGCCCCGCGGTCTCGGGTGAGTTGGCCAGGATCGTGCCCCGCGTGACTTCTTCGTGGACGAACGCGGGGCGGTCGATCTGGCGTGCGGGGCTGTGACACGAGGGATGTCTTCGGCCGCTCGTCACGGTGAGGGCTGGCGAGGCCACACCTGAACCCTGACCGCGAGCAAGCGCACCGCCGACGATCAGGCGCCGAGTGACGCGCCTCGAGTGGGCGGCGTCGAGGCCGGTTGATTGCGTCCCCGCAGTGGGTTGGCTGGACACGGTTCTCGCAGTACGGCGGCGAGGATGGCGCAACCGAGTGTCATGATCAGCGCGAGCAGCGTGATCGGCGGGGCGCCGAGGGCGGCGAGCAGGGCGAGGCCGGTGAGCACGGCGAGGGTGTGCTGGGGGAGGTGCTGTAGTGCCATAGGTGCTTTGTGGTTTCGGTGGTCCTCGAACGGGTGCGATGGTTGTTGCCTGGGTCGGGCAGGGGGCGCGTGTAGGGGCGCACCCGTCCGGCTTCCGGCCCGCGCGGGGTGTGTTCGGTGGTGAACACCACGGGCTGGCCCGCGGAAAGGGTTCTGTACCCGGTGGTTTCGATGCTCGAGTATTCGACGAACACCGCTGCGGTGCGGTCGTCCGGGGTGAGGAATCCGAACCCTTTCTCGGAGTTGAACCAGGCGACCGTGCCGTGCCGCCAGCCGATCGGATCGGCGCCGGTGTGGCGGTGAATGTCAGTAGGCGAGGGGGTATTCGTCGTCATCGGGTAGCGGGGTGCGGAAGGATTGCTCGATTCGGTCGGTGATGTCGGCGGCGTCGAAGGCAGCGCGGACGCGTTCGGCCACCGGATGCAGCGCGCGGGTGTCGAGTCCGACGTCGCGGTCGGCGTCGTGGACGAGGGCGCGCTGATCGGCGTGATCCGCCTGGTCGCGGTCGAAGAACGTGGTCATGGTCCACCTCCTACGTCGTGCACTGGGTCGGATGAAGGGGGCGGGCCCCTAGGGTCGCTAGGGCCCGCCCCGGGAAGGAGTACGTGACTTGCGAGAAGACGGATCCGCGGGCAGTGGCCGATTGCGCTCGGTCGGGGAACATCGCAGGCCTCGCCGCCGCGGATCTGCCGGGGGTCTTCGTCTGTGTCATCACCTCGCTTTCATCTCGTGGATGTTGCGGAGCCGATCGGTGCCGCCCGAGGTGCGGAGGACCGCGCTGGGTCGCACGCACGTTCGGCGGCACTCGCCCTGTCAGCCTCGGCGTCGGCCGATCGCGGCCTCCGTCGGCGGATGGACGCAGTGCTCGCGTCCGGAGCTTCGGCCAACCGGAAACCGGTTCGCGCGCAAGAGCTTCGGACAGGATGTCATCGACCTCCGCGAACAGTGGTTCGACATCCGGGTCGAGCACCAGCAGCCGACCGTCGAGCCGGTCGTAGACGCCGAGGGCATCGATGCCGGTCATAGCCCTACCTCCGGTGGGAAGCGTCCAGGCCGTCCGGTTCAGGCGTTGATCGCCTTGTGCCCGTTGCCGTGGGCGATCTCGATCCTGCGGGGTTTGGCCTTCTCCTCGACCGGGATCGTCAACCGCAGCACACCGTCGGTGTAGTCCGCGCTGATCTGATCGGTATCGAGGGTCTCACCGAGGAACAACTGGCGGCTGAACACGCCGCGTGCGCGTTCCGAGGCGATCATTTCCCGGTCCGCCTGAGGTTCCGGACGCGAGGCGCGCACCGTCACCACGTTGCGCTCCACACCCAGGTCCAGCGAATCGGGATCCATCCCCGGTAGATCGAACTCGACGACGAACTTGTCGCCTTCACGCCAGGCGTCCATGGGCATCGCCGCGGGATGGGCTGCCGTGCCGAACACCTGCTGCGCCAGTCGGTCCAGATCGCGGAACGGATCGGTACGCATGAGCATGATCGTCACCTCCAACTAACTGTCTTCTCGATAGTCGGATCCAGAATCTATGCCATCTGGTGTAGATTTCTTATAGCACGCGGCGGCCGTGAGCCGCAAGCGTTAGCATAGAAAATCTAAGAAGTTCGAAGCAGTACCAGGGAGCGGGATGGCTCGTCCACAACACCACGCGTCGCAGCCCGATCCAGGGCGCGCGGTGTATGCGATCTCGGTGGCCGCCGACTTGGCGGGCATCGGCGTACAAACCCTGCGCCTATACGAGCGGCACGGGTTGATCACACCCCAGCGCAGCGACGGCGGCACCCGCCGCTACAGCGGCGACGATCTGGCCCGGCTGCACCGGATCACCGCGTTGGTCGCCGAGGGCGTCAACCTCGCCGGGATCGGCCGCATCCTCGACCTCGAAGACGCCAACGCCGCGCTTCACGCCGCCAACCGTCGTCTCCGCGATCGAGGGTCCGAGTAGCTCGCGCCCGAACCGGTCGCCCACGGCCCGGAACGGCCAGTGCGCCAAGGGATTCCGGCGAACCTGGGTGGTCGCCTCGCGGCACGCCAGCGCGCTTCTCGAGCGGACGATCGAAGCAGCCGGGTGATTCGGCCTTCGAAGGTGACGGTGAACGCGTTGAGTGCGGGTGCCTCGAAGGGCGCAGGGGCACCGAGGCGGCTCGGCTGATATCGGCCGTGTCGTACTCGGGCGGCCGGGCCTCGTTCGAGTCGTGGTCGGCGGCGCGGCGGCAGCCCACTGCTGATGGTTCGTCTGGGAATCCGGGTCGCTCGGCTCGTGGTGGTGCCTGAGGTCGATGCTCGGCGCGGTACCGATCGACGGGGCGCGATTCGGCCCCCGACGGTCAGGCCGGTCGGCCGGTGCGGGGCGGACCTTCGGCCCTGCCCTCAGGCGGTCTCGAAGACGACGATGTGAAGAAAGAGGCGGTCCGGCTATGAGCCGGACATCGAGACCGAGCCGCAAGAACGGAGAGGGGGCGCGCTGCCCTACAGCGAGGTCTTGGAGAAGGAGGAGCCATGGGACATCTGGAACTGCACGCACACCTGAGGGTTCGTCCAGGTCAACTGGAGGGGTTCAAGGCACAAGCGGCCGAGCTCATGCGGCTGACCCGGGAGAAGGACACGCAGACTCTTCGCTACGACTGGTTCATCAGCGAGGACGGAACCGAGTGCGAGGTCCACGAGACGTACCGGAGCGGAGAAGGGCTGTTCGAGCACAATTCACACATCATGGACGCGCGGGCGATCCTCTTCGAGAAGTACGCCTACGACCACCGGATGACGGCCTTCGGCGAGGTCTCCCAGGAGCTCAGGGAACTCGCGGACAAGCACGCCGGAGGAATCGCTGTTTACTCGTTCCTCCAAGGCCTCGGAACCGCGGCGGCTGTCTAGGCCACGAGGAAGGGACGTGAGGTCATGGCCGCGACCCGTCTCCTGGAACGGGTGACCGCTTCGGACCTGTTCCTGCTGCTCTGGGAAGACTACGGCTGGTCCACCGACATCGGCGGGCTCGCCATCCTCGATGGCGCAAGCCTGCTCGACGAGGACGGCAGCGTCCAACTCGACGCGGTCCGGCGGCACCTCGAGCCGAGAATGCGGTTGGTGCCTCGCTTCAGGCAGCTGCTGTACCGGCCTCGCCTCGGGCTGGGCTGGCCGCTGTGGATCGACGCGCCCTCCTTCGACCTCGCTGAGCACATCCACGTCCATGCGGTTGCCGCGCCCGGCGACGAGGACCAGCTGCTGCAGGCATGCCAGCAGCTGGCCGGGCGACCGTTCGATCCCGCCCGGCCGCTGTGGGAGCTGTGGCTGCTGCCCGGCCTGCCGGACCGGCGAGTCGGCGCGTTCTTGAAGCTGCACCACGTCCTCGCCGACGGCCCCGCCGCGATGGCCGCCTTCGGGGCGCTGCTCGACCAGACCGCCGACGCGCGCGTCGAGGGCGCACCGCCGTGGACGCCTGTACCCACCCCGTCCACCGGTGAACTGCTCCGCGACAACCTGCGACGTCGCCGACAGGAACTAGGGCTCGGGTGGTCGGGCCTTGTCCATCCGAGCAGAACATTGCGCCTGGCGCGCCGCACGTTGCCGGCCTGGCGGGAGGTGCTCACCGAAAAGCCTGCTCCACGAACCAGTCTCAACCACCCCGTAGGGTCCGAGCGCCGACTGACCATCGTCCGCGGCCGCCTCGACCCCGTCAAGTACGTCGCCCATCTCCATCACGCCACGGTCAACGACGTGGTGCTGGCCGCGGTCGCCGGCGGCCTGCGCCAGCTGCTGGCAAGCCGCGGCGAGGATGTCGGAGGGCTCGTTCAGCGCGCGATGGTGACCATTTCCCACCACGAAGCCCGGCCAGGGGAAGCGCAAGGCAACACGCCCGGGTGGATGATGGTGCCGCTGCCGGTCGGTGAGCCGGACCCGGTGCGCCGGCTCACGTCGATCGCCGCAGAGACAAGGGCACGGAAGGACGAGGCTCGCCCCGAAGCGGGCAGCGGGATCTTCAGATTCGTTGCCTGTCAGCGCATCTGGTACCGGCTGTTCCCGCGGCAGCGGTCGGTGAACCTGGTCGTGAGCAACCTCCCGGGTCCGCCGATGCGGCTGCATCTCGCCGGCGCGCCGCTGCTGGAGGTGTTCCCCCTACTGCCGCCCATGGGCAACCTGACACTCGTCGTCGCGGCCCTGTCGTACGCCGGCCAGCTCAACTTCACTGCCGCCGCTGACCAGGACAGCTGCCCGGATGTGGAGGTGTTCGCTCGCGGGTTGCGCGGTGCCCTCGACGACCTCGAGCGACCGGTTCTGGAGTCTAAGGCAGGCGGTGGGGCGGGCACCACGGAGTCGGTGCCGACACCCAACGCACCGACTACGCCGCGCCTGTCACCGATGACTGGTACGCCGCCGTCGGCGTAGCGAACTCGGCCAACAACGATCACATGGCCGAAGAAGAACGCGAGGGCCTCACCGACTTCCGCCGCTTGGCCGGGCCGTCGCGCCGCCATCAGTTGGCCGTCGCCTTCGCCGCCTACGAGGCGCGTCACTTATTGTTTCGCGGAGGCCCGGCAGCGCCACGGGAGCGACGACGCCCACCACTACCGCGACACTGTGGACCGTCTCCTCGGCTTCGGCTCACGATCTGACACGCGGTGATCGCTTGAAGAGCCCGGCGCGCAGTGAGCCGGCGGACAGTTAGGGCCTCCGACTTCCAAGGATGATCACCCCTGTGTCAAACTAGGTTTGCCTTACCGAATGATGGTTAGGCTAGGCGTATCGGCTTGGGAGTGTTTGTGAGGGAATCGCTGGTCAATTCCGACGCTCCGTCCGTGGCCGCCCAATTGTTAGGTAGCGGCTTGATCGGGGTGCGTGAGGGCCTCGAAACCGGCATCGTCGTGATGATCCTGGTGGCATTCCTGGTGAAATCCCAGCGCCGCGACTCGCTGAAATGGGTTGCCGCGGGTGTCGGTGCCGCGATCACGATGGTCGCCGCGATCTTCGTCGGTATCCGCTATGGCACCTCGACGGTGACCGGTGTCGCCGCCGAGCTGATCGCGGGCATCGCGTCGCTGGCCGCGGTGGTGATCGTCACCTGGATGGTGCTGTGGATGCGGACCGCGTCGCGCTCGATCTCCGGGGAACTGAAGGCCGGCATGTCACAGGCGTTGGTGGTCGGCCCGACGGCGGTGGCGTCTCTGGCGTTCCTCGCGGTCGGACGTGAGGGTGTGGAGACCGCATTGCTGATGGTCGGCTACGCGGAGAACACCTCTGGTAGCCAGTGGCCACTGACCGGGCTGCTGCTGGGCATCGTGGTGGCCGCACTGCTGACGGTGGCGATGTACTTCGGCGCGGTGCGGATCAACTTCGCGATCTTCTTCAAATACACCGGCGCCCTGTTGATCGTGGTCGCCGCCGGAATCCTCGCCTACGGCATCCGGGCATTGCAGACGGCGGATTGGTTGCCGGGACTGACCGACCGCGCATTCGACATCTCGTCGTGGTTCTCGATGTCGAGCTGGTATGGCACCGTCGCCCAAGGCATTTTCAACTTCCGTGCTGATCCGACCGTACTGCAAGTAGCCGCATGGGCGGGCTACGTGGCGGTGGTGCTCGGACTGTTCGTGCGCCCGGTGCGAGCAGGGAAGCCGACCGGCGATGACCGTCAACTCTCGACTGACACCGCGGCCGCGCCGCACTAACGAAAGGCCGATTCTCCGTGCGTTCCACTCTCGTCTCGGTTGCGGCCGTACTGACGATTCCCGGATTGCTCGCCTCGTGTACCAGCAAGTCCGACAACGCCTCCGGCAACGATATCGCCGTCACGACCGACGACTCCACCTGTGTGGTCGCCAAGGATTCGGCCGAGACCGGCACGGTCACCTTCCGCATCACCAACAACGGCGCCAAGGTCACCGAGTTCTACGTCTACGGCGCCGGTGAGCGCGTCATCGGCGAGATCGAGAACATCGGCCCGGGCCTGACCCGCCAGTTGATCGTGTCGGTGCCCGACCCTGGCAAGTACCAGACCGCATGTAAACCCGGCATGGTCGGTGACGGGATCCGCCACGAGTTCACTGTTACGGGCCAAGCCCAGCAACGTGACGACTCGGGCAAGCTCGCCGAGGCGACCGAGGGCTACAGGCGCTTCCTGATCAGTCAGGTGACCGCGTTGCAGGAAACCACGAAATCGTTCGTGTCAGCGATCAAAGCCGGTGATATCGAAACGGCGAAGAAGCAGTATCCGGTGACCCGCACCTACTACGAACGCATCGAACCGGTGGCCGAGAGTTTCCCCAACGATCTGGATCCGCGTCTGGATCTGCGGGAAGCCGATGTCGCCGCCGGCGACAAGTGGACCGGATTCCATCGCCTGGAAAAGGACCTCTGGGCCCAAGGACGCCAGCCCGACACCGATCAGATCGCCGACCAGTTGCTCGCAGATGTGGGCGAGTTGGTGACCGGGATCAGTGCCGCGGACTATGTGGTCGATCCGGTCCAGATGGCCGGTGGCGCTCAAACCCTGCTCGACGAGATCGCGCGTACCAAGATCACCGGCGAGGAAGACACCTTCTCCCATACCGATCTGTGGGACTTCCAGGCCAACATCGACGGTTCCCAGGCCGCGATCGCGAGCCTGCGCCCGATCATCGACGAGCGCAATCCGGAGCTGGGCGCCCAAATCGACCGGCGCTTCGCTGAACTGGACAGCGAACTGGCCAAATATCGGCAAGGCGACGGGCACGTCAGCTACGACACCGTCAACGCCGACGGGCGCGCCGCGCTCGCCCGTCACATCGACGCCTTGTCGGCGGTAGTGAGTCAGGTGCAGGGCGTTGTCGCACGATAGGAAGAACCGAACTCGCGACGGCATCTCGCGGCGTGGGCTGCTCGGGTCAGCGGCAGGTGTCGGTGTCGCGGCGGCCGGGGCCGGTGTGCTTGCCGGGCGGATGTCGAGCCCGGCCGCGGCGGCTACCGCATCCGGCACCGTGCCGTTCCGCGCCGCCAACCAGGCGGGCATCGTCACTCCCGTCCAGGATCGGCTGCATTTCGCGGCGTTCGACGTGCACACCCGCTCACGTACCGAACTGGTCGATCTGCTCAAAACCTGGACAGTCATGGCCGAACGGATGACCGCGGGCCATGAGGCGACCCCGGACGGAGCCATCGGCGCGGGCGCCTTCGTCCCACCCAGCGATACCGGTGAAGCGCTGGATCTGGCGCCCGCGCGGCTCACGTTGACGATCGGATTCGGCCCGTCGCTGTTCACCACCGCCGACGGCGGCGACCGGTTCGGTATCGCGTCCCGCAAACCCGGCGCGCTCGTCGATCTCCCGAAATTCACCGGCGATGCACTGGACCCGGCCCGCAGCGGCGGGGATATCGCGATCCAGGCGTGCGCGGACGACCCGCAGGTCGCCGTGCACGCCATCCGCAACCTGGCGCGCGCCGGTTTCGGCGCGGTGTCGGTGCGCTGGTCCCAGCTGGGGTTCGGTCGCACGTCCTCGACCTCGGCCAGCCAGGCTACTCCGCGAAACCTGCTGGGATTCAAAGACGGAACCCGCAACATCAAGGCCGAAGACCACGACACCGTCAACAAGTTCGTCTGGGTCGATCGAGGCGACGATCAGGCGTGGATGGCGGGCGGCTCGTACCTGGTAACCCGCAGGATTCGAATGCTGATCGAGCCGTGGGACCGCACCAGCTTGCACGAGCAGGAACGAGTGATCGGCCGTACCAAAGGCACCGGCGCCCCGTTGGGCGGCAAGGACGAGTTCGACGAACTCGATCTGCAGTCCGCAGGCCCGTCCGGTCCGCTGGTCGATACCGACGCCCATGTGCGGTTGGCCTCGGCCGAAGAACTCGGTGGCATCCAAATCCTGCGCCGCGGTTACAACTTCACCGACGGCTCCGACGGCTTCGGCCACCTCGACGCGGGACTGTTCTTCATCGCCTACTGCCGCAACCCACAAACCCAATTCGTGCCCATGCAAAACAACCTCGCACGCAACGACGCCCTCAACGAATACATCAAACACGTCGGTTCCGCCGTCTTCGCCGTCCCACCAGGACTCGGCCCCGCCGACTACTGGGGCTCGACACTGTTCGAGAACTGATCACCCCACACCGGGCCACCCCCGCAGTTGTGGGGGGACCGGGTTTTGCTCCGAAGTCACTACGGCACACCGAGATTCGGGCCTACGAGTTATGGGCGCGGAATCTCGGCATCCGGCGCCAGCTCTGGTGCGCAAAGTCCGGTCGCGCGCGAGCATCGCGCTCGCCCGATCGATGAATGTCTGGCGAAGATCCAGGAGTTGGTGGTCCGCTCCAACGGCCGAAACCGCGCGGATGCGGTGCACCGGCGGATTACCACGATGGGGTTCAAAGACGGGGAACGCAACACTCGCCGGATGGTCGCGGAGGTGAAGAAGCGGCTGAAGCCGGGCAGCGCAGGGTTTTTTCGGCCCTGGATCGCTGAGCCGGGGCCGTGGTTGCAGTGGGACCGGTGACGCGGCCCGGTCGTCGGGGGCCGCCAAACGCAGTTGTGGTGCGCCTGGCTGGCGTGGTCGCGGTCCCAGGTCGTGATCCCGGTGATGGACAAGACGTCGCCGACGGTGGTGGCCTGTTTGGATACCACGCTGCGCCGCATCGGCGGCGTCCCGGCCTATGCGTTGACCGACAACGAGAAGACCGCCTCGGTCGACCATGTCGCGACGATCGCGGTCCGGCATCCCGAAATGGTCGAAGTCGCGTGATATTGCGGGATGACGATCCGCACCCGCACGCCCGCGGACCCACAAACGCAAGGGCGGATCAGAAGCGAGCATGCGCGTCGCCAAAGCCGATCTGGTGCCGACCGAGACAAACCTGCTCGGCGCCTACCGCACCTTCGGTGAACTCGAGACCGCTTGCCGGACGTTCTGCGACGAGGTCAACGACCGCGAGCATCGCGAGACCCCGTCGCCGCCCGATCGAAGCGCTGGCCGAGGAACGGACCCGATCGCGTCCGCTGCCGGAAAATCCGTTCACCGTCGCGTTCGGAACGACACGGCGAGTGCATTGGGATGCACGGTTTCGGTTGAGGGAGTGCGGTATTCGGTTACCCATACCCTGGTCGATATGAGGGTTCGGGTCCGGTTCCACGGCAAGGAGTTGATCGTCACCGCAGTCGATGACCACGGGTCGAAGGGAACCCGCATTGCGCGGAGGGAGGGAGGAGAGATGCGGTGGGCCACGCTCATGCGTGAACGGCTGTTCGTCGTTCCGCGCGATGGCCGGATCGCGACCGGTGTGCTGCGGAAGACGACTCGTTGAGACGAGGTCGTCACGAAATTGGGATTCGAGCGCCCCGTGCCGACAAGACGTGAGGCATACCGAGCTGACGTGGTTTCGCCGACGCCGGTGTCCCGCTGCATCGACTCCACGGATCGCGGGGTACACCGATCCGCGGATCATGCAGCGGAACCTGCATCCCGACGTGGCGACGCCGACCGAGTACGGCAACCGGCTGTCGCGGTTCCGCACGGCGCCCACCCGATCTGACCAGGCGATTAGCTCTCACGACACACACTGTTGTAATCTCTTCAAGCGCCCCAAACGGGCGCACCACGGGCTGTGGCGCAGTTTGGTAGCGCACTTGACTGGGGGTCAAGTGGTCGCAGGTTCAAATCCTGTCAGCCCGACACACAGAAAACCCCTCCGACCTGGTCGGAAGGGGTTTTCTGCTTATCGGATCGCCCGGAGACTTGGGGCCAATTTGGGGCCATCCGCCCCGCTGAGGTGCTGGGAGAGCCTCTCGCCGTCCTCACGGAGCGCATCCATGTCCGGGTGGAGATAGCGCTGGGTGATGCGCGGATCGACGTGGCCGGCGATGCGCTGCAACCGGTGCAGCGGCACCCCGGAGTCGGCGAACCAGGTCAGTCCGGTGTGCCGGAGGTCGTGTCGCCGCAGGTGCTCGTAACCCAACTCGGTCACGACCTCATCCCAGTGCGTCGCGTCCCGCAGCACGCCGGTCGCGATCCGCCCGCCGCGCGGTCCGACGAACAACCGCGCGGCCCGCCACTCCGACCTCCGTTCCTCGTCGGTGGCATCTCGTCGGGCAGGGTCAAAGTCCAACCTAAGGCGGGCGGCGTTCAATCGCCGCAGGATCAGCGGCCGGATTTCCTCGATGAGCGGTATCGTCCGCGCCCGCTTTCCTTTGGTGCCCTTGTCCTTCAAGCCGCCAGGGCCGGGCGTTGTCTGGCGCCGCAACCTCCACACCCAGCCATCGGTGTCGACATCGCCTACGCGGCAACCAGATACCTCACCGATGCGGGTCGCCGTGCACGCGGCAAACACCACCACATCACCCCAACCCTGATACTCACCCGCCGACGCGGCAACCAATGCGGCCGAGAGGCGTTGCAGCGTTTCCCAGTCCGGCAGAGCAAGCGCCCGCGGGTCGTCGAGCTCGTCCTCGAACCTGTCGAACTGGCTCTGCCACTTGACGACTTTCACGACGTTGCGGGAGATGACCTCATCGCGCACCGCCTGGTCGAGCACCCGCGCCAGCGCGGCCAAGGTGTTCTTGATCGTGGAAACGCCATGTCCGTCCTCGATCCACCTGGTGACGGCCCGATCGGCCAAACCGTTGGTGATCATCGTGACTGGCAGATGCCCCAGCGTCGGCACGATGCGGCGGCGCCAGCCCGCTCGGTACGGATCGAGTGTCTTGGGCTCGACACCACGCATCGCGGTGTTCCAGTGCGCTTCGCCGTACTCCTTCAGCGTCGCCGTCGCCGTCTTCGGGTCGACGCCGCGGGCAGCGGCACGCTCGATGCGATCGAGCCACTCGCGGGCTTCTTCTTCGGAGTCGAACGACTCGGACTTCGACTCTCGCCGCTTGGTGGCGGGATCGGTCCACCGGACTCGCGCCCGGTAACGACCAGCTTTGCCTCGTTGCTCGACGTAGCCGCGAACTTCCACACCGAGCGGCACGGGATTGATAGGTGCGCTCATCACGCTGCCGTCGGATCGATGCGGTGACGCTGGAGGTAGGCGATCACGTCGGCACCGCAGTAGCGGGTCACCCGGTCGGACAGCTGCACGAACGGCGGCCCCTGCGGCGGGCTCGCCGTCCGCCACCGGCGCAGACTCGACGCGTCTACCCGCAGCACCGCGGCAACTTCGTCAGTGGTGTACCACCCGGCTTCGCGCAGCTCACGAACCTGCTCGTCGCTCATCGCAGCGCCTCTCTTCCGCTTGCGCCCTCATCCACGTAGCGCCATTCGATGCGCGTGACGATGGTGTCGGGCCGGCATCCGCGATGAGTCGCGCAGAAGAATGCGATGAATTCCGCGGCGTCCATCTTGGAAAACCCTTCGGCGGCCAGGTCTTCGGTAGTGATCGCGGACAGCGGTTCGCGGCGGGTCGATACGACTTCGACGGCGGCGATGCGGACGAGAGGGTCGCCGGGCCGACGGCCCATGACCTTGCGGCACAGGGTGAGAGGGTCGCCGGGCCGGAGCATGGTCCATCCGGTTCGGCGGGTGACGGTCTTAGTCCTGGCCCGGACCTGGTCTTCGGTCAAGGAGACCGACATCAAGCGAGGCATCGGGGGTCTGCTCCTTTCGTTGTGGTTAGGCGACGACGCCAATTTGGCGGTCGAGGGCTTCGGCGACGGCGGCGACGAGGTCGCGGGCGGCGGGTGGAGTGACGGCGTTTCCGGCGAGGCGGACTTGTTCGCGGCGGTTGCCGAGCATGAGGTAGTCGCGGTGGAAAGCCATGGCCTGTTTGGTCTCGTAGGGTTCGAGCATGCGGAACTCGCAGTCCTCGATCTGGGGTGCGGGAACGGTGAGGCCGTGGTGATTGCCCGCAGCGGCGATGGTGTCGAGGGGCTCGCTGGTCGATTTCGCGGTGTTGTGGTTGCGCAGGGGCACGACCATGGCCCATCGGTCGCGGGTGGTCATGGTGCCGTGCGGCTCGGCGGCGGTGCGGGGTGTGCCTTTGCCGTAGTACGGCACGAGTACGGCGGTCTCGGAGCGCGTGGTCATCGTCCGGACGGGCGCGGTGACCGATTGAGCGGTCTTGCCATCGCGGCCTTCGACCGGCACCAGGAGGGCATCGGTCTCCCGCGTGGTGCGAGTGGGAATAGGCTCGTCGACCGAAACTCCTGCGGTGCGCCACGTTCCGCCCGCCGGGACAAGGCACGCGACGCCAGCGAACTTCGCCAGCCCGGCCTCGATCCGAGCGATCGTCTTGGCGGCCAGTGGTTTCGACCGGTCGCCGATCCGCTGCCCGCGCAGGTTCCAGTCGATAATCGCCGACGCCGGTACCCAGTCCGGTTCGATCACAGTGTTGCGGCAGCGGATCGACGGGCACCGCCACACGTATTGAGCGCGGTATCGGCCCCACCGCAGGGTGGGGTTCTTCCACGCCTGCACCGCGGACACCGTCCGATCGCAGGTAGGGCACCATGCGGTGGGCCGGGTCCATCGGTCGAGGTCGGGGGCGCGGTCGCCGTGCCGCCAGAACACCACATACATGCGGTCGCGGGACTGCGGGGCCGGGTCGCCGGCGGCGTGGGCGTGCATCGAATTCAGGTAGACGATGCGGTGGGCGTAGCCGAGGGCGGTCATCGCAGTCAGCCAGGCGGGGAACAGCACCCAGCGGGCGGCGTCGACGACGTTCTCCACGAGCACGGCGCGGTAGCGGTGGTGTTCGGTGAAACGGACGACGTCCCACATGGTCGCCCGGGAGCGTTCGGCGGCTTCGTTGGGCAGGACGTCGCCGAACAGGTCCGGGGTGGCGTCGATGTTGCGGCGACGGCCGCGGGCCACGGAGTGGTTGGTGCATTCCGGACTGGCCCACAGCAGATCGGTGTGTGGGTAACGGCGGGGGTCGACCTGGGACAAGTCGGCGCAGTCGTGGTCGGTGCTCGGGTGGTTGCTGTTGTGGGTTTCCACGGCCAGCGGCCAGTGGTTGGCCGCGAGGCGGACCACAACGCCGGGAACCTGGATCGCGCCGGAGCTGGAACCGCCAGCGCCGCAGAACAGGTCGGTCATGGTGAGCATGGTTAGTCCTTCGCTATCTCGAAGTTGGTCAGTGGCTGCCGGTGATGAGGCGCAGTCCGGCGTCAGCGTTGGAGTCGGTGTCGTTGGTGCGGTGGCGGGCGAGGATCTTGGCGACGGTGGCGTGGTGCAGGCCGACAGCGGCACCGATTTCGCGGGTCGAGTGCCCGGCGTCGGCGAGGGCGAGGATGCGGGTGTCGCGGTCGACCGGTGCCGCGCTGTCGCCTGCTGTCGCCGTGTCGGCGGGGACTGTCGCTTGGCTGTCGCCTGCTGTCGCGTCGCTGTCGCTTCCCGTCGCCTGGGCGTCGCCCTGTGTCGTCGAGCTATCGGCGTTCGTCTTCGGAAGGGTGTTGACTGGTTCGGTCGGCTTCGTCGGCGTCGGTTCGGTGTGGCGGGGTACTTCGAGCAGGGCGGTCAGGCCGTGGGTGGCGGCGAGTCCGGCGACGGGCGCGGCGCCGGCGACGCAGGCGGCGATGGTGGCGGGCAGGATGCGCTCGCCGGATTCGGCTGCGTGCAGGCCATTTCCGATGATGGAGACTAGTTCGGCGAACAGCAGTTGGGTCCAGAAGAACGCGGTGGTCGTGGTGGGGACGGTGACGCCGGTCTTGCGGCGGCGTTGCAGCGAGACCAGCGCGACGGTGGATTGGATGATCGCGCCGTCGACGAACACGGGGCCGATCCAGGCGAGTTTCGGGGTGATTCCGGCCATGTCCGATAGATCGGACAGCGCTGCGAACGACCAGGCGAACGCTCCGGCGCCGATGACGATCGTCATCAGCAGGGCGGTGATTTCGGCGGGGTCGAACCGGCGAGGCGACACCGCCGTCGCCCCGCTGTCGTCCGGTGTCGCCGGTCGAGCGGGATGTGTCGCACAGTTGTCGCCTGCTGTCGTCGTGGGCGACGCGGGTGTCGCGGGCATCGGATGGTCCTCTCCAATCGGGCCGGTCGAATCGGGTGTCCCTGAGACCGGGGACCACCTGTTGGTGGCGGTGTCCCCGGCCGTGTCGGGTGGGTGGTGGCGCTACTGGCCGCGGTTGGTGTGGTGTGCGGGGGTGTAGCTGGCGGTGAACACTCGGGCCTTCGGGTAGTCCGGGTCGGGTCCGGTGAAAGTGACCGACAGGGTCGCGCCGGTCTCGAACTCGGCGTCTCCGGCGGCTTCGAGGGCTTGGCCGATGGCCTGTTCCATGCGCCAGGACACGAACAGCAGCCGCGGCCCGGCCGGGGTGTGGACGGTGATGACGAGTTGGGTTACGGGCTGGCCGTTCTCGTCGAGCTCGACCTCGTCGGGGGCGCCGCCGAACTTGAGCTTGGGCTCCTCGGCGATGGCGGTGATGTGGCCGGTGACGGTGGTGCCGGGCCGGGTGTTCTTGCCGAACGCGGCCGGGGGTCGGGCGGCGCGACGGAACCGGTTGGTGAGCGTGCTGGTCATTGGACTGTCTCCTTCGTGTTGTGGTTCAACGGGTTCGGGTGCGGTCGGGGCGGCGAAAGGACCGCTCCTGCTGGTGGTGTGGGGTGAGCTGGCGGTAGTGGCGGTCCAGGAATGGGACCGGTTCCAGGTCGGCCAGGTCGTATCCGGCGTCGAAGTGGTCGGCGAGGTCCTTGCCACCGCGGGCCTGGACGACGCGGACCTCGCCGACACGACCGGCCAGGGAGGCGGCGACCTTGTCGGCGTGCCGGTAGCCGGGCTGATCGCGGTCGGCGACCACGACCACCCGGCCTGCGCCGCGCAACCATTTGGCGTGGTCGGGGGTCCATTTCCCGGCGCCCATGGCGTTGCAGGTCGCGATCAGTCCGGCCTGGTTCGCCCGCTGCACGTCCTTTTCCCCCTCGACCACATAGATTTCGCGGCCGGTGTCGAGGGCTTCGCGGATGTCGGCCAGGCGCCACGGCAGCGGGGCGAAACCGCCCTTCTCCCAATCGGTTCCGGTCCAGCGGGCCTGCCAGAAGCTTTTGGCGTGCCCGTTCTCGTGCGGGGTGTGCACCCGGTGGACGGCGCCCTCGATGCGGCCGTTGGGCCAGCGGTAGATGTAGGAGTCCACCGTTTGCGGGCGGCCGGTCTGCGCGCCCAGTTCACGACGGGCGGGGATCGGGAACCGGGCACCCAGGATCGCCCGCTCGACCGGTGAGGCGACCTGGCCAGGTACCCGTCCAGCGGGGCGGGCGGGGCGCCCGCCGGCGCTGTGCTGGCGGGCGAATCCCTGGTTGGCGCGTTCGGGCAGGCGGTCGAACATGTCCCGCACCCGCAACCCGATCCGGGTCAGGACCTGCTCGTCGTCGCAACGGGAGAAGCAGCGCACGATGGTCTTGGCCTGCTTCGGGTCGTACCGCACGCCCAGGCTCGGGGTGTGCGGGCGACCGTCGCCCTCGTGCACCGGGCAGAGGTACCGCTGCCAGGACTCCGGGACTCCGTTGCCCTTGCCGGGACCGTACCCGCCGCGCTCGAGCGCGGTGATGATCGTCTCCCAGCTGCGACCGGATGGGTGGTGCGTGTGCGGGTCCATGTCAACGCTCCCGCGCGATCGGTGACCGGGCGGGCCGGTCGTGACCGGTCAGGGCGCGGGCCTGCTCCTGGCTGCGCCGCTCGATGTCGGTCAGCCCGTAGCCGGGGCCGTTGTGATCGGCGTCGGCCAGCATCCGCTGCATCGTCTTCGGCGCCTGCCGCCAGTCCTCGTGCGCGTCGGACAGATACGCCCAGTGCTCGGCGTGCGGACCGTTGCGCCACCGCTTCTCGATCTCGACGCGCTGAGCGTCGATGCGGTCGATGTCGGCATCGGTGATGCCGTCGGCGAACATCTGCCGACCGAGCGCGTCGTGCTCGGTGTAGTCGGCGCGCATGGCCTCTTCGTGCTCGCGTTCCATGGGTTATCGGCTCCTCTCGATTCCGTTGCGGCCGTGCCCGTTTCGTGCCGTGCCGTTGACAGCGCGGTCGACAGCCTCGCGGGGCCAGGGCTGGGTGGGCTCGCCCTCGGATCTCTGCGGCCGGTCGGCGCTGGGGGTGTCAGGCGGCTGGTCGCCGACGTGGGGCTCCCGTTCCCGCCTGCCGTTCTTGGTGGCGTCGGCGCTGGCGGCTGCCCGTCGTTCGGGACTGCCGTAGCGGTCCTGCTCGGGGGTGCGTTCGGCCAGCTTGGTGACCGCTTGGTCGCGCTGGCGCTTGTAGCGGTCGCGTTCGGCGACCACCCTCGACAGCTCGTCCAGTGTCGGCGTCGTCCCGCGAGCGGGACGCTGGTCGATCTCGGCGGCGAGCTTGAGGTTGCGGTTCTTCAACCGCTCTTCGCGGGCCGCGGCTTCGGCGAGCTTGCCGCGCAACCCATCCCGGTCGGCGGTGACCGCATCCAGGCCGCGCTGCAACACCGCGATCTTGCGTTCCAACTCGGCCAGCCGGTCCGCACTCGGCGACGACGCCTCGCTGGCCTGCCGGGTGGTCTGCGGCTGGCGGTCACGCTCGGCTCGGTCCGGGCGGCCCTTGTCGATGCGGTTGCCGGTCTCCACCTGCCGCTGGGTCACATCGGTGTACGGTGCCCGCACACTGCCACGGTCGATGCCGAGTTCGCGGGCGGTGCGGGCGACCTGGGCCCGATACCGCAGCGCGTCAACACCTTTGATGCGGTCAGCGCGGTGGAACAGCCGTCCGGGCTCGAACGCGGGGTAGGTGGTGGCGGCATCGATCCCGTCGAGGGCGATACCTCGCTCGACCAAGGTCAACCGACCGTTGGTGATGACGCGACCGCGCAGCTCGTCGGCGTGCTCGGCCAGCGCGCGGGAATCGCGGGCGCGGCGGAGGTGGTCGACGCTCGGGTCGTTCGCCCGCTCGGTGACCGCCAGCGAGTGGGCGCGGTAACGGTCGACCATCGACTGCGTCCAAGTCAGCTGGTGGGCGCGGTCGACGTCCTGGCGATACAGCTCCTTGCGCCACGCCTGCTTGATCTGCTTGCGCGCCCGGCGCCGCTCTAGCCAGTTCGCCGCGTGGGCGTGCTGGGCGAGCATGATCTGCATCGCGTGCATGAACTTGCGTCCCTCAGCGGCAATCTCGTCTTCGACACTGCGGTCGGACATAGTCAGTCCTCCTCTCCGAGGGCGGCGCCCTCGTCACTGGTTGTGGTGTTGCGGTAGATGTGGGACAGCCAGCCCGCGGCGCGGTCGAGTCCGAGAGCGCTCCAGTCGTGGCCGTTTGCGGCCGTACGCAGTTCCGTTGCGGCCTGGTGCATTCCGGCCTGGATCTGGTCGGGGCTGCCGTCGGGGTCGTCGTGGCCGAAGTGGTCGGTGTAGGTGGAGGCGTCGCCCATGCTGATGGCGTAGTGGGCGAGGCGGTGCAGGACGTCGTCGGCGCGGCGGTCGGCGTCGCTGAGCAGACCGACGATGGTGTAGGCGTTGGCGGGGTCGGCCAGCAGGTCGCGGAGGCCGTCGATGGTGGCGTGTCCGAGGTAGCGCCACAGTTCGGCGATCGCGGCGGCCGCGGCGATGGCGGTGTCGGCGCTGTGCGGGCCGTCGATGGGGAATGTCCGGTTGATCAAGTCGATTCCGGTTTGGGTGGACACGGGGGCTGCTCCTTTCTGGTGGAGGTTTCGGGGGTTGGTTTCGGTTCCTTTCTCAGTGGGCGGTGCGGGTGGTTTCGCTGCGCTGGCGGGCGGTGTCGATCCGTCCGACGACCGCGCGAGCGGTGCGGACTGTGCCGCCGATCACGGCGGCGATCGTGCGGGCGAGCAGCGAGATCGCGGAGGCGGCGACCTGCGCCAGCGGGGGCCGGTAGGCGGCGTTCCACGCCAGGAACGCCACCCATCCCGCGGCGTAGGCCGCGAGCGGTGCGGCCACCACGCCCGGCTGCCCGTTCGCCAGCGCGGCGGCGGCCAGGACCACAACCAGGGACCCCGGCAACGTGGTCCGCACCCAGCGCGGCACCCGTCGGCGCGGAGGAGCGGTCACGGTGACGGTCGGTCGCAGGGCGGGCGGCAGGTGCTCGTCCTCGACCGGCACCGCCGGGTCGGGGTTCTTGACCAGCCGCAACCGCGGCGCCGGACGCTGCGGCTGCGGCTCCGCCACGGCGGCCGAGGCGGTGTCGCTTTCGGGGTGGTAGGGGCTGGCCGCGGCGTGTTCGGCGAGGAAGTCCTCGGCCTCGTCGATGAGCAGTTCGACGGCCTGCTCGACCTGGTCCTTCTCGTTGGGGTCGTCGTCGGGGTCGTTGTCGAAGTTGCGAGCGATACGCATCGGAGATCTCCGTTTCGTGAGAGTGGTTCAGGCGGCGGCGGTTTCACCGGTGGTGACCGGCGCGTTGGCGGAGCTGGAGCGGGAAAGTCGGGTGCCGGGCAGCGGCCGCAGCTGGGTGCGGTCGACGGGCACGACGCGCCCGTAGTAGGCGTGTCCGGCCTTGGCGTAGACGACTTCGCCGGTGGCGAGCTGGCGGACGCGGTCGGGGTCGACCAGCCATTCCTCGCCGTAGCTGATCTGGCCTTCGTCGCCGTGGCGCTGGCCTTTGATCAGGTGCCGGGATGGCAGCGCTCTGCGGATGGACCCGAAGTGCTTGCACAGGTCTCCGGCGTTCTCGCAGTAGCCGAGGATCACCCCGCCGGCGCACGCCTTCAGCAACCGGTTCAGCGACCATTGATCTCGCGCCAGCCCTTCCGGGGATTGGGCGGCGAAGGTGACCGAAACGCCTTGGGAGCGTCCACGTTCGGCGACCTGCTCCAATCCGAGCGAGCCTCGCGCGGTCGCGACGGCGGAGGCTTCGTCGATGTAGAGCGACACCGACCGACGGTCCGCGGCGGCGGTGCGGCCCGCACGCTGTATGACCATGCGGATGATCGCGGCGACCTGCGCACGCCCGGCGTCGGCGTCCATGCCGGGCACGGTCACGAACAGCACGTCCAGCTCGTCGAGGTCGCGGCCGCCGTCGAACACCATCTGTCCGTCGTGGTCTCGCAGCTGGTCGAACAGGTTCGACATCTTGATCAGCGCGTCGTCAAGCTGCGGCACCTTCTCCGCCTGCAAGGCCGCGACCTGCCGCACCACATCAGGCGCCCCACCCCAGGCGTCGACCAAAGTCTGCTCGGTCAGCCGGGCCATGAACTCCGCCGAGCTGCGAGGCGGCCCGGCCGGGGCGTCGACCACGAGGGAGACGATGCGTTTGCGCATCTCGTCGAAGTGCTGTCCCTCCGAGGTGCTTGCTTCCCCGGCGACCATCAGGTCGGTCAGGACCGCGCGCAGGTCGCGGGCGGGCATGTCCCACACGTTGAGTCGGTCCCCGCCGGGCACGACCATGCCGATCCGGTCCCGGTCGATGCCCAGCGCGAGCGCGTCGTCGCGGATCGTCTCACCCAGGGCCAGGTCGTCTTTACCGCCCTTGCAGGAGATCAGCACCAGCTGCGGGCGCGGGTACTTGGCGCGCATGCCGGGCACGTCGCGCCAGCGGTGCCAGGCCCGCCACTCGCTGCTCAGCACCGCCAGCGCGTCACGCTCCAACAGCGTGGTCTTGCCCGCGCCGGTGGTGGCGACGATCGCGCGGTGCCGACGAACATCGGAATGCGGAACCGTCAGCCACTGCATGTGCCGGGCGATCAGGGAGCGCCACATGCCCAGCGGCGCGGCGCAGACGTGCTCGGCGAGCACACCGAGAACGATGGAATCGCCTTCGGCGTAAGGGGCGCCGGCCTTCGCGGTGCGCGCTGCCGCACGGGCACGGCGCTGAGCCATGGCCGCTTTCACCCGCTCGGTGCGGGCGAGCGACTTCTGACCCACTGAGGCGTTCTTGATCAGGAAGTTCGCCCACCAGCAGGTCGCCAGTAGCATGCCCGCGGGCAAGGTGACCGCCAGCATCGGCGCAAGCCCAGACCAATCGCCCTCAATGAGGGTTTCGGCCCCGGACCACAGCAGCGACAGCGGAGTGGTCCACGAACCGCCTGCGGCCACCGAGCACGCCGGAAGCGCCAACGCGGCGAGTGCGAAGTTCCGCAATCGGCCTGGATCGAGCGGCCACGCGGCAGCGACCGCGACGGTCATGATTAGGATCGCGATGGTCGCGACCGCGATCACCGCGGACGTTCCCGCGGCGTCGACCAGCCCGGAGGCGTCCGGCAGCTTCCATTCGGTGACCGGCGGCGGGGCGGGCAGCTCCGGGAAGCCGGGCGGCGGTTCCGGCGAGATCGTGATCGCGGGCGACGCGGGTTGCGGTGTGGCGGTGGGACCGCAGTCGGTTGGGGTGAGGATGGGAGTGCAGCTCATGATGCTTTCCTGGTGACGTGCAGCCCGCGACGTGCGGTCTGGGCGGCTTTCTTCGCGTTGAGTCCGGCCAGGAATTCCGTCCATTGGTCGTCGAAGTCCTGGACCACCAAATCCATGTCCAGCGAGACGAATTCGGCCGGAAGCCGATCGGCTGCGGCGTGGACGCCGTCGATCACCGCGGCAGATCGGCAGAGGTAGAGCACGCCCAGGCACGGGTCGGGCTCGGCGTCGCGCGCCGCGCGGATCGCACCGCGCAGCGCGAGATCCATGGCCTCGCGGGTCTTGCGGGTGAGTTCGACCTCGACGGCCCACCACTGGCGGCCGTCTCGTGTGTGGCGCAGGAACCGACCGTCGTGCACGTGCGGGCGACCGGCCAGTGGTGCGCGTCCGGTGCTGACCACGCCGTCCCGGACTGCCTGCTCGGCGTCGTGGCGCAACCGGCGCTCGGAGATCCAGCGGGCCGGGTCCGAGCCGACCAGCATGATCCGCGCCTGCGCGACCGCCCGGTAGTGATTGGCGTACATCAGCGGCGGCGTCCAATCCTTTGGCCGCCACCCCAGATACCGCGCTGCGGTATCCCGTGTCGGCACAACCCATTTCGCGCCCGGCTGCACCTGCTGCAACGGCCGCACGAGCTTGGCCCTTTCCAGCTCGGCGACCAGCACGTAAGTGTGGTTGCGGCCGGTGTCGAGGAAGTGGGCGAGCACGTCGATCTGCATCCCGTGCATCTCCACCAGCGCCGCCACCGCCGCGGTCTTGCGCCCGGTCAGCGACGCCCGTTTCGGCTCGCGCAGCATGTCCTGCACGGTGGTGCGGGGAAGGCCGACGATCTGGCCGATCTCCGCGTGGCTGTGCCCGCTGGCGCGCAGCGCGGCGGCCTCACCGAGAACGGCTTCGACCTTGCGCGCCGAGATCTCCAGCGTGCGAGCGATCTCCCGGTAGGACATCCCCGTACGGCGCAGCCCGTCCACCAGCTGCGGCCGGTGCTGCAACTCCAGCTCGGCGTAGCGGGCCTTCGTGTTGTGGTTCACCTGCTTCGCTCCCTTCCCTGGCCTCGACCCGCGCTCGGCTGGCCGCGCTCGACGCGGCGGACTGCCAGATCGCGGCGGGCCTGCTCGATCAGCTCGCGCATATCGGTCGCGTCGATCCCGCGGCGCTCGGTCGCATCCGCCGACCGCGTCCAGCGCGCGATCCGCAGCGCCTCCAACTGGGCCGCCGAAGACTCGCGCTTCGGCACCGCGGTCTCGGCGTCGTACAGGTACGCCTGCAACGGACCTCGACGCGCCGGCCCACGAACCTGGCCCTCGTACTCACCGCCTGGCCGCAGACCCTCACTCGCCAACTGACGACGGGTCCGCAAATGCTGCGGCGCCATCCGCCACGGCCACGTCGGCAAGCCGAACTTCTTGCCTTCCGGGTCCAGAAACCTGCTCATCGGGATCGCTCGATCCGCCGCCGTTCGTCCAGATCGGCACGAAACTGCGCGAGAGCGGCGCTGGCTTCCGCACGCACCTGCTCCTGCGCGGCCTTGATGGCGTCGAGTTTCGCCAGCTCGGTGTACGCACCCGCGAAGTCCTTGCGTTCCATCGACGCCCACGCCGAGTCGTTGATGTCCGACAGCAGGTCCTCGACAGTGGCCAGGCGCTTGTACTCCGCCCAGCTCCTCCGCTCGGCGCTCATGTCAGCCATCAGCGCACCTCCTGCGGCAGGTGCTCGCGCGGAATGCACGAACCCGGACGTTCAGCGGGCACACCGGAATCCGCAGACCGGCACACGTTCTGCGACGGCGTGTAGTCCTGGTAGTCGACCCACGCGATCGAGCACCCCACCATCGAGACTGCCAACAGGAGCCCCAGCACCGCGGCCTGCGCGGTCAACGGCAACGCCTTCAACGGCGCGTACACCGACCACGGCGACGTGAACTCCGGCCCTGCAAGCGAATCCAGCGTGTGATGACCGACGTGGCGGTCCCCTCGCGTCACCGCGTACCCCGCCGGAAGACGTTCCGGCAACTGCTCCCGCCGCATCATCGCGACCGCCTCCGGTCCGGGCGATCCCGCTCAACCGGCTCGGGCTCCGGGCGCGGGTACTCGCGCACCTTTACCGCCGACTCCCGCGCCGCGCGCAGAAATGACAAAGGAGCGTCCATGTACGTCTCGTGCACGTACCCGAGGCGGTTCGCTGTCGAGTTGACGTTGACGCTGCCGAACTCCTCCGGCGACGAGTACTCGTGCTTTCCGGGCTTGTCGTAGCGGCCCTCGTCGGCGTGCGACTGCAACGCCTGGTAGCGGGCCTGCAACGCGATCGTCCGCTGCCGCAACAACTCCTGGGCACAGATGATGTCGGCCAACTCGTCGGCCAACTCAGCCGGGTCGTAGAACGGTTCGGGCGCGTTCATCGCCGCACCCCCCACCGCCGCGAGGACCGCCACAGCGCCACCGCGCCGAACAGCATCACCGTGAACCCGATCAGCTCCGGCGCGGCCAACACGAGGTAGCCGACTGCCACCGCTGCCACGGCCAGGAAGAACGTCCGGGGCCGCATCACTGGTCACCGACCTTGCGCCCGTTTCGACCGCGCAGACGACGCGCGTTGTGCGCTCGACGCGCATGCGCCGCGCGGTATGCGCGCTCCTCCGGGCTCAGCAGCCCGTCGGGGTCGACCAAGCGGTCGAACTTGCTCTGCATCGCGTCGCGGGTTTTGACCTGGTCCGACGTCCGTGCCCGCAACGTCCTTTTGACCGGGATGCTCACGCCGCACCGCCTTCAAAAACACTCGCCGGCTGGATCAGCGACAACAGCTCGTCCCGCTCGACGCGGAGCAGCCTGCCGTTCACGCGGTACGCCGCGATGTCGCCTGCGGCGATCCAGTTCCGGATCGTCTTCGCGTCCACGTCGACCAACGCAGCCGCGGTCTTCAGGCTGATGAGGTTCCGCGCCTCCGCTGTGGCCTTCTCCATGGGTCTCGCCTCCCTTCGAATGTGGGAAATTCCTTGCAATTGCCCACTTTTCGAGAAATCCGGCTGCACGAGCACCGCATAGGTGGACTTCGACAGACGTCTGCTGTAACTTTGAAGTCGTCCCTAGTCGTCCCTGGAGGAAGACATGGCGAACGAACGCCTTCGCGACGCACTGCTCCGCAACGGTCTCGATATCCCGCAGGTAGCCGAAACCGTTGGCGTAGAGCCGAAAACGGTCGAGCGGTGGATCACCCAGGGCCGCACGCCCTATCCGCGCCATCGCCATGCACTCGCGGCCATGGTCCGCGAGACGGAGAACTACCTGTGGCCGGATGCCCTTGCCCCGGACCGCAAGGTCGAGGTCGCGGAATCAGAGGTGCTCAAGGTCTATCCGCACCGAAGCGTCATTCCGTCAGAGCTGTGGCGTCGGCTCTTGGCGTCCGCCACCGAGCGACTCGACATCCTTGTGCTCGCGGGTCTATTCCTCGCGGAGGAACCTGAGTTCGCTCGAACCGTACGCATGAAGACGCGAGAAGGGCTCAAGGTTCGATTGCTGTTCGGTCGTCCGGAGGCGCCGGAAGCCGACAAACGTAGCGCCGAGGAACGGCTCGCCGCGGGCACCGTGTCCTCGCGTATCAACAACGCGCTGGCGCTCGTAGAGCCGCTCGCGAGCCTCGACGGCGTGGACCTGCGTTACCACGACACGACTCTGTATAACTCGATCTTCCGGTTCGACGACGAGATGATCGTCAACGCACACGTGTACGGAATGCCCGGCGCGCATGCGCCGGCACTTCACCTTCGCCAGCTGCCAGCAGGCGACCTCTTCGAGACGTATATGACGAGTTTCGAGCACGTATGGTCGAAAGCAGCGGCGAAAGGTGGTGATCATGGGGCGAACTGACTATCTGAACGATCCGACAGCTCCGAGTGCCAACAGCATCAAAGTCGCCGTGAGCGCCGTCGTCCTTGACGCGCGCGGTCGAATCCTGATGATTCACCGCACGGACAATAACCTGTACTCCATCCCGGGCGGGGGACTGGAAGCAGGCGAGACAGTGACCGACGCCGTGGTGCGTGAGGTCAAAGAGGAGACAGGGATCGACATTCGGGTGACGACTCTCGTGGGGATATTCTCGAACCCCGATCACGTCATCGCCTACGACGACGGTGAGGTCCGCCAGGAGTTCTCAATCTGCTTCCGCGCCGAACCAATCGGCGGCGAGCTCCGCACCAGTTCGGAATCGAAACGCGTCGAATGGGTCGAGCCCGACGCAATACCGGCCCTCGATGTCCACCCCTCGATCCAGCTGCGCATCGATCGCGGCCTCGAGCCGAGCACCGATCCATACTTCACCTGAGCGGTACGTTTGCGGCGGCTTCAGTCCTTGCCGCTGCGTCGAGCAGCTGAGGCGCCGCCTCGGCCACCGATGCCGAAACGACGTGGTCAGGCCCATAGCGCTGTTGGACCTCTGCAATTCGGGTCCGAATGTCCGTCGGGTCTCCTGTCGGCGTTGTGGTCATGTCAGCCCACCACAGTGCATCTCGAAGCAGGGTGCGCTCGTCCGGCCACCGGATGGTGAGTTGTCGACGTTGCGCCTCCACGCGCGCGCAGGAGTGATTCGCCACCAGGGCGCAGAGCCGGGCCGGCGCGTCCTGGGTCTCGAGATAGTCGGCACCATCAACCGGGTGGAATCCCGTCCGTGCGAGTGCTGGGCAATAGCCGACATCGTGCAGCCAGGCCGCCGCGAGCAACATTTGAGGGTCGTCGACGACGTCGCAGACAAGCTCAGCGCGGCGTACGACGCCTTCGACGTGACGTAGCCGCTGCGGCAGGTCGCGAAGATTCGCGCGTGCGATCCGCTCAGCCCATGCGACTAGCTCGTCGGTCATACGGCTACGGTATCCGCCGTTCTCGCGGCGAAACCAGGCAGCCCGCATTCTCCAAGCTGGTCGCTGGACGACCGCGGCAATGCCCCCCTGTATTCGCGCGGTCGTCGGTCACCGCACCGCCGACACCCTTCTTTGTGGTCCCTGAACGCGGACGGCACCGCACCGCCTCGGCGGACTGGCACGCTCCGTACGGCGTGCTCGACCGCGCTGCGTTGCCTAGATCAACCACCCGATCAGTCGCGTACGCGACCGCAGCCGCCCACCTGACTTGACCACTATGCCGAGTACGTCGTGAACGCAACGGGCGCTCCTCAGCGCAAGCACCCTGCCAAGCCAGCCCTCCCCTTTGTGGTCCCCTCTTGTGGTCTTCTCTCTCTCATCCCCTCTCATCCTTCCTTCCCCTCTTGTTTGGTGATGACCCTCCCCGCTCGGCTTCCCAACTCTCTTCGATCAGCGAAGCCGGAGAGAGTTGGGAAGCCGAGCGGGGAGGGGCAGCGCCAAACACCCCAGCGCAGCTGGGTTTCGCTCGTTGTTGTCGGGACTGTGCCGGGACCTAGTAGGTCCCGGCACAGTCCCGGCCTTATCCCGGCGTTATCCCGGCAGAGTCCAGCAACCCCGCTGACCAGCAGGGCGCAATAGTGCATCCCTTGGAGCGCTGGCAGTGTGCCCGGTCACCGGCCTTGGTCCCGTTCGAAGTTCGAGCAGCCGACGATGACACCCCGTCCCGCTGCATGTTCGTCGGCGCACGTCAGAATCATGCGATAGCCTGAGGATTCGACATGCCATAGCAACTGCACGTCGGTGTTCGAGGGGGGGCATTCGAATGAGCACCAGTTCACGTCAAGTCCGGCTGGACCGGGCTATCGGTTGGTTCAGTCACCGTGTCACTCGACGTGTCGTCTTGGGTGCGGTCATCGTCGCCAGCATGGCTGCCGTCCTCTTGTCTCCGTTCTTGCTTCTGCTGCTGCCGACAGAGAACAGCGTGAACTGGGCACGGCTACGCGAAGTCAGCCAAACCTACGGTGCAACATCAGCGATCGTGTCAGCACTCGCGCTATGCGGGGTTTCGGCTTCCTTGTTCATCCAGGCCCGACAGTTCAAGGCGGGCCGATTCGAGACGGTTCGCCGCTACCACCTGGATTTGACCCGCATCGCGATGGACGAGCCGAAGACCTTCGCGCCGTGCATCGGCGAACGCTTTGATCCGCATGGAGATCAGGGACGTCAATTCTATTACACCGCTTCGTGGATGCGGTACGGCCTAATGGGGTATGAGTCTGGCGTCATCGGTGAGCAGAGTCTCCGGACAGACTTGCTCCATGCTGTATTTCGTAGCGAGATCGGACGAGACTACTGGGCGAAAACGTCGGCGCTTTGGGGGCAAAACAAGTCGGGCTATAACCGCCGGACACGCGAATTCAAACGAATCGTCGAGGAGGAGTACCAACGAGCCGTGGCGTCCGGTCCCGCACCGATCACCTGGGCTGACCTCCGCGCTCCACAGCAGACACCCATCGCCCCTGACCTGTCCAGTTCCCGCCGTCGGACAAGGTGGTTGGCGGCTGGCCGCGTCGCGCTCGCCGTCGGCTCAGCCGTCGCACTCGGTGTGGCAGTCTCTAAGGTGAACTACGACCGTTTCGACCGATGATAGGCCCGGAACCTCCCTACCTCACAGGTAGGAGCAACCTTCAGCCGCTTGGGCCTGGACTGCGGCGGCCTGCATTGTGATCCCGTGCCCTCACACCTCAAGAGCGGACGGGTCCACCCGTTCGTGATCACCTTGTGAATCGCCTGGCGGCGGACTCGTCCGTATCCGGCCACAGATGTTATCACTTTGGAAGCACCCACTAGCAGGGCAAAATGAGTATCGAAACTGCCCTAGTTTTCGTACAATCGCTGCGTGCACGATAATAGAGAACTCATCCAGGAGATCTGGGAAACGTATATGCGATTTGTCTATACGATTGAGCTATCCCTGGAATGGGTGAACTCACCACTATTCGCCAGCGATCGACAAGATTACAAATTCCATTCCGAGGTCAGGAAATATCTCGACGCGGAGCAAAACGATGAACTGGATGGCTACTTGGAAGAAATCGTGTCAGCACTTCGAGAGGTTGCCGAAAAGCCGGAGAGTGGAATCTCAAAGAAAAAGTCGAGAGTGATTCAGTTTTCAAAGAGCGATGCAGCGCGGGCCGCTCTTTTGATTACCCAGACAGTAACGGTTGGGACTACGCGACCGAAGAGTCAAGCTTATATGCTTTCGGCTGCCATCGTATCCATATACTCCTCGTTTGAGACCTTCGCGGGCACACTTCTAGAAACTCTCTACTTCAGACGGCCGAAGGCGATCTCGGGAAATCCATCGATATCTTTGAACGAAATAGTCAACCTATCTGATCGCAGATCGATAATAAAGAGGATAGCGAGCCGTCAAGCTGAGAGTGAGCTGCAGGAGCCGATTACGGCCTGGCTTGAGAAGTTGACTCGACACAGCGGTATCTCGCTGCCTCGCAAGCGATGGGACTGGCACGATCCGTGGCGTCACATATGCGCCCTCTCGGCCATCAGAAACTGCGTAGTTCATTCGGGTGGCAGAGTCGACCGGAAGCTTGTCGACCGTATGTCAGAGATCGGTCAGAAGTCAGCTGTAAAATCCGAAGGAGATTTAATTGAGCTAAGCGAGGAGGATATCCGTAGAGGCATTGAATCCTGCCTGGACGCGGCTACGCGTCTGTGCATAGGGTTATCGGTCAATCAAACCACCTCGGAACCATGGAGTATTGATTCCCATGTCGAATCAACTACAGAGTCGAAAGTACTGCACTGGATTGCTACCTTGCAGTGGGACTTAATTGATCGGAAGCAATACGGAATTGCCCGCATGATAGGGTCATGCCGACCGCCATTGAGCGACGAATTTGTCCGCGACGTTGATGTTGCAACGTGGTCATCTTTAGCACTGGAAGGAATAGATTACTCGCTGGATGGACTGGAGGCCCTGCAGTGGAACCACAGAGCGTCTCACCTTCATAAATATGCATTGCTGAATCGATGCGATGAGCTTAATGGTGCCATTGTGCAGGCAATTGCAGAGGGCCACATATCCAAGATAGACTTGCTATTTGCGCCGGAATATATTCTGATCAGGAAATGCCTCGGCGGCAGGTTGGAGGATCTCCGTCAGGGATGGGAGATAAACGCTCAGCAGGAAGGCGCGGGTGCCGTCTAAATGTTGGCTGATGCGCGGTAACCGCCGCGCTTCCACCGGTTCGTCGTCGCCCTACCTGGGGGCATCGAAGGCAGGTTCTAGAGCGGTCCTGAGACCCATAGACCCCCACGTCTCGCCCGCTGCTGCCGATAGCAAAGCCCCTCACGCGATCGGGGCCAATTTGGGGCCACACGTTATGAGCGGCCTTGCACGTTAAGCACTTTGGAGGCCTCATTGCCGGATATACAGGGCGAATGACGTGCGCAAACGCTAGCCCAGCATAGCTGGGGGTCAAGTGGTCGCAGGTTCAAATCCTGTCAGCCCGACAATGAAAACCCCTTCCGACCTGCATCGGAAGGGGTTTCTCGTTCTCGGCCAGACGTTGGGATTCGAGCGTTTCTCACAGGAATCTCACGTTTTCGGCATCTCGCGACCCCGTGCCCAGCGTTCGAGGACCTCCCGGTTGTCGGGCACCGTCTCGGGGATGTCGATGTAGTGAGTCTTGGCCACCTCCCGGGTGTTGCCCAGCTGGCGCGCGGCACGCTCGGGGTCGTCATAGGCGTGATCGACCGCGGTCGCCACGCCCTTGCGGAAGGTTCGCGGAGTCACCCAGGCGAAGGTGGTCTTCCCCCGCGCCGCCCGCCAAGTGCGCCCGAAGTTGTTCGGGTTGCGCACCGAGCCGTTGCGCGCGAGGAACAACAACCCATCGGGTTGGGCCGTGCGGTGACCTTGAGGTCTTTGATCGCCTCCCGGACCGCCTCGACGGTGTGCTCGGGCAGCAGGATGCGCCGCCAACCGTTGGTGGTCTTGGGAGCTGGTTTGCGTACCCACCTTCCGGACCCCTCGCCTTTGACCTCGACGAGGGTGCCGGTGACATCGAGGTAGGGATCGCTGGCGTCGAGATCGATGTCGTCGAGATCGATGTCGTCGAGCAGCAGCGCGAACACCTCGTGCGGACGCATTCCGGTCCCGGTGATCACTTCGACCACCCACACCACCGTCCAGTCCCGCGCTGGCCCGCTGGTGTAGGCGGGGTGCCGGGGATGGCTTCCCCGCGCGCCCACGCACGCACCTGTGCCCGGAACGCCGGGAGCGCGCTGTGGTCTTGCACCTTGCCTCGCGGCGTGGCGCGGCGACGGGTGAATCCGCTGACCCCGTCGATCGGGTTGGTATCGATCACCCCGTGGCGGACCGCGATCTGCATCATGGCGCGCAGGATGATCTTGTGCTGCTTGGTTTTGCGTCGCAATCCCAGCGAGACGAGGTGTTCGAGGTGGCGGTCGAACTCACCAGCGGTGGCCTCATCGCCGTCGCTGGCTGTCTTTCGTTTCGGCGAAAGGGCGTATGTCGCCGCCGACCTGCGGCCTGTCGTCTGGGGGCGCTGGTTGAACTCATCGATCCCGAGGAGCAGCCGATGTGCGCGCGGATTCGGCGGCTCGGACCGCTTCCTTGTCCGCGTCGTCGAGTTTGCGCGTGTCGCGTGGGACGGCGAAGGGCTGCAGTTCTTCGGGAAGCCCCTGGGCGATGGCTTTGGCGTGGTCGAGTTCGGCGTTGATCTCGGCTCCGAGCAGCAGCGCGATATTGGTCAGCCAAAGCCAGATCAGGAAGATCACCACCCCGGCAAGCGAGCCGTAGGTCTTGTCGTAGGAGGAGAAGTTGACGATGTAGACGGAGAACAGTGCCGAGATGACCAGCCAGATGAGGACGGCGATCACCCCGCCGGGGCTGATCCACTTGATGCCGCCTTGGCGGGCGTTCGGGCTGGCCCAAAACAGGATGGCCAGTAGCGCCGACACGAGGACGAACAGCACCGGCCATTTGGCGATGTTCCAGATGGTCACTGTGGTGGCACCCAGGCCGAGGAAGTCGCCGATCTGCTGGGCGACCGGCCCGCTCGCCACCACGATGGTGGCGCTGGCGACGAGCAGGAGCATCGAGACGATCGTGACGCCGAGCCGGATGGGTGTGGTCTTCCAGATCGGCCGGCCCTCGCCGATGCCGTAGACGACATTGGAGGCGCGCATGAAAGCCGCCACGTACCCTGACGCAGACCAGAGCGCGACGGCGAGACCGAGGATCGCGCCCCAGCCTGCGCCGTGTTTCTCGGTCTGCGCTTGGTCGACGAGGGTGCGCACGAAATCCGCGCTCGAACCGGGCGCGATTTGCTGGGCCTGGTCGACGAGTTCGGCGGCGGCGTTCGGGCCGAGCAGGCCGAGCAGGGAGACCAGGACGATCAGGCCGGGCACGATCGACAACACCGCGTAATAGGTGAGGGCGGCGGCCAGATCGGTGAGGTTGTCGCGCTGGAACTCTTTGCCCGCGCGCTTGACCACCGCGAGCAGGGAGGGTTTCGACAGGTCGGTCGGGCTATCGAGCTCGTCGGGGTCCAAATCCGGCCGGGCTCCGGTATCGGTCGCATCGACCGGCGGCCCGAGGTGATCACGGGTATCCGCCGTGGCGGCTCGCTGGTCCTCGTGCCGTTTCCCTTCACCGTGGTCTGTCGTCATAGGCTTGCCTCGCTCACACACGTCCGTCTCGGTTTCACACCGGTCGCCGGAACCCCATCGAACGAGTGGTGCCCGAAGCGGCGTTGCTGAAACAGCTCAGCCCGGCTTTCGCGGGCTGCTTCGGGGTCGACGTCGTCGGATGTCCAGAACAGTGGAGTCCGCAGCCGCGGCCCGTCCAGCTCGAGCTCGGAGAGCTGGTGGCGCCGCTCGAGGTAAGGGCGGTCCATCACCGACCGGCCGTCGAGGCCGGGCATCATCCTCACATTGCCCGGACGGCTGCGGGCCGCCAGCGCGCAGCGCCGTCACCCATGCCTCGAGGTCGTCGCGGAACTTCGGTGGCACTTGGTAGAGCACGTCGGTCACGGCTCGTTGGACCCGCCGGTTGAGCGGTGGCGCGACTGTCGATCTGACGAAGGTGTCGCACAGGGGCGGTGGGCGCTTCGAAGGCCGGATGCGCAGCTCGGTGGCCAAGTGGCCGAGGAAGACCACCGCGCGGGACTGAAAGGTGACTGCGGCCGCCGCGGAATTCGCGGGGACTTTCGCGCCCAGGATTCAGCTAGCGCCGCCGCAGGATCTGGAATACAAGGGCATGGTCGAGCGGATGAACGGTTCTTCGAGACCGCGTTCCTTCCGGGCCGAACCTTCGCCGGCCCAGCAGATTTCAACATCCAACTCACCGACTGGCCGGCGCGGGCGAATGAGAGGACCGTCCGCTCGATCGGAGGCCCCGGCCGATCATGCCGAGTCATGGCCGACAGAGCCTCCTCCTCGGCGACTAACCAGGACTTGTTGCGTCGCAGAGGGATGGGGTGTCTAGCCGATGGTTAACCGCAGGTGTCCGAACGGTGGTTCGGATCGCGCACGGCCGGACGTATCCGCTCCCTCGTGGTTAGGTGTCCGCCAGGAGAGGCTGAACGGGTAGGAGTGGGATGTCGTCGGGTGGGCCTGGTTTCGATCAGACCGAGTGGTCTGGGTTGTTGAAGGGTGCGCAGGACGGCCGGTTGAAGTTGAATGTGGATGCGGGGGCGTTGCGGAAGCTTGTGGATGCGTGTCAGGCGTTTGTGGCCGATATTTTGGGGCTGATCGAGTCGTCGGGGCGGGATTTCGCGGTGCTCGAGTGGGTGTATGACAACAAGAGGGATGGGTCGCATGGTTTGGCTCGGCCGACTGTGACGACGTTGAAGAGTATGGGTTT
>NZ_BDCF01000014.1 GCF_001613365.1 Nocardia xishanensis NBRC 101358
GCTCGCGCCCGCTTCGGCGGCGGGCGCGGACGCCGGGGCCGGGGTGATCACGCCGCCGGCGAAGCCGCGTTCGAGACGTTCCAGGCGCTGAAGCGCGGCGGATTCGGTGTCGGAGACGGAGGGCAGCAACATGCGGGCGCAGACGACCTCGAGCAGCAACCGCGGCGCGGTGGCGCCCCGCATCTCGCCGAGACCCTCGTGCAGTAGTTCCGCGTAGCGAGTCAGGGTGGCTGGGCCGATGCGCTGCGCTTGATCGCGCATGCGGTCGAGCACGTCGCCCGGCCCGGAGACCAGGCCCCGGTCGGCCGCGTCGGGCACCGCGCGCAACAGGATCAGATCGCGGAAGCGCTCCAGCAGGTCGACGGCGAAACGGCGCGGGTCGTGACCGGCCTCCATGACGCTGTCCACGGTGCCGAACAGCGCCGCGCCGTCGTCGGCGGCCAGCGCCTCCACCGCATCGTCGATGAGCGCGACGTCGGTGACGCCGAGCAGCGCGACCGCGCGGTTGTAGGTGACACCCTCAGGGCCTGCGCCCGCGAGCAGCTGGTCGAGCACGCTGAGACTGTCGCGCGGGGAACCGCCGCCCGCGCGAATCACCAACGGGTACACCGCTTCCTCGACCGGAACGTTTTCCTGTTCGCAGATCTTGCCGAGCAGCCCGCGCATCGTCGCGGGCGGCAGCAGCCGGAACGGGTAGTGGTGGGTGCGCGAGCGGATGGTCGGCAGCACCTTGTCCGGCTCGGTGGTCGCGAAGATGAAGATCAGGTGGGCAGGCGGCTCCTCGACGATCTTGAGCAGCGCGTTGAAGCCCGCGGTGGTGACCATGTGCGCCTCGTCGACGATGAAGACGCGGTACCGGGATTCGGCGGGCGCGTAGAAGGCGCGGTCGCGCAGTTCGCGGGTGTCGTCGACGCCGCCGTGGCTCGCGGCGTCGAGTTCGATGACGTCCAGATTGCCCGGTCCGCCCGACCCGAGCGCGACGCAGGACGGACAGACGCCGCACGGCCGCGATGTCGGGCCCTGCACGCAGTTCAGCGAGCGCGCGAGGATGCGCGCCGACGAAGTCTTGCCGCAGCCCCGCGGACCGGAGAACAGATAGGCATGACTGATCCGTCCGGTGTCGAGCGCGATGCTCAGCGGGTCGGTGACGTGCTCCTGACCCACCACCTCAGCGAACGTTGCCGGTCGGTACTTCCGGTACAGAGCCACGGCCAGAGGTTACCGGCGACCACCGACAAAGCGGTCGGCGACCGGGGCTAACGCCGCTGGTCCGCCGCCCCGCTCACGAAGGACCGCGAAATTGACTTCCCATGTGATGTAGATCACATATTTCCGAGAGACTTCTTCGGCAGCTTGTTTCCTCTCGCAAACCGGCAACACACCGGCAATCGTGCATCAATCGGTTATCCAAAACCGGACGAACCAGCCCGTTCGCCGCCCCTGTCAGCGGAAATACCGACTCGCGCCCCGCTTAGCGCGCTTTTTATCGATGTAACGAACAAGTCAAGCCGGGTGACAGCTACCCCCGCCGCTGGCTACCGTGACTATTGGCAACTTCGGTAGCCAAACCTTCATCAGGTTGGTGACCCCGGCCGGTCCCTCATCCCGGCCGGGGCACAACCTGAAGATCTTTCGGCCCCGTGCGACATCGCCGAACTCCCCACCGCGTATATCGGAGGACCGTTCCACGTGCTGTCGTGTGACGACATCGCCGCCGCCTGGCTCTCCAATACCGACTTCGCGGGCGATCGAGCCGCCGTCGGACTGCTCAGCCGGGCCATCAGTCCCCAGGAATTCGCGCTCAAACGCGATTCGCTGCCGGTGGCCGCGGCCGCCGATCCCGCCACCGCCTCGGCCATTCTGGAGCTGCTCCAACGCGGCCAGGTGCCGACCATGGCCGCGATCCGCACCCTCACCGCGCAGAACGAGATGCGCCGCGAGGCCGAACGCATCGAACGACTCGGCCGCCGCGCCCAGCGCAGCATCGACGACTTCGGCCGACTGCTCGCCGGGCTCGCGCACGAGCACTGGATGACGCACGGTATCGGCCCCACCCGCCGCGACATCCTCACCTCCGAACCGGTGACGGCGCTGCTCGAGGAACGCATCGGCGTCATCGCGCCCAACGCTGTCAAACACCTGTGGCTGATCGAGCGCGCCCAACGCGCGGGCTGGATCGCGTCCAACGCGAATCCGCAGTCCCTCTGCGCGGCGAGGCGTTTCCACGCCGCCAAATACGGCAACCGGGTCTCGCTGCGGCCGGTCAACGCGATCGGGACGCTGGTCGCCGGACATCTCGCCGCGCACCTCGACGAACACGGCCGTCCACCGCGCTGGTCCAGTCTCGCGTACGACCTGCGCGACGACCGCGGACGTCGCGTCTTCCACGACACCGCCGACGCGCGGGCACAGCAGCTGTGGCTCACCACCGCCGAGTGGGTCGTCGTCGAGGACGACCTGCCGACCCCCGGCCGCCGCGGCCGGCGCGCCTTGACGCGCAAGAACCGCGGCTGAGCGATTTCCCGGCCACCGGCCTTCAGCCCTCGACACCCATGAGTTAACGGCGTTACCCTAACCGCGTTAACTCATGGAGGGGAGCCGCGATGCTGTATCGGATCGCACAAACGACCACGCGATACCCGCGCGTCATCCTGATCGCCGCGCTGGCCTTGGTTATCGGGTGCGGACTTTTCGGCGCCACTGCCGCCGCGCACCTGAAGTCCGGTGGATTCGTCGCGAGCAATGCGGAATCATCGCAGGTCAACCGGATCCTCTCGGAGAATTTCGGCGGCGCATCGCCCAACTTCGTCCTGCTTGTCAGCGCCGAGGACGGCGTCGACAGCCCCGCCGCCCGCGCCACCGGCCTCCGGCTCGTCGACGCACTGCGCGCCCGCCCCGACGTGACCGCCGTGCAGTCCTACTGGACGATCCCGCCGCCGTTCTCGACCGCATTGCGCAGCAACGACGGCGGGTCGAGCGCGCTGATCGCCGCCTTCCTCGAAGGCGACGAGACCGAGGTGCAGAGAATCGCGGGCGAACTCACCGAGCGGCTCACCGGCTCCACCGACGGCGTGACCGTGCGGCAGGGCGGCATCGCCGCGATCTATCACGACGTCAACGAGCAAACCACCCGCGACCTTGCCGTCGCCGAGGGCATCGCGGTGCCGCTGTCGATGATCGTGCTCATCCTGGTGTTCGGCAGCCTGGTCGCGGCGTCGCTGCCGCTGGCCGTCGGTCTCTTCGCGATCGCGGCGACCCTTGCCATCCTGCGGTTGTTCACCTTCGTCACCGACGTGTCCATCTACGCGCTGAACATGACGACCGCGCTCGGTCTGGCGTTGGCGATCGACTACAGCCTGTTCATCGTGAGCCGGTACCGGGAGGAACTGGGCAACGGCCTCGATCCGACGGCGGCCACCATCCGCGCTGTGCAGACCGCAGGGCGCACGGTGCTGTTCTCCGCGCTCACCGTCGCGCTCTCGCTGGCCGCGCTGAGCGTGTTCAACCTCTATTTCCTGCGGTCCTTCGCCTACGCGGGCGTCGCGGTGGTCGCGGCCGCCGCGGCGGCGGCGATCGTGATCCTGCCCGCCGCGCTGGTGCTGCTCGGATACCGCGTCAACGCGCTCGATCTGCGCGTCCCGCTGCGGCGGCTGTTCCGCCGCCCGCCCTCCGCGGGCCCGGTGCCGCCGGAGCAGTCCGGCTGGTACCGGCTGGTCACCGTGGTGATGCGGCACGCGGCGCCGATCGCCGTGGTGATCATCGCGCTGCTGCTCGTCCTAGGCGCGCCGTTCCTGTCGGTGAAGTTCGGTTACCCGGACGACCGGGTGCTGCCCACCTCCGCGACGAGCAGGCAGGTCGGCGACGAACTGCGCGCGCGCTTCCCGCAGGCCGATCCGGGCGCGAGCACGACGATCGTGCTGGACGGCTACACCGGCGACGCCGCGGGCGTCGGAGCCTACGCGGCGCGGCTTTCCCAGTTGCCGAACGTGCCTGCCGTGCTGTCCAGCGCGGGTACGTTCGTGAACGGCGCGCGGGTGGGGGTGGCGCCGCCCGGCATGGCCAACGACACCGGGACCTACCTCACCGTCGTCAGTCACGTCGACCCCTTCTCTCCCGAAGGCGAACGTCAGCTGCGCGCGATCGAGGAGGTGACCGCCCCGGCGCCCGCGCTGTATGGCGGCGCGGCCGCGGTCAACGCGGATTCGCTTGCGGCGCTGAACGATCGACTGCCGTTGGCGGCCACGTTGATCGTGCTGGCCACCTTGGTGGTGCTGTTCCTGTTCACGGGCAGCGTCGTGCTGCCGATCAAGGCGCTGGCGCTCAACACCCTCTCGCTCGCGGCCGCCTTCGGCGCGATGGTGTGGGTGTTCCAGGAGGGCCACCTGTCCAACCTGCTCGGTTTCACCGCCGTCGGTTACATGGTGCCGACCATGCCGATCCTGATGTTCTGCCTTGCCTTCGGCTTGTCCATGGACTACGAGGTGTTCCTGCTCTCGCGGATCCGCGAGGAGTGGCTGCGCACCCACGACAACACCCGCGCCGTCGCCATCGGCGTCGCCCGCACCGGCCGGATCTTCACCGCCGCCGCGGTGCTGATGGCTATCGTGTTGGGCGCGATGATCACCTCGAACGTTTCGTTCATGCAGCTGATGGGTCTCGGCCTGACCCTGACCGTGCTGGTCGACGCGACGATCATCCGCGCCCTGCTCGCGCCGGCGCTGATGCGCCTGCTCGGGACGGCCAACTGGTGGGCGCCGAAACCCCTTGCCCGGCTGCATGATCGGATCGGCCTGGCCGAGGACGTCGACCAGCGCGCCATCGCACCGGAACCGGAGCACGCGGGACGCACATGACCCTCCACCGTCGACCTCGATCACCGCGCGGCTCAGGCGCCCAACTGCGTACCGAGATACTCACCGCAACAGCGGAATTGCTCGCGCGCACCGGACGAGCCGACGCGGTGTCGATCCGTGAGGTGAGCAAGCTGGTCGGGGTGAGCGCACCGTCCATCTACCGGCACTTCGCCGACAAGGACGAGCTGATCGAGGCGGCCGTGGCCAAGGCGTTCGAGGATCTGGCCGAGGCCATGCGCGCGGCCACCGACCCCGCGGTGTCGCCGATGACCCGGCTGCGCGACCTGGGACTGGCCTACGTGCGCTTCGCGCTGGAGCACCCGGAGCAGTACCGGCTGGCGACGGGGCCGACCGAGAGCGGCGGCGCGGTGGACGAGGTGCTCACGAGCGGCGCGTTCCAGCACTTCGCGGCGACGGTGCGCGAATGCATGGCGGAGGGCTCGATCGCGCCGGGCGACCCGCTGCCGATCGTGCTCGACATGTGGGCCGTCGCGCACGGCATCGCCTCCCTGCTGATCGCCAAACCGCATCTGCCGTGGGGCGATCGCGAGGAAATGGCGAATCGGGTCATGTGCGCGGCCTGCCTCGGGCACACGGTGTTGAACATGGTCGGCGGCTCACCGAGCCCCGACGAGGTCGACGTCTGGCTGGACCAAAACCTCCCGCACCGTCGGAAGACATCGTGAGCGTTCGGTAACTTCTTCGCGACGCACGTCCGTGTAGAAGGAGTTACCCCCATGCCACCGACCATCGATCCCGCGGCCACCGCATGGCTGCTCGTCAGCACCGCACTGGTGCTGCTGATGACCCCCGGTCTGGCCATCTTCTACGGCGGCATGGTTCGTTCCACCGGCGTGCTCAACATGTTGATGATGAGCTTCATCGCCATCCCGCTCGTCACGGTGACCTGGCTGTTGTTCGGCTACAGCCTGGCCTTCGGGCCCGACGCGGGCGGCGGACTGATCGGCACGCTCGAGCACGTCGGCCTGGCGGGCATCGACCCGACAACGGTGCGCGGCACGGTGCCGGAACTGCTCTACGCCACCTTCCAGCTCACCTTCGCCATTCTGACCGCGGCGCTGGTCAGCGGCGCCATCGCCGACCGGGCCAAGTTCTCCGGCTGGATGGTCTTCGTGCCGCTGTGGACACTGGTCGTGTACGTGCCGATCGCGCACTGGGTGTGGGGACCGGACGGCTGGCTGGCCAAGTTCGGCGCGCTGGACTACGCGGGCGGCCTGGTGGTGGAGATCGCCTCCGGCTCGTCCGCGCTGGCGCTGGCGCTGGTGCTCGGCCCGCGCATCGGCTTCAAAGTGGACGCGATGCGACCGCACAATCTGCCGTTCGTGCTGCTCGGCGCGGGTCTGCTTTGGTTCGGCTGGTTCGGCTTCAACGCGGGCTCGGCGCTGAACGCCAATGGTGCGGCCGCGGCCGTGTTCCTGAACACCCTGGTCGCGGGCTGCCTCGGCATGCTCGGCTGGCTCGCGGTGGAGCGCGTGCGCGACGGGCACCCGACCACCTTCGGCGCCGCGTCCGGCGTCGTCGCCGGCCTGGTGGCGATCACTCCTTCGTGCGGTTACGTCGACACCATGGGCGCGGTCGTCGTCGGGCTCGCGGCGGGCACGGTGTGTTCCTTCGCGGTCGGCTGGAAGTTCAAGGCCAATTACGACGACTCCCTCGACGTGGTCGGCGTGCACTTCGTCGGCGGCGTGGTGGGCACGGTGCTGATCGGCTTGCTCGCCAGTCACGTGATGACCGGCGGCGTGACAGGTCTGCTGTACGGCGGCGGGCTCACCCAGCTCGGCAAGCAGCTGTTGGGCGCGGTGGTGGTCGCGGCATACGCCTTCGGCGTCTCGTTCGCCCTCGGCAAGGGCATCGACCGGGGCATCGGCTTCCGGATCAGCAAGGAGGACGAGACATCGGGCATCGACTTCGCGCTGCACGCGGAGACCGCGTACGCCGAAGGGGTGCACGGGCATTCGCCGCGCGGGCATTTCGGCATCGGCGGCGGGCACGCGCCGCACGATCGGGACGAGGACTGACCCTACCGGCTATCCGGCCCGGCGCAGTCGGGCCGGACCTCGTTGTAACAGCTCAGGACACCGCATCGGCCGAGGCGACCCAGGAATTGCACTTCTGGACCCGGTTGTTCCGATAGCCGTGCTCGTACCAGGCGCCGTAGTTCTGCTTCGACCCGTGGTCGCGGGAGTCACCGGGGTTGTCGCCGCGGGTGTAGTTGTCCCGGACCGTGTTCTCGCCCTGCGCCCCGGAGACCGAGCCGACATAGGCGGACGAGCCGATGAACATTCCGCCGAAGCACTGCGCGCCCAGCTCCATGCGGCGCGACAACTCGAGGCCGCGCGCGCTGCGCGGCCCCGCGTTGTACCGCTCTTCGTGCGTTCGCTTCGAGATACCGGTGATCGCCTGCACGTGGTGGCCGTACTCGTGCGCGAACACCGTCAGGTAGATGACCCAGTTGTCGCCGTACAAGTTGGTCTGGATCTTGTCGAGCGGCATATAGATGGTGTTGTTCATCGAGCAGTAGAACGCCGCGTAGTTGCCGCCCGAGCTGGTGCACGGCGAGATCGCGTCGACGCCGCGAGCGGGGACGCTGATGTTCGGCGGCGAGAACGGCAGATTCTCGTAATCGAGCAGCGCTTTCCACATCTGACCGAGGCAGGTGGAGGCCGACTGGAAGAAAGCCTGGGCCGCGGCCACATTCGGCGCCCAGCGCGAGAACGTGCACTGGATGTTGTTCAGTCCCGTCTCCGCGTGCGTGAACAGCGGATGATCGCCGAGCTTCGCGACCGGTTGCGGCCCCGCGGGTCTGGTCGGAGCGGCCGAGGTGGTGCGGACCGGACTGCTCGCCGCGGTGGTCGGACGGGCCGACGCCGTGGCCGACGTGGTCGTCGCCGCTGACGACGAAGGGATCGTCGGCGTATAGGTGTAGCTCGGTGTGTACGCGGTTGTCCTGCGGTTGTTCTCGTTTTCGCTGCTCGCCACCGCGACCGCCGCGGCGACCAGCGCGCCGACCATCAGGAAGATTCCCAGCACACCCAGCACCGCTCCCGCTCCGCCGCCGCGCCGAGGCGGCGGATAGGGACGCCCGTAACCCGGTGGGCCGTAAGGCGGAACGGCATAGCCCGGCGGCGGCCCGTAAGGAGCGGGCGCGTGCCCTGGGTACGGGTAGCCCGGGTGCGGATATCCGGGCGGTGGCGCGTAACCCGGCGGCGGGCCGTACGGTGGCGGATAGTGCGGCTGGTGTCCGTAACCGTAAGGCGGCGTCGTCATCTCAACTCACCCTGCCTGCCGGTGCGGTGAAGGTGTTGCACTGGTTCGTGCGGTTCTTGTCCACGCCCTCTTCGAACCAGTCGCCGCTGTTCTCCGATGACCCGTGATCGCGCGCGTCGGTCGGTCCGTCGCCTCGGCCGTGCGCGTCCCGCCGCGCCACGCCGATCTGCGCGGAGGAGAGCGAACCGCCGTCCTCGGACGAGCCGAGGTACATGCCGTTGAAGCACTGCGCCTGCAACTCGATTCGCCGAGAGAGCTCCAGTCCGCGCTGGCTGCGCGCGCCCGCGTCCACCCGCTCGCTGTTGGCCTTGCGCAGGATGCCGGACATGGCCTGCACGTGGTGGCCGTACTCGTGCGCGAAGACCGAGAGGTAGACCACCCAGTTGTCCTTGAACAGGTCGGTCTGCAACTGGCTGATCGGCATGTAGATGGTCTTGTTCGCCGGGCAGTAGAACGCGGCGAAGTTGGTGGTGGTGCCGGTGCACGGGGTCGAGATGCCCGCGGTGGAGGCGCTCACGTTCAACGCGGGCGGCGTGAACGGCAGATTCGCCTTCTGCAGCACCGGTTTCCACGCCGACTCCAGGCAGCCCGCCGCGGTCTCGAAGAACTTGCGCGCGGTCTCGACCTGCGTACTCCACGGGGTGTAATCGCAGTCGGCCGGGATCAGCGTCGCGTTCGGATCGGTGAGCAGCGGGTTGTTCCCCGTCTCCGCGGCGCCCTGTGAGCCGTCGGGGGTGTAGGTGAAACTCGGCGACGGCCCGGAGGCGCGGTCGTTGCGGTCGACGCGAATCGCGGTGCGCACCAACGCGCCCGCCACCAGGAACACCACGACGAGCAGCAGCGAGACGATCTTTCCTCCGCCGCTCTTGCGCGGCGGGTGCGGCGGACGTCCTGGCGGGCCGTAAGGCATCGGGGGCGGCATCGGCGGGCGGTACCCGGGCGGTTGACCGTAGCCGGGCGGGGCCGAATAACCGGGCGGCGGAGCATATCCCGGACGCTGCGCGTACCCCGGCGGCGGACCGTAGCCGGGCGGGGGCGGGTATCCGGGCGGGGGCCCGTAACCGGGACGCGGGCCGTAGCCAGGCGGCGGAACAGGGTGTCCACCAGGTGGAACCGGTCCATAACCGTACGGTGGTTGGGTCACTCCCCCGTACCCCCTCGCCTCTGGTGATCGTCGACAGCCGCTGACGAAGAATAGCAACCTGTCTAGAGTAGGCACTCATGCTGACATTTCGGGGGGCCGCCGCTGGCGCGCTGATTCTCGCCGCCGCGGGATTGGTGGCCACCGCGCCGGGTGCCCAGAGCGAACCGCCGCAAGAGGGCGTAACTATCGTCGCCGATCTGAAACTCAGCCGCGATGGCGTGCTCGAAGTCGACGAGACGGTGACCGTACCACCCGGCGGATCGTTCAAGATGTCACTGCCACTGCGCCTTCAGCTGCGCGACGACGTGCAACGGCGCTTCGAGGTCACCGATATCGACGCGCAGGGGGCGGGCACCGCGACGGTCGCCAACGATCAGTTCACCATCGACGCCAAACCCGGTGAGTCCAGCTACAAGTACTCGATCCACAACACCGTCAGCGAAGCGCCCGGCACCCAGGTATTCCACTGGCTCGGCGTGATGAACGCCGACATCGCCTCCATCAGCGCCTCGGTGATCAGCCCGAGCTATGAAATGGCCATCGTGGACTGCAAACTCGGTCCGCCCGGCAATACCAGGCCGTGCGCCGACGTCCGTATCGAATCCGACGGCGTGCTCTGGCTGGAGCAGACCGACCTGCACAAGGGCGACGCCATCGACCTGACTTTGCAGCTGCCGCCGGGCACCGTCCCCGCCAACGCCGATATCGACGACGAGAGCGCGCCGGGACCGTTCTCGGTGACCACTCCGGTGCTGGCCGCCTTCGGTGTGCTGCTGCTCGCGCTGGCGGGCTTGGCCGTGTTCGTGCTGCGCGCGCGTCGTGAGAATGCGGCGGCGGGAACCGGTTCCGACACCGTCGACCCGCTGCTGCGCGACGGCAACCAGGTGCAGTTCACCTCGCCGGAGGGCATTCTGCCCGGTGAGGCGGGTCTGCTGCTCGACGAGCACGCGGACGCCATCGATATCGCCGCCACCGTGGTCGATCTCGCGGTGCGCCGCTACATCTGGGTGACGCCGATAAGCGACAGCGACTGGCGCATCAACCGGGTGAACGCCGCCGACGACCAGCTGCGCGACTACGAGAAGGCGGTGTACACGGCGCTGCTGCCGGAGGGCGCCGACTCGATCACCGTCGCCGAATTGCGCGCACCGGGCCGGGTGCAGGCCGAGCCGATCCGCCGGGCGATGGTCGACGACGCGGTGCGGCGCGGCGCCTTCGCCGACCGGTCCAGCATCGGACTGCCGGTCTGGGTTGGCGGCGCGCTCATCGTCGCGGGCATCGCCGCCACCGTTGGTCTGGCCGTCACCGCGGGTTCCGCGCTCGTCGGCGTCGCGATCCTGCTCGCGGGCGTCGCGACCGTGCTGATGCCCAAGTATCTCCCGTCGCGCACCCAGGCGGGCCGCAAGCTGACCTCCCAGGTGCGCGCCTTGCAGCGCGGCCTCGATGCCACTCGGCGCGAACAGATTCCGCCGACCGATCAGGAGACGGTATTCTCCCGCGCGTTGCCGTTCACCGTCATCGGCGGCCGCGCCGACAACTGGATCCGCGCGTTCCGCGACCTGAATCCGGCCGCCGACGCCCAACCGGGCCTCTACTGGTTCGGCAGCTTCGAACGCGACCAGAACCTGCACCGCTTCGCCGCCCACTTCCCGTTCTTCATCACGGCGCTCGAGGGATTGTTCACCGGATCGTCGGCCCGCTGACCATATATATGCCGAAAGGCCGGGTTCTCCAGGAAAACCCGGCCTTTCGGCGTTTTCGGCTTCGGTGTCAGTCGGCGAACGCGGTGCGTCGCATGGCGGCGAGCGGATCAGCGTAGAGCGCGCTGAGCGAGGTCACCACGGCGGCGAATTCCTGGACCTTGCCGCCGAATCCGCTGATGCGAATGTCGGTGGGCGGGAGGGTGGAACTCTGCCGGAAGGCCTCGGCGACGTGGGCGATGCCCGGCCGGTAGCCGGTGAACGCCTGCCCGCCGAGGATGACGCGATCCGGGTTGAGCATGTCGCGCACCAGCGCGACAGTGCTGCCGAGCATGGCCGCCCGCTCCGCGAGCAGTTCGCGCGCCGGGGCCGAACCGGACGCGGCCGCCCGGTACAGATCCGCGATGGTGGAACCCGCGGTCCCGTTGTACGCCGGGATGATTCCGCGCCCGACCGCCCGCGCGTGCAGCGCCCGGTCACCCACGGTGACCTCCAAGCAACCCCGCCTGCCGCAGGTGCACTCGACGTCGGAGCCGGTGGGCAGATGCGCGATCGAACCGGGGCCGTTGCTCGGGGTGTGCACCCGGCCGTCGAGAGTGACTGCGATGCCAGCGGTTTCGCGAACATAGAAGTACAGGCTGCTGCCGCGCTGCTGTCCCTCGGGCGGTTCCGGGGTCGGCAGCAGCAGTTCGGAGCCTGCCATCGCCTCGACGTGCGGCGCCACCGAGACCGGCAGCTCGAGCACTTCGCCGAGCACGGCGCCGATCTGAGCGCCCTTCCATTCCAGTTTCGGGTGATCGACCACGCCGGTCAGCGGGTCGACGCGACCACCGATAGCGACGCCTGCCCACAGCGGTTTTCGCCGATGCCAGCGCTGGAGGAAGGCTTTCGCGCTGCGCGCCACCGTTGTGGTCGCGAATTCCTGGCCCGTCTGCGGGGTGGCGATCGCCAGCCCACCGAGAATCCGTCCGCGCAGGTCGGCGACCACGATCTTGGTCGCGGCGGCGCCGATATGAATGCCGAGGGTCAGGTAGGTGTCGTAGTCGACCTCGAAAGGCACCCGGGGGCGGCCCACCGCGCCCGACGTGGTCAGGTCCGGCCTCTCACGCAACAGACCGGCGTTGAGCAGGGAAGACACCTGACGGTTGACCGTCGCGATGCTCGAACCCGTTGCGCGCGCGGCGTTGTCACGGGAAATCGGTCCGCCGGTCGCGGCGCGTAGCACCGCGGCCGCGGGATTGTCGGAGATGCGGAGTTCCGGCGCCACGACGGGACGCTGGACGCGGACACGACCGGTAGCAACCCGCGAAGCGGGTCGTTCCAGGGTAGGGATCGACATATGAAGAGTCCTTGCTGAAGTCCCGTCGAACGGGACGTGCCTACACGAGCGGCGACTGAGCAGCGAGCGCCGAAAGGGTGGCTCAGCTGCAACGACGGGAGCGACACAGCTCCCGCGTCAGCGGCAGCCGCAGGCCGAGCGCGGCGGTCACGTAGGTGACCCGCAAGGCGGAGAGGCTGCTGGAGGACATGAAGAAAAAGGTAACACCGAATTCACCGGCGCACCAAGCTTCCGCGAATCCCGGTGCTCGAAGACACAGCGTTTCGCCTGGTCGGAGGCGGACACGACGAAGCCCCGCCCAAGCGAGAGGCATTGGGCGGGGCCGATTTCCACGGCGGTGACGACCGAGGAAGCGAGACGGACTACTTCGCCGGGGCAGGCGCGTTGAACGGCGCGTTGACCGTCGAGAAGTACTGGATGAGCGCGCCGATGGCGACGGGCGCCGTCACGAAGATCTGGCCCGCGATGGTGCCGAGCGCGCCGACCGCGGCCGCACCGGCGATGCAACCGACGGCCGCCGCGGGCAAGAAGGGTCCGAACAGTCCGACGATGGTGCCGCCGACCGCCGCGCCGCCGAGGATGCCGCCGACAACGCAACCGACCGCTGCGCCGCCGAGGCCGCCGACCAGCGTGCCGATCGTGGCGCCCATGCTGATGGTGCTGGTCAACCGGGTCCAGGCCGCGACCTCACGGTCGTATTCGTTCTTCCACGGCGCCTTGTCCTCGAACGGCAGCGCGACCGGCTTGTAGGTCGCGTGGTCGAGATCGAGCTGCGGCGTCAGTGTCGCGGTGCGACCCGAGATCTGCGCCGCGATCGGGAACTCGAACTCGTCGAGCCGGAACTTCAGCGGCGTGCCCGCGACCACGGTGCCGTCCGCGGCCTTGATCTTCAGCGCGCCGTCCTCGGTGACGAGCGAGCCCGCGTCGGTGCTGATGATCGCGGTGGTCTCGGTCTGGGTGGCGGTGAAGTCGATGACGTCCCCGGCGGGGGTCTCCGGACCGGCCACCGCGGTTCCCGCGGTCACGCCGGTCGCCATGGTCACGAGTGCCGCGACCACGGCGAGCTTCCTGATTCTCATATACTGCTGTCCCTCATCCGATGGAGCGTGTTCGAGGGAAAAGCATCGAGCACCGGCCGGGTTCGTACGAGAGAAAAAAGCAGCGAGATTCGAATGGGCAATCGCGGAGCGAATGCTATTTCGCCGCGGCGGCCTTCGCCTCCGCCTTTACCCGCTTCTTGAACGCACGCACCTCCAGCAGGGACTGAGCGTCGGTGATGTCGGCGGCCGAGCGCCGCGAGTCCTTCTCCGAGTAAGCGCCCGCCGCCTTTTCCCAGCCTTTCGGGCGCACCCCGAGTTGCTTGCCGAGCAAGGCGAGAAAAATACGCGCCTTCTGGTCGCCGTAGCCCGGCAACGCCTTCAGCCTGCGCAGCACTTCCTTGCCGTCCGGATCGCCGTTCGTCCATATCGCCGCAGTGTCGCCGTCGTAGTGTTCGATGACGTAGCGCGCCAATTCCTGGGTGCGCCGCGCCATGGACCGCCCGTAGCGGTGGATGGCGGGCGGCGTCGCGGCGAGTTCCTCGAACGCCTCCGGATCGGCTTCGGCGATCTTGGTGATGTCGAACCCGTCCATCCGGTCGGCGATCTTCTTCGGGCCGCGGAAAGCGTGTTCGAGCGGGAACTGCTGATCGAGGAGCATGCCCGTCAACAGAGCGAACGGGTCCTCCGACAGGAGCTTGTCGGCCTCCGGTTCCTGCGCGAGACACAGTGTGACGGTCACCGTCGTTCCTTTCGGTTTGTCGGCGCGTTCGTCCGTCGATCATCTCACCCGCGTCCAGCTGTGCGGCACGCCACAGCCGCGCGTAGGCTCTGGCCATGCCTCAGACGACGGCAATACCTAGGGACGGACAAGCGCCCATGGACACTTATTCATTGCGTCCGGATCGCTTCGACAGGGCGGGCCGAGATCAACTGGTCGACGTGCGCGACCTGCAGGCCGCCCTACCTGGCATCCGGCGCCTGCGCACCTGGGCGCACGAGGCGCTCGCGCTGCAACCCGGCGAACACGCCGTCGACGTCGGCTCCGGCACCGGTTCGGAGGTCTTCGCCTTCGCCGACGCGGTCGGCCCGACCGGCGAGGCGATCGGCGTCGAGCCCGACCCGAATCTGCTCGCCTCCGCGCAGCGCCGCGCGTCCCAGCTCGGCTCGCACGCGAAGTTCCACTCCGGTGACGCCTACGGCATCCCGTTCGGCGCCGACTGCTTCGACGCGGTGCTCTGCGAGCGCGTCTTCCAGCACCTCACGGCGCCCGCCCGCGCGGCGAACGAGATCGCCAGGGTGCTGCGCCCCGGCGGCCGCGCCGTGGTGGTCGACGTCGACTGGGACACCGCGATCGTGCACCCCGGCGACCGGCAGGTGGTCCGCCAAGTGCTGGACACGCTGGTCTCTGCCACCACCAACCCGCTGTCCGGCCGCAGGCTGCCCGGCCTGCTCACCCAGGCGGGCCTGGTGATCGACGACGTCGGCTCGCACGCGCTCGTACAGGATCGCAGCGTCGGCCCCGGCTCGCTGGTCACCCGCATCTCGGCCATGGCGGTGGCGCGCGGTGCCATCACCGAGGCACAGCGCGACCGGTTGCTCGCCGACCTGGAGCGCGGCGCCGACACCGGCGACATCCATCTGTCGGTGACGATGTTCGCGGTGCTGGCGCACAAGCCGCGCTGAGCCGAAGCTCCTCGGGCAAACGACGGCCCTCCGCACCGGTGTGCGGAGGGCCGTCGTTCGTTTTTCTGCGCCCGTTACTTGTCGAGGCCGGTTACTTGCTGAGCAGCTTCTCGGTGGCCGCGAGCAGCACGCAGGTGGCAAGGCCGTCCATCGCCTTCTCCAGCTCCGGCAGCTTCGGGAAGCTGGGGGCGATGCGAATGTTCTTGTCCTCCGGATCGTTCCGGTACGGGAAGGCCGAACCCGCCGCCGTCAGCGCGATGCCCGCGTCCTTGGCCAGCGCGATGACGCGGGCCGCGGTGCCCTCGAGCACGTCGAGGCTGATGAAGTAACCGCCCTTCGGCTCGGTCCACGAGGCGACCTTGGACGCGCCGAGCCGGTCCTCCAGAATCTTCAGCACCAGGGCGAACTTCGGCTCCAGGATCTCGCGGTGCTTCTGCATGTGCGCGCGCACGCCAGCGGCGTTCTCGAAGAAACGCAGGTGGCGCAGCTGGTTGATCTTGTCCGGGCCGATGCTCTTCTTCGACGCGTGCGAGAGGTACCAGTCCAGGTTCGCGGTGGACCCGCCGAGGAAGCTGACGCCCGCGCCCGCGAAGGTGATCTTCGAGGTGGAGGCGAAGACGATGGGCCGGTTCGGGTTTCCGGCGGCCGCGGCAAGGCCGAGCACGTCGACCACGGGCGCCGCGATGTCGGTCAGCGGGTGCACGGCGTAGGCGTTGTCCCAGAACAGCCGGAAGTCCGGCGCCGCGGCTGGCATCGAAACCAATTCCCGCACAACCTCTTCGGAGAAGACGACGCCGGTCGGGTTGGAGTAATTCGGCACCGCCCACAGACCCTTGATCTGCGGGTCGGCGGCGAGCAGCTCGGCGATGCGATGCGTATCGGGACCGTCGTGGCGCATCGGGATCGGGATCATCTCGAAGCCGAGCGCCTCGGTGATCGCGAAGTGCCGGTCGTAACCCGGTGCGGGACAGAGGAACTTCAGCGCGGGCTCGGCCGCCCAGCGGCGCTCGGAATCGTTGGTGCCGTACAGCATCGCGTAGGTGATGACATCGTGCATCAGCTCGAGGCTCGCGTTGTTGCCCGCGAGCAGGTTCTCCACCGGGATGCCGAGCAGCTCACCGAAGATGGCGCGTAGCTCCGGGAGACCGTGCAGCCCACCGTAGTTGCGGCAGTCGGTGCCGGTGCCGTCCCGGTAGTCACCCTCGCCGGGCAGAGTGAGTAGCTCCGCCGAAAGGTCTAGTTGTTCGGGCGAAGGTTTTCCCCTCGTCAGGTCCAGCGTGAGCTTCTCGGTCTTGAGCGTCGCGTAGTTCGCGGTCTGAGTCTCGTGTTCGGACACGAGCTCCTCATGGCTCATCAAACCGATCTGCGTTTGCCGGGGCATCCTGAGCAGCCTTTCGAAGCAGCGAAGGGGCGTTAATCGACGTCCGTGCCGACGACCGTCGGTGGACCGTTGACCACGTTACCCGTGTGTTGCCCGGAATTGGAGGCGTACCTTTGCCTACGCTCGCGCTCCGCGCGGTCCGCTGACGGACTTCTCCGGCTGCGCCGTTCCCGGGATACCAGTGGACCGACGGCGAGTGCCCGAACTTCGGCCCGGGGCCGGAAATATAGGGGACCCCGCGCACCCGGCAGAGCCCGTTGACCCTTGCTGCCTTCCGGCCCTGGGGGAGTTCACAGGATGCGCGCCGCGCGGGATCCGTCGGCCAGTGTAGCGGGTGATCCCCGCTCCGTCCGAATTGGGCCGTTCCGACCCGTGCGGTCCCGCCCGCAAACCAGGCTCGACCAGCGCAAACCATCGATTCACCGGGGCAATTTGGCGTCCGACCGGGGGCAACCGGTATGCTGCTCCACGGAGGATTCGCCTAGTGGCCTATGGCGCTCGCCTGGAACGCGGGTTGGGTTAACGCCCTCAGGGGTTCAAATCCCCTATCCTCCGCCACGACGGCCCAGGTCGAAGACGGTTCATCCGTTGCCGACCTGGGCCGTTCTTCGTTTGCCGGTTGGCCGAACCCCGGGATGCTCCGCCGGGAAACTGCGCGCCAGCGGCACCGCGCATGGGGCCGGCGGTTTCGTGTCGATAGGGAGATCGATGCGTCCACGTTCTCACGCGTCCGGTTCACCCGGCGTGAGGACGTGATCGCGTTCGCGGGTCGGCGGTCACCGTCGACCGATCGCACGCGGTAGCCGGGCTTCGCGCCGACACCGGAGCCGATACAAGACCGCGCGGGCGGATCGGTACCGAATCTCGTCCGATCCGCCCGCGCGGTAGGTTTTCAGTTGTCCGCTCTGCGGGTAGTTATCGCCTTGCGCCGCAGACTATTTCACTTACAACCGGCTGTGCGCTATCGAACCGGGCTTGCGCCGCACCGGCTTCCGCGAGCGGCAGCGGCAGAACCCCGAATCCACGGGAGGAGTCCGTCGCCGAGTTCCTCCCGCGCGGGTATCAGCCGTTCAGGCCCATGCCCTGGGCGAGCAGCGGCCACGAGTTGTGCAGCGCCTCTTCCCAGTACGGCCAGTAGTGCGTGCCGACAGGGTTGAACTGGTAGGTGGCCGGGATGTTCAGCGAGTCGAGCCGGTTCTTCAGGTTGGCGGTGCAGCCGTTGACGGCCGCCTCGATGATCACACCGAGGCTCAGGTTGACCGCGCCCATGGGTCCGGGGGCGGTGCTGAGGTAATACTGAACGTCCTCCATCACCGGGATGCCGCTGCCGCTGGAGACGTAGAGCAGCGTGCCGCGCAGCTTCTCGGCGTTGATCACCGGGTCGTTCTCGGCCCACAGCGGGCTGTCGGCGGGACCGTACATGTTGTCGGTGTTGCCGCCCGCCCAGGTCTCGGTCGCCAGCTTGACGAACTGCCGACCCATCGGGTCGGCGATCTGCGCGCAGCCGCTGTACGCGGCGACCGTCTTCCACAGCCCCGGCTTGGCCTCGGCCAACTGCAACACCGACGTGCCCGACGTCGACAGGCCCGCCAACGCGTTGCGGCCCGTCGAATGCAGCGTCTCGTCGAGCAGCGGGGGCAGTTCCTCGGTGAAGAAGGTCTTCCACTTGTTCAGCCCGAGCTTCGGGTCCTGCTGCCGCCAGTCGGTGTAGTAGCTGCCGCGACCACCGATCGGCTGGATGACGTTGACCTGCTTGTCGGCCAGCCAGTCCAGCGCGTGCGTCGCGGCCTTCCAGCTGGCGGTTCCCTCACCGGCGTCAAGGCCGTTGAGCATGTACAGGTTCGGCGCCGGGGTCGACTCGTCGGCCGGACGCTGCACATCGACCTTGATTTCGGTGTCCATCGACGCCGAGTACACCTTCAGGTGCCAGGTACGCCCCTCCTTGACGATGGACGTCACGGCGGAGGGCTTCTGCGGCTCGGCCGAAGCGGCGCCACCGGCCACCGCCACCGACAACGCGGCGGTGAGCGCGAGGGCCGCGGTCCGCAGAGCGGCCACGCTGCGTAGTGCGGAAAGCTTCATCGAACAGTCGGCTCCATTCCACGGGCCTTCGTCGGCCACATTGTCGTCGAGATAGTCTCCCCCAGCGGTCGATCGCCCGCGACACGTGGTCGCGCCGTGATTCCGGCCCACGACCGGATCACTCGGCATTCATCGGGCATCGATCCCTCTCTTACTGTATTCGGACGGACCCCTGGGCCCATCTCCCCGAGCTAAGTCTTCCGCGGAGCTGAAACCGTTACTCCACAATGTCATTCGGCGGCGGCATTTTCGGCCCGCAACGCCGCGACCGGACCGACAAGGTGTTCGGATTTGCTGTTTTCGGCCGGCAACTGGACAAGAATCGATCCCGCCGCCGCGGTGGCCGGTCCGCGATTTCGCCGGACCGGTCCCCATCGGCCGATGGATGTCGACCGCAAGCCGACATGTCGTTCATCGCGCTGATGCGGCGGGCGCCGAAGCCGTGGGGCAGGTCGTCGAGGGCCATCCGCTCGACCAGCTGCGCGCGGTGGTCGAGGAGATCGGCCCCGACGAAGTGATCCTGCTGACCGAGCCGCACGCGATCGAGGAGTTCTTCCACCACGACTGGGCGTCGCGCGCTCGGCACGAAGTCGGCGTCCCGGTCTTGAAGCTGTATGCCCACAGCGACGAGCAAAAGACGGACGAAAATTCCTGAGTGGGGCCGACCAACTCGCCCGCGCACCGGGGCGGAAGCCTGGAAATTCGGTTGCCCGCATACTGGTGGCAACCGATAGTGCGCGCCTAGGATCGAGGAAGTCGGGGAATCTCAACACAACCAACCGACCGATCGATCGGCGAGTTGTCCAGGCCGCATGCCGGGCTCGCCGGAAGAGGCAGAGATGAACACCAACAAGATTCGTACGGTGGGCAGGGCGCGCCTGATTCTGGGGTTAGCGGCAGTGGGGGCCGCGATGACAGTTCCGGTGGTGGCGGCGGCTCCCGCGACAGCCGCGCCCGCGTCGTCGCCCGGCGTCGTGCAGACCGAATTCCCGCCGTGTGAACGCGGGTTCATGTGCAATTCCGATCGCGACTACGACGGGTGCGACCGCGGCAACAACTGGTGGGGCGGCGGCAACAACTGGTGGGGCGGCGGCGGTGGCTACGGCGGCGGCGGTGGTGGTGGTTACGGCGGCTATGGCGGCGGCGGTTACGGCCGGAGCGATCGCGGATACGACGAGTGCGGCGGGAACCAAGGTTGGGGCGGATCGAGCAACTTCTTCCCATTCGGCTTGTTCGGTAGCAGCTGACCGAGCCCTTCGCACGGAACGCCCTAGCAACCCTCCGGCGGTATGAGCCCGCGCTCCGGCCCGGGCGGATAGACCGTGCCCGCGCGGCGCCGCCTCGCGGGCACGGATCTTTATCGGCGCGATATCAGCGCACCGGCTTCAGTGCGCGTTGCCCGCGGGCGCGGGACTCCGAAAGCGGTCCGCGTGTTCGGCGGCCCATTCCGCGAACGTCTTTGCCGGACGGCCGAGTACACGGGGAACGGTGTCGTCGACGATCGCCGATTCCGCGGGCGGCGCGGCGTACCAGCCGATGACGTAATCGGCGTCGGCCCGGGAGACGCCGGTGGCCATCAGCCGTTCCACGGCCTGCGCGTGGGTGATCCGGTCGAAGGCGATGTCGCGGCCGACCGCATCGGACAGGATCGCGAGCCGTTCGTGCAGGGTCAGCGGCTGCGGGCCGGTGAGCCTGTACGCGCGGCCCGCGTGGCCGTCTTCGACCAGGGCGACGGCCGCCACCGCGCCGATGTCGGCCTCGTGCACCACGGCGCTCGGGTGGTCATAGGGTTCCCGCACCACGCCCTCGGCGCGGATCGAGTCCGTCCAGGTCAGCGTGTTGGACATGAACTCCTGCGGCTCGAGCCGCGTCCATTCCACGCCGGAGTCGGCGACGGCCTGTTCGACCGGACCGACCCCACCGCCCCACACGATTGTGATGCGCCGGACGCCCGCGTCGACGGCCCGGCGGACCAGTTCCGGGCCGACCTCGGCCAGTCCGGCCGTCACGGTGATGTGCAGGCGGGTGATGCCGTCGAGCGCCTCGGCCATGATTTCGGGTGCGGTGTGGGTGCCAGCGGCCAGTTCCACTCCGGCCGGGAGTCCGGCGGCCGCCGCCGCGGGATTCCGGGTGAGTGCTCGCACGCGCTCGCCTCGACGCACGAGTTCCGCCACGACGTGGCGGCCGGTGTTGCCGGTCGCGCCTGTTACCAGTGTTGTCACGGTGTTCCTTTCCACCGCGCCGACGCTAAGAGCTCGACCTCACTCGAGGTCAAGGCCCTGAATTCTGGTGTCCCGCCCTCCAGCGGCGACGGGATTGCCGCGGGGCTGCGATGATTCCGGGGTGACTCAGTGGCTCCCCCTCTTCAGTTCCCTGGTCGTCGCCTTCGTCGTTCTGGTCGGCGTCCTCATCACCAACCGCACGAACCGCAGGGCGATCGACGCTGCCGACGAGCGCGGCAGCATCGCGCTGGAGGCAGCGCAGCGGAACGTGGCGGCGGTCAACGCGGCGGCCGAGGAGCGGAGCAGGTCCGCACTGGAAGCGGCGCAACGGAATACCGAAGCCGCCGAACAGCGCGAGCACGAGAAGTGGCGTCGCGAATCGGTGCTGGCGGCCGTCACCGCCCTGCTGGAGACCTCGGCCACCGTCCGGCAGCAGCTGTCCAGCCAGGATTTCACCTACCTCGGCGAGATCGACCGCTTCGGCCTCGATCTGCACGAAAGCATCGAGCAGTGCACCGGTTCGGTCACCCGGCTGCGCATCCTGTCGAGCCCGCGCATCCCCAACCGCTGTGAAGATCTGCTGCGCACCCTCACCGCCGCCGCGAACATCACCGTCCAGAAGCTGACCCTCACCTTGGACGGTGAAGCGACCGCGGACGACCTCGATGACATCAGGACGTTGTGGCACAAGGCCATTGCCAGCGTCGTCGAACAGGAACTGTCGGTCGTCAAGGCCGCGCGAACCGAACTCGGCTTGGAACCCCTTCCCGCCCCTGAGCGCGTCACCGCGCCGTCGGCTGCGTAGCCAGAGCACGAAAGTCCTGGCGCAGAACCGCTATTGTCCGGCGGCTCCGACCAGACCTGGCTCGGCGGGCTTGCGGCGGAACGAGATGTGCCGGTGACCGAAGAAACTGGCGACGGCGACCAAGGCCATCACCCCGACGGCCGCCGGAATGCTCGGCAGATGCAGCAGCGAGACGGCCGCTTGCAGCAGCACCATGTTCATCAGCAAGCCGCCGGAATTGACTGCGACGAAGGCGAAGAAGTCGCGCACGACGCGCCCGCGCACCCGGAAGACCAGGGTGCGGTGCAGCACGAACGCGACGACGATGCTGATGCTGTACGCCGCGGGGGGCGCGAACGCGGCCGAGACGCGGCCGTCGAAGATCGCCAGCCACATCACCGTCAGCGCGATACCCAGTCCAGTGTTCACCATGCCGACCATGGCGAACGCGATCTCCTGCCGCCGCACGATACGCAGCAACGGCCCTGGATCCAGTTCCGCCTGGTCGACGATGTTCATCGGACGGCCAGCTCGGCCTCGATGGCGTCGGCCGCCTGCGGGAGTCCGGCGGACTCGTCTTCCCCACGGCGCCGGTACAGCCAGTACAAGACGCCGACGCCGAGCAGTCCGATCAAAGCGCTCGCTCCGCCGATCGGCCAGCCGGGCGGTTGCCAGGCGAGCTTCAGTTCGGCGTTCTCGGTGCCGGCCGGGAGATCGACGGCGACAAAGGTTTTCGCGACGGCGTCGACCGGTATCTCGCGGCCGTCGAGGGTGACGCGATAGCCGGGCCAGTTCAATCGCGCGAATACCACACGACCACCCGTTTCCGAGCTCACCCGAACCCGGCTGGTGGTGTCCGATTCGGCGATGGACTCGGCGGTCACGCCGTTCGCGGCGGCGACGCGGCCATTCATCGTGGAGAGCAAGCCGGTCTCCCGCTCCAGCACGGAGATGTACTTCTCGTGGCCGGGGTAGTCGACCCACTTCCAGCCCTGCGGGGCGGACTGGTTGCGCGCGTCCGGGTACAGGGCGGTGTGCAGCACGACCCGGTCCACCTTCATCAGATCGACGATGGTCTTGCCGGTGGTCGGCTCGACGGCGAAAGCCCTGCGGAAGGCGTCGGGGCAGACGCTGGTGTCCCAGCGCATGCAGAGCATCTCGCCGAACTGGAAGTGGCCGTTCGGGGTGTATCCGCTGACGTAGGTCAGCTCGAGATCTTTGGCGTAGTTACCGAAGACGAGGGATCCGTACGCGCCTTCCAGGGTGCGTTCGCCGGGCGGGATGAATGCGCGGTCGCCGAGTTGCAGTGTGGTGCCGGGGAAATCCGGGAAGGCGGCCTTCATCTGCGAGCGGTGTTCCGGCAGATTCCAGCCGAGCGGCGTCGGCTGAGCCGCCCAGACCTGCAGATACGCGATCGGGAAGATCGAGACGACCATCAGCGCGCACGCCGCCGCCGCGCCACGGCCGCGCGCCAGCCACACCACCGCCGCGCCGAGCGCCGCCACCGCCAGGGCCGAGACGACGTGCCACACCACTTCCTGTGGCGCCGCCGACACCGAACGCAGCCACAGCAGGCCGATCAGCCCCGCCGCGATCGATCCGCGCCGCCGCCAGTCGGCGAAGGTGGCGAAACGGCCGAGCAGCACGCCGAACAGCACCAGCAGACCCAGCGCCACCATCGGCAGCACCCGGGCGGGCCAGCGCAGCGGGCCGATGGCGCCTGGGCCTGCGGTCCACATCAGCACGACTGCCGTGAAAAGAGCGGGCGCGGTCAGTTCGCGCGCCGAATCCAGCGCCTTGCGCCAGTCCACGAAGGCAAGCGCCGGGATCACGAACCAGGCGATGTAGACCACCGGCATCGGCTGCACATAACCCCACCACGTGGTGAACGCGGGCAAGGTGCTGGGCAGGCCGGCGTTCAACGACTCCGACCACGGCACGGTCAGCAGCTGGTCGTTGTTGATCTGCGCGGTGCCGCGCCAGGTGACCTTGGCCGAGAGCATGCTCGGCAGGTACGTCGCGAGCCCGGCCAGCGCCGCACAGGCCGAGACCATGAGCAGCCGCAGCGACGGTTGCCACTTGCGCCGGTAGACGAGCTCGCCGACGGCTACCGCGACGATCATGATCCCGGCCTCGACGGCCGGGAAGATGTACTGCACCGAGATCGCCAGGTACAGGAAGACGAAGGTCGGGATCGGCCCGGAACGCCCGCGCGCATAGCGCACACCCGACGCCCACGCGTGCGCCAGCCATGCGGTGCCGGTGAACGCGGTCATCCAGCTCGACTCGTCGAAGAAGAGCAGCCAGCCGCTGAACGGGATGGCGACGCCCGCCACGGCCCCCCACGGCGCACGCGACCCGTACGCCAGACAGATTCGGTAGACGCCGAGCCCCAGCACGATCGCGAAGATCAGCTTGACCACGGTGGCGTAGAGCGCGAGGTTGTCCACCGAGGGCGCGATCAGGTCGATCAGCAGCTGCGGCGGATTCAGCAGGCCCGCTTCTTCGATGGTGTAGTTGCCGGCCATCCAATGTTCGGGGACCAGGATCGGCAGATCGCCCTCACGCAGCCGCCTTCCCATCATCACCCACAGCGGGGCGTACTGGGACTCGGTGTCGTCGGTATAGAAATGCCGCACGTTGGCCAGTAGAACCGCGACATACCCCGCGACCACGCCGAGCGCGGTGATGATGCCCCATTTGTACACCTCGCGCGGCGCGAGAGTTCCACTGTCCACCACGAGTCCCAGACCCTACAGGCAACCGCCCGCCCCCGAACGGAACCCGATCGATCACGGCACCCGAGTGACCCGATCAGGCCGTGGGGTGGAGGGGGCGAGCTTAGACTCGACGGCGGATCTTCGGGGTGAGCGAGGCGAGATGCGTACTCGGTTCGAGTTCGACCTGCATACCGTTGCGGCGCCGGAGCAGGTCGTCGAGTTGTTCACCGATTTCTCCGCGGAGCGGCCGCGGCGGTGGCCCGCGCTGTCGGCGCGGCGGTATCGGGTGCTCGAGGTGGGTGAGCACACGGCGGACGTGGTGGAGGGGCAGGACTTTCCGCCGATTTCGGCGCGCTGGAGCTACGACTGGTCGACGCCGGGGACGGTGCGGATGCACGTGGTCGACAGTGATTACTTCGCGCCGGGCGGTTTCCACGAGGTGACGATCCACCCGGCCGAGGACGGCGGCAGCGATGTGCACGGGGTGTGGGACAACACCGCGTTGCATCCGTCGACCCACGCCACCTTGGCGATGATGCGGCTGGCGGGGCGGCGGTTCTTCGTCAGCTATTACGCGCGAGTCTTCGATCGGCTGGCCGAGGAGAACGACTGATCGGCGGCTGCCCTCGACCACCCGTCTCTGGATCGCGGATCGGGCGGGTTGTTCGGTCGACGAGCTAGCGGTTCAGTGGTCGACACCTTCGCCGAGCGCCGCTCTCACCTCACGCAGCGCGGCGCGGAGCAGGTTCGCGTACTCGTCGACGTCGGGGACCACCGCGGCGTCGGCGTGAATGGAAACCGTGACGGTATCGCCGAGGCCGTGCACACCGTGGGTGAGATGCATGACCGCGCCGAGCGCGGGGAACCCGCCGGTGCAGCGGACCGGACCACCACCGAAGGACAGGTCGGCGGGACCGCGGTACACGCTGGAGACGACGGTGTGGCCCGAGATGGAATCGGGCACCGCGTCGATGGGATAGCGGTCGACATCGCGGCGCAGGATCGGCGCGGGGGTGACGGCGGTGACGCGGCCCTGGGCCGACAGCAGCGGATGCCGGGCGCGGAGGCGGCGGTCCGCGAGAGCGGCGGCGATCCGGTCGGCGCGCGCTCGCAGATCCGGCTCGTCGGCGAAAAGGTCTACACCGAGACTGCGGTAGTTGTTGCGCGCCAACCCATTGCTTTGTTCCGTCAGCGCCATCGGCACCTGAGCCCCGAGCCGATCCACCGGTTCGCCGTGCGCCGCAAGGTATTCGGCCAACGCCACCGACACCGCCGTCAGCACGACAACGGTGATCGTCCGGCCGGGAACGCGAAGTTCCTCGGCCGAACACACGATCATCCGCGCACGATGCTCGATAATGCCCTGGGGCCCAATCCTGTTCACTGCGCACGGGGCGAACCCCGGACCCGGCGGCGGCACCTCCCCCGCCTCCGTCAGCATGGCGAGCTCCGTCTGCGCGCGATACGCGCCATATCCGCGCACCGCCGTTTTCACCATCCCGGCCGGTATCCGAACGGCGCCGAGCACCGCGCGGAGGAAAGCCGAGTGACGCAGGCGCGTGATCAGCTCGGCGGCAGCACCCAAGGTCGCGGGTACTCCGATCCATCGCATCCCGATACCGTCTCGCCCGGTATCCGCCCAACCCCCGAGGTCTGTTGCCGACCGATCGGACTCGTGCCGCGCCCCGTCCGCCCGACCGCCCCCGCGAGCGGCTGCCACGTCCGCGCCCCGTCCTGTCTTCTCCTCACCGGCGGAGGGTCCCCAACTCGCACGACCCGGTCCGTCTTCGGAGAACAACTCCCGCGCGATCGCGGCCGCCCGCTTTCCGTCGGCCAGCGCATGCGACATCTGAAGCACCACCACGGTGGCGAGCTCCTCGTCCGAGCCGCGCAAGGGCGCACCCGCGACGCCGCGGAAGACGTGCAACCGCCAGGGATGGATCCTGGCGTCGCCCCCGGTGGCGAGCAGGTCGCCGAGCGCCGCTTCCACCGCAGCCCAATCCGGCAACCGGTGTTCGACGAACTGATCGGCGCTGAACTCGCACGGCACCCAGGACGGATAGGCGAGGTCACCGGGCGCCTCGCGAAGCCGGACCCGCAGGTCGGGAATCCGGGCGCTGCGTGCCGCCACAGCGGTGCGTAGGGCGTCGGTCGGCACGCCCGCGTCGGCGAAGCTGTAGAGCAGGAACAGATCGTTGCGGGTGCGGGCCGACAGCCAGAACATGGTCGCGTCTTGCGGTGCCATCGAACTCACGCACCGACCATATCCGCGCTGCCGGACGAGGTCCTCGCAGCGCAGGCTGAGGTACGTATCGGCACGAATCCGCCGGTCCGCGGGCAGTTCGACGACCGATGACGATTTGATCAACGGGGACTCCCGAAAACTATCGATTCCGCGCCGAGATATTGCTACCGTCTGTAGTAGACCCATTCCACACACGCAGAAGCGGAGTGTCGGCCATGGCGAAAGAGCTTGCGCGAACAATTGGCGAACAGGCTGATGCGGCGGATCAGCGATATCGCGCCGCGGCGTTCATGAAGCGGTCGATCAACAAGGTCTTCCCGACCCACTGGTCTTTCCTGCTCGGTGAGATCGCCCTCTACAGCTTCATCATCCTGCTGCTCTCGGGTGTGTACCTGACGCTGTTCTTCGACCCCTCGATGGCCGAGGTCGTCTACGACGGCTCCTATCAGCCATTGCGCGGCGTCACGATGTCGCGGGCGTACGAGACCGCGCTGAACATCTCCTTCGAGGTGCGCGGCGGCCTGTTCGTGCGGCAGGTGCACCACTGGGCGGCGCTGCTGTTCGCGGCGTCGATCATCGTGCACCTGTTCCGTATCTTCTTCACCGGCGCGTTCCGTAAGCCGCGTGAGGCGAACTGGGTACTGGGATCGCTGCTGCTGATCCTGGCGATGTTCGAGGGCTTCTTCGGGTACTCGCTGCCCGACGACCTGCTCTCCGGCACCGGTCTGCGAGCCGCGTTCTCCGGCATCACCATCTCGATCCCGCTGATCGGTACCTGGATGCACTGGCTGATGTTCGGCGGCGACTTCCCCGGCGAGATCATCATCCCGCGCCTCTACGTCACCCACGTGCTGTTGTTCCCCGGGATCATGCTCGCCCTGATCGCCGCGCACATCGCGCTGGTCTGGTACCAGAAGCACACCCAGTTCCCCGGCCCTGGCCGCACCGAGAACAACGTGGTCGGCGCGCGCATCGTGCCGGTGTTCGCCGCCGATCAGGGCGCCTTCTTCGCCTTCACCCTCGCCGTGGTCGGCATCATGGGCGGCCTGTTCCAGATCAACCCGATCTGGAACCTCGGACCGTACAATCCATCCCAGGTCTCGGCCGGTTCGCAGCCGGACTTCTACATGATGTGGACCGACGGCATGGCGCGTCTGATGCCGCCGTGGGAGCTGTACCTCGGTCGCTACACGGTTCCGGCCGTGTTCTGGGTCGCAGTGACCATGGGCTTGGTGTTCGTCATGCTCCTCACTTACCCCTGGATCGAGAAGCGCCTCACCAAGGACTACGAGGCGTATCACAACCTGCTACAGCGACCGCGCGACGTTCCGGTGCGCACCGCGATCGGCGCCATGGCCATCACGTTCTACGTGGTGCTCACGCTCTCCTGCGTCAACGACATCATCGCCTACAAGTTCGACATCTCGCTGAACGCGACGACCTGGATCGGCCGCATCGGCCTGCTGCTCGGGCCACCGATCGCGTACTTCGTCGCCTATCGCCTGTGCGTCGCCCTGCAACGCAGCGACCGCACGGTACTCGACCACGGCATCGAGACCGGCGTGGTCAGGCGGCTGCCGCACGGCGAGTACATCGAGGTGCACCAGCCGCTCGGCCCGGTCGACGAGCACGGCCACCCGCTTCCGCTGGAGTACCAGGGCGCGGCGGTGCCGAAGAAGATGAACCGGCTGGGTTCGGCGGGCAAGCCGGGCACGGGCAGCTTCCTGCGCGCCGATCCCGTGGCCGAGTCCAACCGCAATCGCGCCATCGAGCACGAGGAAGAGCACCGGCAGCTGGCGGTGTTGCGGCGCTACCAGGACCGCGCCGCGGGAAACGGAAACGGACACAAGGAAACCGAATAGCCGGCGATCGACTTCGGATGCGCTGAGCCCCCCGGATACGCTGGGTCCTTCGGATACGCTGGGCCTTTCAGAAGCGCGAAGGCCCCGAGCCTGTCTCGGCCCGGGGCCCGTGCTGACGGCTCGGACCTGATATTCAGGCCCTGTCGAACTCCCCCGCCGATACTCCACTCACGAATGCGTCCCACTCGCCCGGGGTGAACGCCAGGATCGGGCCGCTGCCTTTATCCTTGGTATCGCGGACCGCGACATTGCCGCCGCCGAGAAATGCCACTTCCACGCAGTTCCCGTCGGCGCCGCTGTATGAACTCTTACGCCACACAGCCCCCGTCAAATCAACCTCCACGGCACTAGCTCCTTTGCTGCGTCGAGAACGAGAATTTTTCCTACTGAGATTCGTTCAAATTAACTCCGGCATCCGGCGGGAACGCCGAATACCGTGGTGCGCCTGGTGGTAGCGCGCAACTTTCTCGGTATGCGGTATCGCTGGCGATAGTTCCGGGCGAATGACCCCGGGGGTTGCTCCGCGGCTAAACCCTAGCAGGTTTCGCGATGAATTTGCCGGTCTCTTGCCGGTTGAACCAACCCATTTGCCAAGCTTGCGAAGACGATAAGTTGCGGAAACATTGCCGGTCTCCGGCTTTCCCTCGAATAGCGGCGGAGGGCAAACATATGCGCCGACGTGATTGGTCCGTGATCCGCCAATGAAAGCCGCCGCTCCCGGACCTCCCGCACCCGGCCTGGACACGGCGTGGATCATGGATCCCATGGTCGAACGCCCACGCGACGAGGCAGGTCGCGCCCTCAATCCTCGCCCACGAGACCGATTCGGCCGCCCCCTACCGATGGGTAGCGTGGGCGTGCCGAGAATTCCGGACGATCTGAATCTTCCGCCCCAGCAAACACTTACCCTTGCCCAGCAACTCCTGGACGATGGTCTAGCATTCAACGCCCATGAGGTTTTGGAGGCCGCGTGGAAGAACGGACCGTTCGCCGAAAGGATGCTGTGGCAGGGGCTGGCGCAATACGCGGTCGGCCTGACGCACATACAGCGCGGTAATCCGAAGGGAGCGCGCACCCTGCTGACTCGGGCGGTGGGCAGGCTGCGGGCCTACGAATCAGGCGATAGCCGCAATTCGGACAACGAGAGCCATGGCGACGGGACGGACAACTCGACGGAACCCGGGAACCGCGCATTGCCCTACGACATCGATGGCGCGGGTCTGATCGCGCGCGCCGAAACACTGCTCGCCGCGCTGGACACCGGCGCCGCGATCACCGAGGACGATCTCAAGCCGCGACTGCGCGTCTGACCCGGACGCGCGGTCGACCGAGACGACAGCGCATCCGCCTACCATGGCAGTCGTGCCGCCCGCCCATGCCGACCAAAGCACCCGAGGCGCGGGCCGCTATGCGCCGAGCCCGTCGGGCGACCTGCATCTGGGCAACCTGCGCACGGCTCTGCTGGCCTGGCTGTTCGCGCGATCGACCGGGCGGCGGTTCCTGCTGCGGATCGACGACCTCGATCGGGTACGTCCCGGCGCGGCGGAGCGCCAGCTCGCCGACCTGAACGCCATCGGCTTGGACTGGGACGGCCCGGTGGTCCGCCAGTCCGAGCGCCTGCCGCACTACGACGCCGCCATCGAACGGCTCACCGCCGCCGGCCTGACCTACGAGTGCTATTGCACCCGAAGGGAAATCCAGCAGGCCGCGACCGCGCCGCACGGACCGATGGGCGCCTATCCCGGCATCTGCCGCACCCTGAGCGCCGAAGCCCGCGCCCGGCGCCGCGCCGAGGGCAGGCCCGCCGCGTTGCGTCTGCGCGCCGTGGCCGCCGATTTCGAGATCACCGACGAACTGCACGGCCGCTACCGCGGACCGGTCGACGACGTGGTGCTGCGTCGCGGCGACGGCACGCCCGCCTACAACCTCACTGTTGTGGTCGACGACGCCGAACAGGGCATCGACCAAGTGGTGCGCGGCGACGACCTGTTGTCTTCCACCCCGCGCCAGGCATATCTGGCGAGCCTGCTCGGATTGCCCAGTCCGCGCTACGCCCACGTGCCGCTGGTGCTCAACGAGAACGGCCAGCGGTTGGCCAAGCGCGACGGCGCGGTGACTCTCGCCGACCGGCTCGCCCTCGGCAACACGCCCGAGCAGGTGGTGGCCGTGCTCGCCGACTCGCTCGGCTACGCCGCGAGCACGCCGACGCAGCTCCTGGAACACTTCGATCCGGCGCGACTGCCCAAGGAACCTTGGATCATGACCGCCGACGGGTTGTTGCAACCCAGCGGGTGTCCGTAACGTACGGAATCGACCACGGATCAACCGATCACCACGAGGACAGAGCATGACGAGCGGTGGGTACGACCCCAACCAGCATCCCCAGGGCGGGCAGCCGTACGGCCAGCCGTACCCGCAAGGCCAGCAGCAGTACGGGCAACAGCCGCAGTACGGCCAGCAGCCGCAATACGGTCAGGACCCCTACGGGCAGCAGCAGTACGGCGAGCAGCAGCCGCAGTACGGTCAGCAGCAGCAGTACGGCCAGCAGCCCCAGTACGGTCAGGACCCCTACGGGCAGCAGCAATACGGCCAGCAGCAGCCGCAGTACAACCAGGACCCGTACGGTCAGCCGCAGTACGCGCAGCAGCAACAGGGCTACGGGGCCGGTGGTTTCGGCGGCGGGCAGCCCGGTGAGCTGCTGCCCCGCTTCGCCGCGCGACTGATCGACGGCGTCATCGCGGGTATTCCGTCGGGCATCATCGTCCTCGTGCTGGGGGCGGCGCTTGGCGGCGGCTTCCTCACCGACATCATCACCACCGCGGTGTCCGGCATCTTGATCACTGCCTACTTCGTGGGCATGGAGTCCACGCAGGGCGCGACGCTCGGCAAGAAGATCCTCGGCCTGCGGGTGGTCGCGCCCGGTGGTGCGGCCAAGATCGACCCGGTGACCTCGCTCAAGCGCAACGTCTTCCTCGCGGCGAGCGCGGTCTACTGCCTGGGCAGCCTGGTCTCGTTCGGTCTGGCGATCTACATCGCGGTGAGCATCGAGCAGGACCCGAACAAGCAGGGCTGGCACGACAAGTTCGCGGGCGGAACCCAGGTCGTCAAGGGCTGATCCACCCCCGGCAAGCGTTCAGGGGCGCACCCGCGATGCGGGTAGCGCCCCTGATTCGTTTTCGTGCGAGTGCTTTTCGGCTCAGACCCCGGCGACGATGCCGATGATGTTGAGCACCCAATACAGGATGCCGAGCACGATGCCGCCGACACCGACCCACACGCCGGCCTGGGCCATGCCCTTGCCTTCGTAGTTACCCGACTGCTTCATCTGATTCAGCGCGACGACGCCGAGCACCAGGCCGATGATGCTCGGCAGCAGGAAGCAGCAGGATGCGACGCCCGCGATGGAGACGATCATCGCGGCGATGGCCAGACCGTTGGAACCGCCACCCTGCGGCGCGCCGTACGGCTGATAACCCTGGGGATAACCGTAATTCGGCTGCTGCGGATAGGGCGCGGGCCCCGACTGGTACGGCGACCCGGCGGCGGGCTGCTGGTAGTTCGGGTACTGCGACTGCTGCGGGTACTGCGGCTGCGACGGCGGCGGCTGCTGCGGGTACTGCGGGGCGGAGGGGTACCCGGTCGGTTCGGAGGCCGGATACTGCGGAACCGAGCCCTGGGCGCCCGAGTCCGGCGACACGCCTTGGCCGCCGTACTGCTTCCACCACTCGTCGGAATCGCCGGGATTCGTCATGAGTACAGCGTAATGGGCGCAGGCGGACTGGGCCCCGCTTCAGTCGTGCGGGGGCAGGCGCGCGGACGGGCAGCGCCGACCGGAAAGCGGGGCGACAGCGGCCGGCGATGACGACAGGCCAACGCGGGCAGCCCCGAGCTGGGAAGATGATGCCCGTGAGTGATGTGCACAAAACCGAAGAACACGAAGAGTCTGGACGCCCCGCGCCGGACCACGCGGCATTCGCCCAGGTCGCGCGGGGGTACTACCCACTGATCGTCGCGCTGTTCACCGCGACGCTGATCATCTCCAATATCTGCGCCACCAAGGGCGTCGAATTCTTCGGCGACGAATCGGTGATGCTCGGACCGTTCCAGATCCTGCCGATCGTCACCGACGGCGCGTTCTTCCTCTTCCCCTTGGCCTATGTCCTCGGCGACGTGCTGAGCGAGGTGTACGGCTTCCGCGCCACCCGGCGCGCCATCTACTACGGCTTCGGCGCTTTGCTGCTGACCGTGCTGTGCTTCGCCGTCGTACTGCGCCTGCCCGCCGCGAGCTTCTACGAGAACCAGGAGGCGTTGCGCAGCATCATCGGCCCGGTGCCGCGGCTCGTGATCGCCGGTCTCGCCGGATATCTCGTCGGCCAGCTGCTGAATTCCGCGACGCTGGTGCTGATCAAGGAGCGCACCAAGGAGAAGCACCTGTGGGCCAGGCTGATCGGCTCCACCGTGGTCGGCGAATTCGCCGACACCCTGATCTTCTGCTCGATCGCCGCGGGCGCCATCGGCATCGAAACCTGGCAGCAGTTCGTGAATTACGTGATCGTCGGCTTCCTGTGGAAGACGCTGGTCGAGATACTGGTGATGCCGATCACCTATCGAGTGATCGCACTGCTGAAGAAGCGCGAACCCAGTTACGCGCCGCGCTCGGTCGATCCGCTGCACGCGTAGGACGCCGGACGCCGGGCAGGACTGACGCGGGTCCCGGCGCGCATCGCGGTTCAGCGGCCACCGTGTGCGGCCGTTGGCCAGGGCGTGCGGATGCGGCCCTGCCAGCGGCCGAGTGTTTCGGCCTTGAACTCGTCGAAGCGGCCGTCTTCGATGCTGGCGCGGATGCGGTCGACCAGGCGAATGGTGAAGCGCTCGTTGTGGATTGTGCACAGCGTGGCGCCCACCATCTCCTTGGCCTTGAAGAGATGGTGGATGTAGGCGCGGGTGTAGTTCGCGCAGGTGTAGCAGTCGCAGTTCTCGTCGATCGGGGTGAAGTCGCGGCGGAACCGGCTGGTGTTGATGTTGAAACGGCCCTCGTCGACATAGATGGCGGCGTTGCGGGCCACCCGCGACGGATTCACGCAGTCGAAGGTGTCCGCGCCGTTCTCCACCGCGACGAAGACGTCCTCCGGCTCGCTGATACCGAGCATGTGCCTCGGCTTGTCCTGCGGCAGTTCGTCGCAGCACCAGCCGACGATCGCGCCGAGGTTGTGCTTCTCCAGCGCGCCGCCGATGCCGTAACCGTCGAAACCCGTTCCGCCTGCACCCCGGATCGCCTCCAGTTCGCGACATGCCTTGCGGCGCAGGTCTTCGTACTGCGCGCCTTGGATGACGGCGAACAGCGCCTGGTAAGGACGGTGCGTGCGGGCTGCCGTCAGCCGCTCGTGCTCGTCGATGCAGCGCTGCGCCCACTCGTGTGTGCGCTGCAGCGACTTCTCTTGATAGCCGCGGGTGTTCAGCAACGTGGTCAGCTCGTCGAAGGCGAACATGATGTCCGCGCCGAGCTGGTGCTGGATGCCCATCGAGACTTCCGGGGTGAACCGGTGCTTGGAGCCGTCCAGATGGGAGCGGAACGTGACGCCGTCGTCGTCGACGGTGGCGAGGCGCTCCTTGCCCGCGGCGATGACGTCGTCGCTGCGCACGTCGACCGACTCCATGGCCAGCACTTTCTTGAACCCGACGCCGAGCGACATCACCTGGAAGCCGCCGCTGTCGGTGAAGGTGGGTCCCGGCCAGTTCATGAACGCGCCGAGCCCGCCCGCCTCGTCCACGATGTCGGCGCCAGGTTGCAGGTAGAGGTGGTAGGCGTTGGCGAGCAGCGCCTGCGCGCCCAGTTCGCGCATCGTCTCCGGTAGCACCGCCTTGACCGTCGCCTTCGTGCCGACGGGGATGAACGCGGGCGTCGCGATCGCACCGTGCGGCGTCTGGATGACGCCCGTGCGACCGTGCCGTCCGTCCAGCCGGGCGCCGACGGTGAACGAGAACGATTCCGGAGCTGACACGCCTCTCATCCTCTCAGGCGGCCCCGTGCGTTCCGCGTCTGACCGACCGGAGTCAGGCCTCGGCGGCAGCGGCGGCGAACTGGGCGCTGTACAAGCGGTAGTACGCGCCGCGCTCCTCGAGCAGCTGCTCGTGCGTGCCGTGCTCGACGATCCGGCCCGCCTCCATGACGACGATCAGATCGGCGTCGCGGATGGTCGAAAGCCGATGCGCGATGACGAAACTCGTCCGGTCCTTGCGCAGCGCCGCGGTGGCGTGCTGGACGAGCAGTTCGGTGCGGGTGTCCACCGAGCTGGTCGCCTCGTCCAGGACCAGGATCGACGGCTTGGCCAGGAACGCGCGGGCGATGGTGATCAGCTGCTTCTCACCCGCGCTGACGCCTGAGCCCTCCTCATCGATGATCGTGTCGTAGCCCTCGGGCAGCGCGTGCACGAAACGGTCGACGTAGGCGGCGCGTGCCGCGGCGAGGATCTCCTCCTCGCTCGCGTTCGGATTGCCGTAGGCGATGTTCTCGCGAATGGTGCCGCGGAACAGCCAGGTGTCCTGCAAAACCATGCCGATTCGGGAGCGCAGGTGGTCGCGGGTGATCTCGGTGATGTCGACGTCGTCGATGGTGATGGTGCCCGCGTCCAGCTCGTAGAAGCGCATGAGCAGGTTCACCAGCGTGGTCTTGCCCGCGCCGGTCGGGCCGACGATCGCCACCACGTGTCCCGGCTCGGCGACCAGCGAGAGCCGCTCGATGACCGGCTTCTCCGGTTCGTACCGGAACGAGACGGCCTCGAACTCGACCCGCCCGCGATCCACCGGCCGCGCGTTCTCCATGATCGGGTCCGGGCTCTGTTCCTCGGCGTCGAGGATCTCGAAGATCCGCTCGGCCGAGGCCACGCCGGACTGCAGCAGGTTCGCCATCGCGCCGATCTGGGTCAGCGGCTGACTGAACTGCCTGGAGTACTGGATGAACGCCTGCACCTCGCCGAGCGAGATGTGGCCCGTCGCCACCCGCAGGCCGCCGACCAGCGCCACCAGCACGAAGTTCACGTTCCCGAGGAACATGATCGAGGGCATGATCAGACCCGAGATGAACTGCGCCTTGAAGCTGGATTCGTAGAGCGCCTGGTTGCGCTCGTCGAACTCCCGGCCCACCTCGCGGCTGCGGCCGAAGGCGGTGACCACCTCGTGGCCCGTGTAGGCCTCCTCGACCTGGGCGTTCACCAGACCGGTGTACTTCCACTGGTCGACGAAGTGCGGCTTGGATCGTTTGGCGATCTGCGCGGTGACGACGATCGCGCCGGGCACGGTGAGCAGCGCGATGAGCGCGAGCAGCGGCGAGATCCAGAACATCATGATCAGGATGCCGATCACCGAGAACACCGAGATCAGCAGCTGGCTCATGGTCTGCTGCAGGCTCTGGGAGACGTTGTCGACGTCGTTGGTGACCCGGCTCAGTACGTCGCCGCGCGGCTGAGAGTCGAAGTAGCGCAACGGCAGCCGGTGAATCTTGTCCTCGACGTCGCTGCGCAGCCGCTTCACCGTCCTGTTGATGACGATGTTGAGCAGATAGCCCTGTAGCCAGCCGAATACCGAGGCGCCGATGTAGAGCGCGAGAACGACCAGCAGCACCCGGCCCACCGCGCCGAAATCCACGCCGACGCCGGGGACGACGTTCATGGCGTTGAGCATGTCGGCCAGGGTGTCGTTGCCGCCGGCACGCAGCCGCTCGACGGCCTGCTCCTTGGACAGACCGCGCATCGCCTCGAGGTTCCTGCCGACGACGCCGTCGAAGACCAGGTTGGTCGCCTTGCCGAGCAGGTACGGGCCGAGGGTGTTGAGCACCACCGAGACGATCGCGAGCCCGACGATGCACCAGACGTAGAACCGTTCGGGAGCCAGCCTGCGCAGCAACCGCTTCAGCGACGGCCCGAACGATTTCGCTTTGGCGTCCGGCGATCCGGGGGTGGGGGCCCCTGGCCTCATCGCGCCTCCTCCACGCTCAGCTGAGACGCCACGATCTCCTGATACTCGGGACAGTCGCGCAGCAATTGTTCATGGGTGCCGATGCCGGCCATCACGCCGTCTTCGAGCACCACGATCTGGTCGGCGTCGCGGATGGTCGCGATGCGCTGCGCCACGATGATCACCGAGGCGTTCTTGGTTTCCGGCTTCAGCGCCTCGCGCAGCCTGGCGTCGGTGGCGACGTCGAGCGCGGAGAACGAATCGTCGAAAAGGTAGACGCGCGGCTTGCGCACCAACGCACGCGCGATGGCCAGACGCTGACGCTGGCCGCCGGAGACCGTGGTGCCGCCCTGGGCAACCGGCGTCTCCAAACCCTGCGGCATCTCCCGCACGAAGTCGGCGGCCTGCGCGATCTCCAGGCAACGCCAGAGTTCTTCGTCGGTGGCGTCGGGGTTGCCGTAGCGCAGGTTGCTCGCGACCGTGCCGGAGAACAGGTACGCCTTCTGCGGCACCAGTCCTATTTGTTCGCGCAGCACCTCCAGGTCGAGGTGGCGAACATCGGTGCCGCCCACGTGGACCGCGCCGTCGGTGACGTCGATCAGTCGCGGGATCAGGTTGAGCAGCGTGGTCTTGCCGGAACCGGTGGAGCCGACGATGGCCGTGGTGGTGCCCGGCTCGACCTGGAACCGGATCGCGCGCAGCACGGGCTTCTCCGCGCCGGGAAACGCGAACTCGCAGAACTGGAAGTCGACGGAGGCCGGGTCGCCCTCGAACGGCTGCGGCACGGGCGGCGGCTGCACCGAGGACTCGGTGGCGAGCACCGCGCCGATTCGGTCGGCCGACACCGCGGCGCGCGGGGCCATCATGGCGAGGAACGACGCCATCATGACCGCCATCAGGATCTGCATGATGTAGGACAACATCGCGGTGAGCGAGCCGATCTGCATCTCACCGGAGTCGATCAGATGCCCGCCGAACCAGATCACCCCCACCGCGGTGATGTTGCTGATCAGCATGACCAGCGGGAACATCAGCGCCATCAGCCTGCCCACGCGCAGCGCCGCATCGGTGAGTTCGGTGTTGGCCAGGCCGAACCGCCAGGTCTCCTGCCGTTCCCTGACGAACGCCCGCACCACTCTGATGCCGGTGATCTGCTCGCGCAGCACCCGGTTGACGCCATCGATGCGCTCCTGCATATCGCGGAAGCCCGGCACCATCCTGGCCACGATGGATCCCATCGACAGCGCGAGCGCGGGCACCGCGATCAGCAGCAGCCAGGACAGGCTCAGATCTTCGCGCAGCGCCATGACGATGCCGCCGACGCACATGATCGGCGCCATCACCAGGATGGTCGCCGACATCACGATGAGCAGCTGCACCTGCTGAATGTCGTTGGTGTTTCGGGTGATCAGCGAGGGCGCGCCGAACATGCCGACCTCGCGGGCGGAGAACGTGCCGACCCGGTGCACGAGCGCACCGCGCAGATCCCGGCCCGCGCCCATGGCGGCCTGCGCGCCGAGATAGACCGAGAACGCGGACGCGACGATTTGCACGCCGGTGACCGCGAGCATCCACAGCCCGGTGCTCCAGATGTAACCGACGTCACCTTTGGTGACGCCGCCATCGATCAGATCGGCGTTCAGGCTCGGGAGGTAGAGCATCGCGATGACCGAAACCAGCTGGAGCGCAACGACCCCCGCCAGTTGTGCGCGGTAGGGGGACAGATGGGTCCTGAGCAGTCTGATCAACATGATGCTTGGCAGGCTACCGGCAATCGGTGACAGCTGTCGGGGAGTTTTCTCCCGGCGGAAATCCCCAGCTCAGCGCCGCGCCCAGGCGCCGGGATCACCGGTGAGCGCCTCCACGAACTCGGGCAAACCGTCGGCGACGATGTCGCCGACAGTCACGTTCTCCAGCACCGAGCGGATGTTCACCCGCAGTGCGATCCACACCCGCTGCAGCGGTTCGGCCGCGCCCGAGTACTTCACGTCCTCCGGCCGCTGCCCGCGGACCGAGGCGAGCGGGCCCTCGATCGCGCGAATCACATCGGCGATGGAGATCTCGGACGCGGGCCTGGCCAGCGAGTAGCCGCCGTCGGGACCCCGCCTGCTGACGACCAGCTCGGCGCGGCGTAGCTCCCCCAGCACGGTCTCGAGCACCTTCGGCGGAATCCGCTGCGCGGTCGCGATGGCATCGGCCTTGATCTTGGCCTCCGGTGTGGCCATTGCGATCTCCAGCAGGGTCCGCACCGCGTAATCGACCTTCGCGGTGATGTGCACGGCTACTCCCAGGCGTGTTCGACGACGCGCTCGAATCTACGCGGTGCCGCAGGCGGTCAACACGCAGGTGGCCGAGTCGAGCAGTGTGGATTCCAGCAGCGAGTCGTCGGCGCCAGGCACCAGCTCCGTCGAAATCAGCGCCACCCCGAGCACCTCGAGCGCGGCGCATGCCCGCAGCCGCGACTCGTCGGTCGGATCCGGGCCCGCCAGCCACTCGCGCAGCACTTTATTGGAATCCCGCAGGTCCGGGTATCGGTCGGCCATCGCGTTGACGATCGCCACCGCGTCGCGCACGCACAGCGCGCCTGCGTCGCGGTGCCGGATGAGCCCGCGCAGGTAGCCGCGCAGCACCGCGCGCACGCCTTCGGCGTTGTACGGAACCGCGTCGATGTCCTCGATGACCGAGCGCAGGTGGTCGATGATCGGGTCGATGATCGCCAATAGCAGATCGAGCTTCGAGGGGTAGTGATAGTACAGCGAAGCCTTTGTGATTCCCACCGCATCCGCGACCTCGCGAAGGCTCGTCTGCTCGAATCCCTTGGCGCCGAATAGCTTCACAGCGGCGTCGCGAATCGCGATTTTAGTGCCGCTACCTGCGAGAACGCTGTCGGGCGCGTTCGGTCCGGCCATCGGATGATCCTCTCATCAACTCTGCGCATGGCTAACGTTGCCACCGAAATTGAGGTTGTACCTCCACTTACCCGGTCGGTAGTCTACCTACCGCACGGTAGGCAGAAGCGTAAATGGAGGCGGGGGCAACGCCAAGCCCCCGCGAGAGTGTTGTCTGCACGCCACGAACCAGCACCCCCAGTCATCGCTAGGAGTACCCCTCGTGTCCGTTTACCTCTATAGATTCGGAAAGTTCGCTTTCCGCCGGAAATGGATAGTGCTTCCGGTCTGGCTTGTCCTGTTCTTGCTGATCGGTGGCCTCGGCTCGCAGCTCAGCAAGCCGATGAGCAACGACTTCAGCATGCCCGAGCTGCCCTCGGCCCGGGCCAACGAGATTCTCGACAAGCACTTCCCCGGCGCGTCGGACGCGTTCAAGTTCGACGCCGTCACCGGCACCTATGTCATCGGCGCGCCCGAGGGGCAGAAGCTCACCGATCCCGCGAACCGTGCGGCGGTCGAGGCGTTCATCGCCAAGCTCAACCAGCTCGACATCGTCGACCACGAGAAGCCGATCTCGAACCCGATCGACGCCGCCGAGAAGATGGGCTGCCTCGCCAACCCCGATCCCTCGCAGTGCAGCGGCGCACCGCTGAACGTGCTGAGCAAGGACGACCCGAACTCCGTCGCGTTCATGAGCGTGCCGTTCGGCATCGCGAAGTTCACCGACGTCACCGCGGAGAACCGCGCGGCGGCCTACGACGTGGCGGCCGAGGCCAGGAACTCCGGGCTCCAGGTCGAGGTGAGCGGCTCCATCGCCCAGACCCAGGAGCAGCCGAGCGGTACCGCCGAGATGATCGGCATGGGCGTCGCGCTGGTCGTGATGATCGTGGCCTTCGGCGCCATCGTGGCGGCCTTCGTGCCGATCGTCACCGCGATCATCGGCCTCGGCGCCGCCACCTCGGTCATCATGTTGGGCACCTCGATCATCGAGGTGCCGAGCTTCACCACGTTCCTCGCCTCGATGATCGGCATCGCGCTCTCGATCGACTACGCGCTGTTCATCGTGTCCAGGTACAAACACGAACTGGCCGTGCAGGATTCGCCGGAAGAGGCGGCGGGCACCGCGCTCGGCACCGCCGGTTCCGCGGTGGTGTTCGCCGGTCTGACCGTGATCATCGCCCTGGCGGGGCTCAGCATCGTCGGCGTCGAGTTCCTGACCTTCATGGGTCTCGGCGGTGCGATCGCGGCGGGCTTCGCGGTGATCACCGCGATCACGCTGATGCCCGCGCTGCTCGGCGCGTTCGGCCGGTTCCTGTTCAAGCCCAAGCTGCCGCTGGTCGCCAAGCACGACCCGGAAGACGACAGCGTCGTCACCAACGGCATGCGCTTCGGCCGCCTGATCGGCAAGGCGCCGTGGGCCGCGCTGATCCTGTCCGTCGTTGCGCTCGGCGCGCTCGCCGCGCCCGCGGCCGGACTGAACCTCGGCCTGCCCGGCGAGGACAGCATGCCCAAGACCTCCACCGTCCGTAAGGCCTACGAACTGCGCACCGAAGGCTTCGGCGAAGGCAGCAACGGCGTGCTCAACGTCGCCGTCGACCTGAGCAACGTCGCACCGGAGAAGCGGGACGAGGCGGTCGGCGCCCTGCGCGAACGGCTCGCGTCCTACGACAACATGGACTACGTCACCGAGCCGCAGTTCAGCGGTGAGGACAAGGCGGGCGCGCTGCTCGACGGCGTGCCGAAGTCGGGCCCGAACAACCAGGACACCAAGGACCTGGTGCGCGACGCCCGCGAAGCCGAAGCGGGCCTGAAGGCGCAGTACGGCATCGAATACGGCATCACCGGTACCACCGCCATCTACGCCGATGTCGACCACGTGCTGCTCAGCAAGATCGCGCCGTACCTGGCCATCGTGGCGGGCGCCGCGTTCATCCTGCTGATCCTGGTGTTCCGCTCGATCCTGGTGCCGCTGACCGCCGCGCTCGGCTTCCTGCTCTCCATGGCGGCCACCTTCGGCGCGACGGTGCTGATCTTCCAGGAGGGCAAGCTCGGCCTGATCGACGATCCGCAGCCGATCGTCAGCTTCATGCCGATCATGCTCATCGGTCTCGTGTTCGGTCTCGCCATGGACTACCAGGTGTTCCTGGTGACTCGCATGCGCGAGGAATACGTGCACGGCAAGTCGGCCAAGGAAGCGGTTGTCGCCGGCTACCACCACGGCGCGCGCGTGGTGACCTCGGCCGCGATCATCATGATCTCGGTGTTCGCCTCCTTCATCCTGGAGTCGGACGTCACGGCGAAGTCCTTCGGTTTCGCGCTGGCGGCGGGCGTGCTGTTCGACGCCTTCATCGTCCGCATGGTGCTGATCCCGTCGCTGCTGGTGATCATGGGCAAGTGGTCCTGGTGGATGCCGAAGTGGCTGGACCGCATCGTGCCCGATATCGATGTCGAGGGAACCAAGCTGCGTGATCTGCAGCGGAAGTCCGTCGAGCTGAAGAAGGAACCGGTCGCCGTGAGCTGAGCGGATTCCGCCGAACGTCGGCCCCGCACCCAGGTCCTGGGTGCGGGGCCGACGTGTTTTCGCGGGTTCTTGATCTCGTGCCCAGTTCGCAGCAGACTCGGGGTGTTCGACTCTTTGCTCGGTAGACCGCCTGCGCGTCGGCGCGGCGGAGGTAGTTCGCGAGCGCGTGCGGCTGAGCCCGCGTGTTCGTTCCCGAACCGGCTCGACCCGATCACCGCGAGGAGAACCCGTTGTCCGTGTATCTATACCGGTGGGGAAAGTTCGCTTTCCGCCGCAAATGGATCGTGCTGCCGGTATGGCTCGTCCTATTCCTGCTTCTCGGCGGACTCGGCGCCCAGTTGAAGGAGCCGATGACCGACGACTTCAGCCTGCCGAATCTGCCTTCCGAGCGGGCGACGGAAATCCTCGACGAACACTTCCCCGGCATGTCGGCGGCGTTCCGGTTCGATGCGGTCACCGGCACGTACGTGATCGGCGCGCCGACGGGACAGAGGCTCACCGATCCGGTCGACCACGAGGCGGTCGTGGCGCTGATCGGCAGCTTGGAGCGTCTCGACATCGTCGACCACGCCAAGCCGCTGGTCGACCCGATCGCCGCGGCCCAGCGGATGGGCTGCCTCGTGCCGAACCCGGACGTCTCCACCTGTAGTGGAGCCCCGCTGAACGTGCTCAACAAGACCGAGCCCGGCACCGTCGCGGTCGTCAGCGTGCCGTTCGCCATCGAGGAGTTCGCCGACATCACCGCCGAGCAGCGCGCCGCCGCCTACGACGCCGCCGACGCGGCGCGCAACGCCGGGCTGACGGTCGAGCTCAGCGGCACCATCGCGATCGAGCAGCAGGCCCCGAGCGGCAAGTCGGAGATGATCGGCATGGGCGTCGCGCTGGTCGTGATGATCGTGGCCTTCGGCGCCATCGTGGCCGCTTTCGTGCCGATCGTCACCGCCATCGTCGGCCTCGGCGCGGCCACCTCGCTGATCTTCCTCGGCACCTCGGTGCTGTCCATCCCCAGCTTCACCACGTTCCTCGCCTCGATGATCGGCATCGCGCTATCGATCGACTACGCGCTGTTCGTCGTGTCCAGGTACAAACACGAACTGGCCGTGAGGGATTCGCCGGAAGAGGCGGCGGGCACCGCGTTGGCCACGGCTGGGTCCGCGGTGGTGTTCGCCGGTCTCACCGTGATCATCGCGCTCGTCGGGCTCAGCGTCGTCGGCGTCCGGTTCCTGACGTTCATGGGTTTGGGCGGCGCCGTCGCGGCGGGCTTCGCGGTGCTCGTCGCGCTCACACTGATGCCCGCGCTGCTCGGCGCGCTCGGGCGGTTCCTGTTCAAGCCGAAGCTGCCGCTGGTCGCCGAGCACGATCCCGAGGACGACTCCGTCGTGACGAATGGCATGCGCGTCGCCCGGCTGATCGGCCGCGTTCCCGCCGTCACGCTGGCGCTCAGCGTGGTGGTGCTCGGCCTGCTCGCCGCGCCCGCGGCCGGACTGAACCTCGGCCTGCCCGGCGAGGACAGCATGCCCAAGACCTCCACCGTCCGTAAGGCCTACGAACTGCGCACCGAAGGCTTCGGCGAAGGCAGCAACGGCGTGCTCAACGTCGCCGTCGACCTCACCGACGTGCCCGCCGATCGCCGGGCGGAGGCGATGACCGCATTGCGCGACAAGCTCGCCTCCTACGCCGACATGGACTACGTGACCGAACCGACGCCGAGCCGTGACGGCAACGGCGCCCTGCTCGACGGCGTGCCGAAGTCGGGCCCGAACAACCAGTCGACCAAGGACCTGGTGCGCGACGCCCGCGCAGCCGAGGCGGGCCTCAACGCCGAGTACGGCATCCACTACGGCATCACCGGAACCACCGCCATCTACGCGGACATCGACCACGTGCTGCTCAGCAAGATCGTGCCCTACATGGCGATCGTCGCCGGGGCGGCGTTCGTGCTGCTGATCCTGGTCTTCCGATCCATCCTGGTCCCGCTGACCGGCGCGCTCGGCTTCCTGCTCTCCATGGCCGCGACCTTCGGCGCGACCGTGCTGGTCTTCCAGGACGGCAAGCTCGGACTGATCGAGGATCCGCATCCGATCGTCAGCTTCCTGCCCATCATGCTGATCGGCCTGGTGTTCGGCCTGGCGATGGACTATCAGGTGTTCCTGGTGACGCGCATGCGCGAGGAGTACGTGCACGGCGCCTCACCCAAGGAGGCCATGGTCAACGGTTACCACCACGGCGCGCGCGTGGTCACCGCGGCCGCGATCATCATGATCTCCGTGTTCGGGTCGTTCCTCTTGGAATCCGACCCGACCGCCAAGTCGATGGGTTTCGCCCTCGCGGCGGGCGTGCTGCTCGACGCCTTCCTGGTCCGGATGGTGTTGATCCCCTCGCTGCTGGTGCTGATGGGCGAGTGGGCGTGGTGGATGCCCAGGTGGCTGGACAAGATCGTGCCCGATATCGACGTGGAGGGCGCGCGGCTGCACGACCTTCGGGCCAGGGCGGTCGCCGCGCGGGAGTCCGTCACGGTCGGCGACTGACTCCCGCGCGGTCGAATCGGCTTCGCACCGGTTGGTACGTGGCCGTTTTCGTCCCGGTAGCCGAACGCCCTGCGCTACCGGGTTGCCACCGAGTCACTCACTCGGCCGCGGCACGACACAGTTCGACACCCTGGGGTTGAGACCCAGGTAATTCAGCGGCCCGGAGATCGCGGTGAGCGCGATCGTGCCGAATCCGGCGCAATTGATCGGCCCGCTGTTGAAGTACTGCCGCTGGCCTGCGGCGATCATGCCGACGGCCAACCACACCAGGAGCAGCAGACTGAACCACCGCATCCCGGATTCGCGCGCAGCCCGCCCGTGAGTCACTCGCTCGCGCATAGTCATCGCTTCCTTCCGCACTCGCGCCGATTGGCGTAAGGGGGGAGATACCCTCATGCCCACCGGTTACTCTCAGTGCGCTCGGCCACAATTCGGGCGACATTTCGCAACGGAGTAAGGCGTGCGTGGCAACCGGGCGGACGAAATTCTTTTACTTTGCACACCTAGCTTTCGGCTCGTGGTCGTCACCTCGGTTGAACAAATACCGCCGCGCACCCTTCCCCCACTCACCTCCCGAACGCCCGTAGACCGGGTGCCCGCGCCGCTGCTGGTGCTCGGCGCGATGGTCTCCATCCACCTCGGCGCGGCCGTCGCCAAGCAGCTGTTCGCGCTCGCGGGCGCGGATGTGGTCGCCTGCCTGCGCATCGTCGTCGCCGGTGTGATCGCGCTGCTGCTCTGGCGGCCCGCGCTCCGGGTGCGTCGCCGCGCGCTGCCGGGCATCGCCGGGCTCGGAATTTCCATCGCCGCAATGAATCTCAGCTTCTACGCGGCAATCGAGCGGATTCCGCTCGGCGTCGCGGTCACCATCGAATTCCTCGGGCCGCTCACCGTCGCGCTGCTCGGATCGCGCAAGATCCGCGACGCGCTCTTCGCGCTCCTCGCCGGCGGGGGCGTATTGCTGCTGATGGACTCCGGCGGGAAGATGTCTTGGACCGGTGTGCTTTTCGCGCTTCTCGCCGGCGCCGGATGGGGCGCGTACATCGCCTGTGGCGCGGTGGTCGGCCAGCACACGGCGGGCCACGACGGGCTCGCGCTGGCGATGGCTTTCGGCGGCGTACTCGTGCTGCCTTTCCTTGTGGCGCAGGGGGGTTCGGCACTACTGAACCCGATACTGCTGGCCGGGGTCGCCGTGGTCGCGGTGTGCTCGTCGCTGGTGCCGCACGCCGTCGAGCTGACCGTGCTGCGGCGGATCGAGGCGTCGGTGTTCGGTGTGTGGATGAGTCTGCAACCCGCGGTCGCCGCGGTGGCCGGGCTGGTGCTGCTCGGAGAGGGTCTGCACGCGGCGCAGTGGGCAGGCGTCGCGACCGTGGTCGCAGCCGCCGCTGGCTCGGCCTATTTCGCGGCCGATCGGCGACGCGGAGACGTCGCGATCGAGGCTGGGCACACGATGGCGGACAGCGCACCGCGGGATCTGACCGCGGCGGCACGCTGAACGAAACGGTCCCGGCGGTCGGAAGACCACCGGGACCGGATTCCGCCGCCCGGCGCGCTATCCGCGCGGACTACGGACTTGGCTGCGGCACATTGCAATCAGAGACCTTCGGGTTCACGCCCATGTAGTTGAGCGGCCCCGCGATCACCGTGACCGCGATCGTGCCGAAACCGGCGCAATTGACCGGACCGCTGTCGAAGTAGTCACGCTGGACACAGGCGGCCACCCCGATCAGCAACCAGATCAGGACAATCAGACTTCCGATTCTCATTGAACTCTCGCGCATCGTTCCCACGCGGACGGCTCGGCGGCGCATTTGGCGTCACATCCCTTCCCGCTTTCCATCTGTTCCGCGTATACCCGGAATTCGGGGTTCTACCGCGCGAACCGGACATTTCGTCCGCGTCGTGGCTAGGCGACCGCCGAAGCGCTCGCCGGCACGTGCGGCACCGCGGCGCGCGGGTCGAAGCCTTTGAACGCTAGGCCGATCACGAAGCCCGCCGCTTCCTCCAGTTGCCTGGCACGGTCGAGGCCGCCGAGCACAGCTGCTTCCGCGCCGGCACCTCGAACCAGGAACTCGGTGACGCGCAGAGCATTTGGATCGTCTCCGCAGATCGCCACGGTCACCGGGCGATCGGCCCGATCACCCCACTGCTCGGCGGGGAACAGGTGGAATGCCTTGACCACGTGCGCACCCGGCGCGAGTTCGGCCACGCGTTGCGCACTCGAGCCGCCGGGCGGCGTGGTCAGCACACCGACTCCGTGATCGACAGCATTGGTCGGGTCGATCAGCGTCGTCCCCGCGAGTGCTCCCGTGACGGATCCGGCGCTGCGCAGGATGTCGGCCACGCCTTCCCATGCCACCGCGAGCAGGACGGCGTCGACTCCGGCGACGGCCTCGCCGACCGTGGCAGCTCGCGCACCGCCACCCAGCCGAGCGGCCAGCAGCCGGGCCTTGTCCTGCGATCGCCCGGCGACGGTGATCTGGTGCCCCGCTCGCGTCCAACAGCCGATCTGTTCGCCCACACGTGGGACCCGGTCGTGCTGGTCGCTCTGCACAGCGGCCCGTGGAGCTGTAGGTCCGCACGAAAAAGCCCCTCACCCGAGTGATCGGGTGAGGGGCTGTGGCGGTGGCGGAGGGATTTGAACCCTCGGAGGGGGGTTACCCCTCACACGCTTTCGAGGCGTGCTCCTTAGGCCGCTCGGACACGCCACCGCCGACTAGGTTACCCGACCCGGTCCGGATCGCTAAATCGCCTGGGGGCGGTCCCGCTGCCGCGGCCCCGGTAAGCCCGGCAAGATGGGGGCGGTCCCGCTGCCGCGGCCCCGGAAACCGCAGGCGGTCCCGCTGCCGCGGCCCCGGAAAACGCAGGCGGTCCCGCTGCCGCGGCCCCGTAAAACGGGGGGCGGGCTCAGCGCTGGGTGCGGAAGAAGTCGTCGAGGAGGGCGGCGCATTCCGGTTCGAGGACGCCGGCGCGGACCTGCGGCCGGTGATTGAGCCGACGGTCGCGCACCACGTCCCACAGCGAGCCGACCGCGCCCGTCTTCGGCTCCCACGCGCCGAACACCAGCCGTCCGACGCGCGCGAGGACGAGCGCGCCCGCGCACATAGTGCACGGCTCCAGGGTGACGGCAAGGGTCGCGCCCTCCAGCCGCCAGCCGTCGCCGTGCACCTCGGCGGCGCGGCGCAGCGCGAGCACTTCGGCGTGCGCGGTCGGGTCGCCGAGCGCCTCCCTGGCGTTGGCGGCGCGGGCCAGCTCGCGACCGGAGGCGTCGAAGACCACCGCGCCGACGGGCACATCGCGCGGATCGGCGGCCGCGGCCGCATCCAGCGCGGCGCGCATCATCGCGACATCCGATACGAGCGGGTTCTCCGGCAACACACTCATGCCTGCGCCTCGCTGACGCTCGACCCCGGCATGCCCGATACGCGCCGCCGCACGACTCGCTCGCTCATGCGCGCACCGCGATCACCGCGGCAGCTTGTCCAGTACCGCCGAGAGTTCGTTGGCGAAACCAAGGCGCTGGGCGATCATGCCGAGCTGCTCGTCCGGGTACAGGTCGGTCTCGGCGAGAATCACGCTGAGCACCGGCTCGGGCAGGCCCAAGTCGGCGAGCACCGCGAGATCGCCCTCTTCCCACGGTTCGATGTCGTCGAGTTCGTCCGGATCGATATCGGGGATCTCGATATTCAAGGCCTCGAGCACGTCGGCGGCGATGTCGTAGTCGATCGCGGCGGTGGCGTCCGAGACCAGCAACCTGGTGCCGCTCGGCGCGGGCCGCAACACGATGAAGAACTCGTCGTCGATGTCGAGCAGACCGAAGACCGCCCCCGAACTGCGCAATGCCTTCAGCTCGTTTTCCGCGACGGACAAATCGGTGAGGGCCGCCTGGCTCAACGGACTACACCGCCATTTGCCTTCTTCGCGGACAACCGCCACTGCGAACCCTTCCACGTCGTCGTAATCTTCCGACGCCGCCCTGTTCGTGCCCGAGCGCTGTGCTGCCATGGCCGCAACGGTAGTCGGCTCGAGCTCAAATGTTGAAGTCGTATGCGAATCTGTTCCGGTGACTCGCGACCAGAAAGCACCGGTGTGTGTCCTCGGGACGGGCCTGATCGGCGGTTCCCTGCTGCGCGCCGCAGCGGCGGCGGGCTATACGGCATTCGGATACAACAGATCGCGGCCGGGAGCGGCCGCCGCGCGTGCGGACGGTTTCGACGTCGACGACGACCTGCCAGGTGTGCTCGGCCGGGCCGCCGAAGCCGACGCGTTGATCGTGATCGCGGTGCCGATGCCCGCGGTCGACCACATCCTCGCCTCGGTGGCCACCTTCGCGCCGGAATGCATGCTCACCGACGTGGTGAGCGTGAAGGCTCCGGTCGCCGCCGCGGTGCGCGAGCACGGGCTCGCGGCGCGGTACGTCGGCGGGCATCCGATGGCCGGTACCTCCGAATCCGGTTGGGCGGCTACCGATCCCGATCTGTTCCGGGGCGCGGTCTGGGCGGTCGGCGTCGATCCGGGTACCCATGCGGATCCGTGGCGGCGCGTCGCGGCGCTGGCGCTGGACTGCGGATCGGTGGTGGTGCCGGTGGCCGCCGAAGAGCACGATCGCGCCGTCGCCCGGATCTCGCATCTGCCGCACGTGCTCGCCGAGGCGCTGGCCGTCGCGGGCGCAGGCGGCGGGCCGCTCGCGCTGGGCTTGGCCGCGGGGTCCTTCCGCGACGGCACCCGGGTCGCGGCTACCGCTCCCGAGCTGGTGCGCGCGATCTGCGAACCGAACCGCGACGCACTGCTCACCGTGCTGGAGGAGACGCTGACGGTGCTCGGCGCGGCCCGCGACGCCCTGCGCGAGGACGGTTCGCTCGCCGACCTGACCCAGGCGGGCCACGACGCGCGGAACGACTACGAGACCGCCCAGCGCTGGGAGATCACCGACGTGCGGCCCGGCGACCACGACTGGCTGGAGCGGCTGCGCGAGGCCGGTCAGCGGGGCGGCGTGATCACCGCCGTCTGAACCAGGAAGCGACTCAGATGCGTTCGGCGAGCCCCGGGTAGTTCAGCAGGAAGCCGTCCTCGTCCACGGTGACCGTCGCGCTGGAGACCGGCGACAGCACGCTGATGCCGTCTGTCCCGCTGCTGTAGACCAGGCTGGCTTCCTGGACGAGCAGATCGGGCAGCCGCACGTACACCACCGGCACCTGAACGTCCTCCACCGCGTGCTGAAGCGCGTAGCGCCGGATCGGCAGGGTGTTGAAGAACGGGCTGAGCACCACGTCCACGTCGAGCGCGCCCGCGAAGGTGGAGCGGACGTGGCTGCCGCCCGCGTCGACCAGCCAGTAGTTCTCCTCGTCCCTCGCGATCGATGCGTGCCGCTCCCCCGCCGCGGTGGTCGCGCGCAGCGACAGCCGCTTCGTGACGCCGTTCTCGTCGGTGACCAGGTCGTAGGACGCGCTGAAGGCGGGGTGGTCCTCGCACGCGCCGCCGATCATGCGACCGGCCGCGCGAATGCGATTGCCGTTCAGTGTCACGCGCACCGATTCCATCCGCGTGGCGTTGTGCGCGCGCCACGTCAGAATCGCCGGCCACCGAGGTGCCGCCGGTTTGCTGTCGGGGGCGGGGGCTGGATTGGTCACGTATCTACCGTAAGCGAAAAAATCCGGCTCACTGATTTTTTGCGGCGCTCGCGGGTCCCTGCTCGGTCACGCCGCGCTACCTCCTCCTGGCCCGTCATGAACGCCGCGGCCATCACACGAGTGACTCGCGCCACGCGGCGTGCAGTCCGGCGAATCGGCCGGTGCCCTCGATCAGCTCGGCGGGGGCGCCGTCCTCGACGATCCTGCCGTGTTCGAGCACCAGCACGCGGTCCGCGATCGCCACCGTGGACAGCCGGTGCGCGATGATCACCGCGGTGCGGTCGCGCAACACCGTCTCCAGCGCCCGCTGAACCAACCTCTCACCCGGAATATCCAGGCTCGAGGTCGCCTCGTCGAGCACGATCACCGCCGGATCCGCGAGGAACACCCTGGCGAACGCGACCAGCTGCCGCTGACCTGCCGAGAGCCTGCCGCCGCGCTTGCGCACGTCGGTGCCGAAACCCTCCGGTAGTTTCACCACGAAGTCGTACAGCCCGACCGCGCGGGCGGCCGCGTGCACCTCGGCATCGGTGGCGTCCGGCCTGCCGAGGCGGATGTTGTCGGCGACCGACCCGGAGAACAGGTAGGACTCCTGGGTCACCATGACGACATTGCGCCGCAGGTCCGCGTCGGTGATCCGGCGCAGATCGATCCCGTCCAGCGTGACCGTGCCGCCGGAGGGGTCGTAGAACCTGGTCAGCAGTTTGGCCAGGGTCGACTTGCCCGCACCGGTCGCACCGACGAGGGCGATGACCTGCCCGGCCGGTATCTCCAGCGAGAACTCGGGCAGCACCGGCCCGCGCCCCGTCGCGGTCGCCGCGTCGAGCGTCTCCGGACCGGGCGCGGAGTCGTAACCGAACCACACCGCGTCCATCCGCACCGCGCCTCGAGCCTTGCCGAGCGGCGCCGGGTCCTTGGGTTCCGGCACCGAGGGCTCCTCCTCCAGCACGCCGGAGATCTTCTCCAGCGCCGCCGCGGCGGACTGGTAGGAGTTGAACACCTGGGCGAGCTCGTCGAGCGGGCCGTAGAACTCGTTGAGGTACAGCAGGTAGGCCGCGAGCACGCCGACGGCGAGATCGCCCTCGATCACCTGCCACGCGCCGACCACGATGACGATCACCGTGGTGAGGTTGCCGAGCAACCGGGTGAGCCCGGCGTAATCACCCATACCGCGCATGGCGGCGGTGGTCGCGGCCCGGTACTCGGCGTCCTCGACGGCGAGCACGGCCTCGTTGCGCTGCTCGCGGCGGAACGCCTGCACCGCGCGCATGCCGCCCATGGATTCGACGAACTGCACGACGACCTTGGCGATGGCGCCGCGGGTGCGCCGGTAGCCCGCCCGCTGCCTGCGCTGGGCCCACCTGGTCACCAGCGCCAGCGGCACGAAACCGATGAGCACGATGGCCGCGAGGGTCTGATCCAGGTAGACCAGCAGCGCGGCGATGGTGACCACGGAGAGGATCGCGCTCAGCGCCTGGTTCAGCGCGCTCTCCAGCAGTTCCTGGAGCGTCTCGATATCGCCGGTGAGCCGGGCGACCGCCTTGCCCGAGGTGTACTTCTCGTGGAAGCTCACGCTCAGCCGCTGCATGTGCGCGAACAGCCGGACGCGCAGGTCGAACAGCACGCTCTGGCTGAGCCTGCCCGAGACACGCAGGAAGCTGAAGGTGGTGCACACGCTGATGCCGACCACGGTCAGGTAGCCGGCGACGGTCAGCGTCAGCGGCGTCCAATTACCTTTGGCGCCTTCGGAAATGCCGGTGTCGAGCCCGTAGGCGACGAACAGCGGCGCCGACACGGTGGCCGCGTTGTCCACCACGATCAGCACCAGCGCCAGCACCGCGAGCCTGCGGTACGGGCGCACCAGGTCGCGCAGTAGCCGCCGCGACCGCCCGGCCAGCACCAGGTTTCCGGTCTCGGTGACCTCTTTGTCCTCGCTGGCGATGCCGCGCCAGTCGGCGACCTCGTCGACCGAATCCGGCGCGTTCACCGCGTCTTTCGACACGGTCTCGGTCGCGGTCACGATTCGCCTCCCATCAGTTCGCGGTAGCGGGGGCTGCTGCGCAGCAGCTGGTCGTGGCTGCCCTCGGCGACGATGCGGCCATCGGCGAGCAGCGCCACCCGATCGGCCAGTGCCGCGGTGGACGGCCGGTGCGCGACGAGCAGCGTTGTCGCGCCGGCCAATACGGTGCGCAGCCGCTCCTGCACCCGTTCCTCTGTCTCCACGTCCAGCGCCGACAGCGGATCGTCCAGCACCATGATCCTGGTGCGGTCACCGTCGCTCGCGCGGCCGAGCACCGCGCGGGCCAGGGCAAGCCGTTGCCGCTGGCCGCCGGACAGGCTCAGGCCCTGCTCGCCGATCCTGGTGTCGAGGCCCCACGGCAGCTTGTCCACGAAATCGGTGGCCTGGGCGACATCGAGCGCGCGGCGCACGTCCTCGTCGGTGGCCTCCGGGTCGCCGAGAGCGACGTTCTCGCGCACGCTCGCCGAGAACAGCACCGGGTCCTCGAACGCGACCGTCACCAGCGAACGCAGGTCCGATACCCGCATCGAGGCGATATCGATGCCGTCGATGGTGATCGCGCCGCCGGTCACGTCGTAGAGCCGCGGAATCAGGTTGAGCAGGGCGGTCTTTCCGCTGCCTGTCGCGCCGACCAGCGCCACCGTCTCGCCGGGCCGCACTTTCAGCGAGACGCCTCGCAGCACTTCGCGTTCCGCGTCCGGCGTCGGGTCCGTGTCCTCGTCCTCGCCGCGCGGAAACGCGAAACGCACCCCGTCCAAGGTCAATTCGCCCGCCACCCGCTCGGGCAGCCGCACCGGATCGGCCGGATCGGTGATGTCCACCGGGGTGTCGATGATCTCCCAGTAGCGGTCGGCCGCGGTGCGCGCGTCGTTCAGCTCGGCGAGCAGGAAGCCGGTCCAGATGATCGGCCACTGCAAGAAGGTCGCAAGCGTGACGGACGCGACGAGGGTGCCGAGCGTCATCGTGCCGTGCGCGACCGCGTAGCCGCCGTAGCCGAGCGCGAAGGCGATGGCCAGCTGCGGCATGCCCATCATGGCCGACCACAGCGTGGCGTCGAGCCGCGTCTTGAGCAGTTCGGTCTGCTGCAACTCGCGCGACTGGGCGGTGAATCGCGAACCGAAGAACAAGCCGCGGCCGAACGCCTTGAGGACGCGCACGCCCTGCACCGATTCCTCCGCGGTGGTGGCCAGGTCGCCGGACTGATCCTGCGAGCGCCGCGAAGCCACCGCGTAGCGCCGCTCGAATCGGGTCGCGATGAACACCAGCGGAATCGAGATCAGGCCGAAGATCAGGCCGACCCGCCAGTTCAGCAGGCACAGCACCAACAGGCCGATCGGGATCACCACGAGGTGGATCACCAGGAACGGTCCGGCGAACGCGACGAATCGCCGCATGATGGCCAGATCGTCGACGGCGCGCGAGAGCAGCTGGCCCGACTCCCAGGCGTCGTGGCGACCGATCGCCAGCGTCTGCAGCTTGCGGAAGATCTTGGCGCGCAACGTGATCTCGAACGACGTGGCGGGTTTGGAGACCAGCCATCGCCTGCCCCAGATGCCGGCCGCCTCCAGCAGGCCGAGCAGCAGCACCAGCAGGACTGGCGCCACCATACCCCCGTAATCGCGGTGCGCGATGGGTCCGTCGATGATGCGCGCGATCAGCAGCGGGATGACGACGGCGGTCAGGGTCGCCAGCACCGCCAATGTGGTCGCCCCGAGCAGGGCGGCCCGGTGCGGGCGCAGGTACGGCCCGAAGCGCCGCAACGAATGCAGGCGGCCCGGCGGCCTCGCGGCGGGCCGCTCAGGTCTGTCCGCGTCCGATTCGGCCGACGGCAGCTCCAGCGTGACTGACAATGCTCCCCCTCGTTGTCTGTGGATCGCGGTGTCGAGTGATCCGGCCTCCCGGCGATGTTCGCACCGGGGTCCGACATCTCAGGGTGGCACCGCCGACCGTTTCGGCCAACCGATTTTCGCGCACCCGCGGCCCGCGCCGCGGGTGCGAGCTGCGGCAATGCCGATAGTCGCCGGATACCTCGACCGTCGAAACCCCCTGTGAGACGGCGGGCGCCCGTTCCCGAACGGGCGCCCGCCGTCTACTCAGTGAACGCCCGCGCCTTCCGGCTCGCGGTCCAGCTCGTCGGGGAACGACTGCTGCCGGTACCCGCCGCGCAGCGTGCCTTCCAGGTACGCGGTGCGGCAGGCCCGCCGGGCGATCTTTCCGCTGGAGGTGCGCGGGATCGAGCCCGCGGGTACCAGCAATAGATCACGAACCGTCACGCCGTGGCGTTGCGCGATGGCGGCACGCACCGCCTCGGCGATCGGGCCCGGATCCGCCTTGGCCGCGCCGGTAGCGCGCTCGGCCACGACGACCAACTGTTCCGACGTGTCCTCGGCGTCGAATCGCGTTCCCGCGCCGCTCTGTTCGAGCGCCTCCGCGGGCAACTGATTGGCGGGCACCGAGAACGCGGCGACGAAGCCCGGGCGCAGTGCCGTGCTCGCCTCCTGCGCCGAGAACTCCAGATCCTGCGGGTAGTGGTTGCGGCCGTCGACGATCACCAGGTCCTTCACCCGGCCGGTGATGTACAGCTCGCCCTCGAAGTACGCGCCGAAATCGCCGGTGCGCATCCATTTCGCGTCCTCGGCGGCGCCTTCCGCGCGACTGCCTTCCGGCAGCCGCCGCAGCCGGTTGTGGAAGGTCGCCGCGGATTCCTCCGGCCGCCCCCAGTAGCCGATGCCCATGTTGTCGCCGTGCAGCCAGATCTCGCCCACCTCACCGTCCGGCCGTTCCTCGCCGGTCTCCGGATCGACGATCGCGGCCCACTGCGACAGCGCGACATAACCGCACGACACCTGCGCGATGGCGTTCTCGGTGCCCGGCTCGACCTGAACCATCCGGCCCGCGTTGAGCTCGCACCGGTCGACGTAGACGACCTTGGCCTCGTCCTCGGCCTTGGTCGCCGAGACGAACAGTGTCGCCTCGGCCATGCCGTAGCACGGCTTGATCGCGGTCTTGGGCAGACCGTAGGGGGCGAACGCGTCGTTGAACTTCTTGATCGAAGTCACCGAGACCGGCTCGCTGCCGTTGATCAACCCGATGACGTTCGACAGGTCCAATATCTCGCCCTGCTTCGGCAACCCGCGCTCCGCCGCGTGCTCGAACGCGAAATTCGGTGCGGCGGCGAAGGTTCCCGCGCCGTCGGAGACCGCGGCCAGCTCCTTGATCCAGCGGTACGGGCGGCGAACGAACGCGCTCGGCGACATGATCGTGATGAACCCGCCGCCGATGGTCGGCAGGATCACGCACAGCAGGCCCATGTCGTGGAACAGCGGCAGCCAGGTGACGCCGCGCGAATTCTCGGTGACGCCGATGGCGTCGATCATCTGCAGCAGATTGGTGCCGACCGCGCGGTGGGTGATCTCAACGCCCGCCGGTACCCGGGTCGAGCCCGAGGTGTACTGCAGGTAGGCGATGCTATCGATGTCGATGTCCGGGTGCACCCAGCTCGCGCCGACACCATCCGGGATCGCGTCCACGGCGATGATGCGCGGGCGCTGCATCGCCGGCAGATGACGGAAGAAATTCCGCACACCCGAGGCCGCCGTCGATATCGTCAGAATCACCGAGGGGGCGCAGTCGGCGAGCACCGCGTGCAGCCGGTCGGTGTGCCCCTGCTCCTCCGGATCGAACAGCGGCACCGCGATGGTGCCCGCGTAGACCGCGGCGAAGATCGAGACCACGTAGTCCAAGCCCTGCGGGGCGAGGATCGCGACCCGGTCGTGCGGCTTCGCGACCTGCTGCAACCGGGCCGCCACCGCGTGCAGCCGCACGCCGAACTGACCCCAGGTCAGGTCCCGGTACTCGCCCTCGCGTTCGCGCGAATAGTCGATGAAGCGGTACGCGAGACGGTCCGGGCTCGTCGCCGCGTGGTGGTCGACGAAGTCGATCAGAGTCTTGTCGCCCGGGATCGTGATGTTGCCCTGCTCGTCCAGATAGTCGTCAAAGGTCTCGCGGATCATCGCCATCCTTATCCAACGCACGCACGAAAACCGTGCTGTGACACCGAAGACAGATCGACAGCGGAGCGCCGGGAAGGCCAAGTGGTCTTGCTTCCCGGTAGCCCCTGCTCAGTACCTTCCGAACGCGATCGACACGTTGTGCCCACCGAAACCGAAGGAGTTGTTGACCGCGTAGTCGATGCGGCCCCGCCGCGCACCGCCCGTGACGATGTCCAGGTCGACGTCGGGGTCCTGGTTCTCCAGGTTCAGCGTCGGCGGCACGACGCTGTCGCGCACGCTCAGCACGGTGAGCACCGACTCCAACGCGCCGACGGCGCCGATCGAATGGCCGAGCGCGGATTTCGGGGCGTAGACCGACGCGTGCGAGCCCACCGCCTTGCCGATCGCCCGCGCCTCGGCCGTGTCGCCGATCGGCGTCGCGGTGGCGTGCGCATTGATATGCGTGACATCGCTTTTCGCCAGGCCGGCGATCTCCATGGCCCTGGTGATCGCGCGTGCGGCGCCGGTGCCCTCCGGGTCGGGGGCGACCAGGTGGAATCCGTCGGAGGTGACGCCTGCGCCGAGCAGCCGGGCGTGGATGGTCGCGCCGCGGGCCTTGGCGTGCTGCTCGGTCTCCAGCACCATCATCGCGCCGGCCTCACCGAAGACGAATCCGTCGCGGTCGACGTCGAACGGCCGCGATGCGCCCTTCGGATCGCCGTTGCGGGTGCTCATCGCGCGCATCATCGTGAACGCGGCGATCGCCACCGCCTGGATGGAACCCTCGACGCCGCCGGTCACGACCATGTCGGCATCGCCCATCACGATCATCTTCCACGCGTTGGCGATCGCCTCCGAGCCGGATGAGCACGCGGAGACCGGCGTGCAGACGCCGGCGCGCGCGCCGACCTCCATGCCGACGCACGCGGCCGGTCCGTTCGGCATGATCCACTGCACAGCAAGCGGAGAAACCTTGCGGTAGCCGCCATTCTCCATCTTGTCGCGCTGGTCGATCATGGCGTCCGCGCCGCCGAGGCCGGTGCCGAGCGAGACGGCGAGCCGGTCCGGGTCCACCTCGGGGCTGCCCGCGTTGCGCCAGACCTCGCGGCTGAGCACGGTGGCCATCTGCTCGACGTAGGCCAGCCTGCGGACCTCTTCGACACCGAGGCAGGAACGAGGGGTGACCTTCAGGTGCCCGCCGATGCGGACCGGCAGCTCGAACTGTTCGATGAACGGATCGTCGAGGACATCGATGCCGCTTTCGCCGTTGAGTAAGCCCTTCCAGGTGGAGTCGACATCTCCCGCGATCGAGGTGGTCGCCGCGAGGCTGGTCACCACGACGTCGGGGAAGTTGCCACGTGTGGTGGACGGAAGCTGCATCGAAACTCACTTTCCTGGCTATCGCATCGGGGTGTTCCGGGAACTGCGCGTCGACGCCGCGGCGTCGAAAGGCCAAGCGGGAGAAGCAACCGTGGTCGTGATCCGGCCGATTCGCATTATCGGGGAGCCTGAGCTAATCCGCAGCAAGACACGCAAATCCGTACCGCACCCTGGCCGGTGGGGCCGGGGAGCTCGATGCGCCGCCGGTGGTCCTCCCGGTGGTCGGCATCGGAGGGCTCGAGTAACGTGCTGTGCGGGGCACGGAGTGCGGACGTGTTCGCGCCCGTCGTGGAATCGCGAGAAGGGATGACTGTGACGGGCGGGCGGATGGTCGGGCTGTTCGCCGGTATCGGCGGACTCGAGCTCGGCCTCGCCGAGCACGGCTGGCGTTCCGAGCTGCTCTGCGAGATCGACGCGGGCGCGCAGGCGGTGCTCGCGGCCCACTTCACCGACGTTCCGCTGCATGCCGACATCACCAGGTTGCGCGGCATCCCGGCGGGCACCGAACTCGTCGCGGCCGGGTTCCCCTGCCAGGACCTCTCGCAGGCCGGGCGAACCGCGGGCATCACCGGCCAGCGCTCCGGACTGGTCGACGAGGTGTTCCGTCTGGTGCGCCGCAAGCGCGGGCCGCGCTGGCTGCTGATCGAGAACGTGCCTTTCATGCTGCAGTTGGGCCGTGGCGCGGCCATGCGGCACATCACCGGAGCGCTGGACGATCTCGGCTACACCTGGGCATACCGCGTCGTCGACGCGCGCGCGTTCGGCCTGCCGCAGCGCCGCCAGCGCGTGCTGATGCTCGCCTCGCGCACCGAGGATCCGCGCCGCGTGCTCTTCGGCGAGGACGCGGGCCCGCTCGAGCTCGGCGACGCCGACAGCGACCCGTGCGGCTTCTACTGGACCGAGGGCGTGCGCGGGCTCGGCTGGGCGGTGAACGCCGTGCCCACCCTCAAAGGCGGTTCGGCGCTCGGCATCGCGAGCCCGCCCGCCGTTCGGCTGCCGTCCGGCGAGATCGTGACACCGGGCTTGGTCGACGGGGAACGGCTGCAAGGGTTCGCCCCGGACTGGACCGCGCCCGCCACCACGGTCCGCGGCATCCGGCAGGGACACCGCTGGAAGCTGGTCGGCAACGCGGTCAGCGTGCGGATGGCGGCCTGGGTCGGCGCGAGGCTCACCGCGCCGCTGGACCCGATACCGCACGATCAGGTCCTGCTGCCCGGTCAGCCGTGGCCGACGGCCGCCTGGGGCCGCGCGGGAACCGCCTATCGAGTGCCGGTCTCCGGCTGGCCGGTGCACGAACCCTACGAGGATCTGAAGAACTTCCTCACCGACTCGCGGCTGCTCTCCGCGCGCGCCACCGCCGGGTTCCTGCGCCGGGCCGGGATGGGCACGCTGCGCTTTCCCGACGGGTTCCTCACCGACATGGAGAACCACCTGGACCGCATGGGCGGCTGGGCGGCCTGAGCCGATGATCGAGCGCCCACGCACCGACGCCGCGACCAGTGCCAGGCTGGCCAAGCAGCGGCGCAGCGGGACGGCCCCCGAACTCGCCCTGCGTCGCGAACTGCACCGGCGCGGCCTGCGCTATTTCGTCGACCGCGCTCCACTACGTGGTCAGCGCCGGAGCGCCGACGTGGTCTTTCCGCGGCGCAAGGTGGCGGTGTACGTCGACGGGTGCTTCTGGCACAGCTGCCCGGACCACGCGACCTATCCGAAGAACAACGCCGAATGGTGGGCCGCCAAGCTGGCGGGCAATGTGGCGCGCGACCGCGCCACCGACGAGACGCTGCATGCCGCGGGGTGGCAGGTGGTGCGGATCTGGGAACACGAGGACCCGGCCGCCGCGGCCGATCGGGTGCAGTCCGTGCTCGGCCGGGATCCCGGCTGACTCGGGCGAGTCGCTAGCGGTTGCGCATGCGCACCAGGGTGCGTGGCGCGTGCGCGGCCAGATAACCCGACACCACCATCGTCGCCATCATCGCCAAACCGGCGGCGGCTGTCGCGTATCCGATCATGGAAACCTCCTCACTCGGTTCCACTCCAGACTTGCCGGACCAGCTGACAGTAGCCTGTGCACCCGGTGGGAATGCCGTGCGAACCGCGGGCAACACGCTGATTACCGCTCGAACCGCACATCGAGCGGTTCGGGACAATGGGCAGGGTGACCGACGACGGAAGCAAGATCGCCGAACGACGCGCGCCGATCGCGTCCTGGTTGATCGCCGCGGCGATCGCGGTCGCCGCGCTCTGCTACTCGTCCTGGGTACTCGAGTTCGTGTTGCCCATCGACTCCGATCCGGTGAACCAGTTCCTCAGCGAGCTCGACGCGGAAGGCAAGCCGTATCGCGAAGTGTTCGGGACGGGCGACAAGATCGTCGGGTTGCTGCTCCTCCCGGCCGCGCTCGGCGGGCTGCTGATCTTCCCTCGGCGCAGGCTCACCACCGTCGGCTGGGTGGCGCTGGCCTGCTTCGGCGCGTCGACCATCGCCGACGCGCTGCTCCCGCTGCGTGACTGCACGCCGGGCGAGCCGGGCTGCGGCACGCCGAGCGAGCTGTTTCCACAGCTGCATCAGCCGCACGCGCTGACGAGCACGCTCGCTGTCACCTCGATCGCGATCGCGGTATTCGCGTTCAGCCTGGCGGCGTTCCGGTACCACCGCTGGCGGATTCTGCGTGAGTTCGGTGTGGCCGTGCTGGTGATCGGATCGCTGGCGACGGTGTGGCTGCTGGTCGCCGACAACCTGCCCGGCGAGTACGCGCTCGGCATCGCCCAGCGCATTCAGGTCGGGTCGATGTCGCTGTGGTTGCTCACACTGGCCGTCGCGGTGGTCGTCGAGGGCAGGGAGTGGACCGAACCGGTCAGCCGACCTTGACGCTCACCCGGTGGGTTTCGGTGGCGGCGGGCAGCTTCGCGGTGTCGACGACGAGGATCTCGCCGGTGTCCTGGCGTCCGTCGGGCAGCGTCTTGGGCTTCAGCCGGAACGGCGGCTGCTCGCCCTCGCTCGCGGCCAAGCCGAAGTCGCTGTCGTTGGCGATGTAGATCGTCTTGCCGCCGTCGGTGGTCGCGACGCCCTCGATCTTGTCGTGACCGAAGAAGCGACCCTGCGCGTCGAGGCCTGCCACCAGCGCGGTCAGATCCAGGTTGCGCTGCTTGGCGACCGGCGTGATGCCTACCTTGCCGAGCGCGGCCACCGCATCGTCGGTCGAGACCGGGCCCACCATCGTCTCCAGCGGTTTGCCGTCCACGAGCAGGCCGCCGCGTTCCGGATCGTACTGCGCGCCTGGCACCTTCGACTCGGGCCCGACGTCGGTCGCGCCGGAGATGTCGATGGTCCAGATCTTCTTGTCCGACTTCGGGGCGAGGTTGCCGTCGCGCTCGTCCACCAGGAAGGTGGTGGCGCTCAGCGCGGTGATCTCGGAGACCGCGACCTTGGTCTGCTTCGGATTCGCCAGCGGGTAGACGAATTCGCGCTGGGCCTTGGTCTTCAGGTCGACGGTGACGATGCGGGTCATCGGCACGTCCTTGGCCGAGCCGTCCAGACCTGGTGTCTCGAGACCGCTTTGGACGACGCCCACCAGGGTGTTGCCATCCGGGGTGACGGTCAGTCCCTCCATGCCCTGGTTCGGGGTGCGCAGCGCGAGTTCCTTCGGCAGACCCGCCCCGGGAGCGAGGCGCTCGATCTCCTTGCCCGTCGCGTCGAAATGCACCAGGAACGGGCCGTATTCGTCGGAGACCCAGAACGTTCCGTCGGGCAAGGCGACCAAACCCTCTGGATCGAGGCCGTGATCGGTGGCTGGCAGCACCGTGCCGTCGAGATCCTTGATGGTCTCTCCGGTGTTCGCGGCCACGTCGACCTGACCGTTGAACGGGGTGCCATCGGCGCGGCGCAACTCGATGGCGGACTGGAGCACCGCGCGGGCGCCTTCCAGCTCGAATCGGCCGATCTTGGGTACGAATCGCGGTATAGGCGCGATCTTTTCGTTCTTGCCGGGTCCGTCCACGTTCGGGCCGCGGTCGGTGAGTCCGTAGAACTCGTCGGCGCGGCCGGGCACGGGGGTGAACGCGGAGCCGAAACCGCTGCCCTGCACGGCGATTCCGCCGAACTGGCCGAGCGGCGGGATGTCGGTGGCGTACAGGCGGACCGCGTCGCTGGTGGTGACCGTGAATCCGTCGGTCCCCTGGTAACCGGCGGCAGGGGTGTATTCGAACGCTCCGTCGTTGCGGCGGGCTACCGTGCCGTGCTCCGGCTCCGCCGTCACCGCGATCGGGGTGCGTCCACCGGTCGCGGCCAGCAACTGGTCGAGCGTGATCACCACCGGACGGTCTTGCGCGGTATGGAAATCGGCGCCGTCGCCGTCGGCCGCGCAACCGGCCGCCACGGCGGCCGCGCACACGATCGCGGAGCAGGAGAGCAGGAGACCGGGTCTGGCAATCACCCCGCATGCCTATCGCGCCGACCCATCGCGGAGTCGACACCGAGGTTAATTGTTGGTCACGGCGGACCGCGGCGGCCATGCTGTCGCCATGACCAAGCGTGTGAACATCTCCTCCGAATCCGAGTTCGAAGACGTGGTCGGCTACTCGCGGGCCGTGCGCGTCGGCGATTTCGTCGCGGTCAGCGGGACCACCGCCGCGGCGCCGGGCGGTACCGCGGTCGGCGGGGACGACATCGGCGAGCAGACCAGAGAGGCCCTGCGCCGCATCGCGAGCGCGCTCGACGAAGCCGGTGCGCGCATGGCCGACGTCGTCCGCACGCGGATCTTCGTCACCGACATCGCCCGGTGGCCCGAGGTCGCCGCCGCGCACGCCGAGGTGTTCGGTTCGATCCGGCCCGCCGCGTCGATGTACGAGGTGAAAGCGCTCATCACGCCCGCCCTGCTGGTGGAGATCGAGGCCGACGCGGTCGTCGCCGATGAGCGCCTCGATCGGCCGGTCGCCGGGTAGGCGTTCGCTCCGGCCGTCCGCGGGCCTTCGGGTTGCGCCCCTCCGCGTTCGCTCCAGCCGTGCGCGCTGTCAACGGCCTTCATCCGGCCACGTCCACTAGGGTCGACGTCGTGACCAGCGACGCGCAGGATCCCACCCCGCACGATCTGCTCGACCAAGTCGCCGACGCGACCGCCCGATTGCTCGATACCGTGCGCGGTCTGAGCGACGGCGACGTCATCGAACCTTCGCCGCTGCCCGGCTGGACACGCGGGCACGTGCTGGCCCATCTCGCCCGCAATGCCGACAGCCTCGTCAATCTGCTGATCTGGGCGCGGACCGGCATCGAGACGCCCCAGTACGCGAGCCCGTTCCTGCGCGAATTCGACATCGACGCGGGGGCGGCGCGACCGGTCGCCGAACAACTCCGCGACATCGAGGCCGCCGCCAACCGCTGGTCAGCACTAGCGAGCACCGCGTCGACGGAGAACTGGACCGCCACCGTCCGGACCCGCGCCGGCCGCGCCATCCCCGCCGCCGAAGTCCCCTGGATGCGCCTGCAGGAGGTCGAAATCCACCATGTCGACCTGGCCGCTTCCTACACCCCGGCCGACTGGCCCGCCTCCTTCGTCGCCCGCGCCCTCCCTCGCGTGGCCGCCGACCTCGCCAAAACTCTCGACCCAGCCACGCCGCCCTTCGACATCCAAGCCACCGACCTCGACTTCACCGCCACCCTCACCCCCGGCGCCCCGGCTCACACCGTCCTCGGCCCGGCCCACTCTCTCCTCGCCTGGCTCATCGGCCGCTCCCCCGGCCGAGATCTGTCCGGTCCAATGCCCACGCTCCCCGCGTGGCGCTGAACGGCCTCATCGATCCGGCCGGGCGAACCACTCGACGCCATCGGTGACGGTCTTGACCAGCGCACCGCCCGCGACCAGCCGGTCGACCAAGGTGATGGCCTGCTCCGATCTGGCGGCCGTCCTGGCGAGTACCTGTGGCAGGTCGAGCCTGCCCGATCCGATCGTTTCGACGATGTCTCGCTTGCGCAGCGTGTCCAGCGCGGCCGCCACGTTCAGCCGTCGCACCACGCGCCCGTCCGCGAGCTGCTTCTGTTCGGCGGTCTTCAGCAGCAGGGTTCGTACGTGGGCGGCGTCTTGCTTGCGATCGGTTGCCCAGACGATCAGCGCCACGATGGCCGCTTCGGTCGCCGCCGACATGCCGGGCAGCGACGGAGCGGTGACGACATCGACAGGCCCGGCGCGGTCCTCGACGGTGCCCGCGATCAATACGCGCTCCCGCGCGACGCCCGAGATTTCCTCGACTCCCGAGGCCGTGGCAACGACGACGAGATGGTCTGCGCCGTCGAGCATCTCGGCCTCCGAGACCTCGTTCACCACGACGATGTCGCCGCCCGCCTGCTGAACGAACCGATCCCGATCCGCCGCATCATCGAGGCAGATCACTTCGGCGAACACGGCGGCGCTGTCCCCGGTTCCGAAGGGAACCGCCCGTCCGGCTACGCCATGTTCTCCGGCGAACTGGGTGATCGTGCGCGCGAGTTCACCGGCGTCCGACCCCGCGAGGGCGAGGCGCAGCGGGCGTTCCGTCCTGCCCAGGTCCGTCGTCGCGGTGAACAGATCCTCCGCGTTCACCGGTGCCGCGACTTCCTCGACGTTCTGGCGCGCGAGGTTCGCGAGCGATTCCGCCGACGGGGGTATCGGACATTCCCGCACTCGGTCGGCGAGCTGATCCCACTGTTCGAGGTGCGGCAGATCGGCGTACAGGCGCGAAAGGACGGCGGGTCCGAACCGGATGAGCACCGGCTGATTACGGCGGATCCACTGCCACACCTCGGGCCAGGCCAGCAGGTCCAACCGTATTTCCCGGGTCCGCGACGGCATATCGGCGCGATCGGTCAACCCCGCGACGCCGGTGGTCGAGGTGACCGCCACCCGGGCGGGCAGGCGCCGGTCCAGCATTTCCGCCAGCGCGCGCAGCGTCGCGGCGCCTCGCGTGTCGCCGGCGAGCAACTCCGCCTCGTCTACGGCGAGGACGAAGCGCGTGTGCTCGAGCTTGCCGAGCAGGTTGCGCCAGAGATCGGCTGGGTCCTTCGCCAGACGGTCGCGCGGCACCCGCAGGCCGCTCTCGAGCATCGCGGAGGCCACGGCGTCGTGCAGTATCCCGACCGGGTTGTGATCCTGACGTCTGCGTTCCGCCTCTTCGAGCAACCAGCGCGCGCCGACGAACACCCGGACGACGTCGTCGTCGAGATCGTCGAGCACACGGTCCATGAACGCCGACTTGCCGGTGCCCGCAACTCCTTTGACGTGCAGTAGCCGAGCCTGCGCGGATCCCGCCAGTACGTCGATGGCCTGCCGCAGCTCGATCAGTCGCGAGATGAATCTGCGGTCGCCCTGCACGATGCCGAACGGGCGATAGACGCGCGGCAGCCGGTCGATCGGCTTGCCCGGGCTGCGCTTGTCGATCAGCGCGCCCGGCTCGTTGGCGCCGACGTGCAGCGTCGGCACCACCCAGTTCAGCCTGGTTCCGCCGGAGGATTCGTCGGCCGCGATCTCCTGCCTTGCCATGCGCACCGCCGTCACGACGGTGTGCCCCGCGGTGATCGCTTCGTAGAACGAGCTGGTGAAGATCCTCTCGGTGTCGAACGGCAGCACCGTCTGCATGCCGATGACCATCGGGCATACGGCGCGCACGAAGTGGTCGGCGGTGGACATCTGACCGCGCCAGTCGTCGCCCGCGACGGCGGCTGGGGCCCGCGCGGTCTCGCACCCCGCGAAGACCGCGAGCCGCAGGTCGGGTAGCTCGGAGAGAATGTCACAGAGTTCCTGATTGTGGACGAAACGGCCACGGCCGCTCGCGTCTTCGAGCTTGAAGCCGTTCGGCGCGGCATGCCCGAGATAGTGGAATATCTGGAACCCATCGGACTGGCGGCGAATGGTCCGCCGGATTCGTTCGGTCGACGGACGGTCCTCTACGACGACGTTCAGCTTGCCCTGCTGGACGAGGGGGCGCAGCCCATCGAGCAGCGAACGCTTCGCCTCGTACAGGTCGAACAGCGCCTCCTGGTGCTCCTCGCCGACCTTCGGCATCGGGCTCGACATGACGATCAGGACGTTCAACGGCGCCTTGATCGGGTCTTGGGCCTGCTGAACCGGATAGGTGCGGAAGCGCCCGAGCCGCAGGATGTGGGTGTCACGAGCGCAGGCGAGGAGGTCGACCCCTCTGGCGATGCCGCTCTCCGGGTCGAGCAGCAGCTCCCACGGCCAGGCGTTGACGTGCTGGGGCGCCGATTGGACGCGTACGAGCACCTGCGCCCCGGTGTGGCGGGCGGCGCCTCGTGTGCGCGCGAACAGATTGCGGATCTCGGGTACGTCGAACACCAGTCGCGTCAAGACACGCCCGACCTCGATAGCGGCCGGTTCGGCGCTGGAACAGGCATTACGCACGACCGCGTTGAGCCACTCGGACGGCGATTCGAAGCCGTCGGGCAGGGCCCAGGTGGGCGGCGTCCGCGGCACGGCGTACACCGCGCCCTGGGGCGAGGATGCCGAGATCCACACGCGCCCACCGGCATCCAGCACACTGATGTCGAATCGGTGGAAGGCCTGCGTGGGCTCTGGTGGCATCGCTATCCCGGCCCTTCCGCACTGCGGGCGAGATCGTCGAGGTCCACCACGCTCACCAGCTCGGTCACCGGGTGGACGGTGTCGGCGGCCACGGTCACCCGGTAGTCACCGGGGAGCAGGTTCGCCAGGGTCGCCTGCCGCCAACCGTCGGACGCCTCGATGAGCGGATGAGTGCTGGACAGGCCTCGGCCGAGATCCTCCACCGTCGCGACCAAGGCCGCCTCCTCGGCGGCGGTTTTCGCGCGGATCACCATCGGTTCGACGGTGGTGACGTCCTCCACCTCGAGCGCGACCGGGTCCTTCACCGCGGGAAAGACATCGACGCCACCGAATTCGGCGGTGCGCAGTACGCCGCCGACGTGGTCGAGGACCGGATCGTCGTTCTGCAGCGACCCGTGCTTCTGGCTCACGAACGAGGCGTTACGCCAGCCGTTCATCAGCTCGTGCGGGACAGCGGAGACCTTCGGGACCGTGCCGTCGCCCCCGTCCTCGCCTGCGGCCTTGCGCGCATACAGCACCTCGAGCCCGCTGTCGGTGAATCTCGCGGCCCACCTCGTCGGTTGGAAGTCCCCGATGACCGGCCGGATCTCGTAACCGGGTCCGGTTTCGGCGATCCGGTCGTCCACCTGCTCGCGCAGGCCGCGATGCAGCTCGACGGCGGCCCGCAGCCGGGTGACGTCCACGCCGGTGCGGCTCCAGTCGAGGCTGGGGTCGTCGAGATTCAGCCACGCACCGCCCGGCCCCGCCACGCAGCGGTACGACGGCAAAAGCTGATACGCCGAGGTGAAAGAGCGCAGCAGGTCGGAGAGGTCGACGTCGAACGGCCCCCAGCTCTTGCGGAACCCGTTCGCGAGGAATTCGAGCGCGTTGATCGACCCGGAATAGGGCGTCCCGAACGTGATCAATGTGCGGGTGTCCTTCCATCCGTCCAACTGCTCGAGGTAGAGCCGCGAGACGATGCCGCCCATCGAATGCCCGATCAGGACCAGCTTCGCGTCGGCGTTGCCGGACTTCTCCCGCCAGTTCCGCAGCCAGTAGTGCGCCGACCTGGCGAGCTTGGCCGCCGCCACCCGGTTGTCGCGCCGCCAGTCGTAGGGAAACTCGAAATAGTTCTCGCCCGCGACCGCACCGAACCGCTCGACCAGTTGTCGGCGGCACCGGGTGTAGCCGTCGATCTTCCAATCCAGGCCGGGAACTATGTGCAGATCCGGCACGATCCGCGTCGCGACGACGCCGTCCACGTCGTCGGCAGCGGGATCATCGCCGTCCAGCCGCAGCAGCTTGATGCTGCGGCCGAGGGACAGCACTCCGCGCAGGACCGCGCCCGGCGTGGGCGCCCACAGCTCCTTGCCGTCGCGCGCCAGCACTGAGCCGCCGATCCCCGGGATCAACACGACCACGTCACGCATGTCCGGCCTCCGTCCGTTCTTGTGCGATCTCCACTCGTGTGCGTTCTCCACGCTCTCGCGTTCGGCGGCCCGAATCACGAGTACTCGGCTACTCGAAGGACGTGGCCGGACGTGCGCGCGGCGATCGGGGCGGAAGGCGTCACCATTGGATATCGGCGATCGTGTCCAGTGCCCGTCGTGGCTCGAGGCCTTCCGGAACGGTGAACGTGTCCGCTTTGCGGAGTTCCGCACCGAACCGCACCCCGGTCCGTTCCTCGACCTCGGCCACCGTGACCTGAAAGACCCGAAACTCGTCGAGCTCGAGGGCCTCGAGCTGATCGAGTGCCTGGGTCAGCAGGAACGCGCGCGCCTTCAGATCACCGCTGTCCACGAACGCGAGGATCTTGAAGAACTCCCGGGGAATCCGCGACCGGCGATACACGCGGTCGTCGTCGTGGTAGACCGGGCCACCGAACGCGGTGACCCTGAGATCCTGGACCTGGACATCGGCGAACACCGCGTCCTCCAGCTGCCCCCAGAGCCCGTCCTTGCTGCTCTGATTGAAGTCGTCCATCTGCGGGGTGATGTTGGTGTAGAAGAACGAATCCGTATTCGCCTGATGCGCTTCCGGAAGCGACGCCCACAGCAGGTCGGCCCGGCGGGCGATGTGTCCGCGGTCGAGACGGTTGTCCCGGTACAGCTCGTTGCCGGTCTGGAACTCGGCGGGAATACGCGGGTCCTTCACGAATTCGATTCCGACGCGGTCGATCTTCTTCAGACTCGATCCGTCGATGTTCCAGGCGACCCATCGGGCGAACCGCCTCGACCGGCTGAGCGCCAGCGAGAAATGTGTGTACGCAACGACTTCGGACCCGCCAATCAGCACCAGATCGTCCCGCAAGACCGTGTCGACGCTCGGCACATCGATGCGAGTGGCGAGGAAGTTCGGGTCGTACCCGGTTCGCACCGCCTCGACCGCCTCGACGGGCGCCGGCGGGCGCAGCGTGATCTCGAGTTTCTCGAACACGGACTCCGGCAGGCACGCGAGAGCGTGCTCGTCGGGGCTGTTCTCGGACTCGCCTCCGAAGTGCAGACCCGCCAGCACACCCGTGACGGTCTCGTCGCCTGCTTCGAACAACCACACTGACCCGGAATCGCCGCCTCGGCTGATCTCGTCGTCGCCCGCGGGCCGGGCGGGGTCGGGTCCGATCTCGAAGCACCCGATGTTATGTACGCCCGCGGAGCCGTATCGCAGCTTCACGATGGTGTCGATCCGCCGCACCACGCCGTGCGTGACGCCGGTGGTGCGGCCGCTCTTGACGACCTTGTCACCGAGCTCGGGCTCGCCCAACTGCACCGGAACGACGCCCATTCCGAGGACACGGTCATCGAATCGACGGTCCTCGACGGTCGCGACGGCGCAGTCTCCCGCGATCCCGAGATGCGAGCGATTCAGCACTCCGAGGCGATTGCGCTCGATCCGGTTGTCATCGCGCGGCCCCGGCTGGACGACGGTGTCGCCGATCATCCCGTCGGGGCCGTGCAGCACATGCCAATTGCTCAACACGAGCGGCGTGCCGTCGACTTTGTCGTACACGATGCAGCCGAGCGTTCCGGCCGTGCCCTTGACGTTCGAAACGCTGATGCCCGGCCGAATCGGATCGCACCTGACCTTGGTCAGCGGCGGCTCCGGTTCCGCGACGACGCGAAACGACGGTTCGTAACTGCGCTGGATCACATCGGTCGGCACCGCGACGCCGTCCACCTCGATGGAGTCGGGAATCGCCGTGGTGGCAAACGAATTCAAAGCCTCCGGTTCGACTTTCTCGTCGACCGTGAATTGCACCGCGAGCTGTTCGGTCGCCGTGCCGTCGACAATCTTGTATCCGACGCCGATCGACGAAATGTTCGGGTCGTCCAGATACTCGCTGCCCTTGCTCCGAATGAACCGCCGCAGCGCTGCCAGCAGCTGCTCCTCGGAGTGTCCCGCGGTCTCGGACTGCCGCTTCGTGGCCATGTGACGTCTCCTTGCGTGTCAGGGCCAGTTGTTGCGGTCGATGGCGGCACGCGTGCCCGCGTAGCCACCCCCCTCCATCGGCACGTCCCCCGACCCGACCTTCACGATCGGTCGCCTCCGCCCCAGATTCCCGCACCCGCTCCCACACGGCACGCGTACCGCGCTACCCGCGTTTACTCGAGCCACTACGCATACCGGCCGGTCGGCCTCTCGGACCGTTCGCCCTGGCGTGCCCGTGCCGACACCATGGAGGCAAACGGGCCGCCTGGCCGCAACTGACGTCCTCGCAGAACTCGACGCCCTTCCCGTCGCGATCGACCACCGCGCGCGTCAGCGCATCTGTGACGAAGATCGCTCACAAGCCGAAAGGCCCCTCCCGAGTGCGGGAGGGGCCTTTCGGAAAGTGCGCCCGAAGGGATTCGAACCCCTAACCTTCTGATCCGTAGTCAGATGCTCTATCCGTTGAGCTACGGGCGCATTACCTTTTCAGTTGTCACCCGGCGAACCGGGTGTGGCGGAGGCGAGAGGATTTGAACCTCCGGTCCCCGTGAAGGGACAACTCATTAGCAGTGAGTCCCATTCGGCCGCTCTGGCACGCCTCCTGGAGCCTTCTCTTCGAGGGCACCGGTCCTTTCGAACCGCCGAGCATGAAGGTTACATGACCCAACGTCCGGATAACAAAACGCCTGGTTATCAGCGTAAGTTGCTGTCGAACCAGTCGAAGATCCGGGTTTGGGAGTCGATGGCGGAATCGTTGTCGTCGTCCTCGGCGTCGGGGTTGTCCGCGCGGTGGTGCAGACCCGGATAGGTGACCACCAGGCTGGCGACGGAGGCGCGGGCCGCGGCGTCGCGCAGGCGGTCGACGTCGTCGGGCGGGGTGGACGGATCGTCGGAGCCGAAGAGGCCGAGCCAGGGCGCCTGGAGGTCGGGGGCGACGCGCACGAGCGCCTCGGCCTCTTCGGTGAGCGGTTCGGTGATGCCGGAGGCGGCGATGCTGACCGCGGCGCCGATCGGCCGGTTGGTGGCGACGAGGAAGGCGGCGGTGCCCGCGTGGTCGAAGCCGAGCACGCCGATGCAGTCGGGGAAGACGCCGCGGCGGGTCAGCCAGTCGAAGCAGGCGTCGAAGTCGTCGAAGAGTTCGTCGCCGAAGACCTCGTGCTCGGGGTCGCCGCCGTTCGCCCGGTGGAACAGGTTGGGCGCGACGACGGTCCATCCCTCGATGGCCAGCGCGCGCATGAACTCGAGCAGTCCGCCGCTGAAGTCCCGAGATTCGTGCAACACCACGATTCCGCCGCGCGAGTTGCCCTCCGGTTCGATCACGGTGATGGGCACCCGGCTGCCTTCGGTAGGGCGCTGCTCGAGGTCTTCGCCACCGCGTAGTGGGGCGATATCGTCATAAATGCCCGACATGGAACCAGCCTAGGGCGAGCCGCTTGTCTTCGCGAGAAATTGCACGTGAGCGGCCATTACCCGCAACATTTCCGGTATGGAAGCCGCAATTCCGGCACTGCCGGAGGCCCGGCGGCGGCCCGCGCACGGCTGCGGCGAAGGCGGAGGGACGGCCGGTCGTCGCTCGCCACGGGCCCTTTAGGGTGGAGGGGTGACAGCGCGCATCCGGCCCGACCTCTCCGCCATCCCGGCCTACACGCCCGGGCGCAGCCATCCGGGCGCGGTCAAACTGGCCAGCAACGAGACCACCCTGCCCCCGCTGCCCGCCGCCGCGAAGGCGATCGCCGAGGCGGCCGAGCTCGCCCACCGGTACCCGGACAACCAGGCGAGCGAGCTGCGCGCCGCGCTGGCCGAGTTCCTGGGGGTCACGCCCGAGCACGTCGCGGTGGGCTGCGGCAGCGTCGCGCTGTGCCAGGAGCTGGTCCAGATCACCTGCGCCGCACCGACCGACGAGGTGCTGTTCGCCTGGCGCTCGTTCGAGGCGTACCCGATCGTCACCCAGGTGGGGAACGCGACGGCCGTGCAGGTCCCGTTGACGCCGGAGCTGACGCACGACCTGGACGCGATGGCGGCCGCGGTGACCGGCGACACCCGGCTGATCTTCGTCTGCAACCCGAACAACCCGACCGGCACCGCGCATGGCCGCGAGGCGCTGATCCGCTTCCTGGACGCGGTCCCTCCGCACGTGCTGGTCGTGCTGGACGAGGCGTACTACGAGTACCTGCGGCTCACTCCGCAGGATCGCCCCGACGGCGTCGAGCTGGGCCGCGACCGGCCGAATGTGATTGTGCTGCGTACTTTCTCGAAGGCCTACGGGCTCGCGGGCCTGCGCGTCGGCTACGCGGTCGGCGACCCGGAGGTGATCGCCGCGCTGATGAAGGTGCACATCCCGTTCAGCGTCAACCGGGTGGCCCAGGCCGCGGCGATCGCCTCGCTGGAGGCGCGCCACGAGCTGCTCGAGCGCACCGACGCCGTGATCCTGGAGCGCGATCGGATGCGCACGGCGCTGGTCGCGGCCGGCTACCCGGTGCCGCCGAGTGAGACCAATTTCGTCTGGCTGCCGCTGGGTGAGCGCAGCGCCGAGTTCGGTGAGGCGAGCGCGGAAGCCGGTGTGCTGGTGCGGCCGTACGGAACGGACGGCGTCCGGGTGACCGTCGGCGATCCGCACGAGAACGACAGTTTCCTCGACTTCGCCACGGACGCGGGCGTGCTGGCGCGTTTCGCCTGAGACCGGGCGCGACGCCCGTCGTTGTCCAAGGGCCGGTTGCCGACGCCCGCGCCGTCAGCGGAGGGCGGGGTACACCGTCGTCCACGAGGCGGCGAGCTCGTCGCCCCAGTACGGCCACGAATGGGTGCCGGTGGCACGGAAATTCGCGGTGACCGGCATACGCAGCGAGGTGAAGCGGTCGACCAGCCTGCGGGTGCACGCGTTGGTCGCGGCCTCCAGCGGTCCGCCGAAGCCGATGGTGCTGACAACGTCGGTCTTGCCCGGCACGTCGTACTTGCCGGGCATACCGCTGCCGACGGAGAGATAGATCGCCTTGCCGCGCAGCGCTTCCGCGTGCAACACCACGTCGTGGGCGAGCCAGTCCGGATCACCCTCCTCCCCGAACATGTTGTCCGGCTGGCCCTGATAGGTGGCGACAACGGCGCGGGCCTGCGCCTGGCCCATATCGGTGCCCGTGGAGAAGCAGCCGCTGTGCGCCGCCACCGCGCGGTAGAGCTCCGGCCTGCGGAAGGCGAGCATCATCGCGGCCTCGGCGCCCATCGAGACGCCCATGATCGCGTTGCGGCCGTTGCCCTGGAATTCCTCGTCGATGAGCGGCGGTAATTCCGTGGTCAGGAAGGTCTCCCACCGGTTGGTGCCGAGTACCGGATCCGGACGCTGCCAGTCGGTGTAGAAGCTGGCGGGGCCGCCGACGGTGAACACCACGTTCACGTCTTTGTCTTCGTAGAAGCGGTCCGCGTGGCCGAGTTCGAGCCAGTTGTTGCTGTCGGCCTCGGCACTGCGCCCGTCCAGCATGTAGACGGTCGGCCTGCTGTGGCTCTGGTCGCGCGGCAGCAGCACCTGCACCTGCACGGTGCGGCTCATCGCGGGTGATTTCACGAACACGCGCAACCTGCGGTCGGTGATCGGTTCGATGCGCTCGATCGAGGGCGTGTTGGCAGGCGCGGTGGTCGGCTCAGCGGGGCCGGGCCCGTCGGAAGACCCGGTGCTCGGTTTGTCGGGCGCGGCCATCGTCGCAGGCGCTCCGAACCCAGCCGCACCGGTGAGCAGTGCAACGCTCATCGCGACGACCGCAAGCCGTCGCCGCATCCAACGCCGAGACAGCATGCCTGCCATGGTGCCAGATGGCGAGCGGGCCACTCGACCCCGCGATTCCGGATTCGAATCCTTTGTGACGAGCGCCACTTTCGCGGTTCCGCTCGCACCGAGGTGAACTGCGAATACTCCGAATTCGGGCACACCGCCAGCACACTCGCCTTACGCTGCGTCTCGGGCGTTTCAACGGGACGTCGATGGGACCGCCATGACCGGACACAGCCACGACCCTGACAGAGGTCGGCATCCGGCGCGCCCGCATCCACACCGTCCGACCGGGTTTTTGGCAACGCGAGGGCTAATTCCCCCGGCGCCGCTGACGCGCACCCGTGCACCACCGAGCTGATCGGTGTGCCGGCCGTGCCGCGCGCGAATTCTCTGCTCGATCGATGTCTGTTTGGCCGCAGTACCTGATGCCCGACCGGAGAAAAGACCGTGAACCACGTATTGCCCGTTCCACCGCCCGAAACCGCCTCCGCCACCCCGTCTTTCGACCCTGGGCTGGCTCGCCGCCTGCGCGAGTGCGACGACTTCTTCCGACAACCCGAACTCGCCCACCTGAACGCCCAGCGCCGCCGCAACGCGCTGGACCAGCTGCGCCAGACCGGCTCTTACGTGCAGACCGCCGAGGAAATCCTGATCGGCGCACGCCTGGCCTGGCGCAACCATTCCCGATGCGTCGGCCGAAAGCATTGGCGCTCATTGAAACTGCTCGATGCGCGGCGCGTCCGCTCGGCGCGCGACCTGGCCGAGGTGTGCTGGCAGCACCTGCACATGGCGACCAACGGCGGCGCGGTGCAGTCCATGATCACCGTCGGTCCGCCGCGCCAAGGCGACGGGCGCGAGTACCGCATCGTCAGCCCACAATTGCTGCGCTACGCGGGGTACCGCAACGGCGACGGGACGGTCACCGGCGACGCGGCCAATGTCGCGATCACCGAGTTGGCCGGAAAGCTCGGCTGGCGCGGCGCGGGCACGCCTTTCGACATTCTTCCTGTCCTGATCAGCACGCCCGACGAGCCGATCAGGTGGTTCGAGGTGCCGCGCGAGCTGGCCCGCGAGGTGGATATCGAGCATCCCGAGTTCGACTGGTTCGCCAAGCTCGGCTTGAAATGGCATGCGGTGCCTGCAGTTTCCAATATGAATCTGGAGATCGGCGGCGTCACCTACCCCTTCGCGCCGTTCAACGGCTGGTACGTGGGCACCGAGATCGGCGCGCGCAACCTCAGCGACACGAACCGCTACAACATGCTCCCGCTGATCGCCGACATGATGGGCCTCGACACCTCGCACCCACGCACCCTCTGGCGCGACCAGGCCTCGATCGAGCTGAATCGGGCCGTCCTGCACAGCTATCGCACGGCGGGCGTGCACATCGTCGACCACCACACCGTGGCGAAGCAGTTCTGCGACCACGCCGAGAAAGAGAAGGCAGCAGGTCGCGCCTGCCCCACCGACTGGAGCTGGATCAACCCGCCGATCTCTTCCGGCCTGACCCCGACCTTCCACCGCTACTTCGACCCGCCGGACGACGATATCCGCCCCAACTTCGTCCACCGCGAGACCACCTGAGTCTCGTCCGCTTCGCTGCCACGCAGGTCCTGCCCTTCGGCGCCGTGTCGACCCGGGGTGTTTCTCGGGTCACACACGGACTTTCCGACGAGCCGATGCTGTTACGGTAAACGGAGAATGCACCTCCGGTTAAACGTTTCGGCGGATCTGTTCAATGGCGAAGGAGACCACGGGCGATGGTGGCTGTCGGATTTCCCGGTCCGCATCTGGAATTCGGCCTTCCGGCCACCGGAGTGGTCGAACGGCTGCGTGCGGCGGTGCACGGCCGCGGCGGCGAGGCGGTCCGGCAGCTGGCCCTGATCACCGTGCTGTATCTCGGCTATCGAGCCGGCCGGATGATCACCGCCGACGACACCGAACGCGCCTCGAGCAACGCGCACGCGCTGCTCGATGTCGAGCACCGGTTGGGATTCCTCGCCGAGACCGCCGTGCAGGGACCGTTCCTGCACTGGGACTTTCTCGCCGTACCCGCCAATTTCTATTACGCGACAGCGCATTTCACCGTCGCCGTCGCGGTGATCGTCTGGCTGTGGGTCTTCCGCCCCTGGCACTACCGCATGACGCGCAACCTCATGGTCGGTCTGACCGGAGCCGGGTTGCTGTTGCACGTGCTGTTGCCGCTCGCACCGCCGCGCATGCTGCCCGACCGCGGCTTCGTCGACGTGGCGGCCCTGCACGGTCAATCCGTCTACGGCCCCACGGAATCCGAAGGCCTGTCGAACCAGTTCGCGGCCATGCCCTCGCTACACGTCGGCTGGGCGCTGCTCCTCGCTGTCGCCGTGGTCGCCGCGACCAACACCCCCTGGCGCTGGCTCGCCCTCGCCCACCCCACCCTCACCACCGTCATCGTGATCGGCACCGGAAACCACTACTGGCTCGACGCCATAGCCGCCGTCCTCCTGCTGGCCGGAACGGCGGTACTGCACCGGATGATCGCCCCCGCCGCAGTCACGTTGTGGGATGCGAACGGAGCTGCCGCACAACCCGGATTCCCCGCCCGGCTCCCGATCCGCTGAGCGCCGCACTGGATTACACGCGAAAGTCCCATGATCGGCCCGACCACAAACGGGGGTCCGGAGGCGAAGCCCGCCGGGCGGGGCGTGGGGGTTGCACCCCCACAAAACATTGCGAAACGAGCCCGGCGAATGCTCCCCATGAGCATGCGCCACGCACGAGTGGAGCGGAGACGGAGGGATTTGAACCCCCGGTCGCTCTCGCGACGCTCGCTTTCAAGGCGAGTGCATTCGGCCGCTCTGCCACGTCTCCAGGCCCCCGATCCTAACGGACGGCTCAGTCGGCTCGCTCGCCGATTATCTTGTCGACGCGGGCGAACACCTCGCCGATCACCGCGAGGTGTTCGGGGACGAGCAGATCGATGAAGTCGTTGCGGACGGCCTCGACGTGGCCGGGGGCCGCGGCTTCGAGGCGGCGCATGCCTTCGTCGGTGAGTTCGGCGAGGACACCGCGACCGTCCTCTTCGCAGGTGTTGCGGCGCACCATGTCCTGCGCCTCCATACGCCGGATCTGGTGGGTGAGCCTGCTGCGGGAGGAGAGCACACCGTCGGCGAGTTCGCTCATGCGCAGCGAGCGACCCGGCGCCTCGGACAGCAGCACCAGGATGCGGTACTCGGCCAGGCTGAGGTCGCTGTCGCGCTGCAACTGCCGGTTCAGCTCCGTCATCAGCCGCTGATGTCCGTCCATGTAGGCGCGCCACGCGCGCTGCTGCGTCGGACTCAGCCAGCGAGGTTCGGACGTGCGACCGCTTGGTTCGGGATCCACTGCACTATTCTAAGCAGCCCTGAGCTGGGCAAACCCCGATTCTTTTCACCGGACGGCGGCGATCATGCCGCGGTTCAGATCGGCAGGCTTCGCGCATCCGGAGAGTCCGAGCACCGAGTCCAGATCGGCGAGCAGCAGCCGCAACGCGTGTCTGGCGCCGTCGCGGCCCGCGATGCCGAGACCGTAGGCGTACGGCCGCCCGTACAGCACCGCCTTGGCGCCGAGCGCCAGCGCGATCAGCACGTCGGAGCCGCTGCGCACGCCGGAGTCGAACAGCACGTCGGCGCGGTCGCCGACCGACGCGACGATGGCAGGCAGTGCGTCGAGCGCCGCGATGGACCCGTCCACCTGGCGGCCGCCGTGATTGCTGACCACCACCGCGTCGGCGCCCGCGTCCACCACGACACGGGCGTCGTCCGGGTGCAGCACGCCCTTCACCGCGATCGGCAGGTCGGTCCATTCGCGCAGGTGGGCGAGGTCGGCGGGGCGCAGGTTGTGGTTGCCGAAGAGGCCGACCCAGGTGAGGATCGCGACCCGCATGGCGTCCTCGCTCTCCTCGGGCGGCGTCGGCAGCTTGGCGCGGAACACCGGGTCGGACAGGTAGTTGGCGATGCCCTTGCCGTGCAGGAAGGGCAGGTGCGCCAGCTGGAGATCCTGCGGCCGCCAGCCGAGGGTCGGCGTGTCGATCGTGACCACGATGGCCTTGGCGCCCGCGCGCTCGGCCCGCCGCACGAACGAGCGCGCCAGCTCGTGATCGTTGGGCCAGTAGAGCTGATACCACCATTCGCCCGCGGCCGCGCCGACCTCCTCGATGGTGGACGAGGCCGCGGTGGAAAGCACCGACCCGATCCCGAGTTCCTTGGTGACCTCGGCGACGATCACCTCGCCGCCGGCGTGCATCAGTTCGAGCACCCCGATCGGCGCGGTCAGCACCGGCGCGGCCAGCCGGGTGCCGAGCACCTCCACCGAGAGATCGCGTGTGCCGGGCCCGGTGGTGCCGCGCAGCATGCGGGGGATGATCCGGTACCTGTCGAAGGCGGCGCGGTTGGCCGCCGCGGTGCGCTCCGCCGACGCGCTGCCCGCGACGTAGGCGTATTCGGCAGGCCCTAGGACTTCCTTGGCGCGCTGTTCCAAACCGGCGGCCGTCATGGGCAGCTCGGGCACTAGACCGCCCAATCCGCCCAGGTAGATCTCGTTTTGGAAGTCGATGAAGCTGCTCACGCTGCGAACGCTAGTCCGTTGTTTCCTTTCCCGCAGGACGCTGAGCGAATAAGCGGCGTTCGCCGACGAGCGAACGGGCGGGAAACGGGTCGCGCGGGTGGCGCGTCGAGCGGCGGGGCACTATGGGGTGATGCGTGCGATCGAGCTGAAAGAATTCGGCGAGCCCGAGGTGCTCACGTGGGGCGAGGCTCCCGATCCTGCACCGGGCCACGGCGAGGTGTCGATCGATGTGGTGGCCGCGGGAGTGAACCGCGCGGACCTGCTCCAGCGCCAAGGTTTCTACGCACCGCCCGCGGGCGCGAGCGAGATCATCGGTCTGGAGTGCTCGGGCGTCATCGCCGAGGTCGGCGACGGCGTGCGGGACTGGCGCGTCGGCGACCGGGTGTGCGCGCTGCTGTCGGGCGGCGGCTACGCCGAGCGGGTCGTCGTCCCCGCCGGCCAGGTGCTACCGGTGCCGGAAGGCCTGGATCTCGCTGCGGCGGCGGCTCTTCCGGAGGTGGCGGCCACGGTGTGGTCGAACCTGGTGATGACGGCCGGTCTGCACGCGGGCCAGCTGGTGCTGATCCACGGCGGCGGCAGCGGCATCGGCACGCACGCCATCCAGCTCGCGGTGCACAAGGGCGCGCGGGTCGCGGTCACCGCGGGCTCGGCCGAGAAGCTGGCTCGCTGCGCCGAACTCGGCGCGAGCGTGCTGATCAACTATCGCGAGGACGATTTCGTCGCCGCCGTGCGCGCCGAGCGGTCCGGCGTGAACGGACCGGGCGCCGACATCATCCTCGACAACATGGGCGCCGCCTATCTGTCCCGCAACGTCGAGGCGCTGGCCAAGCACGGCCACCTGGTGGTGATCGGCATGCAGGGCGGTGTGAAGGCCGAGCTCGACCTCGGTGCGCTGCTGTCGAAGTGGGGTTCGGTGCACGCGACGAACGTGCGCAACCGTCCCGCCACCGGCACGGGAAGCAAAGCCGAGATCATCGCCGATGTCCACAGGCACGTCTGGCCGCTGATCGCCGACGGCACCATCGTTCCGGTGATCCACGCCGAGCTGCCGATCGCCGAAGCCGCCGAGGCGCATCGGATGCTCGATGGCGCCGACACCTTCGGCAAGGTCGTGCTGCGCGTGCGCGAAGACGTGAACTGAATATCCGGCTCACTCCAACGCGGCGAGCGCGCGGCCGAGCTGGTCGATCTCGAATCTGGTTGTGTAGGGCGCGAGTCCGACGGTCACGGCGCCGCCCTCGTCGTTGACGCCGAGCGCGTCGAGCAGCCTGCTCCCGCCGTGCACGCCGCTGAGCGTGCCGATCCTGGCGTCGGCCAGCTTGGCGGCGATCTTCTCCGCCTGCATGCCCGCCATGGTGAAACTGACCGTCGGGATTCGCGTGGAGGCGCGGCCGATGACGGTGAGGCCGGGGATCTTGTCGAGAGTGTCCATCAGGTGCTCGAAGAGCTGGTCGTGGTAGTCCTGCAGCGAGGTGATGGAGATTTCCAGGCGCTCGCGGCGGGTGCCGGTGGCCCGTTCGTCCAGACCGGCGAGGAAATCGATGGACGTGGTGAGCCCGGCAAGCAGCGCGTACTGATGCCCGCCGACCTCGAGTCTTTCCGCGCCCTTCGCGTACGGGTTCAACGACATCGAGGGGATCCGGTCCAGGAACGCGGGATCGCGGAACACCAGCGCACCGATCTGCGGACCGCCCCACGCGGGTGCGCTCAGCGCGACCACGTCGGCGTTGAGTTCGTCGATATCGATGAGCGCGTAGGGCGCCGCGCCGAACGCGTCGGCGACCAGCAGACCGCCGACTTCGTGCACCCGGTCGGCGGCCACCCGCACGGCGGGCGCGGAGCCGACGATGGGCGAGGCCGCGGTCAACGCCACCAGCCGGGCTGTCGGGCCGATCAGCTCCTCGAACTGCCAGGACGGCATCTCGCAGGTCTCGATCTCGACCTCGGCCCACCGCACGTGCGCGCCATAGCGGTTGGCGATCCGCAGCCACGGCGCGACGTTGGCCTCGTCGTCGAGGCGAGACAGCACGATCCCGGTCCCGAGACCGAGCCGGGAGCTCAGCGATTCCGCGAGCCAGGCCAGCAACACCGCCCGGTCGGGGCCGAGCACGACGCCCGCCGGATCGCCGCCGACCAGATCGGCGACGGCCTCGCGGGCCGCGTCCAGAATGGCCGCGCTGCGCACCGCTGCGCCGTTGCGGCCGATGTGAGAGAACGACGACGTGCGGAAACCCGTTGATACGGCACGAGATACCGAATCCGGGACAAGCATGCCCGCCTGCGGATCGAGATGGATCCAGCCGTCGCCCAGGGACGGTATCAGGCCCCGAACCCTCGCGACGTCGTAAGTCATGCTGGCCACTCTAAGGGCAGCGGGCAAGCCTGCGTAACCGCCTTCCCCTCCCGGCCTGCTCGCGAAGGCGTCGGCACGGCACGCGGCGCGGACCGGACGACGGACGGACGCGGCCGGCTCGGCACCGACCCGGACCTGGCATTTCGCCCGGGGCTCCGCCGGGGAGGGCGGGGCGGCGCGGGGCAGGACCGACGGGGGCGGGACCGCTCCGCGCTGAGTCGCTCGGAACCGGACCGGTCAGGACTTGGCGCCGATGCGCGGCAACGCAGCGACCCGGGAATCAGCATGGCAACCGACTTTCAGCAAAATCCGAACCACACGGACCCGAACAGGATAGTCGGCGCCGTCCAGCCGCGGCACCGGCCCGGCCACCTCCGCCGGGAGGTGGCCATTTAGCGCGTCCGCCGACAACGCGACATGATAGGGGACATGACGCACTCGGATGAGTCACCCGATTCCATCGTCGTGGTCGGACCCGACGGCCGGCCGCTGATCATCCCGGCCGACGCGGGCACCCCGCTGACCGGACAGGTGGTCACCGACGGCGACGAGAAGGCCGACGACGCGAACGACCGCGAGGAGGCGGGCGAGTCGCTCGCCGACATGGTGGAGCAGCCGGCCAAGGTCATGCGCATCGGCACCATGATCAAGCAGCTGCTCGAGGAGGTGCGCGCCGCTCCGCTCGACGACGCCAGCCGCAACCGTCTCAAGGAGATCCACAAGTCCTCGGTGCGCGAGCTCGAGCAGGGCCTCGCCCCCGAGCTTCGCGACGAGCTCGAGCGGCTGACCTTGCCGTTCACCGACGACACCATGCCGTCCGACGCCGAGCTGCGCATCGCCCAGGCCCAGCTGGTCGGCTGGCTGGAAGGCCTGTTCCACGGCATCCAGACCGCGCTGTTCGCCCAGCAGATGGCCGCTCGCGCGCAGCTCGAGCAGATGCGCCAGGGCGCGCTGCCGCCGGGCATCCACGCGGTAGACCCGCGCGGCGGCCGCGGCGACCAGGTAACGGGCGGTTCCGGCCAGTACCTGTAACCCCGCTTGGCGGGTGAGGAGTTTCCCCGGTCCAGCGTGTACCAGCGGACCCGGTGCGAGGATGCAGGGGTAGGGTCGAGCACCGTGCCCGCCGCTGCCGCTCGCCCCGACTCCGATGAGAGTACGGCGCGTCCTGAAGAGAGCCCAGTGCGTTCAGATGACAGCTTGCGTTCAGACAGTCCCTCGACCACCGAAGAGCGTCCGGTGAGTGCCGAGAGCACCGCGCCGGAGCAGCCGAGCGCCGAGGCGATGACGCCGCTCGTCTCCGACTCGCAGACCTTCGGCCGCGCGGCGAAGGACATGCGCGACGGCTTCGGCCAGCGCGAGCTATGGCTGTCGCTCGGCTGGCAGGACATCAAACAGCGCTACCGGCGCTCGGTGCTCGGCCCCTTCTGGATCACCATCGCGACCGGCGTGCAGGCCGCGGCGATGGGCATCCTCTACGCGACCCTGCTCGATCAGCCGCTGCGCGAATACCTGCCCTACGTGACCGTCGGGTTGATCGTCTGGAATGTGATCCAGGCGAGCATTCTCGAGGGCTCGGAGGTGTTCATCGCCAACGAGGGCCTGATCAAACAGCTTCCGTCCGCGCTGAGCGTGCACGTGTATCGGCTGGTGTGGCGACAACTGCTGTTCTTCGCCCACAACATGGTCATCTACCTGGTACTGCTTGCGGCGTTCGGAATATGGGAGAACCTGCGCTGGTCGAGCCTCCTCGCGATACCGGCGATCGGCCTGATCTTCCTCAATTCCATGTGGGTGTCGATCGTGTTCGGCATCTTCAGCACCCGGTACCGGGATATCGCGCCGATTCTCAGCAGCACCACGCTGATGCTGTTCGTGCTGACGCCGGTGATGTGGACGACCAAAACCTTGGAGAGCCAGATCGGCGGGGCGAGCGAACGAGCCAGGCTGGTGGAGATCATCCCGACCTTCCACTACCTGGAGATCGTCCGCGCTCCCCTGCTCGGTGAACCGCAGGAACCGCGGCACTGGGTGATCGTCGGCGCGATCACTGTGGTGGGCTGGATCATCGCGGCCTTGGCCATGAAGCAGTACCGTTCGCGCGTACCGTACTGGGTATAGGAGCCGCAGCGATGAGTCGTGTGAGTATCGAAACCCGTCAGGCGTGGGTCGAGTTCCCCATCTTCGACGCCAAATCGCGGTCTCTGAAAAAGGCGTTCCTCGGTAAGGCGGGCGGCGCGATCGGGCGCAACCAATCCGACGTGGTCGTGGTCGAAGCGCTGCGCGACATCACGCTGTCGCTCAAGGAAGGCGACCGGGTCGGCCTGGTCGGCCACAACGGCGCGGGCAAATCCACGCTGCTGCGCCTGCTTTCGGGTATCTACGAACCGTCCCGCGGCAGCGCGCGCATTCGCGGGCGGGTGGCGCCGGTATTCGACCTCGGCGTCGGCATGGACCCCGAGATCTCCGGCTACGAGAACATCATCATTCGCGGGCTGTTCCTCGGCCAGACCCGCAAGCAGATGCTCGCCAAGATCGACGAGATCGCCGAGTTCACCGAGCTCGGCGAATACCTGCAGATGCCGTTGCGCACCTATTCGACCGGTATGCGGGTGCGGCTGGCGATGGGCGTCGTCACGTCCATCGACCCCGAAATCCTGCTGCTGGACGAGGGCATCGGCGCGGTCGACGCGGAATTCATGAAAAAAGCGCGGCTTCGTCTACAGGAACTCGTCGCGCGTTCTGGCATTCTGGTGTTCGCCAGCCATTCCAACGAATTCCTCGCTCAGCTCTGCGATTCCGCACTGTGGATCGATCACGGACAGATCCGGTTGCGCGGCGGCATCGAAGAGGTGGTGCGCGCGTACGAGGGTCCGGACGCCGGAAACCACGTCGCGACCGTGCTGAAGGAAATGGCAGCGGAGCGGGTGGCGACCGAAAAGTCCGAGGACAGCGCACGAGAACTGGAGCGAAACAACGCATGAACGAGCCGACCGGGCAAGACGCCCCGATCACCGCTGGGGCGCAAGCCCCGGTCGACTCGACCGCACCGGAGCGGGTTTACACGCCCAGCGACACCGGTCCCGGCGCCCGCATCATCGCCGTCGTGGTCACCCACAAGCGCCGTGAGCTGCTCGCCGAATCGCTGAAGGTCGTCACCTCGCAGTCGCGGCCGGTCGATCACCTCATCGTGGTGGACAACGGCAACGAGCCCGAGGTCGCCGAACTGGTCGAGCAGCAGCCGATCGAGACCACCTATCTCGGCTCCGCGCACAATCTCGGCGGCGCGGGCGGTTTCGCGCTCGGCATCCTGCACGCGCTGACCCAGGGAGCGGACTGGGTGTGGCTGGCCGACGACGACGGGCGACCCGAGGGCGCCGAGGTGCTGGCCACCCTGCTCGACTGCGCGAAGCGGCACGAGCTCGCCGAGGTCTCCCCCGTGGTCTGCGATATCGACGACCCGGACCGGCTGGCCTTCCCGCTGCGCCGCGGCGTGGTGTGGCGGCGGCTGCGTTCCGAGCTCGGCGACGAGGACTTCCTGCCCGGCATCGCGTCGCTGTTCAACGGCGCGCTCGTCTCCGCCGCGGCGGTCGACCTGATCGGCGTACCCGACCTACGCCTGTTCGTGCGCGGCGACGAGGTGGAGGTGCACCGCAGGCTGGTCCGCTCGGGCCTACCCTTCGGCACCTGCCTGCAGACCGCCTACCTGCATCCCAACGGCGCCGCCGAATTCAAGCCGATCCTGGGCGGCCGAATGCACACCCAGTACCCCGACGATCCGGTGAAGCGCTACTTCACCTACCGCAACCGCGGCTATCTGATGGCCCAGCCCGGTATGCGCAAACTGTTGCCGCAGGAGTGGATTCGCTTCTCCTGGTTCTTCCTCGTCACTCGCCGCGACCCGGCGGGACTGCGCGAATGGTTCCACCTGCGCTCGCTCGGGCGCAACGAGCAGTTCGGCAAACCGGAGAAGTAAGGCCGCCGATCGCGGGGGCGAAAAATCGCTTGCGGGGCCTATCCGGGTCTGGCAATGTTCGTGGAGGTTCCCGGTTCGGCCGGGCGAGACGGAAGTGAGGAGGTGGAGATCGTGACGACGAACGTCCGGGTTGTCGTGCCCGCGTGCGCCGCGCTGCCGCGTGCCGCCGCACCGCACTCCACCTCTGTCTCCTCTCGCTGAACCCGGGTCGGGTTCGGCGCCCGACGAATGGATTCTTCCCATCATGGTCGACTACGACCTGCTCGTCCCTTACGGCTGGACGGAAGCCGTAGGCAATGAATACGCCGCACTCATCGACGAGGGGTGCGTGCCCGCGCGGGTGATCCGGATGGATCGCAGCGAATGCGAGGTCGCGACACCGGACGGCGCGACGCGAGCCCGCTGCCCGCGCGCGGATGCCGAGCCGAATGGACTGTGCACCGGCGACTGGGTGAGCATCGACGCGCAGCGCAACGTGCGCGCGTTGCTGCCGCGCCGCTCGGCGATCGTGCGTTCCACGGCCTCGCGACGGTCCGAGGGGCAGGTGCTCGCCGCCAATGTCGACACCGTGCTGATCTGCACCGCCGCCGACGGCGACGTGGATCTCGGCCGGATCGAACGGCTGCTCGCCCTGGCTTGGGAGAGCAACGCGCAACCGGTCGTCGTGCTCACCAAAGCCGATGCGGCGGAGGATGTTCCGATCGAGGCGGTGCAGGCCGTCGCGCCGGGCGCCGCGGTGCTCGCGGTCAGCGCGGCGAGCGGGTACGGCATCGATGTGCTCACCGCCGTGCTGGACGGGACGGTCGCGCTGATCGGCCCCTCCGGCGCGGGCAAGTCGACGCTGGCCAACGCGCTGCTCGGCGCGGAAGTGTTCGCCACCAGCGCCGTTCGCGCGGTGGACAAGAAGGGCAGGCACACCACCGTGCACCGGGAGCTGCGCCCGCTGCCCAACGGCGGGACGCTCATCGACACTCCCGGGCTGCGCGGCGTCGGCCTGTGGGATGCCGCCGAAGGGATCGAGAAGACCTTCAGCGATATCGAATCCCTCGCCGCCGCATGCCGTTTCGATGACTGCTCGCACGAGAGCGAACCCGGCTGCGCGGTGCGCGACGCGCTGGAGACGGGGGCGCTGACCCAGCGCCGGTTCGACAGCTATCGCAAGCTCGCCAAGGAGAACGCCTGGATGGCGGCCAGGGTCGACAAGCGGTTGCAAGCCGAGCGCGACCGCGCCTGGCGCGGCATCAGAAAGGAGCAGCGCCGGATGTATCGGGAGCGCGGTTCACGGAAATGAGGCCCTCCCGCGGCACGATGCTCTGCCCGACGTCGCCGCTTCCGTAGCGATCGATCCCGCGCCCTATGCAACTAGTTGCATAGGGCGCGGGGTTACGCTTAGCCTGCAAGGCGTGGCAGCCGCGATCCGCGGCACGACGACAGGAGCAGGCCATGACGGAACCGGGTTCGAAGTCGCTGGCTGGCAAGACGATGATCATGTCGGGCGGCAGCCGCGGCATCGGTCTCGAGATCGCCAAGCGCGCCGCGGCCGACGGCGCCAACATCACGTTGATCGCCAAGACCGATCAGCCGCATCCCAAGCTCCCCGGCACGATCCACACCGCGGCCGCGGAACTGGAGGAGGCCGGCGGGCAGGTGCTGCCGTTCGTCGGCGATGTGCGCGTCGACGAGTCGGTGGCCGAGGCGGTGCGCCTGACCGTGGAACGCTTCGGCGGCATCGACATCGTCGTGAACAACGCGTCGGCGATCGACCTGTCCAACACCGACGCGCTGTCGATGAAGAAGTACGACCTGATGCAGGACATCAACTGCCGCGGCAGCTTCCTGCTGTCCAAGCTGAGCCTGCCGCACCTGCGCGAATCGGCGAAGGCCGGGCGCAACCCGCACATACTCACCCTCTCCCCGCCGCTGAATCTGGACCCGAAGTGGGCGGGCGGCTCGCTCGGCTACACCATCGCCAAATACGGTATGTCGCTCACCACACTCGGCCTCGCCGAAGAGCTGAAGGGCGACGGCATCGGGGTGAACTCGCTGTGGCCGCGCACCACCATCGCCACCGCCGCGGTGCGCAACCTACTCGGCGGCGAGCAGATGGTAGCCACCTCGCGCACCCCCGACATCTACGCCGACTCCGCCTACCTGGTGCTCACCTCCCCGGCCGAGAAGACCACCGGCAATTTCTTCATCGATGACGAGGTGCTCGCCGCACACGGCATCACCGACCTCGACAAATACCGCGTGGTCCCCGGCGACGCCGAGCTGACCACCGACCTCTTCCTCTGATACCGCCGTAGCCGCACACCTTTCGCACGCCGCACAGGGCCATCGCCGCTCCGCGGCGTGCGAAGCGTGTGCGATGCGGGGTCCTATTGCCTAGGCGCGGCGGGTGGAGAAGTGTGATAAGCACCGGTGGCGCCACCGGGGCGCTGCCCCGAGCACAGAGGGGGTGGACCGTGTTCGCACGTTCTACCACTATTCACGCGCGAACCTCCGCGATAGACGACGGAATCGCGCACGTGCGCGATGAAGTGATGCCCGCGGTGGAAGGCATACCGGGCTGTATCGGGCTCTCGCTGCTCGTCGACCGGCGCTCCGGCCGGTGCATAGTCACGACGGCGTGGGAGACCGAGCAGGCGATGCACGACAGCGCGGTCCGGGTCCGGCCGATCCGGGAGCGCGCGGCCGAGATGTTCGGCGGCAACGCGGAAGTCCAGGAATGGGAGATCGCCGTGCTGCACCGCGACCACCGCTCCCGGGAAGGCGCCTGCGTACGCGGGGTCTGGGTGGAGGGTGACCCGAGTCGAGCGGATACGGCGATCGAGACCTACAAGTCCCACACTCTGCAAGAAATGGAGGGCCTGGAAGGCTTCTGCAGCGCGAGCCTGATGGTCGACCGTGCATCCGGGCGCGGCGTCTCCACCGTCACCTTCGACAGCGCGGAAGCGATGGAACGCAACCGCGAGCAGGCCGCGGCGATGCGCGAGACCAACACCAGGCGTGCGGGCATCCGGGTGACCGACGTCCGCGAATTCGAGCTGGCACTCGCGCACCTGCGCGTACCCGAATTGGTGTGACCGCCCCGCGGCGCCGCCGTGCCGACGGCGCCGCGTTCCGGCTCAGTCGCTGATGCCGTAGAGGCGCTCCCAGTTGGCGCGGCTGGTGAGTTCGGGCATGGCGGCGCGGTACTGCTCCTGCAGGGTGGGCAGTTCCTTGCGCAGGCGACGCAGCACGTGGAACGTGCGCCGCAGCAGCGCGCGGGCGCGCGCCTTGTCGCGCTGCCTGACCCGGACGCCGGACTGCGAGGCGTCGGTGACCACGACATGATCGAACAGCGAGACGTGCCACCAGTGCGCGTCCTCGCGGGTGACCCCGATCAGGCCGTGCTGGGTGCGGCCGAACCACTGGTTGATCGCGCGCTTGACGAGAACGAGCGCTTCCCGGCTAGGCTCGCCGCCCGCCCGGCGCAACTGGATGTCGGCCGCGCGCACCGGCGGCGTCGCGGCCGGGTGCTTGATCGTCTCGCTGTAGTCGGCGCGGCTGGTGCGGGCGGCGGCCAGCGCGGCGATACCGCCGTCGCGCAGCACCTTCGGGCCCTCGAGAAAGTCCTCGATGCCCTGCAACGTCGTGTGCACCAGCCCGTACTGCATGGCGACCAAGTGTTCGGCGATATTGCGGAACAGCTGCTTGGTGATCTTCTTGCCGTCCAGATCGGCGTGCATGGCTCCGACGATGAGCGAGTTGCGCGTGCTGAAGTAGCGCGCCCAGTCGTCGAAGTCCTTCCAGTAGAAGTCCGCGTGCCAGACCGCCGCGTTGGGCAGCGTGACGGTGACGAACCCGTGCTCCCGCGCACGCACGCCGTACTCCACGTCGTCCCACTGGAAGAAGATCGGAACCGGCAGCCCGATCTTCGCGACCACCTCGGCCGGGATCAGGCAGGTCCACCAGGCGTTGTAGCCCGCGTCGACGCGGCGCTCCTGGTTCTTCTTGAGCATGCTGGTGTTGCGCAGCGCCTTGGGCACCTTCTGGCCGTGCCGCAGCTCGTGCAAGTGCACTTCCTCGGCGCCGACGTTGAGGTAGTCGGGGTTGAGCAGGAACAGCATCTGCGCGCCGACCAGCGTGGGTTCCACCGTCATGTTGGCGAAGGCGTTGAGCCGCAGCACCGTTTCCGGTTCGCAGAGGATGTCGTCGTCCATCAGGATGACGTCGGCGTGCTCGTTCACCGCGGAGACCTCGTAGAGCCCGCGCGTGAAGCCGCCCGCGCCGCCGAGGTTGGGCTGACGGATGTAGCGCAGCTTGTCGCCGAAGACGGGCTGCACCTCCTGGTACCGCTGCCGGTCCTGCACCAGATCGGTGCCCTGGTCCACGACATAGACCGCGTCGATGGCGGCGAGCACGGTGGCGTCGGAGGCCAGCGCGGCCACCGTCTCGGCGCAGTCCGCCGCGCGGTTGAAGGTGCAGATCGCGATGGCGACCGGGCGGATGCGCTCGGGAGCGACGGAGGACCAGGTGAGTTCGGAGATGCCGAGCTCGCCGCCGTCGGCGTCGAACTCCAGCCATATCGCGCCGCCGTCGACGTACTGGTCCAGCGGCGCGGTCAGGGTGAGCGGACCGCTCGCGTCGACCTTCGCGGTGTCGATGATTCTGCGATGGCCCGCGATGTCCGAGGCGACCAGCCTGACCCTGGCCTTCTTTGTCACGTCGAGCACCATCGTGGCGCGGACCTCGGTGACGGTGGTCCAGCGCTGCCAATAGCTGGCCGCGAACCGGCCGAAGTAAGTATTGGTGTGGGCGGTTGCGCCCTTGTCCAGGTGCAACGCCAGTCGTTCACGCGTCGAGCGCCCCTTGACCACCGCGTAGAGTTCGTCGCTCACCTTGGCCGAGGGACCGGTGAAGATGCCGCGCTGCAGGACCAACCTGTCCGGTGCCCGGTGATCGGCACGCAACGAAGCGGGCGCGGCGGCGGGCGTAGCGTGATCGTTCGATTCGGTAACGGCCTGGGTAGCCGACTGCTCCATGAAGTCCTCGAAATCCTCATTTATTGCCGACGGGACAGACGTGTCCCTGGATACCGTTCGCGGCGGGAGCGAGGATATCAACCGACGTCGGACCCTGCCCGTCCAGCAACCAGGGGTACCTCACCCGTTATTGTTGCTGTTTGTTTGCCAGTTCGCCGGTAAAGACGAATTTGTCATAGGCCCAATACCGGAAGACCACCGCGACGATCTGTCCGACCAGGGTTCCCGAGATGTTGTCCGACAGCGGGCTCGACAGGTCCAGAACGTAGCGGGAGAAGCCGAGGCAGCCCAGTTGCAGGCCGATGGCGATCACGTTGAACACCGCGTAGAGCAGATACTCCCGCGCCGGATTATCGGTCTGCTGGTGGCCGAAGGTCCACCACTTGTTGCCGAAATAGGTCACCACCGTCGCGACCGCGATCGCGATGATCTTGGCGGGCAGGGGCGAGTGGTAAAGCACGCCTTCGCCGCCCCAGAACACCAGCGCGTTGTAGGTGCCCGCGTCGACCAGGAAGCCGATCGCGCCGACCACGAGGAAGGCCGCGCCCTTGCGCAGCGCGCCTACCACCTTGACGGTCAGCGGCTCGCCGGTGACGGACTCGGACGCGGGCCGCGCCGGTTCGTCCTGCGCGGATCGAGTGGAGCGCTCGGGAACGGACACGGGCTGCTCGGGGGAAGACACCGGGCGACGGTACCCCAGCACCCGAACGCCTCGGGTGCGCGCCGGAGGCCGTGCGCCATGTACCCTCCCGGTGTTCCCCATTCACGCCGACATCGAGGAATGACCCCGGGTGGACTCCACCGAGCTTCGTATTGCCGCCGTGGTCCCGTGCCACAACGAGGAGGCCTCGGTGGCCAAGGTCGTCGCCGACCTGCAGGCCGCCGTGCCGGGAATCGTCGTCTACGTCTACGACAACCTGAGCACCGACCGGACCTCCGAGCTCGCCCGTGAGGCAGGCGCGATCGTCCGTCAGGAACACACCAAGGGCAAGGGCAACGTGGTGCGGCGCGCTTTCGCCGACATCGAGGCCGACGTCTACCTGATGATCGACGGCGACGACACCTACGAGGCCGGCGACGCCCCGCTGATGATCAAGACGCTGCTCGACGGCCCCTACGATCACGTGCTCGGCGTGCGCAAGCAGGATGCCACCGGCACCGCGTACCGCGCAGGCCACGAGACCGGCAACCGGGTGCTCAACGGCGTGGTCGGCAAGGTATTCGGCGAGAACGTCGAAGACATGCTCAGCGGCTTCCGGGTGTTCTCGCGCCGCTTCGTCAAGAGCTTCCCCGCGGTTTCCCGCGAGTTCGAGATCGAGACCGAGCTGACCGTGCACTCACTGCACCTGCGGGTGCCGCAGACCGCAGTGCCGGTCGGATTCCGCGATCGCCCGGCGGGCAGCGAATCCAAGTTGCGCACCTACCACGACGGTTTCAAGATCCTGGCGCTGATCATCGGCCTGGCCAGGCACGAGCGACCGGTCGCGTTCTACGGTCTGTTCGGCACGCTGAGCTGGCTCATCTCGATCGTGCTGACGATCCCGATCGTCATCGAGTTCACCAGGACGCACGAGGTTCCGCGCTTCCCCACCCTGTTCCTCGGCTTCACCCTGCTGCTGCTGGGCAGCCTGGCCTGGACCGCGGGATTGATCCTCGACGGCATCCGCCGTTCCCGCCACGAGGCGGCGCGCCTGGTCTACCTGCGGTATTCGGCGGTCGCGGCGGACGACGACCCGTTCCGAAACGGCGGTGACGCGCAGACCCGTGGGAACGCGCGGTGACCACGTCCGCCGATAGAGGCACCACCGAAGAGACCGAAGCGGGCTCGGCGCAGACCAACGGATCGGGCCACAAGGACGGCGCACCGGCCTCCGCTGACGTGGGCAAGACTGCGTCCGAGGCCGAAGCCGATGCGCGCGAACAGGATTCGGCAACCGATTCGAAGCCGCCCGGCGCGGTCCGGAAGGCCGCCCGCGCCATCGTGACTCGCTTCGGCGCGGCGACAATCGCTTTCGCCGTGCTCACCACGCTCTTCGGCACGTTGTTCACCGTGCTCACCCCGCCGTTCTGGGGCCACGACGAGATCACCCAGTTCGGTCGCGCCTATCAGGTCGCCTACGGCGGGTTCCTGCCGCAGCAGATTCATGACGATCGCGGTCTCGCCTACGGCGGCGATGTGCCCGCGAACATCGACGCGCTGATGGGCTATTCGTTCCGCGACTACCAGGACAACCCGGAAGAGCCGGGCGCGATGGTGTCCGATCCCGGCGCGTACGACCGGCTGAAGAGCGCCCAGGTCGATTCGCCGATGGAATCGGTATGGTTCACCAACACCGCCGCCTACTCCCCGGTGCCGTATGTGCCCGCCGCCGTCGGCATCCGGGCCGCCGCGCTGCTCGACCTGGACGTGGGCTCGATGGTGATCCTGACCAGGCTCGCTGGTCTGCTCGCCTATCTGGTCGTGGTCGGTTTCGGCCTGTACGCGCTGCGCGCGCACCGCGTGCAGTGGCTCGCGTTCACCGTCGCCGTGCTGCCGATCGCGGTGTTCCAGGCGGGCACGGTCACCGCCGACACCCTCACCAACGCGTTGGCCATCATGGTCTCCGCGCTGCTGATCAAGGCGCTGTTCCTCGGCAACGGGCTGACCCGTACCGAGACGGTCGCGTTGCTCGGCGCGACGGTGCTGCTTCCGGTCAGCAAGCCGACCTATGTGCTGCTCGCCATGCTCGTTGTGCTCGTTCCGGTGGACCGCTTCGCGTTCTTCGGCGCCGCGGCGGGTTCCGGCTTCACCTGGCGACGACTCGTGCCGTGGGCGTTCGCCGCCGCGGGCGCGCTCGCCTTCGCGGTCTGGATGAAGATCGCCGCGCCGACCGGCGACGGCATGAGCCTGATGCGGCCGCGCCACCAGTGGTACACCGTCAAGCCCGGTGAACAGCTCGGCGAGATCCTCGGCGATCCGCTGCACTTCCTGGACGTCTTCGGCGACAGCATCTTCTACCGCGATCAGCGCTGGTTCACCCAGTTCTTCGGCGAGCTCGGCTTCGCCTACATCGACGTGCCCGCCATCGCGGTGCTGGCCTGCCTGCTCGCTTTCGCGGTGAGCATCGGCATCGCCGACCGGATGAACCCGCGCACCGCCACGTTCGTGCGCACGCTGGTCGTCGCGCTCACCGCGGCGGCCAGCGTCGCGATGATCTACGTGACGCTGTACATGTCGTTCACGCCGGTCGGCTACTACATCATCGACGGCGTGCAGGGACGATACTTCGTGCCGCTGGCGTTGATCGCCTTCGCGGCGCTGCTGCGCTGGATGCCGTTGCGGCTCAGCGACGCCCGTGGGAAGGCGCCGGGGCGGGGCGCGGCCGTCACGATCGTCGTCGCGAGCTCGGTCGCGCTGATCGCCTCGGTCGCGAAGTACAGCACGATCGTCTGGGGCTGATCCCCGCCCGCTCCGCCGCGCTGAATCCCGCTCCACAGGGCCGAACCCGGCGCGCCGCTACATCGAGATTCTTTCGGCGGAGCACGAACGGCAGTTGGCGGACCCGGTCGGTTACACCGAGCCCAGGGCCTGCTCGCCCGCCGCCGCGTAGGCGCGTTCGGTCGCGGCTTTGTCCGGGCGCCACCAGGACTCGTTGTCGCGGTACCACTGGATGGTGGCCGCCAGACCGGAGCGGAAATCGGCGTAGCGCGGTTCCCAGCCGAGTTCCGTGCGCAGCAACGTGGCATCGATCGCGTAGCGCTGGTCGTGGCCGGGACGGTCGGTGACATGGTCGAAATCGTCGGGGTCGCGATCGAACGCCTCGAGCAGCATCCGCACCACGGTCTTGTTGTCGAGTTCGCCGTTCGCGCCGATCAGATAGGTCTGGCCGATCCGGCCGCGGTCGAGAATTTCCCAGACCGCTCGGTTGTGGTCGTCGACGTGGATCCAGTCGCGGATCTGGTGTCCCGCGCCGTAGAGCCGGGGACGCACGCCGTCTATCAGATTGGTGATCTGGCGCGGGATGAACTTCTCCACGTGCTGATAGGGCCCGTAGTTGTTGCTGCAGTTGGACAGCGTCGCGCGCACGCCGAAGGACCGGGCCCAGGCGCGGACCAGCAGATCGCTGGACGCCTTCGTCGCGGAGTACGGGCTGGACGGGTTGTACGGGGTGCGCTCGGTGAAGGCGGGCTCGTCGGGACCGAGGTCGCCGTACACCTCGTCTGTGGAGACGTGGTGGTAACGCACGTCGTGGCGGCGCACGGCCTGCAGCAGGGCGTAGGTGCCGACGATATTGGTCTGCACGAACGGCCACGGCTCGGTCAGCGAGTTGTCGTTGTGCGATTCGGCGGCGAAATGGACCACCGCGTCGACCCCGCTGACCAGTTCGTCGACCAGGTCGAGATCGGCGATATCGCCGTGCACGAAATCGATTCGGTCCGCGACCGATTCGAGCGACGCCTTGTTACCCGCGTAGGTCAGGGCGTCCAACACGGTCACCGTCGTGTCGGGTCGCTCGGCCACGGTCTGGTGGACGAAATTCGCACCGATGAAGCCGGCACCGCCGGTTACGAGCAATCGCACCCCACGACTTTACGTGGATCGGGTCGCAACCTCTATGAGGGTGGGCTATGAAAGGTACGGACAATCCGGACAGCGTGCATGTGACCTTCGTCTCACTAAATTTCGGTAAAGAGTGGCGACCGGTTTGGTTCGCCGCCGAAATCCCTGTTCCTCGTGCACGTTTCCAAGATCCCACCACGCTGTGAGTCGCAATGGTGAACAAAATTTGAATTAACGGTCACAACCGGTTCACCACGCGTTAGCTGGTCTAGATTTCGATCATCTAGTCCCCTCCGAACGCTTCACATCGAGGTTCCAAACGAAATGCTGATGAGGAAATTCGCCGCTACCTCGGCGCTGCTGATCGCCGCCCTCGGCGTCACCGCAGGCACCGTCAACGCGGCCCCCGAAGCTCCCGCCGAGACCGGCGCCATCAACTTCACCGCCAAGTCCACCGAAACCCAGTCCGTCATCACCCTCGACTCCGGCTCGCTGGTCGTCGAAGACGACGCGCTGAAGATCAAGGCCACCGATGGCACCGTTGTCGCCGGAACCCCGCTGAAGTTCCGCGTCGACGACTTCGAGTTCCCGATCGCCGCGGAGATCTCCGACCGCACCGCGACCCTGACCCCGCAGCTCGATGTCGACAAGGCCGTGTACAAGCCGGTCGCCCTGCCCTACGAGGACAAGGCGCCGTGGAAGAACGAGTACGACCGTGAGCTCGCCGCGTTCAACCGCATGAAGGACACCATCGGCATGGGCGCCACCATCGGCACCCTGGTCGGTGGCCTCGGCGGCGGCGCCGTCGGCTGCGTCCTCGGCGGCATCGCGGGCGCGACCGTCGCGTCGGCGACCATCGTCGGCCTGTTCGGTCCGTTCATTCCGGCCGCTGCCGTCGGCTGCATCGGTGGCATCCTGGCCGTGGGCGCCCTGGGTGCCCTCGCGGGTCAGATCTTCATCACCGCCCCGGTGGCGATCGGTGCTGCGATCCAGTACTTCACCACCATCAACCAGCCGTTCGTGGCCCCGCCCGCGGCCAAGTAGTTCCGAACGGCTTGCCGCACAACTGAACACGCGCGACTGAGTCGCGAACAGAAGGCTCCGCCCGGTTCGACCGGGCGGGGCTTTCGCGCGCCGGGCGGCGTTGCCTGCCACGCAGACGCGCCACGACGCGGCGCACACTTCCCGCAACCCGTTCGACGCCAGACACGATCGCCACATTCCGAGCCGCCGCGCGCTCGAGCTGGACAAAAGTTCAAGTTCTGACGTCGACGTGGAGCCGGAGACCGAACGGCTCCGAACAGGGAATTATCTGAGCGGCCCGGTGATCGAGTGAACACAATCTTAACATTACCGATTCGTACGGTTACCAATTGTTTTCGACTCCGCGCGAAATTCCCGGCACACTGCGAATAAGTGATTCGGACAAATGCTGATGAGGAAATTCGCCGCAACCGCCTGGCTGCTGGTCGCCGTCTTGGCGGGCACCGCCGCCGCGACCGACCACCCCGAGTCGGCCCCGTCACCGCACCGTTCCCGGTGAGCTGAGTCGATACGCCGAGTACCCGCCCCGGGCACGGGCCCGGGGCGGGATGAGACTCGTCCGGCCGACCGTGATCAGGCCGTCCGAGCCTGCTCCAATTGCTCGAACCTGGTGCGCACGAAGCGCGCGACCCGGCCGAGCGCAGCCCTGGATTCGGGCAGGTTCGGCGCGATGCTCATGAACGCGTGCACCTGGCCACGCCACAGCTCCACCGCGTGCGGCACGCCCGCCACGGTGAGCCGCCGCGCCATCAGCTCGCAGTCGTAGCGCAGCACCTCGTCCTCGGCAGCGACCATCAGCACCGGTGGCAGCCCGGCGAGCGCACCGTTCACCGGCGAGAGCAGCGGATCGAGCGCGCCGTCGATCTCGGCGCCGAGCTTCACGACCGCCTCCAGCGCCGACAGCGGGATATAAGGGTCACGCGCGACGTTGACGTGATCGCGTTTGGCCGCGTAATCCAGATCCAGCAGCGGGCTCAGGCCGATCAATCCGGCCGGCGCGGGCAGCCCGGCCTCTATCGCCCGCAACGCGGTCGCGAAACTCAGATAGCCGCCCGCGGAATCTCCGGCGAAGACTATTCGCGCCGGATCGGCGCCGTGCCGAAGCAGCCAGCGGTAGGCGGTGAGGCAATCCTCGATCGACCCGCCGATGCTGCCCGCGGGCAGCTGGCGATAGTCGACGTTGACCACCGGCAGACCGATGCGCCGAGCGAGGCTGGCCGCCACCGGCCGGTGCGTCTCCAGTCCGCAGACCGCGAACCCGCCGCCGTGCATGTACAGCACCGCGCCGTGCCGCATGGCTCGCGCCGCTCCGGCGGGGCGCACGATCTCCATTCGGAAGCCACCCAGCCTGACCTGTTCGCGGTCGATGCCGTGCGGGGCCGGACGCAGCCGGGCCAGCCCGTCGATGGCGAACGCGCCGAACGGGATGGTGGCCCTGGTGATCGGCGCGACCCGCAACATCGGCCGCACCACCCCGCGGCAGGTCGCCAGCAGCAGCCGCGCCGCCGCGCTCGGGCCGTCCGGATTCATCACGACGGCGGAGCCCTCGATCGTGGTCGCTGTCATCGCGCACCTACCTCACCCTGGCGCGCCGAACCCGGCCTGGCGGAACCGAACCCGTTCAGCCGGGGCCGCGGGCGAGTGTCGGCGCTGACATCTCACACATTCGTGTTTCAGAAGACCACGGAAAGTGTGACCTCTGCAACATCAATCGCCCGGCGCGCCGGGCGGCGAAACGTTCGTGATCAATTCGTGCACGAGTCGGAACCTCCCCGAATCCGGGAGCGGCCGAACTGGCAGACTCCAGAGCATGCGCGGAATCATCTTGGCGGGCGGCACCGGTTCCCGGCTTCACCCGATCACGCGCGGGGTGAGCAAGCAGCTGGTGCCGGTCTACGACAAACCGATGGTCTACTACCCGCTGTCCACCCTGATGCTCGCGGGCATCAAGGACATCCTGGTGATCACCACACCGGAGGACGCCGCGGCGTTCGCCAGGCTGCTCGGCGACGGCTCCCAGTTCGGCATCTCGATCAGCTACGTCGTGCAGCCCGAGCCGGACGGCCTCGCGCGCGCCTTCGTGCTCGGCGCGGATCACATCGGCAGCGAGTGCGCCGCGCTCGTGCTCGGCGACAACATCTTCCACGGCCCCGGGCTGGGCACCAGCCTGAACCGGTTCGCCGGGATCGACGGCGGTGCGGTGTTCGCCTACTGGGTGTCGGACCCGACCGCCTACGGCGTCGTCGAGTTCACCGAAGGACGTGCGGTGTCGATCGAGGAGAAGCCCAAGGTCCCGCGCTCCAACTACGCGATTCCCGGGCTGTACTTCTACGACAACGACGTGGTGGAGATCGCCCGCGGCCTGCGGCCTTCGGCCCGCGGCGAATACGAGATCACCGACATCAACCGCGCCTACCTGGAACAGGAACGGCTGCGGGTCGACGTGCTCGCCCGCGGCACCGCCTGGCTGGACACCGGCACCTTCGACTCGCTGCTCGACGCCGCCAACTACGTGCGCACCATCGAGGAGCGGCAGGGTCTGAAGATCGGCGTGCCGGAGGAGGTCGCCTGGCGGATGGGGTATATCGACGACGAGCAGTTGCGCGCCCGCGCCGAGCCGCTCGTCCGATCCGGCTACGGCGGCTACCTGCTCGATCTGCTGGAACGCGGACGGGATTGGTGAGCATGCAGATTCGGGAGCTCGCGGTGCCCGGCGCCTGGGTGGTCACCCCGCGCCGGTTCCAGGACGAGCGCGGCACCTTCGTCGAGTCGTTCAAGGCCTCCGAGTTCGAGAAGGCGACCGGGCGGCCGTTCGAGCTGCACCAGGTGAACTGCTCGGTCTCGGCCGCGGGCGTGCTGCGCGGCATCCACTACACCGAAGACCCGCCCGGCCAGGCCAAATACGTGACGTGCGTGCGCGGCGCCTTCCTCGATGTGGTGGTGGATCTGCGCCCCGGCTCGCCGACCTACGGCCGCTGGGACAGCGTACTGCTCGACGACGTGGACCGGCGCTCGGTCTTCCTGTCCGAAGGACTCGGCCACGCCATCCTCTCGCTGGAGGACGAGTCGACGGTCACCTACCTGTGCTCCATCGAGTACACCCCCGAATTGGACCGGGACCTGGACGCTTTCGACCCGCGGCTTGGCATCGAATGGCCGAAGGTCGGCCGCGACGGCACGCCGCTGACCTATCTGCGCTCCCCCAAAGACGCCGCCGCGCCGCCGTTCTCCTGAGTTCTCCGAAAAGCCGGACGCCACGCCCGGCAGCGGGTGCTGCCGGACGTGGCGTCCGATTGTCGCCGGCTGCTGCGGATCAGCCGACGAGCTCTAGCTCCGGTTCGGCGGCAGCCTGCTTGCCGCGCTTCGGCACGAAGGCGAGCAGGGCGACCAGCGCGCCGACGATGGCCACGCCCGCGGCGAATGCCAAACCGGGACGGTAGGTGTCGAGCATGTCAGCGGGCGAGTCGCCGTGCCCGCCGGAGGAGATGATCGCGGTGGTCACCGCGAGCACGATGGCCGCGCCGACCTGCATGGAGGTCTGCAGCACGCCCGCGGCCAGCCCCTGCTCCTCGTCTTCGATGCCGTTGGTGGCCTGGATGTTGATGGCGGGGAAGCCGATCCAGCCGATGCCGATCAGCAGGACAGCGGGCAGGATCACCGTCAGGTAGGACGGGTCGGTGTTCAGCCGCAGGAACAGCAGGTAGCCGATCCCCATCACGACCATGGTCACGGCGATGATCGGGCCGGTGCCGAAGCGGTCGACCAGCTTGTCGGAGAACACCGCGGAGAGCGAGACGAGCAGACCGACCGGCAGCAGCGCGAGCGCCAGCTTCAGCGGCGACCAGCCGAGGGTTTCCTGCATGTACAGGGTCACGATGAACTGCCAGCTGAAGTACGAACCCGCGACCGCGACGATGGCGAGGCTGGCGCGGATCAGCGAGGACTTGCGCAGGATGCCGAGGCGGACCAGCGGGTGCGCGACCCGCCGCTCGACCGCGAGGAAGGCGGCGAACAGCGCGATCACCGCGACGAACGAACCCAGGGTTCGCGCCGAGGCCCAGCCCACTTCGGGAGCGGTGACCACCGTGTAGACCAACAGCAGCATGGCGGCGGTGGAGAACACCGCGCCGAGGATGTCGTGGCCGCCCTCTTCCGCAGGCTTGTCCTTGGGCACCAGCACCCATGCGGCTGCCAGCGCGGCCAGCGCGATCGGCACCGGCAGCAGGAAGGTCCAGCGCCAGCCGACGCCGGTCATCAGTCCGCCGAACAGCAGGCCGGACGAGTAGCCGCCCGCGCCGAACACGGTGTAGATGGACAGCGCCTTGTTGCGGGCGGGGCCCTCGGCGAAGTTGGTGGTGATGATCGACAGACCGGTCGGCGCGGTGAACGCGGCGGCCAGGCCCTTGACGAAACGGGTCAGGATCAGCAGCGGGCCCGAGCTGACCAGCGCGCCCGCGAGCGAGGCGAGTGCGAAGACCGCCAGCGCGATCAGGAAGACCTTGCGGCGCCCGAGCAGGTCGGCGGTGCGGCCGCCGAGCAGCAGCAGGCCGCCGTAGCCGAGCACGTAGCCGCTCACCAGCCACTGGAGGGTCGAGGTGGACAGATCGAGTTCGGACCCGATGGAGGGCAGCGCGACACCGATCATCGAGACGTCGAGACCGTCGAGGAACAACACGATGCAGAGAGTGATCAGCATGCCCCAGAGCCGGGCGGACCATCTGGTCGGATCGATCGCCGTTGCGGCGGCCGAAAGCGTTGCTGGTGAAGTCATGCGGAGGACATTACATGCGCACGCATTAAATGCCAACACATTAAATGCCGTTGCATGCATCTGCCCTTGGCACTAAGATGAGGCCATGTCGAAGCCGACCACTGACACCGCTCGGCGCACCGTCGCGCCCACCGAGCTGGTTGGCGAATGGCGCGAGCTCCTCGACCGGCACGCCACCGTCAGCTGCGCGCTGGAAAAAGAGCTGCAGGGCAGGCACAAGATGGGGCTCAGCGAGTTCGAGACGCTGGACCGGCTGGTCGATGCCGACTGCGGCAAGTACCGAATGAGCGATCTGGCCAACGACATCTACCTGAGCCAGAGCGCGCTGTCCCGCGCCGTGGCGCGGCTGGAGCGCGACGGACTCGTCGAGCGCAGCATGTGCTCCGACGACCGGCGCGCGATCTTCGTCTGCCTGACCGAAAAGGGCAAGCAGGTCTACGAGCAGGCACTGCCGACGCATCGCGAAGTACTCGGCCGCACCTGGCAGTAGGCAGCCCGTCGAACACTCCGGCCGAGTGCGGGTTTCCCGCGGAGCTCGTCCGATCAGGCGATAGCGGCCCGAGCGTCGTCGAGCACCTGGCGCGCGTCCACCGCGACCGACCTGATGTCCGCGAAAGCCTTCCGGTACCGGTCGATTTCGCTGTCCTTGTCCAGGTAGACCGGTCCGGTGAAGGCCTCGACGTAGACCACGGGCGGCTCGGGCTCCTCACCCATGCGCCCCTCGGGGAATTCGAGCATCACGAACCGGCCCGACTCCATCCCGGCGTGGTAGCCGGATTCCGGTGGCACCGTCTGGAGCCGGACGTTCGGCAGGTCGCTCATGCGCCGCAGGTGCTCGAGCTGGGCCGCGGCCACTTCTGCGCCGCCGACGCGCCGCCACAGCACCGCCTCGCTGATCACCACGTCCAGCTGCACCGGAGATTCGCCACGGGTGATCAATGCCTGTCTGGCCAGCCGCAACTGAACCCTGCGATCGATCTCGGCGAGCGAGGCGTCCGGCCGCGCCGCGCTCAGGATCGCCCTCGCATAGGCCTCCGTCTGCAAAAGCCCTGGCACCAGCTCGTTCTCGTAGGTCGAGAGCTGACGCGCCGCCTCCTCCAGACCGATGTAGATCTCGAAACCCTCGCCGAGCACATCGCTGTACGCGGTCCACCAGCCCCTGGCCTTGGTCTCCTTGGCCAGCGCGGTGAGCGGGCCGACGAGATCGCCGGGGGCGCCGTAGATCTTGCACATCGCCTCGACGTCGAGGCTGCGCAGGGAGGTCTGCCCGGTCTCGATCCGCCAGATCTTCGCCTCCGACCATTCCAGTTGCTGGGCGGCCATTCTGGTGGTCATCCTGGCGCGGTTTCGCAGGTCGCGGAGGTGTCGGCCGAGTTGCCGACGCGGCATGGTCGATCCGGTTGTTCCCTGCGGTAAAGCCATGCTTTCCCCCTCGCGCCAGGCGTCGATGTGACACGGCGAAAACGTTGCGTGCCGCCGATACCGACGCTCTCTACCGAACATCCGGAACCTTCCCGCACGCTCGAACAGCATTGTTTCACAGCGAAACTCACCTAGCGCAGGATTGCTGGCCCAGGCAGGCCGATGGCTCGAGAGAGACAATAAGGTTCGGCATAGTCATCCCATGGCAACCCTGTCGGGTTGCCTACTTGCGCGAACCGCGCTTGCGGAAGCGCCAGAACTGCACCGCGCGCACGTCCTCGGAGAGCTGGTTCACCGGCTCGGCGACATCCGCAAGCGCCTGGAACAGATCGTCGGCCAGCTCGCTGATGTGCTGCACCCGTGTGGCCAGCCGCGAGGCGTTGACCAGGAATTCCAGCATCAGGCGCACAGCGGCGGCGATCGAGAGACCGAGCGGCAGCGCGACCAGGCCGGCCAGCACGCCGAGCACCGCCGAAACCTGCCACATCCACACCGTTATGCCGATCGGGACGGTGAAGGCGAAGATCAGGCCGAGCAGGTAGGCCAGCGGCAGCAGCGTGGTGGTCGCGCTCCGGTGGAACTGCACGTCGACAAGGGCGCGCGCGGTCTCGGCGCTCCACTGCCGGAAGGCAACCGGGCTACGGAACGGCTCGGCGGGCTCCTCGTCACGCTCGCCCGCCCTGGTGAAGCGCCTGGTGGCCGACTCTTTCCAAGCGATCCAACGAGATTCGGTCTCGTACTCCTCCGGATCGGGCACCGGAGTCCCGCTCGATTCCTCGGTCATGTGCCGAATCCTGCACGCATTTCCCGTCCCGGACCAGCCCCGGGAACGTCACAGCCGGGACACAGCGACGCGACCCGAAGTTGGCCCGTGTCAGCGACCCGTACGACCCCGACCGGACCCCCTCCGGATGAGATGTACTGCACAGTTCGAAAAAGTTCGGCGGATCGCGTAACGCCGGGGCCACCGGCCCTCGATACGACCCATGAACGCAGGACCCAGATCTATCGGGGAATGGAGAAAAACAGTGCGAACCTCGTTTCCGACTACCGTCTCCGCGGCCGACATGGACGCCGCGGCGCAGGACTACATCCAGCGCGGGTGGACGGTCGCCGAAACGGCCAACGGGATCTGCCTGATCACCGATGACGAGATTTCCGGCATCGAGGTCAGCGGCGAACTGGCCGGCGCGGTCCGACGCTTCCTGCGCGCCAACAACCTGTCCGGCCCGGTGATCGAGTTCCCCGGTGCCGACCGCCGCGAGATCCACCTCGTCACCGGCGTGCGCAAGGCCGCCATGGCGCTGGAGGCGCTGCGCGAGGCAGGCGCCACCGTGTACACCGACGGCGCGGGCGTCCCGCTGCCGCCGAGCAAGCTCTCGGCCGGGTCGGCCTGCTGGGGCGTCGCCCCGCACGAGGCCCGCTGGGTGCCGCCGGTCGTCGCGATCAGCGCCGCCGTGCGTTCGGCCGCCACCCGGCGCCGCGCGCAGCTGACCAGCGTCGCCTGCTGACGGCTTCCCCTGAGGCAGGGGCGGCCCGCACTACCGGCCCTGAACGACCGGCATCCGTTCGACGGATGCCGGTCTTCCTCGTTTCTCGAGCACGGATCGCGACTATGGGACATCGTCCAAAAAATGTCGCAAATTTGCCTTCCCTCCCGCCGACCGCCAAGTCAAGATGGGGTATGGCTCCGATCACAGACCTCTCCCGCAACCTGTTGCGCACCTGCCCGCTGTGCGAAGCGGTGTGCGGGCTCGAGATCACCCTCGACGGCGACGACCACGTCACCTCGATCCGCGGCGACAAGCAGGACCCCTTCAGCAAGGGCTTCATCTGCCCCAAAGGCGCCAGCCTCGGTCATCTGGACGAGGACCCGGACCGGGTCACCGAACCGCTGATCCGTGACAGGGCGACCGGCACCTGGCGCACCGTGAGCTGGGACGAGGCCTTCGACTACATCGCCGAACGCTTCCCGCCGATCCTCGCCGGGCACGGGAACCAGGCGGCCGCACTCTATCTGGGCAATCCGAACGCGCACACCGTCGCAGGCGCGCTGTATCTACCGGTGCTGTTCCGCGCGCTCGGCACCAAGAATCTGTTCTCCGCGAGCACCGCCGACCAGATGCCCAAGCAGGTGGCCAGCGGGCTGATGTTCGGCGATCCGCTCACCGTGCCGGTACCGGATCTGGACCGCACCGACTACCTGCTGATGCTCGGGGCCAATCCACTGGAGTCCAACGGATCGCTGTGCACCGCGCCGGATTTCCCCGGCCGGTTGAAGGCGCTGCGCAGGCGCGGCGGCCGGTTCGTCGTGGTGGATCCGCGGTTGACCCGCACCGCGAAGCTCGCCGACGAGCACCTGTTCGTGCGGCCCGGCACCGACGCCTATCTGCTGTTCGGCATCGTGAACACGCTATTCGCCGAGGGACTCACCGACGTGCGGGTCGAGGTGGCGGGCCTGGACGAGTTGCGCGCGGCCGCCGCCGATTTCACACCGGACGTCGTCGCGGCCCGCACCGGAGTGACCGCCGAGACGGTCGTCCGCATCGCTCGCGAGCTGGCCGCGGCCCCGACCGCGGCCGTGTACGCCAGGATCGGCACCTGCACCGCCGAATTCGGCACCCTGACCCAGTGGCTCGTCGACGTGCTCAACGTGCTGACCGGCAATCTGGACTCGCCGGGCGGCGCCATGTTCGCCACCGCCGCCGCGGGCGGCGTCCCACGCACCAAACCGTTCCGCACCGGCCGCTGGACCAGCCGGGTACGCGGTCTGCCCGAGTCGATGGGCGAGCTGCCGGTGGCCACGCTCGCCGACGAGATCCGCACGCCGGGCGAGGGTCAGGTGCGCGCGCTGGTGACGGTCGCGGGCAACCCGGTGCTCTCCGCGCCGAGCGGACCGCGGCTGGACGAGGCGTTCGCCGGGCTGGAATTCATGGTGAGCGTGGACCGCTACGTCAACGAGACGACGCGGCACGCCGATGTCATCCTGCCGCCGCCGCGCCCGCTGCAGTCACCGCACTACGACTTCGCGCTGCTCCAGTTCGCGGTGCGCAACTACACCCGCTATTCGCGCCCGCTGGTGCCGCTGGGCGACCGCCCTTCGGAGGCGGGCGTGCTGGCCCGGCTCGGCGCGGCGCTCACCGGCAGGCCGCACAACGGCACCGGGGACCAGGACCCGCTGACCATGGTGGACGAGCTGGTCATCGCGGGCATGCTGCACAAGGCGGGCATTCCGGAGCGTCGGCCGGAACTGCACGGGGAGACCAGCACCGAGCAGCGCATCGACCTGATGCTGCGGCTCGGGCCGTACGGCGAGTGGAACGGCGGCACTCTGAATCTGCAAGCGCTGCTGGACAACCCGCACGGCATCGATCTCGGCCCGCTGCGGCCCCGGCTGCCGGAGGCGCTGCGCACCGCGTCGAAACGAGTGGAGCTCGCGCCGGAACCGCTGCTCGCGGACACGGCGAGGCTGCGCGCCAAACTGGCCGAGGACGCGCCCGATTTCGTGTTGATCGGACGGCGGCATCTGCGGTCCAACAACAGCTGGATGCACAATGTCGCGACCCTGGTGAGCGGTACCAACCGGTGCACGTTGCAGATCCACCCCGACGACGTCAACCGGCTCGGTCTCGGCGACCAAGCCGTGGTCAAGTCCGCGGCGGGGACATTGACCGTGCCGCTCGAACCGACCGAGGCGATCATGCCCGGCGTGGTGAGCCTGCCGCACGGCTGGGGCCACGACGGCAGCTCGCAGACGGTGGCCAAGGCCAACGCCGGGGTGAATGCCAATGTGCTGACCGATGATTCGGTGGTCGACGTGCCATCGGGGAACGCGGTGTTCAACGGCGTGCCGGTGACGCTGACGCCCGCGTGAGAACGCCCGCCGCAAGAAGCGACGCCGACCGGCCGGAAAGAATTCCGGCCGGTCGGAATTGAGCAAACTCGCGGAAACCCTTGCGCTAACGCCACATTCGGTGCATTCTCGATGGCGATTTCGTAGATCTGCCACACCCGAACCCATTAAAATGGACAGGATTTCGGTAAAGTCGCGGTTCAGCGTCGAGTCGCGCGGTACCCCGGACTCCGGCGACCAGAGGGGGCGCGATGCCCGGTACACGTTGCGGCAGTGATGGCGAGCGCGAGCTACAGGAAAGGTACGGCACAGAGGGCAGAGCCGACCGCTTCTACGCAGATCAGATGTTGGATCGGCTCAACGAGACGATGATCGAGTTCATCGGCAGGATGGACATGGCTTTCATCGCGACGGCCGACAAACACGGCGAATGCGACAACAGCTTCCGTGCAGGTCCCCCCGGATTTCTTCACGTGATCGACGAGCAGACGGTCGCGTATCCCGAATACCGCGGCAACGGCGTGATGGCCAGTCTCGGCAATATTCTGGAGAATCCCCATGTGGGCATCCTGCTAATCGATTTCGTGCGTGACCTCATCGGCCTGCACATCAACGGGTCGGCCCGCATCGTGGAGGACGCGACGCTGCGGCGCAGCGTTCCCGAGCTACCCGAGAACGTCAAGGGAAGGGCCGCGGAACTCTGGGTCGTGGTGGACGTCGAGGAGGCGTACATCCACTGCCGCAAACACATTCCGCACCTCGTGCCCGCAGAGCGCGAGAGGGAGTGGGGCACGGACAATGTGCGGGCGAAGGGCGGGGACTACTTCGGCGCGAAGGCGCAGTCCCGCGTCGAGCTCGCGGACGCCGCCGCGCCGGCCAGATGAGCGGCGCGCGGCGCGTCAGCGGATCTTGAAGATCACCAGGCGCTGCACGACGAAGTTGATGACGGTCGCGGTGCCCTGCGCGACGACGAACGCCAGCGGCACCCGCCACCACTGCTCACCGATCGCGTAGTACAGCACCTGGTTGATGCCTACCTGCACGGCGAAGGTCGTGGCGTAGAGCGCGACCACGGCGGCGAAGCGGGCGCGGCTCGGCGGCGCCTTGAACGTCCACCTGCGGTTGATCAGGTAGGCCGTCGTGGTGCCCGCGATGAAGCCGATGGACTTGGCGATCGAGACGGGCAAGCCGAGCACGTTCAGCAGCAGGACGTACAGCCCGAAGTCCACGATCGCCGACAGGCCGCCGGTCAGGGTGAACCGGATGATCTGCGTCTTCAGGTCGACTTCAGTACCGGCGGGCTCGTCGACCAGCGGCAGTTCGGCCGGGAGCGGCAGGTGGGGTTCGGCTTGCACGCGCACGAGCGTAACGGGCGCGACCCGACCCCGCCCCTCCTCGGCCCGCGGGGCCGTGACGACCGTCTCCATACTGATGAGTACGGAGACGGCAACCCCTTCGGCCGTCATGCCTGTAGCCTCTATGCCGATGTCCACGAAAGCTTCGACCGCCACCGCGACGAACGGTGACAGCGGGACCGCAGGTAGCACCGACAACGGCGCTGCGAGCGCCAACGGCTTCGCGTTGCCGACCCAGACCCGGGCGCTGACCGGGTGGGGTCGCACCGCACCGACCTCCGCGGAAGTGCTCTCGACCAGCGATCCGGAAGTGATCGCCAAGGCCGTGGCCATGGTCGCCGAGGACAACGACGGCAAGCCGGCCCATCTACGCCGCGGCGTGATCGCCCGCGGGCTCGGTCGTTCCTACGGCGACAACGCCCAGAACGCGGGCGGCCTGGTCGTCGACATGACCGCGCTGAACAAGATCCACCGCATCGACCGCGACACCCGGCTGGTCGACGTGGACGCGGGCGTGAACCTGGACCAGCTGATGAAGGCGGCGCTGCCGTTCGGCCTGTGGGTCCCGGTGCTGCCCGGCACGCGACAGGTCACCATCGGCGGCGCGATCGGCTCCGATATCCACGGCAAGAACCACCACAGCGCGGGCAGCTTCGGCAACCACGTGCGTTCGATGGAGCTGCTCACCGCCGACGGCACCGTGCAGCACATCACGCCGAAGAAGAACGCCAAGCTGTTCTGGGCCACCATCGGCGGCTGCGGCCTCACCGGCATCATCCTGCGCGCCACCATCGAGATGACGCCGACGGAGACCGCGTACTTCATCGCCGACGGTGACGTGACGGCCGGTCTGGACGAGACCATCGCCTTCCACAGCGACGGTTCCGAGGACCGCTACGAGTACAGCTCGGCGTGGTTCGACGCGATCAGCCCGGAACCCAAGCTTGGCCGGGCCGCCATCTCGCGCGGCAACCTTGCCAAGCTGGATCAACTGCCCAAGAAACTGCAGAAGGATCCGCTGCGGTTCAACGGCAAGACGTTCTTCACCTTGCCGGACGTGTTCCCGAACGGGTTGGCCAACAAGTACACCTTCACTCCGATCGGCGAGCTCTGGTACCGCAAGTCGGGCACCTACCGCGGTAAGGTGCAGAACCTGACGCAGTTCTATCACCCGCTCGACATGCTGGGCGAATGGAACCGCGGCTACGGCTCCAACGGCTTCCTGCAGTACCAGTTCGTGGTGCCGCCGGAGTCGGTGGACGAGTTCAAGCGGATCATCGTCGACATCCAGCGGTCCGGGTTCTACTCGTTCCTCAATGTTTTCAAGCTCTTCGGCCCGGGTAACCAGGCGCCGCTGAGCTTCCCCATGCCGGGCTGGAACATCTGCGTCGACTTCCCGATCTCGGCGGGCCTCAACGAGTTCGTCACCGATCTGGACCGCAGGGTGCTCGAATTCGGCGGGCGGCTCTACACCGGAAAGGATTCGCGCACTACCGCGGAGACCTTCCACAAGATGTACCCGCGGATCGACGAGTGGATCAAGGTCCGCCGGACTGTCGATCCCACAGGCGTTTTCATGTCCGATATGGCGAGAAGGCTGGAGCTTCAGTGATCAATGCCGTAGGCAACCCGCAGACCATCCTGCTGCTGGGCGGTACCTCGGAGATCGGGCTGGCGATCTGCGCCGAGTACCTGAAGAAGGGGCCGGCGCGGATCGTGCTGGCCACGCTGCCCAACGATCCGCTGCGCGAGGGCGCGGTGGCCCAGATGGAGGCCGCGGGCGCGAGCAAGGTGGAGGTCGTCGACTTCGACGCGCTCGACACCGACTCGCACCCGAAGGTGATCGACGCGGCCTGGTCCGGCGGTGACGTGGACGTCGCCATCGTGGCCTTCGGCGTGCTCGGCGACGCCGAACAGCTGTGGCAGGACCAGCGCAAGGCCGTGCAGGTCGCCGGGATCAACTACACCGCTGCGGTTTCCGTCGGCGTGCTGGTCGGCGAGAAGATGAAGGCGCAGGGCTACGGGCGCATCATCGCCATGTCCTCGGTGGCGGGCGAGCGGGTGCGCCGCTCCAACTTCGTCTACGGCTCCACCAAGGCCGGCCTGGATGGCTTCTACCTCGGCCTCGGCGAGGCGCTGCGGCCCTTCGGCCCGCGCGTGCTCGTCATCCGCCCCGGCCAGGTGCGCACCACGACCACCCTCGACCACTGGAAGGCCACCGGCGCCAAGGAAGCCCCGTTCACCGTCGACAAGGAAGAGGTCGCGGCGCTCGCGGTCTCCGCCTCCGAAAAGGGCAAGGAACTCATCTGGGCTCCCGGCCCCGTCCGCTTCCTGATGTCCGTCATCCGCCACATCCCCCGCCCCATCTTCCGCAAGCTCCCTCTCTGAGGGATCCCGCACCGAGAACTGCCGCGCCATCCCCGATGCCGCGGCAGTTCTCGTTCCGGTCCGCTCGCGCGGCGGTGCGACCCGGTCTTCTGCCTGTGTGCGGGGAGTTTGTTAGCGTGCGGTGCGAATCAGGGGCGGCGGTCGGTGGGTACCGGGCGCGGAGCCGACTACTGAGAGCGGAGGCGCTATGAGCACCACTGTCACGGAACAGAGCACCGCGACCCCACCGGGGCGGATGTCGCTGTTCCTGCGGCAGGTGGGGGCCGGGCTCGGTGAGGGCCTGCTCGCGGCGGTGGTGGCCGCGGTCGTCGCAGCGGTTGGGCTGGTGGCCTTTTCGCTGGTGCACTGGCCCGCGTTCAACTCCTCCAATGTGACTCGCGCGTTGACGACTGCTGGGCAGGTCGCGGCGGCGACGATGCTGGTCGCCGCGATCTGGCTGCTGCGGGTGCACAAGTGGCCCTGGGTGGCGAAAGTGCTTTCCTGGGTGGGCATTTCGGCGTTCGTGACGGTGACGCTCGGGATGCCGCTCGCGGCGACGAAGCTGTACCTGTTCGGCGTGTCCGTCGACCAGGAGTTCCGCACCGAGTACCTGACGCGCCTCACCGACAGTGCGGCGCTGCGCGATATGACCTACGTCGATCTGCCGCCGTACTATCCGGGCGGCTGGTTCTGGGTCGGCGGCCGCGTGGCGAACGTGCTGGGCATGGACGGCTGGGAGGCGTTCAAGCCGTACGCGATCGGCTCGCTCGCGGTGGCCGCGGTGCTCGCGCTCGTGCTGTGGACCCAGCTGATCCGCGCCGACTCGGCCGTCGCGGTGACCGCGGCGACCACCGCGGTGGCGGTGACCTACGCATCGCCCGAGCCGTACAGCGGCGTGATCGTGCTGCTGCTGCCGCCCGCACTGGTCCTGGCTTGGGGCGCGTTGTACCGGCCGCTCGAGGACGCGCGCGGCAAAGAGAACGCGCCCGACGCTCCGCGAACCGCGGGCGGCTGGGGCGCGGTGATCGGCACCGGCCTGTTCCTCGGCATCGCCGCGACCTTCTACACCCTGCACTTCCTCGTCGCCGCCTTCGCGATCGCGCTGATGGGACTGCTGGCGATGGGGCTCGAGATCCGGCAGCGGCGGACATGGCGCGCGGCCGTGCCGCCACTGCTGCGCCTGCTGGCGATCGCCGCGATCTCCGGGCTGATCGCGCTGGTGTGCTGGGGCCCGTATCTGGTGAAATCGCTCGCCAGCAAGACACCCAGCTCCGGCACCGCACTGCACTACCTGCCGAAGTCGGGCGCGGAGCTTCCGCTACCGATGGTCGAGTTCACGCTGCTCGGCGGACTGTGCCTGATCGGAACCGTGTGGCTGGTGGTGCGCGCGGGCTCGTCGCGGCGCGCGCAGGCGCTCGGCATCGGCGTGGTGGCGATCTACCTGTGGACGCTGCTGTCCATGCTGGCGACGGCGGCGGGCACCACCCTGCTGTCGTTCCGGCTCGAGGCGCCGCTGATGGTGCTGCTCGCCGCGGCGGGCGTTTTCGGTTTCGTCGAGGGTGCGCGCGCCGTGTACCAGGGATTCGGCGAACCCCGGCGGTTCCGGCTCGCCGTGGTCGCGATCGCGATCATCGGCGCGCTCGCGTTCGTACAGGACATCCCGCACGTGCTGACCCCGGAGATCACCACCGCCTACACCGACACGGACGGCGACGGCAACCGCGCCGACAAGCGCCCGGCCTCCGCGGTCTCCTACTACGACGAGATCGACGCGGCGCTGCTCGCTCAGACCGGCCGCCCGCGCGACGAGACGGTCGTGCTCACCGCCGACACCAGCTTCCTCTCCTTCTACCCCTACTGGGGTTTCCAGGCGCTCACCTCGCACTACGCCAACCAGCTCGCCGATTTCTCCGGACGGGCGGCGGCCATCAGGGACTGGAGCAAGCTGGATTCGCCCACCGAGCTGCTGGACGCGATGGCGCACAGCCCGTGGCGCGCACCCGACGCCTTCCTGTTCCGCCGCGGTGACGACGCGTACACCTTGCGCCTGGCCGAGGACGTCTACCCCAACGACCCGAACGTGAAGCGCTACTCGGTGAGCTTCCCGAAGCAGCTGTTCGACGATCCCGCCTTCATCACCACCGACATCGGGCCGTTCACCCTTGTCACCGTCCGTCGCTGAAATCCGCAGGTCACCGGCCCGACCACGACGCGGATGTGTCGGCGAGGCCGTTTCTGGTTAACCGACGGACTGGGCGTCTTCCCGGCCTGCGCGGATCTCGACGGCTGCCATCCGGTCGACCATGCACCGCGCGGGTTCGGCGGACGCCCGCTATCGGCCGCCGTCGCTATCGTGGGCGGCTGATTTCCGGCAGGGCAGAGGGAGAGTTAGCGCGTGCGGTTGGACAGCGCCGATCGGGAGACAACACAGCGATCGGCGGGAGGTATCGCGGCCACCCGGCCGGGACTTCTCCAGCGCCCCGCGATCGCAGCGTCGCGCGTCCACCGGGCGGACCTGCTCGCCGCGTTCGTCTACCTGGCGCTGGCCACCGCGGTGCTCTCCAAGCAGTGGCGCGACACCGGCAGCGGCTACCTGATCAAGAGCGGTCAGGACCAGACCATGTGGGAGTGGTTCTTCGCGGTGACCGCGCATTCGGTCGCGCACCTGGACAACCCGCTCGGGACGAATCTGCAGAACTTCCCCGCCGGGGTGAACATGATGGCCAATACGGCCATGTTCGGCGTCGGCGTCCCGCTCACCCCGGTCACCCTGCTCTTCGGGCCGACGGTCACCTTCGTGCTCGCCCTCACCCTCGGCCTGGCCGCCACCGCCTACGCCTGGTACCGGCTGTTCGCGCGCGAGCTGGTGAGTTCGCGGGCGGCCGCGGCGATCGGCGGACTTTTCTGCGGCTTCGCGCCCGCGATGATCTCGCACGCCAACGCGCACCCGAACTTCGTCGCGCTGGCGCTGCTCCCGGTCATCGCCGGGCGGCTGATCCGGATGGCGCGCGCGGCGCTCGACGCGGAAGCCGCGCCGCGCAATCGGACGCGGGACGCGATCGTGCTCGCCCTGCTCATCGCCTCGCAGATCGCGCTCGGCGAGGAGCCGCTGCTGATCTTCGCGCTCGCGTTCGGATCGTTCGCGGTGGTCTATCACCTGCACCAGCCGCGAGTGGGCGTGCGGGCGCTGCGCGCAGTGGCCCCGACGATCGCGGCGGCCGCGGGGCTCACGCTGCTGCTCACCGCGGTCCCGCTCTGGTGGCAGTTCTTCGGGCCGCAGAGCTATCACACCATCGACCACGGTCCGATGGGCAACGACCTGAAGGCCCTCGCGCAGTTCCCGTCCGAATCCCTCGGCGGCGCGTGGTCTCCCGGTCAATACGTGGCGATCAACGACACCGAACAGAACGCGTACTTCGGTTGGCCGCTGCTGCTGGTGCTGACCGCCACTGTCGCGCTGCTCTGGCGCGATCGGGTGGTGCGCGCGGCGGCGGCGGTGATCGCGGTGTTCGGCGTGCTCTCGCTGGGCGCGGTGGCCACCGTCGGCAAACGACCCACCGGCGTCGAATTGCCGTGGGCGCTGGCCGAGAAGATCCCGCTGCTCGATTCGGTGCTGGAGACCCGGCTGACGATGGCCGCCGTCCCCGCGATCGCCGCGGTGCTCGCACTGGCCTCCGATCGCGCCGCGGCCTCGTGGAAGCAGTCGGCGACGGACTGGAAGCCGCTGGCCTGGTTCGCGGCGCTGACCTTCGCGCTGCTCCCGTTGACGCCGACGATCCTGCCCGTCACCGACCGCGCGCCGACGCCGCGATTCTTCGCCGACGGCACGGTGCGGCAGTACGTGCGCGACGGTTCGGTGGTCATGATCCCGCCGCCCCGGCCGCCGGACGCGAGGGCGCTGCGCTGGCAGGCCGACGCGGGCTTCACCTTCCCGCTGGCGGGCGGCTACTTCGTCGGGCCTACGGGCGTCGAGAGGAAGGGCAGCTACGGGCCCGAGGCGCGGCGGACCACGGCGCTGCTGGTGAAGGCGCTGGACACCGGAGCGGTGCCGCCGATCGGCGCCGAGGAACGCGACGCGGCGCTGGCGGACTTGCGGTACTGGCGGGCGGACATCCTCGTACTGCCGTCGTCGGCCCACTCCGACGTGCTGACCAGCACCGTCACCCAATTGCTCGGGTTCGCCCCGGCCCGCGTCGACGACGTGTGGCTATGGGACGTTCGCGGCTTGCGCTGAACCGACGCGATACGCCGCACCCGCGTGCCGAGAGTCACGATCGCGGGGTGGATAGCATGAACGACCGTGCGACCGGACCGATCTTCTCGAGCGTTCACCAGATACCGCCTGATCGCCCTCGTCTCCGGGCTTCTCGGATTCGTGCTGGCGCTGCTCACACCGCTGTTGCCGGTGCGGCAGGACCAGGCGACGCTCGACTGGCCCCAGCCGGGCGCCGCCGAGGTCGAGGCGCCGCTGGTGTCGTACGTGCCGCTGCGGCTGGAAGCCACGCTGCCGTGTTCGGCGCTGCAATCCGGCGCGGACACGCTGCTGTCCACCATTCCGGTCGCCTCCGGCCAGGCCAGTCCCAAGGGGTTGGTGATCTCGGTCGCCGACGGCACGCTCTCGGTGCTGCAACGCGACATTCCGCTGCTGTCCGCGCCGGTCGCCGAGATCGGGTCGTGCGGTGGCATCGAGATCTCCTCGACGGCGGCCGCCACCACCGTCGAATTCACCGGCGTGCGACGTGCGGACGGCACCGCCTTCCGCAACACGATCGATCGCGACATCCGCCCGCAGCTGGTCGGCGTGTTCACCGACCTGTCCGCCGATCAGCTCGGCGGCGCCCGGCTGCACGCCGACATCGACTCGCGGTTCTCCTCCACGCCGAGCGCGCTGAAGCTGGCCGCCATGATCGCGGCCGCGGTCGGCACGATCATCGCGCTCGTCGCACTGCACGTGCTCGACACCGGCGACGGCAGGCGCGCCCGCCGCTTCCTGCCCGCGCACTGGTGGCGGTTCACCCCCGCCGACGCGGTCGTGCTCGGCACCCTTGCGGTCTGGCACGTCATCGGCGCGAACACCTCCGACGACGGCTACATCCTCAATATGGCCAGAGCCTCGGAACATTCGGGCTACATGGCCAACTACTACCGCTGGTTCGCGGTCCCCGAGGCGCCGTTCGGCTGGTCCTACGAGGTGCTGGCCTGGATGACCAAGATCTCCGACGCCAGCCCGTGGATGCGCCTGCCGACGCTGCTCGCCGGGATCGTCTGCTGGCTGGTGATCAGCCGAGAGGTGCTGCCACGCCTCGGCGCACGGGTTCGCCGCAACCGGGTCGCGCTGTGGACCGCGGGACTGGTCTTCCTCGCCTTCTGGCTCCCTTACGACAATGGGCTGCGCCCGGAACCGCTGATCGCCGCGGGCGCGCTGCTCACCTGGTGCTCCATCGAACGCGCCATCGCCACCGGCAGGCTGCTGCCCGCCGCCGTCGCGGTGCTGATCGCGGCCTTCTCGCTGGCCGCCGGTCCGACCGGCCTGATCTGCGTCGCCGCGCTGATCGCCGGATCGCGCCCGGTGCTGGAGATCATCGTCAAGCGGGCGCGCGGCACGTCCACGGACTCGGTGGGCGCCAAGGTTTTCCGCTATTCGGCGCTGCTGCTTCCCGGTCTCGCGGCCGGAACCTTGGTGCTGATCGCGGTTTTCGCGGACCAGACCCTGGCGACGGTGATGGAGGCGACCCGCGTGCGCACCCTCGTCGGGCCGAACGTGGCCTGGTTCGACGAGCGCACCCGCTGGGATTCGCTGCTGATGCTCGCGCCGGACGGCTCGCTGTCCCGGCGCTTCGGCGTGCTGGTCATGCTGTTGTGCCTGCTGGTCTGCGTGCTCCAAGTGTTGCGCAAGGGCCGCATCCCCGGCACCTCGCGCGGTCCTTCGGTGCGCATCCTCGGCATCGTCTTCGCCTCGCTGTTCCTGATGATGTTCACTCCGACCAAGTGGACCCACCACTTCGGCGTGTACGCGGGTCTGGCCGGATCGCTGGCGGCGCTGGCCGCCGTCGCGGTAGGTACCGCGGCGATTCGCTCCGCGCGCAACCGCGCGCTGTTCGCCGCCGCCGTGCTGTTCCTGCTCGCGATCACGTTCACCGGCTCCAACGGCTGGTGGTACGTGTCCAGCTACGGCGTGCCGTGGTGGGACAAGGCGCCGCTGGTGGCGGGCAAGGGCATCTCGACGCTGTTCCTCGGACTGACCGTCGTCGCGCTGCTGCTCGGGCTCTGGTTCCACTACCGCGAGCCCTACCGGCGCGAGAGGACCAAGGCCGCCAATGGTTTCGACAGACTGGCCTCCGCGCCCCTGACCATCGCCGCGGCTCTGCTGGTGCTGTTCGAGTTCGCCTCGCTGGCCAAGGCCGCGGCCACCCAGTACCCGGCGTACTCGATCGCCAAGTCGAATGTGGAATCGCTGCGCGGCAATCCGTGCGGGCTGGCCGACGAGGTGCTCGTCGAGACCGACACCGCCGATTCGCTGCTGCTGCCCTACGAGGGCTCGCCCGCCGACGGCCTGAATGCCGAGTCGAAGGGCTTCTCCCCCAACGGCGTCGCCGGCGACCTGACCGCCGACGCGGAGGAAACCACGACGGGCGGGGCGAACACGGTCGACAAGGACTCGAAGAACAAGACCACCAACACCACCGGCGCGGGCACCGGCGGCGGCTCCACCCAGCAGGCGGGCATCAACGGCAGCACCGTGGCGCTGCCGTTCGGGCTCGATCCAGCACGCACCCCGATCATGGGTTCCTACCAGGAAGGCGAGCAGAAGCAGTCGTCGCTGACCTCGCAGTGGTACCGCCTCGACCTCACCGACAGCATGCGCGACGATCCCGCCTATCGAGTGCTCGCCATCACCGCGGCGGGGCGGATCAGGTCGGTGGACGCCGACGGCGTGGTCACCTACGGCCAGGACCTGAAGCTGGAGTACGGCACTCGCGGACCCGACGGGGCGGTGACAGAGCTCGGCTCGGTGCAACCGCTCGACATCGGCCCCGCCCCCTCCTGGCGCAACCTCCGGGTGCCGCTGGATCAGCTGCCCGCCGAGGCGAACGCCGTGCGCCTGGTGGCGGTCGACAACGACATCACCGCCAAACAGTGGCTGGCCGTGACCCCGCCCCGCCTGCCCCGGCTGGCGACCCTGAATGCGGTTGTCGGACAGACTGATCCGGTGCTGCTGGACTGGCACGTCGGGCTGGCTTTCCCGTGCCAGCGGCCGTTCGACCACCACGACGGCGTCGCGGAGACGCCGAAGTGGCGCATCCTGCCCGACCGTGTCGGCTCGGACGCCTCCAACGCGTGGCAGGACGACATCGGCGGCGGCCCGCTCGGCTGGACCGGACTGCTGACGAAGGCCGAGACGGTGCCCAGCTATCTCGACCACGACTGGGCCCGGGATTGGGGTTCGCTGGAACAGTTCACGCCCTACGCACCCGACGCCGTCCCCGCGCGGATCGGCGTCACCCAGGTGACGCGCAGCGGGCTCGCGCAGGACGACCCGATCCGGGTGCGCTGACCCGGCCGCGAATCCGCCGGGACGACGGCGAGCCGGACACCGAACGGGTCGCGGGTCGCATACCGCAGGGGAGGCTGGACGGTCGGTTTCGAACCGCCGTCCCGCCGCGACCCCGCGTCTCGGCCTGCCTGTGAAACCCGCTGACGCACTGTCGGTTTCGATGAGGTGACACCTCCGTAACCGATGATTCGATTACGAGACGCGGGCGCGTTCGGACCGTAATCTTGTGAGCATGACAGCAGCCTTCGATGACATGGATCTCCGCGATCTCGTCGATCTGCTCACCGACGAGGAAAAGCGCGAATTACGCCCTGCGGTGCTGCGGGTGCTCGGCCGCCTCCCTTCCCAGGAGGTCCTGCGCCGCGAGCTCGGCCGCCGCTTGCTCGAGGTCTGAGCCGAACCCTTAAAGCCCACCTGCGGCTACCCGGCGAAAGCCGAAAAGCCGTGCCTACGACACTGTCCGAACCGCTCCTACTACGTCCCCCGGAAACGCACAGGGCCGTGCGCCGGTGATTCTTCACCGACGGCACGGCCCTGCCTAGTTTTCGTGATCGGTCGGAACACCTATGAGTTTCGGAGGCCTCGTCAGGCAGTGGTCATGTCGCCGAAGGCGATGTCCAGCGGTACCGGTACATCCAGTGTCAGTCGACGAGTGTGCAGGCACACGAGGTGATATCGGCCCTCGGATAGCCGATACTCTTCGATCTGGTCGATACCGTCGCCGGCCTCGGTGAGAAATACGATGAGGTACACGGGGATGCCTGCCACCGCGTACGCGGCCTTCTTCTCCACCGTATCGGTGTGGTGGGAACTGTCGGGAGAAACGATTTCGACGACGAGCACCGTGTCATCGGCGTAGAGCTTCGAGTCGTCGTCCAGGCAGCGGTACACCACGACATCGGGTCGACGCAGGCTGAGTGGGACATCGCTGAGGCGGACATCCACGTCTGTCTCGACCATCAGGCGTGGCTCCGGTTTGCGCGCGGCTTCCATTCGCGCCGCTATACGCCGTGCCACCCGATTGTGCAATCGCGATGGACTCTCGCACTTCACGATGTGACCGTCGATGACCTCGATCGTCCGGCAGAAGTCTTCGGGCAGCTGTTCGTAGTCCCGCGCGGTGATTTGCTCCGGGATCCAGCGATACCAGTCGCTGGGCGCGCCGCTCGTCATGCCGTGAGCCTACCGGCCTGCTCGTGCATGTCGTAGGCGGATTCCTGGTCGCCAGGCAGCCAAAAGAGGACAGGGCCGCTCGCATCGGTTGATGAATGCCGACGCAACCGGCCCTGCGCGGTTTGGGATGTCCCCGGTCAGAACACCCGCATGTCTCCCGGCGACCACAGACCGGAACGGTTCGCGGTGCCCGTCTCGAGGCGGGCGGGCTTCGCGTTCGGGTCGTACTGGTCGTAGCGCTCGAGCGAACCCCAGTCGCGCGCCCAGTCGTCCTTCAGGTAGGTCGGCATGGTCGTCGACTTGGCCAGCATCTGCGCGAAACCGAGTGGGCCGCCGAATTCCTCGGCCTGCCAGGTATTCGTGGAGCTGATGGCCAGCGGACGGTCCGGCAGGATGCGGTACTTCGGCACCTCGGCCACGCCGTTCTCGTGATAGAACGGCCGCTGGCACGGGAACTGCAGTCCGACCGCCCAGTCCAGCAGGATCGGCTGCTGGGAACCGAGGAAGTCGTTGAGCGACTCGAGCTTCGGCATCCGCGGCGGGGTGAACGCCAGCCACTGGTCACCGATCAGAATCCGGTCCTCGGCGACGATGCGCACGGTGTCGGCCTCCGGCGCGATCTCGTCGAGCGGCACCCGCAGGTTGCGCCAGGACGGGAACGGGCCGATATCGCGCGGCAGGTAGGTGCCGAGCTTCTCCACGGTGCCGTCGGGCAGGCGGCGGCCGTAGTCGACGGTCAGCGACTGGCCGTACTTCATCGTGCCGGTGTCGTCGAAGGACATGATGCGTCCGGCGGCCGAGATCACCACCAGCGGCCGGTCGGCCGAACGCGCGGGCAGGACGTACCAGCTCGAGGTCAGCGCGGCGGGCTGCTGCATGCCTTCCTGGTAGCTGCCCATGATCGGGGTCTTCGACGGGTCGAGGCCGAACGGCAGCGCGACGGTGCTGCCGTTCACGCCGCGCGCGCCCTGACCGCCGCCGGTGCCCGCGCTCTCGCCCTCGGCGAAGGCCGCGCCGACCGACTGGGTGGAGGTGTTGCCGGTGCCCGGCTTCACCTCGACGGTGTCGGCGGACAGGTCGTCCGGCACGCCGTTGGGGTCGAAGCCGACCGGTTTGCCGCCGCCGAGCGGATCGTCGTTGGCGGGCGGGTTGGCCGGATCGATGATCGGCGTCAGCCGTCCCTCGTTCGGGTCGGTCTCCACCAGCACGTCATTGGCCAGGCCGCACATGTTGCCGCCGAGCGCGTCGAAGTTGGAGCGGGCCAGCGAGTACGCCGGGTACTGCGAGTACGCGCCCTTGGCCAGCGACGCCACCTCCAGCAACACCATCAGCGCGGCGACGACGGTCAGCGGGATCGCGGCGAACTTACGAATTCGCCTGCCGCGCACGGTCTTCGCCGACGGCTGCGGCTTGGTGTAGTCCTCGCGCAACGCGAACCAGGCGACCAGCGCGAGCGCGAGCCCGAACAGGACGAGCATCAGCGTGTTCGACGAGTAACCGTGCAGCGAGATCTGCTTGTCGAACCACGGCACGCCGAAGCTGGAGACGTACCAGTAGCCGTTGATGCCGGAGAACGCGATCGCCAGCACGAACAGCAGACCCGCGAGGAAAATGGCCCGGTTCTTGCGGGCCCGCAAGGCGCTTGCCGAGACCGCGACCGCGGTGACCGCGGCCAGCGAACCGGCGATGCCGGCGTACGCGCCGAAGTGGTGGGTCCACTTCGTCGGGTTGAACATCATGAAGAAGATCGTGCCGAGGACGATACCCATCAACCGCCACGTCGGGCCGCTCGCGATGCCGGGCACCCGCCTGCGCCGCAGCAGCACCAGCATGGTGGTGAACAGACACAGCAGCATGACGAGGAAGGCGAAGCGGCGCGAGAGCGAGCCGTCGACGGTCTCCACGAACAGGTAGTAGTAGCGCAGGTAGTCCTCGTACCAGGCCAGGTTCGGGCCGGTGGCCTGACGCACCCGGTTCGCTTCCTGGATGCCCGCGAACGTCTGATCGCTGTAGACCACCGTCAGTACCAGCAAGCCCGCCGCCGCGATCGGCGCGAGCAACGGCAGCGCCCCATGTTCACGGTGACGGCGCACCACGATCCGCACCAGCGGCCGGATACCGGCGAGCAGCGCGGCGATACACATCAGACCGGTCGGCGCCGCCGCCAGCGTGAAGGCGGCGATCAGCACCGCCATCCCGGCGGGAAGCAGACGGCCGGTCGCGATGGCGCGCTCGATCGAAACCCAGGTCAGCAGGGCGCCGAGGGCGACGATCGGCTCCGAGCGCAGGCCGTTGTCGAACGGCAACCAGAAGGCGAGGAACACCAGGCCGCCGGTCCACAGCGCCACCTTGCTGGTGCGCACACCGCGCCCGAGGCGGGGCACCACCTCGCGGCTGATCACCATCCAGCAGAGGATGGCGCAGCACAGCGCGGGCAGGCGCACCCACGGGCTGGCCGTGGAGATCTCCGCGAACACCTGGATCACGTAGTAGTACCAGCCGAACGGCGCCTCGGGGACGCCGTACCAGCGGAAGTAGTTGGCCATGTAGCCCGCGTCCGGGGCGACCCGGACCATGCTGAGGATGTAGCCGTCGTCGGAGGTGTTGGCCCCGACGAAGTGCCACAGCAGCAGCGTGCCGATCACGGCGCCGTCGGCCCAGGTCGGCTTCAGCCAGTGGGCGGGCAGGAAGCGGCGGTGGCCGCGGCCGTCGCTGCTGTCGAGCCGGGCCAGCGCGACGAGGGCGACGAGCGTGCACAGCACCGCGGCGATCATCGCGATCAGCTTGACGAGCGTCGGACTGGAGCTGAACCGGGTGTCGACGGTCATGTCGAAGGACAGGCCTGCGGGCACCGCGCCCTTCAGATCGGAGAACACGCCGACCACCTGCGGCCGGAAGTCACCGGCCATCGTGCCCTCGGCGGGCACCTGCACGGTCTCGGCCTGTCCGGGCGCGCCGCCCTGAACGGGTCGGTCGACCGTCAGCATCATGCCCTGGAACGCGGCGAAGGTGCGGTTGTGGTCCGACGTGATGGCGATCGAGGAGCACTCGCCCATCCGTGCGCGCTCGGCCGAGGCCACCACCGCGTTGCGGTTCACCACGTCGACTGACGTATCGGAGACCCGGACGAACATCGCCTCGAGCGCCGCGCGGTCGCCCTGCGGCGGCGCGGTCGCCAGCAGCATGCCGCCCTGCTCGGGCAGCGCGGCCACCGTCGAACACGGGATGCTCGCCCGCAGGTCGGTCGGCACCTGCGACATCAGCGGCGCCTGCACGTTGCCGAGCGTGCCGCCCTGCGGCCATTTCAGCACCGCGGTGGTCTGCTCGACGGGCAGGAACGGCGTGGCCAGTGCCAGCAGCGCACCGAGCACTCCGGCCACCAGCGCGATTGTTCGCGCCGTCCGGAAGTCCTTCGGTCGGACTTCGGGCGCGGCGGGAGGCTTCGTCAAGACAGCGGTAGCGACGTCGGGCACGGTTGGCAATGCTAGCGGGTAACCGGACGAAGCCGGGCTCGGGAAGCGCGCGACGAGTTACTCGAATTTTCGGCCGAGGGTCCTTTTCCCCCCGAAAGTGGACCCGACTTGGTGACCCATTCCCCGGCGAATGGAAAGGTATGGGTATGACCAAGGTGAATCTCGAGACGAATTTCGGAGCTATCGTCCTGGAACTGGACGCGGAGAAGGCGCCCTCGACGGTGCAGAACTTCGTGGATTACGTGAACGCGGGCCACTACAACGGCACGATTTTCCACCGCGTGATCCCGGGCTTCATGATCCAGGGCGGCGGTTTCGAGCCCGACATGCGCCAGAAGGGCACCAACGCCCCGATCAAGAACGAGGCGAACAACGGCCTGAAGAACAACAAGTACACGGTCGCGATGGCCCGCACCAACGACCCGCACTCGGCCACCGCGCAGTTCTTCATCAACGTCGCCGACAACGACTTCCTGAACCACTCGGCCCCCACCCCGTCCGGCTGGGGCTACACCGTGTTCGGCGCGGTCGTCGACGGCACCGACGTGGTCGACAAGATCGCGGGCGTCGCCACCGGCTCGGCGGGCATGCACCAGGACGTGCCGCTCGACGCGGTCGTCATCACTTCCGCGACCATCGGCTGACAACCGGAGGAAACGCGAATCGGGCCGTCTCCCAAGGGAGTACGGCCCGATTCCGGTTCGCGAGGAGCTACAGCGGCAGCAAGTGGTGCTTGCGCGGGTTGCGCGCGAGCTGCTTGTCCCGCAGCAGATGCAGCGCCCTGCGTAGCTCGAGGCGGGTGCTGGACGGCTCGATGACGGCGTCGATGTACCCGCGCTCGGCGGCCACCCACGGCGTCGCCACGGTCGCGTTGTAGAAGTCGATCATCTGCTGGCGCATCGCGGCGCGCTGGTCCTCCGGCGCGGCCTCGATCTGCTTGGCGCCGATCAGGCTCACCGCGCTCTCAGCGCCCATCACCGCGATGCGGGCCGTCGGCCAGGCCAGGTTCACGTCGGCGCCGAGCTGCTTGGAGCCCATCACCGCGTAGCCGCCGCCGTAGGACTTGCGGATCACGACGGTCACCTTCGGCACGGTAGCCTCCACGAAGGAGAACAGGAAGCGCCCGCCGCGTTTGATCACGCCGATCTTCTCCTGCTCGACGCCGGGCAGGAAACCGGGCGTGTCGACCACGAAGACCAGCGGGATCTCGAAGGCGTCGCAGAGCCGGACGAAGTGCGCCGCCTTGTCCGAGGCGCGGGCGTCCAGCGCACCGGCGTACACCATCGGCTGATTGGCGACGACGCCGACGCTGCGGCCGTCCACGCGGGCGAAGCCGGTGATGATGTTGCGCCCCGCGCTCGCGCCGACCTCGTGGAAATCGCCGTCGTCGAAGATGCGCAGCAGGATCTCGTGCATGTCGTAGCCCGCGTTGTCCGAGTCGGGCACGAGCGAATCCAGTTCGCGGTCCGTGTCGGTGATCTCCGGCTCCAGGCCGGGATTCACGATCGGGGCTAGCTCCTGGCAGCTGGTCGGCAGGAAGCCGAGGTACTCGCGCACCCACTGGAACGCGGCCGCCTCGTCCTTGGCGACGTGATGGATGTTGCCGTACTCGGCCTGGCTCTGCGCGCCGCCCAGTTCCTCGAGGCTCACGTCCTCGCCGGTGACCTCGCGGATCACCTTCGGCCCGGTGACGAACATGTACGCCTCTTCGGTCGCCACCACCACGTCGGTGTTGATCGGGGCGTACACCGCACCGCCCGCGCACTTGCCGAGAATCATCGAAACCTGCGGCACCAGGCCCGACAGCGGCTCCTGGCGTCTGCCGAGTTCCGCGTACCAGGCCAGCGAGGTGACGGCCTCCTGCACGCGCGCGCCGCCGGAGTCGTTGATGCCGACGACCGGGCAGCCGACCTTGGCGGCGTACTCCAGGATGTAGGCGACCTTGCGGCCGAACATCTCGCCGACCGATCCGCCGTACACGGTCTGGTCGTGGGAGAACACCGCCACGGGTCTACCTTCCACCAGGCCGTGTCCGGTGACGACGCCGTCGCCGTACAGCGCGGTGGGATCGCCCGGCTTGCGCACCAGCGCGCCGATCTCCACGAACGTTCCCGGATCGATCAGCATGTTGATCCGGTCGCGGGCGCTGGGAATGCCCTTCTTCGCCCGCTTCGCGACTCCCGCTTCCCCCGCCGGTTCCTGCGCCAGTTCTAGACGTTTACGCAGGTCGGCGAGTTTTTCGGCAGTAGTGCTCACTGTGCGCCTTTCGCCTCGATTTCCCCGAGCTTCGCGGTCAGGTCGGCACCGATCCGGCCGATCCGCGGCTCGTCGACGATCTGCAAGTGATCACCGGGGATGTGCACGATCTCGAGGTTCTCGATGTATTCGTCCCAGCCGCCGTTCGGGCGCCGGTCCCCGTAGCGGGGCTCCAGCTCGATCGCGCCGTCGTGGTAGCGGTCCGCCAGGTAGAGCACGACGTCGCCGTCGTAGCGACTCGGCTGGGTCTGCTGCAGCGCCCGCTGTTCGATCCACGAGGTGCGCTGATGCTCGAGCACGCCGCCCGGAATCTTCGCACCGCTCATCTTGATGAGGTCGGTGATCATCTTGTACTGCTCTTCGTCACTGGCGGCGGCCAGCTCTTCGATCTGCTCGCGATCCAGCTCGCCAGGGACGTTGTAGGTCTTCCTGGCGAAGACCTGGAAACGTTCGATCCGGCGCACGCGCTCGGCGGGGCTGTTGTCCTCGTTCTCGACGGGGATCGCCAGGTCGATCAGGCCGACCAGCCGAACGTCCGCGCCCTCGGCCCGAAGCAGCTGCGCGACCTGCAGTGCCAGGACCGCGCCGAGCGACCAGCCGTACAGCACGTACGGTCCGTCGCCCTGCAACTTGCGCAGCTCGGGCAGGTACTGGCGGGCACGCTCCTCGATCGAGCCGTCGACTCGCTCGAAGCCGTACATCGGAGTATCGGCGGGCAGCCGCTTGAGCAGCGGCTCGTACACCAGGGTGTTGCCACCGGCGGGGTGGAACACGAAGACCGGCACCGCGTTCGAACCTTCGGCGCGGGCGCGCAGCGGCCGGACGAAACCGTCCACGTCGGCGCCGCTGTCCTGGAGCTGGCGCACCACGTCGGCCAGCTGTTCGATCGTCTCGCAGTCGAGCACGTCGTCGACGGTGATCTCGGCGCCGACCCGCTCGGTGAGGCGAGCCGCCAGCTTCTCGGCGATCTCCTCCTCCAGGATCGGCAGGGTGTTGAAGATGCCGCCCGCCGACTTGCCGGTGACGACCGCCCAGCTGGCGAAGGTCAACCGCTCGGCGGCGTCGCGCGGCGGCACATCGTCCTCGGTTGCGGAGCTCTGCTCCTGACCGCCGAACATCGAGGCCGCCTCGGCGGGCGCGACGGCAGGGGTCTTCTGCTGTGCCGCGACGGCCGGAGTGGCCTGCTGCGCAGCGGCTTCGGCGACGATCTTCTCCGCCTCGGCCTCGACCGTGGTGTTCTGGACATCCAGCCCTGGCACCGGCGCGCCCGCGGCCTGCACCGCCACGGCCGGGTCGTCGCCCGACTCCAGCGCCGAACGCGCCGCCGCGAGAGCATCGCTGTCGACGGTGATCTCTTCACCCGCGGCCTGCTTGTCCGCGATCGCCTGCACCTCTTCGCGGTGCTCGATGGCGTAGCGCAGCACCTTGCCGACCTCGTTGAGGTTGGCGTCGCGCACGGCCTGGATCTGCAGCTGCGGGATGTCGAATTCGAACTCGACGCGGTTCTTGATGCGCATCGCCATCAGCGAGTCGAGACCCAGCTCCATGAGCGGGATCTCCATCGGCAGGTCCTCGACGGCGTAGCCCATGGACTCCGCGACGATGATCGCGAGCCGCTCCTCGATGGTCTGGCTGCCGTTGGGATCCCACCGGTCGCCGAAGGTCTCGACGACCTCGGGTTCCGCGACGGCCGCGACCGCGGTCTCGGTGACCGGTTGCGCCACAGCGGTTTCCGGCAGCGGGGCGCCGGAGGTCACCACGGCCTCGAAAAGCAAGCGGAAGGCGTTGCCCTCCTTGGCGTGCACCTGCGCCGACGCGCCGCCGAGGTGCGGGGTCAGCGTGGTGGTCAGCGTTCCGGCGGCGGGCGGCGCGCCGTGGGTGATCGAAGCGCCCACCGCGACATCGCTCAACACCTGCGCCGCAGCCGAATTCACCAGTGCGGCCATGTCGGTGACGACGCCCGCCTGGACCTCCCAGACGTGGCGGCCGTCCGGCAGCGCGACGTGCGCGCCGGGGATCCTGGTGTTGCCGCTTCCACTGGACATCCGGCTCTCCGGCCAGAACTGCTTGCGCACGAACACGGTTCGCGGCACATCGGCGTACTCGCCCGCGGGCAGCAGCGAGGACAGGTCGACGGCGTGGCCGTGCACGTAGAGCTGGGCCAGCGCGGAGATCACGCCCGCCGACTCGTCTTCCTTGCGCTTGAGCGTCGGGATGAGCTGCGCGTCGTGCAGCCCGGCCGCGAACGTGGTGCCCAGAACCTGCATCAGCGCAACGGAATTCGGCGCGAGTTCCAGGAAGGTGGTGTGCCCGGAGTCCACCGCGAGCTTCACCGCGTTGGTGAAGTACACGCTGTGGCGCATGTTCTTGACCCAGTAGTCCTCGTCGTGGATCGGGTCGTGACCGGGCCGGTAGAACTGCTCCTTGTTCACCGTCGAGTACAGGCCCGCCTTCATGCGGGTCGGCTCGATGCCCGCCAGCTCCGCGGCCAGCTCGCCGAGCAGCGGATCCATCTGCGAGGTGTGGCCGGCGCCGCGGGTCTGGAGCACCCGGGCGAACTTGCCCGCGCCCTCGACCTTGGCGACGATCGCCTGCACCTGTTCGGTCGGACCGCCGATCACCGTGTTGGTCGGCGCGGCGTACACCGCGACCTCGACGTCCGGGTACTCCGGCAGCATGGCCTCGACGTCCGCGGCGCTCAGCTCGACCAGCGCCATGTTGCGCACGTCGGCGTCGGTGATCATCGCCTCGCCCTCGCCCATCAGGCGGGAACGGGCGCAGATCACCCGCACCGCGTCCTCGAGCGCGAGGCCGCCCGCGATGTACGCGCCCGCGACCTCACCCATGGAGTGGCCGACGACGGCGGTGGGCTCGGCGCCGTGCGCGCGCAGCAGCGCGGCCAGACCGATCTGAATGGTGAAGATGCCGACCTGCGAGGTGCCGACGCTGTAGTCCTGGGCGTCGTCCAGGATCATCTCGCGAATCGAGTAACCGGCCTCGTCCTGCACCAACTCGTCGACCTGGTCGACGGCGGCGCGGAAGATCGCGTTCTCCAGGTAGAGCTGCTTGCCCATCTTGCGGTGCTGCGCGCCGAAACCGGCGAGCACCCAGACCGGGCCCTGCGCGGCGGGCGCGTCGGCGGTGAACACGCCCGTGCCCGGCTTGCCCGCGGCGATGGCGCGCAGACCGGCGACGGCCTCTTCGTGCGTCTTGGCGATCACGACGCCACGCGAACGCCAGTGGCTGCGCTTGGCCAGCGAACGGGCCACGTCGGCGAGCGGGACGTCGCGACCGGCATCGGATTCCAGCCAGTCGGCCAGCACGGCGGCGGCGCGCTTACGGCGGGAGGGCAGGTAGCCGGACACCGCGAGGATCACCGGCAGCGGCTCTTCGCGGTCGGCCGACCATTCGGCGGGCGCCTCGGCGGTTTTCGCCTCGGGGGCCGCAGCCTCGACGACTTCCGCTTCGGCCTCGGCGACCACCTCGGTCGCCTCGGCGATCACGTCGACGTTCTCGTCATCCAGGTTCGGCTCAGCGGAAACCTCGACAGGCGCGCCCTCAGCGGGCGCGGCAGCGGACGCCGCATACTCCTGAAGCACGATGTGGGCGTTGGCACCGCCGAAGCCGAAGCCGGAGATGCCGACGGTGGCCACGCCGCTGTAGCGCGGGAATTCGGTCGGCTCGTCGACAACCTTCAGGCGCGCCTGCTCGAACGGGATGTACGGGCTCGGTCCCGCGAAGTTGATGTTGGGGGGAATGACGTTGTGCTGGAACGCCATCACCACCTTGGCGAGAGCAGGCACGCCCGCTCCGGACTCCAGGTGACCGAAGTTCGTCTTGGCCGAGCCGAGCAGCGCGGGCTTGTCGGCATCTCGTCCACGACCGACCACCCGGCCGAGCGCATCGGCCTCGATCGGGTCGCCGATCGGGGTGCCCGTGCCGTGCGCCTCGATGTAGTCCACGGTGGAGGGCTTGATGCCCGCGTCGCGGTAGGCGGCGCGCAGCACGTCGGCCTGGGCGTCCGGGTTCGGCGCGAACAGGCCGTTGGAGCGGCCGTCGTTGTTGATCGCGGAACCCTTGACGACCGCGTAGATCTTGTCGCCGTCGCGTTCGGCGTCGGCCAGGCGCTTGAGCACGACAAGACCGGCGCCCTCGGAGCGGACCATGCCGTCGGCGTCGGCGGAGAACGCCTTGATCCGGCCGTTCTTGGCGACCGCGCCGTTCTTCTCGAAGCCGAGCGTGGCCACCGGGGCCAGGATCATGTTCACGCCACCGGCCAGCGCGAGGTCGGCGTCACCGTCACGCAGCGCGCGTACGGCTTGATGCAGGGCGACCAGCGTGGACGAGCATGCCGTGTCGACGGTGACCGAGGGACCGCGGAAGTCGAAGAAGTAGGAGACGCGGTTGGCGATGATGCCCGTCGATGCGCCCAGCAGCGCGTAGGCCTCCGCCGAGATGGGCAGGCTCGGGTCGCGGTCGCCGAGGCCGAGGGCGGCGATCAGCTGGAAGTCCTGAGTGGACGAGCCGATGAAGATGCCGACCGACTCGCCCTTGAGTTCACTGGCGGGAATCCTGGCGTGCTCCAACGCCTCCCAGGTGAGCTCCATCATCAGGCGCTGCTGGGGGTCGACCCGCTCGACCTCGATCGGGGACATCGCGAAGAACTCCGCGTCGAAGCCCTTGACCACGTCCTGGTCCAGGTAGCCGCCACGAGTGTTGCTTTCCGCGACGATCTTCGCGATGTTCGGGTCGGCGGTGAACTCCGACCAGCGGCCTTCCGGCAGCTCCCGGATCGCGTCGCCGCGGTTGATCAGGAACTCCCAGGTCGACTCCGGGGTGTCGCCCGCGCCGGGCAGCCGGGTGGAAAGGCCGACGATCGCGATGTCGTGCGCCTCGCCCGGGGTGTAACCGGCGGTGTAGAAAGCGTCGTCCGCCGACTCCTCGGGCGCCTCGGGCTCACCGTGCACGATGACTTCGGCCAACGACGCGATGGTCGGGTGCTTGTAGACGACGGTCGCGTTCAGCACCACACCCGTGAGTTCCTCGATGTCGCCGCCGAGGGCGAGTGCGTCGCGCGAGGCGAGCCCGAATTCCTCCATCGGCCGGTCCACCGTGATCTGCTCGATCGGCTGGCCGGTCGCGTCGGCGACCCAGCGGCGCAACCACTCTCGCAGTTCGGTCACCGACATGTCGGCAGTGGCGGGCGCGGCCGTGCCTTCCGTGGCGGCGGGCGCGGTTTCGGTCGTCTGGGTGGGCGTGCCCTCGTTGTCAGCCATCAATTCCTCAAGCTACCTGTCTGCGTAACCGGGCGCGCCGTGAATTGACGCTCGGCGTGGATGAGATCCGCGCCGAGCGTCGATGATCGGCCCCTAACTCACCCTGGGCAATTACTCTTCCGGTGCATCGGGGAAAGCCTGCTGGGTGTAACCGCCCCGCAAGGTTCCCTCCAGATAAGCAGTCTTGCAGGCGCGCCGGGCGATCTTGCCGCTGGAGGTGCGCGGGATCGAGCCCGCGGGCACCAGCAGCACGTCGCGCACGGTGACTCCGTGGCGCTGCGAGACGGCCGCGCGCACCGCGTCGGCGATCGGCAGCGGATCGGCCTTGCCCGCGCCGGGGCCACGCTCGCCGACGATGACGAGCTGCTCGGAGGCGTCGTCGGCGTCGAAGGACTTCAGGCCCGAGTGGCTGCCCTGCTCGAAGACCTCGGCGGGCAGCTGGTTGGCGGGCACCGAGAACGCGGCGACGAAGCCGGGGCGCAGCGCCTTGCTCGCTTCCTGCGCCGAGTACTCGAGGTCCTGCGGGTAGTGGTTGCGGCCGTCGACGATCACCAGGTCCTTCACGCGGCCGGTGATGTAGAGCTCGCCCTCGAAGTAGACGCCGTAGTCGCCGGTGCGCATCCAGTGTGCGTCGGACTCGACGCCCTCGGTGTGGCTGCCGGCGACGAGCGGCTCGGTGATCTTGTTCTGGAAGGTCTTCGCGGTTTCCTCCGGTCGGCCCCAGTAGCCGATGCCCATGTTGTTGCCGTGCAGCCAGATCTCGCCGACCCGGCCATCGGGCAGCTCGTGACCGCCGCCGTCGCTCTCGACGGTCTCCGGGTCGACGATCACGGCCCACTGCGACTTCGCCACGTAACCGCAGGACACCTGCGCGATGGCGTTCTCGGAGTCCTGCTCGACCTTCACCATCCGGCCCGCGTTGAGCTCCTTGCGGTCCACGTAGACGACCTTGGCCTCGTCCTCGGCCTTGGTCGCCGAGACGAACAGGGTCGCCTCGGCCATGCCGTAGCACGGCTTGATGGCGGTCTTGGGCAGACCGTAGGGCGCGAACGCCTCGTTGAACTTCCGCATCGAGGAGGTGGTGACCGGCTCGCTGCCGTTGATCAGACCGATGACGTTCGACAGATCCAGCGATTCGCCCGGCTTCGGCAGACCGCGCGCCGCGGCGTGCTCGAACGCGAAGTTCGGTGCGGCGGCGAAGGTTCCCGCGCCGTCGGAGACCGCGGCCAGCTCCTTGATCCAGCGGTACGGGCGGCGCACGAACGCGCTCGGCGACATGATGGTGATGTACTTGCCGCCCACCGCGGGCAGGATCACCGTCAGCAGGCCCATGTCGTGGAACAGCGGCAGCCAGGTGACGCCGCGCGAGTTCCAGTCCAGATTGATGGAGTGGACCATCTGCAGCAGATTGGTGCCGACGGCGCGGTGGGTGATCTCAACGCCCGCCGGTACCCGGGTCGAGCCCGAGGTGTACTGCAGGTAGGCGATGTCGTCGATCTTGATGTCCGGGCGCACCCAGGTCTCCCCGACACTGTCGGGGATCGCGTCGACGGCGATGATGCGCGGGCGCTGCGCGGCGGGTAGCGCGCGGAAGAACTGGCGCACCCCGGCCGCGGAGGAGCTCGCGGTCAGGATGGCGGAGGGCTCACAGTCGCCGAGCACCGCGTGCAGGCGGTCGGTGTGGCCGGGCTCGTCCGGGTCGAACAGCGGCACCGAGATGGTGCCCGCGTAGATGGCGGCGAAGAAGGAGACCACGTAGTCGAGGCCCTGCGGAGCCAGGATCGCGACCCGGTCGCCCGGCTTGGTCACCTGCTGCAGTCGGGCGGCCACCGCGCGCAGCCGGACTCCGAATTGCTGCCACGTCAGCTCGTGTACCTCACCATCGCGTTCCCGCGAGTAGTCGATGTAGCGGTACGCGAGAGTGTTCGCGTCGTTGCGGGTGTGCTTCTCGACGTGGTCAACCAGGGTGTGATCCTCGGGAATACGGATGTTCCCGGTTTCGTCCAGGTAGTCGTCGAAAGTCTCGTCCATTCCTTCTTCTCCTCCGAGGCACACGCAGCAAGACGGCGGCTCCACCGCCCGTCACCTATCTGTGAGGCCCCGACTCGCTTTCGCCCGCGGGTGCTCTTGTTCCTAGAGCCGAACCTGCAGATTTTCACGCGGTCTGCGCGGTGACCGCTATCGGCTAAATGTTTTCGAACCAGAGTGATGTTACAGAGAAGACCCGGTCACTCATCCCGCAGCAGGGGGATAACCGGTGCGAACGCGTCCATCTGGGTGGGGAAAACCCCGACGTACGACATAGAAGTGAGTTGTCGCACACGACGGATCTGTTCGGCGATCTCCTCGAACGTTCCGATCGCCACGTAGGGCGAATTCAGGATGTCCTCGACCGAGAGCTTGGTGTCCACCTCCAGGTCGGGGTGCAGACCGCGGTCGATGGCCGTGAGCGCCATTTCGGCGGTCTTCTCCCGATCGTCGGTGATGACGATCGCGGTGATGGCCCAGTTCAGTTCGATCTGATCGAACCGCTCGCCCGCGGCCTCCCTGATCAGGTTGACCTTCTCGATGGTCTTCTCCATGGTGATGCCGGAGAGCAGACCCTTGCCGTTCTTGGTGGTGACCGGAACGACGGAGATGATGTCGGCGTGCTTTGCGGCCAGGCGCAGCATCTTCGGTCCGCCGCCGCCGGTGCAGATCGGCGGGCGCGGGCCCTGCCGCGGCCGCGGCGTGCCCTTGATGCCGTCGACCTGGTAGTACTTGCCCTCGAAGGTGCATTCCTGACCGCGCAGCAGCACGTCCAGAATGGTCAGCGCCTCGTCCAGCTTGGCCAGACGCACGCCGGGCGAGTCGTAGACCAAGCCCGCGGCCTGGTACTCGTCCTGCTTCCAGCCCGCGCCGAGGCCGACCTCGAGGCGGCCCTTCGACAGCACGTCGATGGTGGCAAGATCCTTGGCGAGCACCACGGGGTGCCGGAAACCATTGGCCAGCACCGAGGTTCCGAGGCGGATCTTCTCGGTGGCCTGCGTCAGTGCGCCGAGCGCGGCGATCGGACCGATCTGGTCACCGAGGTGATCCGGCACGACGAAGGTGTCGTAGCCGTACTCCTCGGCCTGCTGCGCCGTCTGCACGAACTTGCGGGCTCCGCCCTCTTGCTTGTTCCCCTCGCCCGCAGCCGCGAAGCGAAAAGGACGCAACGGGGTGCCCAATGCGGTCAGCTCACCGGCCGTGGCGGCGGCTTGTGTCATGAACTCATGCTCCTGGCTGTAAGGAAATGCGGCGCGAAGCCAGCCCCCGATACTCGGGGGTAGTCGCGATCATCAGCGCACTTTACAACGTGCCGACGAACTCCCGTGCGTTTGCGGCAGCACCGGATGGCCGAACACACGCCTCCATCGGCGTGGTTTGTGCCATCTCACGAATGCGGCGGCCGAGGGGCTCCCTCGATCAGACCGCCGGCCCAGTTCGCCGTCCACTGCGTGGCCGTGGTGCCGTTTCCGTCCACCACGAAACCATTGTAGAGAGCGTGCACCGGGTTTCCGGCGGCGCGCACCAGCGTGACCACGCTCGGAATCCAGTTCACCGGATTCAGCGCCTGCTGTGGCGAATCGCAGATCAGATCGCCCGGAGCGCAGATGGTGTAGGTGCGGTCGGCGAGCGCGCCGAATCCGTCCCGCGGACCGGTCATCGTGATGCCGGGCACCTTCAGGCCCGCCAGCGCGACCTCCGCGCCGACGCCGGGCGGCGGCGTGCCGATCGGGATGGCACCGCCCGTTTCGGGCCCGCCGGCGCGACGGCCGTCGGCGATCAGCGTCACGCCGAGCACCCGGTCGGCCGGAACCGGACCCTTGCCGGCCCCGATCTGCGCGGCGATGTCGCCCGCGATCACGGCTCCCTGCGAGAAACCGGCGATCACATAGGTGGTCAACGGGCATTCACGCGCTCGCTCGGTCATCATCTCGACCATCCGCTGGGTGCCCTCGGAACGGCTGTTGTTATAGGACTGCTGGCCGTCCGGCGGGATGGCGACCGGGTTCGAGAACTGCGCCACGTACGGGACGGTGTAGACGTCGACCCGCTCGGCGGGGAACTGCTGCCGCACCGGCCCGGAGATGTTGAGCATCAGCGACAGCGGATTGGCCGCCGGGTTGTGCGGGTCGTCCGTGCTGTTCGACTCCCACGTGCCAGGGACCGAGATCATCTGCACGTCCGGACACGTAGCAGGTTGCGAGGTAGGCGGCGGCGTCGGCTCGGGGCCCGGTTTCGGCACCCGCAGCCGTCCGGCCAGCAGGAACCACAGCAGGATCACCACGACGACGATCAACGCGATGACCGCGAGAAACACCAGGCACCCCGCCGGCCCTATCCGGCGGGGTCTCGAACCGCGACGAGCACTCACTGGCAGTAGTTCTGCTTGGCCGTCTGGATGTAGATCTGCCCGGCCTGCTCCACCGGCATCTTGGCCGGGTCGAAGGACGGATCGGAACCGGCCATGGCGTTGACGAACGTGGTCAGATCGGCCTCGGAAGCGCCCGCGGCGACGCCCTGGCAGACGTAGCTGCCGATGCTCAGCGCGATGTCCGGGCTGGAGGGGTTCACGCCCTGCGCCTTCAGCGCGTCGAGGAACTTGCGGTCCTTCTCGGTGAGGTTGGAGGTGTCGGCGGGCGGCACCTGGTTGGTCGGCACCGGCTGCGGGCGCTCGGGCGCTGCGGTCTCGGCGGGCGGGGCCTGCTCGGGGGCGGGGGCCGGGGTGCTCTCGTGGCCCTCGTGGCCGGTTTCGGCGGGACTGGTCGGCGCGGCGGCGGGCCGCGACGTCGCCGTCGTGGTCGGCGCCAGCGTCGGCGTGCTCGTCGCGGTCGAGTCGTTGTCACCGCAAGCGGCGAGCAGGCCGGTCGCGGCGATCGCCACGGCGACGCCCAGTACCTTTCCACGGGTCCGATGCATGAATTTATGTCCTCGATCTGTCGGCAAGGGGGATCGGTCGCCCCCAGGGTAATGGCAACGACGAACCGAGCGCCGTCAGTCAGCCGACAGACCGGTCGGAATCAAAGACCGTGAACCTCCGATTTGCCATCGCGCACTGTGATGAACCCGGCTTGGAAGTTCTGTCGCACGCCGCCGGGGATCGCGAACTCGTCGCTGATCGGATAGCCGAGTTTGCCGTTCTCGAAGCCGACGCTCTGCCAGGCATCGAGCATGGGTCCGTTGCGCACCGCCCAGGCGCCGGAGAGCGGACTCCAGTAGACGTTGCCGCCCTCGAATCGGCTGTAGCGACCGAAGTCCTTCAGCGGAAGTTCCTCGTCCGCAGGGAAACCCAGCCAGCTGTTCTCGTAACCCAGCTCGGCGTACTTCCCGAGGATCAGGCCCTGCACCCGGTGCACGCCGGTCTTGGCGCTGTAGTAGATCGGGCCGCCCTCGAAGGCCTGCACCGCGCCATCTTTGTTCGGCGTCTTGACCTCGGGCGCGGTCGGGTAGCCCGCGGGCCCGCGCTCGAAGCCCTGCCTGCCCCATTCGTCGAGGATCGCGCCGCGCACCACTTGGGCGCCGGTCTGTGGCGTCCAATACAGCGAGCCGTGCTGGAACGGCTGGAACCGTCCGCGCCCGTCGGGCAGCGCGCGCTCCCCGCCGGTCGGCAGGCCGAGCGGACCCGCGGGTCCGTGCGCGGCCTGGTAACCGCCGGCGATCATGCCCGCCACCCCGTGCGCCCCGGTCTCCGGCGAGAAGAACACGCGACCGCCGCGGAAATCCTGCGCGACGCCGCCCGCCACCTGGTACTCCCCGGTGAGGCACTCGCCGAGCCAGCCGTTGACGGCCACCGCCGCGCCGATCGACTCCGCGGGCGCGCACGCGGGCTTGCCGACCTCCACACCGAGCGCGGACGCCGCCTGCGTCCACGACTGGCGCATCTCGAAATCCCAGTACGGCCACGAGTGGGTGCCGGAGGGGCGGTAGTTGACCTGCACCGGAATGGACAGCTCGGTCAGCTTGGTGACGAAGTTCTCCGAGGTGAGCCGGGACAGAATCTCCAGGCCCATGCCCGCGTAGTTGGTACTGATGCCTGGAATGCCCGCGGCCTGGTCGAACGGCCCGGTCGTGCCGCTGCCGCTGGAGACGTAGAGGCTGACGCCCTTCAACCGGTCGGCCAGCGCGTACGGGTCGTGGTTCTCCCATTCCTGACTGGTCGGCGGACCCCACATCGCGGCAGAATCGAACCCGCCCGCGTCGCGCATGGCGTACTCGATGGCCTGGGGCATGCCGAGGGTGGTCGTGGTGAGGAAGCCCGAATACGAGGCGGCGTATTTGCTGAAACCCGGATTGCGCCCGGCGAGGAACATCGCCGCCGTCCCGCCCATCGAAAGACCCTCCATGCCACGCACATCCGTGGCTCGCCACTGGCTCTCCAGCAGCGGCGGCAGCTCCTTGGTCAGGAACGTCTCCCACTTGTAGTTCCTGCCGTTGTCCGGCTGCAGCCAATCGGAGTAGAAGCTGGACTGGCCGCCGATCGGCAGCACCACCGTGACGTTCTTGTCGGCGTAGAAGTCGACCGCGCCCGCATCCTTGGTCCAGCCGCTCTCGTCCTCGGTGGCGCGCAGGCCGTCGAGCATGAACAGCAGCGGGAACCTGGCGTCCGGCCGGGCGTTCCAGTCCCTTGCCAGCAGCAGTTGCACCTGCACCGGCGCACCCATGGACGGTGAGTTAACCCACAGCGACACCCGGCGGTCACCGAGCCAGACGACGTTCTGCACCGAGGCCGGGACGGCAACGGTCGTCGGCTGAGCCGCAACAGGCGAGTTCAGCGGGGTGATTCCGGCGGCCAGGGGTAGCGCCAAGGCGGTGGCGAGCAGTGCGAACCGGCCGCGCGTCGTGTGTCCGCCGCGGCGACGTGCCTTTCCCCGTTTACCACACGCAACTTCAGCCACCAGAGCTTTGTACCCCCGCGCACCTCCGGTTCCAGGTAGACGCGCCCACCGCAAACCCGGGTGTCTGATTTTCCGGTGACCGCACGGCGTGTCGTCGGCCCGGCGAAAAACGACGGCGCCGCCGCTTCGACGAGGAAGCGGCGGCGCCGTGTCGTTCTTCAGTACGCGCCGATGTTCAGCGCGCGGAGATCACCAGGCGCCGGTGGCGTCCAGGATGCCCTTGCGGGAGTTCCACAGCTGGCCCTCCCAGTACTTCCAGGAGTGGGTGCCCGCGGCCGGGAAGTCGAAGAAGGCCGGGATACCGAGCGAGCCCAGGCGAACCTGGAACGCGCGGGTGTTGACCAGCGACAGGGCCTCGAGCGCCATCGCGTTACCGGTGTTGAACAGGCCGACCGGCGAGTTCGGCCGGTCGAACTGACCCGGCAGACCCGACGCCGCCGAGATGTACATCGGCAGGCCCTTCAGCTGCGGCGCGAACACGAACGGGTCCATCCGCAGCCACTGCGGGCTCCACGGCGCGGCCATCGAGTCGACGTTGTAGCGACCCGCGTCCAGCATCGCGATGCGGATCGCCTCGCGCATACCGGGCGCCGAGATGTTCAGGTAGCCGGAGTAGGAGCCGGCGAACTTGAACTGGTCGCGGTGGTAGGCGGCCAGGGCCAGCGCGGCGCTACCGCCCATTGACAGGCCGATGACCGCGTTGTTGTTCTTGGAGACGCCGTAGCCCGCGAGGAAGTTCGGCAGCTCGTTGGTCAGGAAGCTTTCCCACTTGTAGGTGGTCTTCTGACCGTTGGTGTTGCTGGGCGCGTACCAGTCGGTGTAAAAGCTCGACTGACCGCCGACCGGCATCACCAGGGTGATGTTGTCGTTCTTGAACTGGTCCATCGCGTTCGTCTCGAACGACCACGCGTTGCGGTCGTCACGAGCGCGCAGGCCGTCGAGCATGTACAGCGCCGCGTTGCCGCCGCGCGATGCCCACTGCACCTGGACCTTGATCGGGCCCATCTGCGACGGGACCATCAACTCCTCGTAGCCACCCGCGGGCGCGCGCAGCACCGGCGCGTGCACGGGAGCCGCGGTGGCGACGGTCGGGGAAGCCAGTCCTGCGGCGATCGGAAGCGCCAACGCGGCCGCACCGACACCCAGAATTCGATTACGCCAACCACGAGGTGCGCCCTGCCGACCCGACTTGACACTCTTCGGCGCGGCGGCCCTGCCGAAACGCATGAATGCTGCTCACTTTCTGCTGTTGCGGTGCCGCCATGCCGAGCCGGCGGGGCGACACCCGTGCTGCCAACGAGACGCGCGTCACATCCATGCCGGTTCCCGACATTCCGGCATCGAGCGACGGCGCTACAACGATCTGGTCACACTTGCGCTCGCAGGAGGATATTCGACGTCCGAATCCTTAGCAAGGCTGCGGTCGGCCGGGTGGCCGAAATCCGCCCGCGCACAATCTGTGATCGTGCGGTGACCCTACCGCGTTCCAGCAGTGATGTCGTCCCCGACTGTCGATTTTGTTACGCAATCCAGAAGTGATCCATATCCTCCGTCGAGGAGGGATGTCGCGAGCCCGGCGAATCCGGACCTCGATCCGGCCCATCCGCGAGGCGCGGTTGTTACGTCATCCAATATGGGCGCTCATATCGGGCAACATCGCGAGCGCTTGGTCCTGCCAGTAAGGCCAGCTGTGCACGCCGATCTCCGGGTAGTTGTAGACCACGTTCGCGCCGCCGAGGCTGTCCATCTTGCTCTGGAAAGCGCGAGTGTTGGCCAGCGCGAGCGTCTCCAGCGCCCTGGCGTTGTTGAGGTGATACAGGTCGATCGGAGTATTGATCACGTCGCGCGGACCGCTCATGCCGCTTCCTGCCGAAATCCAGAGCCGAGTTCCGTTCTGCCGCAAGAGTTGCGCGAACATGAACGGGTCGTGGCGCAGCCAGCGCGGATCCCACGGCGGACCCCACATGGCGTCGATGTTGAAACCGCCCGCGTCGAGCAGCGCCAGCCGCAATGCCTCGCGCATGCCGGGCGCCGAAATGTTCAAATATCCGGAATACGAACCCGCGTAACGGAATTGGTCGGGGTGATAAGCGGCCAACGCGAGCGCCGCGCTGCCGCCCATGGACAGACCGAAGACGCCGTTGCCGGTCGGATTGAAACCGAGCCGGTCACGCAGCGCCCAGCGCAGATTCTCGGTGAGGAACGTTTCCCAGGCGTAGACGACCGTCTGACCGTTGGTGTTGCTCGGCGCGATCCAGTCCGAATAGAAGCTGGATTGGCCGCCGACCGGCATCACCACGTTGATGTTCCACTGCGTGAGGACGCGGGAGATGTCGGTGTCGATCTCCCAGCCGCTCAGGTCGTTGCGTGCGCGCAATCCGTCCAGCGCGTAGACGACGCGCTGGGTGTTGCCGTCGGCGGCGCGGAAAATCCGGTTCTTGATCGGGCCCATGCTGGAATCGACCCAGAAATCGAAGCCGGCCGGATCGAAACTCGCCGCCGCCGGGGCGCTCATCCCCGCGGTGGCCGCGCCGAAAGGCACCGCGAGCGCGAGTGCCAGACCGGCGACCGAACGCCGTAACCAACGCCGCGGGGAACGTCCCCCGGCAACCGCACCGTTCATGCCTGCAACTCGCATCGACCAGCCCTTTCGCCCGCGCGGTCACCGTTGACCGCAATCGTCGTGCACGAGGATCGACACTCGGCGCCGGTAACCGGAGGAGCGCGGGTTCCGGCGGTATTGCTCTTCTATATGCGGGTATTCGAAGCGGGAGGACGCGGAAACGCGCTCCGATATCGGATCGTGATCAAAACCGGACGTCAGCCCGTTCTGTCCGCGCGGGGACGCCTGCCGATGCGGGGGCCGATTGGTGTTCGTCCGCCAGCGACCGTTCAGCCAACGCCGGAAAACAAAAGGACCGCCCGGAGCCGTGGGCTCCGAGCGGTCCTCGGGGGTGACCTCAGCCGATGTTCGCGGACAGGTCGGGAAGCATGCGGTTCGCCTCTTCAGCCCAGTTGTTCCAGGCGTGAATGCCGTACGCCGGGAAGGAGTAGACGGCGTTGCCGCCGCCCAGCGTCGCCATGCGGGCCTGGAAGGCCCTGGTGTTGACCAGGGCGAGCGCCTCGAGCCCCATGCCGTTGAGTGTGTTGAAGCTCGGCGAATCGGTGGCCGATGGCAGGCCGCTGGCCGCGGCGATCCACAGGCGGGTGCCGTTGCGAATCAAGTTGGGCGCGAAGACGAACGGGTCCATCCGCAGCCACTGCGGACCCCACGGCGGCGCCATCGAGTCCACGTTGTAGCCGCCCGCGTCGATCATCGCAACGCGGATCGCCTCGCGCATGCCGGGGGCGGAGTTGTTCAGGTAGCCGGAGTAGGAACCGGCGAAGCTGAACTGATCCGGGTGGTAGGCCGCCAAGGTCAGCGCGGCGCTGCCGCCCATCGACAGACCGAACACGCCGTTGCGGTTCGGGTTGAAACCGAGCCGGTCGCGCAGCGCCGAGCGCAGGTTCTGGGTCAGGAAGGTCTCCCACTGGTACCGGTAGCTCTTACCGGGACCGCCCGCGAGCGTGTTCATCGCGCCGGAGCCGGAGCTGGAGCCGGAACCCGCGGGAATGCCGAGGAACTCGCTCGGGGCGTTCCAGTCCGCGTAGAAGCTGGACATGCCGCCGACCGGCATCACGACGTTGATGTTCCAACTGGCCAGCAGGGCGGGGATGCCGGTCTCGATCTCCCAGCCGTTGAGGGTCTCGGGAGCCCGCATGCCGTCGAGGACGTAGACCACGCGGTTGGTGTTGCCGTCCGCCGCGCGCACGACGCGCGACTTGATCGGGCCCATGCCCGAATCGACCCAGAAGTCGAAGGCCGCAGGATCGAAGGCCGCCGAGGCCGTCGCTCCAGTGCCCGCTACGGACACCCCGAGTGGCGCCAACATGGCGACCGCGACTCCCAGCGCCCACTTCCGCGCCCACGATCCGGATGACGCCCCGTGGGAGCGCTTCCAGCGGACATTACGCATTCGACCAGACCTTTCCCTCGACGACCGGAAGAGGGCAAACGGCAAGCAACTCAACCAGCCCCCTCATCGGACACCAAGATCACCCGTCCGCACTGAAAACGGACGTTTCGACCTCTGTGCATGCTTTCTGTGTATCAATCGGGAACGAATGCTTCTATGTTGCTGGAAAGTGATTCAAGCCACAAGGATTCGTTATTCTCCCGCTACTGATTCGTTGTCGAGCCCGCTTACCGGCGACCCGCTCGGCGCACGAAAAAGCCGCCCGGCGCTGGTGGCGCCGGGCGGCTTCGGATCGAACGTCGAATCAGCCGATGTTGGCCGAGAGGTCCGGAATCATCCGGTAGACCTCGGACTCCCAGTTCCGCCAGTTGTGAATGCCGACGGGTGGGAAGCTGTAGGTGACGTTGTTGGCGCCGAGCGTCATCATCCGCACCTGGAAAGCCCTGGTGTTGACCAGCGCCAGCGCTTCCAGCGGCACGCCTTGGACGACGTCCAGCGGCGTGTTCACATCCCCCGCGGCGGGAAGGGCGCTGCCCGCGGCGATCCACAGGCGGGTGTTGTTGGCCTTGAGCTGCGGCGCGAACACGAACGGGTCCATCCGCAGCCACTGCGGACCCCACGGCGGCGCCATCGCGTCGATGTTGTAGCCACCGGCGCTCAGCATCGCCACGCGGAGCGCCTCGCGCATGCCAGGCGCGGAGATGTTCAGGTAGCCGGAGTAGGAACCGGCGAAGCTGAACTGATCCGGGTGGTAGGCCGACAGCGTCAGTGCGGCGCTGCCGCCCATCGACAGACCGAACACGCCGTTGCGGTTCGGGCTGAAACCGAGCCGGTCGCGCAGCGCCCAGCGCAGGTTCTCGGTCAGGAAGGTCTCCCACTTGTAGGTGCTGACCTTGCCGACGGTCTCGTTCCAGCCGGACGAACCGGTCATCGAGGAGCCCGAGGACGAACCGGAGGGGCCCGAGCCGGTCGGAATGCCGAGGAAGGTGCTCGGCGCGTTCCAGTCCGCGTAGAAGCTCGACGGGCCGCCGACCGGCATGACCACGTTGATGTTCCACTTGCTGAGCTCGCGGGCGACCTCGGTGTCGATCTCCCAGCCGCTCAGGTCACCGCGGGCGCGCATGCCGTCCAGCGCGTACACCACGCGGTTGGTGTTGCCGTCGGCCGCGCGGAAGATGCGCGACTTGATGGGTCCCATGCTGGAGTCGACCCAGAAGTCGAAGCCCTCCGGGTTGAACGCAGCGGATGCGGTCGCGCCCCCACCTGCCACCGACGCCCCGAGCGGTAGCACGACTGCCATCGAGACCAACACCGACTTCTTGAGCCATCCACCGGCTCTTCGAGCACGCAGGCGACCAGCCCGCGCGTTGCGCCCGATCACGCCTCGCATATTCGTTTTCGGCCTTTCCCTGTATATGCGACCGGAGAGGGCCGCGACTCGACGGAGACCGCCGGTCTCCGTCCACGACGAGTGGACACCCCGGCGGGCGTACCGGATGAGCCTAACCCGCCATCGATGCAAGGGCGTTATCAAAAAGAGATAAAGCGGTGCACACCACTCGAGGAGAAGTTGATCAGAAACCACTGGGCCCACGGTGATCCGTGGGCACAGTGTGACCTCGGGGGTGGTGTGACCCGTCAGTTCGGCGGCGGCGGGACGGGGTCGACCAGCCCGCAGCGCTCGATCTCGTACTTCGGCACCCGATCGATCCGGTACTTGGCGAACGACAGCGCGTTGCGCAAGTTGTGCCGGAAGCGCTCGAAGGTCAAAGGATCGCGCGAGGAGACCAGCAGCGCCTGGGTGTCCGGGCACGACATGGCCGTGCGGGCCTGGAGGACCCACTTCTCGTCCAGGTACCAGGGCATCCACGGCTTCCGGTCGACCATGCCCGAATCAACGACGACCCAGTCCGGGTACAGGCTCTTGTCGTGGCCGATGCGGCCGTCGACCAGGCGCTCGGTGTGCGCGGCCAGCGGATAGGCCAGGCCCATCTGGTCGATGACGCGCACGTCGAGCGGGACGTTCATGCTGGTCATGCCGAGATTCAGGAAGTACACCGTGTGCCCGGCTCCGCCATCGGGGATCGGCTGCGGCGGCGGCGCGATGTACCAGAACATGAAGGACGGCGAGTTCAGCAGCAGGCCGCCGTTCGGCGTCTCCTGGATGTTGTTCACCATGGCCCGGATTCGCGGATAGTCGAGATAGTCCGAGGCGCGGATCGGGTGGTCGTGGCCGGTGTTGAGCACGTAGTAGACGCGCTCGTCGACGATGCCGGACGAGCTGATCTTGGTGCCGGTCTTGATGGCCGTGGTGCCCGAGGCGAACAGCGCCCAGCCGAGCGTGCCGAGCCAGGCGATCAGGATCACCGCGAACGACCAGTTCGCCGCGCGCAGTCCCCTTTCGGGGAGCCGAAGCGGAATCACCGCGACCGGAAGCAGGAGCAGGAACAACTGCGGAAGCAGCATGCGCCCGTGCATGAAGTCGCCGCCGACCCGCAGCGCGTAGACGGTGAGCAGGAACCCGCTGACCAGCACCAGGGTGACCACGGCGGCGGGCGAGCGCAGCCACGCGCTGAACCGGCGCAGCCGTCCCTGCGCCGCGGCGGACTTGTCGCTCGCCGCGGGTGCCTTCGTCGCGCGCGTCGCGACGACGCCGACGATCAGCAGCACGAGCAGCGGAATCCACAGGAAGTACGGGCCGACCAGATCCCACAGGTAGGTGAAGCCCTGGCTCCACTTGGCCCCGCCCGCGTCCTTCGCGACAGCGGTGTTCGGGTAGGGCAGGCCGTAGTAGCCCATCCGCCAGATCTGGTAGCCGAGCGGCACCAGGCCCGCCGCGGCGACGATGCCCGCGCGCAGCACGATCGGGCGGAACCGGGTCTGCGGCAGCGGCGCGAAGAAGATCATCAACAGCGCCAGCGCGCCGACCAGCGTCATCTCCGGCCGGATCAGCGGGGCGAGTCCGGCGAAGAACACCAGGCCGAGCAACCCGGCCAGGCGCACCCGCTCGGCCTGCGTCCAGCGCAGCATCAGCCACCACAGCGCGCCGAGCCAGCAGATGACCAGGCTGCTCTCCAGGCCGGAGGTGGCGTAGTCACGGGCGGGCGGCACCGCGATGTAGACCAGCGCGCCCGCGGGCAGCAGCAGCGCCGACTTCGTGCCGCCCCACAGCCGGGCCGTGCCGAGCATGGCGAACACCATCGCGGCCACCGAGAGCGTCAGCGCGATGCCGAGCACCACGTACTCCAAGCGCGCCTGGGTCAGCCAGCTGAAGAACCAGACGATGTAGGTCCACGCCGTGCTGGTGTTGGTCTCGACCCGCTCGTCCATGTTGAACACCGGGCCGTAACCCGCGAGCAGGTTGCGCACGGTGCGCAGCACGATCAGGCCGTCGTCGGCGATCCAGCGACGTTGCCAGCCGCCGACCGCGAAAAGCGCCGCGGTGAGCGCGATCCCACCGACGAACGTGGCTCGGGATAGGCGCTGGAAAGACGAGGCGGACCGCGCCTGCGCGTTCGCAGTGCGTTCCGCCTCGTCTCCAGTTCGCTCCGCTCCCTCTACCAACATCTCGTCAGGTGAGATAGACAGCGACACCTACCGCTCCGATCCAGGCGATTGCGAGGAACTGGAGGACGCGATCCCCCAGCGCGATCTCTTCGGGTTCTCCGGCCTCGCCACCGTCGACGTCGACCGCGTAACGCAGGATTGCGATGGTAAACGGGATCATCGAGACAGCGAACCAGGTGGTGTCGTTGGCGCGGTCCTGCTCGAAGGCCCACAGCCCGTAGAACACCACCACGGCGGTGGCCGCGAGCGTCCAGATGAAGCGCAGGTAGGTGGGCGTGTAGTACTCGAGCGACTTGCGGATCTTGGCGCCGGTGCCGAGCGCGATCTGGAGTTCGGCGTAGCGCTTGCCCGCCGCCATGAACAGCGAGCCGAACGCCATGATCAGCAGGAACCACTGTGAGAGCGGGATGTCCGCGGCCGCGCCACCCGCGACGGCGCGCAGCAGGAAACCGCTGGACACGATGCAGATGTCGAGCACCGCTTGGTGCTTGAGTCCGAAGCAGTAGGCCAGCTGGATGACGATGTAGACCGCCATCACCACCGCCAGCTGCCAGGCCGCCAGGAACGAGCCGACGATCGAGCCGATCAGCAGCACGGCGGACAGGCCGTAGGCCAGGTTCACCGGGACGATGCCCGCCGCGATGGGGCGGAACCGCTTGGTCGGGTGGGCCCGGTCGGCCTCGACGTCCAGCGCGTCGTTGACCAGGTAGATGCCGGAGGCCGCCATGCAGAACACCACGAAGGCGACACCGACGTGGGCGAGAACGTCGATCTCGGTCACCGAGCCCGCGGCGAGCGGGGCGGCGAGCACGAGGACGTTCTTGACCCACTGACGCGGCCGGACAGCCTTGATCAGACCACCCGCCAACGTCTTCGGCGGACCCTTGACAACGGCCTCGGCCAGATCGGCGCCGGTCGGCTCTTCACTCATGTCAACCAAGGCCTTTTCGTGTGCGGTCACTATCAAGTCTCTTTTCGGCGGCTAGCAAGGCAGCGGCGGACGCGGCACCGAGCGCGGATCCGGCGAGCACGTCGGAGGGATAGTGCACCCCGAGTACGACTCGGGAGAGCAACATCGGTGGTACGAGCACCGCAGGCAAGGGTAGCCCGGTGAGTCTGCCGAGCAACACCGCAGCCGCCGTGGTGGAGGTGGCGTGCGAGGAGGGGAAGCTCAGCTTGCTCGGCGTCCCCACGTTGACCTGCACCGACGGATCGTTGGGCCGCGGGCGCCTGACCACGCGCTTGATCACGATGGAGGCCGCGTGGGCGCCGACCGCGCCCACCGCGACCCCGGCCCACTGCCGCCGCCGCGGCTTGTCGAGCAACCATCCGGCCGCCGCGATGCCGACCCAGCCGAGCGCGTGCTCGCCGAAGTGCGACATGCCGCGCGCGGCCGAGACGACCGTCGGATTGGCGCCGATGCTCGCCTGCACGGCGTTGATGATCGCGACCTCCGGTGGCCGGGTGGCCGAATCCTGGAGGCTCGGGTTGACCGCACTCACTATTTGGTTCCGTTCTGGTCGATGCCGAAGGCGTTCTCCCAAGCCGCGGTGCTGGTGAGCCGCGGGTGCGCGGCGCGGTAGCGCTGCTGCATCTCGGGGAAGCGGGCCGCGAGTTCCTTGCGCAGCCGCATGGCCTCCTTGAAAAGAGCCAGGGCCTGGCGCGGGTCGCGCTTGCGGTAGACGACGCCGCGGCCGTCGGCCGTGGTGACGGTGACGCCGTCGACCTGCGAGAGCAGGAACCAGCGCGCGTCCAGCGTCGGCACGTTCAGCTGCGGGGTCTCGTGGTGTTCGGTGTGCGCGGGCCGCAGGCTGTGCACCAGGCCCTTGGCCAGCCGGACCACCTTCGCGATCGGGTTCGGCGGCTCGCCCACCGCGCCGACGCCGATGTGGCTGGCCAGCGGCAGGTCGGTGGAGGAGGGCAGGATCACCGCGTCGGGGTACTGCTTGCGCAGCGCGTGCACCGCGCCGAGCGCGCTCGGCAGCAGCTGGAACAGCCGCTCCGGGCCCGCGAGGAAGTCGCGGATGGCGAGGTTCTGGATCGCCACGGTCGAGTACTCCAGGCAGAGCAGGTGCTTGAGCGTGGCCTTGACGGTGTTGACGATCATGCCGCGCCCGTCGCCCGGCATGTGCAGCGAGGCGACCACCAGGCGGTTGCGCAGGTGGAAGTACGCCTGCCAGTCGATGGCGTCGTCCTTGTCGCTCCACGCCATGTGCCAGACCGCCGCGCCCGGCAGGGTGACGGTGGGGTAGCCGGCCGCGCGGGCGCGCAGGCCGTATTCGGCGTCGTCCCACTTCAGGAACAGCGGCAGCGGCTGACCGATCTCCTCGGCGACCTGGCGCGGGATCACGCAGGTCCACCAGCCGTTGAAGTCGACGTCGATGCGCCGGTGCAGCAGCTTGGAGTTGTCGCGGTCGCGCAGCGGGTACTTGGAGAAATCGTGGTCGTATTCGACGTTGGGGGCCGCCGTCCACATGAAGATGCTCCGGTCGACCACCTCGCCCATGACGTGCAGGTGCGAACGCTCCTGGAGGTTGAGCATCTGTCCGCCGACCAGTACCGGCGACTTGCTGAACCGGGAGAAGGCCAGCGCGCGCAGGATCGAGTCGGGCTCGATCTCGATGTCGTCGTCCATGTAGACGATGTACTGGGCGTCGGTGGTCTTCAGCGCCTCGTACATGACCCGGCTGTAGCCGCCGGAGCCGCCGAGGTTGGGCTGGTCGTGAATGGCGAGGCGGTCGCCGAGCACCGCGGCGGCCTCGGCGAAACCGGGCTCGTCGACGACCTTCTTGGTGCCCTGGTCCGGGATGATGACGGCCTTGATCTTCTCCAGCACCAGCGGGTCGGACCCGAGGGCGCCGAGCGTCTTGACCGCGTCGGTGGGCCGGTTGAAGGTGGGCATGCCGACCGCGATGCTGCCGTCGCCCGGCGCGTCGACCGGGGCATACCAGCCGCCGGAGAGCAGCGTGACGGCCGTGTCGGTGGTGATGTCGAACCAGATCCAGCCGCCGTCTTCGAACGGCGCGAGGTCGGTCTCGAACTCGACCGTCGTCGAGTCGGCGCCCGACGCGACGGCGAACTCCTTGCCCTGCACGTGGATTCGGGAGCCGTCGGCCTTGGACCGGTACATGTCCACCCGGCCGTGCCCGGCCAGCTCCAGCCGCAGCACCACCGAGGTCAGCACGCTCCAGCGGCGCCAGTAGCTGGCGGGCAGCGCGTTGAAGTAGGTGCAGAACGAGACCTCCGACTCCGCGCCGATGGACAGCGAGGTGCGGGTGGCCGCGTGCGCGCGCTTGGCGTTGGTCGCCGATTCCTCCAGGTAGAGGGTGCGCACGTCGAGTGGCTCACCCGGCCGGGGCAGGATGATGCGCTGTAGCAGCGATTTCGCGCGGGTCTCGGTCGTCATGTCTTCCAGCATCGGTGAAGAGGTCATTCGCGACTACGCCTCCTGATCCACTAGAGGCGCGCCCGACTCCAGATGCGGTCGGAGCACATTGTCGAACATGCTCAGCGCGGAACCGATGGCCATGTGCATGTCCAGGTACTGGTAGGTCCCGAGGCGGCCACCGAAAAGCACCTTCGCCGAGGCGGTTTCCTGCTTGGCGCGCTCGCGGTAGGCGAGCAGCTTGGCGCGGTCCTCAGGGGTGTTGATCGGGTAGTACGGCTCGTCGCCGGTCTGCGCGAAGCGGGAGTACTCGCGCATGATCACCGTCTTGTCGGTGGGGTACTCGCGCTCGGGGTGGAAGTGGCGCGGCTCGATGATGCGGGTGTACGGCACGTCCGCGTCGTTGTAGTTCATCACCGAGGTGCCCTGGAAGTCGCCGGTTTCGAGCACTTCGGTCTCGAAGTCGATGGTGCGCCAGCCGAGTTCGCCCTCGCTGTAGTCGAAGTAGCGATCCAGCGGACCGGTGTAGACCACGGGGGCGTCGGGGCTCTGGGCGCGCACCTCGTCGCGCACCTCGAACCAGTCGGTGTCCAGCCGGACCTCGATGAGCTCGGAGGCGGCCATGTTCTCCAGCCACTTCGTGTACCCCTGGGCGGGCAGGCCCTCGAAGGTGTCGTTGAAGTAGCGGTTGTCGAAGTTGTAGCGCACCGGGAGGCGGGTGATGTTGCCCGCGGGCAGTTCCTTGGGATCGGTCTGCCACTGCTTGGCGGTGTAGTCGCGGACGAACGCCTCGTAGAGCGGGCGGCCGATCAGCGAGATGGCCTTCTCCTCGAGGTTCTGCGCGTCCTTGGTCTCCACCTCGGCGGCCTGCTCGGCGATCAGCGCGCGCGCCTCGTCGGGGGTGAAGTAGCGGCCGAAGAACTGCGAGATCAGGCCGAGGCCCATCGGGAACTGGTAGGCCTGCCCCTTGTGCATCGCGAACACGCGGTGCTGGTAGCCGGTGAACTCGGTGAACTGCGTGACATAGTCCCAGACCTTCTTGTTCGAGGTGTGGAACAGGTGCGCACCGTACTTGTGGATCTCGATCCCGGTTTCCGATTCCGGCTCCGAGTAGGCATTGCCGCCGATGTGATAGCGGCGGTCTAGCACCAGTACACGTTTGCCCAGGACATTGGCGGCGCGTTCGGCAATGGTCAGCCCGAAGAAGCCGGAGCCGACGACGATCAGATCGAACTGTGCGGAGGGGGTGGCGGAGTTACCGGGGGACGATGCGACGGTCACGGGAGCCCAGAGTATCGGAAGTCCGCGCGCGGCCCGGGGGGAAGGCGGCCGGGGACCGTGGCAACCGGAATTTCCCGCGTTGTTCGCCGAAACGGCTACGTCGCGGCCATGAAGGCGGTATTACATGAGCAGCCGAACTGAACATCCGTCCAGTTGCGCCGCGTTGGTCCATCGCAGCATCAACGATCGACCGACCGGAGCGACTCGCCATTGGCCCAGCGACAGCCAGCCTGGTGCCCACCGCGGGGTTCTTCCTGACGACACCGCCGACCTGCCGCTCGACCGGCCCGCGATGCAGGCCGCGTGAGCGGTCTTCTTCGCAGACGGCCGGTACCCCTCGCAGAGGTTGTGACCACTGCGAGGGGTACGGAAGGTGTGCGAAGTCAGGACGGAAAGCCGACGTCGAGTTCGTCGTGGGCGCGTTGGGTGTACATGCGCCAGTAGTGTTCGCCCAGTTCAGCGTTGGTTATGCGGGGGATTTCGATGCCGGGGGGCGCGAGTTCGGGGTTTTCCGCGAGCAGGCGTTCGGCGTTACTGTCGCCGATCAGCGCGCCGATGTTGAGCAGGCCGACGTAGACGCCGGTGCCGCGGAGCTCGGCGTGCAGCTGGCGGATATAGGCACGCTGCGCGGCGAGTGCGACGCCGAAGTTGGCCAGGTAGGGCAGCAGGTAGCGCTCCGAGGACCCCGAGGAGAACAGCAGCGTGCCTTCGCCGCGCTCGAGCATCGCGGGCAGCAGCGCGCGGGTCAGCTGGATCGGTGAGTGCAGCTTCAGCGCGATCGGCACGGCCAGGGCGGCCACGTCCACTTCGAGGGTGGACGGGGTGCGGGCGGAGGGGTCGGCCGCCGCGCCGTGCATCGCGACATCGATCGGGCCGATCGTCGCGGTGACGTCGTCGATCGCTTTCTGGAGTTGCCCGGCGTCGGTGACGTCGGCGGCGAAGGCGGCCGCCTCGATGCCTTCCGCGATGAGCCGGTCGGCGTTGCGGTTCGCGCGTTCCGCGTCACGGCCGACGATCGCTACCCGGAAACCCTCCTTGCCGAAGCGCCGCGCGGTGCCCACGCCGAGGCCGGGTCCGTAGCCGAATATCGCGATGGTTCTGGTCATTTCATACGTCCTAGCTAACTTGAGTACCTGCTCGAGTTGAACCGGCATCCACGCTAACTTGAACCTATGCTCAAGATATTCCCGAGCGGAGATTTGTAGGATCGGCCCCGTGCCCGACGACAAGCCGTTACGCAGCGATGCCCGCCGTAACCGGGACGCGCTGGTGACGGCGGCGCGGCAAGTGTTCACCGAGCGCGGGCTCGACGCCCCGCTCAAGGAGGTCGCCGCACGGGCAGGCGTCGCCATCGGAACCCTCTACAACCGCTTCCCCACCCGCGACGACCTCATCGCCGCCGCCGTCGAAGACCGGCTGGAAGCGGGAAGTCGCATCGCAGAACAAGCGCGCGAGATCGACGACCCGTGGGATTCCTTCGCATACCTGGTCGAAAAGGTCTGCGAACTCCAAGCTTCCGACCGGCTGCTCAGCGACCTCGCGCTGCGCGCCGCCCCCAGCCCCGCCGTCGCACGCGCCCAGGAGTACGGCCACGGGGTGATGCGCGAAATCATCACGCGCGCACAGCAAGCAGGCGTCCTTCGCACAGACTGGGTGCTCGAGGACATCGCCTTCATCACCTGGTCGCACACCCGCGTCCTGGAAGCCACCGCCCACATCGCCCCCGACGCCTGGCGCCGCAACCTCGCCCTCACCCTCGACGGCCTCCGCGCCCCCGCCGCCCACCCCCTCCCTGTCCCCCCGATCACCGAAACCCAACTGATGCAGGCACTTCAGAAGTAATCGCCGCTACTCCGCAGACGATCGGTTGTACCGCTCGTTCGCCGCCTTCGCGGCGAATCGTCGCGCAGCGAACTCCCATGACTGGTGTCGATATCGAAGTTCTTGCCGAAGCCGACGCACTCGCCGACCATCCGGCCTCCGGTCGGCTCGACCGCGCAGCGCGGTTCGTGGCCTGCTCGATCATGGCGGAAAGTCCCGCACGCACGCCCAGCGATGTGAATTGTCAGGTGGCGTATGGAGGGCGCGGGATGGTGAGCCAGCGGCTGGTGGAATCGACCGAGGCGAGGAAGCAGACCGATACGTGCAGGAAGAAGCCGAGGATCGCTAGCCGTGAACCCGTGAGCACGCCGAACATCACGATGATCGACAGCGACACAGAGATGACGTTCACGATGACCTGGCCTGCCTCTTTGCGGCACAGCAGCAGGATCGCGCCGAGCCCGTAGAGCGCGGTGATCACCGCGACCACGAGCGCGACCACGCGGAAGAGAGTGGCACTGATATCGGGATCAGGCTCGGGATCTACGCTCGCCAAGGACATCGGGATCGCGTAGTAGCCGAGCATCAGCGCGGTCGCGACGAGCGTGAGCACGGCCGCCGCGATCGCCGTCGCACCGCTGGGCGCTGCTGATGGATCGTTGGAATCGCTCACAGCTCCTCCTCCCGATACGGCCGGAACCTACCGCGCCCCTCCGACGGAATCGCTCGGCGATCGAATTCGGTTCGGGCTCAGTAGTACGGGTACGGGGGGTGGCCGTAGGGCGGGGCCGGCGGATATGCCGGTGGGTAGGCGGGTTGGCGGCGGGCGGCGATCCAGCGGCCCGTTGGGCTGGCGATCGTGAGACCGAAGATGGTGCCGGACAGGATGAGTGGCAGACCGCCCGCGACGCCGCCGATGGCGACCAGCACGAGCGCGCCGAGCAGCGCGATCGAGGACATCCCGATGATGATGACGCGTCCCGCCGTTTGCCGCATGAACAGCAACAGCGCGCCGAGCAGCCAGAGCATCGCGATCAGCGCGCCGACGCCGATGCCGACGAACGCGACGGGTTCCACTTCGTTGTCCGGATCGAGCGCCTCGACCAGTCCGATCACCACGCCGACCGAGCCGAGCAGGCCGACGAGCGTCGACAGCACTGCGGCCGTGATCGCGGTGCCGCCACTGGGCGCGGGCGGCGGAAAGCCGTACCCCGCCGGGCCGTACGGATAATTCATCTGGATCCCCCTCCCCCGAAGGCTCGCGGCGCCCTCTCAGCCGAGAACTCTACCGCGCCGATGTTGGGATGCTCGACCGCAATTCGTCCGACCGCGGGGGCATCTAGCCGTTGTCGCCGATGGCGTGACCGCGAGTCGGTATCGGCGGCTTCCTAGAAATCACTCAGCGGGAGCGACGGGCCGAAAAGGCGGCGAGGACCGAAATGAGCACGGGCAGGGCCAGTCCCGTGAGATTCGGCAACCACTCGCCGTGCACCATCGCCGTCACGGTGCCGGCCAAGCCCGCGGTCGACGTGGCGATGTCCACCCCCACACCGCCTTGCTCGGCCCAGTGAATGCCGTACTCGGACTCGTAGCCGAACAGCGCGGCAAGCAGTCCGGCGATGCCGACGGCCGTCCACACTCCTGCGGCGACGAGCACCGTGAAACGCCCGTCCTCGTCGCCGCGGAGAGTCAGGACCGAGCCGTAGGCGAGCGCGAACACCAGCAGCAGGGTGCCGAGCGCGGTCGAGACGGCGAGCGAGTTGTCGTAGTGTCCCGGATCGCCGAAGAAGCCGAAGGCGAGTATGAGCAGCCCGACCAGGTTCGCCGCCGCGCCGATGGCCGCGAACAGCGCGACCGTGGTCGCGAGCGTCCCGGGCTCGGCCTGCCGAGTACCCGAACTCTCCTGGCTGTAGAGCATGCGTTTACGTCCCTCCGAGTCGATCGGTCGAACACACAAAGTATGCGCACGGATTGCCCCGCGCGCGGCGATCGGTCAGCGCGGCGCCCGGTCCGGGTGCACCCGTCACCCCTCCCGCTTCGAGCGAACCCATCATCATGCACGCGAAAGCGCCCGCACGCGAATCCGCGTGCGGGCGCTGGCATTACACCTGGTCGGTGGACGCCGTCGGACAGAACTCCTGCCCGGCGGGAGCGAAGGGACGCCTACCGCAGGTTGGCCTCCGCGTAAGCCTTCATCGCGTCGCGCACGAACGCGGCGGTCCCCGAGCCGTGCACGTCGTAGTTGGCGGCGAAGCGCGAGTCGGCGACGTACATCTCGCCGAGTCCGATGAAGGCGTCGGCCGTCACCGGCTTGCCGCCCCAGCCTTCGCCGACCCAGGCGTGGTGCCGGGCGGTGATGGCCGCGACCTCTTCGCTGTCCGCCGGAAGCCCGGCGGCGTGCGCGCGGCCGTAGTCGGCGGCGATGTCGAGCTGGGTCTGCTGGAAGTCCTTCTTCTGCTGATCGCTGAGCGAACTCCACCAGCGGTCACTGCTCTCGTAGGCTTCCTTGCCCCAGCGTTCGATGACCTCGTCCTTGTATTGCGTGTGGTCGAACCCGTCGAAAACCTCTGCTGCCACGAGTTGTTCACCTCTTTCCGTCTTCTGCAGCGTGGTGTGCACCGATTCGATCTGGCGTCGGATCCGATCCTGTTCCTGCCGAAGCAGTTCCAGGTGCGTACGCAGCGCGGCGGCGGTGTCCTGCTCGCCCGCGAGCACTTCGGCGATGACCGGGAGGCCGAGGCCGAGTTCTCGCAGCAGCAGGATGCGTTGCAGCCGCACGAGGGAGTCCTGGTCGTAGTAGCGGTACCCGTTGGCGCCGATCCGGCTGGGCGGCAACAGCCCGAGCTGCCCATAGTGGCGCAGCGTGCGGCTGGTGGTACCGGCCGCCTTCGCCAGATCCTGGATGGACCATTCGCCGGTCCGGGTGCCCGCGGTCACGACCGGGCGCTCCTTCCTTTTCTCGTCGGTGAAACCAGTCTGCAAGTTGACGCTACGTCAAGGTCAACCCGCTTTGCGCTGGTCCTTCGCTCCCTTCTCCACCAGCATGCGCGCCGCGTCCATGGGCACCCCCCGATTTCGAGCTCGGCGCCCCACCGACCGCGGCAGCCTCCCCGACTTCGCCAACCCGCTCGGCCCGACCGACCACGGCAGCCACGCAGCCCCTCGAGCCGCGCCGGCTTTCTCGGTCCCACCGACCTTCTCCACCTCGGCGACCGCCACGGCGTGGTTGCCCCTGGGGCTGCGGCGGCCTCCTCGAGACCGCCGTGGCCGGTCGGGTCCAGCGGGTTGGCGCGGTTGAGAGGCCGCCGGGCCGAGCGGGCTGGCGAAGACGCCGCCCTCAGGCTGCGCCGACCTTCTTCGGCCCAACCGACTGCTGCCGCCTCGCTGCTCCCTCAGGCTGCGCCGACCTTCTCCACCTCGGCGACCACCACAGCGTGGTTACCCCTGGGGCTGCACCGGCCTCCTCGACTCCGTCAGCCCGCTCGACCCGACCGGCCACGGCGGTCACGCCGCCCCTCAGGCCGCGCCGGATCTTCCTCGGCCCAGCCTGCCGCGGCCTCGCTGCCTCCAGAGGCTGGGTCAACCCTCTCCAACTCGACGACCACCACGGCGCGGTTGCCCCGTGGGGCTGCGTCGGTCTTCTCGACTTCGCCAGCCGACGCGACCCAGGCCGGTCATCTCGACCGCATCAACCCGTCCGACCCGACCGGCCATCTCGACCGCACCAACCCGCCCGACTTCGGCCGACGCGCCGCCCCTCAGATCGCGCCGACCTTCTCGGCCGTGCCGGCCTTCTCCACCTCGGCGACCATCACGGCGTGGATGCCCACTGGCGCTGTCCCGGCCTGCTCGACTTCGCCAGCCCGCTCAACGCCGCCGACCATCACCGCCTCGTCGCCCCGCTCGGCCTTATCGACTTTCTCGACGCCGCCGACCTTCGCCCGCACGGTGGTCTGCCCCAGCAACGTGCCGCCGAGCGCGATCGCCATGCCGAGCACCTGCAACGGAGTCAGCGCCTGTGCCAATGCGACCCAGCCGATGACCGCCGCCGAGACGGGGCTCAGCAGTCCGAGGAACGCCACCGAAGTCGCGGGCACCTTCGCGATGCCGCGGAACCACAGCCAGTAGGCCAGTGCGGTGCCGATCACGCCGAGGTAGAGGTAACCGCCGAGGGCCTCGGCGTCCAGCGCGGGCGGTGCGCCCTCGATCAGCGCGGCGAGCGGGAGGATGAACAGGCCGCCCGCGGTGAGCTGCCAGCCCGTCATGGCCAGCGGGCCGACGCCGTCTGGCCGTCCCCACTTCTTGGTCAGCACTGTGCCGAGCGCCATCGATCCCGCGCCTGCCAGACCGGCGAACACTCCGACGGTGTCGAGCTGAGCGGTAGCGCGCAGTACCACCAGTGAGACGCCGAACACGCCGATCACTCCGGCGAGAACCTTACGGCCGGTTGGCCTTTCGTTCAGTACTCCGGCGGCGAAGAGCAGCGCGAACATCGGCGCGACCGCGCCGAGCACGCCCGCGACGCCGCCGGGCAGCCGGTAGGCGGCGAGGAACAGCAGCGGGAAGAACGCGCCGATGTTGAGCACACCGAGCGCCGCGGCGCGGCCGATCCACAGACCTTTCGGCAGCGCGCGGGTGAGCGCGAGCAGCACGAGCCCGGCGGGCAGCGCGCGCATCAGCGCGGTGAACAGCGGCCGGTCCGGCGGCAGGAACTCGGTGGTGACGGCGTAGGTGGACCCCCAGACGATCGGCGTGAGGGCGGTGAGCGCGAGGGTGCCCGCGTAGGGGTTCCGTGCCGCGGTGGTGATGGACATGTCGGTCGCTCCTCATTGATAATCTCAACGTTGAAATATCTACTCCGGTCGGTGTCTCATCGTCAAGTAGATGAACATTGAGATTCTTAGAACAGAGAGGAGACCGCCATGGGCGACGCCGTCGACCTGATCACCGAGCACTGGGGCCGCGAACGTCCGGACGTGGATGTCTCGCCGATGCACATCATCGGCCGGATCACCCGCTTGTCCCGAGTACTCGAGCAGGACCTCAAGCGCTTCTTCGCCGGACACGGACTGGAGTTCTGGGAGTTCGACGTGCTCGCGACCTTGCGCCGCTCCGGCGGCGAGCAAGGACTCACCGCGGGCGCACTGAACCGGGCCGCGATGGTCACCTCAGGCGCCATCACCAACCGCATCGACCGATTGGCGGCCAAAGGCCTGGTCGAACGAGTGCCCTGCCCCGAAGACCGGCGCTCGATCCGCGTCCGCCTCACCACCGAGGGCAGAGAACTCGTCGACGAACTGCTGCCGCTGCACATCGCCAACGAACAACGCCTGCTCGAGGCCCTCGACGCTCAGGACCGCGAAGAACTGACCGCCTTGCTGCGCCGACTGGCCGAAGCACTGGGCGACACCAAACTGGACTGACAGCGCAGACCAACCGGAAACCCTTGCAGCGCGGACACATCTCGGTGACAACATCCGACGACCGATCACTGCCGGCGATCGTGCCGTAACTGGCACACGCCCGAGCGCGCGGGCGCTGGGCCGCGGTCGGCCGACCCGGCGCGAACCGGCCACAAGGGACATGGCCCGCCGACACCGCGCAAGGGCGCGACGCCCCGGAGAACGCCGCAACACGGCAACTCTTCGCCATCGAAAATCCTTGCGGTGCAATAGCTTACCGGCGATAACATCCGACGATCGATCGCTGCCGGTGATCATGCTGCACCCGGCACGCCCGAGTGCGCGGGCACTGGGCCGCGGTCGGCCGACCCGGCGCGAACCGGCCACAAGACACACGGCCCCGCCGACAACGCGCAAGCGCCCGACGCCGGGATAACGCCGCATCCGTTACCTCTTCGCCCCGGAAACCTTTGCGGCGCTCCACCGCTCAGCGGTGCCCGAATACCTCCTCGAGCGACGGTATGGCGAGCTCCGCTTTCGGCGCCTGCCCATTCGGAACGCCCGGCTGCGCAGCCATGCCACCGCTTCCCGCTGCGGTGCCCCCTGCCGTCGCGGCACCGGGCCGCGCGGTTTCACCCACCGAAGCCTCCGGGCCGGGCACCGCCTGCCCACCGGACAGCGCCTGCCCACCAGGCACGGCCTGTCCACCTGGCACCGCTTGACCGCCGGGCACCGCCTGCCCACCAGACATCGCCGGCCCACCAGGGGCCACCTGACCATCCGGCACCGCCTGCCCACCGGGCACCGCCTGTCCACCGGCTAGCGCGTGACCACCAGGCACGGCCTGTCCACCTGGCACCGCTTGACCACCGGCGAGCGCATGACCACCTGGCACCGCCTCACCACCAGGCAACGATTGACCGCCGGGCACCACTTGACCGCCGGGCACCGCCTGACCACCGGCTAGCGCGTGAACACCAGGCACGGCCTGTCCACCTGGCACCGCTTGACCACCGGCGAGCGCATGACCACCTGGCACCGCCTCACCACCAGGCAACGATTGACCGCCGGGCACCGCCTGACCACCGGCTAGCGCCTGACCACCGGGTACCCCCGGTCGACCAGGCAGGGCCTGTCCGCCGCGTACCGCCTGAGCACCCGGCCCGGCCTGTCCGCCAGGCACCGCCTGAGCACCAGGGCCGGCCTGTCCACCAGCCGCCTGCCCACCGGACGGCACGTTCGCAGCCGCCGAAGGGCCGGCGCCAGGCCCCGAGGGCACCGCAGCCCCCGACATCGGCGGAGACGCGGCGTTCGGCGCTGCTGCCCCACCGGGCTTCGGCGCGGAACCCATCGGCGCATCCCCGTCGATGACCTGCTCGGGCACGAGCTGCAACAGCGTCGTGAAGTCCACCACCTGCGCGCCGAGTGTCGGTGTCGCGATGATGACGCCGTTGCTGAACAACCGGTAGGTGCCCGCCCGCTGCGGCAGCAGCATCTCGGGTCCGAGCGGCGCGCCCAGCGAGCTCGCCTCGCCGCCGAGGCGCTCGTATTCGAGATCGATCGGCGACGGTGTCGTCGCGGCACGGGTGCGTGGATCCGGCCGCGGGTCCGTCGGCGGGCGACCCACCGCGAGTTCGGCGGGGGTCGGGCCGACCTCGAAGGCGTAGATGTCGGCGGGTTCGCCGCCGTCCGGCGCGGCGGAGTACTCCGAGCGCAGAATGTGGCCGTCACGCAGCAGCACGGTGCCCGCGGTGGACGCGATGACCGCGGCGGTGCGCGAATCTTCTTTCTCCGTACCGGGATACACCTGGCAGTCGGTGGTGTCGCAGGTCTGCGCGTACGGATACCTGTGCTCGCCGAGCGCATAGGACCTGGCCGCGATCGCCTGCGCGCGCAGCGCCTCGGACGCGCCCTTCTCGACCCAGTTCGCCTGGACTTCGGCCGGGACGACGCCGAGCAGGTAGTCCTCCACGTCGACGCGGTTGATCGTGCGCGACTCCCCGTTCTCGGTGGCGAGGCCGAGCGAGCCTCGGTAGGCGTTTCCACCGCACAGGGTGAGATGTTCGGCCGCGGGCCTGTTCGGCTTGGGGTCGAGAGGATAAATCCACGGATCGGAAGTGGCTGTCTGCCAGAGGACTTCGCCGTCGCACCCGACGGTGACGACGACGTTCGCCCCGCCGTTCGGCAGCGGCGTGAGGTGGGCGACGTGGCCCGGCGCCACTTCCCGGCCCGCCACCCGGAATCCGGCCTGCGCGTAAGCGTCGAGCGTCGATCCGTCCTGTTCCATGAGCCGGACGGCCAGGTTGGTCGGCGGGATAGTCCCGAGCGTCGCGCCGGGGTAGTAGTGCTCGAGTATGCGTTCGGCGGGCCAGCCCTGCTCGGCGCTGTCGAAGGCGCCGACCTGGCTCATCCCCCGGCCGTGGCCCGCCGCGAGCGGCCGGACGGGCGCCTCACCCGGCCAGCTCCAGAGCGCGGCGGCCGCGCCGCCGAGGACGGCGGCGCATCCGGCGACGAGCACCGACCGGACCGGAATCGGGGCGTGTCGAATTCTGTTCCGCCCCCTGAAATGCCTTCTGTGCTGTGCTTTTTCGACACGGCGCCGACTCGGACGGCGCTGCTGACTGCGTCGCATTCGTATCTCCCACGGTTTCGGGACCGGATCGGTTGGATACCTGTCGGCATGTCGTTCTGGCCGGCCGCATTCCGAGAGCTACATTCGGGCAATCACATGATCCTAATCCTCAACAAAAGGTTTAGACATGTGACAGATGTGAACTAGTGTGATCGTTGACGCATCAGGAAGCAACCCTGATTTCCGCACCTGATCACCAGTTCGACCTGATTGGAGATGCTCGTGCCGTACCGCAAACCGAAACGTTCTTACGTGCTCCCGATGGTGACCACGCTTGCGGTGGCGGCTCCGCTCGCGACACTCACGCAGAGCGATTCGACCGACTACCGCCCGGCCAACGAGTCCGAGCTGGCCGCGGTGCCTGCGCGCCTGGCCGAAGTGATGCTCACGCAGGTGCCGGATATCACCCTCCCGCTGCGGGAACTGACCGGCCTCGACCTCCCCGACCTGCGACTATCGGACCTACGGACGCTGCCGATCCCGTCCTCCATCCCGATACCGGATGGCCTGCCACTGCCGCCGGGCGTACAGCTGCCGAAGGAGATTCCGCTTCCCCGGCTCGCCCCCGGCCAGGCCGCGCCCGGCTTCACGGCGCCGACCACCACCATCCCCGCGGCGCCAGGGGCATCCGTCCGGTCCATCCCCGGCCAATCGCTCCCGGGACAACCCGCCGCCCCTGCCCCCGCGCAGTCTCTGCCAGTACAAACCGTCCCCAAGCCCATTCCGGGCCAGCCCATACCCGCCCCCGCTACGCCGAGTCCGGTGCCCAAGCCTGCGGCTCGCTTCATCTCCGACCCGGCGGCCCTGCCGGAGGGAATCACTCCCGACACGCCCGCACTGGCCCCCGGCGCGCTACCGTCCGAGGTTCTCGACCAGGTCGGCGCGCAGGTCAAAGAGCTGTCGCGGGAGACGCCGTTCAGCGTCGTCGCCCTCACCGCGCGGGATCTCGCGGACGCGCGCGCGATGGTGCGCGCCCGTCAACCCGACGGCACGTGGGGCCCTTGGTACGAGTCCGAACCGATCGACACCCGGCGCGACGACCGCGCACCGGCCGAGGGCACCGCGGGCACCGAGCCGATCTACGTCGGGAACACCAATTCGGTGCAGATTCTGGTCACCCGCAAATCAACTGCTACGGCTCCGCAAACTTCCAGTACCGCGCCGGGGGCCGGGTCGCTGCAACCCGTGCCCGCCGCCGCGCCGCACAGTGGCGATCCGGCACAATTCACGCCGCCGTCGCTCACCGCCGTACTGATCGATCCCGGCCGCGGCGCGAGCGACGGCGCGCTCACCGATGTCGCGGGCGCGCTGCCCGGCGGCGGACCGAACGTGATCACCCGGTCGCAGTGGGGCGCGGACGAATCCATTCGCTGCGACGAACCTACCTACGACGACGGCCTCGGCGGCGTCACCGTGCACCACACCGCGGGCCGCAACGACTACAGCAAGGCCGAATCGGCGGGCATCGTCCGCGCGATCTACACCTACCACGCCCAAACCCTCGGCTGGTGCGACATCGGGTACAACGCCCTGGTCGACAAGTACGGCCAAATCTTCGAGGGGCGCTACGGCGGGCTGGACCGCCCGGTGCAGGGCGCGCACGCGGGCGGGTTCAACGAGAACACCGCCGGCGTGGCCCTCATGGGCAATCACGAGTCCGAGGCGCCATCGGAGCAGGCGGTGAACGCCGTAGGCAAGTTCATCGGCTGGCGGACCAGGGTCGCGGGCCTGGACCCCAAGGGCCACACCACGATGTACTCCGAGGGCACCGAATACACCCCGTATGCCGAGGGCGAGGCCGTTGACCTGCCGATCGTGTTCGCGCACCGCGACGTCGGCAACACCGCCTGCCCAGGCGACGCCGCCTACGCGCTGATGGACCGAATTCGCGACATCGCCGCGGGCGCGGCGGGCGGCTCGGCGCCGCAGCAGAATCCGCGACGCCCGCACCTGCCGGAGCGCACCGAGTCCGATCTGGCGACGCTGGCCGCGCTGACGGCGCGGCTGATGAGCTTGGTGGACGAGAACATCATCGCCAAGCACTATTCGGCCAAGGGCGGTCCGGACGGCCCGCTGGGTCAGGCGATGTCCGAGCCGATGCCCGCCGCGCAGGGCCAGCAGTACGCGAAGTTCACCAACGGGTACGTCTACACCGCGCCCGACGGCCGTGTCATCGAGGTGATGGGCGCGATCCTGCAGCGCTTCCTCCAGCTCGGCGCCGACGCGGGCATTCTCGGCCTGCCGCTCACCGATGCCTACCCGGTGCCGGACGGCCTCAGGTCGGATTTCCAGTACGGCTCGCTGATCCTCAACCAGCTCACCGGGATCGTCACGACGGTCTGGAAGACCTACAACGAGACCTACCAGCAGGAGATGCGCCGTAACCAGGGCAACCAGGTCGCCGCGCCGGTTCCGCCCGCTCCGGCTCCCGTACCGGCGGCAGCCCCTGCCGTGCCAACCGAGCCGGTGGCTCCGGAGGGGGCACCGGAGGACGACGTCGCGCAGGATCCCGCGCCGGTCGGCTGAAAGTCGTTCAGTCCCACCAGCGTTCGAGCACCTGAGCGACACCGTTCTCGGCGTTGGTCGCGGTCACCTCGTCGGCCGCGGCCAACGCCTCCGGGTGCGCGTTGGCCATGGCCACGCCGTGCCCGGCCATCTCGAGCATCGGGACGTCGTTGGGCATGTCGCCGAAGGCGATGATCGCCGAGTGCTGCACCCCGAGCCGCTGCGCGACGGTGGCCAGACCGGACGCCTTGGTCACGCCCGGCGCCGACACCTCGATCAGCCCGTGGTCGGTGGAGTAGGTGATGTCGGCGCGATCGCCGATGAGCGGCGCGAGCACCGCGCGCATGTCGCCACTGAGCACACCGCGCAGCCGGATGAGCATCTTGATCGCGGGCGCGTCGATCACCTCGTGCCGTGCGACGGCCGTGTCGTCCGGGTTGAGCCAGGCGTGCTCGTACTCGGGTGAGCTGACGAACTGCGGCGTCGCCGCGTCGTGCGCGCTGGCGCCGACGCGTTCGGCGGCGAGACCGCAGCCGGGCAGCGCGCGCTCGGCCAGATCGGCGATCCAGCTCAGCGTGTCCACGTCCAGAGTCCGGCTCGCGAGTACCTTGTCCGCGGCGGCATCGTAGATCACCGCCCCGTTGCCGCAGACGCACAGCGGCGCGAAGCCAAGACCGTCGACCACCGGTTCGATCCAGCGTGGCGGCCTGCCGGTGGCCAGCACGAACGGCACCCCGTCGGCGATCAGCGCGGCGACCGCGGCCTTGGTGCGGACGGTCACTCGTTCATCGTGATCGATCAGGGTGCCGTCCACATCGGTGGCCACCATCTTCGGTTTGGGCAGGTGCAGGCGTGTCACCTCTTCCATCCTGCCGGAAAACCCGCTCGGGGCGGTGGCGGTCGGTGCGGGTTCGCCGGACATGCCCGGGCGGAAGTGTGGCACGCGCGTTCGCGGCGTCGTCCTTATGATCAGGGGCTAACACTCGAACGCCGGCCCGGCCGGCCGGAGAACCAGAGGACTGATGACCGGCTTCCTGCTACGACGCGCGCTCAATTATGTCGTGCTGTTGCTGCTGGCTTCGTTCCTGACGTTCAGCCTCGCGTCGCTGACATTTCGGCCGCTGGACAGTCTCGAACAGCGCAACCCCCGCCCGCCACAGGCGGTGATCGATGCCAAGGCCGAGGAATTGCATCTCGACGATCCGATTCCGCAGCGCTATATCACCTGGCTGAAGGGTATCCCCAGCGGGGATTTCGGCACGACGCTCGCGGGCCAACCGGTGAGCGAGGAATTGCCGCGCCGGGTCGCGGTGAGCCTGCGGCTGTTGATCGTCGGTTCGATCGTCGGCACGGTGCTCGGTGTGCTGATCGGCGCGGCGGGCGCGATTCGGCAATACAAATTCAGTGATTACTTCACGACCGTCGTCTCGCTGTTGATTCTCAGTACCCCGATATTCCTCCTGGCCACGCTGCTGAAATACGGGGCGCTGGAGATCAATTCGGCGACCGGCTCGCAGATATTCCTCTACACCGGCGAGACGTCGGCGAGCTCGATCGAGGGCTTCTGGCCGCAGCTGGTCGACCGGCTCCAGCATCTGGTGCTGCCCACCGCGGCGCTGGCGCTCGGCGGCATGGCGGGCTACAGCCGCTACCAGCGCAACGCGATGCTCGACGTGCTGCAGAGCGATTTCATACGCACCGCCCGCGCCAAGGGCCTGACCAGGAACAAGGCGCTCTACAAGCACGGACTGCGCACCGCGCTGATCCCGATGGCCACGCTGTTCGCCTACAGCCTCGGCGGCCTGATCACCGGCGCGACCTTCACCGAGAAGATCTTCGGCTGGCACGGCGTCGGCGAGTGGCTGGTCGATTCGATCAACGCCCAGGACCTGTACGTGGTGGTGACGGTGACCGCGTTCGCCGGTCTGGTCGTGCTGGTGTCCGGCCTGCTCTCCGACATCGTCTACGCGATTCTCGATCCCAGGGTGCGTGTGGGATGACCACTGATCGACTTCGCCCGGCGAATCCCGGCAGGGGGGCAGCAGCATGACCGAAGCCGAGATCATCGTCCAAGGCGCGCCAGAGGTCGCCGCGGCCGGGCGGCGCAAGCTGGTGCTGCGGCGTTTCCTGCGCAACAAGCCGGCGGTCGCCGGCGCCGTGGTGCTGGTGCTGCTGTTCGTCGCGAGTTTCGCGCTGCCGCCGTTGCTGCCATGGGACTACCAGGAGATGGACTACACCGCGCTGCTGAAACCGCCCAGCGCCGAACATCCCTTCGGCACCACCCAGATCGGTCAGGACGTGCTCGCGCAGACCCTGCGCGGATTGCAGAAATCGCTGGTCATCGGCCTGTGCGTGGCGCTGATCTCGACCACCATCGCGGCGACGACGGGCGCGCTCGCCGGTCTGCTCGGCGGCTGGACCGACCGGGCCATCATGTGGTTCGTCGACCTGCTGCTCGTGGTGCCGAGCTTCATCGTCATCGCGCTGTTCGCGCCGCGCACGAAGGGCAGTGGTTCGATCGCGCTGCTCATCGTGCTGCTCGCGGTGTTCGGCTGGATGATCAGCGCGCGCATCGTGCGCGGTCTGACGCTGAGCCTGCGTGATCGCGAATTCGTCAGGGCCGCACGGTACATGGGCGCGCCGACGCACACCGTCATCGTCAGCCACATCGTGCCCAACATCGCGTCGATCCTGATCATCGACACCACGCTCACCGTCGGCGCGGCGATCATGGCCGAAACGGGACTGAGCTTCCTCGGTTTCGGCGTGCAGCCGCCGGACGTCTCGCTCGGCTCACTGATCGCGGCGGGAACCAAGTCCGCGCTGACCTATCCGTGGCTGTTCCTGTTCTCCGGTGGCCTGCTGATCGTCACCGTGCTGTGCGCGAACCTGGTCGGTGACGGTTTGCGCGACGCGTTCGACCCGAGCGCCAAGCGGGCTCGGTCGCGCAAGAAGGCAAAGAAGGCTGAGGCATGACCGCCAATTCCACCGCCCCCCTCTTGGAGGTCTCCGATCTGCGAGTCTCCTTCCCCAGCGAGGAGGGCCGCATCGACGCCGTGCGCGGGGTGAACTACAGCGTCGCAGACGGCGAGGTGCTCGCCATCGTCGGCGAATCGGGTTCGGGCAAGTCGGTGTCGTCGCTGGCGGTGATGGGTCTGCTCCCCGAGCAGGCGCGGGTCAACGGGTCCATCCGGCTGCGCGGGCGCGAACTGCTGGGGCTGGCCGATCGGGAGATGTCGCGGTTGCGCGGCAGCTCGATCAGCATGGTCTTCCAGGACCCGCTCTCCGCGCTCACTCCGGTGTACCGGGTCGGCGATCAGATCGCCGAGGCGCTGCTCGCGCACGGCGCCCACAGCAGGAAGGAAGCCGCCGAGAAGGCGGTCGAGCTGCTGGAACTGGTCGGCATCGATGACGCGAGGACGCGCGCCAAGGCCTTCCCGCACGAGTTCTCCGGCGGTATGCGCCAGCGCGTGGTGATCGCGATGGCCATCGCCAACGATCCGGCGCTGATCATCTGCGACGAGCCGACCACCGCGCTGGACGTCACCGTGCAGAAGCAGATCCTGAATCTGCTGCGCAAGGCGCGTGACATCACCGGCGCGGGCGTCATCATGATCACCCACGACATGGGCATCGCCGCGACGCTGGCCGACCGGGTCGCGGTGATGTACGCGGGTCGCATCGTCGAAACCGCCACGGCGAGCGAACTTTTCAACGCGCCGCGGATGCCGTACACGGTCGGGCTGCTCGGCTCGATCCCGCGCATGGACGGGCCAGCGCGCAGGCCGCTCATCCCGATCGTCGGCGCGCCGCCCGCCATGCACGCGCTGCCGCCAGGCTGCTCGTTCGCGCCGCGCTGCCCGATCTCGATCGAGCAGTGCCGCGCCGCCGAGCCGCCGCTGGAGCCGACCGGCACCGGCCACGCCGCCGCCTGCATCCGCACCGAGGAGGTCGGCACGGACGGGCTGTTCGAGGCGTACCGCTCCGAGATCGAGGAGCCCGCAGCCGAGCCCGAGACCGGCAAGGGCGTGGTGCTCCGGGTCACCGACCTGGTCAAGACCTTCCCGATCACCTCGGGCGTGGTGTTCCAGCGCCGCAAGGGCGAGGTGCGCGCCGTCGACGGCATCAGCTTCGAGGTGCCAGCGGGACGAACGCTGGCGCTGGTCGGCGAGTCGGGATCGGGAAAGTCCACCACGCTCACCCAGATTCTCGACCTGGTGCAGCCGCAGTCGGGCACCATCGAGATCATGGGCCGCGACGTGTCCACCCTGACCAAGGCCGAGCGGCGCGAGATCCGGCGCACGATGCAGATCGTCTTCCAGGATCCGACCGCGTCGCTCGACCCGCGCCTGCCGATCTTCGACGCGCTGGCCCAACCGCTGCGCATCGACGGCCGCTCGCGCGCCGAGATCGCCCGCCGGGTGCCGGAACTGCTCGAGCAGGTCGGCTTGCGTCCCGAACACGCAGACCGCTATCCCGCCGATTTCTCCGGCGGGCAGAAACAACGCATCAGCATCGCGCGCGCCCTCGCGCTCGATCCCGAGCTGCTCGTGCTCGACGAGCCGGTGTCCTCGCTGGACGTCTCGATCCAGGCCGGTGTGCTGAACCTGCTGCGCGACCTGCAGACCGAGCGCGGCCTGTCGTATCTGTTCGTCTCGCACGATCTGTCGGTGGTGCGCAACCTGGCCCACCACATCGCGGTGATGTACCGCGGCAAGATCGTCGAATCCGGTCCGGCCGAGCAGATTTTCGCCAACCCCGCGCACGAGTACACCCGCAGGCTGATCGACGCGGTGCCCATGCCTGTGGTCAGCCGATAGTCAGGAGGGCAGCATGCGGATCCGATCGAAGGGAATGCGCTGGGTCGCGGGCGCGGTGGCGGTCGGGCTGATCGCCGCCGGGTGCGGCACAGCCGACGACGATTCGGCCGCCGGCCTGTCCGACGCGCTCGGCACCACAAGCGAAATCAATCCCAAACCCCGCGAAGAGGTCCGCGAAGGCGGCAATCTCCGGTTGGCGACCACCTCGTACCCGGCGAACTGGAACACCCTGTCCAACGACGGGAACGAAGGCGAGATCGCCGACATCGAGCGCCCGATGATGCCGCGCGCGTTCGACACCGACGCCGCGGGCGAATTGTCGATCAACCACGACTATTTCGCCGATGTCGCGCTGACCGGCACCGATCCGCAGCAGGTCACCTACACCATCAATCCGAAGGCCGTCTGGTCCGACGGCACCCCGATCACCTGGGAGGATTTCCGTTCCCAGGCGAACGCGCTGAGCGGCAGGGACAAGCGGTTCCTGATCGCCATCACCAACGGTTTCGAGTTCGTGGACAAGGTCGAGCGCGGCGTCGACGACCGCCAGGCCGTCCTCACGTTCAGCCACCCCTACGCCGAATGGCGCGGCCAGTTCGCAGGCAACGCCGCGCTGTTCCCGAAATCGGTGACGCAGGACCCCGACGCGTTCAACCACAGCCTGGCCGACGCGATGGGTCCGACTGCGGGACCGTTCCTTGTGCAGTCCACCGACCGCGGTCAGGGCCGAATCGTGTTGGGCCGCAACCCGAACTGGTGGGGCGAGCGCCCCAAGCTGGACACCATCACCTACTCGGTGCTGGATCGCAGCGCCTGGGTCGCCGCCCTGCAGAACAACGAGATCGACGCGGTACTGCTCAATTCGATCGACGACGTGAAGAACGTGCGTGGCACCGGCGGTCTCGAGGTGCGCAGGGCGCCGGGCAACCGCTGGCGACACATCACCTTCAACGGCGCCCCCGGCTCGATCCTCGCCGATCCCGCGGTGCGCGTGGCCATTTCGAAGGCGATCGATCGCCAGGGCATCGCCACCGCAACCCAGCACGGCTTGGTCGAGAGCCCCAAGCCGCTGAACAACCACGTCTATCTGCAAGGGCAGCACGGCTACCAGGACAACAGCCTGCCTTACGATCCCGAAGCGGCGGCGCGCGAACTCGACGCGCTCGGCTGGAAGCTCAACGGCGACGTCCGGGAGAAGGACGGGCGCAAGCTGATCATCCGCGACGTGATGTACAACGACGCGCTGTGGGTGCAGATCGCGCAGATCATCCAGCAGAATCTGGCGCGCATCGGCGTCGGGCTCGTCATCGACACCAAACCGGGCGCGGGCTACTTCACCGACGTCATCCAGCCGGGCGATTTCGACGCCGCCCAGTTCGTTTTCCAGGGTGACGCGTTCCCGCTCAGCAGTATTCGGCAGATCTACTACTACGACCCGAACGACCTGCAGGGCAACTTCGGGCGCATCGGCTCGCCGGAACTGAACGCGCTCATCGAGCGCACCCTGCGCGAGCTCGATCCCGCGAAGGCCATCGAGCTGGCCAACGAGGTGGACCGCAAAGTTTTCGAGGAGGGGCACTCGCTGCCGCTCACCCAGTCGGACGGCAGCTGGGGCGTCCGCGCCGAGGTGGCCAACTTCGGCTCGCCCGGCCTGGCGTCCTACGACTACACCAAGATCGGATTCGTGAAATGACCGCAGCACTCTCTTCTCGTCGTCGGCTCGGCCTCGGGATCGCCGCGCCCGCGCTGGCCGTCGCACTGCTGCTGGCGGGCTGCGGAGCGGACGCCTCCGTGCAGTCCGGCTCCAGTTCGATCGGCACGAGCAACGACATCAACCCCCGCGACCCCAGCGAGTTGCGCGAAGGCGGCAATCTGCGTTTGGCGCTGACCAGCTTCCCGGAGACCTTCAACTCCTCGCACGTGGACGCCTCGGGCGACGTCGGTGACGTCGTCGAGTGGATGCTGCCCGGCACTTTGAGTTCTGACGCGGCTGGTGAACTCACGACCGATTCCAATTACTTCACCCGTATCGAGCTGACCAACACCGAACCACAGCAGATCACCTACACCATCAACCCGAAGGCCGTCTGGTCCGACGGCAGCCCGATCACCTGGGAGGACCTGCGCTCCCAGGTGAACGCGCTGAGCGGCCGGAACACGGCGTACCAGGTGCGCGCGACCCAGGGCTACAGCCGGGTCGAGAAGGTGGAGCGCGGCGTCGACGACCGGCAGGCGATCGTCACCTTCGGCCAGCACTACGCCGAATGGCAGGGGCTGTTCAACCCGCTCTACCCGAAGGCGTCCACCGAATCGCCCGAGTCCTTCGAGAACTGGGCGCGCAACAGTCTGCCGATCTCGTCGGGTCCGTTCCTGATCGACTCGATCGACCGCGCTCAGCAGCGCATCGTGCTGAAGCGCAACCCGAAGTGGTGGGGTGACACCCCGAAGCTCGACACCGTCACCTTCAGCGTGCTCGACTACTCCGCGCGCATCTCCGCGCTGCAGAACAACGAGCTCGACTACGCGTCCGTATCCGGCATCGACGAGGTGAAGACCGCGACCAACTCGCCGGGCATCCGGGTGCGCCGCGCCGCCGCGCCGCGCTTCTCGCACTTCACCTTCAACGGCGCGCCCGGCTCGCTGCTCGAGGACGCGCGGCTGCGCGTCGCGATCGCCAAGGCCATCGACCGGCAGGGCATCGCCACCGCGACGCAGAACGGCATCGTCGACAACCCCAAGCCGCTGAACAACCACGTCTACCTGAACGGCCAGAAGGGCTACCAGGACAACGCCGCCGCCATCGCCTACGACCCCGCCGGCGCCGCTCGGATGCTCGACGAGCTGGGCTGGAAGCTCAACGGCGACGTGCGCGAGAAGGACGGCCGCAAGCTGGAACTGCGCAATGTGATGTACCAGCAGGACACCTGGGTTCAGATGGCCCAGATCGCCCAGCAGAACCTGGCCGCCATCGGCGTGAAGATGATCATCCAAACCTACCCGGGCAACGGCCTTTTCACCGACGTGATCGATCCGGGCAACTTCGAGATCTGCCAGTTCACCTGGTCCGGCGGCATTCTCCCGCTCGGCGCGCTGCCGCAGATCTACGCCTACGACCCGAACAACCGGCTGAGCAACAAGGGCCGCGTCGGCAGCCCCGAACTGAACGCGCTGATCGAGGAGACGATCTCCGAGCTCGATCCGGACAAGGCCATCGAGCTGGCCAACCGGGCCGACAAGATGATCTTCGACATCGGCCACTCGGTGCCGATCGTGCAGTCGGCGGGCACCGTCGCGGTGCGCGAGAACCTGGCCAATTACGGCGCGTTCGGGCTGGCCTCCTTCGACGCAACTAAAGTCGGCTTCGTGAAGTGACGTGATACCGCGTCGACATGACGCGGTATCACCGATCGGGCGTCGACAGATGTGGAAGGACCAGCTCTATGCGGACACGATCCTTGACCATCCGATTGGCGGCGCCGCTCGCCGCACTCGGCCTGATCCTGACCGGTTGTTCCGACAGCGGGAGCGTCACGCCGGGTACGAGCACGATCGGCAGCACCAACGACATCAATCCGGTGGACCCGAGCCAGCTGCGCGACGGCGGGAACCTTCGGCTGGTGCTGAGCTCGTTCCCGGAGAACTTCAACGTGCTCCATGTGGACGGCAATACCGAGAGCGGCGGACTGGTGGCGGGCCCGACCATGCCGACACCGTTCGTCAGCAACGCGGCGGGCGAGCTCTCGGTGGACCACAACTTCTTCACCGACGTGCAGCTCACCAACACCAGTCCGCAGCAGGTCACCTACACGATCAACCCGAAAGCGGTGTGGTCCGACGGCAGCCCGATCACCTGGGAGGACCTGCGCTCCCAGGCCAACGCGCTCAGCGGTAAGGACGACGCGTACCTGATCGCCGCGCTCAGCGGCTTCGACCGGGTGGAGAAGGTCGAGCGCGGTGTCGACGACCGGCAGGCGATCGTCACCTTCGCCCAGCCGTACGGCGAATGGCGCGGCCAGTTCGGCCCGCTCTACCCGAAGTCGGTCACGGGGTCTCCCGAAGCGTTCAACACCGCCAACCGGGATGGTCTGACGCTCAGCGCGGGCCCGTTCGTGATCAGCAACATCGACCGCGCGCAGCAGCGCATCACCCTGAGCCGCAACCCGAAGTGGTGGGGCGACACTCCGAAGCTGGACACCATCACGTTCAGCGTGCTCGACCACAGCGCCTGGCTGCCCGCGATCCAGAACAACGAGCTCGACATCGCCTACATGTCGGGCATCGAGAACGTGACGGCCGCTCGCAACGCGGCGAACGTGGTCATCCGGCGCACGCCGGAGCCGAGCTGGTCGCACCTGACCTTCAACGGCGCGCCCGGCTCGCTGCTGGAAGACCCGCAGCTGCGGATCGCCATCTCCAAGGCCATCGACCGGCAGGGCATCGTGACCGCGTCGCAGCACGGCGTGGTGGACGACCCCAAGCCGCTGAACAACCACATCTTCATGGCGGGCCAGAAGGGCTACCAGGACAACGCGGCGCCGATCGCCTACGACCCGGCCGAGGCGGCCAGGATGCTGGATGAGCTCGGCTGGAAGCTCAACGGCGATGTGCGCGAGAAGAACGGCCGCAGGCTGGAGATCCGCGATGTGATGTACCAGCAGGACGCCTGGGTGCAGACCGCGCAGATCGTGCAGCAGAATTTGGCCGCCGTCGGCGCGAAGCTGACCATCCAGACCGTGCCGGGCACCGGCCTGTTCAAGGACGTGATCGATCCGGGGAACTTCGACATCGCCCAGTTCAGCTGGGGCGGTAGCGCGCTACCGCTCGGCGCACTGCAGCAGATCTACTACTACGACCCGAACAACTTGATGGGCAACAAGGCCCGCATCGGGTCGCCCGAGCTGAACGCCATGATCGACAAGACCATCGCGGAGCTGGATCCCGACAAGGCGATCGAACTGGCCAACCAGTGCGATCAGATGATCTTCGCCGAGGGCTATTCGGTTCCGCTGAACCAGGCTTCGGGCACCTACGCGGCGCGCGACAACCTCGCCAACTACGGCGCGTTCGGCCTCGCGACGCCCGACTTCACCAAAGTCGGCTTCCTGAAGTGAGTTTCGGAGGCCACCCGCTGGCCTACCCGATCGGCGTCACGCTCGGCGCCCTCGCGGTCTGTGCCGCGTGGGCGCCGTTCGCCAGCGTCGATCAGTCGGCGGCGCTGGCGACGGTGGCGCTGGCGATCCTCGGCTACACCGGGATTCGCCTGGCCACGGCGTTCGGCAGGCTTCCGAACGGGTTACCGGATGCGGGGGCGGCGCGGGTCGCTCGGATTCGGCAACAGCACCGGTTGGTGAGCAGGTCCTGGTTGGAGGTGACCGGGCCCGGCGATTCGCGGCGATGGCTGCCTGTCTATTTCGATCCCGCGCTGCTGACCATGACCGAGACCGAGGCCAGGAGCGGGCGCGTCATCCACACGGGGGACCTGCGCCTGTACCCCTCGGGCGGCGCGCGCGACACCGAACCGCCCGGCCGTCTCGTCGACAATCCGACCCGGCCCGATCCCGACGCATCGCTGCTCGCCGCGACCGCCACCCGGCCGACCCGCCGCCTGCTGTTCGACGTTCAGTCCGCTGTGGCCGCGCCCTTCGCAGCGCTCCTGTGGATCTACATCGACGGCGGCGCCCTGCTCACCTTCACCGGCGCGCTCTGCGTGGCCGCCGCCACCGCCACCTGGCTCGCCGCCATTCGCGGGTCCGACCCGAGCTAGTCCTCCAGAACTGTTTTCCCGCTTCGCAGGCCCCGCAAGGTCCGCGAGGCGTGTGACGGGTCTGCGAGGCTGACACGATTCGCCGCCTGTGTCAGGGCGTGTGGTGCGCCTGTGGCGAACTCAGGTGAGCAGGCCGAGTGCGTCGGCGTGCACAAGGGTTTCGCGGACGTACCACGGTAACGGGACGCGGGTGGCTTCGGCGTAGGTCATCCATTCGAAATCACCGCGCCTCTGGAGTTCGAGCTCGGGCCGGATCTCGTTCTCGAAGCACCCGAACGTGATGGTGTGGACGTCGTCGTCGACGAAGTGGGTCAGCTCGTCGGCGACGAGGACGTCGAGACCGGTTTCCACGGAGACCTCGCGGCGGACGGTCTGCGCCGACGTCTCGTCCGGGGCGACGGCGCCGCCGGGGATCTCCCAGATGTCGGGCTCGGCGGTGTTCGAAACCCGATGCAGCAGTAGCACTCTCCCTGCCCGGATCAGTAGTGCGTAAGCCCGCCTTCGCTGTTCTGCCATGGTTTCTCCCTCCCGGATTTCCAGTCTGCCACGGGTACGCCGCAGTCGCGGTCAGGCACTCGCCGAGAAGTTTTGCGGCTCGAATTGGTCTGACCACTTGACCAGCTGACCAGCAAGGCGCACAGTAGACGCATGGCGTTGCAACCCGTGGTCAAAAGGTCGGTGTCGGCGGACGTGTTCGAGCAGATCGCCGCTGACGTGCTCAGCGGTGAACTCGCTCCCGGCTCGACGCTGCCGAGCGAACGTCAGCTGGCCGAGGCGCTCGGCGTCTCGCGACCCGCGGTGCGCGAGGCGCTGCAACGCCTGGCCGCGGCGGGACTGGTCGCGGTGCGGCAGGGCGACGCCACCACGGTGCTCGACTATCGGCGCGGGGCCGGCCTGGAGGTGCTGCCCCGATTGCTGGTCAGGGAGGGCATGCTCGAACCCGCCGTCGCGCGCAGCATCCTCGAGGTCCGCATGCACAACGGGCCGAAGGTCGCCGAGCTGGCGGCCGCGCGGCTGGGTGCGACAGGTTCGTCCAAGGCTGCGACGGACGGCGCCGCCGACCGCGACCAGGTGCGCGCCGATCTCGAGCGCAGCGTGTCGGCGCTGACCGCCGAAACCGATCCGATCGCGCTGCAACGGCACGCGCTGGAGTTCTGGGATCACGTGGTCGACGCGGCCGACTCGATCGTGTTCCGCCTGATGTTCAACATGCTGCGCGCCGCCTACGAACCCGCCCTCGCGGCGCTGGCCCCTGTCATGTCCGCCGAGGTGGGCAATGCCGATGGCTACCGCGAACTGGCCGCCGCCATCGTGGCGGGACGGCCGAAGAAGGCCGCCGACAAGGCTCGGGCCCTGCTCGAACCGGCGACCACCGCCCTGATCGAGGCCCTCGGCGGGCACTGATCACGCAACACCCGAGGTGACAACGATGTCCAAAACCCAACTGCGCCGGGGCCTGACGCTCGGCGGCGCCTTCCGCGAATTCGTTCGCCATCCCTCGCCGTGGATGATCGGCACCGCGCTGGCCGTAGCGCTTATCGCGCGAATCCTGGTGGGCGACTGGCAGATCGGTGACGCCGTGCTGCCGCTGGCGATGCTGGCGGCGTTCCCCGCGTTCGAGTGGGTCGTGCACGTCATGGTGCTGCACTGGCGGCCCAAGCGCCTCGGCCCGATCTCCCTGGACAGCGAGCTGGCTCGCAAACACCGTCAGCACCATGTGGATCCGCGCAACATCCCGCTGATCTTCATCCCGACCCGTTCGCTGGTGGTGGTCATCATCGCGCTGCTCGCGATCACTGCCCTGGCGTTCCCGCGACTCGGCCTCGGTTTGACGTTCCTGCTCACCGTCACGGTGCTCGGCTTGGGCTACGAGTGGACGCACTACCTGATCCATACCGACTACAAGCCGAAAAGGGCCGTGTACCGGGCGGTTTGGAAGAATCACCGGCATCACCACTACAAGAACGAGCACTTCTGGTTCACCGTGACCAGTTCGGGAACCGCGGATCGGCTTTTCGGTACGTATCCGGATCCGGCGAAGGTGGACACCTCGCCCACGGCGCGGAATCTGCACGGGGCACAGGTCGGCTGATCGAGCGGGCTTTCACCGGCCGGGTTCCTCCTGAAGGAGCTCGGCCGGTCGCTGGCGCGTCTACCCCTTGCAGAGCTTTTGCACGCTTCGCAGCGGATACAGGGCCTGCGAGGCGTATGAAACCTCTGCGAGGTAGATCCAGCCGGGATTCGGTGGCTGGTGCGCGTTACTCAGTTCAAAAGACGCCGTGCGATTGCGCGCGCGCGTTCCGCCGCGTCGGGCGTGCCTTCGCGGACGGCGGTGACGATCGCGCCGTCCACCAGTAGCGCGAACTCCGATGCCAGTTCGTCGGCATCGGACCGCCCCGCCGCCGTGAGCAATTCGCCGAGATACTCGATGACCCGCCGCTTGTGCCGATCCGCCACCCGGTGCGCGGCGGAGTCGCGGTCGGCCACCTCGATCATCGTGTTGATGAACGCGCAGCCGCGGAAGTCTTTGCGGGCGAACCGTTCCGCGAGGGCGTCGAAGACGGCGAGCGGGGCTTCTCCCGGTGTGGCGGCCCGTGCTTCGACGGACTCGCGCAGCCAGTCCAGCCAGCGGCGGTCGCGGTCTTCCAGCACGGCGACGACCAGGTCGTCCTTGCTGGCGAAGTGGCGGTAGAAGGAGGCGCGGCCGACGCCGGATTCCTGGAGCAAGCGGTCGACGCCGACGGCGCGGACGCCCTCGGCGTAGAAGAGATCCTCGGCGGTGGTGAGCAGACGCTGCCTGGCCTGGGTTGCCATACCTCCACCGTAGCAGAACGGCACCGGTCGGTACCGAAATGCTTGACCAAAACGGAACCAATCAGTACCATTCTGATTCGGTACCGATTGGTGCCGTTTCGGTTCGAACAATGGAGATCCGATGTCCCGCCTCCCGATCCTCACCACCGACAGCGCCGATGCCGTGCAGGCCGAACTGCTCGGCGAGGTGCAGCGCCAACTCGGCCGGGTGCCGAATCTCTATGCCACCCTTGCCAACAGCCCCGCGACCCTGCGCGGCTACCTGTCCCTGCGCGACACACTGACCGGCGGCAAGCTGGGCGCACGCACCCGCGAACAGCTGGCGCTGCTGGTCGCCGCCGAGAACGGCTGCGACTACTGCGTCGCCGCGCACACCATGCGCGCCGGGCGAATGGGCTTGAGCGAGGACGAGATCGCGGCCACCCGCGCGGGCAGCGCGACAGACCCGCACGCGGACGCGGTGCTGCGTTTCGCGCGCGCCGTAATGCGTTCGCGCGGACGCGTCGACGACGCCCTGCTCACCGAGGTCCGCACCCACGGCGTGACCGACGCCGAATTGGCCGAGACCGTCGGCCACGTCGCGCTGAATGTGCTGTCCAACTACTTCAACCACGTCGCGAAGCCCGAGCTGGACTTCCCGGCCGCGACCCCCACCGCACCGGAAGGAACCACCATGAACACCACTTGGCGTACCGCGACCAGCGTCGAACTCGTCGAGGGCTACTCGCTGCTCGACCGGACCGGCCAACCGGTGCGGCGGATCGAGGACGTGCAGATCCGCATCGAGGGCGGCTTCCTGCACGTGCGCACCGCACCCGAAGCCGAGATCCAGGTGGTGTCCGCCCCGGCCGTGGCCCGAGTCGCCTACCGCGATTGATCTCGAGCCGATCCCGCACCCCACCGAACGGCGGGCGATGCACGCGGCGACCGTGAGCCGACCGCACACAGCGCCCGCCATCCCATCATCGAGACCTCCTCCACCGACCGCGATTTCACGCTACTTCCATCTTGACATTCCGATACCTTAGGGGGGTATGGTACCGACCGCAGCGAGAACCTCGCTCCGGAAAGGATGGAAATGTCATGACTAAGCAGACCGCGCCCAGCACCCGCAGGTGGTGGGCGCTCGCGGTGATCGCCGCCGCGCAATTCATGGTCATCATGGACACCTCGATCATCGGCATCGCGCTGCCGAAAATGCAGGCCGAACTCGGCTTCTCCCAAGAGAACCTGACCTGGGTGTTCAACGCGTACGTGGTCGCCTTCGGCGGCCTGCTGCTGCTCGGCGGCCGGCTGTCCGATCTGCTCGGCGCGCGCCGGGTGTTCGCCGCGGGCTGGCTGACGCTGCTGGTCGGCTCCGTGATCGCCGGAGCGGCGGGCAATGTAGCCACCGAGCTGATCGGCCGGGCCGTCCAGGGCGGCGGCGCCGCGCTCATCGCACCCTCGGCGCTGACGCTGCTGATGACGCTCTTCGGCTCCTCGCCGCAGGAGCTGACGAAGGCGCTGGCCGTCTACGGCGCGGCGGCGCCCGCCGGCGGTACCGCGGGCGTCTTCCTCGGCGGCGTCATCACCGAATATGTCAGCTGGCCTTGGGTTTTCTACATCAACATCCCGATCGCGCTGCTCGCGCTCGTCGCCGTGCCCGCGCTGATGCCGAGCGCCCCCGCACGGCCCGGCTCGATCGATCTGCTCGGCGCCGCCACGGTGACCGCAGGTCTCGCCGCCGCCGTCTACGGCATCGTCCGCGCGCCGGAAGCCGCGTGGGCCTCCGGCCAGACCTGGGGCGTACTCGCCATCGCGGCCGCGCTGCTCGCCGGCTTCGTCGTCGTCCAGTCACGCCGCCGCGAGCCGCTGATGCGCCTCGGCATCTTCCGCGCGCCGAATCTGGCCGCGGCGAATATCGCTCAGCTGCTGCTCGGCGCGGCGTGGGTGCCGATGTGGTTCTTCCTGAACCTCTACCTACAGCAGGTGCTCGGCTACAGCGCGTTCCCGTCGGGCGCGGCGCTGTTGCCGATGACCACGCTGATCATGCTCGGCATGATCGTGCTCGCCCCGCGCGCCATGCAGCGCTTCGGAGCCAAGCCGATGATCGTCACCGGCCTGCTCGTGCTCGGTCTCGGCCTCGGCATCATGTCGCTGGTGCGGCCCACCGGGAACTTCTGGGTCGACGTGCTGCCCGCCTCACTGGTGGCCGCAGGCGGCATGTCGCTGGCCTTCATACCCTCGCTGGGTACCGCTATCTCGGCGGCTCGCCCGGAGGAGGGCGGCCTCGCCTCGGGCATCGTCAATGTCAGCTACCAGGTGGGCTCGGCCGTCGGCCTGGCCGCTATGACGGCCGTCGCCGCCGCGTTCGGCGCCGATCAGGTGACGGATATCCCCGAGCTGACCAGCGGTTTCTCGGCCGCCTTCCTGGGCGCGGCGGTGATCGCGCTCGCCGGAGCGGGCATCGCCGCCGTCACCATGCGGACATCAGCGCCGGAGCCGGTACCCGAACGGGTTTGACAAAATACCCTAGGGGGGTATGGTAGAGCCCGAGCACAACGACAACCCGGAAACGGAGCCCCGATGAACGCGACAACCAAGTTCGCCGGCTTCACCCTCGGACTCGCGGCGGTCTTCGGCATCGCGCTCGCGACCGGAGCGGCGCTCGGCCCGGAACCCGCCGATACCCCCGCCCACGACACCCCCGCGACCGGACCCGCGACCGGGTCCGGCACGGAGGAACCGCCCGGCGGTCTGCTGGTCACCTCCGGCGGCTACACCCTGAGCCTGGATACCCCGCAGACCGCAGCGGCCCCCAACACGCGGCTGCGGTTCCGCATCCTGGATCAGCAGGGCGCACCGGTCACCCGCTACGTCCGCAGCCACGACAAGGACCTGCACCTGATCGTGGTCCGCCGGGACATGTCCGCCTTCCAGCACGTGCACCCGGTACTGGACGGCAAAGGCACCTGGAGCGTCCCCCTCGACCTCACCCGCGCGGGCGACTACCGCGTCTTCGCCGACTTCACTCCCGACGGCGGCGAGAACCTGACACTCGGAGCCGACCTGCGCGTCGCGGGCGCCTACGACCCGCGGCCGCTGCCGGTCGCGGCGCGCACCGCCACGGTGAACGGCTATACCGTCAGCCTGGACGGCGCGATCACCCCGGGCCGGTCCGCCCAGGTGACGCTTTCGGTTAGCAAGGACGGCAAGCCGGTCACCGATTTGCAGCCCTACCTCGGCGCGTACGGCCACCTGGTCGCGCTGCGCGCCGCCGACCTCGCCTACCTGCACGTTCATCCGGAGGGCCACCCCGGCGACGGCGTCACGCCCGCGGGTCCCGGCATCACTTTCGCCATGACGGCGCCGAGCGCTGGCGACTACCGCCTGTTCCTCGATTTCCAGCACGAAGGGGTGGTGCGCACCGCCGAGTTCACGGTCTCGGTACCGTCGGGCGACGCGCAGACCGCAGAGCAGGCCGAGCACGGCGCGAACACCGGCCACGGCCACTGATCACCCCCTTGCCGCACAGAAAGGAATTCCGATGACGACCACGACGCAATCACCTGCCACCGGCCAGGTCGAATTGGTGATCGGCGGCATGACCTGCGCGTCGTGCGCCAACCGCATCGAGAAGAAGCTCAACAAGCTGGACGGCGTCACCGCCACCGTCAACTACGCGACCGAGAAGGCGCGGGTCGACTTCACCGGTGACATCTCCCCGGAGGACCTGATCGCCACCGTCGAGCAGGCCGGCTACACCGCCGCACTGCCCGCGCCGCAGGTTCCCGCCGCGGACGCGTCGGAAGACGCTGCCGCCGAGGCGGATCCGACCGCTGCCCTGCGGACCCGGCTGCTCGTCTCACTGGTGCTGACCGTTCCGGTGATCGCCATGGCGATGATCCCCGCTTTGCAGTTCACCAACTGGCAGTGGCTCTCGCTGACACTGGCCGCCCCGGTCGTGGTCTGGGGCGCGCTGCCGTTCCACCGCGCGGCATGGACCAACCTGTGGCACGGCACCGCCACCATGGACACCCTGGTGTCGATGGGCACCCTCGCCGCGCTCGGCTGGTCGCTGTACGCGCTGTTCTGGGGCACCGCGGGCACGCCGGGCATGACCCACCCGTTCGAGTTCACGATTTCGCGGATGGACGGCACCGGGAACATCTATCTGGAGGCCGCGGCGGGCGTCACCACGTTCATCCTGGCCGGGCGCTTCTTCGAGGCCAGGTCCAAGCGGCGGGCCGGTGCGGCATTGCGCGCCCTGCTCGAGCTCGGCGCCAAGGAAGTGTCGGTGGTTCGTCGCGGCGCGAGCGACGGGCCCGGAGGAGGCAGCGAGCGTAACCACGCAGGGCCCCGGGAGCGCCGCCATGGAGACCTCGTCGAGCGGCGGATTCCGATCGAACAGCTCGGTGTGGGTGACGAATTCGTGGTCCGCCCCGGCGAGAAGATCGCCACCGACGGCGTGATCGTCGAAGGTTCCTCCGCGGTCGACGCCTCGATGCTCACCGGCGAATCGGTGCCGGTCGAGGTCGGCAAGGACGACGCCGTGGTCGGCGCGACGGTCAACGTCGGCGGCAGGCTCGTGGTGCGCGCCACCAGGATCGGGGCCGACACCCAGCTCGCGCAGATGGCGAAGCTCGTCGAGGACGCGCAGACCGGCAAGGCGCAGGCGCAGCGGCTGGCCGACAAGATCTCCGGGATCTTCGTACCGGTGGTGATCGCGCTCGCGGTCGCGACGCTCGGATTCTGGCTCGGCACCGGCGGTTCCGTCGCGGCGGCGTTCACCGCCGCGGTCGCGGTGCTGATCATCGCCTGCCCGTGCGCCCTCGGCCTGGCCACCCCGACCGCGCTGATGGTCGGCACCGGACGCGGCGCGCAGCTCGGAATCCTGATCAAGGGTCCCGAAGTGCTCGAGTCGACCCGCCGGGTGGACACCGTCGTGCTGGACAAGACCGGCACCGTCACCACCGGCAAGATGACCCTGCTCGACGTGATCGCCGCCGACGGCGAGGACGTGGGCGAAGTACTGGCTCTGGCCGGGGCGCTGGAGGATTCGTCGGAGCACCCGATCGCGCAGGCGATCGCCAAGGGCGCCCGCGAGAAGGTCGGCGAGCTCGCGCCGATCGAGGAGTTCGCCAATATCGAGGGTCTCGGTGTGCAGGGCGTGGTGGACGGGCACGCGGTGATCGTCGGCCGGGCCCGGCTGCTGGCCGACTGGTCGCAGCGCCTCGATGCCGAGCTGGAGCGGGCCATGCACGCGGCCGAATCCGAGGGCAAGACCGCGGTCGCGGTCGGCTGGGACGGCAAGGCGCGTGGCGTGCTCGTGGTGGCCGACGCGGTGAAACCGACCTCGGCCGAGGCGATCTCGCAGCTGAAGGCGCTCGGTCTCACCCCGATCATGCTGACCGGCGACAACAAGGCGGCGGCGAAGGCCATCGCCGATCAGGTCGGCATCGACGAGGTGATCGCCGAGGTGCTGCCGCAGGACAAGGTCGCGACCGTGGAGCGGTTGCAGTCCGAGGGCAAGGTGGTCGCGATGGTCGGCGACGGCGTCAACGACGCCGCGGCGCTGGCCAAGGCCGATCTCGGTCTGGCCATGGGCACCGGCACCGACGTCGCCATCGAGGCGAGCGATCTGACCCTGGTGCGCGGCGACCTGCGCGCCGCCGCGGACGCGATCCGGTTGTCCCGCAAGACACTCGGCACCATCAAGGGCAACCTGTTCTGGGCCTTCGCCTACAACGTGGCCGCGATCCCGCTGGCCATGGCGGGCCTGCTCAACCCGATGCTCGCCGGGGCGGCGATGGCGTTCTCCTCGGTGTTCGTCGTCAGCAACAGCCTGCGACTGCGCGGCTTCCGGTCCACCGCGCTGTAGCGCGAAACGAAACAGCGCTGTAGCGCGAAACCCACCCGCGCGAAACCGATCAGGGCGGGGCGGCACCCCAAGGCCGTCCCGCCCTCGTCATGTGTGCAGGGTCAGTCGAACGAAGGACGCACCACGCTGTGGGCGGTGACCTTGTAGGTCGCCAGGATAACGCCGTTGCCCAGGACCTCGGAGTCGGCCAGCTCCATGGTGTCCTCGGCCTCGACGTCGTCGAACAGCCGCTGGCCCTTGCCGAGCAGCACCGGGTAGATCACCAGCCGGTACTCGTCGACGAGGTGGTTGGCGCGCAGCGTGTTGATCAGGTTGCCGCTGCCGAAGACCAGCAGATTCCGCTCGGCGCGCAGCTTGGCCACGCCCTCGGCGACATCGCCCTCGATGCGGTCGGCATTCCATGCCAGCTCGGTGAGCGAGGTGGTGGCGACGTGCTTGGGCATGCTGTTCATCCGGACCTTGTACTCGCCCTCCTCGGGGTGGTCCGGCCAGGCCGCGGCGAAGCCCTCGTAGGTCGTGCGGCCGAGCAGCAGCGCGTCGGCGTCGAACACCTCGCGGCTCTTGAAGTTCGCGATGCTGTCGTTCCAGAACGGGAACGTCCAGGCGGGATTCTCGATGATCCCGTCGGCGGAAACGAATTCGGAGACGACGACCTTGCCCATTGTGTGACCTCGCTTGTCTGGCTGTGCCCGGAGCTTCCGGAGCATCTCACACATGCAGACGGGACCGGCTCGCGAAACTCATCGCCGCGAAAAATCGCTCGCGGCAGCACCGTCGCCGCCGTACCGTGCTTGTCATGTTCCGGCTCGCCATCGTCCTGGAGCCCGCGGTCGCGGGCGCGATGGCGGCTGCCATGGCAGCGGCGGCAGTGGCCGCGCTGTTCGACGGCGCCCGACGCTGACCTTCCCCGGGATGTCCCGGGACCTCCGACGGGGAAGGTGCCCCCGTCGGAGAGGTCCCCAATGACATTCGGGCGCTCGCCCGGAAACCGAGGAACAACACATGTCGAAGCACAGCTACGTCCGCACCAAGCCGCACCTGAACATCGGCACCATGGGGCACGTCGACCACGGCAAGACCACGCTGACCGCCGCGATCACCAAGGTGCTCGCCGAGCGGGGCGGCGGCGCTTTCGTGCCGTTCGACCGAATCGACCGCCCCCGAAGAGGCCATGCGCGGCATCACGATCAACATCGCGCACGTCGAATACGAGACGGCCACAAGGCATTACGCGCACGTCGACATGCCGGGGCACGCCGACTTCGTGAAGAACATGATCACCGGCGCGTCCCAGCTGGACGGCGCGATCCTGGTGGTCTCCGCACAGGACGGCGTGATGCCGCAGACGGCCGAGCACGTGCTGCTGGCCAGGCAGGTCGGCGTCGAGCACATCGTGGTGGCGCTCAACAAGGCCGACGCGGGCGACCCGGAACTGCTCGAGCTGATCGAGCTGGAGATCCGCGAACTGCTCACGGCCCAGAGCTATCCGGGCGACACCGCGCCGATCGTGCGGGTCTCCGGGCTGCGCGCGCTCGCGGGCGACGAGCGCTGGACGGCGGCGCTGCTCGAGCTGCTCGACGCGATCGACGCGCACGTGCCGATACCGGTGCGCTACACCGACGCGCCGTTCCTGCTTCCGGTGGAGAACGTCCTCACCATCACCGGGCGCGGAACGGTCGTCACCGGGGCGATCGAGCGCGGCCGGGTCCGGCTCGGTGACCGGGTCGAGCTGCTCGGTCTCGGCGGCGAGGTACTCACGACCGTGGTCACCGGCGTCGAAACATTCGGCAAGACCATGGAGTTCGCCGAGGCGGGCGACAATGTCGCGCTGCTGCTGCGCGGCGTGCAGCGCGGTCAGGTCCGCCGCGGCCAGGTGGTCGCCGCGCCGGGCAGCATCGCGGTGCGCACCCGTTTCACCGCACCGGCGCACAGACCTCGCATATGACGTCGACGCTTCGCAGAGGCTGTACCGCCTGCGAGGCGTCAAGACGGGCTGCGAAGACTGGCGTCGGCGGCGGGTGTTTTCGCGCTGGTCAGGCGGGTACGCAGGAAGGACGATGGGCTTCCACGGTCCGAGGAGTTGCGGGCATGGAGTGGTTCACGGCGCCCGAATACTGGCAGGCCAGGCTGGTGTTCCAGCGTGGGTTGGCCGTGGTGTACCTGCTCGGCTTCCTCGGGGCTGCTCTGCAATTCCGCGCGCTGATCGGTGAGCACGGCATGCTGCCCGCGCCGCGGTTCCTGCGGCGGGTTTCGCCGCGACGGACGCCGAGCTTGTTCCACCTGCACTATTCGGACCGGTTCTTCGCGGGTGTCGCGTGGGCGGGGGTGGCGCTGGCGGCCGCGCTGGTCGCGGGGGTCGCGGATCTGGTGCCGCTGTGGGCGGCCATGGCGCTGTGGGCGGTGCTGTGGGGGCTGTACCTCTCGATCGTCAACGTCGGCCAGGTGTGGTACTCCTTCGGCTGGGAATCGCTGCTGCTCGAGACCGGTTTTCTCGCGATCTTCCTCGGCAACGACACCGTGGCTCCGCCGCTGCTCGTGCTGCTGCTGGCCCGCTGGCTGCTGTTCCGGGTGGAGTTCGGCGCCGGGCTGATCAAGATGCGCGGCGACCCATGCTGGCGCGATCTGACCTGCCTCTACTACCACCACGAGACCCAGCCGATGCCGGGACCGCTCAGCTGGTTCTTCCATCACCTGCCGCGGCCGCTGCACCGGGTGGAGGTGGCGGCCAATCACGTCGCCCAGCTGGTGGTGCCGTTCGGGTTGTTCACGCCGCAACCGGTGGCGAGCATCGCCGCCGCGCTGATCATCGTGACCCAGCTGTGGCTGGTGCTCTCCGGCAACTTCGCCTGGCTGAACTGGCTGACGATCCTGCTCGCGGTCACGGCGCTGGACGGTTGGGTGTTCGGCCCGCTGCCCATCCCCGCGGCGCGGACGCTGCCGGAGCCACCGCTCTGGTTCGTGGGCGCGGTACTGGTCCTGACCGTGGCGACGGTCGGCATGAGCTACTGGCCGGTGCGCAACATGTGCTCCAGAAACCAGCGCATGAACACCTCGTTCAACCCGTACCACCTGGTCAACACCTACGGCGCCTTCGGCAGCATCGACCGGATACGCAACGAGGTGGTGATCGAAGGCACCGCGGACGCCCGCATCTCCGACGAGACCGTCTGGCGTGAATACGAATTCAAGGGCAAACCCGGTGACCCGCGCCACTGGCCGCGGCAGTTCGCGCCCTATCACCTGCGACTGGACTGGCTGATGTGGTTCGCCGCCATCTCACCGCGCTACGCGGCGTCCTGGCTGCTGCCTTTCGTCGTCCGTCTGCTCCAGAACGACCCGGCCACCCTGCGCCTGCTGCGCCGCTGCCCGTTTCCCGACAGTCCGCCCCGCTACATCCGCGCCCGCCTCTACGAGTACCACTACACCTCCCCGCGCGAACTCCGCCGCGATCGCACCTGCTGGCGCCGCGAACTCGTCGACGACTACCTCCCGCCGCTCTCCCTGCACCAGGCCCGCGGCTTCGCCTGACCTCAGGTGGCGGGCGGGATTCGCATCGCCACGGTGGTGCCGCTGTCTCCGGTGGTGATGCTCACCTCGGGAATCACCGCGCGAATGATCGCAAGACCTCGCCCCCGCACGGACGCCGTCCCTGGATCGGGGGGCTTCCAGCAGCCGCGATCGGCGACCGTGATGCGCAGGTCGCCATCCGAGTAGGAAGCGTGCACGCGCACGATGCCGCCGTCGCCGCGATGCCCGTGCTCGACCGCGTTGGCGCACGCCTCCCCGATCGCGAGCAACACATCGTAGCTACGGTCGGAGCCGATGCCGCACTGCTCCAGCCACTGCTGAACGGCGTGCCTGACCTCGGCCAATCGATCGGCGGTTGCCGGAAAGTCCAGCTCCAAAGGTCTCGGCGGCGTTCGGATCCGAAGCGAGCGCGACATTGTCACCTCGATGCCTCCCTGCGGGGTCTCCCGACGGTCGACGACGTCCGTGCGACGTCGATGTCGATTGCCTACTCGCCCACAGCAATACCCATTCGATCACCGCGCAAGCGGAATTCGGCGCGGCCGGGCCATCGATGGTGTTGCCGGGCCCTTCGTTTCGCCGCCCGCGATTACGAATGTTCCGATCGGGTACGTTGACGAAAGGGATCGCCCACAGCCTCGCCGCCCTGCGTGACGGGGCTCGATGCTACCGAGGTGGAAAGTGCCGAATTGCGAGCTGGGAGGTCGGCGGTGAGCGGCGAGAGCGCGTCCAAGGTTCTCGACGTACGGGTGCGCGAGCACGACGGCGTCGATGTCGTTACCGTGCACGGCGAGGTCGACATGGCGTCCGCGCCACAGCTGCAAGCCGCCCTGGAGGAAGCGCTCGAGCAAGCGCAGCGCGGCGGAAGGGCGCTGGTTGTCGACATGCTCGAGGTCGGCTTCCTCGGTTCGGCGGGGCTCAGCGTGCTGCTCGTCGCCTCGGACGCGCAGTCGCGACGGCTGCGCGTCGTCGCCTCCGACGCGGTGCGCCGCCCGATCGAACTGACCGCGCTGGACGAGCTGCTTTTGGTGTTTCCCTCGCTCCACGCCGCGCTCGCCGCGGACGAGAGCAGCGCCGCGAGCTGACCGCGCCCGGCAGGCGCTGCCGGACGAAGTCCGTCGAACGCCCGCATGGCCGGAGCGAGAGGCGGAGGTACGCCTAGCTCTGCCGCGGCAAACGGACCACCTGCACGAAGAACTCGTCGATCTGCTTGATCGCGGCCACGAACTGGTCGAGATCCACCGGCTTGGTCACGTACGCGTTGGCGTGCAGCTTGTAACTGCGCAGGATGTCCTCTTCGGCGGCTGACGTGGTCAGCACCACGACCGGAATGTGGGTCAGCTCCGGATCGGCCTTGATCTTCTCCAGCACCTGCCTGCCGTCGTACTTCGGCAGGTTCAGGTCGAGCAGGATCAGATCGGGGCGCGGCGCGTCCGCGTACTCGCCCTGCCGGTACAGGAAGTCGAGCGCCTCCTGCCCGTCGTGCGCGACGTGCAGCGTGTTGCCGATCTTGTTGTCCTCGAACGCCTCACGCGTCATCAATTCGTCGCCGGGATCGTCCTCGACGAGCAGGATATCGATCGGCTGGCCGGGAACGGTCATACTCTTGCTCCTTCAGGTTCGGTGTGGGAATCCGTGCTGTGCACTGCGGGATCGACGGCCTGGAGAGTGAAGCAGAAGCGGGCGCCGTCGCGATGATCGGTATCGATCCAGATCCTGCCGCCGTGGTATTCGACGATCTTCTTGCAGATCGCCAAACCGATTCCGGTACCGCTGTATTCGTCACGACCGTGTAACCGCTGGAAGATGACGAACACCTTCTCGGCGAATTCCGGCGCGATGCCGATGCCGTTGTCGGTCACCGAGAACTGCCAATCCCCGGACTGATTCGCGACGCGCTCGCACTCGACGCGCACGACCGGCGCGACATCGGGCCTGCGGAACTTGATGGCGTTGGCGACGAGGTTCTGCCACACCATCGTCAACAGGGTCGGATCGCCGAGGATCTCGGGCAGTTCGTCCGGCAGTTCCACGGTGGCGCCGGTGTCCTCGATCGCCGCCGACAGGTTGGTCAGCGCCTTGGTCAACGACTGGTCGAGCCGGGTCGGCTCGATGCCTTCGCTCGTCCGGCCGACGCGAGAGAACGTCAGCAGGTCGTTGATCAGCACCTGCATGCGCTTGGCTCCGTCCACCGCGAAGTCGATGTACTGCTTGCCGCGCTCGTCGAGTTCCGAGCCGTAGCGCTTCTCCAGCAGCTGGCAGAACGAGGCCACCTTGCGCAGCGGCTCCTGCAGGTCGTGCGAGGCGACGTAGGCGAACTGTTCCAGTTCGGCATTCGAACGGCGCAGCTCCTCCGCGTGCAGGTCGAGCTCCGCCTTCTGCTGCTGGAGCAGTGCCTCCTTGGCCCGTGACGCGCCGAGCTCGGCGACGATCCGGCGCCGCATGTCCTCGACGGCCTCGGCGACCAGGGCGAGATCGGCGGGACCGTGCGCGTCGATGTGGTGATCGAATTCGCCGTCCGCCACCCGCCTCGACGACTCGGTGAGGTAGCCGAGCGGGCGCGCGACCAGCCGCCGGACCAGCACGGTCACCACGACGCCGATCAGCAGGAAGGCGGCGATCATGCCGATCAGCACCGCGTTGCGCAGGCTGCGGGCGCGCGCGAGCTCGTCGTCGTCCCGCGCGACAGCCGCGGCCAGATTCTCGTTCTGCGCGGCGGTGGCGGCGCGCACCTCGTCGAAGACAGTCTTGCCCCGTATCGCCGCCGCGGTCTCGACCGGACGGGTGGTACCTGTGGTCACAGTCGCGGCGAGCGGGTCGGCGTAGTCGTCGCGCCAGCGCGCCGCGGCCCGCTCGACCGCCTCGACATCGGCGATCAGCTCGGGCCGGTCGGCGAGCAGCTCACGCAGCCGGGTCGCCGCGCGTTGCTGCTCCTGTTTGCCTTCGACGTAGGGCTCGAGGAACTGCGGGTCGGCGGCGATGGCGTAGCCGCGCAGACCGGTCTCCTGGTTCACCAGCGCGTTTTCCAGGCGGTACGCCTCGGCGGCCGCGGGCAGCGTCCGGTTCACCAGCCGGTCGGTCACCCGATTGGTGTGCCCGATGACCTGCGCGCCCGCGATCGCGCCGAGGATCGCCAGCAGGATCATCACCGCCATCACGAGCTGGAACCAGCCCTGCGCGGTCAGTTTGCCGACAGTGTTCCTCGTCATCGGCGTGCTCCCCTCTCGTCCGCTCGCCAGCGCAGATACAAGATCGCCAGGTCGTCGTCCAAACCTCCCGCGGGGGCGGCCAATTCCTCGACCCGCCGGATCAACTCGTCGACGAACGTCTCGGTCCGCTCGGCGGGCGCGACCCGCGCCAGTTCCAGCAGACCTTCTTCGCCGAGCCGCCGACCGCCGGTTCCGACCCGACCCTCGAAAAGGCCGTCGGTGAATAGCATCAGGCCCGCGCCGTCCGGCAGGTCGACCTCGTGACAGATCCATTCCGCGCGTCCGGGCAGGAAACCGAGCGCGGGTCCGCCCGGCACATCGAGCCAGTGCAACTCCTCACCGCGCTGCCGCAGCATCCCGGGATGGCCCGCCCGCCACACGTGCACGCGACGCGTCCGCGGGTCGAGCGTCAGGCTGGTCGCGGTCGCGAAGGTCTGCCGATCGGTGCGCTCGGCGAAAAGCACCCGTTCCAGCAGACGCAACTGCCGCTGCCCGGTGACGCCGCTGAGAACCAAGGTGCGCCAAGCCAACCGCAACGCGACACCGGTGGCCGCCGCGTCGGGTCCGTGCCCGGACACATCGCCGATCACGGCGTGCACCATGCCGTCCTCGTCCTGGACCACGTCGTAGAAGTCGCCGCCGAGCAGCGAATGCGCGCGACCAGGGCGATACCGCGCGACCACGTCGACGGTTCGGTCCGTGCCGAGCAGGGGCGTCGGCAACAGGCCGCGCTCCAATCGGGCGTTCTCCTGAGCCCGCATCTGGCTGGCCTGGAGCGCGGCGCTGGTGCGCTCGGCCTGCTTGCGCTGGATCGCGTAACGCACCGCGCGCACGAACAATTCGGGTTCGACCCGGCCCTTCACCAGATAGTCCTGGGCGCCGGAGGCGACGGCGTCCAGCCCGGTGCGCTCTTGATCGAGGCCGGTCATCACCACGACGGCGACCTGATCGTTGTACGCGCGGATTCTTGTCAGCGCTTCCAGACCTTGGGCATCGGGCAGGTGCAGATCCAGCAGCACGCAGTCCGGAACCGTGACGCGCAGCCGCTCGCCCGCCTCGGCCAGCGTCCGCACCCACTCCAGGCGCAGCCCCTGCGCGACGTCGGCGACGAGTTCTTCGACCAGCAATGCGTCGCCAGGGTCGTCCTCGACCAGCAACATCATCGATTCCCGGCCGAGCAGACCCGCATCGACAGTGGTATCAGCATCGTGGGTGCGCAAAGACACCACGGCCTCCGATCACAACGAAATGGCGATACCCGCCCAGGGCACGCCGACATACTCAGCGGCCGGTTGCTGGACCGAGAGGCAGCAGTGATCGTATCCGATCTCGGGCGCGGAAGCGGCCGCGGCAGAGCGGGGCGGCTGCGAGCGGGAACGGTGGGGAATTGCGTGTGACAGCGCTGAGAAAGCGAAGACGCGAGGGAATCGAAGAGCGGATGACGGGATTCGAACCCGCGACCCTCACCTTGGCAAGGTGATGCGCTACCAGCTGCGCTACATCCGCATGCACCGCGTGGCGTCCCGAGGGCGCGTTGCCGTGCGATGGGCAACTTTAGTCGGCGGGTGCCGGTGATACAAAATCGGCCGCGACTCACATAGGTTGGGCGGCATGGGTGAGGTGGTGATCGAGGTCGCCGAGAAGGCGACGGAGCAACTGGCGGAAACGGTTTCCGCGTTGAATCGGCAGCTCTCCAGCAAGCCGAGGACGCTGAGCATCGACGAGCTGGCCGAGCTGATCGAATCGCAGGCCGCACGGCTGCTGGTCGCCTACCTGGACGGCGCCCTGGTCGGCATGCTCACGCTGGTGACCTACGCCATCCCGACCGGCGTGCGCGCCAGGATCGAGGACGTGGTGATCGACGAGGCGGCCCGTGGCCGCGGCGTGGCGTTCGAGCTGACCGAGGCCGCCGTCGCACTGGCTCGCCGAGCCGGCGCCCGCACGGTGGACCTGACCTCCCGCCCCGAGCGCGAAGCCGCCAACCGGCTGTATCGCCGGGCCGGGTTCGACGTCCGCGAGTCCGTCACCTACCGGCGAACGCTCGACTGACCAGTCCTGTTTCGACGGCGAAATTCTTTACCGAACGGGGTCCGGCACCGCACGGAACGCGTCGGCGTGGTCCGTGGCCCAGTCCGCGTAGGTGCGGGGCGGGCGGTTGAGGACGGTGTGCACGTCGTCGGTGCGGACGGCGTTGCGGCCCGCGCGCACATAGGCCTGACCGGCGAGTGCGCCGTCGATGTACTCGGCCGACATGCCTGCGGACAGCATGTGCTGCCGCGCCAGTTCCTCGGGAATGTCGGCGACCTCGATCGGGTGGCCGAGGACCGTCGCGAGCGCGGCGGCCTGGTCGGCGGAGGTGAGCAGTTCGGGGCCGGTGAGGGTGTAGGTGCGGCCCGCGTGGGCGGCGGATAGCAGAGCCTCGACGGCGACGGCGGCGACATCGCGCGGGTCGATGACGCCCTGTGCCCCTTCCCCGGTGAGGTTGGGGACGGGCTGACCGGCGCGGATCGGGTCGGCCCAGCTCAGGGTGTTGGACGCGAAACTGCTCGGGCGCAACACAGTCCATTCGAGTCCGCTCTCCCGAACGGCCTGCTCGCCGGGCAGGTGCCAGGTGCCGACGCGGCCGAGTTCCGGTTCCCCGGTGCCGATGGCCGAGAGCTTCACGATTCGCCGCACACCGGCCGCGACGGCCGTGGCGACGAGGGCGCGGTCGGTGCCGGCGTCCTCGGGTCCGAGTACGCCGACCAGGAACACGGCCTCGATGGCCGTCATCGCCGCCGCCATCGAGTCGGCGTCGCCGTAGTCGCCGCGCACCACCTCGACGCCCTCCGGAGCCTGCGCCCGTGCCGGGTCGCGCGTCACCGCGCGGACCGGCGTTTCCCGCGCGGCCAGCTGCCGGACGATCTCACTGCCGATGGTGCCCGTGGCACCGGTGATCAGAATCATGACTACGACGGTGCCGTGCCCTGGCCATCGCTTCATAGGAAGTTTCGGCACAACCGCCGGGCGCGAAAATGCCTAGAGTCGATGCGGTGCAAACGTCTGTCCGAACCGCAGAGCGCCTCGAGTCCACCGAGCACACACCGGAATCGCTGCGACCGTGGCTGACCGAGCTCGGCCGGATTCCGTTGGTGCGTGACCTGTCCGAACCGTTCGCGCACATCCCGCACACCGCGACCACCATCGTGCTGCGCACCGAGGAAGCCGGACGGCGCGAGGCGCTGGTGCTCGGCCCGCGCACCAAGGCGACCTATTCGGCGGCGAAAGAGCCCGCGAGCTGCGTCCGGCTGCGGCTGGCTCCCGGCGCGACCCACGCCATGCTCGGCGTCGCCGCGAGCGAACTCACCGATCGAGCGGTCCGGCTCGCCGACCTGCCCGGTCCCGCCTCCGAACTCGCGCAGGCGCTCGCCGGGCTGCCCAACGACGACATCCTCGCCTTCCTGGAAGACGAACTACCGCAGCGTCTTTCCGAAGACGCGACGCAACGCGCGCACCGCGACCTGCTGGCCAAGGCCGCCGTGGCACTCGCCGAGCCGGCCGGGCGACCGATCCCCGCGCTGGCCGCCGACCTCGCGGTCAGCGAGCGCCAGTTGCGCAACCTGTTCAGCGCCGGAATCGGGTTGTCGCCCAAGCATTTCGCCCGCATCGGTCGGGTACGGCAGGTCATCGCCCACGCGGGAAGCACCCCGTGGTCGCGCATCGCGGCGGACAACGGTTACTACGACCAATCGCACCTGACCGCCGACTTCCGCACCCTCATGGGCGTGCCGCCGGGCAAGTTCTTCCGCGGCCACCTCCCGGCCGCCACGCCGTGCCGGGTGACGGCCTGACGGCTGCGCGCAAAAGCCGTCGGGCACAGCGACGACCATCGGGCAGAGTGCCCGATGGTCTGTCGATTATCAGTCCGTGCGACTCTCGCGGCGGGCCGCCTTCTCGGCCGCTTCGGCGGCGTCCATGGCGTTGGCCTGTTCGAGGGTCGGGGCGCTGCCGCCGAGGCGGGCCGGCACCCAGTACGCGCCGGGCTCGTGCGTGTAATCGGCCTGCACCTCGAGCAGCATCCGCTGCATGGTGGCGTGTAGCTCGGCGGTGAGGTCGGCAGCGGGTTCGTAGGGCTTAATCGGCTCGCCGACCAGGATGGAGATCGGAGTGTTGGTGCGGCCCAACCGCTTCGGGAAGCCCTTGGTCCATACCCGCTGCGCGCCCCAGATGACGATCGGGATGATCGGCACGCCCGCCTCGATGGCCATCCGAGCTGCTCCGGACTTGAACTCTTTGATCTCGAAGCTGCGGCTGATGGTGGCCTCCGGGTACACGCCGACCAGCTCGCCGCGCCGCAGGTAGTCCACCGCGGCCTTGTACGAGTCGGTGCCCGCCGCACGGTCCACCGGAATGTGCTTGAGCGCCCGCATGATCGGGCCCGAGATGCCGTTGTCGAAGACCTCCTTCTTCGCCATGAACCGCACGTAGCGCTTGGGCGTGCGCACCGGCAGTCCGGCGTACGTGAAGTCCATGTAGCCGGTGTGATTGACCGCGATGACGGCGCCACCGGTCGCGGGGATGTGTTCATCGCCCTTGACGGTGAACTTCAGACCTTGCACGAAGAAGACGGTCCGGGCCAGCCCGATGATCGTCCGGTAGACGGGTTCCACAATTCCGCTAGCGTAGTCGCAGACTTTCCCATCCGGCAGTGGCGAAACGCCCACCGGATCGGGATCCGCCCCGATCGGCTCAGAAAGAGGATCGTCGAAGTGGAACGCGCCCGACCGCTGCCGTGTAGCGACCGGACCATCAGCAACGCAGGCGACCCGGCAGCATCGAGCAAAGGTTCCACGGCGCCGCCCGGCCAGGCCCGGCGCGGGTACCGCGCGACGGTGATCGGCATGGCGTTCGGCGGCGCGCTCCTGCTGGCCGGTTGCGACTCGGTCTCGGGCATCCCGGGCGACGACCCCGCGCCCGCCAAGGCGACGACGACTCCGGCCGCCGCCATTCCCGCC
>NZ_BDCF01000015.1 GCF_001613365.1 Nocardia xishanensis NBRC 101358
AGCGGTGACCAGCGGATACACCGTATGCGGGTGGGTCGTTTTAACTCCTTCACCGAATAGGGCACGCAACCCCACCATCGAAGGTGCCACGGAAAAAATCTCATCGCCGCACCCACCCATTCGCCCACTCGCGGCGACGACCAAGCGGTCCGCTGCCCCCACCGAACAGCATCCGCCACGGTGGCACGGGGCACCGCCATGACAGGCGAGACAGGGTAGCGAGCACCGAGCACGCGATCAGCGAGAACTCCGGCAGACACCAGCGAGCGCCGAGCACGGATGTCTATTCACTATGTATGAATAGACAATCCTGGATAACACCCACACGCGGATACACCGTGTGAGCTGCGGATGCCCCTGGAGAGAGTGGGGCCTTTTGATGACCCCCCGTATTTCCCCCCGTATTTCCCCACGCATTGACCACCGCCCGAAAGCAACACGCCACCCTCGCAGCAACAAGACCGCTAACACAGTTGCGCTGGTCTAAAGTCTGCCCGGAATGTACTGGCTCCACGACGATTGCCGGTCGCCTGCACGGAGGTCATCGATTCGTTGCCGCAACCGGTGGGCGTGCTCAACCGAAGTTGTCGCTCGTCGGAGTGGGCCAGTTACCTGAACAAGGTCACGCATGTCCAGCAGCACCTGGTACCCAGACCACGGCGACAAGTCGTAGCCGTACTCCTCGATGAAGTTCCGAACCCAAGTCTCGTCACGTCCGTACCGCACCGCGGCATGCCATGTCGGTATCAAGTCCACTTCTCGTGGGCCGATGCTGACCCAGTCCCAATCCCCGAGGATCGTCCGAGGTGGATTGATTCTATTGTCCCACAGAAGATTTCCTGCCCAGGCGTCACCATGGATCAGTCCGACGCCTAATGGCCAATCTAGTTCGGTCAGTTGTGTGCGAACCTGGTCGATTCGACTCAGTAACCACGCACGCTCGTCTTCGCTGATGACGCTCACCGTGCTGTCCACTAGAAGCGCTCCGTGCAGCGATTCCAACGGGGTCCACTGTTGAAGTTCGATTGTCGGCGTGGGCAAGTCATGCAGCGATCGGAGAAGACGGCCGAGCTCCCTCGAGGTCAGCTCCGGGGTATCGGCCACTTGTCGGTAGTACTGCCAGAACCCGACCGTGCACCCGTTGACTCGCACCGGTTCGACGCCGGAGAGCGGAGCCGTCGCGCCGAATTGGTGCTTCGCGGTCAACCATTCGGTTACTTCGTAGGTCCGTCTCGGCCTGTCGAAGTCCGCCTCGTTGGCGCCGACCCGTGCAACAACTCCGTGACGTGGCAGGACATAGACAGCGTTGCTCGAATGGTGGATCAGCTCCGCCCCGGCGGGATCGAGCCCGCAGATTTGGCACGCGGCGGATAGCGCCGCGTACTCCTCCAACGACATGCCAGCCCTACCCGACTAGTGCGACTGTGGATCGAAACTCGTCTTCCACCTGCTGAACGATAGCCAGATCAGCGTACGGTGCCAGGCGACGACGGACAATGTTGATCAACTCGATACCGCGAGCGCTGGTCAGGCCGCGAGCAACGCGCATTGTGTTCAGGAGCACCCGACACGCTTGCTCGACCTCCACACTTTGGCCTGTTGTGGCCTCGTCGGAATCGGGTACGTACGATGCCGCCAGCGTCGCCGCTGCCAACACTTGCCGACGCTCCATCCCCGCAGAATCCGCCAGAACCACAGGTGCGCGTCGCTGTACATCCACAGCACGTCGCCCATCGTGCGCCACATACATGAACTCGGCCGACAACTGCCGGTCAGTGAAGAACCGAATCCAATCCGGCTCGTCATCCGGACGTGCCCGGTTCAACCGCCGCTCTGCCTCCAGCATCGCTTGTGCGCCAGCGGTCATATCGCCATTCAGCGCATGCGCACGCGCTAACACTGCATTGCACCGCGCGGTACTGCTCGGTGAACCCGATTGCTCTGCCGCGCGTACAGCCGCCGCGCCGAACCACAGCGCGTCCTTCTTACGGCTAAGGTAGTGCGCCTGCATCGACATGTCCGTGAGGATATGCGCCCCCAGCGCGGCATTGCCGCCTGCCTTCGCAAGCCGCAGAGCCTGCCGAAAGTACTTCTGTCCCAACCCCTGTCGAGCTGAATCGAAACACATAAAGCCGCTCAGGTCGCACAGCCGCGCCGCGACTGCATACAGCTCGGACGCCGTACGACTGTCGTAAGAGCCACGCAGCGCCGGTCCGACTACGTCATCGAGAAACCGCGCGAGAGTCGCGCGTGCGTAGCCACCACCGAGGTGGTGGTCCGCATTGGAGAACACGTCGCACATCGACCACATGACCTCGATATCGGCGTTGCCAACACGCCGATGGCTTTCGCCTGTGGCAAAGACCGGAACAGTCTCGTCCAACCATTCGCGCACAGGATCGAACACGTCACAGCCGACCCATGGCGCGTTAGGCTCGTCCGCTACCAACGAAATTGTCGAATCCTCTTGTGGTGCTCGCGAATTCATGTCGGACCACATGCGTTCGAGGACACCGCCGGTCTCCAGCGCTTCGTCCATTCGCTGTGCGAAATCTCGTGTTGGACGCCGTTGAGCCTTCTCTATCTTGCAGATCAGCGAACCACTGTCGTGACTGACAGCGCCGAGCCGGTTCAGCGACATCTTCCGTAACAGTCGCCAGTGCCGCAGTTCCGCGCCGAAGAACTGTTGCGCCGACTCCATAGCGGCCAGCTCGCGCGGTTGTTTGACCATCGCTTCATCCTCTTCGACCTGGTCGTTTGGGACCGGTTTCAGTGCAGCCTCGGATGCGGACAGATTTTCTGTCCGCATCAAACATATACCGACCTCCGTGCGGCTGGTCACAGACTGAACCTGCGTCCGATGCGGGGCCGATGCCGACTCCTACCTACAACATTCGCAGCACTGAGGGGGCACGATGTCGAACCCAGATCTACCGGACCGGACACCGTTCGCTGGTCCGCCTATCCCATGGCCGGTTGACCGCCGTGCCGATGTGATCGAGCGCTGCATGAACGCCCTACGCGAGTTGACACCCACCGAGCCAACCTCCACGCAGCAACGCGACTCAAGGGATTGAACTCAATGGAGCACATACCGTTCGGGGACACGCCGTTGTCCCGCTGTCACTTCTACCGGCGGGTATGCGATCTGCCCGCGAACATCGACCCACCTCAACTCGGCCGAATCGTAATGAAGGTCGAGCATGTCGGGGCGCTGACCATGCCCGCACACCTTGGCCAATCCGTGAAAGTCCGTATGCAGCAGCAGGGTTCGAACCTCGGCCCGGTGGTATCTCATCCACGCCAGAACAGGTGGACATTCTTGATACGGCCAGACATCCCCGATGACGTCCGACTGTTCGCCGAGATGTATCGCCTCGACGTCTCGGTAGTGCGAACCGGTGGCACCGTCGCTTTGCCGTCGCCAGCCGACAAAGGCGCGCAGTTCCGGCGCTGGATCGAACCGCCCCGCTGCACATTCCGGCCATCCGGACTTGCGGTGGTCGACACGGTACGTGCTTGCTCAGGTCGGTACCGGCCCGTGCGGAGGCGGACGGCTCATGTGTGAGCGTAGGTGCGCGCCGCCGATGCAGGAGCGGCCATGAACACGAATACTCTCGCTCCCAGAGCAATTGGTGTTCTATCGCTTGAAGTCAGTGGCCCGCACCTGTTGCGGGACGAACGAGTGATTGCCGAGTTGGCGCAGCGACGCGGCTACACCCTTACGGGACTGGTCACCATCGGTGACGACACGTTCATGCCGACAGTCCTCATTGTCGGGACGGCACGCGGCAAGGGAGCGACAGCGGTCATCGCGCCGAGCATGGCCCACTTCAACAGCCGCGTCCGGGCCATCGCTGTGGCGTGCGACCTGATCACGCCAACCAAGTTCGTGGCCTGCACCAGCACCGACCGATTACGGGAGATGTCATGAGTGAACAGGCTTCCCCGCTACCAGAGGATCCAGATGTTCATCTGAGCGTGTACCTGCATGGTGCGCGGTTCGACTTCGCCGCATGCCTCACCGCCGCGCTCCTGTTCATCCAGGACTTCCGCGCTCACCACTACCCAGATGCGGTGCAGGTCATCCCTGGTGACACCGCTGAACTAACGAGGTTGCCCAATGAACGCCTCTATCTCGAGCCGTAGCCGCCCTCACCTCGACCGACCACACTCCCAGACCAAAGGCCAGCGGTGCGCAATGATCGGTACATCGAACTCATTTGCCCATCAACAGAAATCCGAGGCAACCTACCTCGACGTGGCCGCCAACGACCACGGTCAGGAGAAGGGGCTACTCGTTCAACGTGCCCTTGCTCGGGTTGCCGATGCCAACCCGCACGTCATCGAGATCGGCCCCGGTGGCGGCGCGGCCGTCACGTTCCTGGCATCCCAACTGGTGGCCGAGCCCCGCGATGTTCGTCTCACCCTAATCGAGGCACCTGGCATAACGTCGCACACTCTCACCCAGGCCATTGACCGTTTCACTACTGTCGGTACGTGCGCACTGATACGCGGATGGGCGCAAGACATCGCAACGTTGATCAATGAACCCGTCGATGTCATCAGCGCGTCGGCGCTGCTGCACGAGGTCTACTCCTACGGCGGTGCCTACAGCGGCCTGCACACGATGATCCGTACCTTCCCGAGTGTGCTGAAACCCTATGGGTTCTTCGTCTACCGCGACGTGTACGCCGTCGACGCGCCATCGCTGCACGAGCCCGCAGTCCAGTCCTACAGTGCCCCATCATGGTTGCAGTTTCTGCGCCTGTTCCTGCCGCACTACCTCCACCACGGCACCCACCCCTACCACCATCACGACGACGAGGTCATCGTCCGCCAGAACTCGCGCATCGTCGCCGCCTCCGAACTCGACCCCCGCGTCTGCGCCGTCATCCACGGCCCGATCGGACTGTTCCGTGAAGCGCAACGCCACTACATCACCCTGCGCGACCACGTATGGCGTTCGGGGATCCTGGGGTTCACGCCCATACTCGACGGCCAACTCTCGGGGGACTGGATAGACTTCCGCACCGGCCACAAGCGCGTGCACTTCGCATTCACCGACAGCGCATGGATGTCGACCAACGACCGCGCCAACATCCAGGCGGTCAGCGAATCCTACGGTGACCATCACGTGATCGACGGTGACATCTTCGACTCCGTCACCGATGTCGCGCTGAACCTGTTCCTCGCAGCCGTCGAACGCGGCAACAACGACTGCGGACAGATCTGGAGTAGCTGGCTCGAGCGCGAAGGCCGCGAAACCTACGCCTACCTCACCGCCGACGAGCTACTGACGGCATTCGCCGTCCACTCCGCCGAGACCGACAAGGGCATGCCGTCCGTTCTCATGCCGGTACAACCCACCGATGTCTTCGTCCGAGAACGGCATTACTACAACCGGTTCCTCGGCAAGAACCTCGCCAACCCACTCAGCGACGCCAAACAGATGGTGTTGTTCCAGAACATCCCCGTCACCGACTCCGAGGCCCTACAGCAGGCACTCGGAACGATCCGCCAACATTGCTCCAAACCCAGCCTTGCCCGCGTTCACACCGCCATCCACACGAGAGGATGATTCAACCCATGCACTTGATCGAGGTCGAGCGTAAACGCGAACTCCCCGACCCCAGTCCCCTCCGCCAGCGGCTCACCGAACTCGGATACCGCGAGGCCGGACACCTCACCGAGGTCGACACCTACTACAGCCGCCCCGATGTCGACTACATGAAAACTGTTGAGTGCCTCCGCATTCGGCAGCGAGATGGGTTCTCCGAAATCACTTACAAGCCACCGTCAAATGCCAGCACCCACAGCTACGCCGACGTGATCGCCAAACGCGAAACCAACGTGGCTCTCAGTGGTCCCGACCAAGCCTCAGCCGCCAACCAACTGCTCGCCGCAATCGGCATGGTCGAACTCGTTCGCGTTGAGAAAGCACGCACCATCTACGAGCATCCCGAACACGACGACGTCATCGTCGCTATCGACGCCGTCACCCATGCCGGAACCTTCGTCGAAACCGAGGTCACCGCCGCAGAAACCGACGCCGCAACCATCCATCTCGAAGAGGTCGAAACCGAACTCGGCATAGCTGATTACCCGGTCGTCGGCCTGCCCTACCGCGATCTCGTCATGGCCGCAGCCCACTAGGGTCAACGGCCGCCACCGGCGCACCGCAATGCCGCGGGAGGCCGATCATGTTGACAAAGCCGTGGGTGACGTGGTTCGTCGACGCCACCCATGATGTGATTCTGGGCGCCGTCGAGGGGCGTCGACGGTCTTGACGATCGCGATGCCGTAGGCGCGGAGGGTGTTCGCCGATCCGATGGTGTCCAGGTACGCCTCGGCGGCGCTGCGCAGAGTCCGCGCCGGCGGGGTGCGCAGCCGGGTCACCTTCGCCTCCATCGACCTGCCTCTCCTGGCTTGCCCCGGATAACGGGGCCGGGTCGTGTTGCGCCGCAGTCCGATCGCCGCAGCACGGGTCCGACGATAGCCCAGATAACAGCCCGTTATCCGGGGCAAAGAGATTGCCCGGGTAAAAGTCTGCCGAACGCGCAGTATGCGGAGCGTGATCGCGCGTTCCGCCGAACTGTGCTGACCGATCCGGTCAGCACGACCAGCGGCGTTGCAGGGCGTTCGGCGTCGATGTGCTGCTTCGTCGGTTGGTGCGAGGTCGCAATGGCTCAGTCTGTCTGCAGGACGAAAAACAGGAAACCCAAGAAACTTTCGCCGATGACTTCACCGAACACCTCCGGAAACAGATCGCGGCCCGCAGGCACAGGCGGCGGCTCGCTGATGACACTGATGCGAAAACCCGACGCGGTGAAAGCATCGGTCATCGCGTGCAGCGGCCGGTCCCAGAAATGCAACCGGGCGGACTGCCCGCCCATGGTCCACTCTTCGATCCGCTCGCGGGTCTGGAAATAGTCGGTCTTCTTCCCAGCCGAGCGTTCGGTGACCCAGATGGCGAAAGGATGCTCGACCGAGACGATGAGCCGACCGCCGGGCTTCAGGACACGTCGCAACTCGGTCAGTGTCGGCCCCCAGTCCTGCAGGTAGTGCAGCACCAGGGATGCAACGACGTCATCGAACACGTCGTCGGGAAACGGGAGTGGGTTCGCGAGGTCGGCGATTCGCAGGTCCGCGTCGGTGCCCAGTCGGCGTCGAGCCACCTCCAGCATTCCAGCACTCGCGTCGATGCCGGTCACCATGGCACCCCGATCGCGCAGCTCAGCGAATAAAGCACCTGATCCGCACCCGGCGTCGAGGATCCGCCGACCGCTCACGTCCCCGGCGAGCCCCAGCACCGCGGGCCGCTCGTAGTAAGCGTTCAGCAGGCTGGTCTCGTTCTCTGCGGAATACCCCTCGGCAATGCTGTCGTAGTTGTACGCCTGGGCGGGATCGGCAGGAAGCGCGGTGCCTTCCGGAACGGGAGTCATGCGGCCCATCCTGGCACGCCCGCACGTGCGTCGCTGTAATGCCTTGTCAGGCAACCATTCTGACTACTCGACAATCGTCCACTATCGGGTGTTACAGGATGTCGATCCAAGGCGTCCGGAGCGCTGAGATGAGGTCAGAACAGGGGGTGTCGCGCACCCGCAGCGGTCGGTAGCCGGTAGGGCCGAGAAGAAGTTGATGTTGGCGCTGTGCGCCGGAGAGATGTGGGCCAGGATCTCGTCATCGATGCGCTGTCCGGACCGGCGCAGCTTCACGGCCAGCCCGTAATACTTCGCGCGCGAACGCACCGCAGGCGAGTGCACTACTGCGCCGCCTGTACCGGGCTGAGGGCCCCTACTGACATCGAGTGACGAACCCGCAGGTCATCGTCGACTGACATTCTCATGCGGTTTGCTGCTGACACATAGCGCCGTTTCCCCAGCTCGCGCCACTGACATTCTCATGCGGCCTCGCAGTCCGGTCCAGATTGGAACCGGACCCGGATCCTCGAGAAGCCAACGCAGTGGAAACAGCCCAATCGGGTTGTTTCCACTGGTCATGTAGTATGCACTAGTAACACGTCAGCCGGGATGAGCGTCGACTACTACGTGCGCCTCGAACAGGGCCGGATCGGCGCCGTGTCCGAGGAAGTGCTGGACGCTGTCGCGGGCGCCCTACGCCTCACCGATACCGAACGCGCCCATCTGTTCCGGCTGGCCGCCCGTCGGCGGTCGACGCCGGGCCGGGAACACCGCGCACTGATCGATCCCGGTCTGCAACGCCTGCTCGACTCGTGGCCGACCACGCCCGCGCACATCCTCGACCACCGGATGAACGTGGTGGCCGCCAACGACCTGTGTATCGGCCTGTTCGCCGGTGCGGGCTGGGACCTGAGCGGTGAAACCAACGGCGCGCGACTGGTATTCCTCGATCCGGCCGCCCGCGAGTTCTATCTCGAATGGGCCGAGAAGGCGGAGTCGATCGTCACCTACCTGCGGCTGGCCGCGGGTCGTCATCCCGGCGACACCGAGTTGTCCGCTCTCGTAGTCGAACTCGCCGTCGCGAGCCCCGAGTTCGCGACCTTGTGGGCGGCGCACCGGGTGGCGGAGAAGGGCAGCGGGACGATGCGGGTGCGTCATCCCGTGGTCGGCGTGATCGCGCTGTTGTTCCACGGTTTCCCGGTGCCCGGCGACACCGACCTCACCCTTGTCACCTTCACCCCGGCCGCGGCCGCCGACGAAGAGGCGATCCGCCTGCTCGGCAGCTGGACGGCACCGGAGCCGTCATTCGACGAGCGGGAATCGCTTGTCGCGGAAGCAGATCCGGCCGTGCGGCGCGACATCGGCTAGGGCGGCCCGGTGAACGTCACCGTCATCGCGTCGATGGCGGTGAAGTGCGATTTCTCGGCGGCGCACGGGATCCGATGACCCGCAGGGTCGGAATCGCCATCTGGCGTGCGCGGGCGTCCGTCTCTTGCTCGATCTGCTGAGCAAGTCCGTGTCGTTGTCCGCCGCTCCGAGGTTCGTGCGGACCGGCGGAGCTCTCCGACGTCGTCGGTGGATCATCCGCAACCCTGCAAGATGATGCCCCGCTACGGGGGTTGCGCGAATATTGCAGGTGCTCAACAGCATTCAAGCGCAGTGACTCTGGTGATGCCGCGACAACATATCGACCGACTGTTACGGTCATCGCGTCCAATAGCTTCAACGGGATGAGAACCGAAATGACAGTTGACGCAACCGATTCGACAACCACGGACGAGACGCCGCTCTGGTTGCAGGGCCGGGATGCCGTGGTCGCGGCGGCCGCGGCCGAGGACTGGCGCAACGGCGCACCGGACTACCACCTGACCGATGAGATCGTGCCGCGGGAGCGCGTCACCGAACACGCGCCGGGATCGCTGGAAGCGATCGTCGAGGATCTGGTCCGGGTCTTCGAGATGGAGGTCTCGCACAAGAAGGATCCGGCGACATGGGTGTCGCTGGTGGCCGAGCACTACCGCGGCCGCGTGAACGGCGGCCCCTGGCAGGATGCGGAGGAATTCGCGCGGATCGGCAGCTACAACATCCTGATCGGCGACAACCCCTACTACGAGGCCGCGGCCGAGACCTTCGAAAGCTCACACAAGATCTTCCACACCGCTTTCCCGAACGGCTTCTTCTGGGAGGTGCTGGAGGTGCTGTCCGGCCCGCCCACCGTCAGCTTCCGCTGGCGGCACTGGGGCAGCTACGACGGCCCGTACCGAGAGCATCAGCCCACCGGAGCGACGATCGAGATGTTCGGCGTCACGATTGCCAGGGTCACCGAGGATCTACGCATCCTCGAGCTCGAGCATTTCTACGACAACAACCAGCTGCTGGGCCCGCTGGCCCACGGCTGCCCGGTTTCCAGGTCCTGACCGCGCCTTGCGGGCTGGCGTGACGCCGAGCCCGTTCCGGGAACAGCAGACGGCCGGTGGTTATCCGGCCGTGCTGCTGCCGTCAGCCCTGGATGCGACGACCCACGCCGGTCTGCGGGACACCGCGTCGCCGCGATACGACCACCTACACCGACCTGCACGCGCTTGTCCACGCGCTCGCCGCCGCACCGCTCTGGGATGCCGCGACGATCACCGCGCGCTGGCCCACGGCCTGCGATCACGGCGCCGCGCACCGACCCCGGCGACACTACGTTCCGACCTGGTCGAGCACCTCGTGGAGTCGCGACAGGGTGATCGTCCAGCCGCGCTCCATGACATTGCGGGCCATCTTCTGTCGACGGTCGGCGATGTCGAATCCGGTCTGCGTCAGCAGAAGTCGCGTGCCACGGCCCTGCGGCCGGAGCGCCAAATCGACAACCCACCGCGCGGGATATCGGGCTCGCAGATCGACCCAGCTGAGGGTCAGCTGCTCGTTCTGCCGAGCCGCCAGGACCTCGCACGCGATCTCGCCGGTCGGTTGGCTACGTACCGCGAAAATGAAATGCGTTCCGACCGTGGCGGCGAACCCGATCGAACGCATCAACCATCGCTCGAGCAGATCCGGCTCGGTCAGCGCCCGCCACACGATGCCCGGCGGTTGCGGGAAGAAACGGCCGATCTCGACGGCGGCGGGATTCAGCTCCGAATCGGACGTCACCGGTGCGCTGCCTCGGCGCGTTTCGCGTCCGGGGTGAAAGGATCGTTCATGGCTTCTCCAGTCACTGGGCAGGTCATTCGGTGAACTCCGCTTTCGACTCCTGCCGAGTTCGGAGTTCTCGGCTTCCCACGATCCCAGGCCTGAATAACGTTTGCCGCACCGATCGAGGACGCCGTAGCGCGATCACGCGCCAGGCGGATCGGGGGCGGGTGGACTCGGGCGGGTGGATGGCCGACCATGCTGACCGGCGACCCGATGCTCGGACCCGCCGACACCGTCGAGCAGCGCGAGTCGGTCTCGCTCGCGATGCTGACCCTCATGGAGCGGCTGTCGGCCAACTAGAGCGTGGGTACGCGCGCCGTCGTCGGCGGCCGCCCAGCCGTCTACGCCGCCGTCGTCAACGGCGGTCCCGCCGCGCTGTTCGAATTCGACGGGCAGGTCATCGGCGTCGTCTGCCTCGAAGCGACCGCCGACGGTGTCGCGGCGATCCATCTCCAGGTCGACCCCGGCAAGTTGGAGCGCATCACGCGCCAATGGGCGGCCGCGGGCCCGCATCGCCCCTTCGCGCAGATGTGGTGCGCTCGGACCGCGATGCCCTATCTGGGTCCCATCTCGGCGAGCAAGGCGGCGCTCGAGTCGCTGTCCAAGGCGGCTCGTGTGGAGCTCGCGCCGTGGGGCATCCCGGTGACGGTGGTCGAGCCGGGCGCGGTCGAGACGACGATCTTCGCCAAGGCGGAGTCGAATGCGCGGAAGGCGCTGACGATGTCCGACGGGGATCGTGTCGAGCTCTACAGCAACCAACTCGCCGCTGTCGGCGCGGCGCTGGCCGGCCAGAAGGCCGGGCCTGTCGACAGAGTGGTCAAGCAGATCCTGCGCGCCGCCGAGGCCCGGCGGCCCAAGGAATGCTATGTCGCAGGCTCTGACGCGCGCATGCTGCGGCTGCTGTCGCGCCTGCCCTTCCGTCTGCGCGACCGCGTGCTCGCCCGTGCGTTGGGTCTGGCACGCGTCGACCTCGCGGCCGGAGCGCTGCGATGAGCCGGATCGTGCTCGCCGGAGCCACGTCCGGGCTGGGGCGGCAGGCGGCGCTCCAGCTGGCGGAGGACGGTCACGAGCTGGTTCTGATCGGCCGCAACGAGGCGGGGGGCGCGAAGCTGGCGCGTGAGACGGGCGGGTGGTTCCTGCGCGCGGACCTGTCCGTCGCGACGCACATCGACCACGCCGCCGAACAGATCGCGAGCCGGTTCCAGGGTGTGGACGTGCTGATCAACAATGCCGGTGTGATGACGCCGGAACGTCAGGTGACAGCAGAGGGTTTCGAATTGAACTTCGCGGTCCATCATCTGGCGCCGTACTCGCTCACCGGACGCCTGCTGCCATTGCTACGACGAGGCGGCGGCCGGGTGATCAATGTCAACTCCGAAGGTCACCGGCAGTCGATGTTCCGGTCCGGCCCGGTGCGCATCGATCTGAACGACTTGCAGAGCGGGCGGCAGTTCGATCCGTTCCTGGTCTACAGCCGCACGAAGCTGGCCAACCTCCTGTTCACCTACGAACTGCATCGGCGATATCCGGAACTGGCCGTTGCGGCACTGCATCCCGGCTTCGTACGCACGGATCTGGGCCGCGACTTCCCGCGAGCGCGGGTGGCGCTGCTACATCTGACGGCGTTGTCGGCACGGAAGGGCGCGGAGCCCGTAATCCAGCTGGCGACAACACCGAACCTGTCGAACGGCGCCTATTACAACCGCTTCACCGAAACACGCAGCTCGGACGCTTCCTATGACCAAGTCTCCGCGCAGCGGCTCTGGGAACTCACCGAGCAATTCCGCGGCCCCTTCGCCTGACCGAGATGTCTTGCTGGCCGGTGTCTCTCGCGTTGCCGAATCAATACACCGAGTTGGTGATGCGGCGGTGGCGTGAGTTGCTGAGTCACACGGGTCGAGGGCGGGTGGCGATTCTTTCGGTGGCTGGGCGTAGCCGCGCCGGCATCGTTCGGGACGTGGCGGATCGGGGGATCGAGTTCAAGCCGGATGCGGAAAATCCCAAGCGGGTGAAGCTGGCGAGAGGCTTGCCGGAAGGGGTTTCGGTGTGGCGGCACCGACTGTGGTTGACCAATCCCGCTGGATGCTTCGATCGCGGCTGGCGTGGCGGCACCGACTGTGGTTGAACCCACCCCGCGGGACGCATCGACCGAGGTCGGCGTGGCGGCGCCGCCCACGGCCGCGTGCGTTCCTATCCCGCCGCGACCTCGGCCGCCCACCGATAGTCGGCCTTACCCGCCGGCGTCCGTTCGACCTCGTCCACCACGACGATCGAGCGCGGTATCTTGTACCCCGCCAGCGACTTCCGGCAATGCTGCTGAACTTCGTCCAGTTCCAGCGCGGGCGCGTCCGGGTAGGTCGCGACGACGGCGGCGACCTTCTGCCCCATGCGCTCGTCGGGCACGGGGACCACGAGGGCGTCGGCGATCGACGGATGGGCGTGCAGGGCCGCCTCGACCTCTTCGGCGAAGACCTTCTCGCCGCCGGTGTTGATGCACTGCGAACCGCGCCCGAGGAACACGATGGTGCCGTCGGCCTCGACGCGCCCCATATCGCCGAGCACCGACATACGCGTGCCGTCGGCGCGGGTGCGGAAGGTGCGGGCGGATTTCTCCTCGTCCTTGTAGTACCCGAGCGGGACGTTGCCGACGCGGGCGATGTAGCCGATCTCGTCGCTGCCCGGCGCGATGTCGGCGAGGTCCTCGTCGACGAGGAGCATGCTCGGTGAGGGCGGCATGCGCAGGTTGCCCTGTTCGTCGACGGTGAAGGCGCCGTCGTTGCCGGATTCCGAGGCCCCGAAGTTGTCCCGCAGCAACAGATCCGGCTTGACCGCGAGCATGCGTTCGCGGACGCCGACCGACCAGATCGCCCCGCCCGAGGTGATCGAGAACAGCGAGCCGAAGTCGATCTCGCCCTTGCGGCGCTCCATCTCGTCGACCAGCGGCAGGCCCATGCCGTCGCCGACGATGAGGATCACCTGCAGTTTCTCCTGCTCGATCGCCTCGACGACGCGCCGCGAGTCGAAGTCGCGCATGAGCACGACACGGGCCCCGAGGGTGAAGAAGGTGAACAGCGAATACAGCGCGGCCCCGTGCATCAACGGCGCGGCGATGAGAAACGACAGTTCTGGGAATTCTTTTGCGGCGGCGGCGATCTCGGCCAGATCCTTGCGCGGGTTCGCACCGTAGGGGTTGCCGCCGGAGAGTGGCTTGCGGAAGAAGTCGTCGTGCCGCCACATCACGCCCTTCGGATACCCCGTGGTTCCACCGGTATAGAGCACATACAGCTCGTCGCCGGTGCGGGGCTCGAACTCCGCTGCGGGGGAGATGTTCTCGGCCTCGGCGAAGGACATCACCGCGATCGAGCGGGCGGCCGCGGCGGAGCGGAGCTCGTCGTCGATCTCGCTGACCACGATCACGGTCCGCAGCAGCGGGCACGCCGCGAGGAGCCCGGCCAGCGTGCGCTGGTGCTCGGGCAGTTCGACGACGACGGCGACGGAGTCCGAGTTGGTGAAGATGTACTCGAGCTCGGCGGGCGTGTACCGGTAGTTGACGTTGATCGGCACGGCGCGGATCTCGAGCAGGCCGAGCAGGGAGGTGACGTGTTCGACGCTGTTCTTCAGGAACAGCGACACGTGATCTCCCGCGCCGATGCCCGCGTGCGACAGCAGCGCCGCCACCTTGTCGGCTTCGGTGCGGAGCCGGGCGTAGGTGATGTGCTCGCCCTCGTAGGTCAGCGCGACACGGTCGGGGACGGCGGCCGCGACCGTCTCGAAGACATCGGCCAGATTGAACTGCAAAACCACTCCTCGCAGACCGTCGGCATGGTCTACGCGCACCCTGTGAACGCGTTCTACTTCCACGTCGGCCGCGTCGCCGGAGAAGCTTCGGGCAGCTGAGCTCCGGCGCCGCGAGCCGACAGGGGCAACTGTAGAACATGTTCTAGAAATTCGGAAGCTTTCCGGTTCGTTCGGTGTGACCGCCGCCCCGACGCCGTGGCCGGAGAGCCGATGGTCAGTCTCTGGAGAACGCCGCCGCGAGCTCCCGCTCGACATCGATGTACGGGGTACCCGACGTGTCGACGACGACCTTGGCCACCGCGCCGCCGGTGAACTCGTACGGCGCCGTGTACGCGCTCGACACCGACTGTCCGCCGTTGCGCCCCACGGCGATTCCGCCGCCTGCCAATCCGAAAGTGCCCGGGTGGGTGCGCATGCCGGGCCGGGACGCGACGACGGCGTCATCGATGAACAGCGAGAGCTCCCCGAGCGGGGTGTGGCTCCCGTCGACGGTGCCGTTGCGTTCGTAGCGGACGCCGAAGACGTGGCTGCCCAGCGGCACCGGTTCCGGCGCGGACACCCGCTGCTCGTCTTCTCCCATGAAGTTGTAGACGTAGTGCAATCGGCCGTCCTGGACGAACAGGACGTGACCGCCGTGTCCCGCACCCTGTTTGAACAGCACACCCTCGGCCGAAGAGGAGTGGATGGCGACTTCGGCCAGCACCGAATACGACTGGCCGCGCATCTCGACGCCCGCCCCGATGCCGACCTCGGCGGTATCCGGGTAGTACGTGAAATTCGTCCGGTCCACCACCAGATAGGGCCGCCATCGGCCCAACATCTCCATGATGTTGAGATCGGCCAGCGGCAGCCCGTTGTACTTCGCGGCCTCGGAGAACCAGAGCGCCTTCAGTTCCTCCAGCTTCTCGGGGTTCTCGGCGGCCAGGTCGCGGTTCTGGCTGCGGTCCCGCTCGATGTGGTACAGCTCCCAGCGGTCCTGGTCGAAATGACTCCAGCCGGACGGGGTCGCGGCGTGCACGGTGTTGGCGAACCAGCCGCGATGCCAGATGCCCCTGGTGCCGAGCATCGTGTAGAACTGGGTCTCCTTACCCGTCTCTGCCCGCGGATCGGTAAGCGCCGCAGCGAAACTCACGCCTTCCAGCGGCTGCTGCTGGATACCCTTGACGGTGTCGGGCGGTGTGATGCCGAGCAGCTCGTACACGGTCGGCGTCACGTCGCAGACGTTGATGTAGGTGTCGCATACCGTGCCGTGCGCGCGAATTCCCTTGGGCCAGGAGACGATCGCGGGGTCGGCGATGCCGCCCTCGTGCGACGCGTAACGCTTGTAGAGCTTGTAGGGCGTGTTGAACGCCATCGCCCACCCGATCGGGTAGTGGTTGTAGGTCTGCGGGCCGCCGAGCTGGTCGTAGAACCGCATGCTCTCTTCGACGGTGTCGATGTAGCCGTTGAAGAACTTCACCTCGTTGACCGAGCCGTTGGGTCCTCCTTCGCCGCTGGCGCCGTTGTCGGAGATCACCACGACGATCGTGTTCTCCAACTGTCCCGACTCTTCGAGATAGTCGAGAATCCGGCCGATCTGATCGTCGGTGTAACTCTGGAAACCGGCGAACACCTCGGCCATTCGAGCGAAGAGCCGCTTCTCCTCCATGTTCAGCGAATCCCACGGGCGCACGGTGTCCAGCAGCGGCCAGGGTTCGCCGTTGGGGCCCTTGGTGCCGAGATACGGGTTCACCGGCGACATTTCGGTGTCGGCCGGGACGATGCCCATCCGTTTCTGGTTCTCCAGCACGATGTCGCGGTACGCCTCGTAGCCCATGTCGAAGCGACCGGCGTAGCGGTCGGCCCACTCGGCGAACACGTGGTGCGGTGCGTGGCCCGCGCCGGGGCAGACATAGGAGAACCACGGCTTGTCGGGCGCGATGACCTTGGCGTCGCGGATGAACTCGATGGTCTTGTCCGCGATGTCCTTCGACAGGTGGTAGCCGTCCTCGGGAGTGGCGGGCGGCGCGGTGGTGTGGTTGTCGTAGACCAGCTCCGGATACCACTGGTCGGTCTCGCCGCCCATGAATCCGTAGAAGCGTTCGAAGCCCCGGCTCAGCGGCCAATGTCGTTTGGTCGAAGCCAGATTCGACTCCTCCAGCGGTGTCAGGTGCCACTTGCCGACGCAGTAAGTGTTCCAGCCCTTTTCGGCGAGCACCTCCGAGAGCAACGCGGTCTCGAACGGAATCCGGCCGCTGCAATTGGGGAAGCCGTCGGTGAATTCCTCGATCGTCGCCATGCCGACGGAGGTGGCGTTGCGTCCGGTGAGCAGCGACGCGCGCGTGGGCGAACACAGCGCGGTGGTGTGGAACTGCGACAACCGCACGCCGCGCTCGGCGATCCGCGTCATGTTCGGCATGTCGACCAGGCCGCCGAAGCAGTCCCAGGTGGCGATGCCGACGTCGTCCCAGACGATGTAGAGCACATTGGGCGCCCCCTCCGGCGCGGTCGGCGCCGCGAACGGACCCCAATCCGGGGTGGAGTCGCGGATGTCCAGCTCGATCTTGCCCTTGAAATCGGTCGCCATCGCGCACCCCGATCGTGGTTGGGAGATTGCTGTCGACATGCTGGGTTGGAGAATAACTCGCACCGCGCCGCGTCAGAGGCGTAAAAGCACCGACTCGATGAGGTGTCGGCAACTATTCAGTTACGGACCCGCCGGTGTCGCCGCAGATCGGGACCGGTCCGGGCGCGCACGGTGCTTTCACCGTGCGCGCCGCGAGAATCAGGCGCCGACGTAATCCGCGAGGTGTTCGCCGGTGAGGGTGGCGCGGGTGGCGACCAGGTCGGCGGGCGTGCCTTCGAAGACGATCTTGCCGCCCTCGTGGCCCGCGCCGGGGCCGAGGTCGATGATCCAGTCGGCGTGCGCCATGACCGCCTGGTGGTGCTCGATGACGATGACCGACTTGCCGGAATCGACGAGGCGATCCAGCAGGCCGAGCAGGTTCTCGACGTCGGCGAGGTGCAGGCCGGTCGTCGGTTCGTCGAGGACGTAGACGCCGCCCTTGTCGGCCATGTGGGTGGCCAGCTTGAGCCGCTGCCGCTCGCCGCCCGAGAGCGTGGTGAGCGGCTGGCCAAGGCTGAGGTAGCCGAGGCCGACGTCGGCGAGCCGGTCGAGGATGGCGTGCGCGGCCGGGATCCTGGCCTCGCCCGCGGCGAAGAACTCCTCGGCCTCGGCCACCGACATCGCGAGCACCTCGCTGATGTCGCGGCCGCCGAGGCGGTACTCCAGCACCGCGGGCTGGAAGCGCTTGCCCTCGCAGTCCTCGCAGGGCGTCTCGACACCGGCCATCATGCCCAGATCGGTGTAGATGACTCCGGCGCCGTTGCAGGTGGGGCACGCCCCTTCGGAATTGGCGCTGAACAGCGCGGGCTTCACCCCGTTGGCCTTGGCGAACGCCTTGCGGATCGATTCGAGCAGCCCGGTGTAGGTCGCCGGATTGCTGCGGCGCGAGCCGCGAATCGGCGCTTGGTCGACCGACGCCACGCCCTCCGACGCGGGGATGGACCCGTGGATGAGCGAGCTCTTGCCGGAACCCGCGACGCCGGTGACGACGACGAGCACGCCGAGCGGGATGTCGACGTCGACGTTCCGCAGGTTGTTGGCGGTCGCGCCGCGGATGGCGAGCGTGCCGGTGTGTTCGCGCACCTCCCGCTTCAGCGATGCGCGATCGTCGAGATGACGGCCGGTGACGGTGGCGCTGGACCGCAGCCCCTCGAGGGTGCCCTCGTAGCAAATGGTGCCGCCCGCCGAACCCGCGCCGGGGCCCAGATCCACGACGTGGTCGGCGATCGCGATCGCCTCCGGCTTGTGCTCGACGACCAGGACGGTATTGCCCTTGTCCCGCAGCCGCAGCAGCAGGTTGTTCATCCGCTGGATGTCGTGCGGGTGCAGGCCGATGGTCGGTTCGTCGAAGACGTAGGTGACATCGGTGAGCGACGAGCCGAGGTGGCGAATCATCTTGACGCGCTGCGCTTCTCCGCCCGACAGCGTGCCTGCGGGGCGGTTCAGCGAGAGGTAGCCGAGCCCGATCTCCACGAAGGAGTCGAGGGTGTGCCCCAGCGCTTCGAGCAGCGGCGCGACCGACGGCTCGTCCAGCCCGCGGACCCACTCGGCGAGGTCGCGGATCTCCATCGCGCACGCGTCGGCGATGTTGATGCCCTCGATCTTCGAGGCGCGCGCCCCTTCGGCGAGGCGAGTGCCGTCGCATTCAGGGCAGGTGGCGAAGGTGACCGCCCGCTCGACGAACGCGCGGATGTGCGGTTGCAGCGACTCGGGATCCTTGGCCAGGAACGACTTCTGCACCTTGGGAATCAGTCCCTCGTAGGTGAGGTTGACGCCGTCCACTTTCACCTTGACCGGTTCCTTGTAGAGGAAGTCGCGCATCTCCTTCTTGGTGTACTTGCGGATCGGCTTGTTGGGATCGACGAATCCCGACTCGGCGTAGACCCGCACCGTCCAGAAGCTGTCCGACTTCCACCCGGGAATGGTGAACGCGCCCTCCGCGAGCGACTTGGAGTCGTCGTAGAGCTGGGTGAGGTCGATGTCGGAGACCGAGCCACGGCCCTCGCAGCGCGTACACATGCCGCCGGTGCGGGTGAACGTGACCTTCTCGGTCTTGGTCTTGCCCTCGCCGCGCTCGACCGTGAAACCACCGCTGGCCCGGACCGAGGGGACATTGAAGGCGAACGCGCTGGGCGGGCCGATGCGCGGATCACCGAGCCTGCTGAACAGGATGCGCAGCATCGCGTTGGCGTCGGTGGCCGTGCCGACTGTGGAGCGTGGATCGCCGCCCATCCGCTGCTGGTCGACGGAGATCGCGGTGGTCAGCCCTTCGAGGACGTCGACCTCTGGCCGCGCCAGCGTCGGCATGAAGCCCTGGACGAAGGCGCTGTAGGTCTCGTTGATCAGCCGCTGGGACTCCGCGGCGATCGTGCCGAACACCAGCGAGCTCTTGCCGGAGCCCGAGACGCCGGTGAACACCGTGAGCCTGCGCTTCGGGATCTCGATGCTCACGTCCCTGAGGTTGTTCACCCGCGCGCCGTGCACGCGGATCAGATCGTGGCTGTCGGCGGCGGGCAGCGCGGGCGCCGCGTCCTTCGCCGTGGCCTTCCTGGTGTTCTTCCTCGTGGCCGTTGTCATCGTGTCTCCCTCTGGTGCGCGGGGTTCTTGTCGCGGTCGGACGTCGACGCGGATCGATCTCGATCGAAGCAGCTTCGCCGCCGGTTCTGTTCGACCCGGTCGCATCGGAAGCGGGCGGGGCACTCGCCGTGGGCGGCCGTGCGGCGACGGCCACCCACAGCGGGGCGGGACTACTTCTCGATCGGGCGGATCAGGACGTTGATCGCCGGAAGGATCAGGCGACCTGCTGGATGCGGACCATGTTGCCCGCCGGATCGCGGAACGCGCAGTCGCGAACGCCGTACGGCTGGTCGGTCGGTTCCTGGACGACCTCGGCGTCGGTGGCCTGAATTCGCTCGAAAGTGCCGTCGACGTCCTTGGAGGCCAAAAGAATGCTGGAGTAGGTGCCCTTGGCCATCATCTCTTCGACGGTGCGGCGCTCGTCGTCGGTGATACCGGGGGAGGCCTGCGGCGGGTACAGGACGATGTTCGTGCCGGGCTGATCGGCGGGGCCGACCGTGATCCAGCGCATCCCGTTGTATCCGACGTCCTTGCGGACCTCGAAGCCGAGGGCGTCGCGGTAGAAGGCCAGCGCGGCGTCGGGGTCGTTCTGCGGGAGGAAGCTCGAGTGAATGGTGATGTCCATGCTGATCAGGCTAGTTGCGTCGCGTCGGCCGGTGCTTCTCGATTCCTGATCGGTCTGGTCACCTGTTTCGCCACGCACGACGGGATGCCCTCGGTCGACTGCGCCGCCTCGCGCCGATAGACGCTGGGCGGCACGCCGACCAACTCGGTGAAGCGCGTGCTGAAGGTGCCCAGCGACGAGCAGCCGACCGCGAAACAGACCTCGGTGACGCTGAGGTCGCCGCGCCGCAGCAGCGCCATCGCGCGCTCGATGCGCCGGGTCATCAGATAGGAGTACGGCGATTCGCCGTAGGCGAGACGGAACTGGCGACTGAGGTGGCCCGCCGACATATGCGCGTCGCGGGCGAGCGCCTCGACGTCCAGGGGCTGCGCGTACTCGCGATCGATCCGGTCGCGGACGCGGCGCAACCGCGCGAGGTCACCGAGGTGTGGCGTGGCGGGTTTGCTGGTCACCTACGCGATCGTCCCATGCCACGCCGACACTGCCTAGCGGGGCCCGGACGCCGCGTCGCCCGGGCCCCGCGATCGAGGGAGATGACGTCACAACCCGTAGTAATCGCGGACCAGTCGTTCGTACACCCGGGCCGGGACCAGCCGCCTGGTCCAAAAGGAGAGCCGGACGTCGTTGCCGCAGAGATAGGTCTGGCGCGGCCGCTTCGTTTCGAGAATGGCCTGCACCTTCTCGGCGACCGCGGCGGCCGGTTGGCCGTCGGCCAGATATCCGCTGACCCGCTTCAGCACCGCCCGCCGATCGGCGTCGTACTCCGGCAGCGGCGCCGCCACGCGCACGGCCGATTCGATGATCGGCGTGACCGTCCACCCTGGCGCCAGCACGGACACCGCGATGCCGAAACCGGCCGCCTCCATCCGCATCGCCTCGCCGATCCGTTCCACCGCGGCCTTGGTGGCCGAGTACCAGCCGCCGTACGGTTCGGCGATCGCGCCCGCACCCGAGCTGACCACGATCGCCCGGCCGCCGCCCTGCGCGCGCATGATCGGCAGCGCAGCGCGCAGTACACGGTGCGTGCCGAGGACATTGGCGTCGAACAGCGCCGCCGCCTCGTCGGGACCGGTCTCTTCGACCGAGCCGACCACGCCGTACGCGGCGAAGGTGACCACGGCGTCGATGCGACCGTGCCGCGCGGCCATCTCCTCGACCCAGGCGTTCACGGATTCGGTGTCGCGAACGTCCACCGTCGCGTGCGCCGGTCCAGGGACGAGATCGCAGCCTTCCACGGTGTAGCCGGCTCGTGCCAGATGCTGCATCGTCGCCGCGCCCATGCCATTGGCCGCGCCAGTGATCAGGACGACTCCGGTCACGCCGCACACACCTTCAGCACCCGGGGCAGCACTTCGAGCCGCGCGGATTCCACCAGCGTGATCTCGCCGTCCAATTCCAGCGGGGCCGGCCGTTCCGGGCGCAACTCGACGGTGGTGTCGCGGTGGCAGATCGCCAGCGGCGAGCCCGAGAACGCGCCGCGGTACAGCCCGGCGATCAGCCCGAGGATGCGCAGTCGTCCCGAGGCCGCCCAGATGTTCACGTCGAACCTGCCGTCGGTGCGAGTGACCGGCGTGTCGTAGTACATCCCGCCCGCGAAGTGCACGCTCTTCAGTACGCCGATATTGGTGATCGGCGCCGTGTGCGCCCAGCCGGTGCCGCGCACTTCGAGCCGCAAGGGCCGGTGGGTGGCGATATTGCGCAGCGCGGTGGCCACGATCGCGGCCTCGACATTCCGTGACTTGAGCCAGGCCAGCGCGCCGGTCGCGTGATTGAACGAATCATTGCCCGCCGCAACCAGTCCCATGCTCGCGTTGAGCAGGAAGTAGCGCACCACGCGGGTGCCGTCCGGCAGCAGCATCGTCGCCTTGCCGACGTCGACTGTTTCCGCGTCCGCCGCGTCGACCCGGACCGCGACGCCCGCGATCGTCGACGCCGGGCGCAGCGGCTTGTGGAAGTCGTTCGAGCTGCCGAGCCCGATGGCCCCGAGTGCGACGCGCTCCGCGCCGCGGCGCGGCCGATCGGTTTTCGGATCCATGATCGCGTTGAGCACCAGGTTCACCATGCCGTCGCCGCCCGCCGCCACGATCACGTCCGGCACGCCGTCGTCGGGTGTTTCGAGCTGGGCGCGGACAAGTTTCACGGCCTGGTCGGCGTCGGCGGGCAGTTCGACCGTCATGCCGGGGTGCCGCTCCCGCAGCGCGCGCTCCACCTGCTGCCAGCGTTGCAGGGCGGTCCCCGCGTTCGACTGCGGATTCAAGATGACGAGCATGACTTCTCCTCGATGCCCAGCCACTCGCGCAGCCGGGTCCACTCTCCCGTGGTGACCAGCCCGGTCCGCGCGCACTCCGGCGGTACGGCGGATTCCGCGGCGCCGAGCAGGAAGACCGGGATGCCCGCGCGGGCGGCGGGCGCGTCGTTGGCGGCGTCGTTGCCGATCATCACGCAGTCCGGCGCCGCGAGACCGAGCCGATCGAGCAGTTCGTGATAGAACTCGACGCGCGGCTTGGACCGTCGCATGGTCTCGCCGCTGGTGATGAACGCGAAGGCGCCGGGATCGTGCCCGCCCCAGCGCAATCGGGTGATCGCGGTGCTCGACGGCCACAGCGGGTTGGTCGCGACGACCTGCGTCACGCCCGCCGCGCGCAACTCGCGCACCGTGGACACCGCCTCCGGCAACGCCGGGAAACAGCGGCGCAGCCGGACGAAATCGCGATCGGCCAACCGCTGCAACCGCTTACCGACCAGTGCCGGTGCGATATTCAAGCGATCGGCGAGCAAGCCGACCATGAAATCGGTATTGGTGCGGTCGGTTTCGTTGCGGCGCACCTCCGGCAGGACGCCGGAGAGCACCCGCAGGAACCGGTGCGGCGGCGTCAGGTCCCGGAAGGCGAGCGCCGCCGTCAGCGGCATCAGCGCACGGAAACTGTTCCTGCGCAGACCGACCAGCGTGCCGTCCAGATCCCACAACACGGTGCGATGCGCCGCCGTCATTCCTGACTGTCCAGCACGGCTTGCAAGTCGGCGCGGGTCAACCCCAGCCCCGCGGCGAACTCGTCGATCCCGGGTCGGGCGGCGACCGCGCGCACGCCAGCGCGTTGCGCCAGCTCCGCACCGTAGGCCGCGCCCAGGTCGAAGACCGTCTTGGCCAGCGCCGCCGGGAACAGCCAGCGGCCCAGATCGCGCTGGAACACCCGCGTCAACCGATAGGGAGCGGCGATGCGGGCTCCGAGCGCCGAGAGCGCCGACGGTTCCCGCAGCGAACTCATCCTCGCCGCCTCCGTGGGCGGCACCAGCAGCAGATCCGACCACAGCCTGCCGAAGGTGGCGCGCTTCTCGTCGGCCACCGCGGTCATGTTGAACTCGGTGTAGGCCTTCTCGATTCGCGAGGTGTGCGTCGACCGGCTGCGCAGCAGCGCGTGGATGTCGGCGGTCTTGCGGGCGGTGTCGTAACGGGTGAAGCGGTTGATCCTCGGCCGAACCCGGTCGGTCATGGCGGCGAACGCCGGGTTCGGCACGAGCCGGTCCGCCAGCGAAAGAGCATGGTACATCAGGTTTTCGGTGCCCGCCTTCGCGATCTCGATCGCGAGCAGGTCGTAGTCGAGATCGGCGGCGTGGCGGGCGAGGTTCCAGATGTCGCCGAGCTCGCGCACCCCCGTCTTGTAGTACGGCAGATGCACACCCAGGTGGTGCAGATTGTCCTCGTGCGCCATGGCCCACGCGGGTACGCCGTAGAAGTCGATGCGGCGCACCCGATCCCAGATCGCGCCGTAGTCGATGGTGTACGGCGTCAGCGGGGTGATCAGACCCCAGTGGGTGCCGACGACCAGCGCGCCGTCGCGCGAGACGAACGAGGGCAGATGATGCGACCGCTCGGCTCGCACCTTCGGCGCCTTACCGAGCAACTCCGAGGTGGCGAAAAGGCCGAGCTCACGGTAGATCTCGATGGCGGTCTCGACTTGATCCAGCTCGATCAGGATGTCCAGGTCGTTCATCCGCTTGTAGCGCGGATCGTGGTAGATCTCGGTCGAGAAGAGCATTCCCTTGAGCACCACGCACCGCACGCCGCGTTCGTCGAAGCGGCGCAACAACTCCAGGGCCCCGGCAAGGCGCCGGTCGTTGACGGCGCCGATGTGGTCGGTGACGGCGGCGAAGTCCGCGCGGACGGCGTCCGGCACGAGATCGTAGAGCTCCTGGGCCTCCAGCCTGCGCTGCACCAGCGGCACCGTCGCGTTGAGCTTCGCCAGCGCGAAGAATTCGGCCCAGTCGGTGATGTCGTGGGCCAGCTTCGCCGTCTCGGCGCGTTCGTCCGCGCTCGGCGCCGCGAGCGACGCGTGCACCAGCAGTCGCTCGACCGTGGAACCGCCCGCGGCGATGTGGGTTCCGGTCATGCCGCACCCTCCTGTTCTGGATGGAATCCGAAGCTCCTGGCGACGGTCGAGATCTGTTCGAGCGCGAAGTCCAGCTGGTCGCGTGTCAGCGTGGCCATCATCGACACCCGCAGGCGCTGCTGTTCCCTTGGCACCGCGGGGAATTCGACGCCGTTGACGAAGACGCCCGCGCGGTGCAGCGCGGCGACCACCTCCGCGACGGCCAGTCGCTGCGGCACCAGAATCGGGATGATGGCGGTCTGCGGGTCCACCGCGAAACCCATCCGCCGCAGTTCCCGCGCGAAATAGGCGGTGTTGTCGTGCAACTGGCGGACGCGCTCGGGGTGGGCGTCGATGAAATCGATCGACGCGAGCACGGCGGCGACCACCGCGGGCGACAGCGAGGCCGAGAACATATAGGAGCGAGCGAAGAACCGCAGCGTGTCGACGAGGTCCTTGGATCCGGCCACGAAGCCGCCGGTGGTCGCGAACACCTTCGAGAAGGTGCCCATGTACAGCTCCACCGAGCCGTCGCCGAGGCCGAAATGCTCGGCGGTGCCGTGCCCTCGCGCGCCGAGCACGCCGGTGCCGTGCGCGTCGTCGATGGCCAGCCAGGCGCCGAACGAATCGCACAGCGCGCGGATCTCCGGCAGCGGGGCGATATCGCCGTCCATCGAGTAGACGCCCTCCACCGCGACCACGATGTTCGCGCCGGGGTTCCGCCAGCGCACCTGCATCAGGCGGTGCCGCAAATGCCGCAGATCGTTGTGCTGGAACGCCATCGATCTGACCCGGCCGAGCTGGATGCCGTCGTAGAGGCTGGCGTGGCTCTGCTCGTCGTAGAGCAGGGTGTCGCCGTTGCGCAGCAGACCGGTCACCCAGCCGACGTTCGCCGCGTAGCCGGAGGAGAACACCATCGCCGACTCGCAGCCTTTGGTCTCGGCGAGGCGCTCCTCGAGACGCCGGTGCAGCGAGGTGGTGCCGTTGAGCAACGGCGGCCCGCCGCACCCGACGCCGAACTCCCTGGTCGCCGCGACCGCGGCTTCGATGATCTCCGGTTCGCTGCCGAGCCCGAGATAGTTGTTGGAGCCGAGCATGATCAGCTCGCGGGTCTCGCCGCCGTCGGGATCGCGCACCTGGACGACCGGACCGGCCGGGCCGGTGATCTCGCGCAGCACGAAGCCGCTGCCCCTGGCATTCGTGACATAAGGCCGGAATTCCTCGAAGCGCTGTTCGAAGGTGTGCGCCGCGGGGTCGAGATAATGTTCGAGACTGAAATTCTCTCCGTGACCCGCGGTCTCGCTCCGCGCCTGACCCGTCACCTTCTCGGCGCTCCTGACGGAATCCGTATGCGATGCCGGCCCACCCGTCGCCCGGCCGCCACCCCGCACGGAATCACTACGTGATGCTGTCATTCTTTGTCCTCGTACAGAATCGTTGCGGTGCCCGCACGCCCGTCGAGCACCACGCGGTCGCCGGTGGCGACCAGGCGGGTCACGCCGGGAACGCCGACGACGGTGGGGATGCCGAGTTCGCGGCCGATGATGGCGGTGTGCGAGAGCACGCTGCCCTTCTCGCTCACCAGTCCGCCCGCGGCGACCATGAGGAAGACCCAGCCGGGGTCGGTCGTCGAGGCGACCAGGATCTGTCCGTCGATCTCCACCTCGGGATCCGGTGTGCCGAGTACGAGGGCGGGCGCCTCGACACGACCCGGGGCGCAGCCGATGCCGCGCAGCACGGTCTGCGCCGTTGCGTCGACTGCTGTATCCGGTGCCTCGAAAGCCGGATCGTCGATGGTCGCCGCTGCGATGCCGGTGGTGACGATCCGCGTGGGCAGTTCGGTGGCGCGCCAGCGCTCGTGGTCGGCCTTGCGGGTGGCGACGATGCGGGCGGCGTCGGTGTCGACGGCGGTGCCTCGGGTCAGCGCCGCGATCTCCTCGTAGGTGAGCCAGAAGATGTCACGCGGATCGTTCAGCAGGCCTGCGCCGTGCATCTGCTTGCCGAACTCACGGAACACCCGCTTGACCAGACCGAAGGAACGGCTGCGGCCCAAGCGCATGTTCTCGCGCTGCTTGACGTGCTCCCTGGCGCGGCTCAGCGCGAGACGGAAGGCGATGCGCCGGGGGAGGCTGTCGCGGAACAGCCTTGCCGCGGTGGCCTCGGCCTCACGGCGGATGGCCTTTTCACGCGCTGCCATTTCGTCGATGTTCTGGCCGCCGCGCAAGTAGTTGCGCAGCATGGGCACCAGGCGCTCGGGGTGTTCGCCGAGCGGATCGGTTTCGAGCTTGAGCTCGTCGACCGTGCGATCGCCGAACAGCGCGATATGACGCAGGCAGGCCGCACGGAACGCGGCGAACTCCGTCTGCGTCAGCGTCTTCCACACGGCGTGCGCGTCCAGCGGACCCTCGAACAGTGCACGCAGTGCCGCGTCGTCGCGAATCGTCGCCGTCAAAGCCAGCGCCGAGCGCACCGGGTCGACGCTGTCGACACCTTCCTCGCCGCAGAACAATTCGTTGCGCAGCGTGATCGCCTCGGTCGGCTCCAGCCCTTGCTGTTCCAGCAGCAGCCCGACGACGTGGAACAGCTGCTGGGCCAGGAAGTCGTTGAAGATCTGCACCGAGTACGCGGGGACGAGTTCGTGCAGGCAACGCTCCATCCACTGCAGCAGCGCCTCCGGATCGCGTTCGCGTTCCGGCGTCTCGGGGGACAGGCGCCGGTCGAGGTCGGCGGTGAAGGCGGCCAGCTCGGTGAAGAAGTCGCGCAACCGGCGCGGCAACCGCACCCAGCCCGAGGCGATGATCGCGAAGACCCGCACCCGCAGCGCGTACATCCGCAACCGCGCCACACCGCGTTTCGGCGCGGCCGGACGCTGGTAGCGGTTCTCGATGTTGAGCGCGGCCTCCCAGCCCTCGATCGCGAACTCCATGCCAGGGATCTGCAGGAACAGCCGGTACCAATTGCTGATGTTGTAGTAGATCCGCCCGTGCGCGGTGCCGACGAGGTACGGGTACAGGCTCGCCGCGTTGCGGTCCACGATCGCGCCGGTCGCGCCGAAATCCCGGTGGCAGGCGCGGAAGACCTGCTCGTAGGCGGCGCGCAGGATCGAGAAGGTCAGCGGGCTGGACAATCCCGGGTAGGACTCCGCGACATTGACGTTGTCGAAGATCGTTTCGCGCGCCCCCGTCGCGGTGACGGGGCGGGCCTGCAACAGGAACAGCGTGCCGTCCTCGTCGTAGGCCCATTCGACGTCCTGGGGTCCGCCGAACGCGTCGGCGAGCGCGGCGGCGGTGCGAGCGAGTTCGATGATCCGCTCGTCGGTGAGCGCCGGCTCGGCGCTGCCGCCCGCGATCTCCGCCACAGCGGTGCCGGAGCCGGAGTCGGCGACGACCCGGCTCCGTTTGTCGACGACGGTGCGGGAAACGACCGCGCCCGAGGCATTGTCGACGAAATACGTATCGCATTCCACCGTGCCCGCCACGACGCCCTCACCGAGGCCGAGCGCCGCCGACACCACCGATTCGGCCGGATCGCCGGTCTGCGGGTTGCAGCTGAACACCACGCCGGAGACGGCGCTGTCGACCAGCACCTGCACCAGCACCGCGCAGTCGACGCCGCCGTTGTCCAAGCCGCGATGCGCTCGATAGAACAGCGAACGCTCCGAATAGGCCGACGCGAGCACCTCGAGTATGGCGCGCGGCACGTCGGACGGCGCCACATTCAAGACCGTATCGAGTTGGCCCGCAAACGAATCCGTGGCGGAGTCCTCCCCGCTCACCGAAGAGCGGACCGCCAGTCGAACCGGGCCGTCCGACCATTCGGCGATCGCCGCGTCCAGTTCGGCCGCGACCGTGCCGGGCAGGGAAAGGCCGAAGACAAGACCGCGCACTGCCGCCGACACCGACCGCAACGACGCGGGGTCGGTGTGGTCCAGAGCGGCGAGCAGCTCGGCGATTCCGTCGGCGGCAGGCGCGATGATCTCCGCGCACGCTTCGGTGGTGACCACCGCGAACGGCGGCACCCGATAACCGGCCGCGAGCAGGCGGCCGAGATTCGCGGCCTTGGCCCCGAATCGCGCGATGTGCTCCTGCGCCGCATCCGGCCGCGCGGCCAGTGTCGCGGCGGGCACCACCACGCCGGTGTTCGTTGGGTTCATAGATCTGCGCCTCTGCGTATCGAAAGACAATGGGGGCGTGCGCCACTCGTGCGACGGGCGTTCATCGGGCCGACTCCGCCAGCGCGCCCGCGGCCGACGTCGCGGGCGCGCGCCGCGTGAGTCGCACCAGCACCGGGTCGGGCGTGTTGGAGATCTCCGGGTTCTCCCGCACCCGCAACCCGTTCACCAGTTCGATGTCGTAGCGCGCCAACAGCATCGCCAGGCCGACGCGCAGTTCGGTCAACGCCATGTGCTGGCCGACGCACAGGTGCGCGCCCCAGCCGAACGGGAAGTAGCGGAACGGCGGGCGAGCCCTGGTGCGCTCCTTGGTGAAACGGTCCGGGTCGAAGGTCAACGGCGAATCCCAGAATTCGGGGAAGCGGTGGTTGACGAACGGGCTGATCACCACGATCGCCCCTGGCTCCAGGTCGAAGCGGTCGAAGCTGTCGGCCTCCAGCGCGGTGCGGCTGAATGCCCAGGCGGGCGGATGCAGCCGCATCGCCTCGTCGATCGCCCGGCCGGTCAGCTCGAGCGCGGGCAGCGCCCCCGCTATGCCGGTCGCGCCGAGTGCACCGTCGATCTCGGCGCGCACCCGATCGAGTACCGCCGGATTGCGGCACAGTTCGTAGACGGTCCAGGCCAGCGCGCCGCCGGTGGTCTCGTGCCCGGCGAGCAAGAAGGTGAGCACCTCGTGGCGCAGCTGCTCGTCATCCATGGCGTGGCCCGCGTCGTCGCGCGCCGCGAGCAGGCGGCTGAGCAGCGAATCCGGCGCGCCCGTCGCCGCGGCGCGGTGGCCGTGGATGACGTCGTCGACCACCCGGTGCAACCGGGTCAGCACGCCGTGGAAGCGCCGATTGGCCGGTGTCGGCACACTCGGCGGCAGCTGGATCGGGGCCGACATGTGGTTCATCACCCAGGCGACGCCCTCGCGTACGTCGTCCTCGATCTGTGGCAGCACACCGTCGATGTCCGCGCCCATCACCGCGCGGCACACCACGTCGGCCGCAAACCCCATCACCTCGGGCACCAGATCGAACGCCGCGCCGTCGGCGGCCCGCGCGTCGAGACGGTCCAGCATGCGCTGCGCGCAGGCGATCATCAGCGGGATCTCGGTGTCCACGTGCCTGCGCGCGAAGGCCGGTTTGATCAACGCGCGCTGGCGTTTCCACAGCTCGCCGCCGCTGGTCAGCAGACCGGGCCCGAGCAGATAGTTCAGGCTCTGATAGCTGATGCCCTTGGCGTATTTCGCCGCGTTGGTCACCAGCACCTGGTTGATGTGGTCCGGCTCCACCAACAGGTGCAACTGCTGGTGCACGAGCCGCAGCCGCACGCTGCCGCCGTGCGCGACGGCCTGCTCGTAGAAGAGCGTGAGCGGGTCGGCGCGGTAGTCGAGGTAGGCGCCGAGCGGATGCCGCAGCGCCGGACCGGCGAGAGCGCGAGCCGTCATGCGCCGCCTCCCGCGTCGACCAGTTCCGGTTCCCTCCGGTCGATGAACAGGCGGCGGGCTTCCGCGCGCTGCACCTTGCCGCTGGTCGTCTTGGGAATGCTGCGCGGCGGCACCACCCGGACGTCCGCGGCCAGCACCCCGGTCCGCTTGCTCACCGCGACCCGCACCGCGCGCCGCAGCGCGTCGTGTTCGCCTGGGGCGAGGGAGGTTTCGACGATGAGATGCAGTTCCTCCGACAGGCCCGCGGCGTCGGCGTGCCCGACCGCCGCGACCCCGCCGAGCCGAACGCCGTCCACCTGCTCGGCGGCGATTTCGAAATCGGTGGGCAGGTAGTTCGCGCCACGGATGATGATCAGGTCCTTCTGCCTGCCGGTGATGCGCAGCCTTCCGGCGCGCAGATACCCGATATCGCCGGTGTCCCACCAGCCGCCTTCGCTCGCCGCCGCGGTGGCGCCGGGGAGCTGGAAGTAGCCGACGGTGGTCGACGGGCCGCGGAACTGGATGCGTCCGACCGTGTCCGCGCCGCACGGTGTGCCGTCGCCGTCGACGATGCGCACCTCGGTGCCGAGCACCGGCTCGCCGCAGTCCACGATCTGCATCGCGTCCGGATCGTCGTCCGGAACATCCAGCGCCACACCGCTTCCGGTGAGCGCCCGACGAGACACTGAATCGTAGGCGACCGGAGCGTGCGGGCGCGCGACGGTCACGGCCAGCGAGGCTTCCGCCATGCCGTAGCAGGGCACCAGCGCGTCCGGCGGAAGGCCCCACGCGCCGAAGCGATCGACGAAGCGCTGCACGGTGGGCGGGTGGATCGGCTCGGCGCCGCAGAACAGGAACCGCCAGCTCGACAGATCCACCCCGTCCAGTTCTTCGTCGGTCACCCGCGCCGCCGCGTACCCGTAGGCGAAATTGGGTGCGGCGGTGAAGGTTCCGCCGTACTTGCCGACCGCGCGCAGCCAGTCGCCCGGGCTGCGCAGGAAGCGGCTCGGCGGCATCAGCACGGCATCGATACCGCGGAACATGGGGGTGAGGAAGCCGCCGATCAGTCCCATGTCGTGGTGCAGCGGCAGCCAGCCCACCCAGGTGTCGCCCGGTCCCATCGACGCGGCGAGCGCGATCTGCTCGCAGTTCGCGGCCAGGTTGGCGTGGGTGATCTGCACTCCCTTCGGCGTGCCGGTGGAGCCCGAGGTGGCCTGAATGAAGGCCAGATCACCGGGTTCGGGCAGCCTCGGCGCCAGCGCGGGCGCGTCCGGTGACCCGGCCACCGCGTGCAGCTCCGCTCCGTCGATGCCGGTCGCGCCGGCCGGGAGCTGTGCCGCCGCCAGCACCGTGGCGCCCGCGACGACCGCCCTCGGCTCCAGGTAGGCGAGCAAACGGTGGAACTTCTCGTAGAACAGCTCGGCCGAGCCGAATCCGCCGGGCGTCGCCACCGCCGTCGGCACCGCGCCGAGCGTCAGCGCGCCGAAGAACGCGGTGACGAACTCGGGCGAGGTGGGCAGCGAAAGCACCACCCGATCCCCGGCCCGTACTCCGGCATCGGCCAGCGCGGCCGCGGCCCGCCCGGCGGCGAGCGCGAGATCGTCGTGCCGCCAGACGAATTCGTCGTCCGCGCCGCGCTCCGGCACGAAGATGGTCGACGGGCCGTCGGCGCCGCGTTCGGCATTCGCCAGCAGCGCGTGCACGATGCTCGGAAACCGCGGCGTCAGTGGGCCGGTCACGACTCGCCTCGCACGTAGTCGACGATCTCGGCGACCGTATTCAACTGCGCCGCAGCGTCTTCCGGAATCTCGACGTCGAAAGCCCGTTCCAGCTGGATGGTCAGCTCGATGGCGGTCGGCGAGTCCAGTCCGTAGTCGATCAACTGGGCGGCGGCGTCGATGTCGTCGGCCGCCACCCACAGCACCTCGCCGACGATGGCGCGCACCCGCGCCTCGGTCTCGGCGGCGGTCTGGGTTCGTGCACTCATCCGAAGAGTTTTCCTTCCGTGACGCAGGCGCGGACGGACTCGTCCAGGTCGACGCCGTCGGCGGTGTCGATGCGATGGAAGCCGACCTCCGGGTAGGCGGCGGCAAGAGTGTCGCGCACCCGCAGGTAGCCCTCGCGCAGGGCGGCGAGGCGTTCCGCGGTTTCGTGCGCCTCCTTGACGCCGTCGGCGGAGCGCTCGGCGCAGCGGGCCGCCGCCTGCTCGGGCGGCACGTCGAGCCACAGCACGGCATCGGGCAGGGTGGTGCGGAAGCGGGCCGCGAAACCCGCGACCGAGGCGGTGATCTCACGGCCGACCAGGTCGGCGATCTCCGAGAGCAAATGCCAGATATCGGGGGAGCTGCCGAGCCTGCTGGACTCCGAGCGCTGCCAGGCCAGGATGTCGTCGAAGGTGCCTGGCCGGTGGCGTTCGAGCACCGCGGCGATTTCGGCTTCCCGGTCGTGGCCGTTCCACTCGGGCCGCGCGAGCGCCACGTACAGCGGACCGTAGACCAGTAGCTCGATGAGCGGATGACGCTCGAAGACGAGGACATCCGGCGCCCAGGTGTCCAGGAAGTGCCGCTCCACCGGACCGAACAGCGTCATCTGCAGGTACATCGCCGTGGCCTTCATCTCCAGGCCGGCGATCTCGTCGCATCCGACGCTGAAGGCCTTGAGCTGCTTGGACAGCTCGGTGAGCGGGACGTCACGGGTGTTGTGGAAGTCCGGACAGGTCATCGAGGCGAACGCGGCGTGATCACCGGCCGGGGCCAGCTCGCGCAGCCGCGCCATCACCGACGATTTGCCCGCGCCGTCGATGCCGACGATGGCGACGCGGCGGGTCATCGGTCGTCCTCCCGCAGCTGGGCCAGCACGGCCTTGGTGATCTCGGAAGGCGCGGCGGTGCCGTCGAGGCGGACCCACGCCAGTTCCTCGGCCAGTTCCTCCAGCGCGTCGTGGCTGCGCTGCTGGAAGTCGAGGAACGCCTTCTCGTCGCCGTAGCCGCTCTCGTAATCGCTACGCAACTGCTTGCGCCCCAACGCGTCCTGGGGGCTCACGGTCAGATAGAAGGTGCGGTCCGGCTCGGGGAAGCCCGCCGTGAGCTTGCGCAGCACCGCGGGGTCACCGCCGTGCGCGACCTCGGTGGCGTAGTACTTGTACCAGTACGCGTTCGCGAGGACGATGTCGACGCCGCGCGCGGCGGCCAGATCGAACGACAGCTGCATGGCGTGGAACAGGAAGTGCGCGCGGCTCAGCGGCGTGAGCAACTTCAGGTAGCCGTAGATCTCCGAGGGGCTCTTCCACGGCAGCTTCGAGGAGACCTTCGGATCGAGGAAGGCATCCCAGATCGTGACCGCGGCGACGCTGTGTCCCTGGGCCTCGAACTCCGCGGCGATCCGCGCCACCTGGGTGGTCTTGCCCGAGCCGTCGCCCCCCGCGATGCAGATCAGGCGTTTGCGTGCGGTCAGTGGTTCATCCCTTCTCGGCGCCGGGCGCGCAGGCGCCGGGCGGGTTGCTTCTACGGGGGGTGCGACGGACTCGGCGGGGGCGCTCTTCGCCTCTGCCGCCGTCGCAAGCGCGACTTCTTCTGCGCTGTTTGCCTTTTCGAATTTCGTGGGCGCGGAGTCGCTTGTCTCGATCTCGGGAGTCGTGCCGGTCGCATCGGCCGACGGGATGGCCACCGCCGCATCGTCCTTCGCCGTCGCCGCGTCGAGCACGCTGATGACGCCCGCGCTGCCGTCGACCCGGATTCGCTGGCCCGAGCGCACCGCGGTGGTCGCGCCTGCGACGTTCAGCACGGCGGGAATCCCGTACTCGCGCCCGATGACGGCGGCGTGCGAGAGCATCCCGCCGACCTCGGTGACGACGGCGGCCACCAGGCCGAGGGCCGGGGTCCAGCCGGGATCGGTGAACCGGGTGACCAGAATGTCGCCCTCGCGCAGCTGATCGATATCGGACAGCGCGGTGATCACCCGCGCGGTGCCCTCGGCGACGCCGGGGCTGCAGCCGAGCCCGGCGAGATCACCCTCGCCGATCTCGCGTACCGCCCCGACGGTGACGCCGCCGCCGAGCTCGTGCGGCGGCGTCAGATCCCGGTATCCGGCGTACAGCGCACGGCGATAAGCGATCCGAGGCGCCAGCTCGGCGATCTCGACACGGCCCGCGACCAGGTCGCTCAGCTCGTGGATGCTCAGCTGGAACGCGTCGTCGGCGTCCTCTAGCGTGCCCACTGCGGCCAGCCGCGCGCCCGCTTCCACCACGTAGGCCCGCACGATCGCGTAGCACTGCGAGGAGAATTCGCGCATCCGTTCCCGGGCGACGAGGTAGCGCCGCATCCGCTCGACGTGCTTGTCAACGGACTTGGCGAATTTGACCCGGGTCCTTGTCTTGGCGCGCACCCGGCCGCGCAGCGCCGCCAGCTCGGCCTCGTAGCGCCTGCGCTGCTCCACCAGGGTCACATCCGGATCGGCCGGCGCGGTGCCGTGTTCGAGCATGACCGCGATCATCGAGCGCACCCGTTCGGGCGCCTCGGACCAGCGCGGGCAGGTCAGATCCAGCTCGGCGTCGGCGTGGAAGCCCTGCTCGCTGACGAATTCCGCGAGCGCCGCATCCCATTCGGCGCCGTCGAGCCCGTGTTCGTTTGCCACGCGGTGCAATTCGACGATGCCGCGCTGCATCTGCATGTGGCTGATCTCGGCGAGACCGCCCATCAGGTCGATGGCCGAGGTCGAGCCCTCCGTCGCGGCGTCCACCTTGTCCAGCAGCTGCTTGAAGTCGGTCTGCACGCTGGAGTTGTTGTAGATGGTCGTGAAGTAGGTGCGTTCGGTGGCGGCGTGGAAGGTGAGCAGGCAGTCGGTCAGGTCGGCGGCGAAGGTGGCGTCGTCGGTCTGCGCCAGGACAGCGACCCGGTCGCGCCAGATCGCGTACTTCGCCGGCCATTCCGCCGCGAAGACGTCCACCGCGGCCAGCTGGTCGCGATAGCTCTGCTGCACGGCCAGCGCCGCGGGCAGCGCCTTGGCGATGGTCTTGGCGGAGGTCGGGGTGCGGTGCGGTCCGTCGGGGCCGTAGTCGTTGAGCACGCCGAGGTCGTCGTCGAAGTGCTGCTCGTCGAAGCCGGGAATCTTGAAGAAGCAGTTCTTCACCGCGCTGACGTTCCAGTAGGCGCGGCCGTAGTACATGGCCATCCAGTCCGGTTCCACGCCGGGATCGGCGAGCTTCAACCGTTCGAAGAACCGCTGCATCGAATGCTGAAAAGCGTTGTCGTACAGCGAGAACATCATCGGCGTGCAGACGCGCGCCGAGACGCCGCCGTCGCGCAGGTCCGCGTCGGAGAACTGGTCGATGTCGGTGCGCCAAGCGATCGCGGTGATGGCCCGCGCTTGCAGCAGCCACAGCTTGCCCGCGCCGTCGATCGCCCATTCGATGTCCTGCGGGCGATGCCGGTGCGCCTGCACGGCCAGCATCAGTGCGGCCAGCTCGGCGGTGGCGCCCGGTTCCAGCTCGATGTCCTCGCCGCCCGCGTCGCGCTCGACCACCGCGCCGTCGAACAGGCGCAGGGTGTACCGCGTTGGCGTCACCTGGCCGGAGACCAGTCGCTCGCCCAGACCGGCGCAGCATTCGACGACGGCGTGCTCCTCGATGCCGGTGAGCGCGTCGATGCTGAAACCCACACCGGCGTATCGGGCGTCGACCATCCGCTGCACCAGCACCGCTACCGAGGCCTTCGCCTCGGTGTAGCCGTGCTTGGCCAGGTAGGTGCGGACCCGGTCGTTGTGCACCGAGGCGCGGCACTGCCCGATGTACTCGCGCAGCGCCGGGACGTCGGTGATGTCCAGGTAGGACTCGTACTGTCCGGCGAAGCTGGCATCGTCGAGATCCTCCAGCACACCGCTGGAGCGAGCGGCGACCGGGAATCCGCCCAGCGTCCGCACCCAGCGGGCGAGGTCGTCGTCGCCGACCGTGTCGAGATCGAGCTCGGCGGGCACCACGAATCCGGGCGGCACCTCGAAGCCGGCGGCGATCAGTTCGTGCAGGGTGGCGGCCTTACCGCCGGCTCGCTCGGGAGCGAAATCGGCCGCGCCCAGGAACATCGGCGCGAGTGTGGGGCTGTCGGACACGGTAGTGGCTCCTGTCGGAAGCGGAACCGGGCGCACCTCGTGACGAGCCGCCAGTTCACGCGCGGCGTGCACGCCCGCGACGGTGAGTCCGCCGTAGGAGGGACTGGCGGTGCCGGGCTCGAAGCCGAGCAGCACGGTCTCGGCCATGCAGGCGTAGACCACGCCGGGGGGCAATCCGGTTTCGGGGAAGGGAGGTGTCTGGCCGAGCGGCAACAGCATTCGCCCGCCGGAGACCAGGGTGATGTTCGAACGCGCGGCGACGGCGGGATCCACATCGCCGGGGACCGCCAGATCGCACACCAGCACCGGATGATCGGCGGCCAGCAGGTCGGCGGTGACGAGCGGGACCGCGGAATTGGTCGCGGTGAGCACCACGTGGCAGTCGCGCAGCGCGGCCATGTCCTCGCTGACCTCGATCACCACCGGCGCTGCCGACGCGAGCCGGTCCGCGATCCTGCGCAGGCGACCGGCCGAACCCGGCCGCCCCACCAGCGTGATCGCCTCGGCGTGCGGCGCGATCATCTCCGCCATGACCGCGCCGATATTGCCGAGCGCGCCGAGGATGCCGACGCGCCGTCGACCCGGCGCCAGCCGGGCGAGCTCGCCGACCACCACGTCGTAGGCGCAGGCGGCGGTCAGCGAATTTCCTGAGGTGACCGTCACCGCGTCCTCCACCACATCGCGGGAGGCATTGGTGACGATCGAGGTGTATCCGCCGAGCCCGATCACTTTGGCGCCCAACGCGATCGCCTGTTCGACGGCCTCCAGCACCAGATCGCGCGGCCAGGCCCGATGGCCGGACCGCTGATATTCGACGATCTGTTCGGCGGAAATCGGCACGGCGATCAGGCAGACCTCGACCGTGGCGCCGGTGGGGGAGCTGACCAGCTGCCTGGTCAGCTCGAAGGGTTCGGCCACCCCGCGCAGCCGCTCGAACAGCGCGGCGAACTGCGCGTCCGACCACTCGGCCAGTTCCGGCGCGAACCGGCGCAGATCGGCGGGCTCGGGCAGATTCGCGAGGAAGACCACCCGGTTCGGCGCGTCGTGCTCGCGCGCCACCTCGGCCAGACGCCGCTCGGACAGCGCCTTACGTTCCGGCACTGGCCAATTCGTGGTGACCGGCGTCGTCAGGTGGGCGAGCAGCGTGGCCAGGTCGCCGCGGTGCAGCAGCTCGGCCAGCTCGTTCAACGCGGATTCCAGGTGGTTCAGATCGGATTCCGTGATGAACGCCGACGGCTGGAGCCGCAGCGTGGTTGGCGCGGACAGGGTGGGAAGCATCCGGATCCGGTGGGTGTGCAGCAGGTAGCCCGCCACCACATAGCCGAACATGTCCGGGTCGCAGATCTCACGCAACAGCGCCGATTCCGGTGTGGGCGGGATCAGTTCGATGCCCTGCAACAGTCCACGGCCGCGCACGCCCGCCAGTACCCGCGGCCAGCGCCGCGCGACGGTCTCCAATCGCGACCGCAGCCGCGCGCCGGCGTCGCTGATTCGGATCTGGTTTTCGCGCAGTAGATCCAGCGCGGCTTGCGCGACCGCGCTGGACAACTCGTCGTCGGCGAAGGTCGAGGTATGATACCGGCCGAAGTCCGACACCGACGCGGCGCGGTCGACCAGCAGCGCCGAGATCTTCACCAGGCCGCCGCCGAGCGATTTGGACAGCAGGTAGTAGTCCGCGGTGACGCCCGACGGCGCCGAAGCCAGGAAGGTGCCGGTGCGGCCCATGCCGGACTGGATCTCGTCGAAAACCAGTGAGGCCATGTGCCGGTCGGCGAGTTCGCGCAGAGCGCGCAGGGTTTCGGCGGGGACCTCGCGTACCCCGCCCTCGCCTTGAACGGGTTCGGCGAAGATCGCGGCGATCGGCGAGACGGACATCTGGGACAACACCGGCCGTCCGGCGGCGTCCACGCTGATCCGGCCCACGGGCCGCAACTCCTGCGCGAACGCGGCGGATACCTCGTCGGGCGTCCAGGTGTCGAGCTTGCGCCGCTCGGGGCCGGGCACGATCAGGTCGGCGGGCGTATCCGCCTGTTCGGTGAGCGCGAAGGCGCCCGCCGTCTTGCCGTGGAAGGCGTTGGCCAGCGAAACGAAGACGGGTCCCCGTCGCTCGACCTCCTCGACGACGCGCAGCGACTCTTCGAGAATAGCTGCCGCCGAGCGTGTTTCATCGCCACCGCGATCGGATTCGTCCGGTACGGCCGAGACCGGGCGCACCGCGTGCAGTCCGTCGCGGCGCAGCTGCCGAAGCGTGCGTCGCAGTTCGGCGCGCAACTCGGCCAGCCTGCGGGCGTGCGCGACGGCCGCGTGCCTGATGGCCGCCTCGACCGCGTCGGCGCCGGTCGACCCGAACGTCACCACGTACGCACGACCGGTGCTCGTCCCGACCAGATCCGAAAGCCGATGTGCCAGAAGGGAAGCGCCCGGGCGGACACTGCCCTGCGAGACGAACGGCGTCTGCTGGTTCAACCGCGCCGTGGCCACCCGGACCAGCGCCGGATGGTTGTGCCCGAACAAGGCCGCGCCGAAGCCGCCGACCATGTCGAGCACCCGCGTGCCGTCCGCGCGGATCAGGTGATCGCCCTCGGCGCCGACGTACACCACGTCCAGGTGACAGGCGCGCAGCAGCCGCGCCAATCCAGGCCGGTTGTGCCTGGCGAAATCGGCGAACAACTGCGATGCCCCGGCATCCGTTCCGGCCGAAGCTATTTCGTGGTCTTGTCCTCGCGGTGCCATAGGGTTACGCACCGACCCCGGTGCGCTGGTTCGTTTTGCTCGTCACGCACTCGATCACGTCGCGCGCGGTGTGCAGCCCGGAGGCCTCCTCGTCGGAGATCTCCACGTCGAAGGCACGCTCCAGTTCGATGACGATCTCGGCCGACCGGACGGAGTCCAGGCCATAATCCAGCAACGGCGTATCGAGGTCGATTTCGTCGACGCGCAAGCCGTTGCGAAACAGCTCTCGGACGCGCTCCGAGACCGTGTCCGGGGCGCTCATTGCAGACCTCCGATCGGCCTCGGGGCCGCTGTGCCGCCGACGTCGGCGACCTGGGCCGCCGTGTTTGCCGACACTGTCGAGTGTCCGCCTTTTCGCTGGTCAGTGCCGGATGCGGCGATAGCCGAGCCGGTGATCACATGCCTTCCGATATCGACAACCAAAACTGTTACGCCTCATATCTCGTCACCCTGCGCGACTGTCACCGTTCACAGTCGTACGTTCGACCAATCTCTACACCGCTGATCTGGGGGCTGCAATGCGAAAAGCACTGTCGGACAGCAGGTCTCGCGGAGAGGCAATCTCATGGCTAACAGGCCGCGATTGTTGTGTTCGCTACCCGGCGCCGCCCCCGGAAAACGGGGCACGAGGGCGGGGTGTCTCGGACAATCAATGCTGCGATTTCCGGTTACAGGTATTCCCCCGTGCGATGGTCGCCGGCTCGCGTGGAGCAGGTTGCCGGAAAGTTCGCTGTTCACGATCGGTTCACCGAATGGATAAAACCAACCCATTGGTACTTTCCGGTTGAATTGGGTCCTACCACATCCCGGTGATCAATTCCATACTTGCGGGGAAAATTTTCACTGCGCACCGATGGCCTCGGTCCCTATTCCGAAGCGTGGCAAACATTTTCGAGTTCACAAGATTGTGACCGCTATCATTGCAAGCGAGTAGTGGAATCGACTATGTGGGCCATCACAACATCGCTCGGAGCTGTTTTTCCGGCCCGCGAGAATCCTGCCGCAGGGCGAGTCGTTCGGCACGGCTCCCCTTGCCGTCGCGGCGAGACTTTGGTTCAGTTGGGGCACTGGGTATTCGGATCTCACGCAGGGGGTGCGGTGGGGTGGAGTCGGTGGGCACGGTGGCGGCGGCCGTTGACGTGGGGTTCGACCGAAGACGTTGTGGCGCATGGTCGTTCTCGCCGACCCGGTGGATAGTCTCGGTCGGGCGCCGAGGGTGGCGGCGGTGGTCCGCCGAGCCGGGAATCCGGCTGTGGTCGAGCGCGCGGTGCGGGGCCGATCGAGAGCACGGCGCTCACCTCGACCGCGACAGAGGTGCGGATGGTCGCTAGATTCTGCGGTTCGAGCCCGGGAACCAACGGTCGAGCCGGGCGGCGGCCGCGGCGGCCTTCTCGCGGGCCAGTTCCTTCGAGGGCGCGGAGAACGGTGCGACCGGAGCGGGGCCCGACAAGAAGTCCGCGTCGACCTTGCCGACCAGACCGTCTCCGAACTCGATATGGCACACGCCGCGTCCTCGGTATCTTTCGGACCAGTCGGACCCGCGCACGGTCGCCGTGATGCCCGCGGCGACGGTGTGGGCGGCGTCCTCGGCGAACACGCCGGCTCGCGGGACCGGGGCATCGGCGCAGTCGCCGAGCGCGTATACGCCAGGGTACGGCGTCTCCAGGGTGTGCGGATCGACGGCGATCCAGCCGTCCGCGCCGCCTTCGGTCAGCCCGGACGCCTCGACGACGGCGGGCACCCGGTGCTTCGGGATGCCGATGAACAGGTCGTAGTGGAGATCGCCCGTGCGGGTCAACGCCACGTGGCGGCTCGGATCGAGGGCGTGGACCCGCCGGCCCGGTGAGTATTCGATGCCCCGATTGTTCAGTGCCTCGACGAGCGCGGCGGAGGTGTCGGCCGAGACCGGAATCGGTGAATCCATCGGGCTGATCATGTGCAGGCGCGCGTCGATATGGCGTTTGAACAGCTTCTCGTACAGGAGCATCGCACCCTCGTAGGGCGCGGGCGGACATTTGAACGGCACACTCAGGATCGCGAGGAGCACATCGCCGCCCTCGAAGGTCGCCAGCCGATCACGCAACCGGCACGCGCCCTCGATCGAGTAGTACTCGTATCCGTCTTCGACGAATCCAGGTGTCGCGGCGGGATCGTAATCGGCCCCGAGCGCCACGACGAGAATGTCGGGTTCGTATTCGGACTTGTCGGTGACGACGCGGCGGGTCCGCGGATCGATCGCGGTCACCTCCTCGCGCCGGAACTCGACGCCGGGATGGGCCAGATCCGCGTACGGAACGCGGACGCGCTCCGGCGGGACATCCCGGAACAGGATCTCGAGTTTGGCGAAGCCGAAGGTGAACGAATCGTTCCGGTCGATCAGCACGATCCGGACCTCGTCGGCCAGCGAATGCGACAGACGGCTGGCCAACTCCAGCCCCCCGAACCCGGCACCGAGAATGAGCACGGTTCGCATGCGCTCATTGTCCTCCCGGTTGCCTCGAGTTCGCTGGCGAACGGAGGTTTGCGTCGACCTCCGGCAAGTACTGTCGCCGAGCCGGTCGGTGGCGGTGCCGACGCCTGTTCGGCCTCGGTCGCGACTGCGGATCAGTCGCTCGAGTCGGCGCCGTAGAGCGCGGACATCCAGATGTTGTACAGAACGTCCACGACAATTCCGGGGTTCGCGTCCGAGGGCTTCCAAGAGATAGGCTCGTCCATCCACGCCAGCGCGCGGGCGGTCTCGTTCGCGTCGAGCGCTGCCGGGGTGCGTCCGCGAGCCTGTTCTTCTCGGATTTGGCGCGCGACGGCGTCGATGAGCCGCTGAACCACTGCGCGCCCGGGGCCAAGAAGGCAGGCGTGCCGATAGTCGTCGGCTGCGGTGCGTTGGCGGGCGCGACCAACGTGATGGACTCCGATGCCGCTCCTGATCTGGACCCTGTCGAGCGCACCGATGTGGTCTAGGTGACCGGTGGCGAGCGACCGAACCCGTATGGACGTGCGGTGCTCGAACGGGCAAGTAGACCTGGGACGAGGCGATCGACTTCGTCGACGACGTGATGACCTTCGGCCGGTGCAACCTCGAGGCTGGGCGCTACGCGTTTTGTCGGCCTCGGCCAGATCCGCCAAATGGGCGCCCTGCGGCGGCAACGACGGAGACGCGTACACCGACGCCCCAGTGTGTCATCGGCTGTGTGGGGCGCGTGATGGATGTGTGGCGCGCCCTAAATGCATGCGGAATACGCACGGATGCAGGGGAATTCGCTGCCCAACTCGTCGAAATCCTGAAATCGGCCGGTGATGCGATCCCGGCGGCCGGTGGCGAGGTCTAGGCGACGACCGTGCCTCGGGGCTCTTTCTCGTTCCGTTGCTGTGGTGCCGCCCGCCGACGCGCCGCTGCCGCTGCCAGAGGGGCTGGTGGTGCTGGAGAACAGCGACCGGGGGTGCGGCGGGAACGCTGGACGATCGGTGCCACGGTGCCACGGTGAAAACTCGCCGTTGTTCCGGTCCGTCAGGAGAGCTTGCCGTTGTAGTCGGGCAGTTTGAAGGTCTTCTCCGCGTGCCCGCCCGCGAGATCCGAAGGGCTGTTCCCGATGTTCGCGACGATCGTGTACCCGTCGCCCTCGATGTCGATGCGGGCGTTGGTCTTGTATTCCTCGAGCCCCGCCGAGCCTGCGGAGAGTGTGGTGAGCGGGCTGCCGTAGAGCCCATCCACCGGGTAGTCGACGGCGGTCAGGTTGGTTCGGGTGTACAGGTTCGTCAGCGAGGGGCGACCGGTGACGAAAATAACTGCCGCGCCTTGCGATTTGGCCCATCGCACCAGTTGCAGAATGGGGGCGATGGCAGGGGTGACGGGGCCCGGGTTGTACTGGGTTTCCAGCGAGGTGTTGTCGATGTCCAGGACGATGGCCGGACGCGTCGCCCCGGGCAACCGCCCGGCCAGATAATCCTTGGCCTGGGCGGCGACCGTCTGCACCTCGGTGATCCACTGCGAATACGGGGGAAGACCGCCGCCGCCGGAGAGCGACGACGAGCCGGTGCCGCCGGACAACGAGGACGAGCCGGTGTCGGCCTGCGCGACGGACAGCGGCGCGGCGACCGTGATGGTGATCCCGAGGGCGATACCTGCAACAGAACGTCTCATGACCAGGGGACGCTATCGGGCACGAAACCGACGCGCATGTGTTTCACATCCTTCCGCTCGAGATGTCCCATTCAGTGGGACGGTAGGGATGGAAGTCGTTGCGCGCTAAGTCGATTCGTGTCAGGGCTCGGCGGTGATGCGCCGCCGAGGGTGTGGGGCATTACAGTCCGGCGCCGTCCAGTGACCTCGGAGTTCCGTCGGGGCCGGATCTTCGGCCACGTATCACGAGGCCCGAGAGTCCCTGCGGCGGAGAAGCGGCAGGGAACCGTCGCCCAAATGGCAATCCGGCATTCCCCGCCGCGCCGTCCAGCGAGCCCGCGGCTCAGGGAGTGCGATAGGTGCGCGCCACCAGCGCCGAACGCAGATACCAGAGCCCGGAGGGCTGCGACGGATCGAAACCGGTGAGCTGGCCGATCCGCTTGAGCCGGTAGTCGACGGTGTTCGTGTGCACGTGCAGCACGCGGGCGGTGCGCTGGCGGTTGAGGTTGTTGGCGATGTGCCGTTGCAGCGTCTCCAGTAACTCCGGGTGTTCGTCGAGCGGGTCGAGCAGTGAGCCGAGGTATTCCCGGCCCGGGCCAGGGCGCGTCAGCTGATACTCCAGCGCGAGCTCGTCGAAGCGGTAGAGACCGGCCACGGCTTGCAGCCGCTGCACCATGTCGAGCAATTCGTGCGCCTGGTCAGCGGCGTTGGGTATCTGTTCCGGCGCTGCCTCGACCAGGGTGGCGGTGATACCGACCTGCGCGGCGCGGGACAGCTCGGTGATCAACGCGTCCAACTGCTCTTTGTCGAACGCGACGGACGGGATGAGGATGGTTCCGCCGTCCACGCTGAGCAACGACAGCGCGCTGCTGCCGCACCGGGTGGCCAGTTCGGCTTGCACGCGCCGCAGTTTGCGCCTGGCCACCACTTGCCCGTCGACGGCCGGATTGCGTTCGTCGCGATGCTGCGGGATCGCGACCGCGATGACCGCGTACGAGGCGGCGATGGCGATACCGCACTCACGCGCCATGGTGGAGGTGCTGTGTCCGCCCAGCAGTGCGGAAGTGAGCGTGTGCACTGCGGTGTGGTGCTCGCTGACCACCGCGCGCAGCTCGCGCACGTAGGCCACCGAGATCGCGGAGGTGATCTGGTCGAGCATTTCCACGACCATCTTCGCGCCGTCGACGAGGTTGCCGTAGTCCTTGATCGAGGCGTTGGAGACCACCAGATCCAGGCCGATCTTGAAGCCCTCGTGGATCGAGTGGTGGATGGTGTCGATCGGCACGCCCTCGCGCGCCCAGCCCGCCGCCGCGTCTTGTAGCCGCTGCAATTTGGCCGGAATGTCCCGTCCGTCCAGCATGCTGACGGCGAACTCGAGGCAGACCCTGGTGATGGTGGTGACGTCGCCGCTGATGGCGTCGCCAGGTAGCGTGCCGCAGGGGACCACGTTCTCGACGAAATGTCCGACCATCTGGCGCGATAGACTCCGGACATCCTGCAACGGCGAGGACATCGGTCGGCCGGACAGAGTCAAGCTCGGTCTGGCCCCACTGTCGACGGTCATTGGCGACTCCTTCCGCCCCCTGGAAAATTGCTGTGCGGCGCATTCACACTAACCGCATGATCAATGGCGCGGAACGATTCGTCGGGTTCTGTGAGATCACGACGGCGCCGAAATCGGGCGCTTGTGAGCGCTCACAGGTCGCGGGGCTTCGGCGGTCCCGGCAAATGCGGTTCGAGGTATTTTCTGGTCAATTGTTCAGTTATCTCGGGAATGGGTTCGGAGTGTGTCTCTCCGGCAATCACTGGAGTATCGGCGATTCGAACTCGCGGCGAAATCGGGTGGGCCGCTGCGGATGTCGACCCCCTCTCGTGCCCTGTGTTGCGCGCTGCGGCCGATCTGCTCGGGCCGCCCGCGGAGCCGAGTCCGAGACCGGCTGGCCGACAGCCGGTTACGCCCGCGGGGAGTGCGGTGGATGGGAGCGGCGTGAGATGTATCGCGAGTGCGCCGAATGGTCCGTGCCACGCGAGGATTCGGGCCGCATATGGTCCACGCCGACGAAGTTACTCGTCGGTCGCTCGGTCGCCGTTAGTGGCGCGATGTGCGAAGCCCCATGCACTCTCGCGCCGCCGTAGGCGAAGGTCGTCCGCCCGAGAGTCGCGGCATGCGAAATTCCGGCGCGGCCCGCACAACTGCACTCCATGCCGAACGAGCGCTTGGCCGGGCAACGGAGGAAGCTCGTCGCGCCGACCGTCTCAGGGCGACAAGGTGGTTCACTCGGCGGCGAGCGCTGATGGTTTGCCTGATCGGATCGAGTGGCGCTTCAGCGGGCTCGCGGTAGTATCACCCGGGCCGGACCGGCCACCCAGAAACCTGGGGCTTGCCCGGCACGTGTCGTGCCCCGGATGGTTGCAAGTAATCCCGCCTGCCGGGCGCGCCACGGCAGGGAAGGCAGCGATGACGAAGCGATAGGGGCAGGCATGAGACCGGCTCTGAGATGTCTTGTCTGGGAACTGGACAACACCATGTGGGACGGCGTCGTGTGCGACGCGACGAGCGGCGCACCGCGACCCGCCTCGCTGCACACTTTGCGGGCGCTGGCCGACCGCGGTATTTGGCACGCGGTGGCGAGCCGCAGCGACCGCAATTCGACGTTGGAGCAGTTGTATCGGCACGGCCTCTACGAAATGTTCTCCGCGCTCGAGATCGGCTGGGGCCGCAAATCGGCCAGCATCGTGCGAATATCCCGAACCCTGGGCCTGAGCTTGGACACCATCGCCTTCGTCGACGACGAGCCGGTGGAGCGGGCCGAGGTGTCCCGCGCGCTGCCGCAGGTGCGCTGCTACGCGGCCCGCAACATCGATGTGCTGACCGCGCTGCCCGACTTCAAGCCCGTGCTCGGTACCGGCCCGACCCCCACGCCGCCGCTCGGCTTCGACCGCGTCCCCGTCTTCTAGCTCGCCCGTCGCCGCGGAACCCGGCCTCGGCGGGGGGAGCGGCGCGAGGTCAGGACTCCCGCAGGAATTTCGCGGCCTGCTCGCCGACGAACACGCTCGGCGCGTGCGTATGTCCGCGAATGAGCAATGGCATCACCGACGCGTCGGCCACCCGAAGTCCCTGCACGCCGCGCACCTCGAGTCGCGGTGTCACCACGCTGGCCGGGTCGGTGCCCATCCGGCAGGTGCCGACCGGGTGATACAAGGTGTGCGAATAGCCGTTGATCGCCAGTTCGAGGGTGGCCTCGAGCTCGTCCGGCGCCTTCGGCGGGTAGATCATGCTGCCGAGCAGCGCCTTCAGCGCGGGCGCGTCGGCGATCCTCGCGCAGGTGCGCAGGCCGGCGAGCAGGGCGGCGCGGTCGGCGCCCGCAGAGTCGGACAGGTAGCGGGGATCGATGACCGGCTTGGCCGTGGGATCGGCCGACCCGAGCGTGATCCGCCCGCGGCTCTGCGGGCGCAAAAGCACCGTCGCCAGAATGATGCCGTGCTCGGCCGGATCGATCAGGCCCTCGTAGTAGAACGGGGCGGGTGCGTAGATCAGCTCCAGATCCGGCAGCTCCAGCTCGGGCTTGGATCGGACGAAGCCGTAGGCTTCGCCGACGTTGGAGGTGAGCATGCCGCGGTGGCGCAGCAGGTAGTCGATCAGCTGACGTGGCTTCTTGTCGGCGCCGAACAGCGAGTCCTCCACCCCGTAGCCGATGCCGGCGACCAGGTGATCCTGGAGGTTGGCCCCGACATCCGGTGCGTGCTCCACCACGGCGATGCCGTGACGTGCCAGTTCGTCGGCATCGCCGATGCCGGAGAGCATGAGCAGTTGCGGGCTGTTGATCGCGCCGCCGCACAGCACCACCTCGCGACGGGCGGTGACCGTGTGGGTCTCGCCGTTGTGCCGGTACTCGACGCCGACGGCGCGTTTGCCCTCGAACACCACCCGCGTCGCCAGGGCTTCGCTGTGCACGGTGAGGTTGGCGCGCCGCAGCGCCGGGCGCAGGTACCCGTCGGCGGTGCTCCACCGCCTGCCGCCGTGCTGGGTCACCATGGTCTGGCTGAAACCGTCGGGCCGCGGCCGGTTCGGCGCCTCCACGGTGAAGCCCGATTCCTGCACCGCCGTCAGGAACGCCGCGGTGGAGGAGCGCGGGCTGCGCTGGTGCGAGACGTACAGCGGTCCCGCGGTGCCCTCGTCGGGGTATTGCGCGTCCTCGACGTTCTCGATCCGGCGGAACTGTTCGACCGCGGCGGCGAATCCCCACTCCTCGCCGGCCAGCAGCGCCCACTCGTCGTAGTCGGCACGGAAGCCGCGCACCCACATCATGGCGTTCATCGAGGACGACCCGCCGTACATGCGACCGCGCGGCCAGTAAACCTGGCGGTTGTCGAGCTCCGGCTGCGGCTCGGTGAAGTAGTCCCAATCCATCTCGGAGCGAAACAGTTTCGCGAAGGCCGCCGGAATATGAACGAACTTGTCCTTGTCCGGCGGGCCGGCCTCCAGCACCACCACCTGGGTTCCCGAATCCTCGCTGAGCCGGTTGGCGATCACCGCGCCCGCCGACCCCGATCCGACGATCACGTAGTCGGCCGAGAGCTGCCCTGCTGCCACTGTCCACTCCGATCTGCACCACTTACGGCAAAGATACGGCCAACGAGCCCGCCCCGGCCCGGTTTCGCGCAGACGCCGCCCGGGCCGGACAGGCTCCCGGCCTCACCGTGCCGCGCGGGACGCGAACGCGGCCGCCAGCAGCACCGTCGCCCCTTCCGCCATGCCGGTCACACCGAGCGCCCGCGCCGCAGACACCGTGGTCGCGCCGGCGAGGCTCAGGAACACGGTCCCGAAGGAGGCGATGCCGACGACGATACCCAGCTGGACGTGCGTGACGAGGATGCCGCTCGCGTCCGCGGCCACCGCGCGCGGAACGGTCGCCAGCGTGCGAGTCATCAGCGGGGTGAAGGCGAGGCCGAACCCCAGCCCCATCAGTCCGAAGACAACCAGGGCGAACGGCCCCGGCTCGGCACCGTTGCGCAGCATCGCCGCGAGCACCGTCATTGTCGCAGCGCCGAGGACGAGTGCCAGCGGAATCATCGCGCGGTGGAACCGCTCGGGGACGCGCTGCCAGTTCAGGCTCGCGAGGGCGAAGACCGCGCCCATCGGCACGAACACCAGTCCCGCGTGCAGCGCGGAGTAACCGAGCGTGTTCTGCAGGTGGATGGCCATGACGAACATCCAGCCGCCGAAGGTCGCCATCACGACCAGCAGCGTCGCCGCGGTGAGCAGCAGGCCCGGTGCGCGCAGCGCCTCCCGCGCGAACAGCGGCGCACCGCCGCGCCGGGCGACACGGCGTTCGACCAACGCGAACGTCACGGCGCCGAACGCGCTGGCGCCCAAGGCGATCCACGTCCACGCGGGCCAGTCCTGTTCGGCGCCGAGCACCAGCGGCACCACCAGCAGCAGAACCGAAACGGTGAGCACGGTGAGCCCGGCCAGATCGAGTTTCCGGTCGAAACGCGGTCCGTCGGCGGGAAGTACACGCGGGGCGAGTACCAGCAGTACCGCGCCGACCGGCACGTTCACCAGGAACACACCCCGCCAGCCGCTGCCGAAGAGATCGGCGTCCACGATCAGTCCGCCCAGCACCTGACCGACGACCACGCCGCCGGAGATGATGGCGGAGTACACGCTCAGCGCCTTGGCCCTGGCCTGTCCGCTGAAGTCCCGCTGGATGACGGTCATCACCTGCGGAATCATCGCCGCCGCGCCCGCACCCTGGACGAAGCGGAACACGATGAGCGCCACCGCGTTCCAGGCAAGCCCGCAAGCCAGCGAGGCGACGGTGAACAGCGCGAGTCCCGCGATGAAGGCGCGCCGCTGGGTGAAACGGTCGCCGAGGCGAGCGCCGGTGACCAGCAACACCGCGTAGGCGATCACGTAACCGGCGACGATCAGCTGGAGCGCGGACCCGCTGGTGCCCAGCCCCGAACGGATCGACGGGATGGCGACGTTGACGATGGAAGCGTCGAGCACGGCCATGAACTGACCGGTGAGGATGATGGCGAGGATGGCCGTGGCGCGCCATGCGCCGCGGGCCGGGGCGGCCGCCGTGTCGGCTGGCCGTGTCGGCAAGGTCTGGGTCATGGGATCGAGCTTGCGCGATCGCCGACACCGGTAACAGGAGCCCGATAAAACTAGTACTGGCACCACCTGGATAAGCCGGACACGATCGGTGAGGATCACTGTATGACCGATACGGTGGATGCTCGCGCCCTGCGCAAGGCCCGGCGAAACGAGCTGGGCGCCTTCCTGAAATCGCGGCGCGCCCGCATCTCACCGGAGGATGTCGGCCTGCCGCCGGGGCCGCGTCGGCGTACGCCCGGGCTGCGCCGGGAGGAGGTGGCGCAGCTGTCCGGAGTCGGGGTGACGTGGTACACGTGGCTGGAACAGGGGCGCGAAATCAATGTGAGCGTTCAGGTTTTGAATGCGGTGGCCCGGACGTTGTCGTTGGATGCGGCGGAGAAGGCGCATCTATATCGGATGGCGGACGTGCCGACGGTGCCTTCTGGCCATTCGGGGTCGGCGTTGCCGGAGGAGTTGCAGGTGATTTTGGATCATCTGGAGCCGTTGCCGGGGGTGGTGTTGAGTGCGCGGTATGACGTGTTGGCGCACAACAAGCCGTATGAGGCGCTGTGCCCTGGCTTCCTGTTGGAACGTAATGTGGCCCGCCGCGTCTTCCTGACGCCGGAGTGTTGCAACACCTATCACCATAATTGGGATGATCTTCGTCGGATGGTGGGGTATTTGCGTGGGGCGTACGCGAAGAATCTGGGTGATCCGGGGTGGGAGGAGTTCATTGCCGAGATGTGTTCGGAGAGCGAGGCTTTCGCATCTTTGTGGGCGCTGAACGATGTGGCGGTGCCGGCGAGTCGGACGAAGCTGGTGCGGAATTTGGCGGTGGGGGAGTTGGAGATGTTCTTGACGAGTATGTCATTGCCGTCGGTGCCGCATGCGTGGATGCAGGTGTTTACGCCGACCGATGAGGTGGGGTGGGGGAAGTTGCGGGAGTTGTTGGCGATGGCCGAGGAGGAGCGGCAGCGTCCGTGGGTGGAGCATCGGGAGAGGTTTCACGCTGCGGCGGGGTGAGTTTCGTATGTCGCGCTGAAACAAGGGCCTCGACCGTTGGGGTGCGCCTGATGATTTCGTGGGTTTGTTGTCCGCGGGCGGCCCGGGGTGGGGTCGGGTGCCGCGGAGCGCTCCCTCGAGCGTGACTCCACCACCCATCTGGGAACCGTGGACTTCGTCACCGCGAAAAAGAATGTGGTCTTTCTCGGGCCGCCCGGGCCCGGTAAGACGCATCTGTCGATCGGGCTCTCGATCCGGGCCTGCCAGGCCGGGCATCGGGTCGCGTTCGCGACCGCCGCGAAATGGGTGGCGCGGCTGGCCGAGGTTCCTTGTCCTACCACCAGTCTTAAGCAGCCGATTGTCGGATCATTCGCCGAATGGACCCGAGCGACGGCCGCTAGGTGCGCCGTCTCGTCTTCGACCCGCTGACGCCGCCACCACACCGTGGGAGTCTTTGTGGTTATCGCCGGGATAGACCTGAGGTCATGCGTGGCCCGCACGTTTTGCGGCGGCGTCGATCTCGGCCATGTGCTCCTCCGCCCACGCCCGCAGCGCGGCCAACGGATTTTCCAGGGAGAGTCCGAGATCGGTAAGGCGATAGTGCACGCGCGGCGGAACAGTGGGTTCGACGCGGCGGGCGACCAGTCCGTCGCGGCACAGGCTTTGCAGAGTGACCGACAGCATCTTCTGCGAAACGCCGGGCATCCGACGCTGCAGTTCGGCGAAGCGCACCTCGCCGGGCGCGGCCTCGGCGAGAAGTTTCACCACCATGGACACCCACTTGGTGCCGAGCCGATCCAGTAGCTGGCGGGTCGGGCAGCGCGGAGAGAACAGATCTCCGCGCTGGCCTGTGCCGGGTCGGGTAGTCACCTAGAGCTCACCACCTGTCTCGAAAGTGCCGTCTTCGCAGTTTAGCCATACTTACCTATGGTCATGTAGTAACTATCAGTAACCCAAGTGGAGAATCGAATGCCTTCGGAACTGCCCGATTTCACAGTGCAGATGGTGGCAACCAACGACATCGAGGCGAACGTGGCGATCGCCGGCACCGGACCGGCAGTCCTGTTACTGCACGGCTTTCCACACACCTGGCAGCTGTGGCGCGAGGTGATGGGCCCACTCGCCCGACGACACCGGGTGATCGCGCCAGACCTGCGCGGCCTCGGCGCCAGCACACGAGCACTCGACGGCTACGACGCGGACACCCTTGCCACCGACGCCGAGGGGCTGCTCGACGCCCTGGGCGAAACCAGCGCCTCTGTCGTCGCGATCGATGCCGGTGTTCCCCCGGCGTTCCTCCTCGCGATGCGACGGCCCGAACGAGTCAATCGGCTGGTGCTCATGGAATCGCTGCTGGGCACGCTGCCCGGTGCCGAAACCTTTCTGGCCGGTGGGCCGCCCTGGTGGTTCGGGTTTCACGCGGTGCCGGGTCTTGCCGAAAAAGTCCTTGCTGGAAACGAATCCGATTACCTCGACTGGTTCCTGGCGACCGGCACCCGGGGGCGCGGCATACCCGCGCAAACCCGCGACGCCTTCGTCGCCTCCTACACCGACACCGATTCCTTGCGGTGCGCCTTCTCCTACTATCGGGCGATGCCCACCAGCGCTGAGCAGATCCGGCAAGCTGTCGACACCGCCCGGCTCACCGTGCCGACCATGGCCATCGGATCTCACCCGGTCGGAACCGCACTCGAAAACCAACTCCGCCCCATCGCCGACACCCTGACCGGCCACATGATCGAGGACTGCGGCCACATCATCCCCCTCGACCGCCCGGCGACTCTGGTGCCGCTGCTCATCGACTTTCTCGATTCCTGAAGGGCAACACACGATAATGCCTGCGGGCTCAGGGGGTTCGCAGGAACGTGGACACGGTCTCGGGTGCACCGATGAATTCCTGGCGGATTCGTCGTCGATACCTCTGGATGCACCGAAAGCGGTGGGTCGGAACAGAAGCAATTCATCCGGACTTTGATTCGGCGGGGTAAGTGGGAGGCGCGGTGAGCGGTATCAGAGTGTTGGTGGCGGGAGCGAGCATTGCGGGGCCCGCGCTGGCCCACTGGTTGCACCGGCGGGGAGCTGTGGTGACCGTGGTGGAGCGGGCCGCCGAACTGCGTCCCGGTGGCCAGGCCGTGGACGCGCGTGGAGTGACCAAGGAAGTCATCCGGCGGATGGGGCTGGACCCGGCGGTGCGCGCGGCCTGCACCCAGACCATCGGCGCGCACACCGTAGACGTGGACGGGAACGTGCTGGAGACCTTCCGCGTGGACGACGACGGCGGCGACGGATTCATCGCGGAGATCGAGATCCTGCGCGGTGACTTGTCACAGGTGCTCTACGAGGACACCCGTGACGATGTCGAATATGTCTTCGGCGACCGGATCGCCGAACTCTCCCAGGACGCGGACGGGGTCGAGGTGGTCTTCGACAGCGGTAACCGGCGGCGTTTCGAGCTGGTGGTCGGAGCCGACGGGCTGCATTCCGCGCTGCGCACAACGGTTTTCGGGCCGCACGAGCAGTTCGTCCGCCACCTCGGGCACGTGCTGGCCTTCTTCAGCGTGCCCAACGAGTTCGGACTCGACAAATGGCTGATCGAGTACCAGGAGTCCGGGCGCTCGGCCGGGCTGCGGCCGATACAGGACGCCACCCGGGCGATGGCCATGTTCTCCTTCGCCGCGGCCGACGTCGATGTCGATTACCGCGATATCGAGGCCCAGAAGCGGCTGCTGCGTGAGCGGATGGACGGCCTGGGCTGGTTGACCCCGCGCATCCTCGCGCATCTGGACGACACCCCGGACTTCTATCTCGACCAGGTCGCTCAGGTCGTGATGGATCGCTGGTCGCGTGGGCGAGTGGGGCTGCTCGGCGACGCGGCGTTCAGCTCCTCCCCGATGTCGGGCCAGGGCACCGGGCTGGCCCTGGTCGGCGCCTACGTGCTGGCCGGCGAGCTGGCTGCTGCCGAGTGGAATCCAGAGATCGGTTTCGCCCGCTACGAGGCGCGGATGCGCTCGTTCGTCGAGGCCAATCAGGAGATCGCCCAATTGAACGCCCGCAGCCGCGACATCCCCGGGGCCGATGCCGAGCCGGGCCCCGATTTCACCGGAGAGTGGTTCGCCGAGCTGGTCGAGCGCGCGATCAACGGGGTCGAACTGCCCGACTACGCGGAGCTGCCGGACTCCGGAATCCTAGCCGGACCGCCGGCCGCCTCGTCGGCCAAGCCCTAGGTGTCACATAGCGTGTCGAACGGGGCAACGCTTCAGTAGGACGCCGTCGCACTGCGTCCGCATATGCCGCACCTGGTCTGGGGGTCGGCACAGAATCGAACCCGCCTGACGCGAACGCGGCGACCTCGGCGACGACAGCCCGCACCTCGGCCGCCTGCGTCGCCGCCATCCCCACGGCCCCGTCCACGATTTCCTCGCCGAGTCCGTCTCGGGGTCAGGACAGGTAGCCGGTCAGCCCGTCAACCACACGCTGGGTGACCCCGCAGGGTTCGAGAGCATCGGATTTGAGGTTTCTGGTCACGAACACCGTTTGCCCGCCCGCCACCGTGATGCTCACATAGCAGCCGATCTTGTTCGTGTCCTGGGCCGCACGGTATCGGGTGGCGTCGTGCCCGCCTGCGCGCACCGCGGCGAAATCGGTGTAGCGGCCGGACTGCTCGACATCCTGCAAGCTCTGGTGGGTGGAGGTGATGGTCACCTCGAAGGCGTCGGTGGCCGAACGCCAGCGACAACCCGGCTCGCCGTCGGATCCCTCGACGACCTGCTTGCTCTCGGGTCGCAGCCCCTGATGCGCGATGTCGGCGTCGGCGATCGCGCACGGATTCCACATCGCCGGTGCCGAGGTCCGTGACTCCGCCGTGGTCGGCGCGGTCCAGGACGCTTGCGGCGCGGGCGTGGGCTTTTCGGCGCCCAGGGTCGGCTCTTGCTGGCCGCCAATGGAATTCGTGGCCGAGCTGGTGGCTGCCGCGGAAACTGTCACCGATCCCGTCGTGGTCCCCGCACCCGCGTCCTTGTCCTCGGCGGTGGTGCAGCCGGACAAGACGAGCGCCGCCCCGACAACACAGACCAGAACAGCCTTCTTCACGTTACCCGTCATGAGCGAAACCCTTTCCGCCACTGCGCGTTTGCGCGCAGCCGACCCGTCGATATCGCCGGGCCGTACTCACATATTCGATCAGCGGGACCCAGCCTGCGGCCAGGACTCGAGGGTGTATCGCCAAGTCGCTCAACACGTTACGTCAGGCAACGAAGTTCTCCCGTTGGTTCGTCCGCCGCCGCCCGGCAGGGCGCTCCGGTGGCCACAGACGTCGTTCGAACAGCACCAGCACGAAGCAGGCCAAAACAGTCACGAACACTCCCAGCAGCAACGGCAAGGCGAGAATCCAGAACTCCTCCTGCTGCCTTCTCGGCGTAGGCGGTGTTCATCGCGGCGAGAAGGACTTGGGGGCGACTCCCGAATTTCGGGCGGATATGCCGTAGGCCATTGATAGGGTTGGGTTTTCGAGTTGCTGCGCTGCGGTGGCGGGGTGGTTGGCGCTGTGCTGGCTGGGGTCGGTGTCTGAGGTGGAGGGTGGACGGCGAGGTCGAGGGCTCCTCGGGGCGGGCCAGAATATCGGGTAGGCACGGGCCAGCAGTAACAACAACCCCGCCGGATTCACTACCGAGAACTGTTGAGAGAAGCATGCAAGCTGATTTGACTGACCGCGTGCGACGCGCGGTGGAGGATGGCGTACGGGCTCGTTCGGCCTACTACGCATCGATCGGCCTGGACGATCTGCAGACGCTCGGTGCGCCGGCCGGCGAGCAACTGATCCGTCGGTTGGAAACCAGGATTGGGCAAAGCCTGCCGCCTTCGTACCGAGCGTTTCTCTTGCTGCACAACGGTTGGCAGATGGTGGATGGCGTCACCGATCTGCTGCCGGTGGAGGATCTGCTCGGCGGGGCGAAAGCCGAGAGGATCGAGGCTTGGCAGCGCCAGGCCGACAAGTCCGCGGATCCAGTCGCGGCGGGCGGTGTGGTGATCGGCTGGGCAGACGCTAACCAGACGCGGATTCTCCTCGATCCATCCGATGCGACGGACGACGGCGATTGGCGTCTGGTTCAGCACTACAAAGACGAAGAGGGCGAGTACGACAGCTTCATCCATTGGCTCGAAGAGTCGGTCGATGAGTACCAGGAGTTGGTGGAGTTGGGTGACATGCCGCTCGACGAAGACGAGTGACTGACCACGGCATACAGAGGATAGGTTCGACAGATGACAGTGCGTGAACACGATCGCATCGACCAGCTTGCGGTCGGCCGGGACGGCAGGCTGCTGTTGGCGATGACCGAGGACCGCGCCTACGGTCAGGGCGCGGATGTGGTACTGACCGAGGACTTTCGGCAGAAGTAAAAGGTCCCAACGCCTCTGCGGGACAGCCGGAATGGGTTGTCCCGCAAGGGCAGCGACTCACCTCAGCGGGGCCATCCACGGGACTGCGTTGTGAGCAAAGCTCTGCTTGACCGGCACCAGGTCGGCATGATCATCCAAGGCCGTGATCGTGACCCCCACCAAGCCGGCTTCATCCCCCTTGGACGCGACCGAGGAACCGCACTTCGGACAGAACCCGCGGCAGATCTGTGGGAAGGTCTCGAACCAGGTCGGTTCTCCGCCCGGACCGGTCCAGGCGAATCCTTCCTCCGGGAAGGACACCCACGACATCACCGGGGCGCCTGAAAGTCGCTGGCAGTGCTCGCACGAGCACAGGTGAGGGAAGTCGGGGTCGCCGGTCGCGGAGAACCGGATGTTGCCGCAGAGACAGCCGCCGTTCACATCGCTCCTTGGGCGGCCGGATCGTGGCGGCGCTGTCGGTGGTCGTCCCCAACAATGTCGCGGCCCGCACCGCTGTTCCCGCGCTGCAAGCCGCCGGCCGCGGGATCTCCCGGATGCTGGGCGGCGCCAACTCAGGCCAGGGCGATCGCCTGACTCGAGTGGATCGAGCGCGTGCGGCGGCGAGCCCCGCCTGCGGTCCGCCCTTCTCGCCGACAGCGACGGCGGAGCCCAGAACCGGTGTGACTTGCGCTCCGTCCCGTGGGCGTACCTCGGAAGCGAAAATCCTTACCTGGCATTGCAGATCCATGTCGATTCAATGCGCTGCTCGGATCCGCTATTCCGATCCCATCTGTCCCCTCGGATGATTCCTGCCCGGGTCGAGCCAACAAGCGACAGCTTTCCAATCAGCAGAGGTCATTCCTGTACGAGCACCCGCCCTGGCGTTGCATGTGTGCGGGCGTTGACGGTCTTTCATTGTCGATGGCAAATCGCTCCCGCATATACGGCAATGCGTGTTATCCATGAGTGAACCGGGTTCCATCTGGTCGGGCTCCGAGCGCGGATGCGCAAAGGTATCGATATTGCGGGCCTATGACATTGACTCAGGGCAACCATGACTAGGGCCCGTTTCAGGTCCACGCCATTGTGGACCGCCATCGGCGTCGTTGCCGGACGGCGGGGTGTCGAGCACCCACACCTGAAACGGGCATTCCGGCGGAACTGGATCGGCGTGCGGTCTGATCGGCCTGTCGTGGGTGCGGCCTGCGGGAGACCCCACGGCAGCACCGAGCTCCAGTCGACCATGATCAGTGCGTAGGGGCCGAATACAGCGGCCAGGCTGCACGTGCTAGTTCGTGGTGCCAGGGAACGAAATCCCTGGGCGGGCAATGCTGAAACCTACGCTGGTATCTGCGCCGGCGGCGTCGACGGGTTTGCTGACCAGTTCTTCAGCGTCGGGTTGTCGAGACCCTGGCCCTTTCCGGCGGTGTCGCGCAGGACCGCATGGCGGTGGTCGTTGATCGAGGGGTCGATGCGCACGCGGCAGTGGGTACGGGGGTTTCAAAATCGCGTCCATCGCCATTGCCGAGACCGTGGTTGCGGCGGAATGAGTTTGGTCCAGAAGTCGTGGCGGACTGCATCCCATAGCTTGTTCATTTCCGGAAGGAGTTCTCGGGCTTGTGCGAGATCGGGAAAGCCCTCGGGGCCGAAGGATACGATCGGCGTGGCACCGGATTCCTCGTGGACGGCGACGATGGATATCAGATAGTCCTGAAACGGCCGCCATGTCGCGCGCAATCCGTCGGCTTCGGTTCTTCGGATGTCATCCATATTTTGTTTCTAACTCGTCGACTTTGTTCTGAAGCGTTTTCGCCCGTTGTCGATGTCTACCTCCTGCTGATTGCAGGAATACTATCGATCGGGTCGGGCGCGAGCATGGGCGAGAACGGAAACATTCTCTGTTTACGCAACTCGTCGGCGTTGGTGGTGTGAAATTTGTGACCGGAAACAGTCGGTGGCGCTCTCCAGCGCGGGCGCCGCCGTGCTGCGACTGGAACGGCGGATGCTGATCGACCGGAGTAATTACGCACCCGCTCGACCGCACTCCGCTAGCTGCGGTAAGTGTGGGCGATCAGTGCCGAACGCAGGTACCACAGCCCGCCCGCCGTGGTGGGATCGAAGCCTGTGAGCTGACCGATCCGCTTGAGCCGGTAGTCCACGGTATTGGTGTGTACATGCAGTAGCCGCGCCGTGCGCTGGCGGTTCAGGTTGTGCGCGATATGGACCTGTAGGGTCTCCAGCAGTTCCGGATGCTCGTCGAGTGGGTCGAGCAGCGACCCGAGATATTCGCGGGCGGGGCCGGGGCGGGTGAGCTGGTATTCCAGGGCCAGATCGTCGAAGTGATACAGGCCCGGCACCGACCGCAACCGGGTGATCACGTCGAGTAGTTGGTGGGCGCGATCGGCAGCGGTGGGGACGGTGTCGGCGGGAGCGGTGACCGTCGCCGCGGTGATGGGCACGCGGGCCGCCCGCGACAACTGCCCGATCAGCTCGTTCAAGGTGTCCTCGGTGATGTGATCGGCGGGGATGAGCAGGGTGCCGCCGTCGATCGAAAGCAGCGAAAGCACGGTGTCGCCGCACCGGGTGGCCAGTTCCGCCTGCACGCGCCGGAGTTTGCGCCGGGCAACGACTTTCGCGTCCAGCATCGGGTTGGATTCGTCCGGGTGAGGCGGAATGGCGAGGGCTATTACGCGATAACGGTCGGAGATGTCGATACCGCACTCGCGGGCCATGGTGGATGTGGGATGGCCCCCGAGCAGCGCCGAGGTGAGCGTGTGCACCGCGGTGTGGTGCTCCGACACGACCGCACGCAGTTCGCGCACGTAGGCCACAGAGACCGCCGTGGTCATGGTGTCGAGCATTTCGACGACGAGTTTGGCGCCGTCGAGGATGCTTTGGTAGTCGGCCACGCTGGGGGTGAGCATCGGCTCGGTGTCGGCCGAGCCGGAGGCACGCTGCTGGACCAAGGCGGGGGACACCACCAAGTCGAAGCCGATCTTGAAACCCTCGTGGATGGCGTGGTGAATGGTACCAATGGGCACGCCTTCGCGAGCCCATTGGGCCGCGGCGTCCTCGAGCTGCTCGGTCTTCTCCGGAATGTTGCTGCCGTCCAGCATGCTGACTGCCAGTTCCAAGCACACGCGGGTGATGACGGTGATGTCGCCGTGGATCGCGTCACCGGGCAAGGTGCCACAGGGAGCGACGGTTTCGACGAAATGCCCGACCATCTGCCGTGACAAAGCCCGCACGTCTTTCAACGGCAACGACATGGGGCGGCCGGAAACAGTGAGTCCTTGCCGGCGCGGAGCTGTGACAGGCATGGTCGAACGTCCTTCCATCTCCGTTAACTGCACTATTGCACCAGCGTAACCAGGCAAAGATTCGTGAGAACGGTTTACTCCGAGTATCGTGAAATTTCCGGAGGGGCAGTCGGCAAGCTATTGTGATAGTTCACAATGTCCATCGCTGAACTGCCACTGACGTGCCGAGATGCCGGTGGGTAGCGAGTCGAGCACGACGGGGACGTCGCCGAAACAAGCGCAACCGACGGGATCGATAGCGCGGATCCACTCGTCTCGGTTCTGCGTCGGCTCGCCTCGGCAGCGGGCACGGTGGCGGCCCTGGGTTGTGCAAACATCGCCGACCATACGACCGGCAAAGGGTTTGTTTCCCTAACCAAGGACTGGCCGGTCTGCAGCTTTTTATCTGGCCGTCGATACAGGTGTTCCACCTTGCCGGTTTCGCCTTCGTCGAATTCTCGAAGCTGGCTGGAGGCGATCGAGCGGATCGCGACAACAGAGGCCGAAGCCGCTGGTGCGCAGCACGAACCGGTGGTCGAGGTTTTCGATAGCCCCCGCCCCGGGGGCATCGGCTCCGGCGGTCGCGGCGCTCGTGGTTGCCGCACGCGCGGAACTCGATGGTGCACAGCACATCTGGTCTCGGTGCGCGAGTGTCTGGAGCTACTCTGGAGTTTCACCGCGAATTCAGTTGCCGCGCGGACGAGCCCAATGGCATTCTGCCGTTCGGCAGTCGAAATCAGAGGCATTCGCACTCATGACATCTCAGAAACCAAAGATTATGTTGCCGTCTTCGTCCAACCTGTTTGCCTCGTCTCGAAGGCGTGCATCACGATTCCAGAGGAACTCGGCCGCGCGTTCGGAAGCGATCAGATTGCTGTGACCCTGGATGCCGAAGTCGTCGACGAACGCCCGGCCAGTGATGATCAGCCCGAGCAGGCGAGGAATGACAAGGCCACCAGGGTCTTCGACCAGTGCACTGATGGAGGTGGTAACCGGACCGAACTCGTAGCCCGTCAGATCGCTCCCGGCCAGAGCATCGGCCAGTGGTTGCGTCACCGCGTACGCGCCGCTGTAGGAGGTAATCAGTTCACCCTCAACTGGGAAGTGAAACTCGAAATGAGCCGAGACCACTCGCGGAGGGTCAGAGTTGGAGTCCCTGCTGACCTCGCCGAAGCCGGCAGGGATCTCGGGGTCGATCAGGTAGAAGGTCATGGATTACGCCCCCCCAGGTCGGTATCAGCACGTCAAAGGTCGATGATGATCTCGCCGCTTTCGTCCAGCCTGGACGAATATTCCCGAAAAATCTCATCACGAGCGAAGAGGAACTCGGCTGCCCGTCCCGAGGCGATCAGCTTGCTGCGACCCCTCATGCTGAAGTCGTCGACGAACACTCGGCCGGTGATGACCAGACCGGACAACGGCGGGATGACAAAGTCTTCGGAGTCTTCGACCAGCGAACTGATCGAGGTTGTGACCGGTCCGAACTCGTATCCGTTCGAACCGCGCGGGCCACTGGGCCTGAGCAGGTAGAAACTCATCGGTGACATCCCCCCAGAGATTCAGGACCCGAGCGATCTCTCCTTCGCGAGTCGGCATCGTTGCCGGCCTTTACGCGTCTCGCGGCTTGTCACGATACCTCACCGGCCCCCAGGTCTGCCGCAGTTCTCGTGGCCAATGGCGGCGATTCCGTTGAACCGCAACGCATCCGCCAGCTGCGGAAGGCGCCGCGTCGATAGCGACCAGCCCGAATCCAGGGGCACCGGGCGATCCAGCACATGCGATCACATGCCCACTGATCGGTCGCCGCAGGTACTTTCATCAACCCGCCGCCCGAGGCTTTGCCAGATGCACCTTCCCGGGCTAGGAATTAGGTTGTCGCGTCGGGTCCCTACACCCGATGCCGCACCGGCAGCAGGAACGAGACGGGTCGCACCAGGTGCGGCGCGAGGCGGTGGAGCAGCAGGTTGCGCTCCCTTCAACGCCTCGCGCACGAGTCGGAAGTCGAGCCGCTCCAGATAGCGCAAGCCGCCGTGGATCGGCTTGCAGGAGCGGCTCGACGTGCCTGCCGCGAAGTCCCTGGCCTGCACCAGGGTTACAGTCGGGCCGACGTCGCCCCTCATTCGTCGACGTCGATCCAATCGAGGGTGCGGGAGACGGCCTTCTTCCAGCGCGCGTAGCCGCGCTCGCGCTGCTCTTCCGACCAAGTGGGAGCCCAGCGCTTGGCCTCGTTCCAGTTCTGTTCGAGCTCGTCGGTGTCGTTCCAGAAGCCGACGGCGAGCCCCGCCGCGTAAGCGGCGCCCAGCGCGGTGGTCTCGGCGACTACCGGCCGCGACACCGGCACACCGAGGAAGTCGGCCTGCAACTGCATGCACAGCTCGTTGGCGGTGACGCCGCCGTCCACACGCAGCACGTCGAGCTTCACCCCGGAGTCGGCCTGCATGGCCTCGACGACGTCGCGGGACTGGTAGCAGATCGATTCCAGCGTCGCCCGCGCCAGGTGGGCGTTGGTGCTGTAGCGCGACAGGCCGACGATGGCTCCGCGCGCGTCCGAGCGCCAGTACGGCGCGAACAGTCCCGAGAACGCCGGGACGAAGTACACCCCGCCGTTGTCCTCGGCCTGCCGGGCCAGCGATTCGCTCTGCGCCGCACCGGAGATGATGCCCAACTGATCGCGCAGCCACTGCACCGCCGAGCCGGTAACCGCGATCGAACCCTCCAACGCGTACACCGGCTTGTCCGAGCCGAGCTGGTAGGCGACCGTGGTGAGCAGTCCGTGCTGCGACCGCACGATCTCGGTCCCGGTGTTCAGCAGCAGGAAGTTGCCGGTGCCGTAGGTGTTCTTGGCTTCGCCGGGACGGAAGCAGACCTGCCCCACCGTGGCCGCCTGCTGGTCGCCGAGCACACCCGACAGCGGCACCGCACCGCCGAACGGACCGTCGGCGCGGGCAGTCCCGAACAGCTCCGGGTTGGACGAAGGCGCGATGGCGGGCAGCATCGCGCGCGGGATGCCGAAGATCGACAGCAGCTCGTCGTCCCAGTCCAGCGTCTCCAAACTCATCAGCATGGTGCGGCTGGCATTGGTCGGATCGGTGACGTGTACCCCGCCGTCCACGCCGCCGGTGAGCTGCCACAGCAACCAGGTGTCGGTGGTGCCGAAGAGCGCGTCGCCACGCTCGGCGTCCTCGGCCACACCCGGAACGTTGTCCAGGATCCAGCGCAGCTTCCCGCCGGAGAAGTAGGTGGCCGGCGGCAGGCCCGACTTGCGCCGGATGGTGTCACCGTGCCCGGCCTTCTCCAGGTCGGAGGCGATGCGATCGGTGCGGGTGTCCTGCCACACGATGGCGTTGCAGTACGGCCGCCCGGTCTTGCGGTTCCATACCACCGTGGTCTCGCGCTGGTTGGTGACGCCGACCGCGGCCAGATCGCTCGCCACCAGATCGGCCTTGGTGAGGGTGCTCTGGATGACCGCGCGGGTGCGCTCCCAGATCTCGGTCGGGTTGTGCTCCACCCACCCCGGGCGCGGCAGGATCTGCTCGTGCTCGAGCTGGTGGCGGGCAACCTCGTTGCCGCTGTGGTCGAACACCATGAAGCGGGTGCTCGTGGTGCCTTGGTCGATGGCGCCGACGAACTTGGTCATCGCGGTCCTTTCGAGAAACTGCTGTCGGAAATCGGTTCAGAACAGGAACTGGGCAGCGAGACCGGCGAGCGCGCCGCCGACCAGCGGGCCGAGCACCGGCACCCAGGCATAACCCCAGTCGGAGTTCTTGCGGATCGGTTCGGCGCTGACCTCGGGCAACTCGACCGACGAGCGGGCGCCGACACCCACCGGAACCCGGGCCTCATCGGCCGGCACGGGCTGGCTGACCGGCAGGAGTGCGTGCGCGATGCGCGGACCGAGGTCGCGAGCCGGGTTGATGGCGTATCCGGTCGGGCCGCCGAGCGACGCGCCGATGCCGACGACGAGGAACGCCGCCGCGACCGGGCCGAGCCCACTGGGGGTGTGTCCGAACGCGAGGATCACCAGGACCAGGGTGAACGTGCCGATCACCTCGGTGGCGAAGTTCCAGCGGAAGGCGCGGATCGCGGGGCCGGTGGCGAACACCGCGAGCTTCTTCTCCTCGTCGGTCTCCTCGTCGAAGTGGCGCTTGTAGGCCAGGTAGGCAACGGTCGCGCCGAGGAACGCGCCGGCCAGCTGACCGCTCAGATAGGCGAGCGTCGTGGCGCCCGAGATGGCGATACCGGAGGCGTACTCGTCGGCACCGCTGAACAGGATGCCGATGGTGACCGCAGGATTGAGGTGGCCGCCGGTCTTGTAGGCGACATAAACGCCGGCCAGCACCGCGAACCCCCATCCAAAGTTGATCAGTAGCCAGCCGCCGTCCTGTCCTTTGGACTTGGCCAGCAGTACGTTCGCGACCACACCAACCCCGAGCAGCAGCAGTACTCCTGTACCGAGTGCTTCGCTGAGGAAGATTGAGCCGAAGTTCATCGTTGAGCCTCCGTTTCGCCCCGCAGGTCGCGGGCGCGACCGTGCCGAACGGAAATTACGGGGCGATTTCCGAGTCGGACATAGCTCGTATTCGACAATGCCGAATGGCCCGGCTGGTTGCCAGACCGCGGCGCCACTACCGTCCGACAAGCTAGGAGGATGTATGGCGCAGCTCACACTGGGTTTCAATGATGTAACCCAGGTATTACCGAAGATTCGACATTGTCGAATCGCCACTCGCCGGAGAGGTTTCCCGACATGCCAGGTCCGATCCAATCAATCGAACGAGCGGCGGCCGTACTGCGGCTGCTGGCTCGTGGATCCGGTCGTCTCGGCATCGGCGACATCGCGGGTGCACTCGATCTCGCCAAGCCGACCGCGCACGGCATTCTGCGCACGTTGCAGGGCGTCGGTTTCGTTGAGCAGGACCCGGCAACCGGCAAATATCAGCTCGGCGCCGCGCTGCTGCATCTGGGCACCAGCTATCTCGACGCAAACGAGTTGCGCTCCCGGGCGATCAACTGGGCCGACGCCCTTGCGGCGCGCACCGGAGAGTCGGTGCGGATCGGCGCCCCGGTCGACGGCGCGGTGGTGGTGGTCCACCACGTGTTCCGGCCGGACAACACCGAGCAGGCGCTCGAGCTCGGCGAACTCCTGCCCCCGCACGCCACTGCTCTGGGCAAGGTCCTGCTGGCCTACGACACCGACCTGGCCGCCAAGGTACGCGGGAGCGAGCTGGCTCCGCTCACACACCGCACTCTCGTCGACCGAGCCGCGCTTGCCAGGGCGCTGGCCGTGGTGCGGCAGGCCGGATGGGCAGGCGACACCGAGGAATTCCGGTCGGGTGAGGCGGGTATCGCCGCGCCGATCCGGGCGCCCGGCGGTCTCGTGGTCGGCGCCATCGGCATCACCGGCCGGGTGGATCGACTGTGCGACGCGCAGTTGCGGCACCGGCCGGCGCTGGTCGGTTACGTCCTCGACGCCGCACGGGCGGTCTCGAGGGATCTCGGTGCGCCGCACTGAGTTCCGGCAGGCCGGTGACTGGCGGACTTCGACCGAAGGCGGCCGCCGATGACGCAACGTTACGTGCTGTCCATCGATCAGGGCACCACCTCGACCCGCTGCATCCTGTTCGACCAGCGCGCCCGCTTGGTCGGCGTCGCGCAGCGCCCGCACCAGCAGCACTATCCGCGCCCGGGATGGGCAGAGCAGGACGCGCTGGAGATCTGGCGCAACGTCGAGCGGATCGTGCCGCAGGCGATGCGGGATTCCGGCGTGGCCGCCAACCAGATCGTCGCGCTCGGCATCGCCAATCAGCGCGAGACCACCGTGGTGTGGGACCGCCGCACCGGGATGCCGATCGGGCGTGCCATCGTCTGGCAGGACGTGCGCACCGAGGAGTTGGTCGGCGAGCTGCGCGAACGTCCGGGTGCGGACCGGATCCGCGAGCTCTGCGGCCTGCCGCTGGCCACGTACTTCGCGGCGCCGCGGCTGCGGTGGATGCTGGACGCAGTCCCGGGTCTGCGCGAGCGCGCCGAGCGCGGCGAGGTGCTGTTCGGCACCATGGAGACCTGGCTGATCTGGAATCTCACCGGCGGGGTCGACGGCGGGCTGCACCTCACCGATGTCACCAACGCCAGCCGCACCTTGCTGATGAACCTCAGCACCCTCACCTGGGACGACGAGCTGCTGGCGTTCTTCGGCATTCCCGCGGCGATGCTGCCGCACATCCAGCGCTCCACCGCGTCCTACGGCGCGACCCGCCGGGTGGTGCCTGGCATCCCGATCGCCGCCGCGCTGGGCGACCAGCACGCCGCGCTGTTCGGCCAAACCTGTTTCGCGCGTGGGGAAACCAAGTGCACTTACGGCACCGGCGGGTTCCTCATGATGAACACCGGACGCGATCTGGTGCGGTCCGAGCACGGCCTGCTCACCACGATCGGCTACCAGATCGGCCCCGAGCCGGTGTACGCGTTGGAGGGACCGATCGCGGTCACCGGCTCGCTCGTGCAGTGGGTGCGGGACAACATCGGCCTGGTCACCAGCGCGCCGGAGATCGAAACGCTCGCGCGCACCGTCGAAGACAACGGCGGCTGCTATGTGGTGCCCGCGTTCTCCGGGCTGTATGCGCCGCATTGGCGCAGCGACGCCCGCGGCCTGATTGCCGGACTGACCTCCTACATCACCAAGGGGCACATCGCCCGCGCCGTGCTGGAGGCCACCGCGTGGCAGACCCGCGACGTGGTCGAGGCGATGAACGCCGACTCCGGCCTGCAGGCCGCAACTTTGCGCGTGGACGGCGGCATGACGTCGAACAACCTGCTCATGCAGATCGTCGCCGACGTACTCGACGTACCCGTCATGCGTCCGTTCGTCGCCGAGACCGTCTCGCTGGGTGCGGCGTACGCCGCTGGCCTCGCCGTCGGTTACTGGCCGGATCTGGAGGGACTGCGCAACAATTGGCGCCTTGCCGCCCAATGGCTTCCGCGAATGGACCCCGCGCATCGCGAGGACGAGTACGAGAAGTGGAGGCGCGCGGTGGAACTGACCTTCGGCTGGGTGCGATCGAAACCGCGTGCTCGGTAGAAGCGTGTCGTCCGCGGGCGCGCACCGCGGCGGGCTTTGTGGTCCGGGCACCTGGGTTGGCGTCGCACTCATCCGGCTTCATGTGGGATGTGCGATGTGGACGCACGCATGGCAGAAACGGCAGGTGCCCTCCCGGGGAGCGGCTGCCGAACCACGCATTGCACCTGATCCGACACCAGCAGTTCTGAATAACCGCTCATGCCGCTGCCCGCCAACCCAAGCGGCCAGCGCTGGGAGCCGACCGTCAGGCTGATCGTGGGCGCGAACGTCTGCTATTGCCTTGACATAACGAGCAGCCATGACAGGACGTCTATGTCAAGGGATTGAAGTTTGCGGAATCGTATTGTCAACGGTGCGTTCGTGAGAGCGGGTGGCTGCGAATTAGCGTCGTCGAGGAGCCTGACCGGCAACCGGCATATGCGGCACTGTTTGTTGCATGCAGGCCGAGAGGTACGGTGGCTACCGGTTCGCGTGCGGGGCGCTGAACGCGCACAGAGGGGGTTTCATGCAGTCGAATGACCGTCCGTCGCAAGGTATTCCGAATCTGCCCTATGAACCGATGCCCCCGGAGCCGTCCGGCTACTCACGGATGCCGGCATCGTACATACTGCAGCGACCGGAAAAGATGAACGGTTTCGCGATCGCGACCCTCGTGTTCTGATTGATCGGCGCTTGCGCCCTGGCGATCCCGTTCGGCATTGTCGCGCTGGTCCAGATCAAATCGACTCGTCAGCAAGGAAAAGGCTTTGCTATCGCCGGTCTGGCGGCCTCGGCGGTATGGCTGCTCGGAGCGAGCGCCGGAGCGGTGACGTCGACCATCGACGCCGACCGCAGCGACTTGCGCGGCACCGCCGCGTCGGTGGCCTCGACTACTGTTGCGGACCGTGGCGGTCCGCGCGCCACCGTCGGTATGACATCGATCGACGATCTGGGTCCGGGTGATTGCCTCACGAACGCCCCCGCCGATGCCAGGGTCACTCACGTAACCCTGGCCCCCTGCAACGAACCGCACTATGCGGAGGTGATCACCGAGGTACACCTGTCCGGACCGTGGCCCGGCACCGCACAGGCCTTTCAACAGTCCGAACGTCTCTGTATGGACGCCACGATGGCGATCCTGACCAACAGCACCATGCTCGATCAGCTTCGCAACCTCGTCCTACCCGGACCAGGTCCGCTGGAGCCTCGCGGGCACGGCCACCTGTTTGGTAATCAACGGCTACGGCCCACAACTCACCACCGCAGTACCGCGCTGACCGAGCCTCCAATCACGGGTGGTCGGGGTGGGCAAGATGCTCCGCCGAACCTCTGTGTCGGCGACGGAAGATAGGGCTCGTACACGGATAAAGAAGTGGACGCTGCGGCCGAGATCGCCCGCACCACCGCACGATTCGACTGGTTCCGGACCGTGGCCGACCCATGGTTCCTATGCCAGAACACTGACATGAGTCGAGACGGTGTCGGCGTCGACCTGGAGACGTCACTGGGCTACCTGCTGAAAGAGGCGTCGAGCGCGCTGCGCGTAGCCATGGAGGAGGTGCTGCGGCCGCTCGGGATGAGCGTGACGCACTACTCCTGCCTCGAGCTGCTGGCTCAACGACCGGGCTTGTCGAACTCCGAGCTCGCGCGGGGCGCGTTCGTGACACGGCAGACGATGAACGTGCTGCTCCAGGCCTTGGAACGAGACGGCTACGTGACCAGGCCCGCGGAGGCGCCCGTCGGGAAGGTTCTTCCCACGCGGCTCACGCCTCGCGGCCGGCGGAGCCTCGAGAAGGCGTCCGTAGCGGTCCGGTCCGTCGAGGTCAGAATGCTGGCCGGCATGACCGAGGCCGAGCAGTCGGACGCGTTCCGGATCCTGCGGAGCATGATCCACTCCCTGCGCGATGGCAACGACGGTCCATAGGTCGTCGATCACCGCGCGTATCGCGGTGTTCGGTCGGACGCGTACCAGCCCGGGCCGCGGGGACGACTACGAGCCGAGCTGCTCGCGAACGAATGCCGCCGCCTGGTCGCGGTAGTCGTTGACGAAGTATGCGAAATGCCCAGGACTCAAGGCATTTCCGAACCCGGCGGCCGGATCGCCGCCCTGGCAGACGCGGTCGGCGGCATCGCAGTAGGAGCGCACGCGGTCGGTGAATTCTCCGAGGGCGCCGACGGGCAGCGCGGCGACGCCCGACAAGGCGGGATCGTAGTTGCCGCGGTTGAAGGGGTCGGCGCCGTTGAACAGCGGACTGCCGAACAGGGCGATTGCGTCGATCTGTGCGGCGGCCTGGTCGGTCAACGCGGTTCGCGTGCGAAGGGTGTTGCCGATGACGCGGGTGCCCTGGGAGTAGCCGAGGAGGACGAGCTGCTGATTCGGGCATTCGGTTGCGGTCTCGTTCACCAGTGCCGTCAGGTTCTCGACGCCGCGCACGGGGCTGTCCGGGGCCATCGAGGCGGGATACTCGAGTTCGGTCACCGTGGTGCTGCGGCCGGATTCCTGGGCGATCCGCCCGGCCAGCGGGGTCAGCAGCAGACTGCCGATCTGCGGTTCGAGCGTGCCACGCACGGTGACGACGCGGACCTGGGCACAACCTGTGGGACTGGGGGTGGGCTCAGCGGAGGCGATCGGGAGGACCGGCAGCGCGAGCGCCGCGGCGACGGTCGTGGTAGCGCACAGCAGGACTCGAGATCGTTCACGCATGCGCCCCAATGTATTGCGCCCAGCGGCCACAGCGCCAGCTGTCGCACACTAGTTCAGAGAAACGGACGGCCCTCGACACACAGCCCACTGGGTGATCGAGATGAAATGGGACGGCATGTGCAGTTCAGAGGCTGATGCCGGAGGTGCTGGTCGTCGCGGCAGGTGTGGTGTGAGTCGACGTGGCGGGCAGTCCTCAGCGGCGCGCGCGCAGTATGCGGATCGCGCGCAGTGCGCGGGGCGGTTCGTCTCCGAATTTTGTGGATCCGTCGAGGTAGCGGGTGATGAGGTCGGGCGCGGAGTGGTCTTCGAGGTCGGTGAAGCCGAGGGCGCGCAGCTGTGCGGCGATGTCGTCGGGCGTGAGGTAGCTGAGCACGGGTTCGCCGAGGTCGGCGAGCCGATCGGCGCGTGTTTGTTGGTGCGCATGTTCTTCGTCGCTGTTGGCGGGCTGCAGGTAGTCGAAGACCACCTCGACCGGCTGGGCTTGACCAGCGATGTATTCGAGTGTGGTGTGGGCGGCGTTCGGAGTCAGATAGAAGATGACGCCGAGCCACAGGAATACGGTGGGGTTCGTCGGTTTGAATCCGGTGGATTCCAATCCTGCTTTCAGCGTCTGGGTTTCGAAATCGACCGGCACGAAGGTCAACGTCTGAGGGCGGTCGATTCCGGCGGTAGTGAGGCGTTCGCGTTTCCAGGCTTGGGTGGCGGGGTGGTCGACCTCGAAGACACGCAAGTCCGGGAGAGGATTGCGGTAGGCGAAGGTGTCCAGGCCTGCGCCGAGGATCACGACCTGCCGCGCACCAGCGGCGATGGCCGCGGCCGCGGCGTCTTCGGCGAAGCGCGTGCGTGCGGCGAAGAACAGTCGGCGGGGTCGATCGCTGGCCCCGTCGCCGGGGTGATTGGTTGTGGGCGTGCCCGATTCGGCCAGTTCCTCTGCGGTGAGGCCGAGCAGACGTGCGGCCAGGGGGTCGGTGAAGATTTGTGGTCGGTCAACGGTTTGGTGATAGGCGCGGGCGTACGCGGTGATGAGCGCTGTCCGGCTGGGTCCGTCGTTATCCATATTCGAGAACCTACTTGCGAATGTGGCGCGTGCCACATGAACTCACTCACGCTCACTCCGCAAAGGAGCACGCCGGTAACACTGATTACGGCCGGTCCTCCTTCGGAGCGGTTGCCATGAGTCGACAGGGGAGGGCTCGAACCTGTTATCGAGGCTGGGTTGATGTGTTGGGCCGGGTCATGAGTTCGCGGTTGGTGGTAGCGGGGCGGAACCACCAGCTTGCATGCTCGGCAAGTGGAACATACAGGCTGCGTCGGTTACGAATTGGTACACGGCAGGCCGGCGGTATGCCGCTGGGTACTCCCGCGAGCGCATATCCGAGTTCGACGCGGAGTTGTGCCATCGGTTCCCGGACTACGCCCGCATGTACACCGACCGATCGAAACGGCCGCCTGTGCGGTCGGCGCAAAGCCGTCGTCGATCCGTGGGTGACGGTCGTAGTTGCGGATTCGGCGGATATTCGTGCTGTGGCTGGTCTGCCGAGTCAGTTCCGCTTCATGCTGCCGACACTCAGCGAGCCGCTCGGGGCGGTCCGCAGCTTCTTCTCCGTCGCACGGACGTAGCCGAGGGGATCCTTGTCGACGGGCCGGACGCCTGCGTAGTTTCGCGCCTCGTAGGCGGCGAAGGCGACGGCCAGTTGATGGCGGCGCGGCAGCCCGGTCAGGCGGCGGAAGTCGGTGAGACCTTCGCGTTCCTCCTCGGCCATGTGATCGCTGTTGGCCAGGTTGGCCGCAGCGACAGCCGCGTACCAGTCATCGGTGCCGACCTGATGACGCGCCACTTCGGCGATCGCGTCCCTGATCTCGTTGTGATCATGGATGGCGTCGAGTGTCTCGTCCTCCACCCCGGCCGCCCGCCGTGCGGCGATACCGGCCTGTAGCAGCGCGGGGTAGAAGATCTCCTCCTCCGCCTGCGCGTGCAGTTCGAGGAAGGCAGCCAGCCTGGCCCAGATCGCGGAGAGCGCGCCGGTCTCCATGCGATCGATCTGCTCCAGGATCGCGAACAGGCGCCGCTGCTCATGGTGGTCGTCGAGGATCAGCTCGGTAATGTCCACAATTCCTCCCTGATGTCGAAGTTCAGGTCAGTACTGGACGCCAGGGCAGACCGCCCCTCGAGGCAGCTGGCATGTCCCTCAGAGGCTCGACAATAACTCACCGGCCCCGCCGAGGACTGTGGGGCCGGATGTGCCCGACCCCCACAAGTGCCGCCTGCGCCCGACGGCGCTGCCCGGGACACCGAAAATTCCGGCGGCGTAGACAATTTACGCAGGAACACTCCCACTGATGGTCCCAGTTCATTACGGCGAGTTCGTAATTGATGATCGGTGTCGGTGACAGTCTTCCATCCGCCGCGGATATGACTGCCGCTGGAGCGGGGCGCGCGCCAGCATCGAACGGGCCGTGCGGCCACGAATCAGGAGGCCGACGGTTGACGTGACTATGTAGACCGGTCTAGTCTGTGGATATGGCAGTCTCGGGTAGTTCGACGCGGACACGGATGGTTGAGGCCGCTTGGTCGCTTATCGAGGCAAAGGGCTACTACGGCGCCGGGCTCAATGAGGTGCTCGCGGTAGCCGATGCGCCTCGTGGCTCGCTCTATCATCACTTCCCCGGAGGCAAGGATGAACTAATCGGTGAGGCACTCGGAGTTGCCGGCAGGGAGGTCGATCGGATCGTAGGGGAGTTGGTTCCGAAAGCGCCGACCACCTGTGATCTCGTCCAAGCCTTGCTGGAACGGCTGGCCGACCGGATGGTGGCAGCCGATTACGCCAAAGGTTGCCCGGTGGCGACTGTGGCCCTGGAGGTTTCCGCGAGCAACGACAGCCTCCAGTCGATCTGTGGCGGCATCTACTCGAGCTGGCGGCGAGCGCTGGCCGATGCGCTCCGCGCCGAGGGTCATGACGTGGCCGAGTCGGACGAACTCGCGACGACGGCGCTCGCCCTGATCGAAGGTGCGTTGGTGCTGGCGCGGGCCGACCGCAGCCGGGTCCCGATCGAGCAGGTCGGCCACCGTATCGCCAAGCTGTTCGCCATCGACTGACAAGCGCCCCAGAAATGGGGTGCCCGCTGCCCAGAATATGTAGACCAGTCTAGAGAGAAGAGACATGGACGAGACCTTGACCAGTGCCCCGGACGCCGTGGTATTCGGCGCGACGGGCTTTATCGGTAGGTGGACGATGCTGCATCTGCTGGATGCGGGCCGTGCAGTCGCGGCCGTCATTCGTGAACCGGATAAGGCGCACCTGAGTGCTGCGGGCAGGCCAATGCCGAGCAGGGCGGACGAGTTGCGATCGTGGCTACGAGATCATGGTGTCGCGGCTGATCGGCTCACGGTGGTGCCCGGTGATTTCACGAACAGCGCGCACCTGGGGTTGAGTCCAGCGGACCGCCAACGGCTCACAGGCGTCCGGGATGTCTTCAATACTGCCGGCATCTACCGGTTCGGGCTGCAACGCGCCGAGGCTACGGCCGTCAACGTCGATGGCGCACTCAATGTGCTGTACTGGGCCGCGACTCTCCCCGGCCTGCGCCGGTTGATTCACGTATCGGGTTATCGGGTCGGGTTGGACCCGCAACCCCGGTATCCGCTCCCCGAGGACGAATTGGCGGAGCTCTACCGGGTCAAAGGAGCGTACGAAGGCTCCAAGACGGAGGCGGACGCGGCCATGCGGGTCGTCGCGGCGCAACTGGGTGTCCCACTGACCGTGGTGAATCCCAGCAGCGTGATCGGCCACTCGATCACCGGCGAGGTCGGTCAATACATCGGTTTGGCCGATATGGTTCGCGATCTGTGGATGGGGCGGCTGCCCGCGCTGCCGGGAACCGCCCGTACGTTTGTGCCAGTGGTTGCGGTGGATTATTTCGCGAAATTGATGACCGCGATTCCCGAATTCGATCCGGAGCCCGGCGGGCTGCATTGGGTGCTCGATGAGAACACTCCCGACTTGCCCGATACTGTCCGACTGCTCGCCGGCCACCTGGGTGTTGGCGCGCCGAAGACCCTTGTGCCGCTGGCGATTGTCCGTCGCCTGCCCACCGCGCTCACCGGAGCCGATTCCGAGACCCTGAGCTTTCTGACCGAGGACCGTTACGACACGGCTTCAGCTGACAAGGTCGCCGAGCGCGCGGGGCTCAGCCTGCCCCCGGTCGCGACCACGTTGCGTCGCTGGGCCGATCGGCTGGTATCGGACGGTTTCGGAACGACGCCCGCGGTGCTTCCCGGCGGCTTCTATGAAGTCGGCGGATCCCGGACGTTCGTCGCCGGAGACAGGACCTCGCCCGATTTCGTTCTCCTGCACGGACTCCCACTCGACGGTGAGTCGTGGCGGGGGGTACTCGGCGAGTTGGACGATGCATCGGCCCTTGTCGCCGACTTGCCTGGACTCGGCCGTTCGGCTCCGCTGTCGGCACCCCCGCTGGATTGGCTCACCGACCTACTTGCACCTGTTGGAACCCGTCCAGTCATCGTCGCCCACTCGGCGGCGACCGCGCCCGCCCTGCGCTACGCCGCCGCTCATCCGGATCGGGTCACGGCCGTATTCCTCATTTCTCCCTATTTCCTTCAGTCCGAACCCAATTGGTTGCTACGCACACCGACGTTGGCAACGCCTCTCCTGAAGAGGATGTCGGCCGATCGTCTCGCCGGCGCACTGCTCGGCGCGCCCGGCGGCGATTCTTCGGACCAGGTTCGTCAGTCCCTGGAAAGTGCTGCCACGCAATTGCAACGACCCGGGGTCGCCCGCCGTACCGCCCGCTGGCTCCGGGCCGCGAACCGCCGTGCCGAACGCGCCGCTCTGCAATCCCTGCTCGGCGGAACCGAACAGTTTCCTGTGCCAGTCCACATCGTTGCCGGGGAATTGGATCCACTGGTCGGCGATCCCGGCCCAGCCACTGTCGCGACAATCGTCGGCGCCGGACACTATCCGCAACTTACCCATCCGTCCGAAGTTGTCGCGATGATGCGCAGCATCGAGAGCATTCGATGAGCCCGATTTCCGGATCGGCAACCGGACCGAAGGAGCCGGACGACCTGCGGACACGCACGACGGCAGCGGTCGTTGTGGATGAACACTGGCAGCAGGTCTACCGGCAGTTGCACGCGAATCCCGAACTGTCGGGGGCCGAGTTCGCCACTGCGGATCTGGTGGCCGAGGAGCTGCGATTGCTGCCTGGTTGGGAGGTGACTCGAGGTGTGGGAGGCACCGGAGTGGTGGGTGTGCTCCGGGGCGCGCCCGGACCGGTGATCTGGTTGCGCGCCGATATGGACGCTTTGCCGATCCAGGAAGAGACCGGCCTCGATTACGCTTCCGTCGTACCGGGCGTCATGCATGCGTGCGGGCATGATTTTCATGTCGCCGCGCTCCTGGGTGCGTGTGCCGCGCTGGGGTCGGTCGGCGGGCTGTCCGGCACGGTTGTGGCTATCTTCCAACCTGCCGAGGAAACCGGTTCAGGTGCTAGGGATATGCTCGACGACGGTCTGTTGGAGAAGGTGCCGCATCCCCGCATCTGTCTTGGGCAGCATGTGAGTCCGTTGCCCGCTGGGTTGGTGTTGACCAGAGGTGGGCCGTTGATGGCGGCCGCCGATTCGGTGCGGGTTTCACTGACCGGCGTCGGCGGGCACGCATCGATGCCGCACGCAGCCGTCGACCCGCTCACGATGGCGGCCTCGCTGGTGCTGCGGTTGCAGGCACTGACGGCCAGGCAGGCCTCGCTGTCGGCTGCTCCGGTCCTCACGGCTGCGGCGCTGCATGCGGGAACCCGCGCCAACGTCATCGCCGACAAGGCCGAATTACTGCTGAGCTTGCGAACATTCACTCCCGGCTCACGTCAGGACATGCTGGAAGCGATCGAGCGGATCGCGATGGCAGAGGCGGAAGCCGCTGGTGCGCAGCATGAACCGGTGGTCGAGGTTTTCGATAGCTTCCCGTTGGCTGTCAACACCCCCGCGCACACCGAGCGGGTCATGGCCGAGCTCGCGACCGGCGGACTTGCGGTGTTCCCGCTGCCGAATCCAATCGCTGGTAGCGAGGACTTCGGATTGCTCGGCACGGCGGCGGGATGTCCCTCTGTGTTCTGGCACATCGGTGGCGCTGATCCTTCCGGGTTCACCCCGGCGGACCACGAACTGTTGCTCAGTGAGGGCAGGCTGCCATCTCGGATGCCTACCAACCATTCGCCGCGTTTCGCCCCAGCGACCGGGGAGGCATTGGCTCCGGCGGTCGCGGCGCTCGTGGTCGCTGCACGCGCGGAACTCGCTGGCGCACAGCAAATCCGGTGTTGATGTTCCTCGACCGGCCCGAATCCAGGGGCGCGCCCCGGGCGATCCTGGATGCGATCACACGCCCTCCGATCGGTCTTCGCAGGCGCCTCCATCAACCCGCCGTCCGAAACTCGACGCACGCCCAAGCTTCAAACGCCCTCGGATACTGCCGAAATGTGAACTTCCGCAGCTTCTCCACGCTACGAACCGTACGCCGCGGATGGCCTGGCACGATCGAACTGCGGAGTTGCGTCGCATCCAGCGACGGGGGAGTTCTGGTTCGGTTCTGTTCGAGAAGGTTTCGGTGGGGTTGCTCAAGCGGAAAAGGAAGTCCGGTGCGAGTGTCGAACAGCCTGACCTGGCGACCTTGCTGGCGCAGGGCGAAGATCTGATCGGGCAGTTGGCGAAAGCGCATATGGTTGCGCGTCGGGCGCACGTCGAACAGGCCTGGCTCGGCGAGATCGAACGGTCTGATCCGGAATTGTCTTCTTGCGGCAAAGATGCTCGCAGACGACGCGATTGCCCCGCTGATACCGGCCGGGCGAGTCATGATCACCCTGGCGCCCCGCCCAGCAGGGGCTAGAAGAACGAACCCGATTTCGCTCCTCGTGTGGACGCCGAGGGGACGGGGGCGAAGGTCCTGCTCGTAGGACGAGGCGCCAGTGGCCGGTGGTCGTGCGTGCCCTAGACGCGACCCATCCACCCCTGTAATCCCTTGGCCGCCCGACATCAACCCCACGCAGGCTCACCGCGCTGACGCCGGATTTCGTTCGGACGCAGCACTACCCGGCTACCCGGCGGTGGTGGACCGACATGGGTCTGTCCACCACCAACGGTGGCCGCAGGCACGCACCTACGCGCTTGGGATGCAGGGCGAGCAGGGTCGGCGGCCGGGTCATCCGCTACTTCCCCGATCGCACCGGCATCTTGCCACAGCGGCGGCAGCCTGCGGGGTCATCTATCCGGTGTGGACGTGAACGCCTGGCTCGGCGTCGACGAGGTTGGTGAGGCTGGCCCATTCGTCGAGTTCGGCGAGGCGTGCGGTGAGCGCGGTGCGCATACTGTCGGCGCCTGCGATACCCAGGGCGAGGCGGCGGGGTGGGGTGTCGCGGGCCACGGCTGCGCGAATGGCGGCGGCCACGCGATCGACGCCGGAGAACGCCGATGCCGGCAGCGCTTGGATCGCCTGCAGTAGGGCGCGCACCGTCTGGTCGTAGTCGGCGTGGGTTGCTGTAGCCGTATCCAGGTTGGACAGGAAAGGTGTTGCGGTGAGGCCGGGCTGAACGAGAGTCACGTGGATCCCTAGTGGCGCCACTTCGGCTGCGAGCGCGTCGGAGAGCCCTTCGACGGCGTACTTGGTGGCTGCGAGCAGCCCGACGCCGGGATCTGCGGTCTGGCCGTAGTAGGACGAGCCCTGCAGGATGTGCCCGGACCGCTGGCCCCGCAGCACCGGCAGTGTCGCGCGCAGCACGTTGAGTACGCCGAAGACGTTGGTGTCGAAGATCGCCCGTGCCTGCACGTCGGCTGCTTCCTCGACCGCCCCGAAGAGTCCATAGCCGGCAAGGTTGGCGACGATGTCGATGCGGCCGAAGCGAGCCACGCTCTGCTCGACCGCCTTCGCGACGGCTGTCTCGTCGCGCACGTCTGCCTCGATCGTGAGCAGTCGGTCGAATTCTCCCAAATCACAGAGGGTTTCGGTGTGTCGAGCCAACGCGACCACAATTTCTCCGGCCGTCAGCGCCTGAACTGCGAGCTCGCGTCCGATGCCCGAGGAGGCGCCGGTGATGAACCAGATCGGTGGGGTGTTTCCTGCATTCGTCATGTTGTGACCGTAGCGGTTTAGCTCGCAACTTTTCAAGTCATTTCAGCCCAGATGTTGTGATCAACTGGGTTAGCTGCTTCTCGTGTTGGTATCGTGGGGGAGTGGAGGCGACGCGTGAGGCACCGAAGTGGAACGAGGATGCCGCTGCTCTGGTGTTGCAGTTCGTCAACACCAGAGCCGACGGCGCGGGGCGTGTCGAGGTCTTCGGCACTGCTTCGGGATTCGCGGACTGGGCGATCGAGCACGGCCTGCTCGACGCCGCCGTCGTGGTGACCGACTCCGACGCGGTGGCTGCGCGTGAGCTGCGCGACGCACTGGTCACGGTGCTGCTGACACACTCGGGTGATCCAGACATCGGTGACGCCCAGGTCACCGAGGCGGAACGGTATCTCCTGCAGGCCGGTGTGCGCTATCCGCTCACAACGGTCGTCACCTCGGAAACGGCGCAGCTCCTCGCCGGATCGACCGGTGTCCCCGGCGTTTTGGGTGCCGTTCTGGCCGCGGTGACCGAGACGGCGCAGCGCGGGGACTGGATGCGGATCAAGGCATGCTGCAATCCGCCGTGCCACTTCGGCTTCATCGATCGCACCCGCAACCGGGCGGCGCGCTACTGCAGCCCGGGATGCGGATCGCAGGTGTCTATGCGCGCTCTTCGGCAGCGCCGCAAGCAAGCCAACCCCTGAACGACTCGGCCCACCAAGCCCGCCTCGACGCGCAGCAACTCCCCCGAGCCGCCCAGGAAAACCCGGAAATGACTTTCAGCAAGCGTTTTCGCCGACGACGAGGCGTCGCGTGAAACCAGAATGGACGCCCGTCACCGCGGCCCGAGTGCGCAGAGTGGGCGAACCCGCCGTGCCGGATGATTCCCTTACGATGGCTGGCGGGTCGGCATGATCGTGACCTGCTGCAGGTTCACGTGCGCGGGCTGGGACGCCAGGAAGTTGACGGCCTCGGCGATATCTTCCGGATCGAGCCAGGTCATCTCCTGTTTCGAACCCTCGAGCCATTCCTGGGCGCCGGCGTCGGTGACGTGGCTCTGCAGCTCCGTGCCGACGATGCCCGGCTCGATCGCGGAGACACGGACATCCTTGGCGCCGAGTTCCGCGCGCAGGGTCCGCGACAGGTGCGTCGCATGGGCCTTGGTGCCCGAGTACACCGCGAAATTCGGGAACAGGTTCTGCGCGGCGATCGAGGTGACGTCATTGCACGGGAATGTATCTGATCTCCCCGACACAACACACCCTCATGCCGCTGATCGCGTGGGCTGCTCCGACCGTACGGAGTGCAGAGCCGGTGTAACTCGCTGGGGTCAGCGTGGACTACTACAGCCGGCTCGAGCAAGGACGCGATATCAACGTCTCCGACGAGGTCCTCGACGCCGTGGCCCGCGCCCTGCGCCTTGACGAGGTCGAGCGCTCCTATCTGTTCCAGATCGCCCGGGCTGAACCGCGGCGCGCCCGGCGCCGGACTCCGGCGCGAGTGCAGCGCGTCCGTCCCGGGATCCGCCGCATCCTCGAGACGCTCGACGACGTGATGCCTGCCTTCGTCTTCGGCCGCCGCATGGACATCCTCGCCGCCAACCGTCTCGCCCGGGCGCTGATCACCGACTTCGAGGCGCTCCCGCCCCGGGACCGAAACATGTTGCGCTACATGTTCCTCGACGAGTCCGCCCGCGAGCTGTACCTAGATTGGGAAGAGGTCGCCCTGGGACAACGTCGCGGTCCTGTGCCTGGACGCCGGCCGTCACCCGGACGACCCGCTGCTGACCGAACCCGTCGGCGAACTCGCGGTCAAGAGCCCGGAATTCCGGCGCTGGTGGGCCGACCACAATGTCCGCGAACGCAGTCACGGCAGCAAGCGCTACCACCATCCTCTCGTCGGCGATCTCACCGTCGGCTACGAAAGTGTTTCGCTACCAGGCGATCCCGATCAGACGCTGTGCATCTACACCGCCGAGGCGGGCTCGCAGTCGGAGACCGCGCTGCGGCTGCTCGCCGCGTGGACCGGGCCGCAGACCACGCTCGTGCAACCGGCGGCAGGTGGTTCCGATGCGTAACTCCACGTGCGCGACATGCTGAACGGTCGCAGATCGAGGAACGCTGATATTCAGGCTCGGGTAGCCCGGAAGACCGGGGCAACCTCGATCCCAACTACGAACCACTGCGCGTAGACGAGTCGACAGTCGAATACGCGATCTCACCGGTCGCCATTCCGACGGCGGACACGAATTCCGTTGGGCCCGTGTGGTTTCCATTACCGGGGCAGAGGCGTGAATCCGTCCGGCCAGCGGCGTGGTCGTACACCACATCGATCGGCAGTGAAATCGTCAGCAGTAGCCAAATAGCGGAGTTCTCGGAGTTTCGGCATGGTTATATGTCGATATGCGCATCTGACCATCAACTGCTGAGAGTCGAGATGAGCGTGGCCGAGAACGCGCTGCTGGCGACCGAGTGTTTGTTCGCATTCTTCGGTGCTTTTGTGGCCCCGCGCTGGTGACGGCTTACGAGAAGCTTGTCGGCGGTGTGGAGGTTCGGGGCCTCCGTGGCGATCGCACCCGAAGCTCAGCGCGCACACGAACCGGACGGCGAGCCCAGCGCAGGTGCGGTGGGGACGCCCGGGATACCCGCCGATGTCGGTGGCGCGGTGGTGCAGGTGACGGACGTCGGGTTCGTGGGGGATGAGTCTTGGTTCGTACGATCGCTGATCGCCCACCAGGCGATGGCGGCCACGACGACGAGGACGACGATCCACGTCGATGCGGGCCGGTTGCGAGTTCGTGGTTGCGAGGCTGGGTTGATCCGGGTGGTGGCGACCCTGGACGGTGCGGGTGTCGCTGTCGGTGTGGCGTCGAGCGCGGCTTGCGCCGCGGTGGCCAGGTCCCCGGCCGTGCGATAACGGTCCTCCGGGTTCTTCGCCATTCCCCGCCCGATGACCGCGTCGAATGTGGCAGGCACCGCTGCCGATGCGGATGGTCGTGGCGGTGGCGCGTTCAGGTGTGCGGTGATCTGCTGCTCGACGCTGTCACCGGGAAATGGTTGGGAGCCCGTCAAGCATTGGTACAGAACACAAGTCAGCGAGTACACATCCGAACGGGGCGTCGCAGCGCCGTGCCGGAGCCGTTCGGGTGCGGTGTAGGCGAAACTGCCGATTGCCGCACCGGTGGTGGTCAAGCTGGAGTCGCCGCTGCCGAAAGCGATCCCGAAATCGATGAGGTACGCGAAATGGCCTGCGGTGACGAGGATATTCGAGGGCTTCACATCGCGGTGCACGAGCCCGGCCCGATGCGCTGCGTCGAGTGCCGAACCGATCTGCCGGATGTACTGCACCGCAGTGTGTTTCGCTATCGGTCCGGTGGCGAGCGGGGCGGCGAGGTCGTGACCCTCGACCAGCCGCATGTCCAGATACAGGCGCCCGTCGATCTCACCGTAGTCGTGAATCGGGATGACATGCGGTTCGCTCATCCGCGCCGCAGCGTGCGCCTCCCGCCGGAAGCGTTGTACGACTACCACATCGGAGCCCGGATCTCTGCCCGAATCATCCCTGATCCTGGATCCAGCTTCCCGCGATGGCCGACAAAGAGCGTCCGCGTCTGCCGCAAATCGCGCGTTCACGAACGGCGCGTCAATGCCGATGAGGGATATCGGTAAGCCTGGGTCAAGCCTCGGAATCGGCTACGTACCAGTACAACCGATCGAGGCTCGTCGAAGCCGGCTCCTGCCAGGGTCCACCGTCCGACGAGATTCGGTTGTTGTCGAGGTCGAAGCGAACAGATCCTGCTTGGCTGCCGGCGGTGAGTACTACCCCGTCCTCGGACAGGGCGAGGGTCTCCCACGCGCCGCGGGCTTCGAACTCCAGCCGTATGAATTCGTGGTCGTCGCAGTACTGCAGACCTTGTGGATGCCCGGGCTCCAGGACACGGGGCCGGCGCAGAGCCCGGCCTTGCAGCTGGCCGTTGTTGAGCCATGCCAACACGCCCCGGGAATGCCACACGACAGCAGTGGGGACGAATTCTTCTCCGTAGCGTTCATCGTGGTCGAATTCCACGAGCTGCCAGCAGTTCTCGGTATCGAGTCTCAGCACCAGCAGGCCACCGTGTTGCGGTCCCATGACGGCTTCGAGGTGGTTGTCCCACTCGTAATCGGTCTCGAAGGCCAGTACGAGCACACCATCCCGGGGGAAGTGTGCGTAGGTCCAGCGGTCGAAGCAATACATTCGGTATGGCGTGAACACCGTCGATTCCGAACGCAGTTGTCCATCGGCGAACCACCAGTGTCGATCCGGTGAAACCGCTGCCACACCGGGCTGGAACTTTGCGGTCATATCCGCCTCCACGGAACCCTGCGCAGCCTGGGCACGGCCCCGCAGCATGGCGCGGACGAGGAGATCATCTTCACCCGCACGGCGCCGCAGCGCAAACCAGTAACCGCCCGGCGTACAGCTTCATACAGCGGAGTGTCGTTCCCAGTCCGGTCAATAAGTCCAGTTATCGCCCGGGGACGCGATCGCGTCTGTGGCTGAAGACCCGGCTGCGGCGAAGAGCCGACACTTCGTGGGGCACTGGTGGCAGGAAGGTCGCCTCGTCGCCGCACGCACCTGCGGCGGCGATCTATGCGGCCACATCGTTTCTCCGCTACCTCGACACTCTCGGCCGCACCAAACGCCCGCGGCCGTCACGAGCCCGGCTGCGGGGCCTGAAATGGTTGGGTTCGGCGCCGATATGGCCGGATGAGGTCGGTAGGTGCCAGCGGTCGAATTCTGCGATGGTCAGAGATTTCGTCTCGGAGAAGAGGATTCGCAGAGTCGACGGGTCGCAAACCTGATCCGGTGTCGGTCGGTCCGGGAGGCGTCGCCGCGGCGGGCTGGTTCGTGGATTCCGCGGCGACGCCGATTGACAACCCTTCCGAATTTTCTAGCGCCGAGGTGAGGGGATCGGCGCTGCTTACCCGGTTCGGAGGGTCAGGGATGGGCGGTGGCGGGTTCGCCGACGGCAGCCGATGGTGCGTGCGCCACGGTTTCCGGTAGAGCCCACGCACTGGCGAGCGTGCACACGGCCATGACCATCATGAAGGCCGAGACCGCCGCCGTCGATCCGGTCGCGGCCAGCAACGCGGTCATCAGGAAAGGCGTGCCACCGCTGACCAGGATCGCGGCCAGCTGGTAGGCCAGCGTGATGCCCGAGTAGCGGATCCGGGGTTCGAACAGTTCGGCCAGGTATGCCGCGAGCGGACCGTATACCAAGCCGGAGCCGATGCCGCTGCCCACCGCGGTGGCGATCAGGATGGCGGTGAGCGAGCCGGTGTTCACCAGCCAGAAGAAGGGGAACGCCCAGACCGTCAAGATCGCCGCGCCGGTGAGCATCAGCGGGCGGCGCCCGAACCGGTCGGACAGCGAGCCGGCGATGTAGATGACCGGGATGCCCACCGCGGAGGACAGCAAAGACACCGTCAGCAAGCCGTTGCGGTCCAGCCCGAGTTCGCGGACACCGTAGTCGAGCACACCGGCCACGCTGATGTAGAAGATGGAGTTGCTACCGAAGAGCAGACCACTGCCGAGCAGCACCTTCTTCGAATGCTTGCGCAGAACTTCGAGAATCGGGGCTTGCGCGATCGCGGCCGAGGCGTCGCTCGCGCGGGCCTGGAGCTGGCGGAACTCCGGGGAGTCCTCGATGCGGAGTTGGATGAACAGCACGACCGGGAACAGCAGGGCGCTGGCAAGGAACGGGATGCGCCAACCCCACGACAGGAAGTCCGCGCCTTTGACGAGGCGGGCGACCAGCAGGAATGCACCCGTGCCGAGCAGCAGACCGAATGGCACGCCCATCTGGCCGAATGTGCCCGCCCGGCCCTTGCGGCCGGGACGGGAGGTTTCGGTGAGCAGCAGGGTGACCCCGCCCCACTGGCCGCCGACCGCGATACCCTGCAGGAATCGCAGGGCTACCAATAGGATCGGTGCTAGCGCCCCGATCGAGGCGGCGGTCGGCAGCAGGCCGATCGCGCAGGTCGATAGAGCGACCAGGATCAGGCATGTGACGAGCGCGGGTTTGCGGCCGAACTTGTCGCCCACATGCCCGAAGACGAGTCCGCCGAGGGGGCGGGCGATGAAGCCGGCCCAGAAGGTGCTGAACGACAGCAGCGTTCCCATCAGCGGTGAGGCGTTGGGAAAGAACAGCTTGCCGAAGACCAAGGCCGCGGCGGTGCCGTAGATGAAGAAGTCGTACCACTCGATGGAACTGCCGATCAGGCCGGCGGCCATGAGTCTGCGCAATTTCTTCTGGTCCGGGGCGGTGGAGACCGGGGTCGGCGTCATCGCTATCTCCAAGGGTGGGGGTGAAGGAACCGATGTGACTGCCGTCACTATCGGTGGCTGAACCGTACTTGAATCTGGTGTCAAATTCAATCGGCTTCGCGACTGTTGTTTTCCGGCCCCGTCGGGGGTGGAAGTGGGCGGCTGTCGCCGGGGTTGGGCAACGGTGGACGGGCGGGCGAAGGCGCGCCCGATCGCCAAACGCGGGATCCGCGTCATGCGGAGTCCTCGTCGATGAGCTCGTTTGCCGGCATCGCTGCCGGCGCCCGGGGTCGTGCCGGGAAGTTCATCGGCCGCCGCTGCACGCAGCCGAGGGCGACCGCCTGGGGTTGGGTTCGGGTAGTGCTGAACCGATCGGATCGGTTGTGGGTGGCTATCGGCAACATGCCATCTGGCGTGCCGAAATGCCGCTGGGAGTGGGTGTTTCGACCCAGTGACCGAAGGTTCGGTCGAGGGTGGGTGTGGCGCGGGTCACGCCATTGATACCTGAATCGGGCGTCAAGTTCAAGTGGTTGCCGGAAGAAAACCGCGTTGTGCGGAAATTTGCCCGATGGGGTTGACGCCGCGTGTGGCCTGCTGCATCTTTAGTGGCCATACCGGTTAATGAGCGCTTAGTAGTGGGCCTGTGGGCCCGGAAGGACGGCAGTTGCCGACGCCGCCTACCGGCGTCGACTGCGTTGCGCTGGTGCGCATATGGATCTCTCGAACGGTCGGTTCGAGGTATCGAGAAGAAGGAATCCGATGAGAAAATCTATTGCGGCCTCCGCGCTGCTTGCCGCCGCCCTGGGTGTCACGGCAGGCACGGGTTCGGCCGGGGCCGCGCCGCCCGCTCGCAGCGATGTGGTGAACTACACCGCGTCGGTGGGCGAACGTTCCATGGTGCTCAGTGCCGACTCCGGTTCGCTGGTGGTGGAGGAGGGGGTGCTGAAGCTCAAGGCCGTCAACGGTTCGGTGCTGGGCGGGTCGGAATTGTCGTTCCGGGTCGATGATTTCGTGTTCCCCATTGCCGCGGAAATCCGCGACCGCACGGCCACACTGACCCCGCAACTGGATCTCGAGCACGCGACCTACAAGCCCGTGGCCCTGCCGTACGAGGATCAGGCGCCGTGGAAGACGCAGTACGACCGTGAGCAGGCCGCCTGGGCGCGGTTGTCATCGACGATCCTGATGGGCGCGACGATCGGCACGACCGTCGGCGGCATCGGTGGCGCCGCGGTCGGTTGTGTGCTGGGCGGTATCGCCGGAGCCACCATCGCCTCCGCGGCGATCATCGGATTGTTCGGCGCGTTCATTCCGGCCGCGGCGGTCGGATGTCTCGGTGGCATTGTCGCCCTCGGCACCCTCGGGACGCTCGCCGGTCAACTGCTGGTGACCGCCCCGGTCGCCATCATGGCGGCGGTGCAGTACTTCACCACGATCAACCAACCGCCGCCGGCCGCTCCGGCGAAGTAGTCCCGAGCGGGATGCTCGGCCCGGCGCGCCGGGAGGCCCTGTCCAGTCTGCCGCATCGACTGGGCAGGGCGCTGCCGTGTCATCGGGTATCTTTGCGAGCTCTGCGCTGGAGCTGGGCCCGCGCGGGGATTCACTACCGAATTCGAATTCGCCTCATCGACTTCGGCAGCGTTCCAGTCGCTGAACGTGGTGAACAGAATCGTGGATCCGATCGGTCCGGAGTTCGATCGTCCAGGAGAACTGCTCGGCGTGGGTGGTAACGAAGTGCCCGGTGCCGGTCAGCCCGGCCCACCCCAGCTTCGGTGTCGAGTCCGCCGAAGGCGCGCCACGGCGACTGCGCGACGGCGGAACCCAGCGAAAGCCCGATGATCGGAAACCGTTCCGCGCCGGCCTCCAAGGCGGTCGCGACCACGGTGTCTGCGAGTTCATCGGATCGACAGCGGCGCGGTCGCCTTCGGTGTTTTGCCGGCACCGGGATAGTACGGTCCTACGAATCGCCGGTCCGTAACGGTGTCGATGAGTGGTGAGAAGTTCTCGCGAACACCGTGCAACGGTGGCCTCGTTTCTCGAGGGCGAATCATCCTCGGGTTCTGCCTGAGGATATCCGCGCCGCAGGTCCGTCCCGGCGCACGGTTGCCCGGCTACCCGAAGCCCGTGGAATTCGAACAGAACTGGCCTCAGGGGCTCGACAGTGCCCGGTAGTGCAAGCGCTCCGATGGCTGGGTTTATCAACCACACAGCGCGAGTTGGGTGAGAGCCCGAAGTGCGTCATCGATGGGATGGGGCTGTGGCTTTCCCGATGAGTCGAGTTGGTTCCATCGCTGCAGGTTCACCGCGATGGACGCTTGCCGTTTGCCGTCAGCGCTGGTCATGGAGATCGCGCCGCCGCCCCAGACGGAACCCTCATGGCCCCAGTAGATGCCGTGTCCTGGCACCGTCATCTTCTGCAGGCCCAGACCGTAGTCGAGTGTCTTTCCCTCGAAGGAGATGACCGGAACGGTACGTTGCATCTGCGTCAGCGATGCTCGACTGATGATTTCGCCGGCCAGCAGCAGGCCGAAGAAGCGGTTCAGGTCCGCGACGGTCGATATCAGCGAAGCCGCCGGCCCCACCCACGACATGTCATAGACGCTGTAGTCGCGCGGCGGGTCGATCATGCCGAACCACGCCTCGTAATGCAGTGAGTGCGGTCCGTTGATATGCGGTCCGGTCGGAAGCTCGGTGTCCAGCAGTCCGGCGCGCTCGATGATGTTGCGGGTGATGTATTTCTCCGCCGAGGTACCGGTAACCGACTCCAGGAGTTGGCACATCAGCAAGTAATTGGTGTTCGAGTACACCCCGGGTGTGCCACCTGGTGTCCCGGTAGCGGGCGCCGAGACCCCCATCTCGATCAGCTCTGTCGCGTGAAACTTGGTGAACCGGCTGTCATCCAGGCTGGTCGGTGTCGTTTTCGCCAGGGCGGGGAAGGCCGCGAGTGAGGGGTAGGCATGCGGGAGGTATTCGGCGAGGCCGCTGGTGTGGTTGATCAACATCCGGACCGTGATCGCCGCACCGCGTTCGCCGGGAACCAGCCGGGGCAAGTGGTGGCCGATGGGTGTGTCGAGCTCTATTTCGCCATCGTCGACCAGGTGCAGCACAGCGGCGGCGGTGAACGTCTTGGTGATGCTGCCGACGCGGTGTCGCATCTCGGCCGTGACGGGGCGGCCGGTGGCGACATCGGCAACTCCGGCGGCGCCGCGCCAGATTCGGTCGTCGTCGCGCACCTCGGCGAAAACTCCGGGTACGCCCACGTGATGGACGGTCTCCAAGGCGGTCTGTAGCTTCTCGGGATCGAATGTGTCGGTCACGGCACCACTATCGACCGAGCGGTCCCGCCCGGTATTGGAAAAATCTTCCCCCGGGCCCGGGCGACGACCGCGAAACCGCTGCCTCCGACTCACGGGACGAGCGGAGTCCTTGTCGCGATCGCGAATACCCGGCCCGGACTACACCCGCATACCGTCGGGATCGCCCGGAAGTGCCCGTGGCTTTTCAGCGTGCAGGCACTGCCGGGCGCTCCGTGGTCAGCCGGTCAGAGATCTATGAGATCTACTGCGAGACTGGTCAATTCGTTCTTGTAGGTCGAAATTACGTCGACCATCGAGGCGGATTGGGATTCCTGGGTTTTGATGATGGTTTCCAGGACCATCACCTTCCGCCGAAGTTTCGCGATCATCCGCGCCTGATCGCTGATCGTCGTCGCTTGGTCGCGGATGACCGCCGCCGCGCCATCACCGGCTGCGGGCGCGCCCCCGTCGGCCAGTGCGACTGGACTCGAATACCTCACCAGGTCCCCGGCTCCGGTCGGCACCAAACCCACTTCCTTCACGGACTCGAGATCCGGCACGTCTTCGGCGACTGCCGCTACTTCGTTCCCGGCGGGATCGGCCTCGTCGTCGGCCATCTGCTCGATCTCACCGACGGCTTCACCCTCGACTACCTTCTCGCTTTCCACAATAGCTACCTCGGCCACGGCCACCGGCTCTTCCTCCGGTTCAGCGGTATCCGCAATCGCGGGTACTTCTTCGACTGCCGCTGGCACTTCGGCCACTTCCGCCTCGAAGGGCTCGACCTCATCCACGTCTTCAGCTACGTCGACCGCACTCAGCTCGGCCACGGGCTCGTCCGCAGCGAGCGCCTCGCTCTCGACCGCCTCCACCTCGGCGACCGCTTCGGGCTGGGCATCCTCCGCGTCGTCGGCTGTGGCTTCTTGCTCGGCGTCGACCGCCTCCACAACCACTCCCGCCAACTCCGACTCGGCCTCGGCCGGTTCGGCTTCGGTCACGACCTGCTCCTCGTCGAGCACCGACTCGGCTTCGACGATCGGCTCCCTTTCGGCAACGGGTGACTCGGCCACAGCTGTTGCGGCTTCGGCGATCTCCTCGCCTTCGGCGGTTGCCTCGCTTTCGGCGGCCTCCACTCCGGCGACCGCTTCGGGCTGGGCATCCTCCGTGTCGTCGGCTGTGGCTTCTTGCTCGGCGTCGACCGCCTCCACAACCATTCCCGCCAACTCCGACTCGGCCTCGGCCTGCTCGACTTGGGCCACGACCTGCTCCTCGTCGAGCACCGACTCGGCTTCGACGATCTGCTCCCTTTCGGCAACGGGCGACTCAGCCGCTGCGGCTTCGACTGTCTCCTCGCCTTCGGCGGTTGCCGTGTGTTCGATCGCCTCCACCTTGGCGACCGCTTCGGTCTCAACACCTTCCCTGGCTTCAGCTGCTACTTCGTTGTCGGTGACAGCCTCTATGCCCACCACCACGGACTCAGTAGCGGTTTCGGTCTCGGCCGGCTCGGCTTCGGTCGCCACGTTTTCCTCGTCAACCACGGACTCGGCCTCGACGACCTCTTCACCTTCGGCAGCAGGCGGCTCCGTCAGCTGTGCCGCAGCCACCGGTCGCTCCTCCAGCTCCGAAGCCACCTCGACCGCAAGCGCTTCCACGACGGTCGCCTCTACGTCGGACACTTCCAACTCGAGGGGCTGGGTCTGATCCTCTTGTCCAGCTACCTCAACGGCATCCACCTCGGCCTCGGTCTCGTCCACAGCGGCCGCCTCGTTTTCGGCAGCCACCTCGGCAATAGGTGACTCCGTTGCCGCAACTGCCTCGACCTCAGCTGCTTGGGCCTCGGAGGCAACCGGCTCGCCAACTTCTGCGACGACATCAACCTCGGCCGATGTATCGGACTCGACGTCCGAACCGCTGTCAGCTACCGCATCCGAGGCGCCATCCGTGATCTTCTCGCTGGTCACCACACTGGGCTCGCCTTCGCCGACATCGCCGTCTGCGGTGATCTCGACTGCGGCGGCGGCATCGGCTTCACCCTCGCCTCCAGCGGCCACTATCTCCGATTCATCGGCGATCTCTTCGGTCTCGACAGCCGACCCGGCTTCCGGCGCCTCACCTTCGGCTGCCGTTTCCGCTTCGGCATCGACGGCAACATCACCGGCACGCTCTGCCGCAACCTCGGTCTCAGCAGCAGCTCCGTCTTCGGCAGCCACCACCTCCGGCTCCTCGGCCGGGTCAACGATCTGGACTGCGGTTTCGGTGTCGACGGTCCACTCGGCTTGCGGCACTCGACCTTCGACCGCGGGCTCGATATCGGCGGCTGCCGCCTCCGGCTCGGCTGTGTCCCCTTCTACCTCAGCCTCAGCGGCAGTTGCTTCGACAGCTGCTTCCTCGGCGGCGGACTCACCCTCGACTTCCGTGGCCTCGGCCTCGGCAGCCGGCTCATTCTCGGCAACCGAGGATACAGTTGCCTCGGGTGCTACGGTCGCGGATTCCTCCCCGCCTTCGGGAGCGGCGCCGTGCTCGGCCACGGCTTCCGAAACCTCCTTCGCGGCTTCGCCTTCAGCAACTGTCACGTCTTCCTCAGCTGCCGATTCGCCCTCCGCTGACACCATGTCGCCCGCTGCGACAGACGCCTCGGCCGTGGTAGCGGTCTCCTGCTCGGCTACCGCCCCCTCGCCTGCGGTAGCTGTCGTCGTCTCCTCGGCGGCGGACGCGTCGTCCGTGATCGTCGCCCGGTCGTCGGGAGTTGTCATATCTGCCTGGCCTTTCGAAAAGTTGTGATCGATTCCCGGGTCGCCATACCTGCGGCCATGCCTTCGTACGGAACCGAGGTCCTTGCTGTCCGAATCGTGCGGTGCCGCTGGGTAATTCAGCGGGAGCGCATGGACATTGGTCGGTGCCTGGGAGCCCTGATCGCCAACCGCCGGCACGTCTCGAGTGATTTCACCCGGTCGCGGCACTCCGCGAAGGCGTTGCGCGGCCCACCTCCCGAGACTCCACAACCTCAACCGGCCGCCGAGCATGGGCCTCGCCAACGAAGCCATCACTGCCACACCACATCCCAGGTCTCCAACCAGCCCGAACGTCGGTACTGTAACGGTCCTGCGCGAAGTCGGCGAGACAAGCACGAATGCTTCAGACAGTCGTGACCTGGTCGAGATCCGACGCGACCGCGCGGCGCGGAATCGTGTGGACGGTGCAGTTGTAAACCGTTGCAGGCGTGTGTAATCCGATTCGAAGTGTCGTGGTCGCGGTCCGCGCTGACCGGTCGCGGATGCTCGTTATGCGCGTGACACGACCACGATGCCCTGACGGACGCATCCCGGGGCTGCCCCAGGGTTGGCCGAACGGTCATGTGCGGCTTGCTGATCCGGCGACCCGGCGGTGGCGAGCTGAAATCTAGCAACGCTAGACAAGCTGGCGGGCGAATGTTACCGTTACTTCAGTTTCTAGCGCTGCTAGATTATTGGAAGGGAAGCCGAAATGCTCGTTGTCACCGGCCAGATCATCGCCGCGGTCGCCGTTCTCGCCAATGCCGTCGTCTATGGCACCGATGTCTGCGGAGCCGTGATCACCCGGTCCGTGTACCGCAAGCTCGATGACGCGACTGTGACCATCAGCGCGGGATGGGGTCACTACTACGGCGACAAGCGGATGCCGGTTTTCGGTGCGGGCGGTGTGGTCACCGCGGTGCTCACGCTGCTGATCGCGCTGCTGGCCGGGCAGATCGGCGCCGCTGTCGCGGCGGGCATCACGGTGGCGGCGCTGCTGACCTGGCTCGCCTTCTACGTCCGCATCGCCAAGCCGATCAATTCCCAGCAGACCGCCGCCGCGCAGAGCGGCATCATTCCGGCCAATGCCCGTGCACTGCAGGACAAGTGGGACAGCATCCTGAAGTACCGGGTCACCCTGCAATTCATCGCCATCGCCGGACTGTGCGCCGCGCTGATCCTGTTCTGATCTCAGAGCACGGCTCGCGCCTGAACCGCCGACGCACGACGCACGGGACGCGCCAGGCAACAGCTTGCGCTTGCCGCACCCGACAACTTCCGGCTGATCGCCGGAGGTACACATATCGAATTCACCGAGGAGTAACGGACATGACCTTCACCATCAATGAACTGCAATTCCTCGCGGAGGCCGGGATCGGTCGGCTGGCCACGGTGTCGCCCGACGGCGTTGTGCAGAACAATCCGACCAGCTATCGGGTGAACGCCGACGGCACGATCGACATCGGGGGCATGCGGATGCGTGCCAGTCGAAAGTACCGCAATGTCGAGGCGGGCAGCCGGGTGTCGTTCGTCATAGACCAGCAGGTTTCGGTGGAGCCATATGTGATTCGCGGCATCGAGGTACGCGGCACGGCCGAGGCGCTCGATGACGAGGAGCCCCCGTTCCCGCCCCAGGAACGCGCGGTCATCCGCATTCACCCCGAGCGGATCATCTCCTGGGGCATCGACGGCGGATCCTTCGAGTTCACCAGTCGTGACGCCGAGTAGTCAGTCGTCGTGGGCGATCCCGACGGCACAATTCCCTTGCACCGCTGGAGAAGACGTCCCAGTACCACCGGTCAGGTGCCCGCCTTCGAACTCACGGTCTCGTTGGGCGCAGAGTGCCGATTGTCGGCAAGGCGTGTGGGCGGCTCGGCTGGTCGAGCCAAATGGGTCAGGATGGCCAGTGCTGATGCCGACGGGGAATCGACCGGGGCGGTGCAGGTGACGAGAGTTTGATCGGGTTGCTCGACCGACCTCAGTGTCTGTTGGGTGATGGTGAGGTCCCCGATCAGCGGGTGGTGCAGCCGGTAATGGGCGGTCGCGCATGCCTGGACCCTGTGGTCGTTCCAGAGCGTGCCGAATTCCGGGCTGGCCATGGTGAGGGCGCCGACCAACGACGCCAGTGCTGGGTCGTCGGGGTGGGCGCCTGCGATGAGCCGCAGGTTGCCGACGACTGCGCGCGCCTTGCGCGGCCAATCGGCATAGAGGGCGCGGGTATCCGGGTCGAGGAACACCATCCGGGTCATGTTCGGTCTGCGACCAGGGACCGCCGGGCAGCCTGGATCGAGATTCGCCGCGAGCAGGGCGTGGCCGAGAGGATTCCAGGCGAGCACATCGCTGCGGCGACCCAGCACGAGCGCGGGCACCGATGGTATGGCGTCGAGCAGTTCGAGCAGGGCTGGGTCAGCGTGCTCGATGGGCGCCGGGCGGGTGACGCGGCGGCGGCCTGCGGACTCGGCCAGCGCGTGCAGGTGGCGTCGTTCGGTGGCGGTCAACGCGAGTGCGGCGGCGATAGCGTCGAGGACCTCCGGTGAGGCGTTGCGGGATCGGCCCTGTTCGAGCCGGGCGTAATAGGACGGGCTGACCCCTGCCAGGAGGGTCAACTCCTCGCGGCGCAGCCCCGGAACACGACGACGTTCGCCGTAGGGCGTGAGCCCCACCTGCTCGGGTCGCACCCTGGCCCGGCACGCCTCGAGGAACGCCCCGAGCTGTCCGGACTCGTCTTCGCGGTCGCACATCACGTCATTGTCGCTGCCGAATGCACAGTTGTCCTGACCCTGCCGGGGTGTGGACAGCGTTGACGCACCCGCTCCAACAGCGCCTTCGCAGGGTGTGGCTACCGGCTTCGGGCACTTGAAAACTCAGTGGCACGGCCCACGAGCCGTCCGGCGCCCGGTCACGGCGTCGGAAACACGCAGCGAAGGAACCTGATGAACGAGATTGTGCTCGGTGATGTCACCGTGTCGCGGGTCGAGGAAATGCACGGGCCGGTGGGCATGACGCCCGACCAGTTCTTCCCCGGCTCACCCGATCAGCATTGGGACGAACAGCGACCGATGCTGGTTCCGGATCATCTCGACCCGGTCGACAACATCGTTCAGATCGCGATGCAGACCTGGGCGCTGCGCAGCGAAGGCCGGATCATCCTGGTGGACACCGGCATCGGCAACGACAAGACCCGCCCGGCGGTCGACGCCTGGGACCACCTCGACCTGGGGTATTTGACCAATCTCGCCGCGGCGGGCATCGCACCCGAGGACGTGAACCTGGTGATCAACACCCACCTACATGTCGATCACGTCGGCTGGAACACCCGCCTCGTGGACGGGCAGTGGGGCCGACATTCCCCAACGCCACCTACCTGATGCCACGTGCGGACTACGAGCACTGGAATCCGGCCAACAACCCGAACATCATGGGCGGTGTCAACGAGAACGTGTTCGAGGACAGCGTCGCGCCGGTCTACGCCGCAGGCCAGGTGCGACTCTGGGAGACCGAGTACGTCGTGGACGCGAATCTTACGTTGCGGGCTGCACCGGGGCATACTCCCGGTTCGAGCGTGCTGGTGTTGGCGTCGGGCAGCGACAAGGCACTGTTCGCGGGAGATCTGGTGCATACACCCCTGCAGATCGCTCACCCCGAACACAACAGCTGCTTCTGTGAGGACCCCACCGCTGCGAGGGCGACCCGGCTTCGGCTACTGGGTTGGGCGGCCGACAACACCGCGTTGGTGTTGCCCGCGCACTTCAGCGGACACAGCGCCCTCGAAATCGTCCGCGAAGCCGACGCATTCGCGATCAAGAACTGGGCTCCGCTGCCCGCCTACTGACCGAAGCCGCGCCGCCCCGCACCCGCGCCGGGCGGCGCTGCACCCTCAACGCTACCCAGATCGAGGCGCTCCATGATGGCTTCACAACCCGCCGATTCGCGACCCGCCGATGTCGTGCGCGAGGTGGAAAGCGGCAGGCTCCGCGGCACTGCGTACCCGACCCACACCGTGTTCTACTCCGTCCCCTACGCCGCTGCGCCGGTCGGGATCGGCCGTTTTCAGGCGCCGGCTCCCGTTCAGCCGTGGCGGGGTGTGCGTGCGGCCACCGAGCCGGGACCGACCGCTCCACAGCTACCGCGCGGCCGTTTCGGATCACTGGACATCTCGGCGTATTTCGCTCCCGGGTGGCGGGTCGGACCCGACTACCTGACTGTCGACATCTGGTCACCGCGCGATGTGGCCGGCGGTGCCCCAGTGCTGGTGTTCTTGCACGGCGGCGCGTTCGTCGCAGGGTCGTCGCACTCGCCGATGCTCGACGGCTCCCGATTCGCACAGCACGGCGTCGTGGTTGTCACGGTGAACTACCGCCTGGGCATCGCCGGGTTCCTCGACATCCCCGGCGCCTTCCCGAATCGGGGACTCGCCGATGTCGTCGCCGCGCTGGCGTGGGTCAACCGCAACATCACCGCCTTCGGCGGCGACCCAGCACGGGTGACCCTGGCCGGTCAGTCCGCCGGTGCGATGCTCACCGCCGCCGCGATCGCCGCACCCGAGGCGGCCGGCCTGTTCGGCCGTGCCGTGATGCAAAGCGGCAGCGGCAGTGCGGCTTTCAGCCGCGAACAGGCCGCGATCGTGCGTGATGCCGCCGCAGCGACGCTCGCGGTAGCGCCGACACTCGACGGATTCGCCGACGTGCCGGATCAGCAGCTCATCGATGCCGTGGGGGAGCTCGCCGGTCTCGACCTCGGCACCGCTGCGGTCCGCGACCCGCTCCAACGGATCACACCGCTGGGTGTGGTCCTCGACGACCAGCCCGTCACCACCGTGGCCCACGCGGCGGGCCAACCTGTCGACCTGCTGATCGGCCACAACACCGACGAAGGAAATCTATATCTGTTGCCCAACGGCGTCGCGGCGGCGACAACCCCGCAACAGCTGACCGAAGCCGCCGAGTACGCCGACCCCGACCCGGACCGGCTGCTGTCGGTCTACCGGAGGTTGCATCCCACCGCCACACCAGGCAGGCTGCGCTCGATCATATTGGGGGACGCGGTATTCGGAGCCGGGAGCCGAGCCATGGCCGACAGCCACTCGGCGGCGGGCCGACGCACCTACGCCTATGCGTTCGGCTGGCGCTCGCCCGCGCTCGACAGGCAACTCGGCGCCACCCACATCGTCGAGCTGCCCTTCGTTTTCGACAACCTGCTGCCCACCCTCCAGGGCGCGGACGGACTACTCGGCACGGCTGCGCCCGCCCTGCTGGCCGCCCGAGTACATCGTGCCTGGGTCGACTTCGTCACCATCGGTACACCCGGCTGGCCCGAGTACCGCCCCGACCGCCGCACCACGCAGCTCATCGACGACGAATGGGCCGTTGTCGACGACCCGTTCGCCGCCGAACGTGACGCCTGGAGCCACAGCCACTACGCCCGAACAGGAGACACCCTCTGATGTTCGCCGAAGCCATGACGCAGCGCGTCATCTTCGCTCATGATTTCGAAGCATTGTTCTGAGATGCCGCGATCCATGCCGCGATCTGTGCCCGGGAGGTGAACCCGAGCTTGGTCAAAAGATGCTCGACGTGTCCCTGGGCGGTGCGTGGTGAGATGACCAGACGAGTGGCGATCTCCCGATTGGTCAGGCCTTCGGCGATCAGTTCGGCGACTTCCCGCTCCCGCTTGGTCAGTTTGCGACCGGCAACGTCCGCGGAGGTGGGCGGGGCGTTTTCACCCAGGGCGTAGGCGATCGCGGCATCGAAACTGAGCGCGGCGCCCTCCCGCTGGGCTGCAGCGTATGCCTGCGCGCTCATCGCCTCGCGAGTCAGACGCTCGCACTCTTCGTGGCGGACGAGCAGGTACGAATACCAGGTCGGCGAAGCGCCCATCGACCGGTCGATCTGATCAGCGGCCGCCATCAACACGACCGCACGCTCGGCATCCTGTTCGTCGGTGGCGATCCGCGCCAATGCGCGTAGGCACATGCTCGTGTTCGTGCGGTCGTTCAGCGCCCGGCTCACCCGCAGCGCCCGCTCGAGTAATCGAGTCGCCCGCGCGAGGTCCCCCTGCCGGCACGACGCCACAGCCAGCGCCCACATCACGTAAGGGCGGTACATCGTTTCGCCGTGCTCTTCGACGATGGCGAGTGCGTGCTCGTAGTACTCGACGGCCCTTTCCGTATCGTTGCGCAGTTGCTGGGTGTACCCGAGCAGTGTCAACGAGTTGACTCGGAAGAAGACGTTGTCGAGTTCGGTATACGCCTGGACAGCCTTTTCGAGGTACGGGCGTGCGGCAGAAGGTTTTCCGCTGAGTATCGCGAGAATTCCCTCGATGAGGTCGATGTGTGCGCGGGCAAAGGGGGCGGTGGTCTTCTCGACGAGCGGGCGCCCTAGGCGCACGAAACCCTCCACCGCGGCAAGGTCGCCCTGCACCGCGGCCATGATGCAGGCGACGTAGAGCGCCGCCGCCTGGTCGATGGTGAGTGGGCCGGTGCGGCGAGCCAGCAGACGGTCCAGCCAGCGGCGAGCCTCACTCAGCGAGCCTTGGGAGTACCAGAACGGCCAGATAGCGGCGGCGATCCGAATCCCGGCTTCGGGGTTGTCGGAGACGCAGAACTCCAGCGCTCGCCGAAGGTTCGGCTGCTCCCGACCGAACCGGGAGATCCACTCCAGTGCTCGGGGGCTGGACCATTCGGTATACGCGCCGAAGGCGAGCCGTACGTACCAGTCGCGGTGGCGGCGTCGGTACTCGAGGTATTCGCCGGTCTCCCTTGCCTTTTCGTGACCGTAGTCGCGCACGGTGTCGAGCATTCGGAACCGAACCGCGGTATCCGATTCCTCCCGTATCAATATCGACTTGTCGACCAGGGAGGCCACCGTGTCCAGGAAATCCTCTGCCGTGGGATCGTCGCCGCAGACGTATTGGGCCGCCTCGAGTTCGAAGCTTCCGGCGAACACCGAGAGCTGGGCCCATACTCGTTGTTCCGTCGGCGTGCACAGGTCGTGGCTCCAGTCGATGCACATGCGCAAGGTCTGTTGCCGCGGCGGGGCGCTCCTGCTGCCGCGGGTGAGCAATGCGAAACGATCGGTCAGCCGCTGCAAGATCTGCTCCGGCGACATGACTCGCAGCCGGGCTGTCGCCAGCTCGATCGGCAACGGCAGGCCGTCCAGCTGCCGGCAGATCCCGGCGATGGTGGCCATGTTGTCGTCGGTGATCTCGAAGCCCGCGACAGCCGTGGCGGCCCGTTCGGCGAACAGCCTCATCGCGTCGTTGCGGGACAGGCTCCTGGGTAACTGGTCGGGGTCGGGGACAGCAAGCGGGTGTACCGGCAATACCGCTTCTCCGTCGAGGCCGATCGGTTCGCGACTCGTCGCGAGAATCCGCAACCTGGGACACACGCGAAGCAATGATTCGGCGAGCTCGGCGACGGCGGCGACCATTTGCTCGCAATTGTCCAACACGAGCAGCAATTCCCGATCGGCCAGGAATTCGGCGAGTACCTCGCGCAGCGGACGCGCCGACCGGTCCTGCAACCCCAGCGCGTTCGCCACGATGCTCGCCAGCAGCCGCTCGTCACGCACCTCGCCGATTTCCACGAAAGTCACACCGTCGGCGAACTCACCCTGCACGGTGGTGGCGACCCGCACCGCCAGCCGGGTCTTGCCCACCCCGCCCATCCCGGTCAACGTCACCAACCGCGCGATCGACAACGAGTTCTTCGCTTCGGCCAGCTCGGTACGTCGATTCACGAAACTGGTCAGCTCCAACGGAGCCTTCCCCGGTCGAGAAGTCTGCGACGGCCGGCTCCGATTCGATCCTGCCGAGGAAGACTTCCCGCGTGTGGGTGGCGTGGGCTCGTCCTCGGCTTCGGACCGGGTATGCAGAGCCATCTCGTCGACGGGAAATCCATGGTGGCGTTGCGAGGCCTGGAGTTGCTCACCCAGCTCCGCGGCGGACGGGCGGCTGCGCGGGTCGCTGTGCATGGCACGTTCGACTATGGCGCTGACATCCTCGGCAATGCCCTGCTCCCGCAGATCAGGGACCGGCTCGGAGGTGATCCGAACGAACTGAGCCACCAACTGCTCACCGCTGCGGCGTTCGAAGGCGGCGTGACCGGTGATCGCGGCGAACAAGGTAGCGCCCAAGCCGTAGACGTCCGCGGCGGGACTCGGTGACTGGCCCGCGAGGACTTCCGGCGCGGTAAAGGCCGGTGTACCTGTCACGATGCCGGTGCCGGTGACGAACCCGCCCGCGAAATGGGCGATTCCGAAGTCCACCAGCGTCGGCTCGTCGTAGTCGGTGAAAAGGATGTTCGCGGGTTTCATGTCGCGATGCAGGACCCCGAAGCGATGCGCCGTGTCCAGAGCACCGGCCAGTTTCACCCCGAGCCGCAGCGCTTCCCTCAGCTCCAGCGGCCCGCCGCTGCGGATCCGTGCGTCGAGAGAGCCGCGCGGGTAGTACGGCATCACGAGGAAAGGCCGACCGTTGCCGGTGACACCGGCATGCAGGACGTGCACGATATTGGGGTGCCCGGTCAGCCGGCCCGCTGCCCGCTGCTCGCGGAAGAACCGCTCCCGATTGTCCTCGTCGAGGTGGGCGGTGAGCAGTTTGACCGCCACTACCCGGTCGAGCTCGGCCTGCGTGCACCGGTAGACGACACCGAACCCGCCACGGCCGATCTCCACGGCGTCGTCGAACCCGGCCGCGGCCAGTTCCGCCGCGACGGAACCAGACGCGTCGCGTTGCGTTGCGAGTGGATCGGCGCCGGTCATCGACCTACACCGATTCACCCGATCCACGCCATAGCAACAGCACCACTATCCTGCTCACCTCTCGATGACTACCTCGAGGATATCGCCACGGTACGGCAAACTCGCGCGCGCTGTGTAGAGCCATACTGTCCCGGTGACCGATACAGAGGACCGCTCGCGCGCGGCCCGGACCCGAGCGCGGCTGCTCGATGCGGCGGCGGTCGCCTTCGCTGGAAGCGGTTCGCACGGCTCGACGACCCACGACATCACATCGATCGCCGGCGTCAGGACCGGGGCGTACTACGTGTACGACCCCGCCCGCCGACCTCGTGATGTTCGATCTCGCCCCGGCCGCGATCGCCGATATCGCCGGTGACCGACTGCCGTCGCCGGTCTCCCGAGCGTACCGGCGATTCCGGCACGGGCCCGCCGCCTACAAGGTCAGTCTTGCTGTCGAGGACGGCGTCCCGTGGACCAACCCCACGCCGACAAGGCGGGAAAACCTGCACGTCTGCGGCAGCGCGGCGGATGTGGTCCGTGCCGAACGCGCAATCCATCGAGGCCGGCTTCCCGACCGGCCCTTCATCGTCGTCGGACAGCAATACCTCGCCGACCCGAAACGATCAAGCGGAAACGTACACCCGATCGACCTTTACGCGCATGTGCCACAAGGATATTCGGAGGATGCCACCGACGTACTGCTCGACGCGGTCGAGCGGTTCGCACCCGGGTTCCGGGATAGCATCGTCGCCACCACCGTGGTCGGCCCCGCCGCCACGCAGGTCTACAACCCCAACTATGTCGCCGGAGACATTCTCACCGGCAACAAGAGCATCCGCTCGGCATAGGCGGTGGCAATGTCTTGCCGAGATCAAGATCTACCGGTATCCCGACGCTCTCTCCGGGGAAGCCTGGGCCATGTGGGCTCGATCCGTGTTTGCCCGCGCATGATGTCGACGGCGAATTGCGCATATTCGACGGCGATTTGTTGTTGAGAGACGGGGCCGCCGGGCCGGAACCACTGCGGCAGGGACGTGCACATGGTGGCGACGGCGCGGGCGGCTTCGCGCGGGTGGCGGGTGGTGAACTCGCCCGCCCGGATGCCGGAGGCGACTTGGTCGTCGATCATTCGCTGAATGTCGCTGCGCAGAGCGGCGATTCGGGAGCGGCTGGGTTCGTCGAAGCTGCGCATCTCGCTGGCCCCGATGAACGCGAGGTCACTGCGGTGCGTGTGGAACAACGCGAGGGCTTCGACCATGTTGGCGAATCGTTCGACCACGGTGTCACCGTCGTCGCGCGCCGCCGGGATTCGCCAATGCAGTTCGGCCATCCCGAGATCGAATATGGCGACGAGCAGATCTTGCTTACTCGGGTAGTAGTGGTAGATGCCTGCGACACTCATACCGGCGTTGGCCGCGATACTCCTCATCGTCGCGCCGTGGTAACCGGTTTGCATGAATGCTGCGATCGCCGCGCCGAGAGCCGGATCCAGGTTCAGGGGTTCGAAGGTGCGCCATCTTTGCCCGGCACCTGTCGACCTGGCGGGTGATGTGTCGGTGGCGTCGGCGGCTGACGGTAGCCGGGGGGCGAGAATGTCGACGGTGGCGACGCCGAGTTCGGCGGCGATCCGGTCGAGTCGGCCGACGGTCAGTGGTGTTTTGCCGTTCTCGATGGCGCTGAGGGTCCCAGCGCTGACGCCGATACTGCGCGCCAGTTCGCGCAGCGAGATTCCAGCCGCCGTCCGAGCCTGGCGCACCAGATGGCCCGCACCGGTGTCGCCGGAACCCTCACCGACAACCGCATGTTCAGTCACACTGAACATGCTACATCGTCCTTGCGTAATATCTTGCGGAAGTAGCGATCGAGTCTTGACATCACTGCAAGGGTGCAGTGACCATAGTCACCAACTGAACGTCTACCTATCGAACGCACGGTGACTGTTCAGAACGTCGGGTAAGTGGAAGGATGCGCGATGGCTGAGACTCCGGTCCTCGGCGATCTGCTGCTCGCCGATCGCGCTACCGCGCCGGAGGTCCCGGGCCCAGTGAGGGCTGTCGTCACACTTTCCAGGCTCGAGACCCACGGAGGGCTCGTGAGATGCGTGCAGCAGCCGGCCCAACTCACTGCGGAACCCACTTCTGGCGTTGCGTACGACTGGCGATCCAGCCCTCGGCGCACAGGACTGTCGCGACGAGACAATCACTACCATTCGCCGGTTCGCGCACCACCGATTTCAGAACGGCGAACACGTCGATCCATATCCTCTGGCTTGCGGCGGGCCGCGTGTTGCCGCCCTCCTTCCTGGCAGACGGGTAAATGTGATCCATATCTCGTTGCCTCTTGCTATTACTGCTATCGCCGGAGGTGTCTCGCACTGACTCGAACCAAGGATTGATCATGAATTCTCACGAAATAGATATCGACAGAGCCGGGTTTCATGCGGCTATGGAAGCGCTGATGATGGACGATCCCCATCCCGGTGATTACTTCGAAGACCCCAGTGACTACTTTCGGGATTGCCCCTCGCGATGGCTGCGCAGAGCGCTCTACGCGTATGAATGGGCAAAGCGGACCTACCATGCTCAGAATCGCGATTCCATGCCGTACCAGGAGCTTCCACAGCCTGGCGCGGCTCGTGAAGCGGTCCTGCTTCACGAGGCTGGAGAGCATGCGGGACGGACGCTGTGATGACTACTCGGAATTGTTCGGTGTGTAACAACCGCATGCATACGGAGTACGACTACAGAAATGGCCGTCATCGAGATTGTGAGAATGGCATTGCCAACCTGAATTCCGAAGACTTGGAAGCTCTGGCCCCGTGGCTCAATCCCCGTTCGTATCTCGATTCCCGCCCAAGAGTTGAAATCGCCGGATCCTAGGTCACGTCTCGTTCCGCTGACATTGGATTCGCCTCCGGGCGGGCGTGCGCGACGCTCTCCCGACAACCGCGTCGGATGCTTCACAACAGAGTGAACCTGGAGACGGCTTCGGCCGGATTCACCTGTGCTTCTCGGCGGATACGTAACGCGCCTGCCGCATTCGGTCGAGCAGTTCGGCGGGCAGGTCGGCGGGCAAGTCGGTGATCGGGCGGCCGTAGGTGGCGGCCAGGTCGAAGGGAGTGGCGCGCTCGACCGACCAGCCGTGCCGCGACAACCAGTCCCCAGGATCGGCGCGGGCATCGTCATACCACAGGTCATGAACGTTCAGGTTGCCGAACGGGTTGCTGCCGAAGAACTTTTCCTCCATGTCGAAGTGCCGCTGGTCCAGGCCGCGGCCGAAGTCGTCGGTGGCCACGCAGCTGCCAGGCGCGGACAGTGCGTCGATGCGTTCGAACAATGCGTCGTGTGCCGAACCCGGCAGGAACGGCAACAGCCCCTCGGCCGACCACGCTGCCGGCTGCCCCGGATCGAAATCCGCCGCAGTGAGCGCGGCGGGCCAATCATCGCGCAGATCGACCGCCAGCGCACGCCGATCGGCCGTGGCAACCGCGCCGTGATCGGCGAGCACCCGGTCCTTGAACTCCAAAACGCGCGGCTGATCGATCTCGAAGACAACCGTGCCCGCGGGCCAGTCCAGTCGATACGCGCGTGCGTCCAGACCGGATGCCAGGATCACTGCCTGCCGCACACCCCGCTGCCACGCCGCGGCGAAGAACTCGTCGAAGAACTTTGTCCGAACCCCCATCAACCGCCCGAACCGACCGACTGCGCCCGCCGACGCCGGATCGTCCAGCATCCGCAAAAAGTGCGGCTCACCCGCCGCCTCGACGAACCACGCCGCATAGTCGTCGTGGATCATCGGCTCGGGATCGATCGTCTCGAGCGCGCGAAACGTGGCGACGCCAAGGGCGGTCAGACCCACGCTCGTCACGATGTCCCAGCTGTCTCCGTCCGTTCGCATCGATATCACCCCATGGTGTCAGCGATCATCAGGGCCGTGCCGAAGCGGAGCAAACTCTCCGCATCCACCCCATCGATCTTCCTCTCGTTGGGAACCTCCGGGCAACGCCCGACCTGCGTCGCCCGTGATGGCTGTGGCCGATCCAGCGCCTACACCGGCCTGATATCGGTGGGCAGACCGAATCGTTCGGCCAACGCCGACATCTGGTCGTGCTGTTCGTCGGCGGTCGCTGCGGTCACGTTGACGACGATGCGGGTGACACCGTGTTCCGCGAGTCGCCCGGCGCGCTCGACCGTCAGTTCGGCCGATTCCCAGCGGGTGTACTCGAGGGCGGCCGGGTCGCGGCCTGCTTCGACGGCGGCCTTGCGCGCCAGGTCGATCTGCAGGTCGCGCTCGTCCTCGTCGAGTATGCCGCCGGCGAAGTAGCCGTCGCCGCGGAGTCCGGCGCGGCGGGCGGCGGCGCGGCTCGACCCGCCGACGTGAATCGGAAGATCCGTTGTGCCAAAGGGTTTCGGGTAGCTGCACAGCTTGTCGAAGGCGAAGAATTCGCCGTGATGGTCGACGCCATCGGGGCCGCCGGACCACAGCAGGCGCAGCACGTCGATCGCCTCGTCCGCGCGGCGGCCGCGGGTGCGGAAGTCGACGCCCATGGCCTGCGCCTCGCCAGGGAGGGCGCCAAGGCCGACGGTGAGCAGGCGCATGCGGCCCTCGGACAGCGTGTCGATGGTGGCCAGGCGTTTGGCGAGCACCACAGGGTGGCGGTACGGCAGCAGCAGTACGCCGGTGCCGAGCAGCAGGCGTTGGGTGGCGGCGACGACGAAGCTCAGGCAGTCCAGGGGGTCGAAGTAGGGCAGCGTCGGAGGTAGTTCTCCGGCGCCGTAGTTCGCGCCCGGATACAGCACGATGTGGTCCTGGACGTACAGCGCCTCGAACCCGCACTGCTCGGCATGCCGGGCGAACGAGACGAGACGGTCGGGATCGGTCCCGTTGAACGGCGTCGGGTAACTGAGGGCGAATTTCACATGTATTCCTTCGTTTTCGCGTCGGCGATTTCCAGCTCGCCCTCGTCGTACACCCGGTAGCCGTTCGCCGACCGCCGCGCCCGCACCAATCCCTGCTGTTCGTAATACCGCAGCATGCGGGCGCTCGTACCGGAACGATCGGCGAACTCTCCGATCAGCATGCGACCTCCTCACCACACCGGCGCCGAAACGCTGAACCTTGTCACCGATGTCAAGGCAAGACCGGTCCAAAGGTGTTCCGGCCAGCCCTGATTCATCTCGACGACTGCCTTGCCGTTGACCTGATGTGCGGGCAGGGCGTCGATGGCTCGGTGCTCGCCGCTTCCCGCTGACAGTCGCGCTTGTGTCAGACGGTGTACCCGCCGTCCACGGCGAGGGCGGTGCCGGTCACGTAGCGACCGCCGGCACCCGCGAGGTATGCCACCGCGGCGGCGATGTCCTCGGCCTCGCCGTACCGGCCCAGGGCTGTGAGGGAGCGCTGGAAATCGGCGGTCTCGCCGTCGGCCGGGTTCATGTCGGTGTCGATCGGGCCCGGGTCCACGACGGTGGCGGTGATTCCCAGCGGACCCAGCTCACGGGCAAGTCCCTTGGTCAGCCCGATGAGCGCGGATTTCGCCGTAGCCTGCAAGACGAAGTTCGAGCCAGGAACGCGCCCGTTGAAGCACGACCCGATGCTGATGATCCGCCCACCGTCACCCATGTGCCTGGCAGCGGCTTGGGCGGCCAGGAACACCGACCGGATGTCCACGGCGAGTACGCGATCCAGGTCGGCAGCCGACACCTCGGCCAGTGGGCCGTAGGCGAGGAAGCCCGCGTTGTTCACCAGGATGTCGATGCGGCCGAACTCCCGCACCACCTGCTCCACCGCCTCCGCCGCGCTCTCTGGACGGGCCAGGTCGGCCTGGATGACCATGGCCCTGCCGCCATTCGCCTCGATCTGTTCGGCGACCGCACGCGCTTGGTCCACTGCCTGGACATAGGTCAGCGCGATCGCCGCCCCTGCGCCGGCCAGCCGCTGCGATATCGCCGCGCCGATCCCTCGGCTGCCACCGGTCACCAGCGCTACCTTGCCGGTCAGGTCACTCATCGATGTTCTCCTCTGTACGACGGGGTGTTCACTGCGCCGGCATGGTAGAAGTTGACATTGGTGTCAGGTGCAAGCCTTTGTCATGCGAGGTGAGGAATGCGGATCGGTGAGCTGGCCCGCCGCAGCGGGGTGAGCGAGCGCTCCCTTCGCTACTACGAGGCACAAGGACTGCTGACAGCGCAGCGCACCTCCGGCGGCCACCGCGACTACGGCGAATGGGCGGTCGACCGCGTCGTACGCATCCAAACCCTCTATGCCGCAGGCTTGAACAGCAGGAAGATCGCGCAACTGCTGCCTTGCATGAGAGACGCCGACGGTCGCCCGAACGAGATCGCCACACCCAAACTGGTCGACGAACTCACCGCGGAGCGCGACCGCATCGACCGCATGATCGCCGATCTGATTCGCTCCCGCGATGTCCTGGACGAAGTGATCGATTCGGCGTCGGAGAGCGCAGCTACGGGCCAACCTGCATTTACGCATCCGCACCCAGCGCGCTGACGCACACGCACCTGTACCAGCGGATGATCAGCATGCGGGCATTTCGACCTGCCCGCCTTCGAGATCGACAGCACGGCCCGGTTCGTCGCCCGGCGCCTCGGACGAATTGGCACGTCGCGTGCGGCTGCTCCGCACCGTGCTGTCGCCGGCGCGGTCCCGGGCGCGGTGAAGATATGGGCCACAACGGGTTCCGCCGCCGCAGCGTTCGGTTCGGTGGTCGGCGGGGCGCTGGTCGTCGCCGTGCTGATCGCCATTCTCGGATCGCTCGATGCCGCCGACCGGATGCCGACCGCATTTCGCCAGATCGCGATGTGCGAATGAAGCCCCTCAGCTGCATGCAATCAGGAGCGGGTATGCGTGGCACGGGGCGATCCTCGGCTTGATCATGAGCCGGATACGGTTGCGTCGAGTGGCGACGATGAAGAGCAGAGCTCACCGGCAGGGGAGCCGGATGGATGACCTGATGAGCACACATGTGGGCGCTGTGTGAGGACCTGATATGAAAGTGCGGGTGGAACACAAGCAGCTGCTGGAACCGACCCTGACGGCCTTACCGCACGGGCCGCACGGTCTTGCTCGTGATCTGGTGACGGGGTCGCAGCGTCAGCGGCTCCTGTTCGCGGTGACGGTGGTCGTCGCAGAACGCGGCTATCTCAATGTGACGGTCGCCGATATCGCTGCGGCGGCCAAGGTTTCGCGTCGCACTTTCTATCAGCACTTCCCGGACAAGGAAGCGTGCTTCCTCGCCGCGGCCGAGACGGGTCGCGATCTGATGATCGAGCATCTCGAGCGGGCGATGACGCAGGTGTTGTCCGAACGGCTGGAGCCCCGCGAGACTCTTCGGCGCGGCATTCGCGAGTATCTCACTCTGTTGCGTGACGAACCATCGTTCGCGCGCTCGTTCTACCTGGAAACCGCCGTGGCCGGATCACGCGCGATCGAGTCGTTCGAACGTTGCCAACACTGGTTCGCCGGATACATTCGGTCGTGGCGCAAAACGGTAGGCCCCGTCGATCCGTCGGTCCCCGATTATGCCTATCTCGCGGTGACCGACGCGACCAACGAGGCCGTCCGCCGAACCCTACGTGCCGGAGGTGACTTGCTCGAGCTCGAGGACACCGTGATGTACATCCACCACGCGCTGCTCGGGCCGGCAACGCCGGTCGACTAGGACTTGATTCTGTCTCCCGCCCCGGTGAGATCGCAGGACTTGTCGTCGCTGGTGTTACCGCCGTCGGAGACGATTTTCGCGAACACCTTCGCGCAGTTGGCAAGAGCGGTACCGACGGTATTCGCCGTAATAGTCGAGTTCCGCAATACGACGGTGCCCAACGGAACGTCGACCCGATCGGTCACCTGGTGCGGGAGGGTGTCGAGGTAGGCCGGCGCCACGTTGATGCCGCCGCCGGCGTCCGAGGCAGTGTTTCCGGTGATCGTCGCACGATCGAAAGTCACCACGCCCCGGCCTCGGACGTCTACGCCGCCGCCGCGACCGGCGAATCCACCAGGGCGATACCACTCTTTGGGATTGATCACGCGGTTGTCGGAGATCGTCGAGTCGGTGAAGGTGCAGGTGTTATCGCACCGAACGCCGCCCGCTTCGCCGGCTGTATTACCGGTGATGGTCGTATTCTTCGTCTGCAGATCCGACCCCGGCACGTTGAAGATCCCGCCGCCGTAACCGGCGCTGTTACCTCGAACGACGACGTCGTCGAGTACCAGATTCGACGAATTGGCGATGCCGCCCCCGCCGGTGTCGTAGAAGGGGATCTCGTGCTGGGCGGTGACGCCGCCGGTCACGGTCAATCCCGCCAACGTCACGGGCGAGGCAATACTGAACACCCTGTCGATCCCGTTGGCGTCCAGTATCGTCCGGTCGCGGCCTGCGCCTCGCAGTACCGTCGGCGCGGTGAGGTTCAGGTCTCCCGTGGTCGGATCGGCGTTGCGGCCCTGCACTTTGCCGGGGTCGGGCGGTATCGCCAGAATGTACCGTCCTGCGGGCACCACGATCGTACTGCCTGGATGGGCATTGGCCGTCTGCACCGCGGCGCGCAATGTGCAGGTGTTGGATGCCGTGCGGCATTGCCCGCCTCCGGGGTCGGTCGCGACCTCGTCCGCTGTGCTGTTCACAGTGATCACTCCTGGCGAATTCCCAGGTGCGTTGTCGGCGTGGGCCGCCCCGGAGAATCCGGCTGTGCTTCCAGCGACCAGGGCGGTGATCGCGACGGCACGGGCCGCCGCGGCAGATGTGCTTCTCTTCATCGAGTCTGTGATCCGATCATGAACATCGAGTGGGGTACGCTCGCGTATAAGTAGGGAACGCGAATGATTACAACTTTCTAGCAGAAGGACGCACCAACCGGGGGCTTACCGAGAATCTTGTGGCACTTACCAATTCGGCTCGGTCGGTATTGTGGCTCCTCGGCTTTCGAGGACGACTCCGGGTCCACAGGTCATCCTCGGCCTCGCGAATGTTCATCGAGTCTCGACCGTCTCAGCGGGCGTCCGGTAGTGCCGAAGAGTTCCCGCGAATGTTGTGCTGCACGGCAAACGCGCGGGTGCCCGCGCCATCGTCCGCGCCGTTCTGGGCACAAGATCACGAGCGGGCAACTCTGGGGGATAAGAGTTTTTCGGTCTCCGCGGGCGACCACATCGAGAAACGCCCCTCCCGCACATGACCGACGTCGATACCGGGGCTATGGGCCGCCAGTTCTGCCCTCGAGGGCGTCGATCCTCTCGAACGTGCGACGAACGCACGCTGACGGTTTCCGTCGCCCGTTGGTCGTCGCACGGCGCGTACCGGGGGAGGGGCATGCCCCGCGGATCCGGGCGCCGAGTCCGGCCGCCGAGCCGGAAGTCGGCGCCCTCAGCTGACAGTGTGGCTGGCGGATGGCTTGTGGCGACCGGGCATGAATCGGTTGGTCCGTGCCTGGTAGTCGCGATAGCCCGGCCTCTTCTGCGCGCTGTAGTACTCGGCCGGGACAGCGCCGGTGTAGAACACGAGACACCAGTACATGATCGCCGACAGCGCGAACAGTCCGATGCCGGCGGCGATCGCCGCGACGGGTGTGAATTCGTCGAACGCTTTGCCTAGCACCGGCAAGCACAGGACGATGATCGCGTTCCACTGCATCCACTGGAAGAAGTAGTTGGGGTGTCGGCTGTAGCTCCAGAGTCCGACGTCGCAATGCCCCCGCGTATTGGTCGTCGACATCGACCGGACGAAACGCATTTTCTGAAGGTCGGCGACCGACTCCAGCACCCACGACACCGCCCACAGGACGATGCCTGCCGCTGCGACCGCGCTTATTCCGGCACCGTCGATCGCGATCACCAGCGCTGCCGGTACGGCCATGACGGTGATGTTCGAGACTGCCTGGACCATGATCTCGGCTACGATGTCGAGCCGCTCGCTGCCCAGGGTGGCCTTTGCCCACCGCTTTCGCTGGAACCGATAGCGCGGCAGCTCGCGGTCGAGTTCGCCGTGGCGCCACAGGGCGAGCGCGGCGAGACCCATGCGTCCGCCCATCACCAGGAAGACGACGGCCACAGCTATGGCGAGCGGGGATCTGTCGCTCATCGCGAGCGTCAGGACGCCGAGGGCGACGAGTCCCCAGGGCCACGCGATGTCGACATAGGACATCCGGAGAGTGCGCCACCCCGGGATGCAGGCGGCGCCCACGAAGATGGCGAGCTGGACGCCGAGGTTCACCAGCAGGAAATCCCGCAGCGCCGACTCGGTGAGCATGGCGCCGAGGACGACCAGGGAAGCGAGGGATGGGAGGGCGCGGTTCGCTAGTCCTCGCGCGTTGCTCGATGGGGAGGGCATGCGCAAACGGTAAGATATAAGTTAGTAACTTGCAAGTGGTGGTACTACCCTTCGGGGTGTGACGAGAGGGCAGACGAAGCCACGGCGAACCCAAGCCGAACGACGAGCGGAGACCCAGGATCGGCTGCTCAGAGCGACGGTATCGATGCTCGTCGAGCAGGGGTTCGTCGCGTTGAGCGCTGCGGCGGTGGCCGCGCGTGCCGGCGTCAGCCAGGGCGCGATGCAGCACTACTACCCGACGAAGGCCGCGTTGGTGAAGGCCGCTCTCGAGCGCATCGTCGAACGCTACGTGGCCGATGTGCAGGCCGAGGTCGGCCCGTTGCCGCCCGGCGCCGGGAGGTTCGAGGCGCTGCTCGACTTGCTGTGGGAGGTTCACAACCTGCCGATAAGCCGTGCGCTGCTCCAGCTGTACGCCGTAGCCCACAACGATGAGGATGTCGCCGACGTCGCGGCCATGATGGCGAACCTCGCGACTACCGCCGTCAGCGATCTGGCTGGTGAGCTCGTTCCCGAGGTTGCGGCGCGAGACGGCTTCCGCGAATGGTTGCTCACCACTCTCGCCACATTGCGCGGCACCGCGCTCCTGGCGGTGCCCGGGGCCGAACAGGCCCACCTGCACTGGCCCATACTCCGCGACCGGCTGACGGCCTCACTCCCGGCGTCGCCGTAGTCGGACCGCGCGCACCGCGTGGAAGAGCGCAAGCATTCTCAGGGGGCCACCGCATCCGCCCGGACCCGGCCGATCGCAACGGCGCCTTGCGTCTGGCAGGCATGACAGCGGCTGTGCGACACCGCCTTGCTCGGCGACTGTCCGGCCTCGACCACCGCTGACAGCTGCCAGGTTCGTGAATCACGTCACCTTCTGTCACGCGAGCGGACGGCCAGCTGTCCTACCAGCAGTTGCCCCGCCGATCAGAAAGCTCCGACATGAGATCCCGAACGCTGTTCCAGCGACTCGCATCGACCGCGACGGTGCTACTCGCCGTCCTCGCCGTCATCACGGTGCCCATGGCCTATGCCTTGGCGGGGCCGGGTCCCTCCTACCAATCGCAGTACCTGACCCGTGTCGAATCCCGATATGCCGAAACCGATCTGGCCAAGTTCCACTACACCCGGACCGGGACCGGCTCACCCGTCGTCTTGATCGCCGGAGGCGGGCTTTGGGGATACTCCTGGCGAGACGTTGTCCCGGCCCTGGCCGCCGAGCACACGGTCTACGCCGTCGATCTCCCGAGCCAGGGATTCACCGACCTGCATCGTGACGATTTCGCCTATGACCTGCCCGCGATGTCGGCGGCGATCGCGGGTTTCCTCGACGCCATCGGCCTATCCAGGGCGGCGATAGTCGGTCATTCGTGGGGAGGGGCCTGGAGCCTGTACTTCGCCGAACAGCACCCTGAACGAGTCGAGCAGCTGATTCTTCTCGATTCACCGGGCCTCGATGCCGAAAAGGCGCCTGTCACAACACTGTTCACCACGCCGCTGCTCGGTGAGCTGGCCACCGAGCTGACGACCCGCTCCGTCTACGCCGACAACATCCGTGGCACCTTCCACAACCGATACCTGGTCACCGAGGAAGTGATCGACGAACTCTACGCACCGTTCTCCCGCGCAGCGAACCGTGCAGGCTTCCTGTCACTCTGGCGGAACCTGGACTACCGGCTCACCGACGCCGGGCTTACTCGGATCACCGCACCCACCCTCGTGCTGTGGGGCGACCAGGACACCTGGCTCCCGACCGCCCAAGCTCATGAGCTGGCGCGGAGGATTCCGAATGCCACAGCAACCGTTCTTCCCGGCTGTGGGCACACAGTCCACGAGGACTGCCCGGCACAAACGAATGCCCTGCTGACCAGCTTTCTGCACTGAAACGCACGAACGACGGACCGTCGCTTCGTCACCCTCGGCTCAAAAGCCTTCACTCCCATCGGCGACCACTCAGGACGATCCGGGGGGTGCCGTCGAGGAATTCCGCGACATCGGTGGCGAATTCGCTGGGCAGACTCGTCCGCGCGACATCTACCGGGAACGCGCAGGTGTCCTGATCGGCCACCCGCGCGGACCTCGGAGACGCGATCGAGTTCACCGAGCCGGAGGGCGGAACTCCCTGTGGCCAGGGCGGCCGACCCCGAGATCGAACCGCGATCCACTACTCAGCGCCCTTCACGATCAGCTCGATCCCAATGCTGGTGGTGGGATCGGTCTTTCGATGAACTCGATACAGCGCGGTAGGGAGATCGAGATGAGTCGACATGGTACGAGCGGCGCTTTCGCCCGGGTGTGGTCGAGGATTGCCGCATTGTTCGCTGCGATCGGGCCGTGCGGTTCGCCCTGGGCATTTCTCGATCTACCGCCGGAGGACATCTTGCTGGTCGATCGAATGTACTCGACGACAACGTCCAGCATGTGACTCAGTAATAGACCGGCCCGGGTACGCCGCCGCCCACCGCGATAGCGTCGCCGGTGATGGCGATGCTGCGTGGTGATGCGAGGAAGGTGACCACGTCGGCGACCTCTCGAGTGTCGATGACCCGGCGCACCGAGTTCGTCGTCAGTCCGGCTTCGAGTTCGGCGACCGTACTGCCCGACTCCTCGGCCTGCGCGGTCAAACGGTCGGTGAGACGTTCGGTTCTGGTCAAGCCCGGATGCACCACCGTCACATTGACACCCTTCGGGCCGAGTTCGTCCGCCAGGTTCTTCGTCAATGCCGATACGCTGATGTTGCGAATCGTCTGGGCGATGGAATTGGCTTGTCGCGCACCGAGTCCGCTGATGTTGATGATCCGGCCCCAGCCTTGCTCGACCAGATGCGGAGCGACCGCACGCGCCGTGCGCAGATAACCGAGCACCTTGATCTCGATCTCACGACGGACGATATCGTCGGTGGTCGCGGTCAGGTCCGTGGGAGATCCGGCGCTCCACGGCGTCGCGGCGGAATTCACCAGAATGTCGACGCCGCCCAATTCGGCGACCGTGCGCTGGACGAGTTGTCGGACCTGGTCGTCATCGCCGGTATCGGTAGGTATCGCGATCACTCGCCTGCCGGTCTCGTCGGCCAATGTTCGCGCGGCGGCCTCGAGTCGTTCGGCTGAACGCGCCGCGATCACCACATCCACGCCTTCGGTCGCGAGTCCGCGAGCAATGGCCAGCCCGATGCCTCGGCTGCCGCCGGTCACGATGGCGCGCTTTCCATCCAGGTTGAGATCCACCCGGACGACGTTAGCGATCCAGCGCGGACTGGTGACCGATCCCGCTCGAGATGATGCGAAGTCCGCGCGGTCACGGCGATCTCCGCCAGATCGAGACGTGCTGACCGCTCTCGCTCGTGAAAGGCTCCCGCGCCCACCCGCCCCATCGCTCGCGCAGGCGTAGTCCGGCGAGTTCGGCCATGAGGTCCAGCGATGGTCGGCGACAGGACGCCGGGCAGATCCGGCGAGGTCATCCGCCCGGCGTGCGAATGGTCACAAGCCACACAGATCCGCTGAGGCGTCCGCTCGTCGTGTCCACCACGGACAACCGGCCTGTGCCGCGACAGCGGTAGTCGCGACGAGCGCCTCGACCATCGAACCGCGGAGTGTCAGCTCGCTGTTCTGTCCGGGTCCAGGCTCGCCGCGGTGAGATTCCGGGCGGCGAAACCGGCGATGGTGCATGCCTGGCGCGCGCGGGCTTCCGGGTGCGCGGTGCGCTGTTCCAGCGCGGCACGGATCCTCTCCAATGATGCGGTGGCTTCGCTGGTCGCTCGACGCAGCACGGCGTACCGGTGGTCGAGTTCGCGGTAAGCGAGGTCGATGTCGCAGTAGTGACGGTATAGATCATCGATGTGGTCGAGCAGGTCCTCTACCTCGCGTGTGGTCAGCGTGAGGTTTGGATGTTCCTCCCCCGAGAGAATCGCCTCGGCCGCGATCTCGGCACAGCGAGCGTGCAGTACATCGAGGATGTCGGGCACACAGATCACCTCCCACACCGCGGCGGAGCGTTCCAGAGCTTCTCGGGCGCACTTCCGGCGATCGTATACGGCCCGCCGTCGCGCGGCCCGGAAATCAAGGGAAACATGTGTCGGAGAAGCGCTGAAGGTCAATGCATCTCGCGAGTCGTCGAGTCCGCTCGGTGGCGAGCGCCTGGAAGGCCCGAAACGCTACTGCATCCAGAGGCAATACCTATTAGGTATACCGACGCGTTCGAACAGTTCCGTCAGCCGCCGAGGATTTCCTCGACTGCTGTCATAACCTCAACGGAGAGATTGCCCACGATACGCGCGGGTAACAGCCTGACGCCGTGCACCTGCGAAAATGGAGGTGCACACTACGCGGGACCGGTAGACGTAACCAGCCCGACCGGGCCAGTTCTGTGAAAGGAGCCGGCGAGTGTTCAACCGCATCGCCATCGTGAACAGGGGAGAGGCCGCCATGCGGCTCATCCACGCCGCCCGAGATCTGGCCGCGGAAACCGGGCTACCGATCGAAACCGTCGCCCTGTACACCGACGTCGACCGGAACGCGACGTTCGTGCGCGAAGCCGACATCGCCTACGACCTCGGCCCGGCGTCCGCGCGCCCGTACCTGGATCTCAAGGCACTCGAGCGCGCGCTGGTGGCCACCAAGGCCGATTCCGCTTGGGTCGGTTGGGGTTTCGTCGCGGAGGACCCGGCGTTCGCGGAGTTGTGCGAGCAGATCGGAGTCACCTTCATCGGCCCGAGCCCGGAGGCGATGCGCAAACTCGGCGACAAGATCGGCGCGAAGCTGATCGCCGAGGATGTCGGCGTGCCGGTCGCGCCATGGAGCCGCGGTGCGGTCGAGAACGTGGACGACGCCTTGGCGGCCGCGGCCGAGATCGGCTACCCGCTGATGCTGAAGGCGACCGCGGGCGGCGGCGGCCGCGGTATCCGCGTGATCACGAACGAAGCCGAACTCGTCGACGCCTACGAGCGCACCCGTCAGGAAGCCGCCCGCGCCTTCGGCAGCGGCGTGGTCTTCCTGGAACGGCTGGTCACCGGCGCCAGGCACGTCGAGGTCCAGGTGATCGCGGACGGCCAGGGCACCGCATGGGCACTCGGCGTCCGCGACTGCTCGGTGCAGCGGCGCAACCAGAAGATCATCGAGGAGTCGGCGTCACCCGTGCTGCTCCCCGAGCAGACGGCCGAGCTCAAGGCGTCGGCCGAGCGGCTGGCGATCGCCGTCGGCTACCGCGGCGCCGCGACCGTGGAGTTCCTCTACCACCCCGGTGACAAGCAGTTCGCCTTCCTCGAGGTCAACACCCGCCTGCAGGTCGAGCATCCGATCACCGAGTCAACCACCGGTTTCGACCTGGTCAGGGCCCAGCTGCTGGTTGCGTCCGGCGGCAGGCTCGAGGGCGAACCTCCGGCGGAACGCGGACACGCCATCGAGGCCCGGCTCAACGCCGAAGACCCCGACCGCGATTTCGCGCCCGCCCCTGGCCGTATCGCGCGGCTGGATCTGCCTGCGGGGCCGGGCATCCGCGTCGACACCGGAGTCAGCGAGGGCGACACGATTCCCGCCGACTTCGACTCGATGATCGCGAAGATCATCGCTTACGGCCGCGATCGTGACGAAGCGCTCGGCAGGCTGCGGCGGGCACTGACGCAGACCAGGGTCGTCATCGAGGGCGGTGTGACCAACAAGAGCTTCGTGCTCGAGCTACTGACCCAGCCCGAGGTGCTCGATGCCAGCGCGGACACCGGCTGGATCGACCGTGTTCGCGCCGAAGGTCGTCTCGTGTCGCACCGCCACTCCACCGTCGCGCTGGCCGCTGCCGCCATCGACGCCTACGAGGAGGAGGAGCGGGTGGAGCGGCACCGGCTGCTGTCCACGGCGTCCGGCGGGCGGCCCCAGGTGCAGCACGAGAGCGGCAGGCCGCGCGATCTCAAGTTGCGCGGAGTCGGCTACCGGGTGCGCGTCGCACGCGTCGGTGCTCATCGGTTCCGTGTCAGCGTCGAGGCGGGTGGCGACATCCGTACCGCCGACGTGGATCTCGAACGCTTCGATCGCCACTCCGGGCATATCGTCGTCAACGGAGCCAGGTACCGCTTGATCACCGGCACGCACGGCCCGATCCACATGGTCGACGTCGACGGTGTGGCGCATCGGATCAGCCGCGACGAGGGCGGCGTCGTCCGCTCCCCGGCTCCCGCATTGGTCGTCGCCACGCCGCTGGAGATCGGTGACGAGGTCGAGGCGGGCGCGCCGGTCCTGGTGCTGGAAAGCATGAAGATGGAAACTGTGCTGCGCGCGCCGTTCCGGGCCCGGTTGAAGGAATGTGGCGTTTCCGTCGGCACTCAGGTCGAGACCGGCGCGCCACTGCTGCGGCTGGAACCGCTCGCCGAAGACGACGAGGCCTCGGACAATACGGCGGTCGGCTCGGTCGAGCTGGATCTGCCCGGCGAGCCCGCGCCGGTTCAACCGCATGAGCGTCTGACCCGCGGCCAGCAGGATCTGCGCAGCCTGCTCCTCGGCTTCGACGTCGACCCGCACGACGACCGCCGAGTGGTCGACGACTATCTCGTCGCGCGCCGGGCCGCCATCGCCGACAACCGCAGGCCCCTCGCCGAGGAACTCGAGCTCGTGCAGGTGTTCGCCGATCTCGCCGAACTGAGTCACAACCGGTCCTGGGACGACGACGGCGGCCAGGGCCACGTCCACAGTGCCCGCGAGTACTTCCACACCTATCTGCAGAGCCTCGATGTCGAGCGGGCCGGGCTGTCCGCGGCATACAAGGCCAAACTCGCGAAGGCGCTCGAGCACTACGGCGTGACCGATCTGGAGCGCACCCCCGACCTCGAAGCCGCCGTCTTCCGGATCTTCCTCGCTCAGCAGCGTCCGGCCGACACCGTCACGATCATCACGACATTGCTGCGCGAGTGGCTGCTCGAGCCGGTGCCGGACAGGGTGCTGCGCGAGCCCGTCGGTCTGACGCTGGAGCGGCTGGTGGCCGCGACACAGGTGCGCTTCCCCGTGATCGCGGACCTTACTCGCGGGCTGGTGTACGCCTGGTTCGGTCAGCCGTTGCTGCGGCGTAATCGCGCCCGCGTATACGCCGATGTCCGCAGGCACCTGAGCCACCTGGACGCGCACCCGGACGCCCCCGATCGCGGCGCGCGCCTCGCCGAGATGGTGCGTAGCACCGAGCCGCTGGTGCGGCTGCTCGGCCAGCGGCTGGCGCGCGGCAGCGCCGACAACACGGTCATGCTGGAGGTGCTGACCCGGCGGTACTACGGCAACACGGGCCTTGCCGACGTTCGCACCCGTGAGGTCGGCGGCTGCTCGTTCGTGATCGCCGAGCGTAAGGGCCTGTCCCTGGTCTCTGCCGCGGTGAGCTTCGACGCCCTCGCCACCGTCCTGCGCGGGCTGGCCGAACTGGCGAGCGGCGCCGCGTCCATCGAGGCCGACATCTACCTCGGCTGGGAGAAGCAGCCGGAAGACTTCGATGCGATGGCCGAGGCTTTGCGGGAAGTGCTCAGCGCACAACCGCTGCCGAATCAGGTGTGCCGAATCACCGCGACGGTCGCGGGTAGCGGCGGTGCGGTCATGCACCACCATTTCACCTTCCGCCCATCGGCCACCGGATTGGCCGAGGAGCGATTGATTCGTGGCCTGCACCCGTACATCGCGGAGCGGATGCAGTTGAAGCGGCTGCGCAAGTTCGACCTCACCCGCCTGCCTTCCTCGGACGAAGAGGTCTACCTGTTCCGGTGCGTCGCGAAAGAGAATCCGTCGGACGAGCGACTCGTCGCGTTCACGCAGGTCCGTGACCTGGCCGCACTGCGGGAGCAGGATGGCAGGCTGCTCGCGCTGCCGACCGCCGAGAGCACCATCACCGCGTGCGTCGACGCGATTCGGCGAGCACAGTCCCGGCGGCCGTCGGGCAAACGCCTGCACACCAATCGGATCGTGATGTACGTCTGGCCGCCGCTCGACCTCACCCGTGCCGAGTTGGAGTCGATCATCGAGCGCGTGGAAGCCACGGCCGTGGGCGCAGGGCTGGAGGAGCTCCTCCTCATCGCGCGCCAGCCCGATCCGGAGACCGGTGAGTTGGTCAAGATCGCCGTGCGAGTCGGCTTCGACGTCACCGGCGGCACCACGGTGACCGTCGGGGAACGGATCGACGAGGTGATCGAGCCGCTCGACGCGTACCGGCAAAAGGTGCTGCGAGCCGGCAGCCGCAACACCGTGTACCCCTACGAACTGACCGGGCTGCTCGGTGAATTCGCCGAATACGATCTCGATGACGACCACACGCTCGTGCCGGTCGACCGGCCCAAGGGACGCAACACGGCCGCGATCGTCGCCGGCGTGGTAACCACGCCGACCGAGCGGCACGCGGAAGGCGTCACCAGGGTGGTTTTGCTCGGTGACCCGACGAAATCGCTTGGCGCACTGTCCGAACCGGAATGCCGCCGGGTGATCGCCGCACTGGATCTCGCCGAGCGGATGCGGGTACCGCTGGAGTGGTACGCGCTGTCCTCGGGCGCCCGGATCTCGATGGAGTCGGGCACCGAGAACATGGACTGGGTGGCGGCGGCGCTCAAGCGGATCGTCGAGTTCACCCAGGACGGCGGCGAGATCAACATTGTGGTCGCGGGCATCAATGTCGGCGCCCAGCCGTACTGGAACGCCGAGGCGACCATGCTCATGCACACCAAGGGCATCCTGGTGATGACACCGGACTCCGCTATGGTGCTCACCGGCAAGCAGGCGCTGGACTTCTCCGGCGGTGTGTCGGCCGAGGACAACTTCGGCATCGGCGGTTACGACCGGGTGATGGGCCCCAACGGGCAGGCTCAGTACTGGGCGCCGAACCTGCTCGCCGCACGAGACGTGCTGATGTCGCACTACGACCACACCTATGTGGTGCCCGGTGAGCAGGCGCCGCGGCGGTCGCGGACCGACGACCCCATCGATCGCGACATCTCCGACTTCCCGCATGTCCTGGCGGACAGCGACTTCACGACCGTCGGCGAGATCTTCTCCGCCACCGCCAACCCGGACCGCAAGAAGCCCTTCGACATCCGGACCGTGATGCGGGCGCTGTCCGACCAGGACCACCCGGTGCTGGAACGCTGGGCGGGCATGGCCGACGCCGAGACCGCGGTGGTGCAGGACGCGCGGCTCGGCGGCATCCCGGTGTGCTTGCTCGGCATCGAGTCCCGAGGCGTTCCGAGGCGCGGCTTCCCGTCCACCGACGGCCCGGACACCTACACGGCGGGCACGCTGTTCCCGCAGTCGTCGAAGAAGGCCGCGCGAGCCATCAATGCGGCCAGTGGCAACCGGCCACTGGTGGTATTGGCGAACCTGTCGGGCTTCGACGGCTCACCCGAATCGATGCGGAAGCTGCAGCTCGAGTACGGCGCCGAAATCGGTCGTGCGATCGTGAACTTCCAAGGGCCCATCGTGTTCTGCGTGATCTCGCGCTACCACGGCGGCGCGTTCGTGGTGTTCTCGAAGGCGCTGAACCCGAATATGACCGTGTTGGCGGTGGAAGGTTCGTTCGCCTCGGTGCTCGGCGGCGCGCCGGCCGCGGCAGTCGTGTTCTCCGGTGAGGTCGACACTCGAACCGCAGCGGATCCACGAGTGCGGGACCTGGAGGCGCGCGCGGCGGACGCGATCGGCGCCGACCGCATGGCCCTGGCCGCAGAGCTCGACGAGATCCGATCGTCGGTGCGCGCCGAGAAGCTCGGTGATGTCGCGGCGGAATTCGATCGCGTGCACAATATCCAGCGCGCTGTCGAGGTCGGTTCGGTCGACGCCATCATCAGCGCCTCCGACATGCGCCCCCGCATCATCGCCGCCATCGAGGCAGGCCTGCCTGGGTGATCCCACATGCCCTCTCGATTGCTCGCTGCCGGTCGGCGGTGAGCAATCGAGGGGCGGCGAGATAACCGCTTTCCGCGGATCTTCCTATGCCGTCGGATGCGCGTGCAGCCGGGGAGCGCCGCGCGACCGGTTGCCTGAGGTCGGCGGCGGCGAAGGTGCTGACGTAGTCGGCCAGGGACGCGCCGCGGTAGCAGGCTCAGCCGGACCCGCCGCCGCGGAAGAGTGCGCGGAGGGCGACTGTCAGGTGCTTCGTGATCGACGCTTGTGCTTGGCCTGCTTTGTCGGAGGAACCTGCGGCACCACCGCGTCCGAATCCCGCACTGCGGCAAAGAGACCGGTGACCTGCTTTCGTGTCAGGTGGGGGTGCCGCCGCGAAGCCAGTCGGACCAGGGGATGCTCCAGTCGCCGTTCTGCCAGATGTCGAGGGGGTCGCCGCCTGTGTTGCGGACCTCGACGACGTCGCCGGGGATCACGAAGTCGTAGAACCACGCGGCATCGTTGGGGGAGATGTTCAGGCAGCCATGTGAGACGTTGGTGTTGCCTTGGGCCCACATGGTCGAGGCGAGTTCGTGGACGAAGATTCCGTCGTGGCTGATGCGGACCGCGTGGTTGATGCTCGTGCGGTAGCCGCCGGAGTTGGTGGGCAGGCCGTAGGTGGCCGAGTCCATGATCACCGGGTTGTTCTGGTCCAGCACGGTGTAGATGCCGGGGCGGGTCCAGAACGACAGGTATCTGCCGCCGACTACCGAGGTGCCGCCCTTGCCCATCGATGTGGGCATGGTGCGCACCAGGTTCCCGTTGTCGTAGACCTCGATCTGTTTGGTGTCGTCGTCGGCGATCGCGACGTGCGCGGGGCCGATGACCACCGACACCTGTTGGTTGCGCAGGCCGTAGCGGCCCTCGCCGAGCGCGACTCCGAAGAGGTCGGCCTCGATCGTGATCCTGGTTCCCGGCGCGTGATACTGCTCCGGCCGCCAGTGCGCGTTGTGATCGTCGAGCCAGTACCAGGCACCGGTGACGGCGGGCTGGGTGGTGACTTTCAGGTGGCGTTCCGCGGCGGCCCGGTCGACGGGTTCGTCGAATTGGGCGACGAGCACGAAACCCACTCCGTAGGTGTCGTTTTCGGCCAGCTCGACGAGATTGGCCGAGCGCAGGGAGACGTCGATGAGCTGTTGGGGTCTCACCGTGGTGCATGTCGTCGTCCCGGTGACGTCGCCTGCTTCGCCTTGCGCCACGGCTCTCGCGGTGTAGGTGTGTCCGTAGCCGAGCGGTTCGGCACTGGTCCAGGTTCGATGATCGGGTGCCGGTGCGCCGGGCAGTGACCTGCCCGTTTCGTCGATCCATTCGACCGACCGCAGTGTCCCGTCGGTGACCGTGACCGTCCCGGGGCTGCGCGCATCGACGTCGCGGGCGCCCGGTGGAGGATCGAATCGGATCGTCGCGGGTTTGGGGGGTGCGGGTTCTCCTGCGCATCCCGCCATGGCGAGGCCACCAGCACCGGCGAAGCCGATCAGGAGCCGACGACGTCCCAATGCCACCGCATATCTCCCTTCGCTGGGTGCAGCAGGGCCGACCTCTGTCCGCCAGCATGTGGCAGCTTCGCGCCTGCCGAGACCCCAACGAGCGGTATCTCCACCGATCCGTCGCACAACCGACACCGTTCCGCGATTGTCCGTTTTCGGACAAAACGGTCATGAGATGGAAGGTATCGGCTCGATCGCGACTCGGCTGCCGGGCGCTGAGCGAGACGATGGCGTCGAATACGAGCGGTCGGCCGGGAGCGATTCGCTCTCTGAATTGTCTTGCGAAAGGGGACTCTCGCGTCACTGCGGGCGCGTAGGGCGCGGCGAATCTTCAGGCCAGATGAGCCGACAGCAACCAGGCCGGAACCGACTTGCGGCCACTGGGCTCGTCGCGCATGCCCTCGAACTGGAAACCCGCGTCCGCCGGCAATATCGCGGGCATATTGCCGTGGATTCGTGCCGGCCTGATCTCATCGATCACCCAGTACTGCGACACCACCTCGCGGAGCTCGTCGGCGGTGACCGGCGATGGCCCCGGTTCGGGTGCTTCGGGCATGGCGGCCCTGTCGAAAACCAGCACGAAATACGACGCGCCCGGTGCGGCGGCGCGCACGATCGACTGCTGATAGCCCTGCCGCGACTCGACCGGGATCGAATGGAACAACGTGCTGTCGACGATGGTGCCGAAGCGGCCGTCGTAGCCGGTGAAGGAGGCGATGTCGGCGACCTCGAACGAGGCGTTGGCCAGGCCACGCCGTGCGGCCTCGGCGCGGGCCAGCTCGACCGCGGTCGGCGACAGATCCAGGCCGACGGTGGTGAAACCCCGCTCGGCGAGATACAGCGAGATCGCCGCCTCCCCGCATCCGACATCGAGAACATCGCCGTGGAACCTGCCCTGTTCGATCAGCGCGGCGAGTTCCGGCTGGGGTTCGCCGATACTCCACGGCGGCTTGACGCCCGGCCCGAACGGGCCGCCTGTACCTCGGTAGACTTCTTCGAATTCGAAATCATGAGGGTTGGTCATAGCCCACGAATATCAGAGAACCTGGTAGATGTCCGGGAAGTGGCGCGCGACGCGCTCGCCCGAAGCGCTCGGCCGGCCAAGCCTTCCCGGCCGAATCCTCCCTCCGTCAGTTCGCTCAGTGTCGCAGTGTGCCAACACATCTCGTTCGTCCGTGAGCTGAGAACCGCAACAAGACTCTCGGAGGGGGCGGCAATTCGTCGACGATGGTTTTCGGTCGATCTGCCCCGGCTCTGAGTTCAGCCGTCACGGTCATCGCGTCGGGGGTCGCCGCGAATGCACGCCGCAGCTCACCGATCAGGGGATCTGCCGCCGATTGCTCGAACGCCGCTTGCACGGCAAAGCGGTGCTCGAATTCCGCTGAGAGGGCGTGTCATCACTACGCCTCGTTCACCGGCATCGAAACGTGCGAGGTGGTGACCGCCGCGACCGCGCGGGTTGTGGCTACAGATGCGGCTGCTGGTGCAGGCCCTGATCCGGCGCGTCCGACCCGTCGGTTTCCTGTTCGGGGAAAGGGCTGCCATTTCGGCGGGTATGTCCGATGCCTCGCCATCCCAGTGGGAGTTGGACGCGGCCGGCCCGGATATCGCCGATGAGTTGCGCGTAGCCTTCACGAACCTCGCCGAGGTGGACCCACGCCGAGTGCCGAAGCTCCTCGCAGTCGGCGTGCAGCACCGTCCACCACGCCTCGGCGTAGGTCTTCGCGACGTGACTGATCACCTCGCCGAAGGAGTGCGTGTGGCGGCGGGCGCAGCGGCTGTGGCGGACGTAGAACGCCGCCCAAGAGTTGATCTTGTCGATGACCTTCCCGATTTCCGCGTGGAGGGCGGCCTCGGTGGTGTCGGGTGAATGCCGAGGATTCAGAACCGCCGAAATCAAGGCGGCGTGTAAATCGCCGAGTTCTCTCGCCCACGCGATCAGCGGCAACGGCTCGGCGAGACGGCCGCCGATCGCGGCCAACAGCTGGTCCGGCGACAGCAGAGATCCCGCATCCGTCTCCCGCTCGTCCGGTGCCGCCGCCATGCTCGCGTCCATGGCGATTACGAGTCCTTCACCGCAGGCCGACGATTCGGGCACGCCAAATGGCCCTTCGTTTCCAGGCTGTCGCAGTCGAGGAGCGAGGTCGCTAGCGAATGATGTTGTGTGGCAGCGAAGTTCGTTGCCGGCGACGGGAGTGTGGGGGACGTCGTGGGGGCTGGCTGCTCGGACTCAGGGGCGGTGACGCGGTGGATGGTGACCATCTGGCAGCGAGGGCTCATGGCGTGGGGCGACCGCCCGCTGCGGCTGGTGGCGACCTTGTGGTCGCCGCCTCGGGCGACGCGGGTCGAGATGCCATGGCCAAAGCGATCGGTCATGTCAAGCGCGGATCCGAGGATGCCGTCGAGTCCATACGTGAGCGGTGCTCACTGATTGTCACAGGTGCCGGACCGCACGAGCCGTTCCACATCGCCAGTTCCGGGAGCAAGCAACGGCTGCTCACGGTGATTGCCGTCGGCGGTGCGAACCCCTGGTCGGCGCCGCGACCGCTAGACGTGGTGCGCAGATCCCGCGGGCCGCGGAAGTGGGGTCGGATGTGGAGTTGGGAGGCACGTCGTTCGCTCGCGGCCTCGGTTGGATAGGCGTGCTGTCGCATATTCGATTGCTCAGATGTAGTGGAAGTTGATGCACCAAGTGCACCGCTGTGACTCGGCGCATAATGCTAATACTGACTGCGCACTCAGTCAACGAGCGGGTAGTGGACGCTGGAGTGTGCCTGAAATGGGACGACGAGGGGTGGTGTCGGTGGGTAGGCGTGCGGCGGAGCCTGGCAAGTCGGGTGCGATTCTGGATACTTTTACGCGCCATGTTGCCGAGAAAGGGTACGACGGGACCAGTTTCAGTGGCGTCGCGAATGAGCTGGGCATCTCCCAGGGCTTGATCGTGCACCACTACGGCACGAAGGCTCGCTTGCTGGAAGCGCTGCACATTTCCTACATGCGGCAGCGGATCGATGAGGCGGAGCGCATCATGTCGGCGTTTCCTACGCCGAGCGAACAGCTCGCCGCGCTGTTGCACGCGTCCATCCTCTACCAGGTGGTCGACCGAAACCGGACCGTCGCATTCCAGCGTGAGGTCGCGCGGTTCGCACAGCAGGAGGAGAACTCCGAGGGACGCAAGCTGCGCAGGCATTACATCGGAATGCTGCACGGCTTGCTCGACGCGGGCATTGCCGCGGGTGAGTTCCGGCCCATCGATATCAGTATCCGGAGCCTGCTCATCTTCGGCGCCGCGCAATGGGCGTGGACGTGGTTCGAGCCGGAGGGGCGTGGGGCCGCCGAGCGGGTCGGTGCCGAACTGGTAGATCTCACTCTTGGATCTCTGCTGATAGATCGGACATCGCTGCCACGTCTCAGCGATCCCGGCGGCCCGCTCGTCGCCACGGTGATCAAGATCATCACTGCGGCAGCGGGGCCGCCGAAAGAACTGCCGGACCGATGACCATTCCCGCGATCGGCTGCGGCGTGCCCACCTCGCCACCGCTCGTCTCCGGCGATAGCACGCATCGAACCCCGTCACGGCGTTATGTCGTGTCTGCCGCCAGATCGATGAGGCGGGCGCGGACCAAATCTGGGCGTTCGTCGGATCGCCGGGCGGCTACCGAACCACCGTCTGTGGGTGGAGCCGGCCACCGACCGCGGGTGGAGAGCGAACCGTTCGGCACCGTCCAGTTCGGTGACGACGCGTTGGCATCGTGGAGTGCGTTCGGTGCTCAGCGGGATTGCTTCGCCGGGTCGAGCAAGTGCGTGCGGGCATAGGCGATGGCCTCGGGGGTGTGTTCGAAGATCTGGGAGTCACCTCCCGGCGGGAGGGCGCCGATCGCGGCAAGGCGCCGGCGGTGGTCGTCGCGTAGGCCGGACATGAGCACAGTGATGTGGTGGTGGTCGAGTTTGCCGATAGCGTCTTTGAGCACGAGGGCGCCGGTGGTGTCGAGGGCGGTGATGTGGGACATGCGCAGGATGACGACGCGGACGTCGGATACCTCGGCCAGTTCGAGGAGGAATCGGTGGGCTGCCGCGAAGAACAGCGGTCCGTCGATGCGGTAGGCCACGATGTGGTCGTGCAGCAGTCGATGCTCTTCGGCCAGGTGCGTGGCGTCCTCGGCCGGGGTGTCGAGTGGGATCTGCTGCAGGCGGGCTTCTTTGGCGACGGCCCGCAGGGCGAGCACGACGGCGATGCCGACGCCGATGGCGACAGCGGCGACCAGGTCCATCACGACGGTGACGCCGAAGGTGATGGTCATGATCGCGGCGTCGCCTTTCGAGGCGCGGGCGATCGCCGCCAGAGACGCGGTTTCGACCATCCGTACGGTGGTGGCGAGCAGCACCCCGGCCAGCGCGGCCAGCGGGATGTCGGCAACCACGCCGGCGGCGGTGTAGATGATCGCGGCCAGCACGACGGCGTGGGTGAGCGCGGCCAGGCGGGTGCGGGCGCCGGAACGAGCGTTCACCGCGGTGCGGGCGATCGCACCCGTGGCCGGCACACCACCGAACATCGGCGCGACGATGTTGGCCAGGCCTTGTCCGAACAGTTCCCGGTCGGGGTTGTGGCGGGTGCCGACGGCCATCGCGTCTGCCGCGGTCGCCGACAGCAGCGACTCCAGCGCGGCGAGCGCGGCGACCGCCAGCGCGGGCCCGATCAGGGAGCCGAGCTGATCGAGGTGCACGAATCCGAGCGTGGGAGCGGCCAGTCCGGAGGGGATCTCGCCGATCGGGGCGAGGTCGAGGTCCAGTGCTTGCGCCGCGACGGTGGCTGCGGCCACCGCGACCAGCGCGATGGGCAGCTTCGGCAGGTACCGGCCTCCCGCCAGCACGGCCGCCGCCACCAGCAGCGCCGTCGCGAGGGTCACCGGGTGGGGGTGCGCAACGTATTGCCGCACCGCCTCGAACGCCGTCTGCCACACCTTCTCGCCCTCGGCGTGGGCGATACCGAGAGCGGAGGGGAACTGTTGCAGGGCGATGACGACGGCGATCCCGGCGGTGAAGCCCTCGATCACCGGGGCCGGCATGTAGCGCACTGCCCTGCCGACCCCGGCGACCGCGAGCACCACCAGCACGAGGCCGGCCATCAGCCCCACGGCCAGCACTCCGCCCCCGCCATACTGATGAAAGATCGGTACCAAGACCACGGTCATCGCCCCGGTCGGCCCGGACACCTGCAACCGGGACCCGCCGAAGACCGCCGCCACCGCGCCCGCGATGACCGCGGTCGCCAGACCGGCAGCCGCACCCAGGCCGGAGCTGATGCCGAACCCGAGCGCCAGCGGGAGCGCGACCAACGCGACCATGAGCCCTGATAGCAGGTCCGCGCCGGGTGCACGGACCGCCGGGCTCCAGTCCGACCGAGACGGCAGGAGTGCGCGCACGCTCACCAGGCGGCGGCCAGACGCAGTTTCAACCCCGCGAGCTGCTCGCGCAGCTGTTCGGGCAGCCGGTTGCCGCCGATAGTGGCGTACCACTCGTCGATCGATTGGACTTCCCGGACCCACTCCTCGAGATCGACGGCCAGCGCCTGTGCGACCGACTTCCGGTCATTCTCGTCGAGGCCGGACATATCCAGCGAGTCAACGGTCGGCACGTACCCGATAGGCGTCTCGACGGCTTCGGCGGTGCCGTCCAGGCGATCCAGCGCCCACTTCAACACGCGCACGTTGTCACCGAAGCCGGGCCACAGAAACTCGCCCTCCGGACCGCGGCGGAACCAATTGACCTGGAAGATCTTGGGGAGCTTCGCCGGATCGGCGGCGGCGCCGAGTCGCAGCCAGTGCGCGAAGTAGTCGCCGACGTGGTAGCCCAGGAACGGCAGCATCGCCATCGGATCCCGCCGCACCACTCCCACCGCTCCTGCCGCTGCCGCGGTGGTTTCCGACGAAAGCACCGACGCGGTGAACACCCCGTGTTCCCAGTCGAGGGTCTCGGCCACCAGCGGCACCGTCGTCTTGCGGCGGCCGCCGAAGAAGATCGCCGAGATCGGTACCCCGGTCGGGTCGTTCCACTCCGGCGCCACGGACGGGCACTGTTCGATCGGGGTGCAGTAGCGGGAATTCGGATGGGCGGCAGGGTTTTCCGACCGCGGGGTCCAGTCTCGGCCGTGCCAGTCGATCAGGTGCGCGGGCGGGGTGTCGGTCAAGCCTTCCCACCACACGTCGCCGTCATCGGTGCGGGCGGTGTTGGTGAAGATCGAATTTCCGGCATCGAGTGTGGCGATCGCGTTCGGATTGGTGCGTGCCCCCGTACCGGGCGCGACACCGAAGAATCCGGCCTCCGGGTTCACCGCCCACAACCGGCCGTCGGCGCCGAACCGCATCCAGGCGATGTCGTCACCGATCGTCTCCGCGCGCCAGCCCGGCAAGGCGGGCTCGAGCATGGCGAGGTTGGTCTTGCCGCACGAGGACGGGAACGCCGCCGCGATGTAGTGGGTCTTGCCTTGCGGGGAGGTGAGTTTGAGGATCAGCATGTGCTCGGCCAGCCACCCCTCGTCGCGGCCGAGTACCGAGGCGATCCGCAGCGCGAAACATTTCTTCCCCAGCAGCGCGTTCCCGCCGTAACCCGAGCCGTAGCTCCAGATCTCCCGGCGCTCGGGAAAATGCGAGATGTACTTGGTCGTATCACACGGCCACGCCACATCGGCTTGGCCCGCGCCCAGCGGTGCGCCGACCGAATGCAGGCACTTCACGAAGTCGGTTCCATCGGTGAGCTGCTCCCACACCGGTGTGCCCGAGCGGGTCATGATCTGCATCGACACCGCCACATACTCCGAATCGGTGATCTGCACACCGTATTTCGGGTCTTCGGCGTCCAGCGGCCCCATGCAGAAGGCGATCACATACATCGTTCGCCCCGCCATGGCCCCGCGGTAGTGCTCGGTCATCAGCGTGCGCATGTCCAGCGGGTCGACCCAGTTGTTGGTCGGGCCCGCGTCCTCGCGACTCTCGCAGCAGATGAAGGTGCGGTCCTCCACCCGCGCCACGTCGTCGGGATCCGACACACACCAGAAGGAGTTCGGCTTCGCCTCGAGGGGTACGAAGGTGCCCTTCTCGACCAGCAGCCCGGTGAGCCGGTCCCACTCGGCTCGCGAGCCGTCACAGAAGACGATGCGATCCGGCGCGGTCAGCTCCGCGATTTCGGCGACCCACGCGAGCATGCCTTCGTGGTCGGTCGGTGCCTCCATGGTCGCGGCAGTGCCGGGATGATCCGTCACGACTAATCTCTCCTTCGAAAACTGCTAGGTATTTAGTTTAGAAAAACTGCAATCAGTGACCGAGCGCACACCCCCCGGTAGCCACGGTCAGGCGGGTTGTTCGAGGGCTTCGACCTGACCGGCGACGACGCCGGTGAGGATGGCCCGCGCAACGGCCAACAGCTCGGCGACCTCGGTGGTGGTCAGTTCGTAGGTCACCGAGAGCCCTTCGCGGCGAGCGGTCACCAGGCCGGCGCGCCGCAGGATCGACAACTGCTGAGACAAGTTGGCCGCCTCGATGCCGATCTCGGTCAGCATCTCCGAAACGGCGTGCTCACGCTGGCTGAGCAGTTCGAGCACCCGCACCCGCACGGGATGTCCGAGTGTTTTGAAGAAGTCGGCTTTCATCTGGTAGAGCGGCCGTTGCGGTCCTGGCATCGACGAGTCACTCCCTTCCGCTCCACCTGACGGGCAGTGGTGACGTCCCTGCCCGGACTGTTTGCATAGTTTAGCAAACAACATAGAGACTCTAGCATGGCTGAGGATTGTCGCCCCGCGATCCGGCGAGCTGCTGGTGGACCCGGCACGCGACACCGGGGAGCTGGCGCTGACGCTGCACAAGAGGTTGGAGGTTGTTCGGTCGGTCGCGGGGAGTCGCTAGGGTCGATTGCGGTGGTTGACGCCGCTGCCAGGTCCAGGGCTCGAGCGATGGTGTCCGACCAGGCGCGGATGGCGCTCCAGTCGCGCAGGTCGCCGTAGCGGGTGCCGCCGATGAGACGGAACAGGGTGCGCGTCTTCCACGAAACGTCGGCGCGTTCGTATTTCCCGGCGAAACCGATGTAGTCGCGAGGCGAGATCGCATCCCGCGGTGCGGCGATCTCGTCGGGCACCGTGCGTGCGAGGCGGGCCGATCGGACCACGCAGCGCCGGGCCGCCGCCGACGCTGAACATCCAGACATCCGTGGTCGACAACGCTTGGCGGTGATTGCCGATTTCGAGCTGCCGGGCGAATCGTCGTCAGATGGCGACTCGACAAGTTGTGACCGGTTCCGGCGGCCGACCGAACTGCCTACAGCGCTGGGTATTTCGGTCCTCGCGGCCGAACTCGAAGAACCCGGGCAGCGACGAAGCCGGTCCACGACACCAAGGCTCTGACTCCGGTGCGGGGCAGCGAGGCCGCTGACGGGCGACCGCCCGGGTTGCAGAGTGACCAGGCTGTGCAAGAACTGGCGCTGGCTTGCCGAATCGGCCGCAGCGCCTGGGACGTTCGTGTCCAACGGCTGCCGCGGCCACCGATGTGCTGCATCGCGGCAGGGCTCTGTGGGCGGGCGGCCGCGCAGAACAGTCGGTGGTCACCGATTCGAAGGTCCTTGGTCGGGGCAGGGCAGTCCTTTCGGGCCTGGGCGTCAGCGGTCGCGACTGGCGATGCTGGGCACGCCTGCGGTCGATACTCCGCACGGTGCACGCTCGAAAGGATGAGGAGTGGTGTGCATGAATGCCGTTGACAAGCCAAGGTATCCAGTGGCGCTGCGCGGTGATTTGGACGGGTCGCTATCGCGGTGGCGGTGGCTGGTGAAGTGGTTGCTGGCGATCCCGCATTACCTTGTTCTGATCGTGTTGTGGATCGGGTTCGTGGCGGCGACGCTGGCGGCGGGTATCGCCATCGTGTGCACGGGCCGGTATCCGCGCTCGTTGTTCGACTTCAATGTCGGGGTGCTGCGCTGGAATTGGCGGGTCCAGTTCTACACGTACGCGGCATTGGGCACCGACCGATATCCGCCGTTCACCCTCGGACCCGCCGACTATCCGGCCGATCTGCAGGTCGAATACCCGGAGCGGTCCTCACGTTGGCAACCGCTGGTGAAGTGGTGGTTGCTGGCGATCCCGCACTACCTGGTGATCGCGGCGATGACCACGGCCGGACCGAATCTGGAGACCAGCCAATCCTCCACCGGCGGGGGCACCATCGGCCTGCTGGGTGTGTTGGTCCTTATCGCCGCGGTGACCTTGCTGTCTACCGGCCGCTACCCGCGCCCGTTGTTCGATTTCGTCATGGGCGTCAACCGCTGGCTCTACCGCGTGATCGCCTACGTCGCGCTCATGCGTGACGAGTACCCCCCGTTCCGGCTCGACCAAGGACCGCGGGAAGAACCGGCGACCACCACAGGATGAGAGGAGAGTCGCGGCGCTGGCTCGGCGGCGCGGAGCGGGACCCAGGCGACGGCGCGGGCGAGTCCGATGAAACGCACAATATCGAAGATGAGAGTCGCGCAGGTGTTTCCGGGTTTGAGCCAGTTCCGTGACTATCGGCGTGGCTGGTTGGGTGCGGATGTGCTGGCGGGGGTGACCGTGGCGGCGTATCTGGTGCCCCAGGTGATGGCGTATGCGACGGTGGCAGGGTTGCCGCCGGTTGTCGGCCTGTGGGCGGTGCTGGGTCCATTGGCGGTGTATGTGGTGGTCGGTACCTCGCGCCAGCTCTCGGTAGGGCCGGAATCGACGACCGCGCTGATGACCGCGGTCGCCTTGGCTCCGCTGGCCGAGGGATATCCGGGGCGGTATGCGGCACTGGCCGCGATCCTGGCGGTGCTGGTGGGGTGCGTGTGCCTGGTCGGTGCGCTGATCCGGTTGGGCGTCCTGGCGGATCTGTTGTCCAAACCCGTTCTCGTCGGATATCTGGCTGGGACCGCGGGCATCATGATCGTCGGCCAGCTGGGCAGAATCAGCGGTGTGCCGGTGGAGGGCCAGACGATCCCTGACCAGTTGCGCTCCTTCGTCGAGAACCTCGAGCAGTGGCAGTGGCCGACCGCCGCGCTGGCAGCCGGTGTGCTGGCCGCGCTTGGGTTGGCGGTGTGGCGGACGCCGCGCCTGCCCGCACCGCTGCTTGCTGTGCTGGCCGCGACCGCGGTGGTCGCGGCGTTTTCGCTGCAGCGGCATGGCATCGCCACCGTCGGCCCGATTCCGGCCGGTATCCCGACTCCAGCTCTGTCGGGAGTGGCATGGGGCGACGTGGGGCAGCTGATATTGCCCGCGATCGGTATCGCGGTGGTGGGGTTCTCCGACAACGCTTTGACGGCGCGGGCCTTCGCGACACGTCACGGCCGCCATATCGAGGCCAACACCGAGCTGGCGGCCCTGGGTGCGACGAATCTGGCCGCGGGGGTATTGCATGGATTCCCGGTCAGCTGCAGCGGTAGCCGGACCACCATCGCCGACGCCATGCACGCGCGCACCCAGATGTACTCGCTGACCGCGCTGGCGGTCGTGCTGGCGGTGTTGTTCGGCGCAACGACAGTGCTGGCGGCGTTTCCCACAGCGGCGCTGGGCGCGCTGGTGATCTATGCCGCGCTGCGACTGATCGAATGGCCGGAGTTCGTGCGTATCGCTCGATTCCGGCGCAGTGAGCTGCTGCTGGCGTTGGCCACTCTGGTCGCGGTGCTGGTTTTCGGCGTGCTCTACGGGGTGTTGATCGCGGTCGGGTTGTCGATCTTGGATCTGCTGCGCCGGGTAGCGCGCGCCCACGACGCCATCCTTGGATTCGTGCCCGGGATAGCGGGGATGCACGACCTCGATGACTATCCACAAGCCGAACCCGTTGCCGGACTCGTGATCTACCGCTACGACGCGCCTCTGTGCTTCGCCAACGCCGACGACTTCCGCCGCCGCGCGCTCGCCGCGGTCGACCAGCAGACCGACCGCGATGGGGTGGCGGTTCGCTGGTTCGTGCTCAACGCCGAAGCCAACGTCGAGGTCGACCTCACCGCGCTCGACGCGCTCGAACAATTGCGCGGCGAATTGACCACCCGGGGAATTACTTTCGCGATGGCGCGGGTCAAGCAAGACCTGCGCGCGAATCTCGACGCCGCCGGCCTGACCGGTCGCATCGGCGTCGAGCACCTGTATCCGACGCTGCCTACCGCGATCGCGGCCTATCAGGCCACGGTGGCGTCGACGTGATCACAAATCCACGTGTCCTCGACCCGTGCGGTTCCCAGCTCCTGCGCGGCCGTCGCTCGCGCCCCAGAACGCGGGCGCGGTGCGATCACCCAGACCACCGGCCGCGGCGAGTTTCGCACCCGCGCAGACGCTCGACACCAGAGCGCCCTCACCGGAGCGGAGCGAAATGTACTCCCGCGCTGCGCGTCCCTGCGGATCGGCCGTGTCGAGCAACCCGTCGCGGGTATTCCGTCCGGTCGTGCCGACGCAACCTGCTGCCTGAGAAAACCGATGGTGCTGAGTGTGAGGCCAGGGCCGGTATGCCGACGTCACAGGATGTGATGACGCTGCAGGGCGCGGAAGGAGAAGAAGCCGACGGCGGCTGGAATCCAGAAAGTCGCCAGCCGGTAGGCGAGCACGCCAGCGACGGCGGGCGCGCTTGTCACGCCGCCGACCATGAGCCCGGCAACCAGGGATGCCTCGACGACGCCGAGGCCGGCGGGGGTCGGGCTCGCCGCGCCGAGAGCTTGGCCGCCGAGGAATACCGCGGCGACCAGGGCGGCTGATGGAGTTCCGCCGAAGGCGTGTACCGAGAAGCCCAGGGCCGCGATGTAGGCGATGTTGGCGCCCACTTGGCCGCCGATGAGGAGTGCCGCGCGTTTCGGCGTGCGGAGGATGTCCGCCATCGAGCGGGCGGTGCTGCGGATCTCGGTGAGCCAGCCCGGGCGGCGCAGCAGTACGGCGATGGCGATGCCGAGCGCGGTCATCACGGCGACGAATCCGATGAGCAGGCTCCAGCGGCTGGGCAGTGCGGAGGACAGCAGCGACCGAGAGCTGCCGAGCCACAGTCCTACGCCACCCAATTCGAGGACATGCAGCACAGCGCCCGAGGTCGCCGTCAGCGCGATGACGGCGATCGCGGTGGTCCGCGGCAGACCACAGCGCTCAAGGTATCGTTCGTTGACTGCGGTTCCGCCGAGGCCATAGGGTGCCAACCGGTTGGCGAACGAGGTCGCCAGCTGGACGTTCATGGTGCGGCCGAAGGCGAGGGCGCGGGGGCTGGCGCCCATGAACGTCAGCGCCGCCGCGGCATAGGTCGCCGCCGACATCGCGAGTGCTCCCACGAGCCACTGCCACCGGGCGTCGTCCAAAGTGGTGACCAGTTGGCCGAGCTGACCGATCTGTGGCAGCAGCACATAGGTCGCGAACGCGGTGGCCGCGATCCAGCCCAGAGTGCGCCAGCGAAACCGCAACAGCACCTCCGGCCGGGCGGGTTCGGCGCCGATGGCGTCGCCGACCGCAGCACGCAGCTCGTCGAGCAGGCCGCGCCGATGCCGGGCGGCGCTGCGGGTCGCCGATGCCAACGCGAGCGGTTGCAGCAGCGGCGCAGCCCCTTTCAACGCGTCGGGGCCGAGAATCCGGTGCGCGGTCGCTACCGCACGCTGGGTGCCGACCTTCAGGCTCATCGACGCCAGCGCCTCGGCGACATCGGCGTCGAGCCGGTGGTCGGAGGCGGCGGATTCGCCGAAGCCGAAGTCGATGATCCACGGCGTCTGGCTCTCGTCGAGCAGGATGTTGGCCAGCCGCAGGTCGCGATGTGCGATGCGAGCGGCCCGCAGCCGCGCGATCTGGGCCCAGACTTCGCACAGCACCTCGTCGGAGACGGGTTCGGAGCAACGAGCGAGATCACGCCCCGGGATGCGCGTTTCGGCGAGCCACGCGTCACCGTTGTCGGCTACACCGACCGAAACGACCGTCGGCGTGCGCACACCAGCTCGCTGGGCCAGCAGGGCGATGAACGCCTCGTGCTCGGCCTGTTGCTTCGGTGTCGCGAACGGATATTCGTCTTCTACTTCGCGAAAGACGAGGTGGCGGAACAGCTTGAACAAGATATCGGAATTGCGTTCGTGGTACCCGATCACTTTGACGAACAGTTCGGTGCGAAGTCCGGAGATATCCGCGCTCACCAGGAACGGCCGCGAACCGCGTGCGTCCAGTACAGCGGGCTCCACCCGGATCGGGTTCCAACCGGCCGCGGCGAGCGCCGCGCGGAGCACGGGAGCCTCGGCGCGGTGTACGGGGGCACCCCAGATCAGGTGCAGCGCGGCGGCAACCGTCCAACCCAGAGCCGCTCCGCCGACGACATCGAGCACCATATGCGCCCCGACGAAGACCCGTGACGCGGCTACCACGCCCGCGGTCGCCCAGGCGATTCGCCGCCACGGACGCGGCAACCACGGCGCGGCGGCCGCCGCCATTGCCGCGGCGACCGCGGCGTGTCCCGAGACGAAGCCGAGCCCGCCTTGATGAGTCCGCAGCATCAGCTCGTTCAGCAGGACATCCGGGCGCGCCCGTCCCACCAGGGATTTCACCTCGATGGCCAGCAGGTAGGCCAGTACGCCTGCCGCCGCGACATCGCGGGCCAGCCCGAAACGCCTGGTGACCAGCGCGAGACCGGCGACGACGCCGACCGCGCCGATCGTGCCGAGCTGCATCACCACCAGCACGACCGGCGCCACCCAGGACGGCAGGTCGTTGATCACCCGGAACAGGTCCACCTCGAGCCGCGGGACCTCGGTGCGGCGGGCCACCAGTGCCGAAACACCAAGAGTCACAAGCCCCAGCACCAGCCGGATCACATCAGCGGCGTGCCGCCCCAGTACGATCGGATATGTCTGATCACCGGTCGTGCCGGCTATTGGTGTCGAATCCCGGACAACCTCGGTGGTCATCGCCCTCATCTTTCGTGCGGTGGCCTCCTTCGCGGAGGATCCGTGTGTAACCGTGTCAGGCGGCCGTGCCCGAGAGGGAGGGGACATCGGCTCCCAGTTCGGGGTCGAAGTGCCCCGCAGGGCGGTACTCGCCTCGGTCACCGTGGATTCCGCACGCCCACAATCAGATTGAGTAGTGCGCCGACGGCGATTCCCGCGGCGGCACCGCCCATCACGTCGAGCGGGGTATGGGCACCGAGATAGATACGTGCGACGGCGGCCAGGATCGCGATCGCCAGCGTCACAGACCGCTGGCCGCGGCTCGAATAGGGGATCAACAGCGTCACCATCCCGAAGAGCAGCAGCGCGTGACCGGACGGGAACGCCGAACCGACGGTCGGCACATCGCGCAGGACCGCGTCCGCCATGATGGCGCCAGGACGTCGATGGACTACGAGCGACTTCAAGATGTCTCGCTCCACAACGAGTTTCACCGGGATCAACAACAGTAGACCGGCGGCGAGGCGAAATCTGCGCGCTCCCAGCGCGATTGCCGCGACAACGGCGGGAGCGCCGAGCACTCCCGCCAACTGGATCAGCCAGAAAGGCCGAAAGAGCCCGTCGGGCAGTGTGTTGATCATCCGGAACAGCGCGTGATCGGCACGGTCGACGACCCCTGAGCCGCACGCCCACGCGAGAGCCGCGCACACCGCCACACCAGCGACCGCGAGCTGTAGGTCCGCGCCACGTCGCCGAACCGGGCTCGTCACCATCACCGCGGTCCCGCACTCAGGTCCGCCGATCGGGATCCGCGGGCCGGTCGAACCACGCCGATGGCCGGTACGGAATGAAGGGCGCATGATCGACTCCGGCTGTCATGTGGCTGGTGGTGCGGGACCGGCAGCTATTGAACTCCGACCAGCTATGCACGGCGATCACCGCGGCGTCGAGCCGAGGAGCCTCCGCGAAGCGGCGAATGCCGCACTGCGGCAATAAGTTTCCCTGGTAAGCGCGACTACGTGCCGTGGGTGCCGGCGGCCTGGTTGTCGATGAGTTCGATGCCGGAGACGATCGTGGGCTCGATCTCGATCACACCGTCCATCGGTGAACCGATCCACGGTCGCAGAAGCCGCTGATAGCGGTCGATCCGCGCGGGATCGGTTACCGGACGCGCTATCCCGGTCACCACCACCGACCAACCGGTGCGGCGGTCTATATCGAGGTCATCGGCTTGGTAAGCCACCACGACGCCCGAGCGGCCCCGCACGGCCGCGGAGAACTGGGAGGCGAGCCTGGTGCGCACGATGATCGAGCCGTTGTCGACCAGATGGTTGACCGGACGGATCGCGGGCAGCGCGTCACGCGTGTACACCACACGACCGAACGGTGCTTGCGCCAGCAGTGCCAAGGCATCTTCGCGATCCAATTCGATGACATTGCTGTCGGTCTGGCCCACAATAGAGGAGCCGCTCACCGTCGTGCGCCCCGTCCGACGCCGCGGCGATCAGCACGGCGTGAACACCGCACACAGTCGGCGAACGCCACCCCCTCAATCGGTTCACAAGGTCCCACGTGATGCCCTATCCGTTCGCGCGTGTGCTCGATCGCTCCATGTCACCAACTTCGCTGAGCTGCTCGTCAGGGCCGAAGGTCGTCGGCATCGAGGACCAAAGGCCGTACCACCGGCACGGGTTGGTCGTTCGGAACGCCACCCAAGCCTTTCGGTGCCGGTCATAACGCTGTCCAGGAGCGGGATGTCGCCGGATCGGCTTGGTAGTGACCTATCCGCCTGCGCGGATGAGGCGCGCCGGTCGAGGCCGGTCAGTGTGGTTGAGCGCGCAACAGCCACACCAGGAAGGTTCCGGTGACCGCGGCCATGGCCGCGGCCATGCCCAGTCCGCCGAGGACGCCGATGGCGACGGTGAGGGCAAGCGGCTGCCCGGGCTGCCACAGCGGTGTGGTCACCGCTGCCATGACCGAGAGTCCGGCGATCCAGGCCAGTGCCGTGGCCGCGATCCAGCCGCCTGCGCCGGATAAGTAGCGACGCAAGACTATCCACTGGGTCAGTCCCAACGATGACACCATGACCGCCGCACCCGCTGCGATCGCGGGCACGACCAGCAGCGGGGGCCAACCCGCCAGGCCGTCGGTGAGGACCGGCACCAGCCCCAGCATCCAGGCCGTCACCGCGCCGAGCATGGTCGCGACGACCCAGTCCCGCCGCACGAACCCGGTGATCACCGTCCGTAGCACATGGGCCTGGAACCAGCCGAGAACCGCGCCTTCGGTTGCCCCCGCGGCGAGCAGCACAGCGGCCGCGGCCGCTGTGCTGCTCTGTGCGGTCGCGGCGCCGGCGACGGCGGGCACCGCGAATCCCAGGAGTTCACCGGTGGTCACCCTCCTGAACCAGCGCCACCACACACCTCTGCCCGCCGCCGATGCGCCCGGTTGCGGATCGGTGGTTTGCCCCAGGGTGATGACGACCATCGGGTCGCTGCCTTCGGCGGGGGTGCGAGGGAACTTGGCGCGGTAACGGCTCCACGCCGCGCCGTAATCGGTGTCTCCGGGGGAGAGGACATGGCCGGTACCGAGCACCCAGTGTTGGTCGATCCACACCGACAGCGGGGCGGGCGCGGTGAAATTGCGCCACCATGTCTTGCCGTTCGCGCGGCCCACCCGCACCAGTACCCGATCGCCGTCGCGGGCATAGGCGACCGGCAACGCGATCGGCCGTCCTGTACGGTGCCCGTGATAACGCAGTTCGGTCATGCTGCCTGTCAGCCGACTCGCGAGCGGGGAACGCAGCGCCGTCAGCGTCGCCGAGGCACTCCAACTCGGCGTCCGGTAATCGATGTCGTGGACCATGGTTACCAATGCTCCCTTCGACCGGCGCGCCGCGGCAGATCCCAAAGCACCCACCTGTGCAGGACTTTCGGCCACCGACCAGCGCACCCCTGGTGAGGGCGGTCAACTGACCAGCGCCGATCCGTGCTTCGTGGGTCTCGCGCGGCCGGAGCGGTTCGGTGATGCCAGAATGCTGGGTATGCAAGGTCCAACGTCCGACTTCGGACCAGACGAGCGGTCTCCAGTGATCGGAACGCTTGCCCAGTCCCGCCTACGCGAGCTGCTGGTCGAGGTTCAAGATCGCATCGCGGAGATCGTCGGTGTGCGTGATCAGATGGATCGGCTCATCGAAGCGATGTTGGTGATCACCGCGGGTCTGGATCTGGACAACACGCTGCGGACGATCGTTCACACGGCGATCGAGCTGGTCGATGCCCGCTATGGTGCGCTCGGTGTCCGCGAAACCGACGAGGCTTCCAAGCGGTTGGCAGAGTTCGTCTACGAGGGTATCGACGACCGTACTCGGGTGATGATCGGCGATCTGCCTAGTGGGCACGGTGTGCTCGGGCTTCTGTTCGAGCAGCCCAAACCGATCCGGCTTCCGGACTTGTCGGCGCACCCGTCCTCGGTCGGTTTCCCCGCCGATCATCCGCCGATGAAGACTTTCCTCGGTGTGCCGGTCCAGGTACGCGAGGAGATCTTCGGGAACCTGTACCTGACCGAGAAGTCCGGCGGTCAGGAATTCACCGAAGACGACGAAGTCGTCGTGCAGGCATTGGCCGCGGCCGCCGGCATCGCCATCGCCAATGCGCGCCTCTACGAGGAATCCCGAATCCGCCAGCAATGGCTGGAAGCCAATCAAGATGTCGCGACAATCGTACTGGCCGGCGGAGACTCGGCCGAAGTACTCGAGCTGATCACGGCACGTGCGTTGACTTTGACCGGGTCGGCCTGCGCTTATCTCGCCTTGCCCGAGGATCCCGATACGCCGTCGGAGGAAGTCGGCGAACTCGTGGTGGTCTCGGCGGCCGGACTCGACGCCCGTGAGCTCGTCGGACAGCGGATCCCGGTGCACGGATCCTATACCGGTGCGGCATTCCGGGACGAGCAGTACGTGTCCGCCGATGAACCGGGCACTGCGCCGGAGCTGGATCCGCTTGTCGAGTACGGTCGAGCTCTGACCTTGCCGCTGCGGGCGGGGCAGTCGGTCATCGGCGTGCTGGCCACGGTGCGCTCGGCCGAAACGCCCCCGATGAATGCCGCAGGGCAAATGATGATCACGGGTTTCGCCAACCAGGCGGCGCTGGCGCTGCAGTTGTCGAATACCCAGCGCCGAATGCGCGAACTCGACGTCGTCTCGGAACGCGACCGCATCGCCCGCGACCTCCACGACCATGTCATCCAGCGGTTGTTCGCGGTCGGATTGTCACTGCAGGGAACAGCGCAGCGCGCACGAGCTCCAGAGGTCAAATCCCGGCTCACCGAGACCATCAACGACGTGCAAACGATCGTCCAAGACATCCGGCACTCGATCTTCGATCTGCATTCGAGCACCTCCGCCGAAGCGCCGGTCTTGCGCAAACGCTTGCACGCTGTGGTGGCCGAGATGACCGCCGACACCGACCTTCGCACGTCGATCCGCCTGGCCGGACCGGTCTCGGTACTGACCCCCACCATGTTCGACCACGTCGAAGCAGTGCTGCGGGAAGCGCTCAGCAACGTGGTCCGGCACGCCCATGCCAGCACCGTCTCGGTCAAACTCACCATCGGCGACGACGTCATCCTCGAAATCGCCGACAACGGTATCGGTCTGCCCGAGGAGCTCACTCGCCGTAGTGGGCTGGCCAACATGGCCGCGCGCACCTACGACGCCGGCGGCAACTTCAGCGCCGGTCGAGCTTCCGGCGGTGGCACGGTTCTCCGTTGGTCGGTTCCGATGCCCTCTGTATCGGCAAACGGCACCCGTACCCGCCATGCGATCCCGGACAACCCAGCCGATCGGTGAATCCGACGAGTCCGCCAAGGGTTTCGTCGACCTCGCTACGAGATGTTCGCGCGAGGTCGATGGTGGGAGGCGGAGTCGCAGTGCAGCGGTGGTCTCCCGGCCCTGCGGGTGCTGACCCCGGCACCCGCCTTGCTGCGCGGACTTGTTCGTGCCGCCGGTCAGCACCAGCGCCAGCAGCGGGCAGGCCGCTGCGGCCTGGAGCAGCAGGAGGCTGGCGGCAGGCAAGCCGGCCAGGACCAGTGCGGTGATCACAACGGCCACTGCGAGTGCATATATGGGTGCGTGACGGATGTTCATCGTGCTTCCTCGGGGCGGTTTCTCACTGCTGTGTCGGTGGTGTGATCAGGCCGTAGTCGCCGTCGTAGCGGTGGTAGAGCACGCTGCCCCGGTTCGACGCCCGGTCGCGGAAGAACACGAACGGCAGGCCGGTCAGCTCCAGACGCGCGACGGCGTCCTCGACATCGAGCGCCGGTGCGGGCGTCGGACTGACTGTGAACGACACAGCGCTCCGAGTCACGGATGCGGGACGCGGATCCACCTGCGCAAGGCGGTAACTTCTGTCTTCGCCGCGATACAACACGCTGTCGGCGTCGGTGCCGGATTCGGTGAACAGGTGGAAGTCGTAGTCCATGATCTCCATGTCGAACACGGCCTCGTCGCAGGTCTCGCCGAGCAGCGCATACGATTTGCGCCGCACGATCCGGCGCGGCTCAGCGGTGTCCCGAGCGCGTGGCAACAAGCCGCCTACGGTGCCACCGTGTCGACATTCGACCGATCGCGAACGGGACAGTTCCCCGTGCACTGCTCCTCCGTGCCGAGCCAACCGCTCGAGGCGTGTTCTCAACCGGGCAGCGAGCAGATCGATCGCTTCTCTGGTGGTCGCGGCAGCGACCTGGACCCGTACCGGTCGGCCGTTCATGTTCACATTCGCCTGCGCGACGATCGGGCGGGCCACCGCAGGGTCGGCGTGCCCGGTGATTCGCACCCGCATTCCGAGCAGCGGCTCGGGTGCGTAATCCAAAGCGGCGCTGATCTTCTCACGTGCGTAGTCGGCCGCTGCAGCCGAGACATGGTGCCCGATCGATATCCGTAGTGCCGCGTCCGTTGCGGTGCCTTTGCTCATGTGAACGACTCTGGCACCGATCCCGAAGCGGGGAGAGGGCCGAAAGTCCCGTCCAGCGTCCGCCGATGGCCCCATTGTCGGTGCGTCCGGAGGACCCGCCCGAAGGGCTTCTGGCACTGCGGTTTCGCTCGTCATCCGTGCACCGCCGGCCACCACGCTCTGGGCATTCCGGACGCCTTGGCGGTCGGGCGTGTCCTCGGCATGTCCCGGCAGCCTTGTCGTCATCGCTATAGAGGCAGCCGTTTTCGATTTCGGTGTTGGTTTGTTCATCGGCCTCATCCGGCGCGTATCTTCGTACGCTGAGAAGATGGCTGACGGAGGTGTATGGACATGATCAAGGTGTTCCTGGTAGACGACCACCACATCGTGCGGCGTGGCGTGGCCGACCTGATCGACGCCGAGCCCGATATCGACGTCGTCGGTGAAGCAGGCAGCGTGTCGCAGGCGATGGCTCGTATCCCCGCGCTGCAACCGGATGTTGCGGTGCTGGACGTGCGGTTGCCCGACGGCAACGGCATCGAGTTGTGCCGGGAGTTGCTGGACCAGCGGCCGGAGCTGCGCTGCCTGATTCTCACTTCGTTCACCGACGAGCAAGCCATGCTGGATGCGATCCTCGCCGGGGCCAGCGGTTATGTCGTCAAGGACATCGGAACGACCGATCTCGTCGACGCGATCCGGGATGTCGGGTCGGGTAAGTCGCTGCTGGACAACCGGGCCGCGGCCGCGTTGATGGCGAAATTGCGTGAAGAGGCCGAAGCCAAGACGGGGCCGCTGGCTGGGCTCACCGACCAGGAACGTGTCCTGCTGGGTCTGCTCGGTGAGGGACTGACGAACCGGCAAATCGCACAGCGAATGTTCTTGGCGGAGAAGACAGTGAAGAACTACGTGTCCCGGCTGCTGACGAAACTCGGCGTGGAACGGCGCACCCAGGCCGCCGTGCTGGCTTCCAAACTGAATACCTCCGACAACCGGGAGTGAGACCAGAAAGCGCGCCCGCCGTCGACCTGTGCACGGGGGAATGTTGTTGTTGCGGAGGGTCGAACGGCTCAGGCAGTTTCCGGCATGCACGACCTGTCGCCGAACAGCTGGCGGGCTGGCAGGAGAAGTTCCCTGACGTCCAGGTGACTCGCAAAGTCTCCGCCGCAGAGCCGGGTTACAGCTCCGGACGGGTTTGCCCCGTCATTGGTAATGCGCTTGGAAGGCCCGTGACATCACGCATGGACCGGGAAAAGCGCCTCCGCGAGTGATCGGCGTGTGGTGATCGTCGGCAGGTCCGCGCCGTCGGGAGCCTGACCGACTCGCAGGACGATCTGGGGGTGCGCGGAGTCGTCGAAGACATCGTGTCGCAGCTGAAGGCGTCTATCGGCGCTGTCGAGCGGCGCCGAAAGCGGGCAAGTGGCCAGTCCGATGTTGGCCGCGGTCAGCAGCACCGCGCTCATCGCCTCGCCAGCCCGAAGTTGCGCCAAGCGGTCATCGCCGGGTGTGGCGAGTACCAGCACGTCGGCGTGGTCGGGCCCCGCGGTCACGTCGGGTCCTGGGCCATCAACCGCATAGCCGCCCGCCCAGCGCTGGGTTGCCGCGCGTGGTTCGAAAGCCCGCCGGTCGCCGCTATGGTCGCGGAGCGGGCGAATCAGTGCACCCATGGCCGAGGCGCGTTCGGTCAACAGCCCGAGGTATCCCGGTGGGGCGATCCAGTCGCTGTAGTTCCTGCGGTCGCTGTGCCTGCGGGTGATCGCGGCGCTCATCGCGATGTCTTGCTTGGTAGGCCGCCGCGCCACTGCGGTAACGGCGGCCAAATGGTCCGGATTGTCCGAACTTGGCATCCGATGCACGATCGTGGCCCAACCCAGTGCGGCGAAGGCCACCGACAAATGGTGCAGTGCCGCCCCGCAGCCGAGCAGCTCATCACGTTGTCCGCCGCCGGTCACCGGCAGTGATCGTGTCCGATCCAGGTACAGGTGCAGGCCGTCCGCGGCGATCCGCCAGCGCCATGGCTGGAGGTTGTACCTCGACGGTGCGCGCAGCGCCAGCGCCAAGGCGGTGGCGACGGTGTCGTCGTCCGGTGCGCGGTCGTCCATCGGTGTCGTTGCCCTTCGTAGTCGATTGCTTTCCTCCACGATGCCGCGCCGCGGTCGGGGAAGGCAGGGCATGAGGACCCCTGATCAGCGGACTTCCGATGCTGATTCGACCGGGACTCGACACGTGCATACAGGCGGCATTCGCCGGCCGAATTCACGCCCGCCGCAGCGTGTGACCGTGGCCACTTCCCGTCTCCCCATCGGCCGTGATCAGGGCGCGGTCGGCCGTCGAGGTGGTCATGCTCACCGGCTGCCGTAGCGGTCGGCGGCGAGTCGGCGTGATCGCCTCGGCGCCGCAGAACCCGGCATGCGCGCCGACGGCGCCATCGCCGCTGCTGGCATCTCCATTGGCAGCGCCACGCTCTACGACCGACCGACCGACCGACCGACCGACCGGCCCGGTCGGCACGTGCGTGGTGACCACACTCTTCAACGCCCGCCGCCGAATCGACTTCGCGAGCACCGCGAGCGCCGAACTCCGCCAGCGCGCTATGCTGATCGGCCTGGGCGCCCACAGGCGCCGGACCGAGATCAGAGCCGCCGTAGTTCCGACACTCCCGATCTCCTCGGGATCGTGAGCATCTGGTGGTCGATCACTCGCGGCGACGGCAGATATGGGAAGCGTCGCGCTCGAGTTCGATGTGGGCGAGCTGTTCGCCCCAGCGGCGAGCGCGGTCGAGTTCGCCCGCGGTGAGCGGACCGGTCATCGCGTCGACCAGGAAGTCGGTGGGCTCACCGATGAGCTGGTAGCCCAGGCCGCGCAGGCGTCGTCCGATGCCGCGCGCCGCCGAGCCGGGCAGCCGGCGTGGGTGGGCGGCTTTGGTGCCGAACGCCGCCGCGCGGGCACCCTCGGGAACCGGTAGTGCGCTCTCGAGCCATTCGCGGATCCCGGTTTCCACTGCGACGGGGGCGCTGGTGCGGGTGGCGGCGTCGCGGCGGGTGCGGGGCCGGCTGAGCCCGAACGCGTGGGTCGGGCCGCCGACCACAAGCAGATCGACTGTCGGCTCGGGCAATTGGGCCGCAGTGGTGACGTCGACCACCTCCACGGTCGCGTGGATGCCTAGTCCTTGGGCGATCGCTTCGGCGATCGTCGCGGTGTTGCCGAACATCGACTCGTAGACGACGCGCGCTCTCATCGGTGTCTCCTTCACGCCTCGGGTTTCGCGGCTTTACCAGAACAGGACGCTACGGCGGGTGCTGCCCGCCTCGGCAGTGCCGAACCGCCACCCGGCAAAGGACTTTCGTCGCCGATCCAGCGGTGCACTACGATGCCGCGCCCGCGGGTCCAGGCACTTGGTGTCCGCGAAATCACCGCGGGGCATCGGAAGCCCATCCCAAAGGCCGTGCGCCTCGTTCCGCGTCCAGTCGGCGCCCAGCGAGCAACCTGTCGTCCCGGCCATGGCGCCGAGGGCAGGGTCGCTAGGCCCCCGCGCCGAGGACCTTCTTCTCTGCTCATGGATCCTCCCGCGGGTGATGCTCGATCCATGGGCCACAGCACCAGGGACAAGCGGACGACGGTGACGCAGTTCGAGTCATTTGCCTGGGACCGCTGTTGGACCGGCGTGGCGCGCCTGTGGGTGCGACGGCCATGGAACCCCAGCCCGTTGCTGCGTCCCGGCGACCGGCTCGACATCACGATCCGGGTCTTCGCGGTACTCGCCGGATTGCTCGCCGTACCGATCGCAGGCGCGCTGGCCACCACCACCTACTCCGATAATGCTCGTCAGATCGTGGCGGAGCGCGAAGTTGTCTCGCGCGTCGAGGCCCTGGTCATCACCGAGCCGGTGCAGACCGGGCCTTTCCGTTCGGAGGCGAGCGTGCAATGGGTCGCCAACGGCACGGCGGCGAACGCCCGAATCGTGGTGCCGCGCAGCATGTCACGCGGTGATCACTGCGCCGTCTGGCTGGGCAGCGACGGCGCCCCCACGTCGGAACCGCGCAGCCCCGAGGCCGCAGCGGTGGCCGGGATCGGTGTCGGCGCGGGTGTGCTGGCCGGTGCCTGGCTGGGGGTCTGGGGACTGGCCGCGGGCACCGGATGGCTGGTGGCGCGACGCCACAGCCGCCATTGGGATACGCGATGGCGGCAAATCAACCATCCGGTCAGGAAGGATCGCCGGTGACGCAGTGCAGTGACGGTGGGCGGCAGTGGTCGATGCCGGCACTGAGCCTGGGCGACACCAGCGAACGCTAGCCCAAGGTGAAGGTCCATCGTGTCGTGACTGCGACCGGCCCGTGCAATCGTCGGACACCCGATGAGGATCCGCCCAACGAGGTCGCGCGTATTCCACGGTGGGCGTGCTGTTTTCGCCGCCCTCGATGCGTCCGATGCACTGCGCGACTGGCGTGACCGGCCCGTACCGCTCAGGCGACCACGGCCGTACTCACGGCCAGGTAGACCAGAATCGACAACAAGTCCTGCACGATCGTTGCCAGCGGCCCTGATCCGAAGGCGGGGTCGATACCGAATTTGGCGAATGACCAGGGCAAAACCATCGCCACCACAGCCGCCGCCGAGCACGCGGCCAACAGCGACAACGAGACCGCCAGCGACACCGATGCATCGTGCCAGATCAGTAGCGTCACCGGGTAGGTGACCGCCGCGATCAGACATCCGATCATCAAGCCCGTCACCGCTTCCCGCCAGAGGATCTTCTCGATGCCGACCCCGACCGAGAGCCCGCGGATGACCAGCGACTCGGTCTGGGTTCCGACAGCGTCGGCGAGGTAGACGATGCCGGGAATGAAGAACGCGACCAGGACCTGTCTTTCCAGTTGGGCTTGGAACGCGTCCACCATCCCGGCCGCTAGCATCGCACCGGCCAAACCGACCAGCAGCCACGGCAGGCGATGCCACAGTCGACGTCCGATCGGTTCGGTACTTGCCTTCCGCGCACCCGCTGTCGAGGTCAAGTAGCCCGACAGGCGCGCGATGTCTTCATCGTGCTCCTCCAGCAACACCGAAAGCAGCCGTTGGGGGGGAATGACCCCGAGCCACCGTCGGTCTGCGTCCACGACGGCCAGCCCGGCTTCGTTGTGGCGCAGTGCTTTCCATACCGCCTGCTCCTGATCCTGGTGGCCGGCCACGGTGGGTGGGTCGGCATCCATCACCGCCGCGACTCGGCAACGCGGGTCGGCGGCGAGCAGGTTCTCGAGGGTGATGATGCCTTCCAGCCGAGGACCATCGCAGACCGCGACAACCGCGACGCTGGCGAACCGACGACCCTGCATTCCGGTGAGTACTTGCTCGACAGTGTCGCTGGGCGCGGCGGTCGGGACATCGCGACAGGCGTGCGCGGCAGCCGTCGTCAGCAGCGCTGCCGCATCTTTTCTCCGGCCCACCGGCATGCCGCGCCTGACCATTGCCGCGCCGTCAGTCCGCATCGGGGGCAGACAGCGAATCCACGACCGGACGGCGGGTAGTGACCGCTCGCCGCTCGACGGGCCTTGTCTCGACGAGTGGGCGCGGCTTTTCCACGGCGGGAGGCACCGACGGCCGGTCGGTGAGGTCGGTGAAGGATGACTGGGGACGAGGTCCGCGAAGCGTATTCATGAATCCTGCTGGTTGGCTCGGTTCCGATGTCTTGATTCGAGTATCTGCGCTCGCGGTACGGGCTGATCGAGGCCGGGTGCGGGCACCGGGCCGCCCATTCCGGCGCCGTAGGTCGTCCGCGGGCACCAGCCGGCGCGCGGCTTTGTGCGCGGCCCATCGCATTGCGGCCAAGTGGAGTCGTCGACGCCGATCGGGCGCTTCGAGCGCAGGATCACCGACGAACGTCTCGAGCTGGATCGGTAGGCGTCGACCAGTCGTCGGTCGGCGACGGCTGGGTGATATCGCCGGCCCGGCCCGGCATGACAGGTGTGCGCTCGGCGCGTTGCTTGATGCCGTGCAACATCTTCCGCTCCATCACCAGGCTGCCTGGTTCCATGACGAGAGCGTAGAGGAATTTGCCGAGTGGTGAAGCGGCAGGACGTCGGATGCGGTTCCGGCTGACCAACCGGGTGCCCTCCGGGGTCCGGTACAGGCCGAACGACCAGATCCAATCGCCGTCGTCGGAGGCGAACACCAATGCGCGGTTGGGCTCGATGATTTGTGCGCGCATCCGTGGACCGGTGCTGCCGAGCGCGAGCGTGTCTCCCACGGAAAGATCTTGGAATTGCGGCAAAATCGTATTCGCACTGTGCATATCGAGGCCGAGCAGGTTCTCGATCCAGTCGTACGTGTAAGCGCCCCCGCGTCCCGGCCCGATCTGTATCAGCCATGGCCAGACTGCGGCGGGTTCGGCCGCGACGGTCACGGCTCTGGTCGCGAGGAGTTCCGGATGTGGGAGGAATTCGTCGCCGGGCATGGGCCGCGCAACTTCTTCGGCTGTGGCACCCCAGTTCAGGCATTTACTTCGCCAGAGCCGGAGATACCCGGTCGCCAGTACGGTCATGACCGCGGCGGCCGCCCCCGCCGCGGCCGCGGTCTTTCGCGCCGCCATCACGGTTTGCGGCTCGTCAGATAGGTCGTGATCACGACCATCAGCGCGAAAACAACGGCGATGATCACCGCCGCGACAGGCCAAGTCATGGTTGTTCCTTTCCGTTGCCAGGTGTGTCACGCGGGGACCGCGAGGCCAGTCGAACCAGGCGCGCTGTGGCGGGCCCTATGCCGGTGCAGCCGATAGGCCAGGACGCAGACGGCGACTCCGAGCGCCCCGAAGACCGGCTGCAGCCAGTGAAACTGGCCGATGACGAAGGGTTGGACCACGATCCAACTCACGAGCAGCAGACCGCCGCCGATGCCGACCGGTGTGGCACGGGAGTCGCATCGCAGCGTCAGTGCGGCGGTAGTCGACATCGGCACGCCGACCAGCAGCGTCAGCATGGCCGCGGCGAAGGCGGGACTCGCGAACAGGAGACGGACGCCGGCCTCGTTCCCGAGGCCGGCGCCACCACCGACAAGACCGATCGCTCCTGCGAAAGCGCAAAATGCGGCATACGCCGTCGCGCCGACCAGTGATGCCCTCAAGGCGCGATCGGTCTGACGTTCACTCAGCGAAGACATGCTTGCTCCCACCGATCGGCGTTCGCCCCAAGGGTCTTCTCGGCGAGCAGCCTATGGGTGTGCCATCCCGTGCGCAGCAGTGCGACGGCGCCGGCGCAGTAGAGCGCGAGCGCCATATAGACCAGCACGTTGCCGTAATCACGCGTCCACAGCGGCAATCGAGGAAGTTCGACCACGGCGGCGGCCAGCAAGACACATCCCCCCGCGATGGACGGATGAGCCAATGCTGCGGCGACCGGATCGAATGCTGGGCGGTGACGATGCAGGGGCATGCATCGAGTCTCGCGAAAGCACACGCATCCCCGTGAGGGCCGCACTGCCCTTCCCGGCGGGACCAACGTACACCGCTCGGAAGGACCGGGGGCGATCATGTGACGCCGGCTGCCCACACTCCGATCGAACAGCGCTCACGCTCAGTGCGTCGGCTTCCTTACGCAGTGGCTTGCCGCGCGGTCGACACCCTTGCGCGTGGTCCGCGACCGCTGACGCCGGTGATCACCGATCCGCGGAGGCGGCCTGCGTCTCGACACAGGCGACGGCGGCGTCGAGCGCCGCCTCCAGCGGTGCGGGTTCGCGCTGAGCCCGGGAGACGAGCATGCCGCCCTCGTAGGCGGTGACGACGACGAGCGCCAAGCGCTCGATATCGGTGTCCTCGCGCAGTTCTCCCGCATCGCGCATCGCGGTGAGGCCATCGGCCACGGCGGCGGTGAGGCGGCGTAATCCGGCGGCCACCAGTTCGAGGAGTTCCGGATCGGTATCGGGGATGTCCTCGGCGAACGAGGCCAGCGGACACCCGGTGCGACAGCCGGTCGCGCGCGCCGCCGCGACCACCGCATCCCGCCATGCGCGCAGATCGTGCAGCGAGCGCATCTCGAGCAGCCACTTGTTGGCGACAACGACCTCCGTACTGGATTGAATGACCGCCGCCAGCAGGTCCCGTTTGTTGTCGAAGTAGTGATAGAGCTGCGAGGCGCTGACGCCCGCCTCGTGCTGGATCGCCTCCATCGTGGTGCCGTGCGTGCCGTTCGCGAGCATCAGGCGTGCGGCGGCGTCGACGATCCGGGCGCGGCTACGCAGTCCTTTGGCGGTCAGGGTGTCGGCGGACGCGGGCATCGGGGTTCTCCGGACTCGATTTTGGTATTGCCATTCCATTCTGCGCTCTGAGAATGAGAGTAATGGACACAACGAATCCATTGGCGGTCCCGCCGGCTTCGACCGCGCTGGTCACCGGAGCGACGAGCGGTATCGGGTTCTCGGTCGGTCGCGCGCTGGCGGGGCTCGGCTGGACCGTACTGGTGCACGGGCGCAGCGCGGAGCGTGCGGGGGAGGCGGCAGCGCGCATGGGCGACGTGCCCGGCGGTCTGATTCCCGTCGATGCCGACCTCGAAACACGGTCGGGGGTGCGGCGACTAATCGATCAGGTGCACCGCGCCGCACCGGACGGTCTCGGCGTCCTGGTCAACAACGCGGGCGCCGCGTTCGATCGGCGCGGCCTCACCGCGGACGGCGTCGAACGGACCGTGGCCGTCAATCACCTGGCGGCCGCAGGACTTGCCCACGGCCTGGAATCGATCCTGAAACCGATTGGCGGACAGCGTCATTCACTACCACGGTTGATCATGATGACCTCATATCTGGAAGCGCGGGCCCGCCCGATCGAGGACTGGGCATTGCCGGGGGAGTGGACGCAGATGCGCGCGTACGCGTCGAGCAAACTCGCCAACCTCGCCTATACCTACGCGCTGGCCGAGAGGTGGCGTGACCGGATCGAGGTATACGCGGTGGATCCGGGGGCGGTGCGCACGGGATTCCAACGCAGCGCGGGCGGTCCGCTGCACCTGATCGGCCTCCTCGGCGCACCGTTGATGACCTCGCCGGAGCGGCCCGCGCGCACGGTGGTCGCGACGGCCACCCGACCCGCCCACTCGAGCGGCAGCTATATCCGTGCGGTCCGCGCCGTGGACACCGGACGCCCGAAGCTGTCCTCGGCCCGCTCTCGCGATCGCGCCTACCAACGCGACGTCTACGACGCCACCCAGCGTTTCCTGAGCGGCTAGAGCGAATCTGGCGCGACGATCAGCGCGGTTGATGTAATCCCGCGACAAGAAGCTTCACCAGTGCGCGCGCGTCGTAGCGGGGGTCGCTTTCGGCGCCGATGCAGAGGTTTCCGATGCCGCGCATGAGCTGGTAGGCATCGAGCCCCGAGCGGATCTCGCCGCACGCGGCGGCGGCGTCGAGAAGCTGGGCGCATACCGGCAAGAGGCGGTCGAGGAAGTAGTCGTGCAACGCCTCGAAGCCGGTGCTGTCGGCCTGGAGTGCGGCCGCGAGGCCGTGCTTGGTGACCAGGAAATCGACGAAGAGTTCGACCCACCGTGCGAGGGCGGCGTGGGCGGTCGGGCAGGTCGCCAGCAGTTCCGGGCCGGCTTCGGCACAGGCGTCGACCTGGTGGCGGTAGACGGCGATGACGAGATCCGCCCGGGTAGGGAAATGGCGGTAGATCGTGCCCACCCCGACACCGGCTTCGGCGGCGATGTCGCGGACTGGCACGTCGACGCCCGAGGTGACGAAGAGCGCCGCGGCCGCGTCCAGCAGGGTCTGCTGGTTGCGGCGGGCGTCCTTGCGTTTGGGTCCGGCCGCGCTGTCGCGCGAGCTGCTGTCGTCCACCGGGGCTCTCCTTCCGGGTCATTGCAAACCGGAACCGTGTTCCGTATTGTATCGGAACCACGTTCCGTTTCATTCACAATGCCATATCGGGAGGCCTTCCATGTTCGCTGCGAACATCACGGTGATCTCCGCGAAGCCGGTTGTCCTGCCCGCGCCAGGGCGCGGGGCGGATCTTCAGGTCCGTGTGTCCGCTCCCGCGGCCGTTGGCGATCTGCCTGTCGTCGTCTTCTCGCACGGTTTCGGATGGTCGATGGACGGCTACGCCCCGCTGGCGGATTTCTGGGCCGCGCACGGCTTCGTGGTCGTTCAGCCGACTCACCTGGACTCCAGGACGCTCGCGCTCGCCGCCGAAGATCCTCGTACGCCACGGATTTGGCGCTATCGCATCGAGGACCTCACGCGCGTGCTGGACGGACTCGACACGCTGGAAGCAACCGTGCCGGGCCTGCACGGGCGCCTCGACCGCGACCGCATCGCCGTGGCAGGCCACTCCTGGGGAGCCCAGACGGCGAGCACGCTGCTCGGCGCGCGGGTCCTCGATTCCGACGGCGTGCCAGGAGAAGACATGTCCGACCCACGCGTCAAGGCGGGCGTGCTGCTCTCCCTGCCCGGGCTGGGCGAGGATCTGACCCCGTTCGCCGCCCAGCACTTCCCCTTCATGAAGCCGTCATTCGACGCCATGACCACGCAGGCCCTCATCGTTGCCGGAGACCACGACCAGTCCCATTTGTCCACGCGCGGACCGGACTGGTTCACCGACTCCTACGTCTACAGCCCGGGAAACAAGAGCCTGCTCACCCTGTTCGGCGCAGAGCACTCACTCGGCGGCATCGCCGGGCACCAGGTCACTGAGACCACCGACGAGAATCCCGCCCGTGTCGGCCTGCTGCGACAGCTCACCACCGCGTACCTGCGTAGCGCTCTCTTCCCCGGCGACACCAGCTGGAAGTCGGCGGCCACGGCCATGGAGACAGACCCCCACCCGCTCGGGAAGCTGCAGAGCAAGTAAGAGATTCATTGCTGCAGAAACGGTCTCGCCATGAGCCGCGTTCTGGTGCGCCGGAGGCGCGGGGGTAACTCACTCTCGCGGGGGAGCGGGCCATCGTCCCCGGGAGTGAGGTGGTGGGTCGGGCGGCGCGGAAGACTGGCCCGGTGAGGTTGTGTGAGGTGGGTGCGGCCGCGGCGGGTCATGTCGACGCGGTGATCGGGAGGGCGCGGCGCTGCCCGTCGTGGGCCGTCGATGCGGTGCTGACGGTGGTGGTGACCGTGGCCAGCGTCGGGCCCGCGGTGGTCGCGCGGGCGCCGTGGTGGATTGTGGCGCTTTCGGTGCTGGCGTCGGCGCCGGTGTGGTGGCGACGTCGCGCCCCGATTCTCGCGCTGTGCCTGATCGGCCCGGCGATTACGGTGCTGGCCTGCGCGCATGCCATGCCCGCGCTGCCGTACGGCACCATAGTCTGCGTCTACGCCATCGCGGCCTACAGCCCGTCACGGCTCCGGCGCGGTGCGCTGACCGCCGTCGGGATCGGCGTGCTGGTCTCGCTGGTGCTGCCGAAGGAGAGCCCGGATTCGTATGGGTACGCGGCGATGTCGTTCGTGACCGCGTGGGCGCTCGGCACCGGAGTGCGGGCCAGGCGGGACCGGATCGCGATGCTGGAGGAGCGGGCGCGGCGGCTGGAGGAGGAGCGGATCGCGGCGGTCGACCGGGAGCGGTTGCGCATCGCCCGAGATATGCACGACATCGTCACCCATTCGGTGGGCGTGATGATTCTGCAAGCCGAGACCGGATCGCTGTTCACCCGCGCCGATCCGGCCCGCGCGGACGCGATCTTCGACGGCATCGCGGAGGCGGGCCGGACTGCGCTGCACCAGCTTCGGCACAGTCTCGGTGCGCTACGCGGCGAAGCCGCCGATCCGCCACACCAACCCGGCATCGAGGCGATACCCGATCTGGTCGAGCTGGCCCGGCGCGGCGGACTCACCGCGTCGTTCGACGAGCGCGGTGCGCGGCGCGCGGTGCGCGGCGAGATCGCGGTCACCGCGTATCGCGTGGTGCAGGAGGCGCTGACGAACACCATGAAGCATGCCCGCGCCGACAGTGTGCGGGTGTCGCTGCACTGGGGCGACGAGCATCTCCGGATCCGGGTGGCCGACTACGGGATCAGCGGCGACGCGGGTCGGCACAGCGAAGTGCGCGTCGGCATCGGTCGATTCGAGGGACGAGGACTGATCGGCATGCGGGAGCGGGTGGTCGGCTGCGGCGGAACACTGTGGCACGGGCCCGTGCCCGACGGATTCGTTGTGAATGCCGAACTGCCACTGGGAGAGGGTGTTTGACGATGCGCGTGTTGGTGGTCGACGACCAGGATCTGTTCCGCGCCGGATTTCGGCTCATCCTCGAGGCCCAGCCGGACATCACCGTGGTGGGCGAGGCGGTCGATGGCGGGCAGGCCGTCGACCTCGCCATCGAGCTCGCGCCGGACGTGGTGGTCATGGATGTGCGAATGCCCCGCGTCGACGGGGTGGCCGCGACCGCCCGGATCTGCGCGGAGACCTCGGCGAGGGTCTTGGTGATGACCATGTTCGACCTCGACGAATACGTCTACGCCGCACTGCGTGCCGGTGCCAGCGGATTCCTGCTCAAGGACCTGCGCCGCGACGAGTTGGTCGACGCGGTGCGCGTCGTCGCCGCGGGTGAGGCGTTGCTCGCACCGACGGTGACCCGCCGCCTCATCTCGGACCTGGCTCAGCGCGGCCACGCGCGCCCCGAATTGGCGGGGCGATTGGCGGAATTGACCGAGCGCGAACGCGATACGCTGCGCCACCTCGCCCGCGGCCAGTCCAATGCCGAGCTCGCCGCCGCCCTGGTGGTCAGTGAGCACACGGTGAAAACCCATGTGAGCTCGGTGCTTTCGAAGCTCCGCTTGCGTGATCGCGTGCAGGCGGTGGTCTTCGCTTACGAGGCCGGACTGGTCGTTCCCGGTCGACCGGACTGAGTGACCGGCCGGCCATCGAGCGCCCGGTCGGGAGGGCTTGGGCCTCCGCGGGAGTGACATCGACTTCGCTCCCGACGGCGATGTGGTTCTTCGACCGGACGACGAACATCGGACCGGTTCGAATCGATCACTCGAAAGGATCCACGCGTGAAGTCTTGGGCGATCGTCGCCGCGGCCACAGTGTCGTCAGCGGTGCTATGGCATTTCGGCACCGGCCTCCATCCGTTGGCGGGGTTGGTGGTGCTGGCGCCGATACCGGTGCTGCTGATCGCGCCTCGAGTGTCGGCGGGTACCGCCTTCCTCGCCGGGGCGCTGTCGCGCCTGGGCGGTGAACTGCAACTGTGGTCGTATTTCGTCGACACCCTCGAGCAGCCGGCGCCGGTGACAGCGCTACTGCTCGGCGGCACCGCGGTAGCGTTCGGCGCGGCAGTGGCATTGACCGGGGCGCTGCTGGTGCGCGGGCGAATAACGTTGGCGGCGTTGGCGCTTCCGGCGGTATGGGTTGTTCTGGAATACCTGCTGGCGGTTCTCGGACCGTTCGGCGCGTGGTGGAGTATCGCCTATACCCAGGCCGATGTGCTGCCGCTGATCCAGACGGCGGCGTTGACCGGTCCGTGGGGCATCACCTTCCTGATCCTGCTGGTGCCCGCAACCATCGGAGGGTTGACCGCCCCGCGGGCGACCCGGGTGCAGCGGCTGCGGGTCGGCGGCGGGGTCGCGGTGCTGCTCATCGCGGTCGCCGCATTCGGGTGGTCGCGCTTGGTCGCTCCGCACGGTCCGGATTCGACGCGGGTCGGACTGCTCGCCGTGTCGCAACCGGAAGACTATGTGCCGGTCGATACTCCGGACGGCCGCGACATGATCGAGCGCGTGGCACGGGAGATCGAACGTCTCGCCGATCATGGCGCGCAGATCGTCGTGCTGCCCGAGAAAGCTTGGCGTGCCGACGAACACACGCTACCGCTGCTGGCCGAGCCACTCGCGGAACTGGCGCACCGCCGCGGCATTCACATCATCGCCGGACTGGTGTTCACCCGTGCCGGCGACAGTGTGAACGCCGCGGTCGAATACCCGTCGGGCGTGGTCTATGCCAAGCACTACCTGATCCCGGGGCTGGAGGACGAACTGCGTCCGGGCACCGAGTGGCGGCGGGTGCCGGGCACGCCGTGGGCCCTCGCGGTCTGCTTCGACCTCGACCGCCCGAGCCTGGTCCGGGAGAACGTCCGCCGCGGTGCCGAACTGCTGCTCGTGCCCGCCCTCGATTTCACCGACGATGCCTGGCTGCACAGCAGGATGGCGGTGCTGCGTGGTGTCGAATCGGGTGTCGGGGTTGCGCGGGCGCCGCAGTTGGGTCAGCTGGTTGCCAGCGACGACCGCGGTCGCGTGCTGGGCACGGAGCGCACCGGCGTCACCGTGACCCGCTCGGTCGTCGCGTCTATTCCCCGGCCTGCGGGACGCACGCTCTACGCGCGCTGCGGCGATTGGTTCGCGTGGACTTCGGCGGTGCTGTGCGCGGTGGCGGTGGCCGGAGTCCTGACTCGCCGATCCAGCAGCTGATGCTGGTGCGGCCCGCGATCCGAAAGACCTGGGCTATGGCTGGTTTCGTGCTGAGTCCTCGACGAGCGATCGGTGGTCAGGACGGATCGGCTGGTCGATCCTGTGGGCAGCCGGGTATCGGCCCGTCGGGGACAGCGACCGCCCGCCCGCTTTCGGCGGGAAGACCGGCCGCGATGCCGTTGAGCACGTGGGCGAGCCCATATCGGAAGCGTTGCTCGGGTGGCAGATGCGGCACTCGAGCCTGCTCGATCGAACGCGTGAACATCGGATACCGCCCGGAAACGACGACCTCGGCGACATATGGCCCGACGTAACCACTCATCCATTGGGCCATGTCCATCCCGGTGCGCCTGGCCTGTTCCAGCCATCCGATCTCCCGATGGACGGCGCTGTGCGCGTAGTCGCTCAACATCCCTATCAGGCTGGCGATTTCGTCGATGTCCAGTCCGAAGCCGTCGAGCGCGGACATGGCGAACTCTTGCACGCGCAGGGAGTTCGGGCCCAGGGTCGGTCGTCTGTTCGCCAGGGCGATCTGCCAGGGGTGACGCAAACCAACCGCGCGTGTTTGCTCGGCGACGAGCGTCAAGTCTTCGCGCCAGTTCCCACTCGGCTGCGCGGGAAGGGCGATCTCACCCACGACGGCGTCGATCATGAGGTCGATCAGGTCGTCCCTGCCTGCCACGTACCGGTACAGCGACATCGCCCCGGTGCCGAGCCCGGCGGCGATCCGCCGCATCGTCACGGCATCCAAGCCCTCCTCGTCAGCGACGGCGACCGCGGCTTGCGTGATCTGGGCCCGGTTGTAGCCGGGCCGCCGCCCGCGCCCTGTGCGTTCCAATTCCTCCGGGCGCATCCAGATCGTCGTGTTGTGCTGGCTCGACATGGACCTCCTCGTTCTCGCGTACATCGTACTTGAGTTCGGGACAGTATTTCGAGTACGTTGTACTCGAAATACTCCACTGGAGACGATAGGACCAGAGATGAATGCTCGACCTACAGTGAGCGACCCCGAGCGCGCCGACCGGGCTCACCAGGTGGCGACCGAGTTCGCCAAAGGGCTACAGCGAGCGAGCGACGCCGACGAATACGACTCCGCTTTCGCGGCGGATGTCCTGTGGGGCAGCCCTTTCGGTGCAAGCGTGACCAGATTCGCCGAGCTGAACGCGATCCATCACCGCCTGATGGCGGCAAAGGTGGCGCCGCCGTCACGGTTCGAGGTGGTCGCCGCTCTCGCTCCCGCGGCGTGGTGGTGACGCAGATTCGCAGGCAGGCCGCCGACGGTGACGGGTTCTCCGAAATGGCGATGTACGTGCTGGCCGAGCGTGACGGCCGGTGGTGGCTGGCGGCGGCGCAGAACACTCCCGTGGGAGTGTCACCGCTGGACAGCGCGGGCGCCGACCGCCCCGCGCGACCCGAGCAGGAGGACTGATCACCGTGCCATTGAGCGGAGAATACCAGCGCGGCACCGCTGGGTGGGCCGCGGACCAAGCCGAACGGATCATGGAATCAGGTGGCGCGCAAGGCACGACGATCATGGGCATGCCGGTGGTTCTGTTGACGACCATCGGCAACAAAACGGGAAAACTCCGCAAGACCCCGTTGATGCGAGTTGAGCACAATGGCGAATACGCTCTGGTCGCCTCGCTGGCCGGGGCGCCCAATCATCCGGTCTGGTACTACAACGTCATCGCCAACCCGCACGTCGAGTTGCAGGACGGCACCGTCGCCAACGACTACACCGCACGCGAGGTCTTCGGCGAGGAAAAGGCGTTGTGGTGGGAGCGCGCCATCGCCGCCTTCCCCAACTATGCCGACTACCAGCGCAAAACCACACGCCAGATCCCGGTCATCGTCCTGACCCCGCGCTAGCGAATCTGCGCTCTGTCCGTGGCCGCAGCTGCGGCCACGGAGACTCCGAGGGGGCGCGAACTCCCGTTCTGAACCGTCAGTACGGCAACCTCCTCGGGGCGCAGGGATTCGGGAGGGCCGACATCGTGGCCAGATCGCAGATGCCGCCGGTCAGCATCTGAAACGGGGTGACGCCGAGGAGCACGATGATTCCGATGAGGTCGCCACGCCCGAGGAATTCCACGGCCGAGCGCGCCGCCGCGGATCCGGAGTCCACCGCCGACGAGCCGGTTCCGGCGTCGGCGGCCACCGGCGCGAAGGCCGGAGCAGAGCTGGGTTCGGCCGTCGCAGCGGCCGCGGTGCCGACCAGGCTTGCCACCGCGATCGAGGCGGAGGCAAGGCGAAGGGTAGTGCGCATCATCGCGCTCCTTTGTTGGTGATTGGACTTTCGGTCATCGGGTTCGCGGCGATGTCGTCGGCCAGCGGCGACACTGCCGCAATGATCTGGGCCACCAGTTCCGGCGACACTCCCGCGGCAGTCATGGCATCGGTCAGGTGGCCCGCGACGAGGCCGAAGTGATGCCGGGTGATGCCGCGGCCTTGATGGACCTGTTTCATCGAGGCGCCGGTGTAGGGGTCGGGTCCGCCGAGGGCGGCAGTGAAGAACTCGACCTGCCGGCCTTTCATGCGGGACATGTTCGTGCCGGTGAAGAACGGGCTCAGCGCCTCGTCGGCCAGGACGCGCGCGTAGAGGTCTTCGACGACCGTCTCCAAGGCTTCTCGGCCGCCGATCCGCTCATAGATCGACGCGGCCTCGGACGTTTCCGGCGTGGGCTCGAAAGATGATGGTGCAGACATGGTTCGAGTACGTGCTCGGCGTTCAGCGCGGCGGCAGGTTCATGTCGCGGTTCATCATCGGAAGTTCGATGCTGATCGGCATCCGCAGTTCGGCCAGATAGACCAGGGCGGCTTTGCGGAGGAATTCGTCGAGGAGCCAGTAGGGATCCGCTGCCGGCGGGACAGCGGTGAGCAGGCCCTCACGCACGGCGATGAAGGGGCCCCAGCTGAACCGGAGCAGCGGGTCCCAGATCGGCTCCCTCGGGATGGACAGCCCGTCGGCGACCTTGTCGCCGAGCAAGAATCGGGTGAACGCGCCGAGGACAGGTTTGCTGAGGAGTGCGAAATCGATGTTGGCGCCGAGTCCGAGCAGCCGGTCGGCGAGCTTGGCGCCCTCGGGCGTCGGCGCGATGATGGGATCGAGGACCTGCGCCGCTTGGGAATTGGCTTCGGGCCACGAATTGGGGATGTATTCGTCGCGGACACCGAGCATGTGCGCGGCCACCTGCCATGAGTGCAGGAACGCCTCCGATTCGTGCGGCGGGATCGGCACCTTCCAGGCGGTTAGGTGCTTCATGACGGTCGTGGGCAGGCTGTGCCAGGTGACCATGATGTCGTTCTGGCTGATCGGAATTTCTTCCTCGGCGGAGTGCACCCAGTGCGGGGACTGCGGCAGCAGATGCCGCACCGCCGCATGGACGAGCCGCGTTTTGACGCAGGTGACGACCATCTCCCCATCGGGGGCGTAGGCGTTCGCGCTGCCGATGTCATACCCGAGTTTGGCGGTTTTGGAGATGCGGTCCTTGAGGTCTTGACCGCCTTTGGAGTAGTAGACCGCTCGCGCCTCCTTGGGAATGACGGTACTCATCATGCCGCTGGCGAACCCGTAGAGCACGCCGAGATACAGTCCCCGCTTCTTGTTGAACTCGATCGCGGTACCCAGCTTGGCTCGATCGGTCCACTGCGGTAGCTGACGCGCGTACTCCATGAAATCCCGCAGCTCCGGCGGCAATCCGTCGGGCAAAGGCTGCCCGTTCCTGGTCCACGTCCGCAACAACTCGTTGACCCGGGGGACTTCGCCCCTGTCGATCAATCCGGCGACCAACTCGTCGGCCTCGGGATCCCACACCGTCATCGGGTCGGCGCCGGCACCGTATCCCGCCACCGAGCCCTGCGGTGACCAGGTCCACGGCTCCGCCCGCGCGGGCGAAACGATCGCCAAGGCGCCGAGCGCCCCCAGGATCCCGCTGGTTTTCAACGCATTACGCCTGTTGAGTCCATCCATGACGTCACTCCTCATCGAGTACGAGCACACCCCGATCCCGCGGCGAGCGGCCGATGCGCCAGGTCGCGAGGATTGAGGAATGATTAGTAACTTAACACCTCGAGAGCGCACTGTCCGCGTTTTGCTCAACGTGCGTTCCATGTGTGCTGTTCGACCCGACGTAAGTGGGTTCGACCGCGTTGTATCTGGTTGTATTCCCCGGTCCTAGCGCGTCACCGACGGCTTCGCCGCACTCGGTGATGGCGCAACGGTGCCGCCTGACGAAGGGTGGCCTCGGCGCGTGCATTGAGCAATCTACAGATAATGAAGAGTAACTTCTTGCTGCTTGGCGACGAGGTCGCCGCCTGCACTGGTCGGCTCGCCCCGCCACTGTGGGCGCTCCGCATCGGCGACTTCGCCACGCCCGCACCCGCCAAGGGCTCCGCGGCGTCCTCGACGGCGTGAACAGCGCGTCCCGGATATCGAGGCCAGGTGGCGACGGCAACGGTTCGGGCATCGGAATTGGACTTGTACGCATGGCCTTACGGAACAGGGATGCGGCCACGTCGGCCCCGGGCCTGGCCACGCGTACGCCACGCTCCGGCTACCAGGACGATCCACCGCGGGTCAGGATTCGTCGAAACCGGCAACTGGCAGGCGGCACGGCCGCACTGTTACGGATGCACGCGAACGGCTACATCCAGTGCACCTGCGATGACTGGAAAATTCAATTGCCGGAGGTGCCGGCCGTGGTTCGGCGAGCGGCATCTGTGCCCGTCTTACGACTTCGATTCATTCGCGGCAGTAGCGGATCCGGTGTTCGATGCCGGACGCATCCTTTCCAGACACCGAGGCCATAGGCCAGCTGGTCCAGGATGTACAGCAGCACCCCGCGGGGGCCTTGGCCGCCGCGAAGGATGGCCACGATGGGCGGAAGGTAGGTGGCCGCGAGCATCACCCGGCCTCGGCGGCTGAGCAGTGCTGCCGGCCACCACACTCGCCGGGTCGCGTCGGCGAGTTGACGGGCCTGTGCGTATTGGCCGGATGCCGCGACACTCAACGCGACACCCGCGGGCACGCCGCGCCGGTGTAGGCGCTGCGCTGTCCGGGCCGTCGCGAGGAGGGTGAACGCTGTCGCGACCAGCGGATGCCCCGTGGCGGCGGCAACGTATTGCGGGACGGCGGAAGCCGGCAGATAGGCACAGTGCAGTAGCCGTGGATGTCGTTGTGCGAGAGGGGCGGCGGAGGTGCCGTAGTCGAATCGTTGACGTAACCACGCCGAAACGGTGTGACGGGGCTCGTGCTCGACTATCGAATTGGGTTGGTAGCGAATGGTGTGCCCGGCGTCGAGCAGCCGCCACACGAGGTCGACGTCTTCGCCGTAACGCATCGTTTCGTCGAATCCGCCCACGGCTTCCAGAACGTCTCGTCGGACGACGAGGGCTGCGGTGGGTACGTACCGCACGCGCCCGTCCGGCCGCACGATGGCCTCCTCGGGTCCCATATCCAGGCTGGATCGTTCGGCTTCGTATCGACCGAGGGGGCCGGTGACGAGCGACCGGACGCGAGGCGCGACCGCTGCGATCGCAGGGTCGTCGAACAGCGGCAGTACGGAGCTCAACCAACCGGCCGCGGGGACGGTATCGGAGTCGAGGAATGCCACCAGGGGAGTACAGGCGTGCCGCCAGCCACTGTTTCGTGCGGCGGCGGGACCGCGAGGGTGATCGTGGCGGATGGTTGCCGTCGCGAGCGGGGGAGAGGAGCCATCGTCGACAACGATGCGCTCGGGGATGCCGCCGGACGCGGCGAGCAGGCGACCGATGCCCGCCGCGTTGTCCTTCACCGGAACGACAAGTGTCACATCATCATTCGTGAACCCGCCGGGGCCGGGCACCGGGTGCACGATTCCCGCGTCCAGCATCCGCCGAGCCAGCGCTTGCTCCCCGGGACCGCCTCCCACCGGTGCTCCGGACAGCCACGCACCGAAGCGGTCCGCTCCGCCGGGGCCGAGGACCAGCAGTTGGAGCGGCGCTCCGCCGAGCACGACTCGCCCGCCGCGAAACAGTCGCGTGCGGCGGTCGAGTTGCACGGTGGCGATCACCGCGGGAGACGGTCCCGAGTCCATGGGGAACAGCAGCCGGCGGGGTTCGGATCAGCGCAGATCCGCCAGCGGGCTGGTGTCACAGGCGCGACTCGATGCGGTAGCGATTTTGAGTGTGGACGGCATCCCCAGTCCGACGGCACGGTTGGGCTTGCCGCTGCGCCGGGAATGGTCTTTGTCCGGCGCGGGTCGCGCGCCCTGGGTTCCGACGGCCGCCAAGGCGAGTTCGGCATTGCCGCGCACGCATTCGGGGTCGGGTCCGTCCAGGGGAAGACCGGTGAAGAACTTGGCCGCCATGCAGCCGCCCTGGCAAGCGTCGTACGCCGAGCAGGAACTGCACGCGCCCGCGCTTTGCGGTTGCCGCAGCTCGGTGAACAATTCCGATGTGCGCCAGACGGATTCGAACCCGCCGGGGTTTCGGATATTGCCCGCGAGGAACTGGTCGTGGATGGCGAACGGGCAGGCGTAGACGTCGCCGACCGGGTCGATGAGGCACACCACCCGTCCCGCGCCGCACAGATTCAACCCGGGAAGCGGGGTCGAGCCGAGGGCGTTGAGGTGGAAGAACGAATCTCCGGTCAGCACCCGTTCTCCGTTGGCGACCAGCCAGTCGTAGATTTGCAGCTGCTGATCGGTGGTGGGGTGTAGATCGTTCCATACGTCGGCGCCGCGTCCGGACGGCCGCAGTCGCGTGATGCGCAGCTGTGCGCCGAATCGATCGGCGATGGCTTTGAATTCGTCGAGTTGGCCGACGTTGTGGCGGGTCATCACCACGGAGATCTTGAAGTTCTCGAAGCCGGCTTCTGCCAGGTTCTCCATCGCCCGGTAGGCCATCGCGAACGAACCCGGACCTCGCACGGCATCGTTGACGTCGGCGGTCGCGCCGTCGATGGAGATCTGCACGTCCACGTAGTCGGTGGCGGCCAGACGTCGCGCCCGCTCCGGGGTGAGCCGGACGCCGTTGGTGGAGAACTTCACTCCGACGTTGTGGTCGACGGAGTAGTCGAGCAGTTCCCAGAAATCGGATCGAACAGTGGGTTCGCCGCCGCCGATATTGACGTAGAACACCTGCATGCGTTGCAGCTCATCGATGACCGCCTTGCATTCGGCGGTGCTCAACTCGCGGGGATCCCGTCGGCCGGACGACGACAGGCAGTGCTCGCAGGCGAGGTTGCAGGCGTAGGTCAGCTCCCATGTCAGGCAGATCGGCGCGTCCAAGCCGTGTTTGAAATGTTCGACCAGTTTCATCGGGATTCCTGTTCGCGGGTCACTCGGTGGTTCGCTGCCGGATGGTGCCTGCTTCGGCCAAGCCGGCAAGGGCGCGCAGATAGGGGTGGTGCTCGTCGGCCGGGACCGCGGCCGCCTCCAGGGCGGCGGTCACGTTCGGGCTGTCCGCGAGTTCCTTGACGAGCGCCACAAGCAGCGGTGTCTTGAGGAACGAAAGCCGGCGCGTCGCGTAGTCGTAGACCAGAGCGCCGAACGGCTCGGGGCGTAGGGTCACCGACGCCGCGAGCGCGTAAGGCCGAGCCGGGTCGAAGACCTCGAACTCAGTAGACACCGCACATACCGTCGATCGAGACGTCCTCGACGAGCAGATCCTCTTCGATGAGGGCGTCGTCGGCGCGGGATACGGTCGGGTTGGTCGCGGGCTCGCTCAAGGCGGACTCCTTCCGGTCGGTGAGGATGTGACCCCGAGCATAATGACATCAGGTGACAAAATGGAAGAGGCGATGGCGACGCAATCCTCCGAAGGGCACGTCAGCAGGCGCGGACGACGCCGGGCCACCACCGCGGGCGAGCTGGAACGAGCCGCGTTCGACCTCTTCGAGCGCGACGGATTCGACGCCACGACGGTCGAGGACATCGCCGCGGCGGTCGGTATCAGCAAACGTTCGTTCTTCCGCTACTTCGATTCCAAGAACGATGTCGTCTGGGGAAACTTCGGCGAGGGGTTGCAGCGCATGCGCGAGAACTTCGCTCGCTGTCCGGCGGACCAGCCGATCATGGACGCGGTGCGAACGGTGGTGGTGGACTTCAACCGCTTCGACGCCGACCAGGAGCCCCGGCATCGCAAGCGTATGGAACTCATTTTGAAAGTGCCTGCCCTGCAAGCCCATTCGACACTGCGCTATCGCGATTGGCGCGAGGTCGTCGCCGAATTCGTCGGGGGTCGGCTCGGCCTCCCCGCACATGATCTCGTGCCGCAGGCAGTCGGATACTCGACACTGGGCGTCGCCATCGCGGCCTACGAGCATTGGTTGGCCGAAGAAGGGACCGACCTCGCCGAGGTGCTCGACAGGGCGCTGCGCAGTCTCGCCACGGGGTTCGTGACGGATCGACGGTAGCGTGCGCCGGTACGCCACGTGATCGAAAAGCGTGTCCCATCACGTGGCGTCCAAGCTACCCGAGCTCTCAGTTCGGGTCATACCAGCTGAACTCGACGATGGCGTCGTTGTAGTCGGCGTCGTCGCCGTTCTCGGCTACAAGGACGAGCAGGTGATAGGTCCCGATGTCGTATGGGCCGCCTCGCTTCACGATGGACTGCTGCCACTCGTCCCTGTCTCCCGAGTATGCGAAATCGACCGAGTAGGGCTGACCCGTTGCCCGCAAACTCGCCCGGCCGATCTCGGTGTTGGCTGGCCCGGCGCCGGAGAACACGTAGTCTACGCCGCCCAAATCGTCCCAGAACCGCACCTTCTGCGGGTGCCTGGAGTTCGTCCTCACCTTCACGGTGACAAGCGCCCCCGCGGGGAGTTCGGTGATCGTTTCCGCCATCGCCACGCCTCTCCGGTCACGTTCGCGACGCCCCCGGCAACACGACCCGGGACAGCACAAGCGCCCCGCAGGGTCTGGCGAACAAGGGACTGAACACCCGTGCGGCACAAAGAATCCTACCGCCCGGCAGCTGCGGGCAAGGTGAATCGCCTCGGCGGACTCGAAGCGAGTCGGTCTCGCGGTCGGATGCCAGAGAGCGGCCGGCCAGTGCAAGCCTCGGTTCAGAACTTGCCGGTGTGGTGTTCGATTCGGTGCCCGAGTCGGGCGGCGAATTCGGTGATGAAGTCCTCGGTTAGGGGCGGCCACCCCCAGAAGTCGAAGGCGAGGGCGCCTAGAGCGAAGCCGCCTGCCCAGTGCCAGCTGGTGATGGAGCTCGGTGTGGTGCAGGAGGGGCAGATCGCCGCGCCGGTGCCTGTTCGTTTCCAGGTGTCGATCGCGTCCGAGAACGGCTGCCATGCGGCGGGATCGGCTTCCCATTGCTGCGGGTAGTCGATGATCACGGTGGTGGCCTGGCAGCGTGGGCATACCGCGGAGGCCGGTTCGATGGCGCCCTGTCCGGGATGGTGGTCGTGGCGGCCGCCGATGACGGCGACGGGGCCGGGAATCCAGTCGGCGCCCCATTCCTGGGTGATCTGCTGCCAGTCGGGGCCTGGCACATAGCCTTCGTCGACCTGAAGGCTGTACATAGCGTCGCGGGAAGTCTCCCGAAGCAGCCATCGCCGCGACACCATCCAGTCCACCATGTGCCCGGCCAGCGTGCTCGCGTCGGCCGAGGCCACGTCGAGGTCGACGATTCGTTCGAAATAGTCACCCATAGCCGCATCCTGCCATTCAGGACCGACGTCCATATCGGAGCCGACCGGGGCGAGGAGTGGCCTTGCGCGGATCGGCGACAAAAGCGCTCCACAGCAAGCCGATTCGACTGTTAGTGTCGCCATTCGTGAAAACTCCGTCCTCCCTTGCCGAGGTCCGCGCCGAGATCGATGCGATCGACAGCACGATGATCGAACTCCTCACGACCAGGCAGGAACTCGTGCGCGCGGCGGCGACGTTCAAACGCGACGAGCACGCCGTCCGCGCCCCCGACCGCTTCGCGCAGGTGATCGCGTCGGTGCGGCAGCGCGCGGACGCGGCGGGTTTGTCGGCCGATGTCGCGGAGGCGATTTGGCGTTCGATGATCGGCGCGTTCATCGAACTGGAGCTAGCCGAACACGAGTCGCTCCAAACGGGCAAGTAGCTCAGCTCACCGCCTTCTTCGCCGGGGTGGCGAAGGTCGTTCCGGAAGGTTCGGCTATGCGGCGGTGTTCACCGCCTTGGCTTCCGGAGTGGCGAGGATGCTTTTGAATTCGGGGCAGTCGACCAATGGTTCGTGGGTGCAGGTCGCGGTGTGGCGCAGGCCGTCCCGCATTCTGGTCAGGCGGGCGATGTCCTCGTCCAGTTGCTTTGCTCTGTCGACCAAGTGGGCTCTGAGTTCGGCGTCCTGAGGGGTGGCTGTCAGGAACCGGGCGATCTGCGCGATGGTGAACCCGGCCGAGCGGGCGCAGGTCACCAGAGCCAGCCGTGCGAGCACATCCGGGTGATAGGTGCGGCGTAAACCGTTGCGGCCGTCGGGCTCGATGAGGCCCCGCTTCTCGTAGAACCGCAACGCGGACGGGGTCAGCCCGGCCTGCTCGGCGACTTCGGCGATATCCAACGATGTCATGCCCGATTACTCCTTGACTTGAACCGCGCTTTAAGTTGCACGATAGTCGCATGACCGAAGAAATAGAAGAACAGATCTCGCTCCATCCGCAGGTCGAGGCGTATCTGGATCGACTCGCCCGATTCAATTTCGGTGAGCTGCACACGTTCCCCGTCGAGCAGGCGCGCGAAGGGGTGCGCAGGGGGATCGCGCTACTGGGCGAGCCCGAAGCTGTCGCCGACGTCGAGGACCGCATCATTCCCGCGGCGAATGGGGATATTCGGGTCCGGATCTACACTCCCATGGGTGAGGGCTCCTTCCCGTTGCTGGTGTTCTTCCACGGTGGCGGGTTCATGCTCGGCGATCTGGACACCCACGATGGTCTGTGCCGGAGTCTCGCGAACGGGGCCGAGTCGATCGTGGTTTCCGTCGACTACCCGCGGGCGCCGGAGCACAGATTCCCGGCGGCACCCGATGCCTGCTACGCCGCGACGCAGTGGGTTGCCGACAACGCGGCCGGCATAGGCGGAGATCCCGCTCGGATCGCTGTCGGCGGCGACAGTGCCGGAGGCAACCTGGCGGCGGTTGTCGCGCAGATGGCGCGCGATCACGGCGGGCCCGCCCTGGTCTTCCAGCTGCTGATCTACCCCGACCTCGATTTCCGGCGAACGAATTACTCCATCCGCGAGTACGCGGGTAAGTACGGCAATATCGGCAGGGCCACCCAGCACTGGTTCATGGATAACTACCTGACCACCGAAGAGGAGAAACTCGATCCCCGAGTCTCGCCCCTGCTCGCCCCCGACTTGGCTGGGCTCCCGCCAGCGCTCATCATCACCGCTGAGTACGACGCGCTGCGGGACGAGGGCGAACAGTACGGGGAGCGGCTAGAGGCGGCCGGCGTCCCGGTCACCGTCAGTCGCTATGCCGGAATGATCCACGAATTCGTCCGGCACACCTTCGACGACAGCGAGAAAGCGCGAACCGAAGCAGCGACAGCGCTGCGGAAGGCGTTCATCCGCTGACTGTCACCGCTCGCGAACAAGAATCGGGGGCTCTTCTCGTCGAGCGGTCCCGCAGGAACCGACCGCTGGACCGATCGAGATCTTGGATCAGCCGTAGCGGTATCGGCGTCCGGCTGGTGGCGGGACGCCGATACCTGTCACGTCAGGCCGGTGACATGCCGACCCGGCTGGGTTGCCGGGCAGCTGATTCGAGCCGATTCGAGAAATCAGAGGCCGTCGAGGGCCGCGGTGATCTTGCGGGCCATCGCGGCCACCGCGGGGCTGGGCTCGCCCTTGCGGGCCTGGACGGCGGCTTCGATGGCGATCAGGACGGTGTCGCGGAAGTTGTCGGCCTCGCCGGGATGCTGGTCGCGGAGCAGGGTCATGGCGGTGGTCAGGGCGGGCAGTACTTGGTCGGCGAGTTCGGCGACGGACTTGCCTGGCAGGTGGATGTCTCTGGTCTTGGCGGCGAGTACGTGCCCGACCAGCCCGGTCGCCGAGGTCAGGGCGGTGGAGCCCTGCGCGATGGACTTGTGCGGCGCGCCGGAGGCGGCCATCAGCGATACCGCGCCGTAGGCGGCGGTGCGCAGGGTTCCCTTGTCGTGGTCGCTCAGGGTGATGGTGATGGACATATCGTGTACTCCTCGAAATCGGTTGTGGCACTGACCCGAATCGGGTCGGTGCCGGTCGTTTTCTTCGATGTGCACACTGTCGCCGGGTTGGCTGACACCGAGCTGACACAGGCCTGACACTTCTGCTGACACCTGCACTGACACCGCGATCGGCCTTCGAACGCATCAGCTTTCTCCGCTGGCGATCACCCGGCCTGAGACCGGTGTGGCCCAGGCCATCCTGTAACGGCTCGCATGCCACGGAGTTCTCGGGAATAGCGAATACCGTTGGGCAGCACGTGGTCTCGGAGCACAACCGCGCCTAGCCGCTATCGCGGCGTTCGAAGGCACTCTTGCACCCCTTGCGGCACTTGCCCGGTGAGGGAAGCGTCGCCGTCGCCGGTCATCGGAACGCTCAGCGCCCTGGACATCGGCGAAATCCGCACCCTCGCGACCCGGCCGACGGGGAAGCCCGAAGGGTCGGCCGGGCCGGGCATCGACGCTTCAGAAGGCCGCTTCGTCGAGGTCCATGATCGAGGTGTCGATCTCGGACAGGACGGCCCAGTCGGCGCTCAGGCGCGGCAGCACTGTCCTGGCGAAGAAGGATGCGACGGCGATCTTGCCTTCGTAGAAGGCGCGGTCGGCGCCGCCGTCGCTGGAATCGAGCACGGTGATCGCGATCTCGGCGGCGACGAGCAGACGCCAGCCGACCAGCAGGTCGCCGACGGCGAGGAGGAAACGCACCGACTCCAGGCCGATCTTGTACAGCTCGGCGGGGTTCTCCTGCGCGTCGAGCAGGTGCTGGGTTAGCCGGCCCGTCATGTCCTGCACGTCCTCCAGTGCGGTGGCGAGCAAGATCTTCTCGGCCTTGAGCCGGTCGTTGTCGACGCTGGATTGGGCTGTTTCCCTGA
>NZ_BDCF01000016.1 GCF_001613365.1 Nocardia xishanensis NBRC 101358
GCCCCGGCCGCGCCGCATCCGCCAAGTGGCGCACCCGCGCCTCCCCATGGCCGCGCTCGTCCGACACCGTGCCGAACGGCGAAAGACCCACGGCGAGTGCGGCTCCGGTGGCTGCCGCGACCCGCAGCGTCTCGTCCAGCAGGGCCCACGGCGAACAGCTGCGGGCGATCTCGTCGGTGACGAGTTCCGGGATCGGCGGCAGTTCGGCGCGTTCGCTCGAGGCCTGCAACACCGTGAAGACTCGTTCGTAGATCGTGCGGTCGAACGGAAGCCCGAGGTCGGCCTTGGACGCGGAGGCGCCGAGCGCGGGCGGGCGCGGCAGCGGATGCGCGGTGAGACCGAGTTCCTGTGCGCTGTCCGGCGCCGCTCGGCGCCAGAGGTCGATACCGGAGTGGGTGCCGACGCGCGCCGCGACGAGACGGTCCAGTTCGGGCTGCCCGTCGCCGGTCGTCCGGCTGGTCGCGCACGCGTCGAGCAGGTCGTCCAATGCCACGATGTGCTCGTCGCCGACCGGGCCCGCGGAAGGCCGCCGCCGCCAAGCGATCTCGATCAATCCGCCCAGCTGTCGCGCCACCTCCGCGTCCGTGAGGTGTTCCTTGAGCGCCTGCGTGGTCCGTCCCGCGGCGAACTCGTGGATATCGCGCAGCGCGGCCTCCGCGGTCTGCCTGTCGCGCACCGGATCAGGATGGCCGTTCGTCGTCGCGAGCTCGAAACAGCGCTGGAAGTAGAGATCCTGCGGATTGCCCTCGGTGATGCGCAGCGCGCGGCGGACCTGTTTGAGCAGCGTGAACCAGGCGGCGGTGGCCCGCAGCACGTCGGCTGCGGCGAAGATGCGGGATGCGAGTAGCGTCGCGCCGTCCGCGGTCAGGATCGCCCCGGCGCAGCTCGGATGCTGGACAGGACGAATCACCAGTGGGTCGAGCAGGAGTTTGACGGTCCGGCGCAGCGGTCCGCCCTGCGGGCCGCTGAGTGCCTCGACGCCGTCGAGCCTGCGCCACACCTCGTCGAGCACCATGGCGCGCGGTCGTCGCATTCGACCAGGTTAACGGACCTTTGGCCGGTTCGGGCCGGCGAAACCTGGGATCGGTAGGCGGCGCGCGATTCCTACCTTTCTCTCAACGGCCCGATCACCGGGCCGGACCAACCGAGAGAGAGAACGGATCACCATGAACGCCAAGTACTTCCGCACCGCCACCGCCGCCGTCGCCGCCCTCGCGCTGACCGGTTTCCTCACCGCCTGCGGTGACGACTCCGCGAGCAGCTCGCCCACGACCTCGAAGCAGACCACCGCCGCCGCGCCCGCCGGGCCCGCCGCGGGCAAGTCCGCGGCGCTGGTCGACGGCAAGGCGCTGGCAGGCACCTTCGAGACCACCTGCGCGAAGCAGGGCAACACGCTGGCCCTCGCCCTGACCGACAACAACAACGCCACCTACGGCCAGCTGACGGCCAGCGCCACCATCACCGACGCCAACACCGTGCAGGCCGTCGGCATCGCTGGCAGCAAGGGCGGCTCCTCGGGTCTGCCTTACGCGGTGGGCTACGGCAACGGCCAGCCGGGCGGCTCGGCGAAGGTCGTCAAGGACGGCAACACCTACAAGGTCACCGGCGAAGGCGTCGGCGCGCCTGACCTGAGCAACCCGCTCGCGGGGCCGTCGACCTCCACCTTCGACATCACCTTCGCCTGCTCGACCATCGTCGGCGCCTGACGGACGGTCCGCGTGCTCGGCTCCCCGTCGTCCCGCGAGCCCGGCGCCACCGAGGGGTGCGCCAGGCCGGAACGACGGGGTTGCCCGGGATTCGGAAAGTCCTTCCGGCAAACAACAACTCAGGAGTACACCATGGCAACCAAACTGCGCACCGCCGCGATCGTCTTCGCCATCGCCGCGATCGGCCTCTACCTCTGGCACGGCCTCACCTACGAGCCGACCAGCCCTTACGAACCGGAGTTCATCGCCTGGGTGAACGGCTTCATGGCCCTGCCGATCATCGCGTTCACCGCGGTGGTGATGGTCTTCGCCTTCACCGGCGAGGGCATCATGTCCGCCTTGACCGGGCTCAACTCCACGGAATTCCGCGGCGGGCTGCTCGGCATCGGCACCGTGAAGTCGTTCCGGCAGACCGGGCTCACCGTCAACGACCAGCCGCAGATCCGCATCGAGTTCAGCGTCGAGGGCGTGGACGGCAAGGTTTTCGAGTCCGCGGCCAAGATGATCGTGCCGCTCACCGAGCTGGCGCTGCTGCGTCCCGGCGTGGTGCTTCCGGTGCGATACCTGCCGGACCGCACCGACAAGGTCGAGGTGGACCTGTCCGGCGACAGCGTCGAGGCGCAGCAGGCGATGAACGAATCCATGATTCGCAAAGGCTTCACCACCAAGGCCAAGCTCGACATCGCGGCGCGCGGCATCGCGGCCCAGGCGGTGGTGCAGTCGCTGTCGGTCCCGGGCGAGATCCGCAACGGCTACTCCAAGGTGGAGATCGGGCTTGCTGTCACGAGGCCCGACGGCAGCACCTTCCGCACCCGCGCCGAGAAGTTCCTGCCGCCGGCCAGCGTCGGAAATGTGCAGGTGGGCAGGATCGTTCAGGTGCACTACTTGCCGGAGAACGAGCAGGAGGTCGTCATCGCGGTTCCGGTGAACGCCTGAGACTTGGTCGGCTGTTCACCTGGGTGTTTCCTGGGAATAGCCTGGGGCGTTTAGCGTGCGGCCGACAGCCCGAGCCAGGAGTGATCGTGACCTTGAAACCACTCGCCCTCTTCGTGCAGCACGACGGTCGCTCCGCGCGCGCCGCCGTGACCTGCGAGTACAAATGCGCCAACGCGTGCTTCCACGAGACGCCGAACATCTCGGGCGGCGAGTACTTCGGTGACATCGTCAGCTCACTGAACCGGCGCGGTCTGATCAAGGGCGGCGCGGCGGCGGTACTCGCCGTCGGCGCCGCCTCCGCGCTTGCGGCCTGCGGTGACGACGACGCCGAGGCCGGCTCCACCGGCGCCACCCCGGCGGGCCTGCCAGGAACCGGAACGAACTTCACCGCCGTCGCCCCCAACAAGGAAGACGCCATCGTCGTCCCGCAGGGCTACGACCAGTCGGTCGTGATCCGCTGGGGCGACCCGCTGTTCGCCGACGCCCCCGCCTTCGATTTCGACCGGCAGACCGCCGCGGCGCAGGCCAAGCAGTTCGGCTACAACAACGACTTCGCGGCCCTGCTTCCCATCGAGGGCCAGGCCAACAGCTACCTGATGGTGGTCAACCACGAGTACACCACCGCGCCGCACATGTTCCGCGGCTACGACAAAGCCAACCCGACGCCCGAGCAACTCGCCGTCACCATGGCCGCGCACGGATTGACCGTCGTCGAGGTCAAGGGCGAATCCGGCACCGGCAAGCTGACGCCCGTCTTCGGCAAGTACAACCGCCGCATCACCGCGACCACCGAGTTCACCCTCACCGGGCCTGCTGCGGGCAGCGAGTTCACCAAGACCTCCGCCGACCCGACCGGCGCCAAGGTACTCGGCACCTTCGCCAACTGCTCCGGCGGATTGACCCCTTGGGGCACAGTACTTTCCGGCGAGGAGAACTTCCACGGCTACTTCGCCAACGGTGACAAGCCCGCAGGCGGCGACGCCGCGGCGGCGCGCGCCAAGCGCTACGGCTTCACCGCGGGCGCGACGGCCAATCTCTGGGAGCGCGCCGACAAGCGCTTCGACCTGGCACAGGAACCCAACGAGGCCAACCGTTTCGGCTACGTCATCGAGATCGACCCGTGGGACCCGAATTCGACGCCGGTCAAGCACTCGGCCATGGGCAGGCTCAAGCACGAGGGCGCGACCATCTACGTCACCAAGGGCGGCGACGTCGTCTCCTACACCGGTGACGACGAAAAGTTCGACTACATGTACAAATTCGTCTCTTCTCGCAAGGTGCAGTCCGGCACCGGCGCGGCGAGCAGGCGGAACAACATGACCATCCTCGACGCGGGCACCCTGTACGTCGCCAAGCTCACCGGCGATCACGCCGACAAGGTCGACGGCACCGGCGCCAAGCCGTCCGACAAGGGCTTCACCGGCAAGGGTCAGTGGATTCCGCTGCTGGAGACCGACGCGCAGGGCAAGGGCAAGTCGCTGGTCGACGGCATGACCGCCGAAGAGGTCGCGGTGTTCACCCGCCTGGCGGCCGACAAGGTCGGCGCCACGAAGATGGACCGCCCGGAGGACTTCGAGGCCAACCCTTACACCGGCAAGGTGTACGTGGCGCTGACCAACAACGACAACCGCGGCAAGGAGGGCAAGGCGGGTCCGGACGAGGCGAACCCGCGCAACCTCAACAAGAACGGCCAGATCCTCGAGATCGACGACGACCACACCGGCACCCAGTTCACCTGGTCGCTGCTGCTGGTCTGCGGCGATCCGGCCGCGGCGGACACCTACTTCGCCGGCTTCGACAAGACCAAGGTGAGCCCGATCTCCTGCCCGGACAACCTGGCCTTCGACCCGTACGGCAACCTGTGGATCTCCACCGACGGCAACGCGCTGAAGTCCAACGACGGCCTGTTCTCCGTGGTGCTCGACGGCGCGAATCGCGGTGAGACCAAACAGTTCCTGACGGTGCCGCGCGGCGCGGAGACCTGCGGCCCGATCGTCACCGAATCGCGGGTCATCGTGTGCGTGCAGCACCCCGGCGAGGCCGACGACGCCACTCCGGAAAACCCGTTGTCGCACTGGCCCGACGGCGGTTCCGCGCAGCCGAGGCCCTCGGTGGCGGTCGTCTGGAAGAGGGACGGCGGCCGGATCGGCGTGTAACCGGTTGTCCCCCGGGTGGTTTCGCCACCCGGGGGTGGCCCGCCATTCTCCGGTGAGTCAGCCCATGTTGGCGAAGCGGGCGAAATCGCCTTGGGCGCCGCTGTACACGTTCAGATCGGTGCGGCCCGCGATGCCCGGGATGCTGCCGCGGTCGGTGGTCTGCCAGAACGTCCAGGTCGGCCAGCCGCCGGGCACCTCGGGCTCGTCGTTGTCGCGGTAGTCGGCGATCCACAGCGGAAAGCGGGTGAATTCGCTGGTATTGGCCATCGCCGTCTTCCAGAAGTTCGGATAGGTGTAGATGATCGGCACCCGGCCGGTGAGCGCTTGCACCGTGTTGAGGTAGCGGTGCGTCCAATTGATCAGCGCCCCGGGATCCAGGCCGCCGGAATGCTCGAGATCCAGCACCGGCGGCAGGTCGAGCGGACCGTTCTGCCCCAGCACGATCGTGGCGTAAAGCGCTGCTTGCGGTTCCGGCGGCAACTGCGGCCTGGCGTAGTGGTACGTGCCGCGGGCGATGCCCGCCGCTCGCATCAACACGCTGTCCGCGACGAAGTACGGGTTGATGTAGCTGATGCCCTCGGTGGCCTTCACCATGGCGAAATCGTGTCCTGACCGCTTGACCGCGAACCAGTCGATGAACCGTCCGTCGACGTGCTGCCAGGACGAGACGTCCGGTCCGGTCGGTGTTGCCGCCGCCTGGCCGTTCGCTGAAAGGATGCTGCCCACGGTGATCGCGGACAACGCAAAAATGCGGGTCGCTCTCCAGCGCGTGCTATCCATGCCATTCGACCTTAGGTGGACGCGCTCTGGCGAGAAGGTGTTACGGGTAAATAGTTTGCTGACTATTTACCAACGGGCGATCGCAACCGCGATCATCCCAGCCAGTCCAGCACCGACGCGGCAGTCCACGACTGCTGCATGCTGCCGAGCGGCGCACCGGTGAAAGGCTCGTAGTACTCCGCGAAGGCGCCGTCGCTGGCCTGCCGCAGCCCCTCGGCGCGGAGCATGAACGCCCGCTCGGCCCAGCCGCGGCGGGCGAAGACCCAGGAGAACAGCCAGCTCATCACCGGCCACACCGGTCCGCGCCAGTACTCGCGCGGCCGGAAGTCCTTGGCGACGGGGGAGGTCGAAGGCGGCAGCGCGTAACGGAGGTCGGGGTGGCCGCAATAGCGCGGACCCTCGAACAGGCGAAGCAGGCTGCGTTCGGTGTCGCGCGGCAGGCCGCCGCACAGCAGCGGGGCGAAAACCGAGAGCGTCTCGGTGTTGATCCAGCGCTGCGCGCGCACGTCGAAGTCGCGGGCCGCGCCGGTGCGCGCGTCCGCGGTGGCGACGACGCCGGCGCGGAAGCGGTCGGCCCACGAGTACAGCTCGCGCACGTCGGCGTTCGGCTGCTTGTACTCCTCGCCGATATTGGCGAGCACCTCGCACGCCAGCGCGAAGATCGCGGTGACGAACACGTCCTCCACCGCGAAGCTCATGGTGGAGGCCAGCAGGTAGTCGTCGTAACCGGCCCGGCGCATCTGCTCGACCAGCCACAGGTACCTGTCGTACTCGCGGTCGGTGGGGCGCTGCGTCGGATCGGCGACGACCAGCACGTCCTCGCGTCGGTACGGGGGCAGGTCGCCGGGGACCACGTTCGCGTAGGCCCGGTCCCAGCGCGGCGAATTATCCATGCCGGATTCCCAGCCGTGGTAGAGCGTGATCCGGCCGTTCTCCTTCGGATCGCGGGCGTGCGCGAGCCAGCGATGCCAGCGCACCAGGTCGGGCCAGCGGCGGTTGAGGAACTCCTCGGCGGTCGCGCGGGTGCTGCGGCCGTGGCGGCGGGAGTGATCGAGAATGCGCTGCACCGCGATGGCGTGCACCGGCGGCTGGGTGATTCCGGAGGTGTCCGGTCCGTCGGGCGCGTTGGCGGCCAGCTTGCGGCACTCCCAGCGAGCCGGGCCGGGAAAGTAGCCGTCCACGCCGTTGGCGAACACGATGTGCGGGATCATGCCGTTCTTCCACTGCGCCGAGAGCAGCGTGTCCAGCTCGACGACAGCGCGTTCCACGCTGAGCGGAGCGAGGCCGACCGCGACGAACGCCGCGTCCCAGCTCCACATGTGCGGGTACAGCCGGGGCGCCGCGCTGGTCATCGTGCCCAGGTCGTTGCCACGCAGCAGGTAGGCGGCGCGGGCCGCGAGCTGGGTGGGGGTGAAACCCGGATGTGCCATCCCCCTATTCTGCGATCCAACCCGAAGATATGCCCGCTCAGCGGTGTCGCGTCGTGCCGAGGTGTCGTGTTCGGCGGATCTCACTCTCGCATTGCCCCGTCCGTGGAGATTGGTTTACCGACGTAAGCGTGCATCGCTACGGGTCCGCGCGGTGCTACGGATTTCGCGCACCCACTACGGTGGGGCGCATGAACACCGCCGTCACCAGCACCCCGAAGCCGACCGCGTTGATCACCGGAGCCAGCCGTGGGCTCGGCGCGGCCATCGCTCGCGAACTCGCGCCAGGGCACGAACTGCTGCTCGGCGCGCGCTCGCGAGAAGCGTTGCGCGACATCCTCACCGAGCTACCCGAGGCGACGCCGTGGCCGGTGGAGCTCACCGATTACGACGCGGTCGCCGCGGCGGTCGCCGGGGTGGAACGGCTGGACGTGCTCGTGCACAACGCGGGCATCGCCGACCTCGGCACCATCGCCGAATCGTCGGTGGCGCAGTGGCGAAACACCTTGGAAGCCAACCTCATCGCCGTCGCGGAGCTGACCAGGTTGCTGCTGCCCGCGTTGCGCGCCGCGAACGGCCATGTGGTGCTGATCAATTCGGGCGCCGGTCTGCGGGCCAACGCCGGTTGGGCCTCGTACGCGGCCAGCAAGTTCGGGCTGCGCGCCTTCGCCGACGCGCTGCGGCTCGAGGAGCCCGCGCTGCGGGTGACCTCCATCCATCCCGGCCGGATCGACACCGATATGCAGCGCGAGATCACCTCGGGCGAGGGACGCGAGTACCGGCCGGAGGAGTTCCTCACGGCCGAGACGGTCGCGACCGCGGTGCGTCACGCCGTGGAGACCCCGCGCGACGCGCACCCGACCGAGATCGTGCTGCGTCCGATCGCCCGCTGATCCGAACCTCCCATCGGCCGTCGCCGCGCCTGGAGCGCCGCAACGGCCGCCGAGATCAGGCGACGATGTTGACCAGTCGGCCCGGCACCACGATCAGCTTGCGCGGCGCGGCGCCGTTCAGCAGCGCCGCGATCTTCTCGTCGGCGAGCGCGGCCGCCTCGATGGCCGCGTTGTCGGCGTCGGCCGGGACCTGAATCCGGCTGCGCACCTTGCCGTTCACCTGGATCGGATACTCCACCGACTCCTCGACGAGCAGCGCGGGATCGGCGACCGGGAACGGGCCGTGCGCCAGGGAAACGCTGTGGCCCAGCCGTTCCCACAGCTCCTCGGCGACGTGCGGGGAGAGCGGAGCCAGCATCAGCACCAGCGGCTCCACCACCGAGCGCGGGGCGCCGTCGGGGTAGTTCTTGGTCAGGTGGTTGGTCAGTTCGATGAGCTTCGCCCCCGCCGTGTTGTCGCGCAGCGCGGCGAAATCCTCGTCCACGCCCGCGATCGTCTTGTGCGTAAGACGCAGCGTCTCGTCCGAAGGGGCGGCGTCGGTGACGCGCAGCGCGCCCGTCTCCTCGTCCACCACCAGACGCCAGACCCGCTGCAGGAATCGGTGCGCGCCGACGACGTCCTTGGTCGCCCACGGCCGCGAGGTGTCCAGCGGACCCATCGACATCTCGTAGAAGCGGAACGTGTCGGCGCCGTACAGATCGCACATCTCGTCCGGCGAGATGGCGTTCTTCAACGACTTCCCGATCTTGCCGTACTCCTGGAACACCGCGATCTCGTCGCCGGTCGCGGTGGTCCAGAAGAACTTGCCGTCCCGCTCGATGATCTCGGCGGCGGGCACGTACGCGCCGCGCTCGTCGGTGTAGGCGTGCGCCTGGATGTAGCCCTGGTTGAACAATCGCCGGTACGGCTCGCTGCTGCTCACATCACCCAGGTCGAACAGCACCTTCTGCCAGAACCGCGCGTACAGCAGGTGCAGCACCGCGTGCTCGACGCCGCCGATGTACAGGTCGACGCCGCCAGGATCGTTCGCGCCGTGCTCGGCGGTGCGCGGGCCGAGCCAGTACTGCTCGTTCTCCTTGGCGCAGAACGCCTCGGTGTTGGTCGGATCGGCGTAGCGCAGCTGGTACCAGGAGCTGCCCGCCCAGTTCGGCATGACGTTGGTGTCGCGCCGGTACTTCTTCGGCCCGTCGCCCAGGTCCAGCTCGACGTGCACCCAGTCGGTGGCCTTGGCCAGCGGCGGCGACGGCTCCGAGTTCGCGTCGTCCGGATCGAAGGTCACCGGGGCGAAGTCGTCCAGTTCGGGAAGCCGAACCGGCAGCATGGATTCCGGCAGCGCGTGCGGTGCGCCCTGCTCGTCGTAGACGATCGGGAACGGCTCGCCCCAGTACCGCTGGCGGGCGAACAGCCAGTCGCGCAGCTTGTATTGGATGGTGCCGGTGCCGTGCCCGTCGGCCTCCAGCCTGCCGATGACGGTGGCCTTCGCCTCCTCGACCGAAAGACCGTTCAGGTATTCGGAATTCACCAGCTCGCCCTCGCCGGCGTGCGCGCCGTTGGTGACGTCGCCGCCGGAGATGACCTCGACGATGGGCAGGCCGAAGGCGGTCGCGAACTCGTGGTCGCGGTGATCGTGGCCGGGCACCGCCATGATCGCGCCGGTGCCGTAGCCGATCAGCACGTAGTCGGCGATGAAGATCGGAATCCGGTGTCCGTTCACCGGATTGATGGCGTAGGAGCCGAGGAAGACGCCGGTCTTCTCCTTGTACTCCTGGCGCTCCAGATCCGACTTGGCCGCGATCGCCTTGCGGTAGGCGGCGACGGCGTCGGCGGGCGTGGCCGCGCCCTCGTTGGTCCAGCGCGGATCGGTGTTCTCCGGCCACCGCGCCGCGGCCAGCCGGTCGACCAGCTCGTGCTCGGGAGCCAGCACCATGTACGTCGCGCCGAACAGGGTGTCGGGGCGGGTGGTGAACACCTCGATCGGCCCCGCGTCGGAGTCGAACTTCACCTGGGCGCCGCGCGAACGGCCGATCCAGTTGCGCTGCATGGCCTTCACGTTCTCCGGCCAGTCCAGGTCGTCCAGGTCGTCGACCAGCCGGTCCGCGTAGGCGGTGATGCGCATCATCCACTGCCACAGGCGCTTACGGAACACCGGAAAGTTGCCGCGCTCGCTGCGGCCATCGGCGGTGACCTCCTCGTTGGACAGCACGGTACCCAGACCGGGGCACCAGTTGACCATCGAATCGGTCTGGTACACCAGGCGATACGAGTCGATCACCGTGGCGCGCTCGGCGGCGGACATGGTGGCCCAGTCCTTGCCGTCCGGCGCGGGCCGCGCGCCGGACGCGAACTGCTCCTCCAGATCGGCGATCGGTCGGGCGCGACCGGTCTCCAGGTCGTACCAGGCGTTGTAGATGCGCAGGAAGATCCACTGCGTCCAGCGGTAGTACTCCGGGTCGGTGGTCGCGAACGAGCGGCGCCGGTCGTGGCCGAGACCCAGCCGGTCCAGCTGGCGCTGCATGGTGGCGATGTTCGACTCGGTGGTGTCGCGCGGATGCGCGCCGGTCTGCACGGCGTACTGCTCGGCGGGCAGACCGAAGGCGTCGTAGCCGAGCGCGTGCAGCACGTTGCGGCCGTGCATGCGGTGGTAGCGCGCGAACACGTCGGTCGCGATGTACCCGAGCGGATGGCCTACGTGCAGGCCGGCGCCCGACGGGTACGGGAACATGTCCTGGACGAACAGCTTGTCCGCGGGGGTGTCCCCGGCGAGCGGCCCGGTCGGGTTCGGCGCGTGGAAGGTTCCGCGCTCCGCCCAGTTCTGCTGCCACCGGCGCTCGATGCGGCCCGCGAGGTCAGCGTTGTACCGGTGCTGGGGTACATCGCTTTCGGTTGCACGACTGTCCTGCACGGTCCTGCCTTCTTGTTTCTCGCCGATCCTGGACAAACTTCGTATTACAGGGTAGAACGTGCGGTCCGAGGGACCGAAAATCGGGCCGCGTGCCTATGCGCTAGCCTGCATAGGTGTTCGTCGTAGCCCTCGTCCTGTTCGTGCTGGCCGCCGTTGCCATCGCAACCGGCGTGCTCGGACTGACCGGCAGGCTCCCGCGCAACCGCTTCGTCGGTGTGCACACCGAAGCCGCTCTCACCTCCGAAGAGACCTTCCGCATCGCGAACCGCGTCGCCGCCCCCACCTCGGTCGCTGCGGGCGCGCTGCTCTTCGCAGGCGGTCTCGTCGCCTACGCCGCGGGCGGCGTCGTCGCCCTGATCGTCGCGGGCGCCGCCGCCGTCATCGCCCTGTTCACCCTGGGTGCGGGCGCGAACGCGGCAGGTCAGGCCATCGCGAGCCTGGTGCCCGCCGAGGACGTGGGCGGCTGCGGTCAGTCCTGCGGCGCGTGTTCCCTGCGCGACGCCTGCCAGCCCGCGAACTGATTCTCGCCGCTCCCTCGGTCCGAAGCCAGCCATTTTCCGGGGCCGCGGGCGGCTCGACCACCGGAAATTCACGCGTTGTCGTCGGTGGTCGTCGGTACCCTGGGTGACAGCTCGCCGTTCGGCGGCTTTGTCCGGGGGAGGTTCGGATGTACTTCGGTTTCGCGCTGGTGATCTTCGTCGCGGGGATGGCCGTCGCCGCGCCGTTCGGGTTCGGCGCGGCGGTCGCGTTCTTCGGCGTCGGCGCCATCTTCCTTGTCGTGGGGGTCGTCAAACTTCGACGCCGTGCGCCATTGCCGATCTCGCCGCGGAATCGCGGGCGCAGGGGTGCCGGGTGGGGTGCGGCCGGAGCCGGTGGAGTGGCGTACTTCGGCGGTGGCGGCGACAGTGGGAGCAGCGACGGCGGTGGTTGCGGAGGTGGCAGTAGCTGTGGCGGCGGTGGTTGCGGCGGCGGCTGAGCCCCGAAGATTCGGAAGTCAGCCGACGCCAGGCGGTGGGCTGATGTGGCGCGAGAGCGGGCTGCCCTTCGGGTTGAGGTAGAGGACGAACAGCGTGACCGGCGTTGCGCCGAGATTGCGGGCGACGTGCGGGTACTCCGGCCCGCTCGGTTCGCGGAACACGCGCCCGCGCTGGTACGTGACGGGCGCGCCATCGGAGCCGGGGTGGTCGAGGGTGCCCCGAGCGACGAGCACCAGGAGCGTGCCGTCGTGGTAGTGCCATCCGCTGGTGCCCCCGGGATCGATCACCGTCTGCCGCAGCAGGACGTCGCGCCCTCGCATCGTGAACTGCGCCAGCACCCGGCTGGCGGTGCCCGACGCGGGCGCGGCATTCGGCCGCGGACTGGGCAGACGCGGGATCCTCACCACTCCATCGAACCACCCCATCCCGCGCGGCAGCTCCGCTCGAGCAATCCCGGCCACCTCCGCGAACTCCGCTTACACCCAGACGCGACGACGGCCATCTGGTGCGGCGCCCAGGGGACGGGGTGCCGCGGACCAGATGGCCGCTGGATTCGATCGCCGCCAACCCGACAGGCGATCGATTCGAGAATGCGACCGGCGCTCGGTGGGGGGCCACCGAGCGCCGGTCGCGCTTATGGATTTGTCATCGTGAGAGCGAGGCGCGCAGATCGGTGATGGTGGCGCGGCGCTCGTAGGCGATCCAGGCGAAGATCGCGGCGAGGACCAGGGGGAAGATCGCCATCAGAGGCTTGTCGGCGATGAAAGCCTGCGTCCCGGCGGCGAGCACGGTGAGAACGGACAGACCCGCGGCAGCAAGGGCACTGAGCCGCGGCACCATCAGGCCGATACCGCCCGCGACCTCGACGACTCCGATGAAGATGAGCAGCCCGAAGGGGATGGTCAGATTCTCGGGGGCGTTGTCGGTCAGGGTGTTCGGTATAACGAGCTTCGGTCCGCCGGAGGCGATGATGAAGAACAGGCCGAGCAGGATCTGCAGGGTCCACAGGGCGCGGTTGCGGATCTTGCCGGGACGGTTGTTGGCGTCGTCGGAGAAGTCGGCGGTGGGGTTGGCGGTCGTCATTTCTGGTCCTTCTGGTCGGTCGCGCGGGGTTGGTAGCGCGTTCAACCAATAGGACGGAGCACCGTCCGAGGAGTCATCGCTGTGCGCGAAAGTTTTTCGGACGGGTCCGCTGAAGGGATGGCGCCATCAGCGCAATCCCGCCACCGCCGCCAGCACCGCGCGCCCCGCTTCCCGGTCGCCGACGGCGATGCGCGCGCTGCCGTCCGGGTATGCCTTCGCCGCGATCCGCGCTCGCCGCAACGCCGTCGCCACCCCGGGCCCGGGGAGGTAGAGGAAGTTGGCGTGGCTGCGGGGGACGGCGTGGCCGCAGGCGAGGAGTGCGTCGCGTAACGCTTCGCGTTCACCCGTGATGTGCCGGATCCGCGCCGTCAGCTCGGGTTCGGCCGCATAGGACGCGGATACGGCGGCGAGCGCACTGGCGGAGACGCCGAAGGGAAGTTGCAACCGCCGCACTCGCTCGACGAGCTCGCGCCGTCCGTACGCGTACCCGACGCGCAGTCCCGCCAGCCCGTACGCCTTCGAGAAGGTGCGCAGCACAAGCAGATTCGGGTGCTTGCGCAGCAGCGCGAGCGTGTCCATTCGCTCCTCGGGACCGAGGAATTCGGCGTACGCCTCGTCGAGAATTACCGTCACCCGGTTCGGCACGGCGTTCAAGAACGACTTCACCTCGCCCGCGGACAGGATGGTGCCGGTCGGATTGTGCGGACGGCACACCACGACCACCGCCGTCCGCTTGTCGATGGCCCGCCGCATCGCGGAAAGATCCTGATTGCCCGCGGCGTCCAACGGCACGGGTACCACCGTCATCCCGACCATCTCGGCCATGATCGGGTACCCGTCGAAGGTCGGCGCGCCGGTGACGATCTCCGCGCCGTCGAAGGCGACGGACTGCATGATCTGCATGGCCACCCCGGTCGCGCCGGAACCGACCACCACCTGGTCGTCCCGCACGCCGACGTGTCGCGCGATGATTCCGGGTAGCTGCCTAGGCAGGAACTCGGGATACCGATTCGCGTGCGCCAAAACCTCGTTCACGGCGCGCAGCACGGAAGGCAATGGCGGGAACGGATTCTCGCTCAGCGACAGGTCGAACCGCACCGGCGGTGGCGGCCGCCGGTGGTGCCGCGAGGACCGGGTGTCCTCGCTGAACCGGATGCTCATCCCGCCGCGCCCCAGCGCACCGCCGCGGCGGCGGCGAAATCACCCGCGTGCGCGAACGCGGACATCAGCACCACCGACCCGTTGCGCAGCCGACCGGCCCGGTTCTCCACATCCAGGGTGACGGGAATGGCCGCGGCGAACAGGTTTCCACACCGATCGAAGGTGTCCGGGTGCCGTTCGGGGGGCAGTTCGAGTGCGTCGTGCCAGTTGCGCAGGAACAGCCGGTTCGGCTGGTTGGTGACGAAAGTGTCGATGTCTCGGCCCTTTACACCGATCCGATCGCACACCGCGAGCGCCACCTCCGGCACCAGCCGATTGCCTCGCGCGAACACTTTCGTGACCTTCGATTCGGTGAAGCTGACGCATGCCTGACCCTCGCCGGGCTCCCAGTACTTGCGCTCGCCGTTTGTCGAGAAGTCCATGTCACCGGCGAATTCTGGATAGGTGCGGCATTCGATGTCGAGGACGGGTGCGCTGTCGTCCTTGACCAGCAGACCGACGCCGCATCCGTCACCGGGCACGGGCGCCTGCGCGAGCTTGCGGATCTCGGTCTGGGTGAACACCGGGCCCGCGCAATTCTGCGCGACCGCGATGAGCGCGGTGCGAGCGTCGCTGGTCTGCAAGATCATTCGGGCCAACGCCATCATGTTCACGAAGGCCGCGCACCCCCCGTTGTGGATGTCGTAGACGACGCGCGGCCGCATGCCGAGTCGCCTGGCGACCTCGGGACCGCCGCCCAACACCGGATTGTCCGGCAGCTGGGTGTGCGTGATCAGTACATCGATGTTCGAAAGAAGTTGCGTCCCATGACGTTCCCGCAACGGCTCGGCGGCGCGCTGGATCATGTCGACGGCCGTTTCGTCCCTGCTCACGTGGTGGCGAGCGCGCGGTGAGCGGAACATCACGTTCTTGGCCATCCGGTCCGAGCGGGCGAACTGGGTGAAGTATTCGGTGTCGACGGGCTCACCCGGCAGGTAGGAAGCCACGTCGACCAGGCTGACGGTCGGCATCGGCGAGGTATTCGGGTCGGTCGGGTACATCGGCTTACACTCCTCACTTCATCCACTCGGGCTTGATCGGAAGACCGTGCGCGGCACGGTATTCACAGATCGCCTTGAGGTTGTCGAGCTCGAGCTGGTGACCGGCGGAGAACATCTCCCAGAAGTCGCCGACCCACACCGGTCGCCCGGCGGGCGCGGTCTCGGGATAGGGGTTCTCGTCGTAGAACGGATGACGGCAATTCGTCCACAACACGACCGAACCCGGCTTGTGCAGCACCACCTGCGCGTCGACCACCCGCATCAGGTAGACCATCCACAGGTGTTCGCCCTGATCCCACGCGCAGTGGTAGTCGACGGTCATCGCGTCCGGATTGGCCACCGTGCGAGTGAATATCCGGGTCGCGTCGCCGAGCCGGTCATAGGCGAGCCACAGGCCCTTCTCCTCGGTTTCGGTGAATCCGCGCAGGCTGTAGGTCCATTCCTCCAGCGACCTGGTGTCGGCCAGATAGTCGTACACCTCGCGCGGCGGCGCGGCGATGTAGCCCTGGACCGGACAGAAATCGCCGAAGATCTGGTCGTGCGGATACACCGACCGCAGCATGTCCATGATGATCGGGGTTGTCGCGTCTTTGTCGGAATTCTCGATCCGCAGTACGCCGGGTACGGCGTCGTCCGGGATGTCGCTGAGCGCGGGCAGGGCGCTGGTCGTCACGGGGTCCTCCTGGAGTTCTCGATTGTGTCGATAAACGGGGTGAACGGGGGGATCTCGTCGGGGTCGCAGTCGATCGCGAGGAACGACGGCCCCGCTGTGCCGAGGCACTGGTCGAGCGCGCCGGTGAGCTCGTCGGTGGTGCGGACGGTGTAGGTGGGCAGGTCGGGAAACATGGCGGCGATGCCGTCGCCGAGAAAGGCGGGCCGGAAACGGTTGAAGCTGTAGCGGTCTCGGTAGTAGAGCTGTTCGCGGGTGACGCACATGGCGTGCGCGTTGTTGTTCAGCACCACGAAGGTGATCGGCAGCCGGTGCTGGACGGCGGTGTGCACCTCCATGCCGTGCATGTAGAACGATCCGTCGCCCGCGATCACCACGGTGTGTCCCGGCCCGCGTCGGGCGAACGCGGCGCCGATGCCCGCGCCGAACGCGTAGCCCATCCCGCCCATGCCGAGCGCGACGACGAAGCGCCCGCCGCGCGGCACCCGCAGGTGATGCACCGCGGCGGCGCCGGTGTTGCCCGCGTCGGCGAAGACGTCGGTGCCGTCGGGCAGCGCCGCGCCGATGATCTCGACGAGTTCGCGATAGCGCAGGCCCGGCCCGTTCGCCGGCGGCACCTGGAGCGGCGTCAGCGCGGCCGCATCCGGATCGGCGTGCGATCTGATTGCGGGGGAAGCGAATTCGTGGGCGAGCTCGCCGAGCGTGATCGACAGGTCGGTGCTCGTCGCGTGGATCGAGGGCAGGTACGGTGGCGCTACCCCGACGCTTGCCACGGTGAGGCCCGCGAGCAGATCGTCGAGCCCGGCGCGCGCGGTGACGGGCAGCCGGGTGCCGATCAGCAGGCAGAGCGCGGCGGACCGGAGGTCGGCGGTGAGTTCCGGATGACCCATGCTGCCCGCGACGCCGCAGAAGCCGGGGTCGAAGTTGTCGTAGGTGTCCTTAGCGTCCGGGGTCACTCCCACGGCAGCGTCCAGAGATGTTGCGAGACGGGCCAATTCGGCTCGCGCGTCATCGCGGGCGATCTGATCGCCCGCGATGATCACTATCTTCCCGGTACTTCGCGCTTCGGCGAGCGCGGAGCGCACCGCGGCGAGTCCGCTGACATCTCGACGGTGCGCTCGCGGCGGTATCCGGAACGGCGGGACCGCGTCGAGTCCGGACTGCTGCACATCCTTGGGTAGCAGCAGGACAGCGGGCCCACCGCGCCGGGCGGCGGCGACTGCCCTGACGACACTGTCCTGCAGTCGATCCGCCGTCTCCACGCGGGCGCAGTACCGGCTCACGGAGCCGAACAGGCGGACCGCATCGATCGCGCCCGCGCGCCCGCTGGAGTCCTGGAACGCCCCTCGGCCCTCCAGCGCCGTCGGCGGCTGACCGACGAGCGCCAGGACAGGCACCCGGGACGCGTACGATTCGGCAAGTCCGGCAACGAGATTCATCGCCCCGCCGCCGGAGGTCGCCGCGACGACGCCGAGCCCACCGGTCACCCGCGCGTAGCCGTCGGCCATTGTGGCCGCGGAGAATTCGTGCTTGGCCACCACTCCGGTGACCTCGGAGTCGAACAGTGCGTCGTAGAGGTCTTCGATATTCGCGCCGTCGACGCCGAAGATATGGCGCACGCCGAGTGCCGAAACCGCCCGAACCAGATGATCCACGACCCTGTTCGGCATGGACGCTCCCTTCCGCGGAGGTCGGCCGCTCGCGTGCGCACCGGCCGACCACATACCTCGTACACGAGGGATACGAATCAGTCCGGTGGCTGGTTCAACATCGAACGATTCGCGGCCGAGAAACCTGTTCGGCAGAGGTGCTTGCGTGTACGTATACATCTACGTATAGTGAGTCCATGCCCAACAAGACCATCTACGTGGCCGACGACGATCTACCGCTCTTCCAGCGCGCGCAGGAGCTGGTCGGCGGCAATCTCTCCGGCGCGGTGACCACGGCGCTGCGTCGTTTCATCGAGCTGGAGGAGGGTCGTCAGGAGGGGTACGAAGAGCTGGTCCTGCGGGTCGGCCACAACGGTGCTCGGCAGGTGCGGTTCGCCGGCAGCCTGCTCGGCGAATGGCGCGACATCAACGACAAGCGCATGGAGCACCTGCGGGTGTTTCGTACCAGGAAGGGCAAGTTCGCGCTGCACGCGCAGTACTCGAACTGGTCCGAATTCCCCACTGACACGAACATTTTCAAGGACTGGCGGCAGTGGCGACGCTTCCTCGGCGTAGGTGAGCAGGACTGGGGTGATTTCGTCTTGGAGATCGCCGACTCGCTCGCCGAGCTGAAGGACAAGATGCCCGCCAAGTTCTACGCGCGCGTCGCCGACATCGCGGACCATCCGCAGATCGAGGACCTCGACATCTAGGGGGTCGTAGTCGCGCGAACCACTCACGGCGTGGTCCGCGCGAAAAATCCACCGCGACAACCGAACAGCGTTCCATAGCGACACCGCACCGCCATTGGGCGGCGGTGCGGGTGATACATGCGCTTATTCGCATTCAGTTATTTGTTTTCACGAAAGGATCACCATGATCAACGGTCATCGCGTGCCGGCGATCTCGGCGCTCGGCCTGCGCAAGGCGTACGGCGAGCACGTGGTGCTCGACGGCATCGACCTCACCGTGCCGGAAGGCACCATCTTCTCGCTGCTCGGGCCGAACGGCGCAGGCAAGACCACCACCGTGCAGATCCTCACCACGCTGATCGGCGCGGACGCGGGCGAAATCCGCATCGGCGGACACGATCTCGTCACCGAGCCCAACGCGGTGCGGTCGGTGATCGGGGTGACCGGCCAGTTCTCCGCGGTCGACGAACTGCTCACCGGCCGGGAGAACCTGCTGCTCATGGCCGATCTGCACCACCTGCCGCGGCGCGAAGGCAAACGCCTGGCCGAGGATCTGCTCGCTCGGTTCGACCTGGTCGACGCCGCCGACAAGACGGCGGCGACCTACTCCGGCGGTATGACCCGCCGTCTCGATCTGGCGATGACGCTGGTCGGCGACCCGCGCGTCATCTTCCTCGACGAACCGACCACGGGCCTCGACCCGCGCAGCAGGCGGTCAATGTGGGAGATCATCAGGGCCCTCGTCGACGACTACAGCGTGACCGTCTTCCTCACCACGCAGTATCTGGAGGAGGCCGACCAGCTCGCCGATCGGATCGCCGTGCTGGACGGCGGACGCATCGTCGCGGAGGGCACCGCCGCGGAGTTGAAGAGGCTGGTGCCCGGCGGGCATATACGCCTCGAATTCGCCACGGCCGCAGCGCTCTCAGCGGCGGCGCTGGCACTCGGAGAGACCACCCGCGTTGTCGATTCGCAAGGCGACGGCGAACTGACTCTCGCCGTGCCGAGCGACGGCGGCGTGAAATCGCTTCGTTCCGTGCTCGATCGGCTCGACGATGCGCGGATCGAGGTCGAAGGCCTCTCCGTGCACACCCCCAACCTGGACGACGTATTCCTCACCCTCACCGGGCACCCCACCGCCGATAAGGAGACCGTGCGATGAGTACTCCCTCGCTTGCCCTCGCCGACTCGGCGACCATGCTGCGCCGAAATTTGTTGCACGTGAAACGTTATCCCGCGATGACGTTCAGCATCCTGGTGATGCCGGTCGTGCTGATGCTGGTGTTCACCTTCGTGTTCGGCGGCGCGCTGGAGAAGTCCTCCGGCGGCAATTACATCGACTACCTCACCCCGGGCATGATGCTCATGCTTCCGGCCTACCTGACGGTCTCTGTGGCGGTCTCCATCACCACCGACAAGACCAAGGGCATCGTGAATCGCTTTCGCACCATGGCGATCTCGCAGTCGTCGATGCTGGCCGGGCAGGTCGTCGGCGCGCTGATCCAGGCGCTGATCGGCGTGGTACTCATGGTCGCGGTGGCGCTGCTGGTCGGGTTCCGCCCGAACGCGAACCCGGTCGAATGGCTCGCGGTGTTCGGTCTCATCGGCCTGGTGATGTTCGCGTTCTCCTGGCTGGGAGTGGCGATCGGCCTGGTCGCGCCCACACCGGAGAGCGCGAGCAACATGCCGTTTCCCCTGGTGATGCTCCCGTTCCTCGGCAGCGGCCTGGTCGCCACCGACACCATGCCGGTCGGCATGCGCCAGTTCGCCGAGTACCAGCCGTTCACGCCGGTGACCGAGACGCTGCGCGGGCTGTTGATGGGCACCGAGATCGGCGCCAACGGCATCATCTCGATCGCCTGGTGCGCGGGCCTGGGCTTGGTCGGCTACGTGTGGTCGATGTCGCGGTTCCGCAAGCAGATCGCCTGATCACGCTGCGCAACAAGGTAATTCCCCCGCCGGAAGCTTCCGGCGGGGGAATTCGTCTTGCGGGCGGGTGCGGGCCGATGTCGGCTGACACCTCGACGTCCTAGATCGTTCCGGTCAAAACGATCTTGTTGGTCGCCGCCGACTTGATCTCCACCTTCTGCACCTGCTCGGGCGACATATCGATGGTGCGGTCGACAGTCAGCACGGTGCCGGGTCCGGCGGGCCACTGGTCCAGTTCGAGCTGTCTCCCGTCGGCGCCGGTCACCAGCAGCGTGTACTTGTAGGTGTATTGCAGGTCGCTCTCCCCGTAGGTGCAGGTCATCACGACGCGGGCGCGATCGCCGTCGGCCATCAGCTTGAAGCTGGCCGAGATCGGGGTCGCCTCGAGCGGGCTCATCGACCGTTCCGCGATCACCTGCTCGGCGACCGGCGGTGCGGGTTGGGGCGTCGTTTCGATCATCGGGACGGCGATGGCCACGGCGGCCGCGGCCGCCGCCACCGCACCGCCGACCGCGACCCATCGGCCGCGCCGCCTGCGCCGCCGTTCGGCCGCGGCGAGCTTGGGCAGGAGGTCGGGCACCGGAGGCGACGCTTCGAGTACCGCACCGTCGGGCATCCCGATCATGCCGAGCGCGGTCTCCGCCGGCACCAGCGCGAGCATGCCGGGCATGGCGGCGAGTTCGGCGACGGCGTTGCGGCAGTCGGGGCAACGGGTCAGGTGCTCCTCGTATTCGCGGCGCTCGCCGCCGGTGAGGGAGCCGAGGACGTACGGCGCGTCCCATGTCGTGTAGTCGTCGGCGACGTCCGTCATCGGTTCGTCACCCCCATTTCGTGCAAAGCCAGCCGCAGCGCCCGCATACCGTAATGCATGCGGGATTTGACGGTGCCGGGCGGAATCTCCAGTTCGGCCGCGATCTGGTGGGTCGACAGGCCGCGATAGTATGCGCGCACGATCACCTCCCGGTGGTCGCTGCTGAGCCGGGCCAGCGCGTCGGCGACCAGCCAGCCGTCCAACGTCCGATCGGCCTGATCCGGCGCCGGTTGTTCGGGCGGGTTGTCGGTGCGGAACTCCCTGCGGTTGCGCGCGCTGCGATGCTCGTCGACCACCAGGTTGCGGGCCACCGTGAACAACCACGCGCGCGCCGACATCGTCTGCTGATCGAGCACGTTCGGACGTTGCCACGCTCGCAACAGGGTCTCCTGCACGATGTCCTCGGCGCGTCCGGGGTCGTGCACCAGGCCGAGGGTGTAGCGCCACAGCGCGGGCGCGTGCTCCTCGTACAGCACGCGCATCAATTCGGCTTGGTCGCCCGACGCGCCCGCGGACTCGCGGTTCGCCGCGGTAGCGTCGTTCGGCCGAGGTTGGTCCGGCGTGCCCGGTGAGTTACCCATGCACTCACCGGATCAGTTCTTGCGCTTCACGATGTGGACTCCTTCTCGTCTGAGGAGTACACGAGCTCAGTTGCGTTCCAGTTCAATCGGGTGGGTGGCCAGCAGCGAGAGCGGCAGCGGCTGGCGGCGCAGCACATGCGCCCAGAGATCGGAGCGGCCCGTGCTGATCGGGTCGGAGGAGAGCGCGGAGAGCACGATCCAGTCGTCGTTCTCCAGCTCACCCTCCAGCTGACCGAAGGTCCAGCCGGAATAGCCCGCGAAGATCCGGACGCCCTCGACGAGCGGGGCGATGCGATCGGGATCGGCGTCGAGATCGACGAGAACCACGCGACCGTCGACCCGGCGCAGGCCGGACACGCCCGCGGTGGTGGCGCCTGCCTTCAGGGTGCCGAGACACAGCGCGGCGTCCCGTTTCACCGGCCCGCCGCTGAACAGGGTGCGCGGTGTGGTGGCGAGATCGGCCCAGCGCGGCAGCACGTCGTGCACCGCGGTGTCGGTCGGGCGGTTGAGTACGACGCCGAGGCTGCCGGAGTCGTTGTGCTCGATGATGTACACGACGGTTCTTCGGAAGGTCGGTTCGACCAGATCCGTCGTCGCCAGCAGCAGGGTGCCCGCCCGTACCGCCTGCTCGCCGCGCCGGAAATCGCGACGGCGACGGTCACCGTGCCCGCCGTGAGTTTTCCGATCATCCGGGTCGTCTCCGCGTGCCACTCGCACATCATCGCAGTTTGTGCGCCGCAGTGCTCGTTTCCAGGCCCCTTGATTTCGGCCGAAGTTCACGTCGGGACAAAAACGGCGGTAACTGTCTGAGTCAATTTTCCGCACCGGCTCGGCGGTCCGCCGCCCGATGTGGCACATACGCCGCAACGTCGTAGAGTCGGCGTTATGGAAGCGCCCGAGGTGATCCTCGAGAACAGTGACGCCGTGTACGACTACTACCGCGATCACCGGCAGAACCGGCTGAAGGCGATGGCCGCGTATGCCCTTCTGGGACGCCGCTACCATCCCCGGGTCAGCTATGCCGAGCGGGCCAAGGAAGCGGTGCGGGCGCTGACCAGGTCGGGCAAGCCGATCATTTTCGCGATCAACCATCTTTCGCAGAACGATCCGTACACGGTCGCCGCGGCGGCTTGGCGCAGCCCGCTGCGCTCGATCATCGGCCGGGTGCGGGTGCTGGCCAAGGACGAGCTGTTCATCGACCCCGACCAGCGGCGCAAGGTCGACATGATGGGCGGCATCCCGGTCTTCCGCGGCAAGGATCACGGCATCAGAGCGGTGAACGCGGCGGGACAGCGCATGATGGACGTCTGCGCGGAACGCCTCGCGCGCGGCGATCACATCGCGGTCTTCCCGGAAGGTACGTGCAACGATGTCGACCCGACCAAGGTGCAGTCCGTCGGCAGCGGCATCGGGCACATCGCGTTCCGCGCCATGAAGCTGGGCGTGCAGCCGACGCTGGTCAGCCTCGGCCTGAGCTACGGCCCGCGTCCCGACCCGAAGATCGAGCCGACGAAGGAAGAGGCCAAGTCGGCCAGTTTCTACTTCCAGTCGCCGATCGCCGACCTGCCGGGCAAGCCCGCGGAGATCGCGCGCCTGGTGCACGCGGATCTACAGCTCGCACTCGACGGCGCCGTCGCGAACTACTGAGTCACTGCGGCAGATCGAGGCGCTGTCTGGCCCACTGCGGCACCGCGGCAATGTACTCCGGATGTGTCTGCACGAAATGGTGGACCAAGGGGCACATCGGCAGCACGCCGAACCCCTCGCGCCGAGTGCCGGCCAGCGCCGTGCCGATCAACTGCGTGGCGTAGCCCTGCCGCTCGTAGTCCGGGTAGATCTCGGTGTGCACGAACGCGCGCTCGGACGCGGTGTCCTGGTACTCCGCGTATCCGGCGATCGCACCGTCGACGTAGATCTCGAAGCGTTCCAGGGCGATATTGTTGCGGATCTCGGTCGACATGGCTCGACGCTACTCCGGTGCGCCCTTCGGCGAGACATCGCAACGCGTCCCGGTGTGAAATCGCCCGTTCGACTTGTCTACCCGGCGACGGCCCGACCAGAATGCTCTTGGTCGCGCCGTGCGCTTTGCCGAGAGCGGCGGTTCGGCGGAGGTGCGAAAACATGATGAGGACGCGTATTTCACGGGTGGCCGCCGCGCTCGCCGCGGCCGGACTGCTCGCCGGATCGGTGGTGACGGGATTCGCTAGCGCCGCACCGATTTTCGGATCCTGCCCGGAGGGTTCGGTGCCGGCGGGATCGGGCGCGCAGTGCGCCGTGATCAGCGTGCCGATGAATCACTCCGAACCCGACGGCCCGCGTATCGATCTCACCGTCAGCCGGATCGCCGCCACCGGCGAACGGCACGGCCTCATCTTCGCCAACCCGGGCGGTCCCGGTGCGGACGCGCTCGGGTTCTGGGCGCAGCGCCTCGAGGTCGTGCCCGCCGAATTGAACGCCCACTACGACCGCGTCGCCGTGCAGCCGCGCGGGCTGCGCTGGGCTACACCGCTGCGCTGTGCATCCGGCCCGGAAAATGCGGAGGGACAGCAGGTTTCGATCGGCGGTGGTAGCCGCGACGAGATCAAAGCGGCCTGCGACGCCGCGCAGCCCGGCTACCTGGACACCATCACCACCGAGAACACCGCCCGCGACATGGACGCGGTGCGCGCCGCCCTCGGCATCGAGCGGATCAGCTATCTCGGCACCTCGTACGGCACCTACCTCGGCGCGGTCTACGCCTCGCTGTTCCCGGACCGGGTGGAGCGCATGGTGCTCGACTCCAATGTGCACCCGGACTGGGTGTGGAACGAGGAGTTCGCCCAGCAACAGGCCGCGGGCAAGCAGCGCCTCGACGACCTGTTCGCCTGGATCGCCGAGCACAACGGCGATTACCGGCTCGGCGACACGGCATTGCGCGTCTACCAGAACTGGGTGCGGTTGGTCTCCGCGCAGGGCGGCGGCTGGTACGCCAATCTGACGCCGCCGCCCGCTAGCGTGGCCGACCTGCCGGGCGAACTGCCCGAGCCGCTGGCCGAGCTCGCCCGCGACGGCTTCAACGGCACCGTCGAACAGGGCGGCAAACTCCAGAACCTGTTGCGCACCTTGATCTCCGGCGGCGGCTCGGCACAGGTGCCGCTGGTCGGTGCGACCGCGGTGGCGACCTACACTCGTTCGTTCTGGCCGACTTTCGCGCGAGCGATGTCCGACGCCAACGGCGATCCCGCCAACGTGCAGCGGCTGCTCGCCATCGAGGGCGCCACCGCCACCGACCCCACCGGCCGCTTCGTCTTCTCCGCGATCACCTGCAACGAGAACGCGGTGCCGGGCCGCCCGGAACTGATCGGCGCAGCCATCGGCACCATCGCCTCCGGCGGCAACGCCATGGACGCCCGCGCCGACCTGGTTCGCGCCGGCCTCAGCTGCGGAGGCTGGCGGCCCGTCGCCGAACCGGTTCCGCTCAGCGGCGCCGCCCTGCGCACGAAACCGCTTCTGCTGCAAAGCAGATACGACGCACTCACGCAATACGAAGGCGGCCCGGCGATGGCACGGGCGCTCCAGGGTTCGCTGATCACCGTCGAAGGAGGCGACCACGGCACCTTCGGCCGCGGCAACCCCGCGGTCGACGACGCGGTGCTCACGTATCTGCGCACCGGAGAGGTCACCATCAGCCACGCCGAACAGGCGCCGCTGCCGAGCCGGTGACGCCTGTACCTCCCGGTTTCCCGCCCAGGTCCGGGGTCGCATAGCCTTTGCACGCCTCGCAGACCGCAGAGCCTCTGCGAGGTGTGCGGAAGGTGTGCGACGCCCGATATGGCAGGTCCGGCGCCATGCGGTGGAAATGCGCTGTTCGGATGTCGAATGAGCTGGTGTCGTGTGCCGTTCAGAGGTGCCGCTCGGCGATGCGGACGCCGATTCGTTCGAGCAGTTGTGCGGCGTTAGCCATGGAGCGAGTCGGGTCCGGTTCCAAGTCGCTGAGCGAGTAGCAGGCGGTGAAGCCTGCGGTGCGCAGTGCGTCCGGTTCGAGCTGAACGCGGCCCGCGACCGCGACGGCCGGGACACCGGCGGCGCGCGCCGCCGCGCAGACGCCGATGGGTGCCTTGCCGTGCAGGCTTTGGGTATCGAGCGAGCCCTCGCCCGTCACCACGAGCGTCGCGTCGCGGAGCAGCGAGGGGAAGTCGAGGAGTTCGAGCAGCACCTCGATGCCGCTGCGCACCTGTGCGCCGAGCACCGCGAGCGCGCCGAAGCCTGTGCCGCCCGCCGCTCCGGCACCCGGCCTCTCGGCGAATTCCGTGCCGACAAGCCGCGCCCAATTAGTCAGCGCCGCTTCGAGAATCGCTCGCTGTGCGGCGTCGGCGCCCTTCTGTGGCGCGTACACCGCGACCGCGCCGTTCGGCCCGAGCAGCGGATTGTCCACATCGCAAGCGAGCGTGAAGCGGGCAGCGGCCGCCGCGGGGTGCAATCCGCCGCGATCGATGTGTGCCGCACAGGTCAAAGCGCCTCCGCCCGAGGGCAATTCACGGCCTTCGGCATCGAGGACGCGGACGCCGAGCGCGCGCAGCAGACCCGCGCCACCGTCGGTGGACGCGCTGCCGCCCAAGCCGAGCACGATGTGCGTGGCGCCACGCTCCAGTGCGTCGGCGATGAGCACGCCGAGCCCCTCGGTCCCCGCGCCGAGCGGATCGAATTGTTCCCCAGGCAGTTTCGACAGGCCGACGACCTCGGCCAACTCCACGACGGCGGTATCGCCCCGCACCGCGTAGGACGCAGGCGCGGGCACGCCGGTCGGCCCCGGCGCGATCGACTCGACCCGCTCCCATCCGGCGGCGACGAACGCGTCGACGGTGCCCTCACCGCCGTCGGCGACCGGAACCTGCCGGATCTCCGTGTCCGGTCGCGTCGCCGCGATCCCGGCCGCCAGCGCGCCCGCTACCGCCGATGCGGGCAGCGAACCCTTGAACTTGTCGGGCGCGAGCAGCACCCGTGGCGCAGGATTCATTCCCACATTCTCGGCTCGAGCTCGAACCACCGCGCGCCGCGGCAGTCCGCGTTGTGGGTTCTTCTGTGTCCTCAGCCGACCGACGCGAGATTCCCGAGCAGTTCCACCCGGTGCTTGTCGCCCCACTCCTCGAGCGGGCGCAGCGCCGCCGCGAGCTCGTGGCCGATCGGGGTCAGCGAGTACTCGACGCGCGGCGGGATCTCCGGGAACACCTCGCGGTGCACGACGCCGCTCGACTCCAGCTGGCGCAGATTTTCGGCGAGGACCTTCTCGCTGACGCCTTCCAGCAGGCGCCGGATTTCGCCGAAGCGTTGCGGGCCCGCGCCGAGCACCCACATCAGGTGCAGTTTCCATTTGCCGCCGACGACGTCGATCGCGACCGACATGCCGCACACATCGTGATCCGCGTCACTCTTGCCGTTCATCGCCGACCTCCTGACCATATTTCGGACCTCGAGGTAAGTATCCCCACCTCGACGTACGGTCTTGTCGACTCTACCTGCGCAGACGACCATCGGTTCCGGCGCCGCGAACCAGCAATCCAGAACCGAAGGGGCACACAATGTCCGAGCAGTCCACCCGTTCCGTTTCCGTCATCGGCCTCGGTCCGATGGGCCAGGCGATGGTGCGGGCCTTCCTCGACGCGGGCGTCGAGGTGACCGTCTGGAATCGCAGCACCGCCAAGGTCGACGCGATGGTCGAACTCGGCGCGAAGCGGGCCGCGACGGTCGCCGACGCGCTGGACGCCAACGAGGTGACCGTGCTCAGCCTGACCCACTACGCCGCCATGTACGACGTGCTCGGCCAGGCCGAGGACCGGCTGGCGGGCAAGGTGATCGCCAATCTGTCGTCGGATTCGCCGGAGAAAGCCCGCCGTGGCGCGGCGTGGGTGCGTGAGCGCGGCGCCCAGTTCATCTCGGGCGGCGTCATGTCGGCGGGCGACAACATCACCCATCCCGCGTCCTACATCTTCTACAGCGGTCCGCGCGAGGTGTTCGACGCGCACGCCGAGCTGCTGCGCCCGCTGAGCCCGCAGGAGTACCTCGGCGAGGACGACGGTCTGGCCCAGATCTTCTACCAGGCGCTGCTCGTCATCTTCCACCCGTGGCTGCTGGCCTTCGACCAGGCCACCGCCGTGATCGCGAAGTCGGGCCACGACATCGCGCAGTTCGTGCCGTTCGCGGTGCGGTCCAGCGAGGCGTTCCCGTACTTCATGCAGGAGTTCTCCGTCGCCAACCAGGCGGGCGGCTGGGCCGACCTGGCCAGTTTGAAGATGATGGACGCGGGCGCGCAGCACATCATCGACGCCAGCGAGGAGGTCGGCGTCGACGCCACCTTCTCGCACACCGCACAGTCGTTCTGGCGCAAGGCCATCGCCGCCAGCGAGGAGCGCGGCAGGGCGGTCTCCACCTACGAGCTCATGCTGGGCGAGCGCGCGGCGGACGCGGTGTGAGCCGCCCGGACGCGTCTCGCTCGGTGTTCGTCATCGGCCTCGGAGCAGCATTCGCCCACTGACTCAAGCGGTTTCGGACCCGGAGCCGAGACGGGGGAACGGGGCGGTGGAGAACACGACCTCCACCGCCACCTCGAAGTACTCCGCGATGCGCAGCGCGAGGTGCAGGCTCGGGCTGTATTCGCCGCGCTCGAGGTAACCGATCGTCTGATAGTGCACGCCGAGCGCCTCCGCCAGCTCGCGCCGGGAGATGCCGCGCTCGGCGCGCAGCATGGCGATCCGGTTGTAGATGACCTCAGTAGGCACGCTGCATGGCCTTCTCGCGTCGGGCGGCGACGCTGGAACCCGATTCCCGCCGAGCCATCCTGCGCAACAGGATCGGCGCGAGGACGAATCCCGCAGCGGCCCAGATACCAAGCACCGCAATGGTTTCCATGTGTCGCCAGGAGCCGCCGAGTTCGACGGCCGCCGCCTCGTCCGGCAACATCGCCGCGCGCATGCCGAGGCCGAGCCAGTAGATCGGGAAGCACTGGGCGATTCCCTGCACCCAGCCCGGCATCGAGGTGATCGGGTAGAAGATGCCCGATACCGCGACCAGGCCCATGATGGGCATGGACGCGAAACCCACCCCGCGCGGGTTGGCGAACAGCGAACCGATGGACGCGCCGATGGGCAGCGTGGCCAGCATGCCGAGCAGCACGATGCCGATCAGCGACAGCCACGCGCCCGCGGTGTTCAGCGCGACATCGCCCACCACGAACAATCCTGGAACGAGCACGATGACGAACGGCACGAGCACCCAGCCCGACACCGTGACCACCTTGCCGACCAGGTAGCCGACCATGCCGTTCGGAGTCGCCTTGGCGCGCAACAAGGTTCCGTCCTCGCGCTCCATGCTCAGCAGCTGGGCGATGCCGAAGATGCCGTTGAACGAGATCAGCATGCCGAGAATGCTTGGCAGCGCGAGCGTCCCGAGCATGAAGCCGCTCGAGCCGAACGTCGCGTCGCGCATGAAGATCAGCACGACCACCATGATGACCGGCCAGAACAGCAAGCCGAACAGATCCTGGCCGTTGGTCACCGTCTGGCGCAACTCGATCACTCCGCGAGCCAAGCCCGCGCGGACCGCGTTCGTGATCGGGTTCATCGCGTCACCTCCTCCAAGGCGTGGACCTCGTTCTCCAGCTGTCCGGATTCGAACTGCCGCACCAGTGTCATATACGTGTCCTCGAGCGACGCGCGCCGCACCTCGAGTTCGCCGATCTCCTCGCCGTACTGCTTGAACAGCTCGTAGACGAACTTGGTCGACTCGGTGGTGGTGTGCACGAAGCGCTGGCCGTCGCGAGTCCAGCGCACCTCGGCTTCGCCCGCGATGCGGCGGGACAGTTCGTCGGCCGAACCGTCCGCGATGATCCGCCCGCCCGCCAGGATCAGGATGCGATCGGCCAGCTTCTCGGCCTCGTCCAGATCGTGCGTGGTGAGCAGGATCGTGGTTTGCAGTTCGTCGGCCAAACGGTGGATGAGGTCGTGGAATTCGCGCCGGGCCTGGGGATCGAAACCGGCCGTCGGCTCGTCGAGGAACAGCAGTTCCGGGCGGCCGACGATGCCGATGGCCACGTCGAGCCTGCGTCGCTGACCGCCGGACAGGGACATGATCTTCGTGCCTGCCTGTTCGGTCAGGCCGACGGCCTCGATGAGTTCGTCGGTATCCCACGGCCTGCGGATTCGCTCGGTGCCGTACGGCGCGTAGTAACCGCCGAGATTGGAAAGCAGTTCGCGCACACGCCATTTGCCGTGATCGCGCCACGATTGCAGGACGACGCCGATGCGGGCGCGCCAATCCTCGCCGCCGTGCGCCGGATCGGCGCCGAGCACCTCGACCCGCCCCGCTGACCGGATGCGGAAGCCTTCGAGTATCTCGATAGTGGTGGTCTTGCCCGCGCCGTTGGGCCCGAGCAGGGCCAGCACTTCACCGTGCCGAGCGTGGAAGCCGACACCGTGCAGGACGTCTTTCGCGCCGTACCGCATTCGCAGACCCTCGACTTGGATCACGACGCCATCGCCCACAGTCATGGCACCCTCCCGTTGTGTGGACCAGATGATTCGTAGCATAACTACTACATCTCGAGGGAACAATGCTTTATTCGACGGCCGATCTTGGTCGTGGCGTGTCGAGCCGGCTAGCTGCCAGGGGGAAACAGGTAGTCGCCGACCTGCCGATAGCCCGCATTCCTGAATTGTTCGAGCTCACGAGCGAAAACCGTTTGACCGTGTGTCGGGTGCACCAACGTCGCAGGGGTCTGCGGCGACGCCACGTAGACCACGCGGTTCTCGTTGATGATCGATTGGACCCATTGGTCGTTCAGCTCCAGGGTCCAGTCGTCCACGTCCAGTACGTGATGCCCCGGCCAGTCGATGGCGACGCTCGTGTCTTGCAGGCGGCCTATGACCGGTATCTCGCCCTCTGGAATCCGAGGACTCGAAGGATTGTCGGTACAGGACAGGCCGAGTGGATCCAGCCATGCCGTGGGGTTGTGGGGATAGGTGTTGGGGTTGGCGGCAGGCGCGAGTCCGAGAGGGTCACGGGTGAGGAAGCGTCCGGTACCCGGGTCGTACTGGCGGTGATGGTTGTAGTGGAGGCCGGTCTCGGCGTCGTAGTACTGACCGGGAAACCGGAGGGGGGTGCTCGCGGTGCCGTACCAGCCGGCGCGGCCCCACAGATCGATGGTGGCGGTGGCGGCCGTGTCGCCGGTGCTCGGATCGATCAGCTCGATCGGTGTACCGACCAAATCGGTGATGACGGCGAAGAATTCGCGGTCGTATGCCGACTGTTCGGTGGCCTGGGTGAGGGGAGTGTATGTGCCCGGCTGGTAACTCCACCGCGTCGTCGACCGCGCGGTCGTTTCTTCGATGAGGTGGGTGCCGTCCCAGGTGTAGTCGGTCCGGTCTGGGATGGCGGTGTGGTCGCCGCTGATGTGTTGTTTGGTGGTGCGGCGGCCGAGCGCGTCGTAGGTGTAGTGCCAGTGTCGGTGGTCGGGAGTCCAGACGTCGGTGAGCTGGTCGAAGGCGTTGTAGCGGTAATGCCAGACATCCGGTCTACGGGAGAGGCGGGTGCGCGTTCTTCGGACGAGACGCCCTGCGGCGTCGTAGTGATACCGTGTGCGGCCGTCTCGGACCAGAAGGTTGTTATGGAATTCGCGGCGTCCGCCGTTCGTGTCCAGAGCATGTTCGACGGTGATCGGACCGGTAGCTTCGGCATCGGTGAAATTCACTGAGGCCGTGAATGTTTGGGCGCGTATGACGTTGTTCAGTTGATCGTAGGCGTATTGCTCTGTGGTCGTGCCGTTGTCGACGACCGCCGTGACGCGTCCGATTCGATCGAGGTCGTAGCGGCGGTGCCGTGGGTTCTTACCGGGGCGAATCGTCCTGTGGCAGACGGGGTATCCATCCGCGCGGTAGGTGTATTCGTCGTGGCGGATGGGGCGTGCCGCCGGATCGGCGACCGGCCGGAGGTTCGTGTCCGGAGCCAGAGCGCGCGGTACGGCGATGACGTCTTGGGCGGTGAGCAGGCCGGTGCTACTCACCCTTCGGGCGATGGTGAGGGCGTCGACGGCCCATGCCGTGAGGCAACCCGCCGGATTGTAAGTGAATTCGATGCTGTGGCCGTCCGTGGCAAGGGTTCGGACGCGGCCGGTGATGTCGTGCCGCCAGTGGGTTTCGGAACCGGTGGGGCTGGTGCGGCGGGTGCGCGCCCCCGTTTCGTCGTAGTGGTAGATCGTCGGGAGTCGTCCGTCGACACGCTGCGCGATGAGCCGACCGTCGGCGGCGTAGCCGAACTCGACGGTGTGAACGGTCGTGTCGCCGGCCCCGGACACAGCGGTGCGGGTTCGCCCGGCGAGGTCGTAGGAGTACGACAACCATTCGCCCGTGTCGGCCTCGATGCCGGTGAGGCGGCCGAGCGAATCGTAGGAATAGCGCCGGGTGACTCCGGTCGCGGGAGTGACCGTCTCGACGCGTCCCGCCCGGTCGTGAGTGAGAGTGGTTGTGGCGCCGGTGTAGTCGGTTTCGGAGATCAGGCGTCCGGCGGGGTCGTAGATGTAGCGCCAGGTCTGCCCCAAAGGGTTGATTACGCTGGTGAGTCGCTGTTCGGTATCCCAGGTGTATCGGGTGACCGCACCGGTCGGATCCCACTTTTGGTTGAGCAGGTCGAACGCGCCGTACTGGTAGCGGGTAATGCCCTGGTTGGGGTCGGCGTGCAGGACGAGGTTGTTCTCGCCGTCATAGCTCCATAACTCGTCCTGACCCTCGGGACCGGTGCGGCGCAGGAGTTTGCTTTCGCCGTTCCATTGGTAACGGGTGACCGCGCCTAGGGGATCGGTGACGCTGACCGGCCGACCGAGGTGGTCGCGGTCGACACGTGTGTGACCGCCGCCTGAGTCGGTGACCGCGATGGGCAGCCCTGCGCCGTCGACCGCGATATTCGTGATCGCACCGGTGGCTTGCCTGATCGTGGCGATCGCACCGGTGGAGTGGTAGGTGTATTCGGTGCGGATTCCGGCCGGGTCGATGACCGCGACGCGGTCGCCGTTGTCGTCGTATTCCTGCTGGTAGACAGCGCCGTCCGCGGTTACGACACGGCATGGCCGATCGCGGGCGTGATAGTCGATGTCGATCCGGTGACCGTCGGGGCGAACGATGGTGGTTAGGTCGCCGTCAGCGTTGTAGCGGTATGTCTTCGTCGCACCGTCGGGGCCGATGACTTTCGTGGGGCGACGGTCGGAGTTGTATTCGGTGCGAGTGCACGCCCCGCCGGGATCGACGCGTTCTCGTAGCCGCAGGTCGGCATCGAAGACGTAGGTGGTGGTGGCGCCGAGGGAGTCGGTGTGCAGGGTCCGTCGGGTGGCGCCGTCATGGGAGGTGAAGTAGTCGAATTCGGCGTTGACGATGCCGGAGTTACCACGCTGCCGGACGACGCGACCAGCCTCGTCGTACATGTTGACGAGTTGGTTGCCGTTGGAGTCCTTCCACGACAGCATGCGGTGCTCGTCGTCGTAGGTGAACCTGGTGACAGCGCGGACGCCGTTGGTCACCGACACCAATTCGCCGGACTCGTAGACGAATTCACGGACCTTGGTCTCGGCGTCTGTCGGATTCGCGCCTAGGACGGTCAGCGCGGTGATGCGGTCGTCGGCGGTGTCCACGCGCACCCGGTAACCACCGGAATGCGACACCTCGGCGGGGTTGCCGTCGGCGTCGTAGCTGAAAAGGATGCGGTTGCGGTACCGGTCGACGATCGAGGTGATCGAGTAGCTGTCCAGCAGCGCGCCGACGCGATCCGCGGAGGGGAAGAACTGCCAAGTGATTTCACGATCGGGCTCGTGAACCTGGTAGCCGCCGGATTCCGTGCGCGTCATCGGCCAGCGCTGACCGCCGTTGGCGGGCAATACCGGTACGCCGGGGCCTGCGTGCGGGTAGGTGAGCAGGAGCCCGTCCTCGCCGACGAAGGTCACGCCCTGCTGGTCGACGATCACCCGAACATCGAAAGTGCATGACCAAGAGGGCCCGAACCATCGCCCGAACCGGTAGCCGGAGCGGTGCATTCGGTTCAGCGTCAACGGCAACAGCCCTGGCAGCTCGATATCGGTCGCCGGGAGCAGGAATTCGCCGGTGGCGGCGTCCACCGGGTCACCGCATTCGGTCCGATCGGCCTCTTTCTGGTTGTCCCGCGGGTCGTTCTTACGGGCCTGGTCCGTGGCCTCTTTGTCCGTGTCGGCCTTGCCGGTATCCGGCTGGGACGAATCCGGTTTGCTCGACGGCGCATTCGACTCCGGCTCTGCGCCGTCGGCGGATTGCGGTTTCGTGTCGGTGTTGTCGGGCTTGCCTTTCGGAGGCTTCGCCGCGGCCGGAGTCGTGTCGGCCGTCCCGGACGACTTGCCACGCAGCTTCTTCGCGATATCCCCGAACACGCCTTTCAGACGCCTCAACAGCGGGGTCAGCTTGGCCATGGTCCTGGCCAGCTTCTGGAAAAGGTTCGCGATGGTGGTGAGGGTTTTGGCGACATAGGTGGTGGCCTGGGCGGCGATCACCGGGGTGGCCACACCGAACGAGAACAAGGCTTCGGCCGCCCATGCGGCGAGCCGTCCGACCGCCTGAGCGACGATGTCTCGCACCGTCGTTCGGACCGCGGCGACGATTCCACCCGCCATCTCGATCGCGTTCGACGCGGCTGCCGCGGCGGATTGCGCCGCCGCGAGTGCGTCGGCGGTCTCTCGGCCGCGAGCCTTGTAGGCGCCCGCGGCGGCTCCGGACCAGTCGGCGATGTCCTGCTCGAGCGCCGTCCGATGGGTGGCAACGGTTTCGCCGACCTTGTCCGAGACGTTGGACCACGTTTCGGCGTAGGCCGCGATCTGGTCGGGATCGCCTGCCACCCAATCCAGCGCTTCGGACAGCGGTTCGACATGCTCGATCAGGAAGCCGACGCCGTATGAGGCGAGGGTGCCGAGCGGGTCGACGACGACCGAGGCGACTTCGGCGCCGATCCCGGCGATGCCGAGCCCCGCCTCGATCCAGGAGCCCGACGAGATGGCATCGGAGAGGTCGTTGACGGATTCGAAGAGGCTGACGCCGGTGTACCACTCGGTGGAGTCGTCGCGTTGGGCGATCAGCGAATTCGAGTCGTCGGTCACTTCGCCGATCCGTACTTCGCGAGCTGCACCGTGGCGGCGGTGAAAATACCCGTCCTGTTCAACGTTCGAGCTGCGGCTGACGCCCGAGCTCTCCGAGCGTCGAGCTCGTTGTCGGTGCCGACCCCGTTCCGGTCCACGACGAACTCGTCGCGCACAATGCTGTACCTCCCCCGGCCGGTAACTACCGGCGCCTGACACGACCGCTCAACTCCCAGAGCTGCCGATCGTGATACTAGCGGCTTGTCCGGGATGGGAGGGTTGGAAACGTCAGCGGCTCAAGGGTTGCCGAATTCCGCATCGATGCGCTGTTCCCAGCCCGCATCGGCCAGTCCGACATCGATCATCAGATCCCGCCAGTCCTGTTGCGCATCGAGCGCGGCGCGAGCGAATCTGTCGGCGTCCCCTCGGCTGTAGAGGAGGATGGCGGCGGCGATCCTCTCCTCGACCACCGGGCGGCCGCGGCCGACCGCTTCCACGACTTCCCCGAGAAGCTGTGTGATGACCGCGATCTCGTCCTCGGAGAAGTCGTTCTCGATACGGCGAACAATTCTTGCGGAAAGCGTCACCAATTCTCCCTGCGAAATCGAAAGATCCGGATCGAGCGACCGCGCCCGTACGCGCTCGTCGATTCTTGCCCGAAGTAGCGCAGTTCGTCCAGCAGAGCTCATGAAGGGCAGAGCATCTCGAGGCCGTCGATGACGCTGTCGCCGTCTCTCCGGTCACCGCCCGCTTTTCCGATCAGTTCGACGCCACGCCGCGCTGGTCGTTGCCTTCCGTCTCTTCGTTATTCAGCCTTAGCTATGCCCGACACCTGCCCCACCTGCTCCTGGTCCTCGCCGATGCTCGTTTCCTCGCATCGCTCTGTCCGCTATTTGCGCTGCGTGTGTGGTAGATGGCTGGTCTCGCACGGTGGTGGGGTCGATCTGGTCGCCGAACGCGGCAGCGCCGCCGAGCCGATGGTCGCGGAGCATCTCGAACTGATTCCACTTCCCGAGAGGTGAACGCGAATTCGGCCTCCGGTGGCCGAAGCGTTTACGGCGTACTGCGGTAGCTAATCGCGATCGGTGCGCTATTCGGCTGGTGTGCCCAACACCCACACGCTGGTGTGCCCGCCGAGTTGCGACGGCGCGCTGCCTGACGCGTGGTTCGTGGCGTACGTCGCATCGCGGTGGCGCGGACTCCCACACTGACAGAAAAGAGAGCACTGCTCTTGACTTTGCGCGCGCAGGCGTGGATCATTGTTCTCAACAGAGAGCAGTGCTCACGAAGGAGTAGCCATGAACGCCGCCACCCGCTACGTCGCCCCCACCGGCCTCGACCCCGTCATGAACCGCATCTTCAACTGGCTGCCCAAGCTCGGAATCAGCATCGCGGGATCGCGGCTGCTCGCCGTGCGCGGCCGTAAGAGCGGAGAGTGGCGGACGACGATGGTGAACCTGCTCGTGGACGAGACCGGTACGAGCTACCTGGTCGCGCCGCGCGGGCACACGCAGTGGGTGCGGAACCTGCGGGTCGCGGGTGAGGGCGAGCTGCGGCTCGGGCGCAAGGTGCAGCCGTTCTCGGCCACCGAGGTGGCCGACGCGGACAAGGTGCCGGTGCTGCGGTTGTACCTGGAGAAGTGGGGCTGGGAGGTCGGCCGCTTCTTCGATGGCGTCACCAAGGACGCGAGCGACGCCGAACTGGCTGCCATCGCACCGGGTTTCCCGGTTTTCCGTATCGCGTGAATCAGCGGGTGGCGAGGAATTCGATAGCGGCGGCGTAGCCCTGAATTCCCATGCCAGCGATCACCGCGGTGGCAATGGGAGAGATGAAGGAGTGGTGCCGGAATTCCTCGCGGGCGTGCACATTGCTGATGTGCACCTCCACGATCGGCACCTCGGGAATCACCAGCGCGTCGCGCAATGCGACCGAAGTGTGGGTGAGCCCGCCGGGATTGATGACGATCGCAGACTCCGCGCCCCGCGCCTGGTGGATCCGATCGATCAGCGCGCCTTCATGATTGGACTGGAACGCCGCGATCTTCCTGTCGAACCTCGCCGCGGTCCTTTCGCACAGTTCGACCACGTCGTCGAGCGTGGCCGATCCGTACACCTCGGGCTGGCGGGTGCCGAGCATGTTCAGGTTCGGCCCGTTGAGGACCAGGATCGGGGCGATGTCGGCCATGGGCCAACCCTAATGGGCGCGGCCGCAAGCCGAACCGCGCCCGGGCCGAGCCGGACCGCCCGGCTCGCGAACCCCCGGCTCACAGACCCTTCGGGCCCTCCGACCGCAGATCATCGACCTTGCGCATCGCCGTGCGCAGCTCCTCGAGCCATGCCTCGGCGTGCTTGCCCGCCAGCTTCACCGTCCAGGCCAGCGCGTCGGAGCGCGAGCGGGCGACGCCGGAATCGACGAGGGTGTCGAGCACCTTTCGCTCGGGTTGGCGCAGCCGCGTCATCACCGGAACGGCGAGCTGGGTGAACATGATTCGTTCCCCGTCCACCGAAACGCCCCACGCCACGTTACGGCCGTAGCGGTGCTGGGCCTCGCCCGCGATCTGCATCCGCGCCGGACGGGTGGATTCGCGGAAGCGGGCGACGGCGCCCTCTTTTGTCGCGGCCGGGATTTTCTCGGTGGGCGCGTCGGAGGCCTCGGGCTTGGGCAGTGGCAGTTCGCCGATGACGACGATCTCGTCACGGTCGACTTCGATGACCGGTTTGCCGACGAACCAGTCGCTGGGCAATCTTCCGGCGAACCAGTCGGGCACATCGGCGGGATCAGGGAGGTCGGCCTGCTGCCAGCCGCCGGGGCGTCCGAAACCTCGTCCGCGGTGTTCGTGCCTCATGGCGAATCTCCTTTGCAGTTGTTGCAATGATTACAAGATTACGCCGCAAGGGTGTGCGGTGGTTCCGCTCTGCGTGAACAGGGTGGGGAAGGGGTACTCCTGGGAGGTCGCACCGTGCTGGGCGCGCTCTGTTCGGGGTGGATCACCGACCGGGAGGGTTCTTGCCCGCGTCGGCGTTTCGGCAGGTACGGTAGCGGCGCCGGTTATCGCCTTGTGACTGGCTACCGTTATCGATCGGGACCTTCGACACGCGTTTTCGGGCACAATTGACAATGCTGAGCATGGGTAACAGCCCGATCACCGGGACGTCGCAAAGAGATTCATTTCAGGTACGGTGGTCTTGTTGCTGGAGTGACAAGAGTGAAGAGTGGGCGACATGGATGTGAGGGGATTTCGCCGCTTTCGCGTAAGGGGCGCGCTAGCACTCGCGGGAGTGGCGGCTGTGGCAGTCACCATGGGCTCCTGCGGGTTTCGTGAGGAGCCCAGCGAGCCCGCGGCTGTCGTCGAGCGCTTCACCGAACTCCTCGACAAGCAGGATTACAAGAAGGCATCGGAGCTCACCTCCTACCCGAACGCCGCTTCGGCAACCCTGAAGCAAATGTTCGAGGGTCTGCATCCAGGCAAGGTCGACTACCAGAAGACCCAGTTCATCGGCCTCGACTCGCAATCGGCGATCTTCAGCATGGACGTCGATTGGAGCTTCGGCGCGAACAAGAACTGGAGCTACAGCATCCAGGGCACGATACGCAAGCTCGCGATCGGCTGGCGGATCTCATGGGAGCCGTCGGTCGTGATGCCGCAGTTACAAGGCAACCGCACGGTGAAGCTGGTGCGCACCACGCCGACCCCGCCACCGCGGGTCCTCGACATGGTCGGCGCGCCGCTGATGCACGAGCAGGTCATCAACGTGATCAAGCTCGACCCGACGCGGATGCCTGACCCGGTCGCCTCCACCGACGCGCTGGCCAAGGCCATCGAACCGGTCGCGCCGCTGATCACCGGACCCGCGCTGATGCAGCAGCTGGCGTCCTCGCAGGGCAAGCCGATCGTGGCGGTCAACCTGCGCGAGGGCGACTTCGCGATTCTCGAGCCGCGTATGGCGCCGATCCCCGGCGTGGTGATGGAGAAGCACCCGCGGCTGATCTCCTCGGACCGCCGGGTCTGGTCGCCGCAGCTGGACGCGCTGCGCAAGGTCTGGGAGACCAGCCAGGACGAGCACTCCGGCTGGGGCGTGCAGATCTTCGAGCCGGACGGGCGATTCATCAGCCAGGTCGCCGGCTACCAGGGCCCGCCGGGACCGGACATCGTCGCCACCATGGACCAGCGGTTGCAGCGCGCCGCCGAGGACGCGGTGGTGAGCGTCGGGACGCCCGCGACCATCGTGGCGATCCAGCCGTCCAGCGGCGCGGTGGTCGCGGTCGCGCAGAACAGCTACGCCAGCGAGCACGGTCCGATCGCGTTCACCGGCCTGTACCCGGTGGGCGGCAATATCGAGCTGTTCCGCGCCGTCGCGGCCATCGGTAACGGCAAAGCCCCGCAGGACGTTTCGGTGCAGGACGCGGCGGAGGCCGCGAGCAGGCTCGGCATCGGCATCGACTTCCAGGTGCCAGGTCTCGACGAGGTGACCGGACGACTGGCCATTGCCGGACGCAGCGCCGAGCAGGTGCGCCAGGGCGGCGGGTCGGACGCGGTGCTGGCCAGCCCCTTCGGGATGGCGATCGCGGCGGCGTCGATCGCGCGCGGCGAGGTGCCCGCGCCGAAGATCGAGGTCGCAGGCACGGGCGGCACCGACGCGCAGCTGACGCCGCTGGGCGGCGAGCTGACCGAACGGCTGCGCACCATGCTCCGCGAAGCCACCGGCACCCCGGACCTGTCGCCGCTGCGGCCGTACCCGGTGATCGCCTACGCGGCGAAAGCGGGCGACGACGGCTGGCTCATCGCGAACATGGGCGATCTGGCGTTCGCGGTGCACATCAACGACATCGACAGCGGGAATGCCACGTCGCGGATGGCCGCGAGGATGTTGCAGTCGCTGGCCGCGCCGGAGCCGTGATCGCCACGCTCGGGTTCACGAGCCGAGCCGTCCGCCGAAGGGATTGCGCTATCGCGGGCGGCCTATCAGTTCAGCGCTCGGATCGCCGCGCGCCAGCCGAGCAGGAACAGCGCGAGCACGGTGGCCGCGACCAGTACGAAGCTGAACGCGACTCCCTGCCCGCTGATCGCGCGCAGCACCATGCCGCCGCACAGCGTGCCGAGCCACACCAGGACTCCCGTCGGCCACAGCAGGGTTCCGTCGGTGCGTCCCGCGCGGCGCCACACCGCGATCGCCACGGCCCACCCGATCGCCAGTCCGATGGCGAACGGCCACAGCGTCTTCAACAGGCCCGTGATCACCGCCTCGTCGTGACTGCGCCGGCCGATGACGCAGAACAAGATCACCAACAACGCGTCGACCACCACCGGGACCAGTCTCTTCACGGGCGCAAGCGTAGTGCGGCATCGTTTCGATCTCGATCTCGACACCGATCCGATACTGGCCCTGTCCAGTCACTCGGCCGGGACGGCGGGCGGTGTTCAGAGCGTGCGCCGCGTCTCGAACTCCTTCTCGTAGGCGGCGTCGTCGGCCTGGGGTGTGCGGAAGAGGAAGGCGAAGACGATCCAGCCGACGATGGCGACGAGGATGAAGCTGACCAGCCGGTAGACGAAGGCGGCGGCGACCGCCTGGGCGGCGGGCAGTCCCGCGCCCGCGGTGAGACCGTAGATCAGGGTCGCGTCCACGTACACGATGCCGCCGGGCGCGAACGGGATGGAGCCGACGGCCTTGCCAGCGGCGTAGGCGATGAGCAGGCCGGCGAGCTTCGGTTCCGCGCCGACGGCGTAGCAGGCCGCGCCGAGCGAGGCGACGTCGCCGAACCGGTGCACCAGCGCCCAGCCCGCCACCCAGAAGCCGTCGCGCTTGCCGAGATCCACCGACTCGAGCTGGCTCAGGATGTCGGCGACCTTGCTCATGCCGTGGTCGGCGGGTCGCTTGCGTACCCGGTTGACCAGCGCGAGCAGCCGTCGCAGCACGTTCTCCAGCGAGCCGGGGTTGCTCGAGATGTAGTTGCCCGCCCAGATCAAGGCGGCCACCGCGGCGAGCGAGAGCACCAGCTTCAGCGGTCCGACCCGATTGCCGACCAGCAGCGCGCCGCCGACGCCGAGCAGCGCGAGCCCGGCCGTCGCGATCACACCGGAGATGACCAGCTGCCAGGACGCCACGATCGGACTCGCGCCCCAGCGCCGGGTCTGCCGGTAGGTGAACGCGGTGGAGAACACCTGGCCTGCGGGCAAGGTCACCGACATCGCGGTCGCGCCGTACACGACTGCCACCGATTTGCGCTGACTCACATCGACGCCGCCCGCGTGCAGCAGTTGTTTCTGCACCCGGCCGAATCCGCTCATCGAAAGCGCTTGGAACCAGATGCAGGCCGCGACCCAGCCCCAATGAATTTCGGTCAGTTTTCGCCATGATTCGTTGAGCCGCGGCCACAGATAGACGGCTTCACCGATCAACAAGGCCAACAGCGCCGCGCCCAGCAACCATTTGACCCACCAGAATTTGCCTCGGCCTTGCTCGACGGTGGACGCTCGCGGCGCAGGCTCGCCCGCTGTGTCCCCGTTGGCCGTCACGCCGTCAGCCTAACGAATCCGCTGTTCGAACGTCGGCATCGGTGCGCGGGTCGGCGCCTTCTTTCGGCCAAGCCAATCGGGTTTTCCGGCGGCGGCCGCGCAACTGCACCTCTTCGCCTTCCACCCAGAACCGCTGTTCGCTTTCCTCCGCGAAATACAACGCACTGCCGGAGGCGAGTACGCGGCCGGGTTGATCTTTGGCCAATTCGGTCAAACGGGAAGCCTCGTTGACCGGGTCGCCGATCACCGTGTATTCGAAACGATTGGCGGCGCCGATATTTCCGGCGACTGCCAAACCCGCGGACACGCCGATCCCGATGTCGAGGCCGGAGACCTCGCGCAATGCCTCGCGGAGTTCGCGACCCGCCGCCAGCGCCGCGGTAGGCGCGTCCGGCCGGTCCAGCGGCGCGCCGAAAATGGCGAGCGCGGCATCGCCGACGAATTTGTTGACGAACCCGTGGTGCCGGTCGATCACGTCGACCACGATCCGGAAGAACTCGTTGAGCAGGCTGACCACCTCGGTGGGCGGCCGTTCGGCGGCGGTGGCGGTGGAGCCGACCATGTCGACGAACAGCACCGCGACGAACCTGGTCTCGCCGCCGAGCTCGGTGCCGTAGTCGAGGGCGCGCTGCGCGACTTCCTCGCCGACGTGCTGACCGAACAGCTCCTGGAGCTCGCGGCGCTTGGCCGCCTCCTCCATCATCCGGTTGAAGCCCACCTGGAGCAGGCCGATCTCGCTACCGTCGAACACCTCGACCTGCACGTCGCGGGCGCCCTCCTGCACCCGGTCGATGGCTTGGCTGAGCTGGCGCACCGGATCGGAGATGCTCGAACCGGTGAGCATCGACAGCGCGAGCGCCTGCAGGATCACCACGCCGCAGAGCAGCAGGATCGAGATCGCCAGCGATTGGGCCGAGAACTTCACTTCCGAGGAGATCTGGGTGACGCACAGCAGCACGATGGCGATGGTGGGCGCGAAGGTGCCCATGCCCCAGGTCATCGCCATCCTGGTGCCGACGCCCGGCGTCAGGGTGTGATCGAAGGTGCCCTCGGTCAGCGCCTGCGCCGCGACCGGACGCAGGATGCGCTCGCCGAGCATGTAGGTGAAGCCGAACACGATGGTCGCCGCCATGCACTCGGTGACGATCACCGCGCCCGCCAGCGCGGGCGTATCGGAAATGATGAGCCCGGCCAGCACGCCGCCGCCGATCAGCCACAGCGCCAGATGCAGGATCGCCTGCCGAAGCGGTGCGTGCAGTGTGGCCATCTGTTCCTGGCGGCTCGGCGGACCGCCGCGCATCTGCCACCGCATGACCGGTCGCAGCATCAACGCGGAAGCGGCGAGGCTGAGCAATCCACCGGTGATGAAGACGAGTGCGGGGATGAGCAGACCGGTTCGTCGAGTGCCGGCCGCCTCGCCTTCCGGAACGGGGAGTCCGTATTGGATGAACGCCCACACCAGCACCGCGCCGAAGGCGTTGGCCAGCAGCATCGATGTCAGGTAAAGCGGCCAGCGCGTGTGCATGGTCTGCTTGACCGCTTCCAAGGGCGCTGACACGCCCCCTAATCTAGCGTTTCGATCATTCGTCCACGTGCGGCTGTCTCACGCTCCGAGCTCGTACGCGGAGAAGGCGCTGCCGGACGCGGTCAGTCCATGGCCCGCGCACGGCCGGAGCTGCGGGGGTACGCATTACCCTCGACGAGGTGACCGAGCTCGAGGAACGTCCCCGCCGGGATTCCGCCGCGGACGCGGTGCACCCGATCGTCCGGCAGACCGCGGAGTGGGCCTGGCGTCTGCTGGTCATCTTCGTCGCGGTGATCGCCCTGGTGACGATCGTGCAGCGGCTGGCGACCGTCGTCATTCCGACGGCCATCGCGCTGCTGGCGGCCGCGCTGCTCGCGCCGCTGGTGGACTGGATGCAGCGAGTCGGCATACCGAGGTGGGTCGGGGTGTTCGTCTCGCTGGTCGGCTCGCTCGGGCTGGTCGCAGGCATTCTGACCTTCGTCGTCGAGCAGTTCGTCGCGGGCGTGCCGCAGCTGTCCGACGAATTCACCGGCAGCATCCACAAGATCCAGGACTGGTTGATCAACGGCCCGCCGCACCTGAGCGACGATCAGATTCGCAACGCGGGCGACGCCATTGTCAAGACGATCCAGTCCAATCAGGACAGTCTCACCTCCGGTGCGCTCACCACGGCCACGGTGATCGGGCACATATTGACCGGAACCTTCCTCACTCTGTTCATCCTGATCTTCTTCCTCTACAGCGGCGACCAGGTCTGGGAGTTCGTCACCCGGATCGTGCCGACCGCGCACCGGGAACGGGTCCGGCTGGCCGGGCAGCTCGGCTTCGGCTCGCTGGTCGGCTTCGTGCGGGCCACCGTCGCGGTCGCGGCCGTCGACGCCATCGGTATAGGAGCCGGGCTGGCGATACTCGGAGTGCCGTTGGCTCTTCCGCTGGCCTCGCTGGTCTTCATCAGCGCGTTCATCCCGATCATCGGCGCGTTCCTCGCCGGATTCATCGCGGTGTTCATCGCGCTGGTCACCAAGGGACTGGTGACGGCGCTGATCGTGCTCGGCATCATCATCGCGGTGATGCAGCTGGAAAGCCATGTGCTGCAACCATTGCTGCTCGGGCGGGCGGTGAGCATCCATCCGCTGGCGGTGGTGCTGGCGATCGCGGCGGGCGTCGTGCTCGGCGGAATCGCGGGCGGTCTGTTCGCGGTGCCGTTCGTCGCGGTGATGAACACGGCCATCCGATCGCTGCTCGCCGGAAGCCCGGAGGAGGCGTTCGGCGAACTCCAGACCGCCGACCACCGGCTGTATTCGGCGGAACCGGACCGGCCGGATCCGGGGAGGTTCGATGTCGAGGCGACGCTCGCCGAGGAAGTCGCGCTGCTGAGCAAGGCGCGCGGCGGCGACGCGGGCATCGGACGGCTGGATGCCGATGAGCCCGACCGCGTCGACTGAAATCAGCCCCGCCGACGCGGCGACCGCACCGCTGTGGCGGGCCGTGCAGGCATTCCGGCTCGTCACGCTGCTGTACGCCGTCGGTCAGCAGATCGCGTCCGTGCCCTACTACCAGAACCAGCGTCTGAGCTGGGTGTTCATCGCGCTGATGGTGGTCTGGTCCGGGTTGTCGGCGCTGATGCTCTCGCAGTGGCGCGACGACGTGGCCAGGGTGCGGGTCTGGGTGGTGATCGGCGACCACCTCGTGGTGATCGGGCTGATCGCCGCCACCCGGCTGGTCGCCGACTACGACTGGTATCACGGGCACCAGACCCTGCCGACGACCATGTGGGCGGCGAACGCGGTGATCTCGGCGGCGATCCTGCGCGGTCCGGTCGCGGGCATCGCGTCCGGGCTGTCGATCGCGGCGGTGATCATCACCGTGCGTGACCAGTGGGGGCAAGACGTGTGGGCGGACGCGACGGCGCCGGTGCTCGTCTCGGTGGGCCTCGCGCTCGGGCTGGCCGCCAACACGGCCCGGCGCGCGCAGGAGCAGTTGCAGCGCGCGGTTCGCCTGACCGCGGCGGCCGAGGAGCGTGAGCGGCTCGCCCGCGAAGTGCACGACGGCGTGCTCCAGGTGCTCAGCTACATCAAGCGGCGTGGCAGCGAAATCGGCGGGCCCACCGAGGAACTGGCGTTGCGCGCCGGTGAGCAGGAGGTGGCGCTTCGGGTGCTGATCTCCGAGCAGGGCGTGCGCGAGGACGCGGGCGGCGCCGAGGTGGATCTGCGTCCGCTGCTGACCGTGCACGCGACGCCGAAGGTGTTCGTCTCGACGCCGGGCGAGCCGGTGTGGGTAGGGCATTGGGCGGCAGGCGAAATCGCCGCCGCCGTGGCCACCGCCTTGGTCAACGTCGAGTTGCACGCCGGGCCGGACGCGAAAGCCTATGTGCTGCTGGAGGACATGGGCGACGAGCTGATCGTCAGTGTGCGCGACGACGGTGTCGGCATCGCCGCGGGCCGGCTCGCCGAGGCGGAAGCCGAAGGCCGGATGGGGGTTTCGCGATCGATCGTCGGGCGGGTCGGCGCGCTCGGCGGTATCGCGGAGCTGCTCACCGAGGGCAGCGCGGGCGATGGTGTCGAATGGGAATTCCGTATTCCGCGCGACGCACGCCGACCTGGGGCTTCTGGCACGATGAACGGTACGGCGAAAGGAGCGGTGCGGTGACCGATGACGGTGCGGCCGGTCCCATTTCGGTGATGGTGGTGGACGATCACCCGATGTGGCGCGACGGGGTATCCCGCGATCTCGCCGAGGCCGGGTTCGTGGTCGTCGCGACCGCCGACGGCGTCGGTTCGGCCACCAGGCGCGCCGCGGCGGTGCGGCCCGCCGTTGTGCTGATGGACATGCAGCTGCCGGATGGGAACGGCGCCGTCGCCACCGCCGAGGTGCTGCGGGTCTCGCCGCAGAGTCGGGTGCTGGTGCTCTCGGCGTCGGCCGAGCGCGACGACGTGCTCGAGGCGATCAAGGCGGGCGCGTCCGGTTACCTGGTCAAGAGCGCGTCGGCGGCCGAACTGATCGACGCGGTGCGCGCGACCGCCGCGGGTCAGCCGGTGTTCACGCCCGGGTTGGCGGGTTTGGTGCTCGGCGAGTACCGCCGGATGGCGACCGCGCCCGCCGAACCCGACGCACCACACCGGCCCGCGCTCACCGAACGGGAGACCGAGGTGTTGCGGATGGTGGCGAAAGGGTTGTCCGCCAAGCAAATCGCGTCGCGACTCGGGTTGAGCCACCGGACGGTGGAGAACCACGTGCAGGCGACGCTGCGGAAGTTGCAGCTGGCCAACCGGGTCGAACTCACCAGGTACGCGATCGAACAGGGGCTCGAGTAGGCCGGGTCGTCCGACCAACGGAGGATACGACGCGCGCCGGAATCCGGGATCGCCCTGATGCCGAGACCGGCGCCCCTCGGTAGCCTCGAAGCCATGGGCGGATCCGAATCGATATCCAATGGTGTCGGCTCCGATGGCGCGATCGGCGATCGGGATCTGCGCGTCTCCGACGCCGAACGCGAGCACGTCGGGCAGCTGCTGCAGCGGGCTGTCGGCCTCGGAATGCTCTCGCTCGGCGAGTTCACCGAGCGGATGGACACCGCGCTGGCCGCCAAGACCCGCGGCGAACTCAACGCCGTGCTCATCGACCTGCCCGGCGTCCGCCTGATCGGGCAGCCCGCCGCTCGGCCCACGACGTTCGTGAACTCGACGCCCTCGTTCGCGAATCGGCCGCCGATGCCGCCTGCCCCGGCGGGAAATGTGATTCGAAGCCGCATGTCGAGCGTGACCAGGCGCGGGCCGTGGCATGTCGCGCCTACGCTGCACCTGAACACCTGGTTCGCGGGCGTCACTCTCGATTTCACCGAGGCGGTCATGTCCACCCAGGTGGTCGAGTTGAGCGTCGACGACTTCTGCAGTTCGCTCACCCTGGTGGTGCCCGCCGAGGCCACCGTCGACATGAACGGTCTGGACCTCATCGGCGCGAGCGTCAACAACAAGGTCCGCACCGGTCCTCCGATCGGCCCGCTGCACCTCGTCGTGCACGGCCGCGTCCGCTTCGGGTCGGTCACCGCCAAGCACCCGTTCATCGCCCAGTGGCGCAAACTGCTCGGGCAGTGATAGGTGCCGCGCCCTGGCCGTGGGCGCCGACCTGCAGGTAGCCTCCTGATATGACCGCCGCCGAGCACTTCGAGGAGCCCATCAGGGGTCACATGGTGCTGGTTCCGACTCCACCGCCTGGCGGGTTCACTGCTCGTGATCTACCCCGACTGATGGAAGTGATCGATGCGCGGTTCGAACTCCTGGACGGTGAAGTCGTCATGATGGCGCCGTCGACCCACTGGCACAACGAGGTCATCGATATCCTCAAGTTCGCCTTGCGCCGAATCGCTCCGGATTGGGCCGTCATCGCGAGCGAGCAGGGTGTCGACTTGGGGTCGACCGTTCCGGAGCCGGATCTACTCGTGGTGTCCCGCAGCGTCGTTACCGCGGATTCACTCGCCTTTCGGCCGGAGGATGTGCACCTGGTGGTGGAGGTCGTCTCGCGCGGCACGAGGACCAAGGACAGGATTCTTCGGCCCGCCCAGTACGCCGAGGCCGGAATCAAATGCTTCTGGCGTGTAGAGAACGAGTCGAACGCCATCGTCGTCTACACATTCGAGCTGCTGCCGGAGGGCGGCTATGCGCCGACCGGCGTGCATCGGTCACGGGTCGTCGTCGATCGGCCGTTTTCGATCGACATCGAATTGCCAGAGGTGACTTGGTAGTTCGGGCGGTCAGGTGTTGACGCCGATGCGGCGGGCGAAGGCGCGCAGCGGGACTCGGCGGTCGTGGTCGAGAAGCTCGGAGACGATGTGGCGGGGCAGGGACTGGTATTTGATCCAGTCGACGCCGCCGACGCGTTCGGCGTTCAGCAGCGCGTCGAGGGCGCGCTGGTGCTGCCCGGTCCTGGTCAGGGCGACCGCGGTGTCGGCGAGGTGGCGGGCGCGCGAGGCCTGCGGCAGGCCGCTGTTCGCGGGCATCTCCTTCGCCGCGGCCAGCGCCTCCGGATAGCGCTCGGAGGAGACGTTCACGTCCACCGTCTGCATGACGACCTGGGAAGGCCCGAAATACGTTTCGTAGTCCTGCCGGTCGCCGCCGATGCGCAGCGCGATCTCGCTCGCCGCCTCGACCAACGACAGCGCGTCCGGCACGTTCTGGGCTCGGCCCGCCGCGGTCGCGCCCTGGAGCACGAGGGAACCGTAGGCGGACAGGTGCGCGGCCTGCACCTCGCCCGCGGGCTCCAGATCCGTCGCGGCGCGCAGGGCGACCCGGCGCGATTCGTCGTAGCGGCCCTGCACCAGCAGCTGCCACGCCACCGACCCGCGGATGGTCGCCAGCAGCAGCGGATCGTCACCGCGCTCGGCGGCGGCCAGCGCCTGGCGGATGGCGAGGAACGCCGGATCGGTGTGCCCGAGATGCACCAGGGTGCAACCGGTGACCCAGCACATCCGGGCGAGCAGCTCGTTGGCCGGGGCGACCGTGCCGTTGCGCGCGGCGTGCACGGTGGCGCGCAGTTGGGTGAGGCTGGCGGGCAGGATCGTGGTGAGCAACTCGTAGCGGCCCGCCCAATACGCGCCCCAGGCGTAGTCGACCGCGCGGCGGCCGTCGTCGAGGCTCACCGCCTCCTCCTCGGGCACCTCGCCGAGCAGATCGTCAACGGGGGTCAACGCGCGCCGGATGGCGACGATGCCCGCGTCCGGGTTGCCGGAAGGTATCCCGTGGCGCTTGCCGATCAGATCGGAGATGTCGACATCGAGCGCGCGCGCCAGTTTCTGCAGGCTCGCGATGGAGGCTGTCTGGCGTCCACCTTGCTCGAGCTTGCGCACGAGATCCACGCTCACACCGGCTTGGTCGGCGAGCTGGCGCTGCGTGAGCGCTTTGCCGCGAAAGCGCCGGATCCGCACCCCGATCGACGATTCGTCCATGTACCCAAGTCCTTTGTTAAATCTGGGTTTCAGAGTACGACGCTACGGGATGGACTTCACCCGAAGTGGGACATTGCGTACGACTCGTTGGCCGCTGGTTGGAATACCGTTGCCTTTCTGCAACTTTGAGAATGCAAAGGGCGGCGGCAATGACAACGATGCCGAACACCACTGTGCGAGCCCGGCGCGCCGATCGCGCGACCGCGTCGCAAGTTTTTCTCGCTCGACCCGAACAGTTGCGCCCGCACGGTCGTGACGTGCACGACCTATTACGTCGACGGCCGATCAGCTACAGCAACGTCATCGCGTGAGGGGAAGCATCATGTTCGAACTCTGTCACAGCCCGCTCGAGGCGGCGCACCTGCTCCGACATAGGTTCGGATTGCCGGTCCAGCTGCTCGCCGGGCGACCCGTGGTGACCACGGGCAGCCTGCTCGGTGGCGTCGTTATGCCGCCGGATCTCGGCAGTAAAGTGCTCGCCACGCTGGACCGCCAGATGACCGCCCCGGTAGTCGCCGACCCCGGGGACCGCACCTGGACGTTCCTGGTGACCCCGCCGAGCCCGGTCACCCCGGTCGACGTGCACGTCCGGCGCTGCCTGGCCGCACATCAGGTCACCGTGATTCCCGGCGGCCGTCACGTGCTGTTGCCGAGCACAGACTCTCGCCTCGGCTGGCATTGGGCGTCCGAACCCGACGCAGGCGTGCTGCGTATGCCGCCGCGTTCGGCGGTTATCGGCGCTATCCATCACGTGACCGGCATGCGGGCCGCGCCCGCCTCATGACCGCCTGGCGCGACCGGCCCCCACCCGGCATCCGGTTGGGGGTCGGTCTGGGCGAAATCGGGTAGATATCGGGCATCGGCCGGGGGTTTCTACTCATGCTCGGTAAGGATGAGGGGCCGAGCATGGGGTCATGACTACATCTCTCGATCCGGCGCTGATCTCGCGCTTGTCCGGTGAGTTCACTGCGCTGGGGACGCGGATGGGCGCACTCGGGCGGGATCTGGCGCTGCTGCACGAACAGGTGGCCCCGGAACGTGCCCCGGACGCGGGTACGTCAGGCGGCCCGGCGGCCCCGGGCGTGGCGGAAGTGATTCCGGCTGCGGCCGAGGCCGGCTCGCCTGCGAGCGTGAGTTCGGGCGCGGATGACGCCGAAGGACCGTCGAGTTCGTCTGATATCGAGGCTGGTTCGGCTGCGGCTGCGCGGTCGGGTGCCGGAGGTGCTACGGCCGGTGTCGGCTCGGCCGGTACAGAGGGCGGGTCGCCTGGTGGTGCAGGTCCGTCGGGTTGGCCGGGTGCGGTGTCGGCAGTGGGTGGGGTTTCGGCTGCGGCCGCTGTTCCGCCGCCCCTTCTTCCGCCGACGGCGCCCCAGCCTGTTTACGGGGCTGCGTATGGGCCTGCGCCGGAGCGGAATTGGGTCTGGCTGCCGGGATCGGGTGCGGTGGTCCCGCCGGGTGCGGTGCCGCCAACGGGCATCCCGCAGCGACCGGGCGTGCCGCAGGGATGGTCGATGCAGCCGGGCTTGCCGCCGAATGTGGGCAGGCGGATGATGCCGCCCGCGCCGCCGCGGCGGGAGCCGCAGGTTCCGTGGTGGCAGCGGGACGGGGTGATCAGCCGGGTGCTCGCGGTGGCGGGTGTGGCGGTCACGCTGGTCGGTGTGGTGATGCTGTTGGTGCTCGCCGCGCAGGCCGGGTTCTTCGGGCCGGTGCCGAGGGTTGTTTCGGGAGCGGTGTTCTCGGCCGCGCTGGTCGGCGCGGGTGTGCGGGTCTTCGACAAGGCCGGTGGCCGGGTCGGCGGAATCGCCTTGGCGGCAACCGGTGTCGCGGGTACTTATCTCGACGTGGTGGCCGTGACGGCCGTCTATCACTGGTTGCACCCGGTGCTCGGACTTGCGGTGGCGCTGGCCGTCGCGGCCAGTGGCGTCGGGCTCGCGATGCGGTGGAATTCGCAGCCGCTGGCGGTGCTCGTCGTGCTGGGCGCGGCGCTGCTCGCGCCGTTCGTGACCGCCGACCTGGTGCTGCTCGGATTCCTGATCGTGCTGCAATTGGCTTGCATTCCGGTGCAATTCGGCCGGGACTGGCCGTTCCTGCACGTGGTGCGGACCGTGCCCGCGGTGCTGGCCACCCTGGTCGGTGTCCTCATCGCGCTGGTGGAGCCGTTCGACAGCACGCGCGAGCTGTGGCTGCTGGAAGCATCGATCGCGATCGCGGTGGTCGGGTTGGCCGGGACCGTGCTGGTCGTGCGCGGGCGCGCAGGTGACATCACCGCGACGCTGGCCTTCGCGATCTCGACGACCCCGCTGCTCGCGGTGGTGGCGCTGTTCGACCGCCGTATCGCCGCCCTCATCGCAGCGGCGCACGCGGTGGTGCTCTTGTCCGTCGCGGCGACCGCATCGACGCCGAAAATGCGTGCGCTGGTGAAGGTTCCCGGCCATACCGCCATCGCAGCCGCGGTCGCTGGTTCCTTCGCGTTGCTCGAGGCATGCGTCGGCGTGACGAGCGCCCAGACCCTCCCCATCGCGACACTGCTGGTCGCGCTCGGCTTCCTCGGGGTGGCAGGCCAGGTGCGCTCCGGCGCCGCCGCCTGCCTCGGTCTCGCCTTCGCGCTGATCGGCGGCCTCGCCTTCGCGGCCATGGCGACGCCGGAAAAGCTCGCGTCGCAAGATCTTGCCGAGCAGTACCTGTCCCTTTCCACCACGTTGGCGGCAGTCATCGGACTGGCCGTCGTCGCGGTGGCGGTCTGGACCGTCCGAAGACTCGCGGGCACGCCGAAGGGCGGGGCGGAGGAATCGATGCTGTGGATCGCCGCGAGCGGCGCGGCGCTCTACCTGGTGACGGCCGCGATCGTCGCGGTCGGCGTCGCCGCCGGCGCCGCGGACGGCTTCGTCATCGGCCACAGCGTCGCGACCATCGTGTGGATGGTGGCGGCCACCGCGGCCCTGCTCTACGGTCTGCGCAACCTCGCCCGCTCCGCCGCCATCGCCAAGGTCGCCCTCGGCTCCGGCCTCCTGGTCACCACCGCCGCACTGGCCAAGCTCTTCCTCTTCGACCTGGCCACCCTGGACGGCCTGATCCGCGTCGCCGCCTTCCTGGTGGTCGGAATCCTCCTGCTGCTCACCGGAACCCGCTACGCGCGCGCCTTCGCCGAAGCGGGAGCCCCTGGCACCGCATCGCCGGACGGCAACGAAGCCCGCTGAGCGATCAGTCCTCGTCGCGGCGGCGGAGAAGTTCGTTGACGCTCACCGAGCGCCCGTCACCGCTGTGGTGCCTGCCTTCCTCCGAGTCGGCCACGCGGCGGCGGGCGGAGCGGAGTTCGGCCATCCAGTTCTCGATGCTGGTGCGGTTGTCGGTCGGCGTTTCGGATGCGCTGTCGTCCGGGGCCGTGTGCTGGGAAGGCTCCGGGGTCGCCCGGTGGTGAGTGGAACCCGATGCCGCGGAAGCGGTTTGGTGATTCGCCTCGGCATAGGTGTGATGGCCGGCGGCGACGGCCGGATCGTAGGCAGTCGACCCGTGCGGGGGCGAATCCGGCGCGGTGCCGCGCGCGCGGGAGGTCGCTCCTGATTCGAGGGGCCGGGTCGCATCGTCCATGGGGTCAGCGGTTTCCCGCACCCGGGGCGGTTCGGTGAACGGCACGGCACGCGGCCGCGGCGGCTCCGCCGGCGTCGGCTGCACCGGCCGTCCCGTGTTCTGTTCCGGCAGCCCCGACAGCGAACTCGCCCGCGGCCGGGTCGGATCGTGCGGTCCGGACGCCACCGGGCGCGGCGGGGCGGGCGGCGCCGGACGCGCCCCCGGAGTCGCCGGACGCGGTGCGGGCGGCGGGACCGAATCGATACTTTGCGTAGGCGCTTCGGCCTCGATCTCCTCGATGGTCCGCGGACGACGCGGAGTGCGCGGCTGCTTACCCTCCGACACCGCGGGCATCTGCATCGTCACCGGATCGGTGATGGGGGTGGTCTTGACCAGGTCGACCACCTCGCCGCCGCCGGGGCGCTCGTCGTCGAGGATGGGCTCGCCGAGGCCGATCTTCTGCTGGATGCGCTTCATCCAAGCGGGAGCCCACCAGCAGTCGTCGCCGAGCAGCTTCATGGTGGCGGGCACCAGCAGCATGCGCAGAATGGTCGCGTCGATGAACAGCGCCGCGATCAGGCCGTAGGCGATGTACTGCATCATCACCAGGTCGGAGAACGCGAACGCGCCGACGACCACGAGCAGGATCAACGCGGCCGCGGTGATGATGCGTCCGGTGTGCGCGGTGCCCGCCCGCACGGCCTCCGTGGTGGACGCGCCTTGCGTGCGCGCCTCGACCATCCGCGAGAGCAGGAAGACCTCGTAGTCGGTGGACAGACCGTAGATCACCGCGATGATCAGCACCAGAACAGGCGACATGATCGGCTGCGGCGTGAAGTTCAACAGGCTCGCGCCGTGACCGTCGACGAAGATCCAGGTCAGAATGCCCAGCGTGGAGCCAAGACCGAGCGCGCTCATGAGCGCGGCCTTGATCGGCAGCACCAGCGAGCCGAAGGTCAGGAACATCAGCAGCGTGGTCACGAAGATGACCAGCGCGATCATCAACGGCATGCGGTCGAGCAGCGCGTCGATGCTGTCCTTCTGGATCGTCGGCTGACCGCCCACGTAGAGCTGGACATTGTCGGGCACGTCCATCGAGCGCAGATACTCGATGGTCGGATCGGCGTTCTCCGAATCCTCCAGCGTCGCGCTCGTCCGGTAGACGTCGGGATCACTGGTCGAGCGGCTCGGCACCTCGAACTTGCCGGTGAGGCCGGGCGCTTCGCTCGCCTGCTTCCAGACCTTGCCGACCGCGGCGCTGTCGTCGGAGACCATCACCAGCTGCACCGGGTCGGTCTTGCGCAGCGGGAAGACGTCGTAGAACTCCTCCAGCGCGACGCGGGTCTTGTTGTCCGGCGGCAGGTATCGCTCGTTGATGCCGCCGAAGGCCAGGTTCTTCACCGGGATGATGAGCAGCAGCAGGCCGATGCAGATCGGCACGGCGATCTTGAGCGGGTGCTTCATCACCCACTGCGTCGTCCTGCCCCACAGGCCGTTCTCGACTTCCTCCGCGGTCTTGGTCTTGCGGAAGCGCTTGAGGCCGAGCATGTCGACGCGCTTGCCGAGCACGCCGAGCATCGCGGGCAGGATGGTGATCGCGGTGAGCGCGGCCAGCGAGACCGTCGCGATGGTGCCGTAGGCGACCGATTTCAGGAAGCCCTGCGGGAACAGCAGCATGCCGCCGAGGCTGGCGATGATCATGGTCGCGGAGAACACGACAGTGCGGCCCGCCGTCATCACCGAGCGCCGCACGGCCGCGCGGGTGTCGTACCCCTCGGCCAGTTCCTCGCGGAAACGGCTGACGATGAACAGGCCGTAGTCGATGGCGAGGCCGAGGCCGATCATCGAGACGACGCCGGAGACGAACGAGTTCACCTCGGTGAACTTCGTCAAGAACATGATGATGCCGTTGGCGCCGATCACCGTCAGACCGCCGACTACCAGCGGCAGACCCGCCGCGACGAGACCGCCGAAGATGAAGAACAGCAGCACCGCCACCGCGGGGATGGCCAGTATCTCCATGCGCTTCTGGTCGGCGGCCATGGTGTCGTTGAGCGTGCCCGACACCGCTTGCAGGCCGGTGACCTGCACGTCGACGCCCGGAATGTAGAAGACGTCCTTCACTTTCCGGTAGTTGCGCACCATCTCGGTGTCGTTGTCGCCGACGATGGCGATGGAGGCGAAGGTGTACTTCCTGTCCTTCGAAGCGAAGGTCAGCGGAACGCCCGGTCCGGTCTCGGTCTGCCAGTAGGCGCCGTTGACCTTGGCGATCTCGCTCGGGTGTTCCTTCGGCAGCCGGTTCAGGCTGTCGACGATCTTGTCGCGGAACTGCGGGTCGTCGATCGTCTTGCCGTCCGGTGCGGTGTAGAGCACGATCACGTCGCTGTTGTGATCGCGCCCGAAGGCCGCGTCGGCCGTCCGCGCGGCCTGCGCGGATTCCGATGTCGGGTCGTCCCATCCGCTGGAGCTGAGGTGGTGTTCCAGGCCGAGGCCGTAGCCTCCCAATGCCAGGAGGGCCGCGCAGACGATGCCGATGACGGCCCAGCGCAGCCGGTAGACCAGATCGCCCCAGCGTGTGAACACTAAGCGACTCCTTGGGCGGGGCGAGAGGTGAGCAGCGCCGACAGCGGCCGGAACGGCTGCAGCCAGGCGCCCTCGTCGGGCAGCGAGTCGAGGCTGACCCTGGGCAGCGGTTCACGGAACACGCCCGGGATGTCCTCGAGGTCTATGAATTCGAGCGTATCGGATGTTACGGCCCAACTGGCGTGCTCGCGGAAGCCCAACACCTGAACGGGAATTCCGCGCGAGGCCAACCGTTCCAGCGGCTCGCGGAAGGCTTGCCCGTCGGCGGAGGCGACCATGATTCCGGCCAGTCCCGCGCCGCGACTGCGCAACTCGATGTGCGCGAGCATGTCCGCGTCGACATCGGAATCGTCGTCGACCTTCGGTTTGGCGAACACGGCGTAGCCGACGTTGCGCAGCGCCTCGACCCACGGGCGCACCACGTCGGCGGTGCCGGGCGCGATGTTGGTGAAGACGGTGGCCTCCGGCTCGACCCGGGTCGTGCTGCCGACCGACAGTTCGGCTGTGCGTGCGAGCAGCCAGCGGCCGAGCGCGTCGAACCGAGGACGGTACGCGGCGGTCGGGCGGCCGCCGAGGATGGCGCCGAGACCCATGTCGAGGTTGGGCGCGTCCCAGACGAGCAGCACCCGGCGCACGTCGGGCGCGGCGCCGCCGAGCCCTTCCGATCCGGCGCCGTGCCCCTCCGCGGTGACGTCGACCACCTCATGGGCCATCTCGCTGACGCTCATGCCTGCGCCTCGCTGACGCTCGGCTCCGGCATGCGTCTCATGACCGTCATGACGGCCGAGCTAACTGGTCGCTCGCTGCGCTCGCTCATCATTCGATCTTGCCCCATATGAACTCGGTGATGGCGCTGCCCGCCCGATGTGCCTTGCCTTCGAATTTGGTGACGGGGCGGTCGAAGCCGATCGGGGCGCTGTCCTCGTTGTCCGCGCTGACGCCGCCCGTCGCCTCGTTGAGGCCGATGAACAGCGGTTCCGCGGCGCCGACTTCGGCGATGTGTTCCGCGTAACCCGCGTGGTCGGTCGCGACATGCAACACACCTCCCGGACGGAGGCGGTTCGCGATGAGCGAGAGGGTCGCGGGCTGCAGCAGCCGCCGCTTGTGGTGCCTCGCCTTCGGCCACGGGTCGGGGAAGAACACGCGGACGCCGGTCAGCGACTCAGTAGCAATCATGTGCTCGAGCACATCTACGGCGTCGCCGCGGAGCAGCCGGATGTTACCGATGTCCTCGCGCTCGATGCGCTGCACGAGCTGAGCGAGGCCCGGCTGGTACACCTCGATGCCGATCAGGTTCAGGTGCGGCTCGGCCAGCGCCATCTCGGCGGTGGCAGTGCCTGTCCCGCAGCCGATCTCGATGACGAGCGGGGCTTCGCGTCCGAACCAGGCGGTGGCGTCCAGCGGTGCGTCGGATACCTCGCGGCCGATCTTCGGCCACATGCGATCCCACGCGCCCTGCTGGTTCGGGGTCAGCGCGCCCCGGCGGGAGCGGAAGCTGGTCACCCTCGGGTAGAGGCGGGAGCCGGTTGGCGATCGTCTGCCTGCTTCGAGCGGGGCCGATGCTGTGGACGGCCTGCCCGGAACCGACTCGACAGTGTGGTTGGCGGCGTCGTTCACGGCGTCCATTGTCCAGCATCCGGAGAACAGCACGGCAATCGAACCCCGACCGCGCGGTCTTCGCGAGGTCAGGCGGCGCGTTCGGCGACGATCCTCGGCGCGGGCGGGGTCTCGCCGCGCAGCGGCCGCCCGAGCACGACCTTCACCGTGGTGGTCGCCATTTCCAGTAGCCCGCGCAGTCCGGTCGGTGAGGCGAGCACCGACCACACGGTGGAGTCGGAGTCGGCGGTCGGCGGCTCGCCCGCCAGCCGGTCGGCCAGCCACGCCAGGCTGATCGGGGTGGCCAGCGGCAGCATCGAGAAGTGCTCGCTGAGCCGGTCGCGCACGTAGGTGACCGACGCGCCGCCCTTCCGGTAGCGGGCGACCTGACCGTCCACGCCCTCTATGTGGATGACCTGGTCGTGCACGGGTTGCAGCATGAGCAACGGGCAGGTGGGGGTGGAGTGGCCGAGACGCAGGTCGTCGAACAGGTCGCGGAACTCGGGGGTGGAAAGCAACTCCTGCAACGGGCGCTGCAGGAAGTCGTCCATCTTCTTGCCCGCGAGCGCGAGGATCGCGCCGAGCGGCGTCGAGGTCTCGGCCGTGGTGACGAAGTGGCGTCCTTCCGGCGTGAGTTCCTCGTCGATCACGGCGCCGAGGGCCGGGTAGAGCTTGCGCAGCGCGGCGATCACGATGGCGGGCAGACCGGCGTAGCTGCCGCCGTTGAGCCTGCGAAACACCTGCTCGGGGTCGCCGACCGGTGCGCCGAGCACCGCGCCGGCGATGTTCAGCTCCGGCGCGTAGGTCGGCGCCATCTCCACCACCCAGGAGCTGGCCATGCCGCCGCCTGAGTAGCCCCAGACGCCGACCGGTGTGTCGGCGTGCAGGCCGAGCGGTGCGAAGCCGAGCGCCGCGCGGATGCCGTCGAGCACGCGATATCCGGGTTCGCGCGGTGCGCCGAAGTTGCCGTGCGGTCCCTCGTGATCGGCGATCGAGACCGCCCAGCCGCGGCGCAGCGCGTTCGCGACCAGCAGCCACTCGACCTGGGTGACCGCGCCGATCGCGCGGGAACCGCGCCGCAGGGCGTAGGACGGCGAGCACTTCTCGGTGACCGCGTCCATGGCGGTCTGAAAGGCCAGCAGCGGACGGTCCTCGGATGGGTCGGCGCCGTCGGGCAGCAGCACGGTGGTCACGGCCACCTCGGGCGCGCCGTGCAGATCGTGGCTGCGGTAGAGCAGCTGCCAAGCCGAAACCTGTTGCGGCACAAGACCGAAGAGCGCGAGGTCGATGGCGCGGCTGCGAAGGATGGCGCCCGCTGGCTTGGCTGCGAAACCGCGTGGTGGCCGGTAGAACGGATCGGCGCTGGGTAGTAGTGGCTTGTCGCCGGGCAGCAGCGCCTGGGCGCCGTGGGCCGGCCGGTGGCCGACGGCCTCCGGTCCACTGTCGACAACACCGATGGCGTCGACGGTCATCGCAACCTCCTCGACGGGCCGTAGCGCCCGCCTCAAAAGCAAAGCTGCGCACCGTCAATGGTGCCGACCACCAGTGCAGAGTAAGTGAAGCCCGGCATCTGTGTGAACCCAGATAGCAGGGGGTGAGAGCGGCACTAGACTGCCGACATGAGTTCACCGACCGTGTTCATCACCGGTGCGGCGGCCGGTATCGGCCGGGCTACGGCACTTCTTTTCGCTGGGCACGGGTACCACATCGGCGCCTATGACATCGACGAGGTCGGCCTCTCCCGGCTCGCCGCGGACATCAACGCCGCAGGTGGCAGGGTGCGCACAGGGGTGCTCGATGTGACGAACAACACTCATTGGGCCGAGCGACTCGCCGAGTTCTACGAGGAAACGGGCCGGCTCGACATCCTGATCAACAACGCGGGCATCCTGCGCTCCGGCCACTTCGAAGAGATCGACCTGGCCACCCATCAAGCGATCATGGACGTGAACCTGGGCGGCGTCCTGGCGGGCGCCCACCACGCCTTCCCGTACCTGCGCGACACCAGGCGCTCCCAGGTGGTGAATCTCTGCTCGGCCTCGGCTATCTACGGCCAGCCCGAACTCGCCAGCTACGGCGCGACCAAGTCGGCGGTCAAAAGCCTCACCGAGGCATTGGATCTCGAATGGTCGCGGCACGACATCCGGGTGATCGCGGTGTGGCCGTTGTTCGTGGCGACCGCGATGGTGGAGGGGATGGACACCGCGACGACCAAATCGCTCGGTGTGCGGCTGACCGCCGCCGATGTGGCCGACGGCATCTGGGAGGCGACGAGTAAGCGCCCCAGGCTGCCACGGGTGCACTACGAGATCGGTATGCAGGCGAAGGTGCTGGCCACCGCCGCCAAGTACGCCCCGAGCTGGGCCGTCCGCGCGGCCAACAAATACTTCTCCGGTTCCTGAGCGGTCGGCACTGCCGGTTACCGCTCGGTCTGACAGAATTGCGCCTCGACAAGGGGGTGTGTAGCCATGCCGACGGCCACCGAATTCAACGGGCAGCTGCGCGAACGGGGCGTGCCGACGCGCGAAGGGGATCAGCTGGATCGGCTTCTCGTCGATCTGCAAGCGGCGGGCGGGCGGAGCGCCGCGATCGGCCATCACGCCAACAGTGCGGTCAACGGCTGGCGCAGGCCGCCGCGCATCCAGGTGACCGGGCGCGCGCACGCGGGCCGGACCACGGTGCTGCACGCGCTGGCCCTGATGTCGGCCGCGGAGACCGGCCCGGTGGACGAGCCTGGCACGCCCGATCCGGTGCTCGACGCCGACATCGTGGTCTACGTCCTCGCGGGCGCGCCGCTGCCCGCGGATCGCAGGGTGCTCGCCGAACTGCCGCCCGAGCGCACGGTGGTGGTGCTGAACAAGGCCGACGCCATCGGCTCGCGCTGGGGCGACGCGGTCGCCGCCGCCGAGCAGTACACCAGGGAGCTGGGCATTCTCACACTGCCGGTGGTCGCCGCGCTGGCCGTCCGCACCAGGGCGGGCGCGGTCACCGATGCCGACATGGCCACGTTGCGCAGGCTCGCCGCCGACGCGGATCCCGCGCTGACGCTCTCGCCGGATCTGTTCGTCTCGCCGACCGCGGGCCCGGACGTCGCCGAACGCGAGCAGCTGCTGCACCGCTGGGAGCTCTACGGCATCACCTGCGCGCTGAGCGCCCTGCGTCACGATCCCGAGCTCGGCGCGCACGCGATCCTGCAACTGCTGCACGCCGCCAGCGGCATCGACGCGCTGCACCGTCTGCTGCACCGCCGCTACGAGCAGGTCTCGGCGCTGCGCGGCGGCGAACTGCTCGACGAGCTGGCCAGGCTGGCCGCCCGCGCGGTGCCCGGCGAGGCCGGGCGGGCCAGGGACATCCTGGAGGACTATCTGTACGGCGACGAGGCGATGTGGCTCGCTTTGTGCGCGGGCCTGGCGAATCCCGCGGTCGCGCATCTGGCCGCGGGCTACCCGTCGCCCGCGCCCGCCGACGCCGACGACGCGCTGACCAGGGCAGCGCGGTGGCGCGCCGTTGTCGCCGGCGACATGCCGCCCGAGGCGCGGCGCGCGGCGCTGCGGGTGCACAACGGATACATCCGACTATGGGAGCGAATGAGCAGTGCCGGACTCTGATCGACCGGATCCGGCGCCGCGGGGGCCAACCCCGCCGGAACCGCTGTCGGCGGACGTGGAGGCGGTGATCGCGCGCTGGAATCCCCAGGGCATGGCGTTGCTGAAGGCGGTGCGCGGCGCCGGAACGGTCTCGACCGTCGCGCTCATAGGTCCGGACGATGCCAACACCACCCTGCTGCGCACCGAGCTCGCGCGTTTCGAACCCCGCATCGATCTCACTGATCCGATGACCGACGCCAACGCCGCCGTGGAATCCACCGCGCCCTCCGGCGGCGCGCCCTCCGGCGTGGCGCTGATCCTGCTCGACGCGGGCAGCAGCCTCGGCGCCGACACGCTGGAGGTGGTGCGGCGCCTGCGATCCGACGGAACCCGAATCCTGCTGGTCATGAACGGCGTGCACGCCTACCAGGACTGGCGCACCGTGCGTTCGCACAATCTCGAACTGCTCACCGCGCGAGGCTTCGGCGACCTGGACATCCTCCCGGTCTCCGCGCGCCTCGCCGTAGCCGGACGCACCGGCGGCGACGCGGGCCTGATCGACCGCTCCGGGCTGGCGGCGCTGCACGCCGAACTGACCGTGGCCGCGGCGGGCGCGGAGGCGTCCGGCGACGAGCGGCTGACCGCCGTGCTCGCGCGGGTTCTCACCGATACCAAGAAGCGGGTCGTGGAACAGGTCGCCGCGCTGCGCTCGGGCGCGGAACCCGCGCGCTGGCGCGAGGAGCGCGCCACCCTGCTCGCGGGCCGCGACGGCGGCCGCGCCACCGCCATGTCGACGCTGCGCGGCAGGCTGCACTTGGCGCGCGTCGACCTGATGACCGAGGTGGGCGGACACGTCAGGGCGCTGCACACCGCCGCGCGTACCGAACTCGACCGCGTGCCGCCCGCCGAGCTCGGCGACTATCCGGACCGCCTGCAACAGTCCGTCACCGAGCTGACCGGCGCCGTGGACGCGAGCATCGAACACCGGCTCAGCGAACTGGCGCACCGGCTGGACGGCGTGGACCGAACGGATCTCGCGCCGCATCGCAGGCGCGATCCCGCGCCGCGGGTCGGTCCCGATCCCGAGCCGAGACACCGGGGTGTCGAAGATCACCTCATGATCGCCCTGGGCGCTTCGGCGGGCGTCGGCCTCGGCAGGCTGCTCGTCGCGCCGTTGTCGCTGGTGCCCGCGCTGGAGGTGGCGAGTATCCCCTTCACCTTGCTGCTCGGCGGCGTGGTGGCGTGGTGGGTGGTGCGGGCGCGGCGGCAGGTCGCCGACCGCGCGCACGTCCGGCAGTGGGTCGCCGACGCGCTGGTCAACGTGAAGGCCCAGCTGGAACAGCGGGTGGCGACCGCGCTGGTGGAAGCGGAGACCGAATTGGCCGATCGCGTCGTGCGCGCGAGCGCCATTCGCATCGTCGACACCGACCGCCGCGTGGCGGAGCTCGAGGCCAGGATTCGGCGGGCCGCGGCCGAGCAACCGGGGCAGCTGGCGGCATGCGAACGCGATATCGCGATCCTCGAGAGACACATCGTGCCTGTTGAATAGGCAACCGAATGGGTACATGGTTAGGAACCCGATTCCGTACTGGTCGTCACATCGCGTTAATCTCTAAGCAGGAACCTGGGCGTCCGCTTCGTCCATGTACGCCGTCCAGCCGGGGCGCGCTTTCGACTGGTCGTAGCGGGTTGCCTTCCCGCCAACGGTGGCGCTCGGTGTGTTCGCGCTGGTCATGGGCCTTGGGCCAGGCGGCGAAGCATCGGACAGCCGCCCATCTCAGGAGAGTTTTCATGACCTCAGCGACCATTCCTGGTCTTCGTGGATCCGACGGCCAGGCGCCGACCGAGCACAGCGAACTACTCGCCTGGGTACAAGAAGTCGCAGAACTCACTCAGCCGGACCGCGTGGTCTGGGCGGACGGTTCCGATGAGGAGTGGGACCGGCTGACCGCGCAGCTCGTGGCCGCCGGGACCTTCAAGAAGCTGGACGAGAAGAAGAAGCCGAACTCGTTCCTCGCCCTCTCCGACCCGTCGGACGTGGCCAGGGTCGAGTCGCGGACCTACATCTGTTCCAAGACCGAGGCCGACGCGGGCCCCACCAACAACTGGGTCGACCCCGCCGAGATGCGCGCCACCATGACCGAGCTGTACCGCGGCTCGATGAAGGGCCGCACCATGTACGTGGTGCCGTTCTGCATGGGCCCGCTCGGCGCCGAGGACCCCAAGCTGGGCGTCGAGCTCACCGACTCCGAATACGTCGTCGTCTCGATGCGCGTGATGACCCGGATGGGCACCGCCGCCCTGGAGAAGCTCGGCGCCGACCGGCCGTTCGTGAAGGCGCTGCACTCCGTCGGCGCGCCGCTGGCCGAAGGCCAGCAGGACGTGCCGTGGCCGTGCAACGACACCAAGTACATCACCCACTTTCCCGAGGACCGCGAGATCTGGTCCTACGGCTCCGGCTACGGCGGCAACGCGCTGCTCGGCAAGAAGTGCTACTCGCTGCGCATCGCCTCGGCGATGGCGCACGACGAGGGCTGGCTGGCCGAGCACATGCTGATCCTCAAGCTGATCTCCCCGGAGAACAAGGCCTACTACATCGCCGCGGCGTTCCCCAGCGCCTGCGGTAAGACCAACCTCGCGATGATCCAGCCGACCGTTCCCGGCTGGCGCGCGGAGACCCTGGGCGACGACATCGCCTGGATGCGTTTCGGCAAGGACGGCCGCCTGTACGCGGTGAACCCGGAGTTCGGGTTCTTCGGCGTCGCGCCCGGCACCAACCGCAAGTCGAACCCGAACGCGATGGCGACCATGGAGGCGGGTAACACCGTCTACACCAACGTCGCGCTCACCGACCACAACGATGTCTGGTGGGAGGGTCTCGAGGGCGAGCCCGATCACCTGATCGACTGGAAGGGCAACGACTGGTACCTCCGCGAGACGGAGACGCTGGCCGCGCACCCGAACTCGCGCTACTGCACCCCGATGTCGCAGTGCCCGATCCTGGCCCCCGAGTGGGACGACCCGCAGGGCGTGCCGATCTCGGCCATCCTGTTCGGCGGCCGCCGCAAGACCACGGTCCCGCTGGTCACCGAGTCCTTCGACTGGCAGCACGGCGTGTTCATGGGCGCGACGCTCTCCTCGGAGCAGACCGCCGCGGCCGAGGGCAAGGTCGGCACCGTGCGCCGCGACCCGATGGCCATGCTGCCGTTCATGGGCTACCACGTGGGCGACTACCTGGGCCACTGGGTCAACGTCGGCAAGAACGCCGATGCGGCGAAGCTGCCGAAGATCTTCTACGTGAACTGGTTCCGCCGCGGCGCCGACGGCCGCTTCCTGTGGCCCGGCTTCGGTGAGAACTCTCGCGTGCTGGAGTGGATCATCGGCCGCATCGAGGGTTCCGCTCAGGCCGAGCAGACCGCCATCGGCAACGTGCCGACCGCGGCCCAGCTCGACCTGGATGGCCTTGACGTGGACGCGGCGGACGTCGACGAGGCGCTCGCGGTGAACGCCGAGGAGTGGCGCAAGGAGATTCCGCTGATCGAGGAGTGGTTCGAGTTCGTCGGCGACAAGCTGCCTTCGGGCGTGCGCGACGAGTTCGAGGCACTCAAGCAGCGCCTGGGCTGATCCACCGACATACGCCACCGCCCGCACCCTTCCGGTGCGGGCGGTGGCGTATCTATTCGGTGCCGCTGCGGCTCCGTGCTATTCGGGGAACGGCGCCAGGCGGATGAGCGGCGCGAATTGCGCTGTGGTGAGCAGCCAGCGGGCTCGGCCGTTGGGGACGACGGCCGCTTCGGCGCGCAGGGCGGCGATCATGTGCCGTTTGAAGTCGTGCCGTGGGTGGCGGTGCAGCAGGTCGGTCACCCAGGCGGGGTCCAGGTCGGCCAGGCGCAGGCCGAGTACGTCGGCGCCCGCGCCGGCGGAGACGAAGCCGAGGTCGTCCGGACGGTCGGCGACACCGATGGTCAGGTGTGCGGCGATGGCCGCGCCGATTGTGCGGGCCTGTTCGGGCGTCGCGCCGGCTCCGGTCGCGAACTCGACCGCTCGTTCGGCGCCGACCACCGCGAAACACCTTCCCGGCGTGGGGTGTTCGAGATTCAGGTCGTGCAACAGGCAGGACACGTAGGCGAGTTCGTCGTCGTATTTCACGCCGTCGAGATCGGCGAGCGCGCGCCCGAAGAAGTAGCTGCGATAAGAATGTTCCAGGACGTGCGGCGTAAGACGTTCGCGCGCTTCGGTTTCCGCGGCGCGGGCGAGCCGGGAGTCGGGCAGTCGCAGTGCGTCGAAGTCGACGCGGCCCGCGCCGCGGCGGCCGAGAGCGAGCCGCACCTGCCCGGCCACGATGCCCGGCAGTGCCGCGACCAGCTTGCCGGTGAGTTGCCCGCGCTGGCGACGGGTCAGCGCGCCGCCGGTCCTGGTCGCCCATTCCCAATCCATGCCCGCAGGCGCTCTTCGGTCCTTTGCTGGCGCACCCACGCCGACCTCCTTCGTCTAGGTGTCTTCAGTGAACCGGCCGCCGGCGGTCGTGGACAGTGGCGCGAATGACAGTAAGGCTCTGATTCGTGCCAAACTGAAGGCGTGAAACAGGTGGTCGCGCTCGCGCTGGACGGCGTCATGACCTACGACCTGGCCTGTGCGGTCCAGGCCTTCCGGCACGGTCCGAGCAAGACCGGCGAAGGGCGCGGCTTCGAGATGCGGACCTGCGGCGTGCGGCCGGGGCCGGTGTGGACGCCCAACGGGTTCGACCTGCACGTCGAACACGGCTTGGAACTGCTCGAAGAGGCCGACGTCGTGGTCGTCCCAGGGATCGGACTGCCCACCTTGCCGCCCCCGCCCGAGGTGATCGACGCGCTGCGCGCGGCGGCCGGGCGCGGCTCGACGATGGTGAGCATCTGCGTCGGAGCCTTCGTGCTCGCCGCCGCAGGCCTGTTGGACGGGCGGCCCGCGACCACGCACTGGGCGTATTGCGAGGAGTTCGCCGCGCTGTTCCCCTCGGTCCGGCTCGACCCCGGCGCGCTGTACGTCGACGACGGCGACGTGCTCACCTCCGCGGGCCTCTCCGCGGGCCTCGACCTGTGCCTGCACCTGGTACGCCGCGAGCTCGGCGCCGGATTCGCCGCCGAGCTGGCGCGCTGGAACGTGACGCCGCCGCATCGGGAAGGCGGTCAGGCGCAATACATTCCGGACGCGCACGGCCGGATGGGCGACGGCCCGTCGGGACTTGCCGCGACCATGGCCTGGGCGGCGGCGAATCCCGCTGCGGCGCCAGATGTTTCCGCGCTGGCCCGGCACGCGCTGATGAGCGAGCGCACGTTCATCCGGCGATTCAAGGCCGAGGTGGGCGCGACGCCGCGGCGCTGGCTGGAGGCGCAGCGCACCGCGCGGGCGCGCGAATTACTGGAGACCACCGATCTACCGGTGGAAGTCGTTGCGGCGCAATCAGGTTTCGGCAGCGTCACCGCGCTGCGCACCCATTTGCGCGCCGCGACGGGCGCGACCCCCGCCGGATATCGCCGTTCGCTGCGTCGCTGATCGCTGCGCACCCGCGGGTGTGAGCCGCGCCACGCCGTGTCCTATTCTGATTTCGATTTCGGCTTCACAATCGATCGGCGCCTCGCCGCATGGCCGGGCCCGTCGGAGGGACTACTTCCCTATCGCCGTCGCGGCCCACGGCGAGCGGCGCGTAGAGAGCGTGAGAGGTGGTTGGAGCATGACCGATCTCGAGTTCGACGCGTGCGAAGCGTCGGCGGTGCTGGCCGCGCCCGCGGTCGCGAGCACGCCGCTGCACCGCCACGCCGGTCGCCTCCAGAAGGCGCTGCCGCCGGGCTGGCGGGTCGAGGTGGTGGACGCGCGGAGCCGGCCTGGTCGAGACGACACGGCGGCGCTGCGGGTCCTGATGCCAGACGAGTGAGGCGCGCCGCGCGGCGCGCCTCACTCGTCTGCCGGAGGTACGTCTAGCCGGTCCAGCCGAGCGGCATCAGCAGCGACTTCTGCTCGCAGAACGAGTCGAGACCCTCGGGGCCGTTCTCGCGGCCGAGCCCGGAGGCCTTGTAGCCGCCGAACGGCGACGTCGGATCGAAGGCGTACCAGTTGATCGCGTAGGTCCCGGTGCGCACCCGTGCCGCGATCTGCGCGCCGTGTTCGATATCGGTCGTCCAGACCGAGCCCGCCAGGCCGTAGGCCGAATCGTTGGCGATGGCCACCGCCTCGTCTTCGGTCTCGTAGGGGATCACCGAGAGCACGGGGCCGAAGATCTCCTCCTGCGCGATGGTCGACTTGTTGTCGACGTCGGCGAAGATCGTCGGTTCGACGAACCAGCCGCGGTCCAGGTCGGCGGGCCGCCCGCCGCCGAGCACCAGCCGAGCGCCCTCCGCCTTGCCCTTGGCGATATAGCCCTCGACGCGTTCGCGCTGGCGTTCGGAGATGAGCGGGCCGAACTGGACGGCGGGATCGGTGGGATCGCCGGTCTTCTGCGTGCGCACGTGTTCGACGAGCGCGTCGAGGATCTCGTCGTAGCGGCTGCGCGGCGCGAGGATCCTGGTTTGCGCGACGCAACCCTGTCCGCTGTTCATCAGGCCGGAGAAGGCCAGCAGCGGAATGCTCGCCGCGAGATCCATGTCCGGCAACAGGATTGCCGCGGACTTGCCGCCGAGTTCGAGCGAGACGCTCTTGAGTTGCCCGGTGGCGATGGCGCCGATCTTGCGTCCGACGGCGGTGCTGCCGGTGAAGGTGAGCTTGTCGACGCCGGGGTGCGAGACCAGGTATTCGGCGACATCGGCGTCGGCGGGCAGCACCGAGAGCACGCCCTCGGGCAGGCCGGCCTCGGTGAAGATGTCGGCGACCATGTTGGCTGTCAGCGGGGTGAGCGGCGCGGGCTTGAGCACCACCGTGCAGCCGGCGAGCAGAGCCGGGGCGAGCTTGTTGACCGCGAGGAACAGTGGCACGTTCCACGCGGTGATGGCGGCGACCACGCCGCGCGGTTCGCGCGTGACCCGCGTGGTGCCGAACCCGCCGACGCGCGTCTCCTGCCACGGAAACGTCTGCGCGAGTGCGGCATACGCGTCCAGTGCGGCGGTGGCCGGTATCTGGTTGAGGGTCATGGCGATCATCTGCGGCGCGCCCATCTCCGCGGTGAGCGTCGCGAGCAGGTCGGCCGATCGTTGCTCGATCAGGCGCGCGGCCCTGGTGAGCACCGCGGCGCGTTCGAGCGGCGGGGTCGCGGGCCACGGCCCGTGGTCGAAGGCGTGCCGCGCGGCGGCGACGGCGGCGTCGACGTCGGCCCGCTCCACCACGGGGACGCTGCCCACCGGCTCGACCGTTGCCGGTGAGATGACCTGAAGGCGCTCGGTGCCCGCTGGCGCGGTCCAGCGGCCGCCGATGAACAAGCTGTCGTAATGCATGGGAACACGTTACAGTTTTGCCGCCCATTTGTCTGTAACCTGTTTCAGTTTTATCCTCTGGCAAGCGTCTGACCAGGTCGGATTCCAACCCGTCGGTTCGCTTTTTCCGAGAACGCACTATTGCGTTCTGTTGCTGGACCGTGGATGCTGTAGCTACTCATCAGCTCCCTCCCGCGTTTCCGGCCGAACCAGGCGGCCGAACAGCATTGATCAGAGACCGTAATTGGGGTGAACGAGTCATGGCGGTGCAAGTGATCGGCCGGTCGTTGATGACCAGCGATCAGACCGAACATCAGGCGAAGAGCGTCGGCGCGGGTGGCTGGGTGGTGTCGTTCCTACCGGGGCGCACGCTGACGATCGAGCAGGCCACGGCGGCGATGCAGGCCGCGGAGGCGGTCGCCGTCGTCGGAATCCTGGCCGATCAAGTCGGATTGACCACCCTGGAGACGGTGGGTCTGGCCATTCAGGAATCGCCGTGGGAGCGGGACGCGTCCTGCGGGAGCCGCTGGCGCCGGGGCTGGCTCGCGAAATAGCGTTCGCTCAGGCGGATTTCGTCGCGACGACCACCAGGTTGCTCACGGCGAGTTCGCGCACCGCGGGAACGCGCACCAACCACCACGCCCAGCGCGGGTGGTAGCGCGGGAAGACGGTGTGCACGTCGGCCGAAGTAGTTGCCGCCCAACGCAATCCCTCGGAAGCGCGGACCGCGAACAGTGACGTGCCGTACCGGTTCTTCGGTTCCTTGCCGTACTTGCGGCGATACCGGCGGGCGGCGTACTCGCCGCCGAGGTAGTGCCACGGTCCGGTCTCGTGTCCGCCGAACGGTCCGTGCCACACCGTGTAGGACAGCACGATCAGTCCGCCGGGGCGGGTCACTCTGACCATTTCGTCGGCCATGGCCCACGGCTGCGGCACATGTTCGGCGACGTTCGAGGAGAAGCAGATGTCGACGGCGTCGTCGCGGAACGGCAGCGCCATGCCCGAGCCGCGCACGGCCCCCGGCACGGACAGTCCTGCGGCGTGCATCTCCGAGGGGTCGGGTTCGACGGGAATGTAACGCGCTCCGGTCTTGGCGAATTCGTCGGCGAAATAGCCGGGACCGCCGCCGACGTCCAGAATCGTCGTTCCCGCGAGGCCGGCTCCGGCGATGTCGGCGTAGAAGTCGCCGATCATCTCCGCGGTGTCGGTGGCGAGGCCGCCGTAGAAGCGCGCGGGATCGGACTGTTCGAAACGAAAGCTGCCGAGTAGTCGCAGTGACCGGCGCAGCGTCGCGCGTCGCGCGAAGCGGGGCGCGTCGGAAGACGTCATTTCGGCTCTCAGCACGGCGCCGAGTTTCGCACAGGCCGGTCACCGGCCCGCAGGCCGGCCGCTGGAGCTCACGGGCGCGGTTGGTCCACGCGAAAGCGGTCCGGCGCCGCGCGCACCGGACCGCCGCTTCTGGTCGGCTCAGCCGACGCCGCTGCTCGCGCCGCTTCCGGTCGAGGTCGACGATGTGATCAGCGCAAGGATCATGCCGAGCAGGCCGTCCAGGTCGCCGCCGTTTCCGGTGCCACCTCCGGTCCTCGTCCGTGCCATTTTCATGGTGTTCTCCTCATCGTGATGGCCGGCCTGCCTTCGGCCGGCCTGCCCCGGAAAATCGGGGCTGCCGGGAGGGTATCCAGATTCAGCTGTGAAATGTGGACGTTTCAGATAATTGCCTGAAAAACCCTGCGATTCGACGGCGACGTGCCAGGATGTGCGCTAGGGCACTTGACGGGGGGCCCCGTCTATTACTGTGTAGCCCGACCATCCGTGTCCCCCCGCCGGGACCTACCGACCGAGAGAAGCTCCACCGTGCGCGAAGTCCTCCTGCTCTGCTGGCGTGACACCGGGCACCCGCAGGGCGGCGGCAGTGAGCGGTACCTGGAACAGGTCGGCGCACAGCTCGCCGCACGTGGGGTCAAGGTCACGCTGCGCACCGCTCGCTACCCGGGTGCGCCGAAACGGGAACACGTCGACGGCATCGACATCAGCCGCGGCGGCGGACGCTACACCGTCTACCCGCGGGCTCTCGCCGCCATAGCCCTCGGCAGGCTCGGCATCGGACCGCTGCGTGGCGTGCGGCCCGATGCGGTGATCGACACCCAGAACGGCATCCCGTTCTTCGCGGCCACCGCGACCGACGCGCCCTCGGTGGTGCTCGTGCACCACGGGCACCGGGAGCAGTGGCCGGTCGCGGGCCGGCTGATCGGCCGGATCGGCTGGTGGATCGAATCGCGGTTGTCCCCGCGCGTGCATCGCGAGAACCAATACCTGACCGTGTCGCTGCCCTCGGCGGAGGAGCTGGCCACCCTCGGCGTGGATCGCTCGCGCATCGCGGTCGTCCGCAACGGCGCCGAGCCCGTGCCCGTCGACGCTCCCACCGGCGCGGCGACGACCCGCACGTCCGAGCCGCGCATCGTCGTGCTGTCCCGGCTCGTGCCGCACAAGCAGATCGAAGACGCGCTCACCGCGGTCGCCCAGCTGCGCGACCGGATCCCCGGCCTGCGCCTCGACGTCGTCGGCGGCGGGTGGTGGGCCGAGAACCTCCAGGCCACCGCCCGCGAGCTGGCCATCGCCGACGCCGTCACCTTCCACGGGCACGTCGACGAACGCCGCAAGCACGAACTGCTCGCCCGCGCCTGGGTGCACGTGCTGCCCTCGCGCAAGGAGGGCTGGGGGCTGGCCGTCATCGAGGCCGCCCAGCACGGCGTGCCGACCGTCGGCTACCGCAGCTCACGCGGTCTCACCGACTCGATCGTCGACGACGTCACCGGTTTGCTCGTCGACGACGTCACCCAGCTCACCGCCGCCGTCGGCGACCTCTTGGAGGACTCCGCCGCGCGCGGCGTGATGGGGGAGAAGGCGCGCGCGAGGGCGCGAGAGTTCTCCTGGGAGCAGACCGGCAACGGCGTTTACGAGGTGCTCGCGGCGGTGTCGCGCGGGGAGCACGTATCGGGTTTGGTCGCCGCGCCTGCGGATTGATCTAGCGGCGTTCGGCTCTCGCTACCGCCGCGACTGGCGTTGCCGCACATGCGGGCTCTCGGCGGCCAATTCGGCGGTGGTCGTTTCGATGCTGCCGTCGAGCCGGCCTGATGAGCTGATCGCCGCCGCCGGTGATCAACAGGGCCGCCCGCGCACCTTGTCCAGCCGCTGAGCGCGTCTCCGGGCTGTCTGCGCTGTTGCGCATCGGCGGAACTTGCCGCGCTTTCTCAGTTTTCGGCCGCAGATGGACGATTTTGGATACCGGAAAGGCGTCGCGCTGCCACCGCGAGCGCCGGGCCGCCGATCAGCAGCATGGCCCAGAGGAGGTGGGCGGTGATCGCGAGCCAGCGGTGGTGCTGTACCGCGACGGTGGGGTCATGGCCCGGGACTCGGTACAGCGCGAGATCGTTGTCGGAGTAGACCGGCTCGAGTTGGGCGAGTGTGGTTTTCGATTCGCCGAGCGGGCCGGGGGTGGTGCGTTCGACCAGGATCCATTCGACGCCGAGGTGTGACAAGTCCTGCGGCGAACCGCCTTGGAGCAGAAGCTTTTCCACTTCTCGGGCGCGGGTTCCTTCGCCGGAAACCGTGCGCCCGCGGACGGGGAGCTCGCCTGTTTGCAGCACGTCGTTGGGCAGCATGCGCGGTGCGGGGTCGAGCACCGCGGCTGTGCCGCTGTACGGGAATCTGCGGAACATGCCCGCGGGCAGGACCGCGATATCGCCTTGGGCGTCGATGCTTTCGGCGACGTGTCGCCAGCCCGGCGGGTAGCGGACCGCGCGCATCTCGCCGCCGGCACCCCACGCGAGATCGAACAGCGGGAGAACGAGGAATGCGATGAACGCCGTTGCGGCCAATGCCGTGGCGGTTGCTTCGGTGGATTTCGTTGCGGCAGTCGATGTTCGGCGGAAGAGGGAGGCGAGCGCGCCGCATCCGGCGGCGGCGCACAGCGCGTAGGCGGGCGCCGCGAGCGCGACGTACTTCTGGGTGTCGCGGAGCAGGCCCGCGCCCGGCACGTTCACCACCAGCCACTCCATCGCCTCCATGCCCCAGCCGGTGGCGGCGAGCGCGGGCAGCACGACAGCTGCCGCGGCCAGCGCGAGCAGGGCGCGACGGACGCGCAGGCTCTCACGCCCGCCGGTCGCCGCCGTGGCGACCGGGCGGATGCCGGAGACGACGATCGCGAGCAGCAGGAGCGTGGCGAGCAAGGCCAGCGGCGTGGTGCGCGAATCGGGCACCGCGTCGGCGTTCCAGATGCCGCCGAGCCCGGCAAGCGAACCCAGCGTGCCGAGACCGGGCTCGGCGCGCGCGGCGAACGCGGGGATGCCCGCGGGGTCCGATGGCTCCGCTCCTGCGCCCGAAAGCAGCGTCGCGGTCAGCCAGGGAGCCGACGCCGCCACCAGCAGCGCGAGGGTTCCTGGCAGCTGTCGGCGGCGGACCGTCACCGCGGCGGTGATACCCGCGAGGAGCGCGCCGGTCGGCGTCAGGCCCGCCGCGGCGAAACATCCCGCGAGCGCCGCCCAAGCACCCAGCGTTTCCCTGTTGGGTCGCCGAGTCGCCGCCTGCTGCGAGCCGTCCCCGCCCTCGTCCGACTTCGAAGCGCGCCGGGCCCTCGATTCCCACACAGATCTCACACGGTCGGTGCCTGTGTGAGCCGTGTCGGAGGTATGTGAGGACCCCCGTAGACGGTAGGCGGTGAGCGCCGTCCAAGGCAGCGCGGCGTAGCCGGCGAGCAGGCTCCAGTGTCCTTGGAGCAGCCGTTCGGCGACGTACGGATTCCACAGCGCGACCGTCACCGCGACGAGCTGCGCGGCGAGCGGCGCGCGTAACAACTCGCGCACCAGCGCAGCGGCGCCGTACCCGCTCGCCCACAGCGCGAGCACGAGAATGGCCTTCACCATCAGTCCGCCGTCCACCAGCGGCGACACCGCCGCGAGCAGCGCGTCCTGCGGCACGGCCCGCGGCGCGGAGTCCCCGAGCCCGAGCGCCGAGCCGGTGAGATACGAGCGCGGCGTGCTCACCGCGTCCCGCAACAGTAGATACCCGGGACCGAGCAGCGGACCGACCATCACCGTGACGAGCACCGCGCTGTACGCGCCCGCGACCACCCGCGCCCGCAGACCCGCACCGCCGTCACTCACGGATGAGAACCCTACGGGCCGGAGCGTGCCGATGTTCGGATAGCGGGCTCGCGCGACGATCCGGTCGACCTCGTGCCGATCGCGGGGCGGTCCACCGCGCTGTCGATCGCACAGCACATCCGAACGCTCCGATCGCGGCATTTGGGCGCACTCCAGCGACCACGGGAGCTCTCTGACCAGGGCCGCGCGCGGGTGTTTCGGATTGAGTGGGACGATTGCGGGATGTCTGTGGTTCGTCGTCCTCCTGTGGTGGCGGATCTGACGTTGGTGACGGCCGGGGCGATGACCGCCAACGTGGCCGGATATCTGCTGCAGCTATTGGCCGGGCGCTGGCTCGGCGTCACGGGGTACAGCGAGTTCGCGAGCCTGCTCGCGGTGCAGCTGCTGTGCGCGGTGCCTGCGCTGGCGTTGCAGAACGTGGTCGCGCGCGAGCGGGTGCGCGGGGCCGACGTGGCGGCGCTGCGCGGGTTGCAGTGGCGGTGCGCGCTGATCGTCGCGGTGGTGGCGGCCGTGCTCGTTCCGGTCGTGACGGTCGCGTTGAACGTCGGCGTGCTCGCCTGTGCCGGAGCGCTGTGCGCCGCGCCCGCGCTGGTCCTGCTGTCCGGTGAGCAGGGGATTCTGCAGGGCGGTCGGCGGTTCCGCGAGCTGGCGGTGGTCCTCGGCTCGGCCGGTGTGGCGCGGGTGGCGCCCGCGTTGGTCGTGCTCGCGCTCGGCGGCGGGGCGGGGGCGGCGCTGTGGGCGGCGGCGCTCGGACTGGTCGCGGCGGCGGTCTTCGCGCGTCTTCTGGCCGGTAGGCCCGCGCCGGAGGGCGAATCCGGCGGACACACCGTCGGTGTCCTGCCGGTGCTGCGCGCGGCGCAGGTGCAGGCCGCGCTGATGGCGTTGTCGTCGGCCGACCTGATCGTGGTGCGGATGGTCCTCGACGAGGTCGACGCCAGCCGCTACGCCCTCGGCGCCATCGCCGCCAAGATCGCTTTCTGGTTGCCGCAGGCGGTGGGCGTCGTCCTCTATCCGCGGATGGCTCAGCCGACCCACTCGGCGCGCGCCATCCGCGACGCCCTCGCGGTGCTGTCCGCCATCGGCATCGTCGCGGTCGTCTGCGCCGCACTCGCCGCGCCCATCGCGCCGGTGCTCGCAGGCCAGGACTACGCGCCGATCCAAGACCTGCTCTGGTTGTTCGCCCTGCACGGCGCGATTCTCGCGGTGCTCCAAGGCGCCGTGCTCTCCGCGATCGCGGTGGACCGCACCGCGTTGGCCGCCGTCACCTGGATCGGTCTCGCCGTCGAAGTCACCCTCATGGTCTCGTTCGCCCGTTCGGTCTCTGCTCTCATCACCACCGCGGTCTCCGTCGCAGCCGCCACCACGATCCTGGTCGCGGCCGTCGTCCTACGCACCGCCGACCACACCGAACCCGCCGAACCGCAGCATTCGACGGAGTGAGCGTGACCAGGCGGCGGGCTGTGGACCCTGACCTGCTCGGATCCGGTGCGCCTGGGTGGAGGCTGCGAACCCGGACCCGCGGGCCGATTGGGCGCGACTGGCGGAGGCTCTAGATCCCAACCCCGGCGGATCGACGTGACCGGCCGAAGCTCCGGACCCTAGTCTGCGCGGATTCGGTGCGACTGGGTGGAGACTGCGGACCGGGATTCCCGGCCGATTGGGCGCAACCGGCAGAGGCTCCGGATCCAGACCCGCGGCGAATTGACGCGATTGGGCGGAGGCTCCGGACCCTGACCCGCGCGGATGACGACTGGCGGATTTACGCCGACTGGGCGAGGCTCCGGACCCCAACCTGCGCGGATCGAGCGTGACTGGCCAACCCGGCGGATTGGCGCGACTGGCGGACGCTGTGGATCATCCCCCGGCCCGCGACGGATTGGGCGCGACGACGCGGAGGCTGCGGACCGCAATCCGCACGGGGTCCCCGCGAACGACAACGGCTCCCCGACCGAATGGCCGGGGAGCCGTCGTTCAGGAACCGCTAGCGCCTAGAGGTTCTTCTTCACGTTGATCTGCTCGGTCGGAGCGTCGTCCGTACCGCGCGGAGCCGGGCTGCGCGGCGGGGTGGCCGCACCGCTCGGGGGCAGGTTGCCGCCGCGCGCCGGACGGGCCGGGGCGGGCGTGCTGCCGCCGCGGATACCGAGGATCACGCCGACGATCGCCAGGATCACGCCGAGCACGCCGAGCACGATCGGCATGATGCGGCCGTACAGCGCGAGCTTGTCGATGTTCTCCTGAGCCACCGAGATCTGCGATTCGATGGTGTTCTCGTCGAAGACGATGTTCGACTTCAGCGCGGTGACGTCCGGCTTGTCGCCGCTGCGCGCGTAGTAGAGGTGGAGCTGCTCGCCGCCCTTGATCACGGTGCCGGTCTGCGGCTCCACCCACACGTCGCGGATGTTGGTATAGAAGCGGGTCATGGTGACCGGCTCCTCACCCTCGAGGCCCCACTTGGCGGCGGGCAGCGACAGGCGGTTGGTCGGCGCCTGTACGACGTCCCACAGGTTGGTGACCGGGATCGTCTGCTGGAAGTGGTAGACCTTCATGCTGTTGATCTCGGTCTCTTCGACGAAGTTCATGTCGAAGGTCTTTCGCGCGTTGACGTCGAAGTACGGGTAGGTCTTCTTCTCGGTGCCGATCGGGAAACGGTACTGCAGGCCGTTGCGATGCACGGGGTCGGCGATGCTCTCGCCTTCCTTGTTGACCGAGACCGCGATCGACCCGTTCGGGTCCTTGTCGACCGGCATGCCGGTCTTGCGGTCGATGGTGACCCGGTCGACGAGCGCGGTGAGCAGGCCGGTGTCGCCCTGCTTGTCGATGCGCCGCAGGGTCTGACCGGCCTGGATCGTCATCTCCGTGGCGTCGGAAGGCTCTTCGACCGTGACGAACCGCTGCGAGATCAGCGGAACGTTGGTGTCCACCTTGGCCGAACCCTCGGGCGCGGTCAGCGACTTGGAGTCGAGAACCAGGCTCTCCGAGCCCGGCTGACTGTTCGCGATGGTGGTGATCTCGAGATCGAGAGGAGTCTTGGCCAGTTTGTCGACGGTGTAGGTCGGGATCAACAGCGCCATCACGATAAGCAACGCGCCGAGACCTACGAGCAGGCAGGCCACCGTCCTTCTGGTACCGGCACTTAGTGCCATGCAAACACTCCTCGTCGTAGAACACAGGTCGGTCCGGCTAGTACTGCGGGCAGCCCGCGGCACTCGTGAGCCCCGACACTAACAGTCCTTTGGCGTACCATGCCGTGCCGAGGCCGGAATCCGACCAGAAATCGCCCGAGTTTAGCGCGAAAAGTGAAACGTGTAGGTCTCACCTGAAAAATTGGTCTGGCAGACTGGAGCGCGATGACCGCCACTCTCGCCGCCGATACCGCGGCCACTACTTCGGCGCGGTCGCGCGGTTTCGTGCCCGCGCTGGAAGGCATGCGCGGAATGGCGGCGCTCGGCGTTCTGCTCACCCATGTCGCGTTCCAGACCGGAGCGACGAGCACGCCGGTGCTCGGCCGGATCTGGGAACGCTTCGACATGGCCGTCGCGGTCTTCTTCGCGCTCTCCGGATTCCTGCTGTGGCGCCCGCACGCCCAGGCGGCGCGCGGTCTCGGAACCGCGCCGCCGACCGGCAACTACCTGCGACATCGCGCCGCGCGCATCCTCCCCGCCTACTGGATGGTGGTCTGTGCCGTACTGGTGCTGCTGCCCGGCGCGTCCGACACCGCGGGCCTGCGGGTGTGGGCGTCCAACCTGGCGCTGCTCCAAGTCTTCGTGCCGCTGACGCTGACCGACGGTCTCACTCAGATGTGGAGCCTTTCGGTCGAAGTGGCGTTCTATCTTGTGCTGCCGGTGCTGGCGCTCGCCGTGGTCCGGCTGCGCGGGAAATCGGCGCGCTGGCGGGTCCCGGCGGTGCTCGGGCTGGCGTTGGTGAGCCTGAGTTGGAATTTCCTCCCGGTGCCGACTCCGGACGCGATCCACGCCGACAACTGGCTGCCCGCTTATCTGCCGTGGTTCGCGGCGGGAATATTGCTCGCCGAACTCGTCGATGATGTGCATCCGCTATCACTCTGGCGGCGTATCGCGGGCAACCAGCTGTTGATGTGGACCGTCGCGCTGATCGCCTTCCTTCTCTCGTCCACCGATTTCGGCGGTCCCGCCGGACTCACCCGCGCCGAGCCGTGGCAGTACGCCGCCAAGATGGCACTCGGCGCGATCGTCGGCTTCGGCCTGCTCGCACCGCTGGTGCTCGGCGACCGGAAGCACCGCTGGCTGGAATCCTCGGCCGCGGCAACCCTCGGCCGCTGGTCCTACGGCATCTTCCTCTGGCATCTCGCGGTGCTGTCGATCGTCTTCCCGGTGTTCGGCATCCTGCCGTTCCAAGGGAACTTCGTCCACGTCCTCATATTGACCGTCGCCATCACCCTGCCCGTAGCGGCAGCCAGCTACGCGTTGGTCGAGGAGCCGGCGCGGAAGCTGGCGCGGCGAATGGACCGCAGGAAGAGCGAGCGGAAGGTCGCGGCGGTCGCGGAGCCGGAGCCCGGTCTGCCGGGAGCGCCGAATCCGGAGGGGGTGGGAGCGACTCGAGTCGGCTGAGGAAAGAGTCTTCGCCGCCGAACCGCCCCGACATATGGTCGCCGCTGGCCTGCCGGGTCCGGATCGACCCGAAGACGTCGCAAGGCAACTCGGCGACATGGCACTGCTGTTCGCCAAAGTACTCGACCGGTCGGACCCTGACGACTGGGATTGCGAGCTCGTCTATATGTATCCCGAGCGAGCGCTTTGCTCACTGCGCTGGCTGGCTGTCCATGCTCTCCACGAACCAGGCCACCACTTGCTCGACATGGATCGTTAACTCGAAAGTGCGGACTGACGAAGACGCCCCAACCATCGGAGGATGGAGGGGCCTCAGCCGTCTTCGACGATGGGCTCCGCCTACACATCCGGAGCGAACTCGAGGCGGCCGTCTCGGACTCGCCCGCCGCGATCCCGACAGCTTGCACCGACAGCGCCAAAGGCTTTGCGGCGCAAGCTCATCCCCGCCGACGCGAGGGCAACGCCGCGAGGCCGACCGCGATCACCGCGATAAGCGCAGGCAACTGCACCCAAAGTGAGTGGCCCATATACCCGTCGGGTGCACGCCATGGTCCGGTGGACAGGGCCGCGGCCGAGATAGCGGTGCCTAGGCCCGCTATTGCGGCGAGGTACCGCGCGGTCTCGCGTCCGGCGAAATGCGTTGCGGCAAGCCCGGCCACCGTCAGCGCGGTGCCGACAGGTCCGGCGATGATCGTCGCGGCAGCGGTGAGGCCGAGCGTGCCCAAGACGCGGCTTCGCCAAGGGCGTGGCGGGGTGTCCGTGGCGAAATCACCCGCGGGTGCGCCAGCCAGGGACGACTCGGCCCGTCTCGCGCCAGGAGAATCCGCACCGGCTTCGGAACCGGCCGACCCACCGGGCCCACCACCGCGAACACGCCTGCGTTTCCGCCGCGGTATCGCGAGCAATACCAACGGCACGAGCAGCAGCAACCCGCCGAAAATGCCGAGGCGATACCACCGATCGACCGGGAACGAGATGGTGATCGGCCCTTGGGCGTCCGCGGGTAGCAACCACGCCTGCTGCCATCCGTCCACCACGATGGGCTCGAGCGAGCGCCCGTCGGCGGTGTGCGCCTCCCAGCCGACGTTCGTGCTCAGCGGGAGTACCAGCAGCCGAAGGTCCGTGGCAGGAGCGGTGGGCTCGAAGTCAGTGCGGTCCAAGCGCAGCCGGTCGACGGAGAACAATTCGGTGGGCGCCACGACCACATCCGCCCGGCCGTCCGGCACGGAGAGGGTCCCGTCCTCTCCATCGCACACGCGCGCGGGAACGGGTGCGCTGGAACGTAATTCCGCGACGGTCGCCGTCACCGACGTGCGCACGGTCCGTCCACCGATGGTGACCGTCGGGCCGAGTTCGCACGGCACGGTGACCTCACGGTCCAACCCGGCCTGCTCGGGATAGTCGGGCCCGAGCACGGTGACCTCGGCGATGCCCGGCGGTTGGCTCATGGCGAAGCCGAGTGCGGTCTTGTCCAGCACCGGTTTCCAGCTCTGCACGCTGAGTTCGATGCGGTCGGTGACCGTCGGGTGCAAGGGGATTCGCGCCGCTTCGCCGGGTACACGGTCGTCGAGCTCACGTACCTGCGGACCGTTGCCGAGGTTCACCGACACCGAAAGGGGAGCCGCGGGCAGCCCGCCGAGCGACGCGGCGATGTCGAGTCCGTTCACCAACGCGGGTTCGGGCAGTTCGATGGTGAGCGTCGGTTTGGGTCCGGTGGTGTTGCGCACCGAATCTTCCGGCGCCGTCCAGCTGGTGCGCATATCGCCGTCGGTCGCCGCGAACGCGGAGCCGCGCAGATCGCCGACGTCGGCCTTGCCGCGCGCCACCGGCCTGCTGTCGTCGGTGAGCAGCGCCTCGAGGGCGGGGCCTTGCCTGGTGCGCACGGTGAGTTCGGGCGCGACCGTCATGGGTTCGGGAGAGTCGATGGTGCGTTCGAAGAGACCGGGCTCCTCGGGAGCCAGCGCCAGTCCTTTGCTGCATCGAACCCGGTCGGGCGCGTCGAAACAGGCACTGCGCCCCGGGAATTCCTGGCCGAGATCCCAGGCCGTCACCTGTGCGCCGTCGGGCGTGGCAGGCAGCACCGTGAGGTGGCGGATATCCACTCGCACCGGAGCGTCGCGCACGCTGTAATCGTCGAGGGTCAGTTCGCTGATGCCGAATTGTCCTCCGGCGGAGCCGCCCTCGGTGCGGATGGCGGTGATGGTCAGCCAGTCGGTGCTGCCCGCGGGCAGCGAGATCGACACCGACTCGCCCGGTTCGATGATCCGCGCCGAGACGCTTCCATGCGCGGTGCGCACCTCGACCCATTTCACGGGATCGCCGATCGCCGCCGAACTGGTGGTCAACCGCAACAGGCCCGACTTGATCGGACGGTCGAGATCCAGCCGGAGCCATTGGCCCACAGCGCGTTCCGTGCCGTTGCTGATCCACGCAGTCGAGGGATCGCCGTCCACCACCGCGGCGGTCGAGCTGCCGGGAGCCGCGCCGCCGAGCTGGGTGGCGTCGGCGGCCGAACTGGACGCCGTCACCGTCGCGCCGGACCATTCGCCCCGCACCGGTTCCGCACCCGGCACCGGGTAATCCGGCACCAGATTGTGCGTGCGGCGAGCGTCGTCGGCAGTGCGCAGCGCCGAATTGTGGTTGTCGACCCGGCCGAAATCGGCCTCCCTGTCCATCGGCGTATCGGTGACGGTGACCGGTCCGACCGGCAGACCGGCGCGGGCGGCGTCGGCCGCGAACAGCGTCGGGTGCGGCGGCGCGCCGTCGCGGTCCAGCCGCTCGAGCACTTCCGGCCCGCCCTGCACCATCGGGACGGCATCGAGCGGAACCGTGTACGCGCCCGGGAAAGATTCGGGAGCGCCCGTGCCGGAACGGATTTCGACCCCGTCTGCGGGCGGGCGCGGTTCGACCCGGTAGATCTGGACGGCCGGATACGCCGGTCGCAGGTCACCGTCGGCGACCAGGTCCTCGGCGATGACGTTCGTCTCGATCGGCGCCCCGAATTCGGCCACCTTCATCAGGCCGGGAGACCCCTCGATCGCCCGGTGCGCGAGCAGCGGCCTGGTCGACCGCGAGGTCTCGGGGTCGAGATCGTTGCGCAGCACCAGGATTCCGACGCCCTGGTCGGCGAGGGTCGTGGCCAATCCGGCAGACGGGCGGCCGTCCGCGATGAGCCGCTGCACCGAGTCCATCGCGCGGATGGTGCCAGGCGGGTTCAGCGGCACGGCGTCGCGCACCGCCCACGGCGTGCTCGCCAGCGCTTGCAGCGGCTCGTCACGGGTCAGTCCCCAGACCTGGCTGCCGAAGGGCGCGCCGGGCACCACCAGCGCGCGGGTGTCGGCCGCGTGCTCGGCCAACCAGTCCGCGGTCTGCTGCCAGTAGGCGGGCACCTCGTCGTAGGAGCCGCGCGGGGCCAGCTTGCCGGTCCAGGCCAGCGAGGTGGAGAGCGCGATCGCGGTCAGGATCAACCCGGCGACCGCGACCATCCGATCGCGTTCCGGATGGGCGAACGCACTGCGCCACATCGGCAGCGGCGACGAGGCGGGCAGCGGCACCCGAGCCAGCAGATGCGCCAAGCCCAGCATCAGCGGAATCCGGATCAACGGCTCTAGCTTGTGCACGTTGCGCAGCGGCGCGCCGCCCGAATCGAGGAAGATCCGCACCAAGTCCGCGAACGGCCCGCTGAGCTCGCCGACATAACCCGCGCAGATCCCGACCAATCCGACCAGCAGGATCAGCGCCAGCCGCCCGCGGTACGGCATCGACCGCATGGCGAGCCCCGCCATGCCCGCCGCCGCGAGCAAGCCGGTGGCGAGCACCGCGGCGGGCTGGGTCACCAGGACCGCGCCCGCGATGCGTTCCGGCGAGACGAACGGGGTCCAGCTATCGGTGCCGCGCAGCACCTCGGCCAGCGAGGCCCACTGGGTGGTCACCCCGGAGGATTCGATGTAGTCCAGGAACGGCGGGCTCACCTTGCCGAGCAGCAGCAGCGGCACCGCCCACCAGAACGTGGCGAGCACGAGCAGCGGAATCCAGGCCGCCGTGAAACGCCACCAGCGCTTGTTCGGCTTGTAAGAAGCCCACCACAGCAGGGCGGGCAGGAACGCGGCGACCGTGGCAACGGCGTTCACCGCGCCCATCAACGCGAGCGCGAGCGCGCTGCCCGCGGGTGAGGCGGCGCCGCCGCGCTTGTGACGGCGGTAGGCGGCGCCGAGGGCGGCGGGCGCGAGCAAGACCCAGGGCGCGAGCACCATCGGCAAGGTCTCCGAGGAGATCGAGCCGAGCGTGGTGAGCACGCGCGGGGACAGCGTGTACGCGACCGCCGCGACGATCCGGGACCCGCGACTGCCGAGGGCGAGCGCCTCGCAGAGCCGGACGATGCCCCAGAACCCGGCGAGCAGCAGCAGCGCCCACCAGATCCGCTGCGTCACCCAGGCGGGCAAGCCGAGCAGATCTCCGGCTGAGAAGAACGCGCCGTGCGGGAAGAAGTACCCGTACGCCTGGTTCTGCACCTGGCCCATCGGGGCCTGGCTGCTCCAGAGATGCGCGGCGCGGTCGAGAAAACCCAGCGGATTCTGCGCCAGGTCGTACTTCGTGTCGGCGACCGTCTGTCCGGGCGCCTGCAGGAAGGTCAGCAGGAACGCAACGACAACCGTCGCGGCGAACCATCGTCTACCGAGCGGCGCGGCCTCGGACGAGTCCGAGGCCACACCGGAGGAGCCGAGCGAGTCGGCGGATGAAGCGGCAGTCAGCGGCTCAGCGGCTGCCGTACTCAACGTTGTTCAGCAGCGAGGAATCCGCATCGCCGCTGCGGTCGATTTCGGGGCGCGTGTTCTGCTGCACCGCCGCGGTGATGACGAACACCGCGATCGCGCCGAGCACGGCACCGGCGACCGCACTCGCAACACCAGGAACAGCAAACTTCATCGCGGCTCTCCAATACATCGGGTCAGGCACATTCCGGGTCAACCTACCGCATGGCGCGCCCACAGGGTGAGCAAGGTGACAATCGGGCGTCTCACAATTTCCGCGTGGTCTCCGCTACTCCGGCACCGCGCACCGCAAGCCGCCGAGGAAGGTGCGCAGCTTGGCCGTCGTTTCGTCCAGTTCCGCCCGCGGTTCGGACGCCGCGACGATGCCGCCGCCCGCGAAGGCGCGCAGCGCGCGTCGGTCCGCCGACAGTTCCGCGCACCGGATCGCGACCACCCATTCGCCGTCGCCGCGCGCGTCGCACCAGCCGACCGCACCGCCGTAGAAGCCGCGATCCTCCTCGACGTGGTTGATGGTGTCGAGGGCAAGCGCGGTGGGCGTGCCGCAGACCGCGGGTGTGGGGTGCAGCAGCAGCGCCAAATCGAGCGCGGTGGTCGCTGGATCGCGCACGGTGCCGGTGATCGGCGTGGCCAGATGCCACACGTCGTGGGTGTTGATCAGCTGCGGGCCGTCCGGGATGGTCAGTTCGGCGCAGACCGGCGCCAGCCGCTCCCTGATCCATTCGATGACGAACGCGTGCTCGTCGCGGTTCTTCGTGCTGGTCAGCAGCTCGGCGGCTTGCGCGGCGTCCGCGTCTGGATCGGCCCGCCGCGGCGAGGTGCCCGCGAGCGGACGCAACGTCACGGTGGCGCCGTGCCGCGCGACGAGCACCTCGGGCGTCGCGCCGATCAGTGTCCCCGCGCGACCGGCGGGCGTCAGGTCGACGGCGTAGACGTTGGCATGCGGGTGCCTCGTGAGCAGCTGCGCGGCGACGAGCTCCGGGTCGAGTTCGCTGTCCGCCTCGGCGAGCACGGAACGGGCGGCGACCACCTTGCGCAGCGGCTGCGCCGGATCGTTGATCTGCTCGATCAGTTTCGTCACCCGCGCGATGTGTTCCGCCGGACTCGGTATCTCGGTGACGACTCGCACCGTGGGCAATTCGGGCAGCGCGGCGGGACGCCAAGGGCCCGCGGTGTGTTCGGCCCGCTGCGGCGCGGTGAGGGCGGCGGGCCGATTCGGGTCGAAAGGCAAGGCCCCGACGACGATCTCCGCCGCGCCGTCCCGCAATGCCGAGCGGGCGCGGTCCGCGTTGTCGAAGGTCATTCGGGTCCCGGTCGCGCGCATCACACCATTGGGCTGGGCGAGCAGGAATCCGTTCATGATTCCTCGACCATAGACCCGCGCGACCGCCGCGGGCTCGCCTGAGCGACCGAGATCACCGGGTCAGAATTCGCGCTGCGGTGCTCTGCCCGGCGGGACCATCAGCACCGGACGGTGACAGTGCTTGAGTACGGCGTCGGCCACACTGCTGTGCAGCAGGGCGCGAATGCCGCTGGCGCCGCGGGTGCCCGCGACGATGATGTCCACGTCCAAGTCGTCGGCGCATTCGACGATCGCGTTCCAGATGGTGGAGGTGCATTCGGCCGTGCGCGGCTCGGCGTTCAGGCCCGCGAGTTCGGCCAGCCGCACGCCCTCGGTGTTGATGTTGCGCGCGTCGACGTAGGCGATGTCCTCGAGCTCCTCGTCGGGAACCCACTCGGGCTGCATCACCCCGGACAAACCGGAGAGCCGAGCGGCCTGACGCACCATGGGTTCCCAGGCCGTGAGCACCACGGCCCGGTTCGCGGAGAGAAACCGGCCGGCGTATTCGATGGCGCGCTTGGCGTTCTCGGAGCCGTCGTAGGCGATGAGCATCAGATCGCAGGGCACGGTGACCTCCTGGTCGGAGTCTCCTGGCTATGGCACCGACGTTACCCTCGCGCGCAGGGACGCGGCCCGTGCGGCGCGCAGGGATAATCGGGCGTAAGAGCACGGTTGAGCAGCGAAAACCGGGAGCGCGATGGACCCGACGATCGAGGCGGTGTTCTACGGCAGGCACGAGGCCGACCCCCGCGCCCTGCTGTACTTCGAATGGCGTCAGCGTCTCGAATCCGGACACCTCGTCGGCGGGTTCGAGTCCGCGGTTCGTGCGCTGGCGACCGCCGACCCGGCCGACGCGGCGGCGTGCTCGGCCCTGGTAGAGGAGATCGAGTCGGCGCCGCGTGATCCGGAGTGGGGGTTCGACGAGGCGGAGTCGGCCGATTTCGCGACATCGGATTTCGCAGCGCACGCCATCTCCGTTCCGGATGACGAACTCCTGGACCGTATCCACGGTGGTTGGCTGGGCCGATGCGTCGGTTGCACGCTCGGGAAGCCGCTGGAGAACGGGTTCGTGTGGACCCGCGAGCACATCCGCACGTATCTGGAAGATGCAGGCGCCTATCCGCTGACCGGCTACGTCCCCGCTGTGCTCCCACCTCCGTTTCCGTTGAACCCGACCTGGCCGGTGTCGGCGCGCGGCCGCATCGACGGCGCTCCGCGCGACGACGACATCGACTACACGGTGCTCGGACTGCACCTACTGGAATCTCGCGGCCCGAACTTCGTGCCGGACGACGTGGCGGACCTGTGGCTGGAACGCCTGCCCTTCCTCCAGACTTACACGGCCGAACGCGTCGCCTACCGCAATCTCGTCGACGGTCTGCGTCCGCCCGCCACGGCAACGGTCCGTAACCCCTACCGCGAGTGGATCGGCGCGATGATCCGCGCCGACATCTTCGGCTATGTCAATCCGGGCAATCCCCAGCGCGCCGCAGCCCTGGCCGCCCGCGAGGCATCCGTATCCCACACGGGCAACGGCATTTACGCCGCGATATGGGCCGCCGCCTTGATCGCCGCCGCATTCACCGCGCCCGGCGCACCCGCCGCGCTCGCGGATGCCCACGCCGTGCTCCCACCCCGATCGCGCCTAGCCGTCGCGCTCGCCGAGGTGCGCGCGGACCACGAACACGCGTTGTCCTGGGAACAGGCTATGCACAACATCGAAACCAAGCACGGCGGATACAACTGGGTCCACGCCATCCCGAACGCCTGCCGCGTCGCCGCCGGACTGCTCTGGGGCGCAGGCGATTTCACCCGCACCATCGCCCTTACCGTGCAAAGCGGCGCCGACACCGATTCCAACGGCGCCACCGCCGGCTCGGTCGCGGGGATTCTTCTGGGCGCCAGAGGGATCCCCGACCACTGGACCGATCCCTTCCAGGACACGCTGCACAGTGCCGTAATGGGTTACGACGGCGTGCGCATCTCCGACCTCGCCCGCCGCACTCGGATCCTGGTGTGAGAGTGCCCGGTTGGCATGGTGTGCGCAGCGAATCTGCACCTATAGCCGGTCGAGCACGCCGGAGCCGCAGCCTCCCGCATCCAACAGCCGGAGGTAAGCCGGGTACCCCACCCAATCACTGAAAACCCCAGTTCAGCCGCGCTCGGCGAACAATCCCACAACGCCCCCGCCAACGACCCCCGCCCACCCCCGCATTACCGTGGACCCCATGCGAAAGACGCCTCTCGTCCTGCTCGCACTCTGCGCCGCGGTCGCGACCGCCTGCTCCGGCGGCGACACCCCGACGTCGGCCACGACTTCGGAAGCCGAGTCGCCAGGAACGACGCTGGCCGCGTCCCCGACCAGCCCGCCCAAACGCGACTGCAACGCGGAGTACCTCGCCCGTTTCACCCCCCGGCAGAAGCTCGCGCAGCTGCTGACCGTCGGCGTGACCGGCGGCGGCGACGCGGCCAACGTGGTGCGTAACGAGCAGGTCGGCGGCATCTTCCTGGGCGGCTGGACCGACCGGTCGCTGATTTCCGGTCAGGCGCTGGACGAGGTGAAGGCGTTGGCGACGACGCCGCTGATGGTGACGATCGATGAGGAGGGCGGCCGGGTCTCACGGGTCCGCGACATCATCGGGGCGGCCCCATCGGCCCGCGTCACCGCGCAGACCATGACCACGGAGCAGTTCTTCGACGCCACCGTGACCCGCGGCCGGGACCTCAAAGAACTCGGCATCACGGTCGACTTCGCCCCCGACGTCGACGTGAGCAGCCAGCCCGACGACAGCGTCATCGGCGACCGCTCCTTCTCGGACGACCCCGAGGTCGTCACCCGCTACGCCGACGCGTACATCCGCGCCATGCGCGAGGCGGGCGTCGGCACCGTGATGAAGCACTTCCCGGGCCACGGCTCCGGATCGGGCGACTCGCACACCGGCGCGGTGCGCACGCCGCCGCTGGATCAGCTCCAGACGGTGGACCTGGTGCCCTATCGCAACCTGATCGGTTCCGGCGCGGCCGTCATGGTCGGCCACTTGGACGTGCCCGGCCTGACCGAACCGAACGTGCCGGCCAGCATCAGCCCGCAGGCGATGTCGCTGCTGCGCGAAGGCACCGGATACGGGGCCGCCCCGTTCGACGGCCCGATCTTCACCGACGACCTCGGCGGCATGGCGGCCATCACCAGCCGGATGACCATCGAGGAAGCGGTTGAGGCCGCCCTGGTGGCTGGCGCCGACAACGCCCTGTGGATCACCACCGACGCCGTCCCGACCGTGTTGGACCGGCTGGAGGACGCGATGGGCAGCGGCAGGCTGCCCGCCGCCCAGGTCGACCGGTCGGTGCTGCGGATGGGTGCGTACAAGGGGGCGCTGCCGACCTGCTGAGCGGGACGGACGACCCGGCAGCCGGAAGAAGTACGTGCCGGAGCGCAGGCGGCGATGGACCCTCCCTTATGACGTACAGGCGGGTTCCGCGCCGCGCCCCGTAGTATCGCTGCGTTTCCGTTGACGGTCCCGCCACCGGCGATGTCGACCGGTTCGGCCCACCGCAGTGGTCGCTGTCGGGCGACGCCGTCCCCCAGCGTGCGCACGGGCCGGAGCGCACAGCCGACACCGGCGACTGGTGAGCAAATCCGTCCGGCGGAACTTACCTTGGAGTAATATAAGAGATTCACCATGCGGTAGGAGAGTGGATGGCGGGCGGAACGAAGCGACTTCCTCGGGCGGTTCGTGAGCAGCAGATGCTCGACGCCGCGGTCGAGGTGTTCGCACGCAGGGGTTTCCACGATACGTCGATGGATGCGATCGCCGCCGAGGCGAAGATCTCCAAGCCGATGTTGTATCTCTACTACGGCTCCAAGGACGAACTCTTCCGCGCGTGCATCCAGCGCGAGGGCTTGCGCTTCATCGAGGCCGTCGCGCCGGCGGGCAATCCGCTGCTCACCCCGCACGAGCAGGTCCGCACCGCGCTGGAAGGCTTCCTCGGGTTCGTCGACCGCAACCGCAAGTCGTGGCAGGTGCTCTATCGCCAGGCGATCGGTCAGCAAGCCTTCGCCTCCGAGATCGACAACGCCCGCGAGCGGGTCATCGAACTCACCGCCAAGCTGCTCGAGTCCAGCGCCAAGCACGCCGAACCCGGCACCAACTTCGACGTCGTCGCGGTCGCGGTCATCGGCGCCGGCGAGGCCATCGCCGACCGGGTCGCCAGCGGGCGCATCGAGGTCGCGGAGGCGGTCGACCTGCTCGACGATCTGGCCTGGCGCGGTCTGGCCGGTCGCAAGAAGCCGGAGTAACCGGCACACCGTTTGCCAGCCGGGCGGCGCTCTGCCACTCTCTTCGAGATCAAGCCGGAGGGCCGCCATGGCTCGGGGACAAACGGGGAAAAGTGTTCGGAATGCTCAGGCCGTGTGCGCACGGCGCCGAAAAATACGGTATCGACGCGGGCGAGTGGCGGGCGCACATGTGCGGGTTGTGTCTCGGCCTGCGCGACGGGCACGGTCAACTGGCGCGTGCCGCGACCAACACCGACGCGATCTTGCTCAGCGTGCTGACCGAGGCGCAGCTGCCGGGTCCTTCCGCACGCGCCACCGCTGGCCGTTGCCCGCTGCGTGGCATGCAGCGAGCGGAGGTGGCCGTCGCCGATTCGCCGGGCGTCCTGCTCGCCTCTACCGCGTCGCTGCTACTCGGTTCGGCCAAGTTGCGCGATCACGTCGCGGACGGTGACGCTTCGCGGCTCGCGGGACGGCCCATGGTGAGGATGTCGACGCGTTGGGCGGACGGCGCACGCAGGCAGGCGGCGCTGATCGATCTCGACGTGGAACCGCTTGTCGCCGCGATCGACTCGCAGCAACTCGTGGAAAGCCGCGCCGCTTCCGCCGAGCCGACCGTCACGCTCGACGAACTCACCGCGGCGACGGCCCTGTGCGCTGCCGAGCTCTTCGCCCACACAGCGATGCTGGCGAACCGCCCCGAGAACGCCGACCAACTCCGCACCGCGGGAAGGCATTTCGGCCGCATCGCCCACTTATCCGACGCCATAGCGGACTACGACGACGACACCGCGCACGGCCGCTTCAACCCGCTCACCGCGACAGGCACCGCGCTCGCCGAATCCTACGAGCTGGTGCGCGAGTCCGACGCGGAGCTGCGCAGGGCACTCGTCGCGGCCCGCCTGTCCGACGTCCCCACCGTCCGCTGGATGCTGCTCGATCCACTGCACGCGCTGGTGCACCGGCTGGGCAAGGGCGTCGGCGTTGTAAGCGCCCACGTCTGCAACACAACTCGCACTGATCACGCCCACCGCCCTGGCAACGGCCGCCGCGCAGCATCGCCCGGCTCGGAGACGACCGGTGGCGTCCGCGCTTTCGCCGACCAGTCCGGTGCCGGTCGGGCTGGGTCAGTGGCAGGCACTCGCCCCCAGCGCGCGCACATCCACCTCGGCGATCAGCAACCGTCGACACCTGACGCCGGGGCAACCCACGACCACCCCCGCGCCCACCGCACCAACCACCGCCCGCCGACCCGCCGACCCGGCGTCGGCGAGGCGCTCGCCCTGGTGCTCGGCGTCTACTGCACCGGTTACGCCTGCTGCGCCGACCACACCAGTCCCTGCACCGGAGAACGCAAGGACGCCTGGTGGAAGGGTTGCGACTGCGGCTCCTGCTGCGACTGCGCCGACTGCTGCTCGAGCTGCGGCGATTGCTGCAGTTGCGGCGACTGCGATTGTGGTTGCGGCTGCGACTGCTGACGAATACGAAAACGCCCCCGGATCAGCGTGATTCGGGGGCGTCCTCGGTCGATCGAAGAACTCAGCGCAGCGTCGCCGTCAGGTGCGGGAAGCCCTTCTTGGGGTGGAGCAGCGACAGATCCCAGCCGCCCTCGACCTGATCGGCGTAGACGTTCACCGTGGCGGGCAGCAGAATCGGCTTGCCGAACTTCACCGAGTAGGTGGCCTTCTCGGGAATGCGGCCCTCGATGTTGCTGAGAACGTTGGCCGCCGACCACATGCCGTGCGCGATCGCCTTGGGGAAGCCGAATGCCTTGGCGCCCAACGCCGAGGTGTGGATCGGGTTGTGGTCACCGGACGCGTTGGCGTACCTGGTGATCATCTTCTGGTCCACCCGAAGGGCGCGCAGCGGCGGCGGGGGCACTTCCTCCTCCTTCGGCTCCGCCTTCGGCTGGTCCGACAGCGAGGTGCGCTGCTGGTGCAGGAAGGTGGTGACCTGTCGCCACACCTGCTCGCGACCGACGCTCACCTCCGTTATCGCGTCCACCAGCAGGCCTTTCGGGTGCTCGCGCAAGTTCTCGATGTGGGTGCGGAAGTCGAGCGGTTCGCTCACCGAGATCTCGCGCGTGCGCTCGATCAGGTTCTGCGCGTGCACCGCGCCCACCGCGACGAACGGGAAGTCGCGGGCCACCACCAGCTGCATGGCCAGCGGGAAGCTCAGGATGAACGGGTAGGTCAGCGGCAGCGAATCGCCGAAGCGCAGACCGGTGGCCCGGCAGTAGGCGGCCAGGTGATCCGGGTCGACCTTCACGCCGTCGAGCTGAATCACCCGATCGGGCACCGTCGACTTGCGCGCCGAAAGCAGTGGCACCGGAACCGCGCCCAGCGCGGCCTTCACGAAAAGACTGCTGTTCTTCGGTGTTTCGGTCAGCGTGATGGTCTCGGTCATCATGCTCCGATCAGGCTCTGGCCGCAGACTCGAACCACGTTGCCGTTCACCGCGTTCGAAGCCGGGCTGGCGAAGAACGCGATGGTCTCGGCCACGTCGACGGTCTGGCCACCCTGCAGCAGCGAGCTCATCAGGCGACCGGCCTCGCGGGTGGCGAGCGGGATGGCGGCGGTCATCGCGGTCTCGATGAAGCCTGGCGCCACCGCGTTGATGGTGATGCCCTTCTCCGCCAGCTTCGGGGCCTCGGCGTTCACCATGCCGATGACGCCCGCCTTGGAGACGCCGTAGTTGGTCTGGCCGCGGTTGCCCGCGATGCCGGCGATGGAGGACACGTCGATCACGCGGCCGCCCTCCTTCAGCACGCCCTTGGCCACCAGGCCCTCGGTGATGCGGTGTGGCGCAGCGAGATTCACGTTGATGACCGAGTTCCAGCGGCCCCCGTCCATGTTGGCGAGCAGCTTGTCGCGGGTGATGCCCGCGTTGTGCACGATGATGTCGATGCCGCCGAAGCGCTCGGTGGCGAACTCGGCGAGCTTGTCCGCCGCGTCGGGAGCGGTCACGTCCAGCGCGAGCGCGGTGCCGCCGACCTTGTTGGCGGTCTGCGAGAGCGCCTCGCCCGCGGCAGGGATGTCGGCGACGATCACCTTCGCGCCGTCACGGGCGAACACCTCGGCGATGGTCGCGCCGATGCCGCGCGCGGCGCCGGTGACCACGGCGACCTTGCCCTCCAGCGGGCGGTCCCAGTCGGCGGGCGCGGTGGCGTCGTCCTTGCCGACCCGGATCACCTGGCCGTCGACGAACGCCGACTTGGCGGAGAGCAGGAAGCGCAGGGTGGACTCGAGCCCGGTCGCGGCGGCGGAGGCATCCGGGTGCAGGTACACCAGTTGCGCGGTGGAGCCGCGCAGCAGTTCCTTGGCGATCGAGCGGGTGAAGCCCTCGAGCGCGCGCTGGGCGATCTGCCCGTCGACGGTGCCCGCCAGCTCCGGCGTGGTGCCGATGACGACGACGCGACCCGACGCGGTGATGCTGCGCATCGCGGGCTGGAAGAACTCGAACAGCTGGGACAGGTCCTCGATCGAGCCGATGCCGGTCGCGTCGAACACGAGCGCGCCGTACTTGGTCCCCTGGCTGGGCTTACCCACCCCGTCGGCTCCGCCGACTGCCGACCCCGCAGGCGAATCGGCGAAGGTGTAGTCGGACAGCAGTGCGCGCACGGGCTCGGCGACGCGTCCCTTGCCGCCGATGAGCACCGGGCCCGCCAGCGGCGGCTCGCCCTTCACGTAGCGGCGCAGGTGCTCGGGCTGGGGCAGGCCCAGCTTGCTCGCCAGGAAATGGCCGGGGGCGGAGTGGACGAACGATCCGTAGAGGTTGGGTGCACCCTTGCTCTTGGCTGCCACTGTTCCTACCTTTTCTGTCTCGAATTTCGCGGATGTCTGGTTCGCCCCTGGTGTTCCGCACGTTTCCGCGAGGGCCTGGTCTGCGTGGCAGGCACCGCGCGGTGGGCGTGTCAGCGCACATTTGCGGGGTACGGTGTCGACAACAAACTTACTCCAGAGTAAGTTTAAAGTAAACCAACGCGCGGGGCGCCGATCTGCGAAGGACCGCCCCCGGGCGCCGGACCACCCGACGAGACCTTGGAGACTCGAGTGACAAACAAAGCCCGTTCAACCAAGAGCACGGCCAAGACCGCGAAGACGACGCGTCCGGTCGCGATCGTGGGCGGCAACCGGATTCCGTTCGCTCGCTCCGACAAGGCGTACGCCCACGCCTCCAACCAGGACATGTTCACCGCCGCGCTGGACGGCCTGGTGAGCCGGTTCAACCTACAGGGCGAGCGGCTCGGCATGGTGGTCGGCGGCGCGGTGCTCAAGCGGGTCGGCGAGCACGGCATGATTCGCGAAAGCGTTCTGGGCAGCAAGCTTTCGCCCTACACCCCGGCGCACGACCTGCAGCTCGCGTGCGGCACCGGTCTCCAGGCGATCGTCACCGTCGGCGACGCGATCGCGGCGGGCCGCATCGAAGCGGGCGTCGGCGGCGGCACCGACACCACCTCCGACGCGCCGATCGGCGTCAGCGAAGGCATGCGCGAGTGGATGCTCGACGCGAACCGCGCCAAGTCCAACAAGGACCGCCTGAAGCTGGTCGGCCAGCTGCGCCCGAGCATGGTCGGCATCGAGATCCCGCGCAACGCCGAACCGCGCACCGGCCTGTCCATGGGTGAGCACGCCGCCATCACCGCCAAGGAATTCGGCGTCGCGCGCGAGGCGCAGGACGAACTGGCCTATCTGTCGCACAAGAACATGGCCGCCGCCTACGACCGCGGCTTCTTCGACGACCTGGTCACCCCGTTCCTCGGCCTGACCCGCGACGACAACCTGCGCCCGAACTCCTCGATCGAGAAGCTCGCCACCCTGAAGCCGGTCTTCGGCACCAAGCTCGGCGACGCCACGATGACCGCGGGCAACTCCACCCCGCTCACCGACGGCGCGTCCGCGGTGCTGCTCTCCAGCGAGGAATGGGCCACCGAGCGCAACCTGCCGGTGCTCGCCCACCTGGTGGACTCGGAGGTCGCCGCGGTCGACTACATCCACGGCCCCGACGGCCTGCTGATGGCGCCCACCTACGCGGTGCCGCGCATGCTGGCTCGCAACGGCCTCACCTTGCAGGACTTCGACTACTACGAGATCCACGAGGCCTTCGCCTCCGTGGTGCTCGCGACCCTGCAGGCATGGGAGTCCGACCAGTACTGCAAGGAGCGCCTCGGCCTGGACGGCGCGCTCGGTTCCATCGACCGCAGCAAGCTCAACGTCAACGGCTCTTCGCTCGCCGCAGGCCACCCGTTCGCCGCCACCGGCGGCCGCATCGTCGCCTCCACCGCGAAGATGCTCGCCGAAAAGGGCTCCGGCCGCGCCCTCATCTCCATCTGCGCCGCGGGCGGACAGGGCGTCGTCGCCATCCTGGAGCGCTGACCCGTCACGCGCTGAAGGCGGCATCCGATCTATCGGGTGCCGCCTTTCGCGTGCCCGACGGAATAACAACGCGCTCAGCGCTTTTCGATCTCGGCGCGACGCAAACGCAATTCCCGCTCGGTCCGCCGCAACGGCGAGCCCGAGAACGGAAGTGCCGAATACTCGACACCCGCCGCCGCCCGCAACGCGATTTCGGCTGCCGAAGCGGCAGCCCGCTCGGGCAATTCGATCTCGGCGGCGAAGGCGGCCCAATCGCGGCCGCGCAGCTTCCGCGTTCGTCCGGCGATCGGCAACGCCATGGAGTCGTCGTCGTAGAGCAAGGTGCACGGGATGTCGTAGATCGGCGCAATCGACCAACGCCCCCGCCGGTCCTTCAGAACGCCCACGTTCTTGGCGTGGAGATCGCCGTTTCCGGTCAGCCAGGCGAAAAGGAACTGCATGTACAGGTTCCTGATCGCGACGAGCGGCGCGTCCGTGAGCGACGCGAGTGCGGCGACGACCTCCGCGGTATCCGGCTGATACTTCGCCGCCGGTGGAAGGCCGAGCACCTGCGTCCCATCCTCGAACGCCAGCCTGACCCAGGAGCCGTCATCGCGGATCCGATCGAAGCGCCGCACCAGCAGCCCCGGCTCGCCGACTCGATCGGCGACCAGGCTTGCCTCGGCTACGGGGAGTTTCATCGCCCGTGCGGCGTGCAGATGTGCGGCCTCGTTTTCGATGAGGTGCGGATATTCCGGCTGCGACAGTTTCAGAATGAACCGGCCGTTCCTGGACGAGAACGGCAGGCTGATCATCGAGGCGCTCGCTTTGCGCTGGACGCCGGGAATCGCGTGCGGATCGACATCGTCGACCAGCCGGGCGAAATCGACGAGGCCAGGTTCGTCGTCCTCGAGCAAGGCGGGAGGGTCCACCGGAATCTGGCCATCGGGAACGATCTGCACGTCGCCGGGCACATCTGCGCCGACGGCAAGCAGTAGCGTCAGTTCGTCGTCCGCGCTGGTCTTGGCGGCCCGACGCAGCAGGGTCAGGCGATGGCCCTCGGGAAGGAGTCCGGCGAAGAACGGTGGTATCGCGCCGCTCGCGTGGAACACCGGGTCCAACTGGACCGGCAGCGTTGTCGCGACAGGCTCACCGTGCGCCACGAGATAGTCGGTCCGGTAACGGAATTCGGTGCCGCCGTTCGGTGTACGGACGAGAGTGGCGGCCAGTCGGCCTGCTTTGTAGACGTCGGCCCGGGTGACTCGGCGAAAATCGGCTGGACCGGTCATTCGGCGACTCCGAGGGTGAGACCGACTGTGTTCGCAACGGCGGCAACTGTGGCGATGCTGGTTCCTCCGCTGCCGTGCTCGATTTCGCGAATCGTTCGTGTCGAGGTACCCGCCAGCTCGGCAAGCTGCTCCTGTGTCAGGCGATGCCGACGCCTTGCGGCTCGGATCGCATGTCCGATCGTGGTGGCTTCCGACATGACGTCCCTTTCGTCGGCAGAATGCTGCCGAAACTCCCACAGCGGTGCCGAGTCTACGCCAAAACTCTCCAGAATCGGCAACATCCTGCCGAAATGAGGCCTTGCTGATCGCACGTGCGTGTGTCGACATCATAATCGGCAGTATTCTGCCGAAACAACCTGCTTTTCGAGTCGGCACTCCGGCCTATCCGAGAAATCGGCAGGATGCCGCCGAAATGACGCTTTCGGTGCTTGCCTGTACGCGCTGAAACCTCGCCCCGCACACCGCTGCCTCGTCGCTCGTTGTCTGCGGAGCCGACACGCGCGAACACCCGTACCGCGGAGGCTCACCGGGTGTGTCCGGCGGCCGATTGCCATGCTTGGAGAATCCGCTGGGACGCCGGCCTTTTCGATGCTCCGCAGGTGTGGCAGCCACCTGCGAAGAGTGCGTGTGGTCTGCGAAGACGGCTCTTCACTTGTTCGGCTGTGGCGCTGATCTTTTCGGCAGGCGGACGATCGAGTGTTTGGCCGAACTCGAAATGGAGGTTCCGTCAACGGATTGCGCGGACCGAGGGCAGATCTACTTCGGCAACTCGTAATGCCCGCCGAACGCCTGACGCATCGCCGAGAGCAGCTTGTCCGCGTACAGCGATTCCCCACGCGAGGAGAATCGCGCGAACAAGGCGGCCGAGAGCACCGGTGCGGGGACCCCGACGTCGATCGCGGCATCCACGGTCCACCGGCCTTCACCGGAGTCCGAGACCCGCCCGCCGAACGAGTCGAGGTTCGGGTCGGCGTACAGCGCGCCGGCCGTGAGATCCAGCAACCACGACGCGACCACCGAACCCCGTCGCCACACTTCTGTGACTTCCGGCACATCGATGTCGTACTGGTAGTACTCGGGATGCTCCAGCGGCGTCTCCTCCGCAGAGAACTCGCCCTTGTGCGCCGCGCCATAGTTGGCCTTGTGCAGGATGTTCAGGCCCTCCGCGTAGGCGGCCATGGCGCCGTACTCGATGCCGTTGTGCACCATCTTCACGAAGTGACCCGCACCCGCGGGGCCGCAGTGCAGGTAGCCCTGCTCGGCGGTTGAAGGGTCCCCCGTTCGGCCGGGTGTGCGCGGCGCGGCGTCCACGCCGGGCGCGATGGACTTCAGCAGCGGATCCAGGTACTTCACCTGCTCGGCCTCGCCGCCGATCATCAGGCAGTAACCGCGGGTCAGGCCGAAGACGCCGCCCGAGGTGCCGATGTCCAGGTAATGGATGCCTTTCGGGTTCAGCTTCTCGGCCCTTTTGATGTCCTCGTGGTAGCGGCTGTTGCCGCCGTCGATGATGATGTCGCCGGGTTCGAGCAGCTCGGCGACCTGGTCGATCACCGCGCCCGTCGCGCCGGCCGGGATCATCACCCACACCACCCGCGGCGTCTCCAGCATGCCCACGAATTCCGGCAGGTCGGTGCTTCCCCGGAAGTTTTCGCCCAGCTCGGCGCGCAGTTCGTCGATGTTGTGGGGCTTGCGTTCGTAGCCGACGGCGGTGTGCCCGTCCCGGGCGACGCGGCGGACGATGTTGGCGCCCATCCGCCCGAGGCCGATCATTCCCAGCTGCATTCCGTCCATCTCCTCGTATGTGCGAGCTGTCTGGCGGGTCGTCCTCGATTGTCCCCGGGAAGTGTGTAACGCGGGGTGCGCTGCTCCGATAAACAGATCGGCTCCGCGCAGTTGCCAGACCCCCGACCCGGCAACTGCGCGGGGCTCTTCCGCGTTCTGGACGGTTCATTGCGCAAGGTTTGCTGCGCGTCCGAGCTGAACGGACGTACCGCGAGGGGGCAACTATCGTGGGGTGGTGACCCGCAACGTGCGCGGTCCTGAAATACAGCTTCATCTGGGAGGACGGTTCGTGACCACCGAGTCGAGCACCGGACACCGCGGCCGCGACCGACATCAGAACGGCGAGGCCGGACTCCGTCATCTACTCGAATCGAACCGCGAATCGCCAGATGAGATGAAGACCACAGTGTTGCCGGTCACGCCGCCCGCCCAGCCGCCTCAGTGGCAGGGCGACTCTGCCCTCACCGAGCCGCTACGAGTTTCCGGCCGCGCATCCAGCAGCGCCCCGCATGCGTACGGCAGCATGCCAGCAGGCGGACCCGGTGGAGCCCCGCACTCGCCTGGCAGCGTCCGGCACGCGCCTGGTGATGTCCCGCACCCGCACGATGGCGGCCCGTACATGCCTGGTGGCGGCCCGCACGCGCACGGGGGCGGCTCGAACGCCTCTGGTGGCGGCGTGCCCGCTCCGGGTGATACCGCATACGCGCCCGGCCCCGCGCCTGATACCACCGCGTACGGGCCGGATAGTGGCGCGCACGTCCCAGGCAGCGCCGCACACGCACCCGGTGGAGCCGTTCACGGCACCGGCGCGCACGACCATGGTCGGCCCTCCGACACCGGATGGGCGACCCATGCGGCCGATCGGGAGACCGAGGTATTCCAGGCGACCGACAGCGCCCGCCCGTCCAGCGCGGAGAAGTCGGGCGCGGGCAGGCAGCGCTGGGAGAACGCGCGCAGATCCAGACCGAGACCGGGACCCGCCGATTCCGGGTCGTGGTGGCGCAGGCCCGCCATCCGTCGCGCCGGAATCGCCGCGGGAGCCCTGATCGCAGTGGGCGGCCTCGGCTACGCCGTCGACGCCGTGCTCTCTTCCGGCGACGTACCGCGTGGAGTCGTCGTCGCCGGGATCGATATCGGGGGGATGGACGTCGACGAAGCCGACGCCAAGCTTCACACTTCCCTCGACGGCCGAGCCGGGCAGCAATTGCCGCTCCAGATCGGCGACGTACGGGCGGAGCTCACCCCCTCCGCCGCCGGCCTCGCCGTCGACTGGGAGGGCACCTGGGACCGCATCGGCGGCCAGCCCCTCAATCCCTTCGCTCGTCTGGTCTCCTTCTTCGGCACCCGTGAGGTCGAGGTCGCCAGCGTCGTCGACGACGCCGCGCTCGACCGTCAGCTGACCGCGCTGCGCGTGCACGACCGCCCCACCGTCGAGGGCACCATCCAGTTCCAGAACGGCAAGCCGGTCGCCGTCCCGCCCGTGCCAGGCCGCGTGCTGGACACGCCTGCCGCGCGAAACGAGTTGATCGACAACTGGATCGAGGGCGGCACCCTCGAATTGCCCGTCGTCCCAGCGCCGCTCACCGTCCGGCCCGAGTCGGTCGAGCGTGCGCTGCACGAGATCGCCGAACCCGCCGTGCGCGGCGACGTGGTGTTCGCGGGCAAAGACGGCGACGCACGGCTCACCCCCGAGCAGATCACGACCGTACTGAGTTTCGCTCCGGACGGGCAGGGCGGTCTCGCCGCGAACTACGACCTGAACGCCGCGGCCGCCATCCTCGCCCCGCAGCTGGCGAAGTCCGAGGTGGAGCCCAAGGACGCGACTTTCGCGGTGAGCGGAGGAGCGCCACGGGTCGTACCCGCGGTGGTCGGCGAGAAGATCAACTGGCCCAAGACCCTCGAACAGCTGTCCGCGCTGCTCGCGGCCTCCCAGCAGCGCAGCGCGCCCGCCGTCTACGAGAAGGTCGAACCCAAGCTCACCACCGAGGCCGCGCAAGGGCTCGGCATCGTCGAACAGATGGGCTCGTTCACCACCAGCGGCTTCAGCGGCCCGTCCGGCGTCAACATCCGCACCGTGGCTCAGAAGGTGAACGGAGCCGTCATCCAGCCGGGAGAAACATTCTCGCTCAACGACTTCACCGGTCCGCGCGGCACCGCGGAAGGCTACGTCGAATCCGGCATCATCGACCACGGACGCCCGAGCACCGCCGTCGGAGGCGGCATCAGCCAGTTCGCCACGACCCTCTACAACGCCGCATACTTCGCCGGCCTCGAAGACGCGGGCCACACCGAACACAGCTACTACATCTCCCGCTACCCGGCCGCCCGCGAGGCCACCGTCTTCGACGGCGCCATCGACCTCAAATTCCGCAACAACACCCAAAGCGGCGTCTACATCGAGACTTTCGCCACCGCCTCGGACATCACCGTCCGCCTCTGGGGCACCAAGACGGTCGACGTCGAATCCATCACCGGCGACAAAACCAAGCCCACGGAACCCACCACCGTCACCCTGCCCAAGGGGAAGGACTGCATCGCGTCCGAAGGCGCCCCGGGTTTCACGATCTCCGATACCCGAGTGATCAAAGATCGGAAGACCGGGCGTGAAGTGTCGCGGGCTACGCGGACGGTGAAGTACGACCCGATTCCCGTCGTGAAGTGCGAGTGAGCGTCAGGGACGAATTCGGCTGCGCGGTAACCTGATCCGAGCTTCGAGGCACGATCGGCTATTTCATCGCGGGTCCGAGGGCGACGCTGCGAACCTGAGGTCAACCGCACTGTCGACGGGCCGGTTCTGCGCAATTCTGTTTTCTCGCTGGCTAACTGGTGATGGCGGTAGGTGAGCACGGCTGTCCACGCGCTGCCCTGCGGGGGTGAGTGGCCGGGAAGTCCGCCCGTGCCGACTGTCCTGACACCGCTGGAGGCGGGCTCACCAGCGGTTCAACGCCAACTCCCGCATGTCATCGATATTCAAACGTATGTGCGAATCTGGTCGTCTGCATCGGTTGGGTGGGCCGTTCCAGTGGCGGATTACGGCTCTTCGAGCCGATGCGGTACGGATGCTGAACACCCGCGGGCGGCGGTTCAATGAAGGAATCCGCTTCGGCTTGTGAGAGGTCCGCTTGCGAATCCGAGTCGGGAGGCGGCCGACCGCGGCCGGTGCCTGGTTCATCGAAGAGCCGCACCGAGGTGCACATCCTTGTGGTGACGCTGTTCGAGAAGGCTGGGGAGTGGTGTTCGGTGGGGAATTCCGATCACGATTCGTGTGATCCGATCGCGGTTCCAGTCCCGCTCGCGCTGTGGTGCACGGAGGCCGAACTCGTACGAAATACGGTACCGCTCAGTACTTAACGACCGTCGATTGTGCGTCCGGTTCGAGCCGGGGATGGCCCTCTGGGTGGCGCGCATGGGGTGGATGTGTAGCGGATGGCTCCCTCAGGCCCGCGATGACGTCGGGTGCCGCGACGCTACGAATCACCCGGATTTGGCAGTGCGGGCGAGTGTGTTTGTGAATCGAAGGTGTGCGGACTGTGCGGCCGCCGATCAGCGGCCGCCGCGAATCTTCAGTTACCCGCCCGACGCGACATTCGAACTGGATTCCTCGGCGAAACGTTCTGTTGCAGGACAACTTTGGTGAGCTTCGTCGGCGGTGATGGGATATAACTACCGTGATTCTGGGACGACAGTGGGATTTCGTCCCAGACTCGCGCTCGAAGTCGAGCACGGAGATGAAGGGGAACTGTGGTCGTGGACCAGATCGGCTCGGTATCGGAGTTGGAAACGGGGCGGGGCGTAGGCGCTGCGGCGGCACTCGGCGCGGCGATCGGTGACGATGCGGCGCAACGCATTCTGCACGGCACCGCGACGTTGTGCGATGTGGTGCTTGCTTCTTGGGTGATGGGCGTCGACACGGTTCAGGCCGTCGTCGAATACGCCGAAGTGGCCATCGAGTCCGCAGTCAAGGGTGTGACGGGTTCGCGCTGCGCTTGAAATACCGAGTGGGTCGCTGAGCCCGTGCGACGCACCGTTTCATGGTCGGGGATCGACTGCCCGGGACCGTAGATCGGCCCCGGGCAGTAATCGATGTAGGTGTGGTCGCTCAGTCGGGCCGCTCGATGTCTTTCAGTGCCATCGTGACGAAATCGCGCATGGGAATCTCCAGCGCCTGGCACAGTGCGTGCAGCTGTTGCATGTCGGGTGACCGTTCGCCGTTCTCGAAGCGCTGAATCGTGCTGACGGCGAGGCCGGTCAGCTCCGACAGTTGCTGCCGGGTCAGATCGCGGCGCGCTCGCGCTGCCCGCAGTTCGTTGCCCACCGCCCGATTGATGCCCGAAACCGTCTCTTTCGCACCCATATGGACCATTCTGAGGTCCGAATGGCTACCTGGCAAACGACATGTCACAGGGTTCATCTACTCTTCACGGCGAAGCTCGCGGAGCAACGCAAGCGCCGTATGGGATTGCAACTAGTCCAAACGGACCTTAAAATGATCCGTATGGATCGTTTGGATGACATGGTTGCGGAGCGTGTGCAACACGTTCTTGCGAAGCGGGGGATCGGTCTGAATGACCTGGTCAAACACGTCGACATGCCCGCCGCGGTGCTGAAGCGCCGGTTAGCTGCGGACAGTTCCTTCACACTCTGCGAACTCGCCCGCATCGCGGCCTTTGCTGGTTGCCGGACTGCCGAGCTGATTCCGGGGATGGGGGAGAAGTGAACGCTGGACGGCAGTTGCGGTCTCGTGCACGTGCGAATGGCTTCGCATCCGACCTGTCTCAAACCTTTTGTGACTGGAATCACTCGCAGATGAGCGGCGAATTTCGCTCGCCGGGCGATCGATCAGCTACCGACTCGGCCGCGCTCGAGTGCGCCTTCGGTGAGCTCGCGCAGTCGGCCGGATCCGGCGACCGGACGTCCTCCGCACCGGCTTGCCCGATGTTGGCCGGACCGTTTGTCCTCATCCACGATCCGCGTGACGCGGCCCTTGTTACCCCATTCGAACTCACTGGCATGGCGAGATCGAGCAGGGCGATACGCGCTACCGATTCCGTTCGTCTCACCTACGCGCACGCGAGCGATGAAAGGTCCCAGGTCTAACCATGCTACGCGCCAAAAGCGTTCGCGCACTGTGGAATCCAATATCGACATCCGAGCCGATCGACGTACTGATCATGCCGGGCACCTGGAACCCGGATGGTGACGGTATCAGCGCCGCCTTCGCCGATGCCCTGAACCAGAAGCGCTTCCGTCCCCGAGTCGTCTCCTACCCGGCGGACTACGGCCGAACGATGCCTTACGCGGAAAGCTTGGCGGCGGGTCGGCGGGCGCTGATCGCCGCGATCGACGCGTCGCCCGGTCGCCTCGTGCTGGCGGGCTATTCGCAAGGGGCGGCCATCGCCGGCGACGTCGCGGCCTCGCTCGGTCGAGACGAACTCGCGAGGGTCGTCGCATGCGCTCTCATCGCCGATCCGCTCCGTCCGATGGGAAAGTGTCTCGGCGCAGACCCCGGTGGCTACGGCATCGCGGGTCAACGCGACGTGCCGAACATCCCGACCTACTGGGCAGCCGCGCCCGGAGACCCGATCACCGCTCTGCCCGCTGGCAACCCGCTGCGCTCGATCGCCGACCTCAGCGCGTACTTCAGCCTGTCCTCTCCCCAGGCGGCGCTGCGGTGGGGGCAGAGCCTGCTCGACGCGGCCACGCGACGGCAGCTGCAACGCTGGTGGTCGCCACAGAATTGGCGCAGCTGGTCCGGCGCTGTCGCGTACGCGCGCGGCTACCTCATCGATGGCCGGCACACCGAGGACTACATCCGGCATGGCCACGCCGCGCGGCTCGCCGAGCGGATCAACACCGAAATCGGACTGCGGGGGCGGGTGTGAACGACGAGCCGAATCAGCTGTATCTGAGCCGCGCCGGAATTCGCGAGCTCGCCGAACTGCTCCGTGAAATCCCCGATCTCGCCGATGATCTCGCGATAGCTCGGACGCGACAGGCGAAGCTCGGCGCCCGTGGCGACTACCGCATGCGCCACCGTCCCAGCGAGCAACCGCTCCCGTACAACCCGGCGGCCGCACGCGCGGCGGACCATCTGCACGCGGTGCTGGTCGGCTGGGTCCGGCTCGTCTGCGAACAACGCGGTCTCGGCTACGCGGGTTCGACCACCACCGCCGGACTTTCGCGATGGCTCGACAAGAACCTGATCGCACTGGCGATGACCGAAGGCGTCGGGGGCGCGCCGCAGGAGATCGGCCAGGCAGTGCGCGCGGCGACGATGATCGTCTGCCCACCGACGACCGCTATCGTCTTCGATTCAGCGATGGTCGAGCAGGCGCGCGCCCACCGGCTCAACGCCTCCGGCATCGCCACGTTGGCGAAGGAACTCGGGGACGAGTACCGCAATTTGACCGTCCGCCGCGTTCAGACGCTGCGCGACTCGGGCAAGATCACCCCCGTGCCCGGCCCGTGGGCTCCCGACTGGCCCGAGATGTTCGTCGTGGGAGAGGTGCTCGACCAGCATCTGGCCTACCCCAGCAGGTCGCGGCGCAAGGTGGGGAGCAGCGCCGGCTAGACCCGTGTTCCATGATCGCGTCGTGGCTACGATATTGAAAATGGTTGCCGTCCACCTGGTTATCCCGGTTGGCGGCAATCTTCTTTTCGCCGGTCCTCCTGCCCAAGGGCGTGGCGGAACCATCCGATTACTGAACCGGTATCCGTATGCGACCTACCACGGCGCCGATCGCCCAGCGCAATTCGCGTGGCTCACCGACTCCGATCGGCACACGTGACCACGCGCCTCACGCAGGCGCCAGCGATGTGCGACGTCGAAAAACTCTGTGCACCAACGACCAATCTCACCGCACTGGCGCCCGGATGGTTGACAAGAGCGGTCTGCTCTGCGTCCGCCGCGCCTACGCCGCAACGTGATCGCTCGGTCGATCGAACGATTCGAGCGCTGAAGAATGGTGACTCGGGAGGCCCTGCCGGTCCACATGCGTTGTGGAATGCGATCGAGAACGAAGACCGGTCTCGGGTGGGGTATCGGCTGATCAAGACCGATATCGATGGCGCAACCAGTTCGGCGGCCTCGAGGCCGACGACGCCAAACGATCGAAGGATCTCGAGCCCGAAAACGTCACCCTGAAAAGGCTTCTCGCCGAGGCAGAGTTGGAGAAAGCGGCGTTGAAAGAGGTCGCCAAGGGAAACTTCTGACCCCGGAATGCCGGCGGGCCGCCGTGGCTCATCTGATGAGCGTGCTCGAGGTGAGCGAGCGGTTCGCCTGCCGGGTCACGGGGCAGCATCGAAGTACTCAACGCCACCCGCCGGCGTCGCAAACGCCCACTGATCCCGATTCGGCACTGCGGGATTGGCTGCGAACCTGGGCACGGAATCATCCGCGGCAGGGCTTCCGCCGCGCATACCACGACGCTCGCGCCGAAGGCTGGACGGTCAACCACAAGAAGATCCAACGCCTCTGGCGCGCCGAAGGGTTGCGGGTGCCTACCCGGCGGCGCCGCAAACGGATCGGAACCTCCACCGCCACCGCGGTGACCGCGCAGGCACCGAACCGAGTGTGGGCGGTGGATTTCCAGTTCGACGCCACCGACGACGGCCGCCCGGTCAAGATCGTCTCGATCATTCCGCGCTGGGCTACCAGATTCCGGCCGGATTCGCTGCCATCTGCATCCACCGATAATCGGCTCTCACGCTCAGTGGACCGAAGCACGGGGTCCCGTCAGTTGGATGAAATCGAAGCGAGCAGCGAAGTGGATCGACGGAATGGCAACATCTACAGCTGGGAGTTCCAGGAACTCCTTGGCCCAAGCATCCCGACTACATGCGCCGCCAGGATGCACGCAGAACTCGATGCCATCCGGGAATGCGGCCGACATCAGCGCGGCACTGCCACTGGACCTCAACCAGTCGATGTTCGACAGCTTCTGTATTCCATTGTCGATGTGGAGCTGTCGGAGACGTTGCGCGGGCTGGTGGTCCCGTACAAGCGAGCCACCTACGACAGTGTCAGCGGCGCATGGTTGAGCGGGCAGATCCGCCTCGCACCCCGGGACCGGTATCAGACGAACTTTCCTGGGACGCTGTCTCGGAATGGGTTGCCATGCCGAGCGCGCGGGACATTCGTCGGGAACTCGCCGACTATCCCCGCACAGTCGATGCGATTCCCTCGTGGATGCGCGAACATCGTGGTTGATAGTGATGACCACGGTGCCTGATTTCGGTGGCTGCGGCAAGGGCGTCGGCGCAGCCACCGAAATCCAACTAGGTGAGGCTGCTGCCGATCCTCAACGGAAGATACACAACGCAGCCTATCGGACTTGTTCTGCGCAACAGAGCCAGTGACGTCGGCACGGTGAATGCATCTCGACCATTGACGGTCGACTTGGCCTGACCGCCCTGTGCGGACCGTTCTTGGACCAGTGACCGGTCGAATGCCGACCCGTTCCCGATGTTCGGATAATGCTGCAGCACAAGCCCGCCACCGTTGACACGATTCATGCTGCATCGATCCGGAAACTCCGGCACCGGATGCTGTTTGGTGACGGGAGGAATCAGGGCAGAACCTGCGGAATGACGTCCGGGGCGATCGCGCCGACGATCAAACCGACCAATGCGCCCTGGAAAGCGGGGCCGAGGGCGCACAGTGGTATCAAGGGAATTCCGACGATGGTGGCGGCGCAGACGACAACTCCGAACACGCCCCCGACAATCGCACCCGCTGCCGCGCCATTGGCCAGCGGATCATGGTTGGCCGCATTGGGATTGGTGGCGATGTCCTGCGGTACCGCAGCCGCCACCGGTTGCAGGACCTCCGCAGTAGCCGGCTGTGCGACATCCGCGACGGCGGGCTGCTCGATGACCGGGATCACCTGCTGAACCGTTCCCGGAGCCTGCGCAGCCTCGAACGTCTGCACGACGGGGACCGCCTGTGGGGCGACGCCCGTGGCGTCGGCAGAAGCTGCCCCCGCGCCCGCGAAGGTCACCGCGATCGCAAGCGGCAACGCAGCGATGAGAGCCTTACGGCCGAATTTTCTGCTAGTCAGACGCATGATTTCCCCTATCCTCCCGACCCCGCAGAGGCTGCAAACCGATTGGCGGGCAGCATGTTTCGCGGTGCGAATTACAACGGTGAAGTTCTATCCGATCCTGGTCACCGAATCAAGTCCTGGTGCTGTTGTGCGTCTATGCTGTTCGGGCTGGGCGGCCATGCGGAGTATGGGCCGGAGTCCGCAGCCTGCAACATGATTCGAGCATTTTGCTCGGCCGCCCTTGTCCGTATCGCGATTCGCGCCGCCGCCCAACCGGCTCCGATTGGCACATCGTCACCACGCGCCTCACGCAAGCGCCGGTGCTGTGCGGAGTGGGAACCGTCTGTGAACCGCCGACGGTTCCCACTACGCCGCCGTCGGCACGGTCGACAACGGCGGTCTGCTCGGCCTCCGCCGCACCCACCTCATCGTTCGTCGGTCGAACGATGCGAGCACCGCTGAGCGATGCCTCGGAGGGCCAGTTCTGCGGCCGAAATATCTACTCTCACCAGCGTTTTCATTTACAGGCGAAAATCGAGTGTTGACAATGCGATCGCGTTAGGTGAAGATTGGTGCAGCGCCAGAGCTGCGCCTTCACCCGGAAGGCATCCGGGAATCTTACTCTTTCGGATCTTTTTGATCTATTTCCTCGTGGCCTTGTCGTGTTCGAAGCCTCGGACGCAACAGGGCCACTGCCATACCGGAGCCTGTTCGGCTTCCACTGATCATGCGGCACGCCCCCGAAACCCTTCCGATGTCGATCGACAAGCGGGGCAGAGCTTGCCGCAGAACCCCGGATGCGTCGCCCGTCTCCCGCCACCCCTGTGCGCGGTCGCAGACGACGCGGGCGTCCGGGTTCGCCTCGCCCCCGGCGTGCCCCTCCAGGCCGGGGGCGAGGTGTCCATCCCGCCGACTGCGGTTCGGTCGGCCATCCCGCGAGGAGGCACCCATGGACGACGCCCTGCGCGAAATGCTGGAGCTGAACATTCACACCGCTCTGCCGACGCCACCCACCGCCGACCTGGCCCACCAGATCATGCGCGTACACCGCGAATGCGCCACCGACTGCTGCCGCCGCAAAGACCAAGCGCGGCGAACCCTGATCGCCGAGGGCTGCATAGTCCCTGACTCCTCGCGCACCCGCTGACCCCACCAGCCCGTCCCGCAGACTCCTCTCTCCCGCAACACAATCGCGGTCGCAGAGAGTCCGAGCCGCGGGGCGCCCGCCCCACCCCCGGTTTTGCTACGAGCCGGGGGTGGGGCATCCCGACCAAGCAGTGAAATCACGTAACGAGTAGAAGCTCATGGACGGTTGAACGATGTTTTTCGAAGACGTGCGAAACAGCCCGCAATTCACGCGCTTTGCCGATGGCGGGGAAGTCGAGGAGGGCCGACTTCCAGATTATGACGACGGGTTTCTTGCGACGACGCGCCCCGGTAGGTTGGCTCCTTTTCTCCAGTGGTCGACCATAGCGTCGTCCGGGGGCCAGATGCTGGGCAAGGCGCTCCAGGGGAAGGCATTCGCCGCGGGTGGTGCGGTCGAGGAAGAGCACGGCCCCGAAAGCAGTGACGGCGGCTTCCTGTCCACATCCCAAACAGGTTCGCTGTTCCCATTTCTACAGTGGCACAACTGGTACAACATCTACCGGAACACCAGGGACCAGGTGACAGCGGCCGGCGGGGAGGCGGCGGTCTCGGCGCTCGCCGGTGCCGTTACCGGACCGGCGGGCGCGGCCGCGACGGCGGCGGTCACCGCGCTGACCAGCATGGCGGGCGCCGTTGTCGAACAGTTCTCGACGCAATCCGAAGCGCTGCGACGGTTCACTCCGTTGCCGATGTCGTCGCAGCCGCAACTGCGCACCCTCGAAGGTCGGCTCGGCGGCGGTCCGGATATCGACCGAAGCACCACCATCAACGTGATCGAGTCCGAAGGCTACGGCCCGGCAACGTCGAAGGACGCGCTGAGCAGTCGCGTGCTGACATATCTGTCTCACGTGCGCTGACCTTCGGAACACGCACCGCGACAAATCATTTCGTTTCTGTGGGAGCCGCGCCTGTCCTCTTCGCATGCGATCAGACCCGAGAGGAGGTGATGAGAATGCTCACCGTCGTCGCAGACGTCGTCAAGTTGATCAGCGATTTGATTCCGCTGTTGCTGCCACTGTTCGGGCTGTGATCCGCAGTGCCAGAACAGGGTTCGCGGGGCGGATGCGCCACTTACCGCGTATCCCTGGAAATCCGAGGGGCCTCGATCGCCGTCCGTCCGAGGCGTCGGCCCATACCTGAACGAATTCGTTTCCACGGAGCACCCGTGAACCCGACTCTTGGAGAAATCGTGCCTACCACCGAAGATTCCCCCGGCCTCGCCGAACAAATCGTCACCGACATCAAGGCCGTTGTCGCCCGCCTCGCGACCCTGAAAGCCGATATCGACGTCTTGTCGAACCTGGCGCAGGGCTTGGCCATGACCGTCGACGCGGCGCTTCCCGCGCCGGAGCCGACGGCGGGCAGCCTCGACGCCACCGTTTCGCTCGGCTCGGCATCGGAAGCGGTGTCATGACCTATCCAGTTGCGGGGGAATTCCCCGATTTCGAACAGTTCATGATCGATCTGTTCACCCCGGTCGCCACCACCGTCACCACGCTGCCTGCCACGTCAGAGGCGTTGCAGTCGGCGTTGCCGCTGATCTGGGTTCGCAAAATCGGCGGGACACTGGACATCAACGCGATCACCTACAAGGCGAAGGTGAACGTCGTTGCCTTCGGCACAACTCGTGGTCAGGCGCAGCAGCTCGCTGTGCAGATCCGTGCGGCGATGCTCGGAGCTCCCGCCAGCCGTGTCAACGGTGTGCTCGTCGACTACGCCGAAGAGGTCGTGGCCGACGAGCCGAAGTTCCATCCGCCGATCCTGCGGCGCAGCCGCGGTCTGACGGAGGTGCCGGATCTCGATCCGCTCAACCAGATGGTCGAGATCGCCTTCTCGATCGAAGCCCGCCGCCAGTAGGCGGGTGACGCCCATTTCCCGATGGGCCTTTCAGCGGTACCACCCGGTGCCGATCTTCGTTAACCATGCCCGCGTCCGCGCGGGCGCTCGAATGGAGACACATGCCTGCCACCAATCTCACGGCGCTCAAGTCCGCTCAGCGTTCGCTGCTGCTCAAGCCGCTCGACGCCGCCGTGTTCCTCGCGCCCTGGTACACCGCCGCGCCGACGGCGTTCACCGATGCCAGCGGCGCGCTGCAGACGCTACCCGCGGCTTTCAAGCCGGTCGGGCTGATCGACAAGAAGACCGGTGTGGCCTTCGCCCGCGGTATCACCGCGGCGCCGATCGAGGCCTACGGTGAACTGCAGCCGGTGCGCAACGACATCACCAGCGACATCACCACCATCGAGTTCCAGCCGCAGCAGACCACCGCGCTGACCCTCGAGCTGACCACCAGCGCGAACCTGGCCCAGGTCAAGTCGAACGCCACCTCCGGTGAGGTGTTCTTCCCGCAGCCCGCCTCGGAGCAGATCACCTACTACTCGGCGATCATCATCGGCAAGGACGGCAATGACGCCGAACCGATCTACGTGTTCAAGGTGCTGCCGAAGGTCGCCGTCAGCAAGTTCGGCGGCGAGCAGTGGAACCCCACCGAGGTGCTGGCGCAGAAGCTGACCATGGTCGCGTTCAAGGACGACACCGCAGGCTACGCCGTCGCGCACGGCTTCGGCGGCCTCGGCTGGAAGAAGATCGTCGCCCAGACCGGCATCGCCCCCGCGGCGTGACGCCGCTCGTCGCAGCGCGAATTCTCCCTTGATCACCCAGGTTCCGGCCTGGGCGTGGGGCGTGTCATGTGTCTCCGGTCATGGCACGCCCCACACCATTTCCTGTCCATATTTCCGGAGAAGAAAGCGGGTCCACCAGTGTCCGCCATCCCCACCGAATTCCCCGTCACGATGACCGACGGCGAGAACGACTACATCGTCTCCAGCGCCACCGAGTACGTCAACGCCGTCTACAAGCTCGGCCACGCACTGAAGGCCGAAGCCGCGGACGAGACCGCGCGCCGCCGCTCGGCCAAGTCCAAGTAACACCACACAACCCGGAGATCACTCATGGCTACCACACCCGAAGCGGCCGACAAGGCCGAGGCCGGCGGACGATTCTACGAGCTCCAGCAGGAACTCGCCCCGCGCAGACGCGGGCCCTACCGACTGACCGACGACATCGCTATCCCGCCCGTAACCCGGGGCCAGCTGCTGGCCCTGCGACGGACCCAGAACGACGACGAGCAGATGACCATCGTGCTGGGCGACCAGTACGAGGCCGTCGAAGCGCTGTTCGCCGAGCGGCCGCTGGACGAGTGGTACGCCTTCCAACGCGATCTATACGCCCACCTTTTCGGTCAGGGCTCCTCGGAGCTGCCGGGGGGATCGCAGGGCTCGTAGAGTTCTGGGAACGTTTTGGTGCCGCGCTCGACTACGACTTGCTCGAGCGCGGCATCGACGTCCGGGACTGCTTCGGGCCCACCTCGATTCGCACGCGCGACTGGCGCACCATCTGGACGTTCAAAGACCGGCTGCCGCACGGTTCACAGTATCGTTCGGCGCTGTCGATGGACCGCGAACTCGCCGAACAGATGGTCATCGCCGAAGAAGCGGCCGACCTCTACGAGGACGAATCGGCGAGGCCTGCTGGACCTACGCCCGAGGGCTACACGATCGATACCTACCTGCTTCTGTCGATCATCGATGCCCTGCAAGGCGTGCAAGCCGCGATTATCGCAGCTGCAGGCGGCGACCCGCCTGCCATCCGCCCCATGCCCCGCCCCGTCACCGCGGCGGATCAGGTACGCGACGAACATCGCGATCGCTCTATGCAAAACCTCATTGACCAATTCACCGCATACACCTGGGAGGACTGATGATCTTCTCGGCAATCTTGCCCGCTCAGGCGGCCGGTGGCGCGGACGCCACGGTCCTGGCCGGCGTCTATTCCCCCGGCTTTTACAGTGGCGACACCATCACGGATGTCGAACTGGTTGCCCCACCCGGCTATTCGGCCATCACCGGAGCGGCAACCAACAATGTGACCGTCTCGGTTCGCCACATTCGCAATGGCACGGTCCTGCGGACTTTCGCTGCCGTTACCACAACAGAGGGCACGAACCTGGTCCCCGAATCTCCGATCTCCATCCCGATCACGGCGCAGCCGGTCCTGCTGATGGGTGACGTGATCGACGTGCAGATGCACCAGAACGGGGCCGGCCAGGCAGTCGGAACCGGACTGACCGTCTACGTATTCGTCAGCTGAACGGAGTCCGAAGCTTCGCTCATTCGCATCTCAGATGGCTCATACCGATTGTCACCACGGTGACCGAGCCTTCCGGTGCGCCCTCGGGCCAGCCGGTGGCTGAAGCCCCGTGCTGCGGACCGGGCGTTCTCGTTGTGAGATCAATGGTTTCGACTGCACGGTCGAGCCACCATCCCGTGTTCCTACACATGTCCCATCCGCGGCCGTCGCTACCGCTCGAATACAACTCGAGTGGCAATCCGCGGGAGTCCCGTAGATGCTGCAGCAGGCGGTCGGCGACGCCGCTATCGGGCGTGCCGTCGGTACTGCCGATGGACAGGACGCGGTGGCACCACGGGCCTTGTCGCGATTCCGAGCACCAGGACGAATCCGCGAGCACCACAAGGCCATCGGGTAGTGGCAGCACCTGATCGGCGGCTGGCACCGGAACCGGTTTCCCGCCATAGGACGGCGAGCCGTCCGACCAGATCCACAGCATGAGCAAGACACCGAGTGGGCTTGCCACACAGTAGAGAACGACGAGAGCGCCACCGAGCGCGGTGCGAAGTGAAGCCATGCCACCCGCTCCTCGGTCGGCGATCAGACCCGCCACCAGGATGACCGCGCTGGCCAGGGTCAGCAACACCTCGACGCTGTACTGGACGTCGCGCAGCGTCCAAGCGAGGAACGACACCACCAGTTGTGTCGCCGCGATCGCCGCCAGTGCGACGCCTACCCATAGGCGATACCGCGGCGACCGCGCCGCCAGCAGCCAGCACACCAACGGAATGACAAAGACCAGTCGTTCCACGCGGCCAGCCTAGCCGCAGCCGCATTCGACCGCCCATCTGACTGATCTCGTTGTTGCGCGGTGGATTCCGTGAGGAGGAAAGCTATGAGTAGTACGTGGGACACGCCGCCGCCGAGTTTCGACAAGAAGCCGGACCAGAGCAAGGTGGACGGGCTCCGGCCGGGGCAGCGCACGCTGGTCTGGGATGCGGTGATCAGCGGTTCGATGGCTGGGGTCGATCCGCGCTTGGTGCTGGCTATCGCGCTGGAGGAAGCGGCAGACCAGCACGATGACGATGGAACGCTGCACGATTTGAATCAGTGGGGGAAGGGCCGGACCCCGTGGATCGGCAGGATGACCAACCCGGCCGGCTGGTCTCTGGGCATTACCAACATCAAAGAGCGCACCTTCGAAAAAGTCAAAGAGAAATATCCCAGCGTATTTCATGATCACGAATGGTCCGACCTCGCGAACGACGACACTCTGGCTGTTCGTACTACCGCCTACTATCTCAAGTACTTGCAGGAAACGTATGCCGGCGCGATGCCGGACGAAGTCAAGCGGAACTATACCCTGAATCAATTCTTGGCCTCGGCGTACAATGCGGAGTTCGATGCCGATGGCGATAACAATGTGTTGGAGTGGGTCAAAAACAAGGACCTCGGGCAAGGGGATTCGAGGGGCTATCGAGATCGCGTCAAGGACAAGCAGTGGCAGCGTGCCGAGTCCTTGCTATCGACGATGTGGACTTGGAAGGACCACTCTGGCATCCGGCCGATCAGCACAACGCTGGATTCGCCGGATCAACCTGCCGCGCTGCTGAACTCGTGGCTGAATACCGGTGCTTCGATCCTCGATTCGATTCTGCGCCCCGCGCGGGGCGCCGTGCCGATCGCTGGTGGCATGGACCCGAACCCGAATCGTCAGACGGCGGTGAAATATGCCGATGACTGGGCGATCATGAGCAACTGGGAGTATCCGAACTACGATGCGAGCGGCGGCGACTGCACGAGCTTCGCGTCACAGGTTTTGCACGCCGGAGGTTTTCAGTTCGATCCCTCGCGGGCCGACGACAGCTTCGCGGTGACCGACCGCTGGCATCCCTACAACCGGAAATACAACCACATCGGCACTGAGGCGCAGCATGAAGCAGGTGATTCGGCGCCGCGTCCCTGGCTGAATGTCCAAGGGTTGTACAGCTATATCGCCAACGGATACGGGAATACGAACGGTGGGCCGACGGGAACGCGGCTGGCGCCGATCAGCGTCAACCCGATCACCGGGAATCCCGATCCCAACGCGTTGACCAATGCCGGACTGCGTCCCGGTGACTTGGTATTCGTCAGTTTCGGCGAGAAGAACAAGGACGGGTCCCCGCTCCTCAGCCACACCATGGTCTACGCCGGCCACGGCAATGCGCGGCAGCGTATCGGTGAGGATGAAAACGGCAACCCGAGGTACCAGTACTTCGAGGACGCCGATTTCGTCGACTACCACAGCAGCAATGTCTACCACGGGTTCTGGGCCATCCCCAAGGTCGACGAGGACACGGAGAAGGTCGTTACGGACCGGACGGTCACTTACTACCCCGTGCGCATGAACTACCCCGGCGACGCGCAATATCCCGTCCAGCGAGCGGCGGGCGGTGACATCAGAGGTCCCGGTTCGTCCATCGGCGACAAGATTCCGGCGTGGCTGTCCGACGGCGAGTTCGTCATGAACGCACGCTCGACATCGGTGAACCGTCCATTCCTGCAGGCACTCAACGCTGACCCGTTCTTCCTGCAGAAGATGCTCGTGCAGCGGGATGCTGCCGCGGCGGCGAGAGCCAATGCGAATGCCGGCGGGTACGCGCCGGCGGCCGGCGGTGGGGCCGCGACCGTGAACATTTCCATGTCGAGTTCCGAGGACATTGTGGCGCGGTTGAAGGTGCTGTCGACGCAATGGGAGCTGATGAATTCCAGGTAGGCGGTATCGACGCCTCCTGGTTCGAGATCGCCTGTCGGCGAGTCTATTTCAGATTTTCGAAAGAATTGAGGTGAGGTTGTGGCGTCGAATGCCGCGATGATCACGGTGACCGGAGTCGACGGATCGGTATGGACGATCGCCGGCCAGGGCAGCGGCCGTGAGGGTGTGGATTTGGCTACGTCGCCGAGCGGGCTGTACGACGCTCCGGTGACGACGATCTGGAACCAGTCGGCCTTCCAGATCGGCTCGTCGTTCGGTGGATACCGGACCAACAAGCGCGATGTCGTATTCGCGGTCAACGTCTTCGAAGCCGCGGGGCGGTCGTGGGAGGGAGTGGACTCCGCATGGCGCAAAGCATGGGCGTACGACCGGGATTCGACGCTGACGATCACGACCGACTTCGGAACCCGGTCGCTGAAGCTCCGGATGTCCGAGCAGCCGGACTTCAAGCCGGACAAGGACCCGCATCTGCGGAGGCAGGGCAAGGTCGTGATGACCTGTGTCGCGGGCAATCCCTGGTGGGTGGAGTCGGATGTGACGAGCACGTGGACGTCGACCATCGACACCACGGGCGCGAACGTGAGCCAGCACGGCACCGTCAGCATCGCCAACCCGACCGATCAGCCGATGTGGCTGAAGTGGGTGTGCTCGGCGCCGGGCAAATGGACGCTGCCCGACTTCTCGTGGGGCGCGGTCGATCGTGACGAGGCGCGTGTCATCACGCTGCCTGCGACCGGTGCGGGGCAGGACTTGACGGTTGACACCGATCCGATGGAAGAGATGATCGTCGCGGCGGATCGCTCGCAGATCTGGGCGTTGATGAACGGCGTCAGCTTCCTCTACCCGATGCCCGCGTACACCCCTGCCACCGATATTCCTGTGAAGGTGGCCGGCGCGCCGACCGGCGCTTCGGTGATGGTGGTGCAGCCGCGGAACTGGTCGCGTCCGTGGGGGTTGCAGTGACCACCGCGCTCGATCTGCCCGCACTCTACGCGGAGGCGCAGCTGGCCAAATCGACTCGCAAGCAGCAGCGCTACGCGCGACCGCTGGTGCGGCTGTGGGACGGTGACTGGAATCTGCGCGGCGTCTGCGGCGCGGAGATCAGCGCCGACTTCCGATGGGTGCTCAACCAGTCCGGTACCGGCTTGCTGGTGCTGCCTTACGACTACTACCTGGCCAAGTGGGCCGTGGACATCAACGGCCGCACGAAGCAGAACGTGCACATCACCGTCGACAAGGACGGCGCGCGCTGGGACGGCCGGTTGGAGAAGGCGGTCATCAAGACCGACGACCACGGCGTCACGACGGTGGAGCTGCTGTTCATGCACTCCTATCAGGAACTCAAGCACATCTATTGCTGGTCGAATCCGTTTCTCCCTGCGGCGGTGCAGTTCCCGCGCGAGTTCCTGCTGGCCGGACCCGGTGTGTGGGTGCTCAAGACGGCACTGCACCTGAACCTGCTGCGATTGGAAACGGCGGGGTGGACACTGCCCGACGATCCCATGGACGTCAGCAGCTGGGGGAACCTCGACCAGTCGAACTGGGCAGTGGTCGTGAAGCCCGGCGACTTCGTCTCCGATACGTCGGTGTGGACGATCTTCGGCTCCCGGTTCCGGAACTTTCACGAGGCCGCGGCAGGCACCTTGGAGACTGCGCAGCTGGCCGTCGTGACCCGGCGTTGGCTCCGCGGCGACCCGGCGCCGTGGCCGGGCGCAAACCTGCGGCACGGCTGCCTGGTGGTCGACATCGTCGACAAGTCGGGCTTCTGGACCGGCACAAGCACCGGTGGAAACATGTGGGACGGCCTGCAGCACACCATGCAGGTGCTCGACAACACCCTGCTCGACTACAGCCCGGACGTGCTGCCCGACCTGAACGCACCTGAGCTGTACAAGAATCCGGGATGGATGGGGACGCTGCCGTCGAATCCCTGGGTGGTGTATCGGCAGAACGAGCACACCGGTATCCAGACTTCGCAGTTCGTGGTGAATCCGTCGTCGGCGGTGCAGATCCTCACCGGCGGTCACTCGATGCCCGGCGTGAACGAGGCGATCTCCTCGGCGATCCAGTTCGTCGGCATGGTCACCGCCGGTGCGCTCGGCGAGGTGCCGTTCGTCGGTCCCATCCTGGCGGGTGTCGCCAACGGTACGACCGCGGTGGTGGACACCATCGCGATGGCGCTGCTGTCCGACACGCTGTTGGCCTGGATGGAGTTCAAATCGCCGCAGCGGGAGAATAATTCGGGCTGGTCGCACTACTACGAGCATTTCGAGAACAGCGCCGATCGCGCGTACACGCTCGGCTCGCTGCTCACCCTCGGTGAGGGTCTGTGGAAGACACGACGCCACTTCACCCACAAGTTCACCGTCGCGAACGGCGAACCGTATCTGATCGGCGATCAGGGCCAGGGGCACTTCTTCCTCGGCGACCGCGTCGGTTCCACCGTCAAGGGCATGCCCGAGGGCTCGATTTATGTCGACCAGGTCACCGAGCTCGAGCTCGCATGGTCGCGCACGGCCAGTCCCGCCTGGCAGATCACCATCGGTTCGGACCGCGATCACGACATGCCGTTCGCGAAGTCCATGCGGGTGGTCGCCGACATCGTCGACGACATTCACGCTCTCGCCGTCCAGATGTGATCCCGGCCGAGCTCGCCGCACCGCGGGCTCGGGACGGTCGAACAGGGCGGTCTCGCCAAATCTCATTTCTATTGCCGGAGAGAACTATGCCTATTCCCTTGCACGAGGACTGCGATCCCAACGATCCGTACGACGCGTTCGTGTGGGCACTCGTCGGATTGCCCGGACCGCGGAACTCGCCATTGCTGGTGCATCCCGACGTACTTCGTCAGTGGTCGAAACACCTCTGGGATCTCGGTTTTCGGCACTACGCCGACGAGCAGACCAAGGAATACATCCCGCCGGCGCGTGGCGTCACCCATTGGCTCAACGGCGCGGGCCAGTGGGCCGAGAAGGGCGCCCCCCGGCCGCCGGAGACCTCGGCCCCCGACGTGGCCCAGCTGACCCCGGACGAGCGGGCGGCGCTGGTGGAGCAGTTGCGCGAGTCGGGTGAGCTCAAGCATCTGGTCGATCCGCGCGAGCTCGACCTCAACCACGCGCAGGTCGGCGATGCCGAGAGTGCCGCGTCCGGTGGTGACAGATGACGAGTCCCGACAAGAAGATTCCCGCGGGCGCCTATACCGGAGGCTCGATCCGCAACCTCCAGAAGGTCACTTGGGCGTCGGCGCAAGCATCGATCATGTCCAATGTCATGCAGTCCTTCGCCGGCGTGGACGCCATCGGCGCGAACCTGAACTCAGCGACCAGCCGTGCGCTCGACGCGGCGAATTCGGCGCAGACCGATGCCTCCGACGCGCAGTCGACCGCGAACGCGGCGCAGAACACGTCGGCATCGAACGCGGCGGCGATCGCCAATCTGCAAACCGACCGGACGCAGAGCGAAGTGGGCGGCGCGGCGGTTACCGACAGCTTCGAAACCTGGGACACCACGAAGTGGTCGGTCGCCAAGTGGGCCGACGGAAGTCACACCGTGCCCGACATGGTCATCGTCAGCAACCAGGCTGGGATCGCGAAGAGCGGAAATACTGGCACGGGCGGCAATTTCGCGCTGTACAAGACCCCGCTCATGACCGACTCGCAGTCGGTGTCATTGGTGTTGGGGCGTGCCAACCAGGCCGGCTATTTCACCGGCAGCGGTGTCATCATCCGTGCGGCTGTCGACCTGTCGACCTTCGTACTGGTACAGATCGGGACGAGCAAGATCTCCCTCCAACGCGCGACGATGGTCAATGGCGAGCTGACCGTCACGGTCTGGACCGAAAAGACGAATCTTGCGCTGAACACCGGCGATACGGTGACTGTCGCGGCGACGGGGTCGTCCTACGAGGTGCTCGTCAACGGTGTCAGCAGGCTTGGCTACCAGGACACGGCTGTCACGTCCCCGGTCGGCGCGAGCAACCGCTGGGTCGGGTTCTTCAGCGCCTGCCTTGTCAGCACGAGCTGGTCTAGCACCACCCTGTACTTCGGTTTCGACATCGAATCCTTCGCCGCGGCCGACACATCATCGCCGCCCGTCGTCGGCACAGGCTGGTCGCTGTATCGCCAGAGCACCACGGCGATCTCGCAAAGCGCGGGAAATGCGCGGTACGGCACCATCTTCGACACGGTTCGTCAGGCGAACAAGGTCAACGTCCTCAATCTGGCGTCGGGCCAGATCCAGATCACCAAACCCGGCTGGTATGTGATGAGCGTCGGCGCCCAATGGGCGCAGGCTTGCGGATCGGGCTACAACTACAACGTCTCGTTGTGGTCCGCGCCGAGTCCCGAAGGGCAATGGAAGGTCGTTCGCAACAGCGGTGAGACCGCAGGAGACGCGGTCTACCGCGTTTCGGGAACATTCGTTGTTTTCGCGGGCGCGGGAAGCGTCTGGGCGCCGGGCTATTACATCCCCGGCGCCAACCAGATGTACGGCGACGCATCCGGCACCCACACCTATTTCGACGGGACGCTCAGCTCCTTCTCCTGAGTCCGGTCCACCTGCCGAAGCGCTTACCCGTCTGCGGTGCGCCGCGAGTGCGCGATCCGCATCGAATCGGCCGCAGTTAGGCCGAATCCCTGGCCGAACCTGTCCAGCGAACCCATGGACGAGGTCGAACAAAACAGAGGAACCCTATGAGCACACCGAACGATCCCGGATACCTGGGCTATCAGCCCACCCTTCAACCGCTGAAGCTGACCACCGGCGCCAGCTTCGTGCAGACTATTCAGCCCTCCGACGGAGCCGTTTTTCCCGCGGGCACTCAAGTTTCCATCGTGCTGACCGCGCCGGGCGGCACGTCGATCGGCGCATGGTCGGCCAACGTCAGCTCGACCACCGCGACCTGGACCGTGCCCGCCGCGACCTGCGACGAGATCCCGACCAACTCGCGGTACACGATGCTGGTCACCTACCCCACCTCGCCGGCGACCACCTACGCCTGGTACGCGGGCACCGTCATCCGCACCTAGACCCGAATCCGAAGTCGTTCCCGGCCTGCGGGTTCGACGACTCGCTGTTTCCATCACCTCGACAAGGAGCTCGACAATGGCCATCGCCGTCACCTCGACCAAGAACGCGCTGTGCACCGCCTACGCCAACATCGCCACCACCGTCTACGTCTCGGTCCACACCGCCGACCCGGGCACCAACGGCGCCAACGAGGCGTCCGGCGGTTCGCCCGCCTACAAGCGGGTCGCCACCACCTGGTCCGCCCCCGCCAACGGCCAGATCACCGGCAGCCAGGTCACCATCGACCTGCCCGCGGGCACCTACACCCACGCGGGTCTGTGGAGCGCTCTCAACGGCGGCACCTTCATCGACAAGGTCGCCATCGCTTCCACCACCCTCGGCGCTCAGGGCACGCTGCTCATCACCCCGACCTTCACCATGAGCTGACCGGCGCGAATCGGAGAGTTCGATGACACCACCAGGTCAGGTGATCACGGCGGCTCTGCCTGCGCCGCCGACGGTGGCTCTTTCCGTTCCGGCGCCGTCAGCCCGCGCGGGGGCGCTACCGAGGACACCGGTCACCGTCATCGACGGGACGCGGGTCCCAGTCGTGCCCGCCTTCGTGTACGCGGCCTTCGCGGGCGTCGCCGGTCCGGCCGCGCCCTCCACTCCGTCCGCGAGAGCAGCGGCCGCCGTCGGTGAAGCCGGTCTGCTGACGGCCGTGACGCGATCGTCGCAATCGGTCGTCCCCGGTTTCGGCGACACCGCGTCACCTACGGCGCGTGTGGTCGTCGGTTCCGGTGGGGCTGTGGTGCTGAACGCGTCGTTCGACGCCGACAACCGTGGTGTGGCTGCCGATGCCACGTTCACCGGTACCGGCGAGCTTTCGGCGGAAAGCGCGATGTACTGCGATGCGTTGCCGTCGTTCTACGCGCTGGGTACCGCCACGGCGGCTGTCTCCAGCAATTCCGGGTAGTCAGGGCCTTCGACCCGCAGGCAGAACCCGGGCGGCGCTTGCCGCCCGACGTGGTGCCGCGCTCGGCCAATGGTCGGGCGCGGCATTTCGTTTCCCGGAGTCTTCGTTTCCCGCCTTGGGCTCCATGCTCGCGGTTGCTCGCACGGGAGACGTGAATCATTGGATACCAATCGTTTTGAAGGAAGTCGCTGTGGCAGACCCTGCATTCAAATCGGCGAGACTGCCTGTGTCGCCATCGGCTACTCCAGCAATCCCGGCGTCGCCCGCCAGCCGCTCGGCGTTGCCTTCGGCGCCGGTGGCTTTCGTTGCGGGCAAGTACATTCCCGTAGTCATCCCGTTCATCCGTGCTGACACGACGGGTGCCGGCGCGCTGCTCGCGTCGGCCGTCGCATCGACATCCGAACAGGGCATCAGCACTGCGTCAGGACAATTGGCGGCACAGCACACCCCGAGCCAGTCCGGTGTCGTTGGCTTCGAGAGCGGCGGTTCGGCGCGTGCCCAGGTCGCGGCGGGGCTTTCGGCGAAGGTGCTGGTTTCCGCCGGGTTCGGCAGCGATGGCCGCGCGGCGGCGATCAACGCGATCGCGCGCGGCGCGGGTGAGTTGTCAGCCACCGTCGTACCGCATTCCGGTGCGGTGTCGGCGTTCTACGGCACGGCCACCGCGACCGGTGCGCTCGTCCTTCCGCCTGTCGCGGCTTCCGCGCAATTGGCAGGTAGCGGCACTCTCACGGCGACCGCCGCGCCGGGCTTCCGGCCGTCGGGAATGAACAAGAGCGGGACCCAGCCCGGGCCAAACGCCCAGAACGCCTGGGTACAGGTGATCAACTGGACCGCGGACACCGCGAATTACCCGGGCTCGACCGTGGATACGAATGCCCTGGTGAGCCAAGGCGCGCACGCCTCGGCCACGATCGTCGGCAGCGCTGGCTGGACGAACGGAACGTATTCGAACGCGATTGCCGTGCGCCTCAAGAAGAACAACACGGTCATCGCCACCGGTACGTCGGCCAATCCGGCGACCGCGAGCGCAACCGTCGCGGTAGCGCAGGGTGACCGAATCACGCTCGAGGTCACCGATACCAGTCAGTGGCCCGCCTTCTCGACGGCCACGATCAACGCGGCCAATACTTACCTGCGGATCACCTGACCGGCCGGCCCGCTACCCACTCGCTGTTCTACTTCCGCGTGCCGTCGACTGCGGCACTCCTGCCCGATGACGCACCTGTGCCGCTACTCGATCGCTTCGGCCGCCGGGCGTCTGATCGGCGGGGGGACCTCTGGATTAGAGGGGATGAGCCGTGTCTAACAACCGCATCCAGATACTGCCGATCTGTCGGTAACGGTCGGACTCGACCGTATCCCCGCCGACGTTCCTGCGGGGTATCGCCAGCGGCGCCTAACGGCTGGGTACGCCCCCTGAATCGGCGAACGGCCCATCGACATGCCGCTTTTCGGCCCCTCGTCGGGCCGGTCAATCGTTCCTTACCGCGTGATTGTCAGGCCGAATTGTGCACTGCGGCAGCCCCTCTGAGACCGGCTGGCTCTTGCGGCATTTCGAGCCGGATTCTGCGCGCCTGAAACCTTCGAGGAGGCGATGAGCCGTGGCAGATATCTACGGCCTGCCCGACACCACTGGCCGCAAGGAGGGCGATACGTGGACCACCACACTGCCCGACGGGCGAACCGTAGTGAACACGATCCCGCAGGGAAACGGTAATCAGACCGTCGACCAGGTCATTACCAATCCTGATGGCAGCAAGACGAACTCGCGTGTCGCGGGCAACGGACTGGGAGGTTGGCAACGGTGGAATGACGACTCCACTGGGACCTCTTCATATGCCGGCAAAGACACCCAGGACAGCGACGTCTACGGCCAGCACTTCAATCCAGGAGAATCGACCTCGGGTCGGCCGAGTCACGAATTCGGAATGTCGTCCGACTACAAGACTACGGCCACCGCCTCCTACGACCAGCAAGGCAACAGAGTCGGCACCGACGTAGGTCACGCCAACACGAACGGCCTCTACGACAACGTCCACGTCGACAACTACGGCAACAAGACGTTCTCCGCCACCACCCGAGACGGAAATGGCGGGCTGGTCAGCACATTCACCGGTCAGGTCGACAGTGACGGGTACGGCTGGAAGATCCTCGGCGACAAGCGATGGGATGTGTCCCCGGACAGTCAGGGCAAGCCGGTCCTGACCCGTACGGAAACGACCGACAAAGGTGTGCATCTATACCGTATCGACGAGAGCGGCAAGACCACTCATGAATTCCGCGGTAACAAGCCCGGTCAGTGGTACCGCGACACCATCGGCACCGATGCCGAAGGCAAGACGACGATCACCCGCCTGGATGTGCACCTCGGTGTCACCGTTTACGACACCGAAGGCAACATCCTCGAGGGAGGCCCCAAAGTCGCTCCGGGCACCATCGACACCCTGGGTATCGCCGATAAAGTCATCGACACAGTCTTCTTCTGGAACCCCATCGCCAAAGGCGGAAACAAAGCGGGCGTCCATGCCCTTGTCGGTCTCGGCGCCATGGCCGGGTTGTGGGACGACGTATCGGTGCCGCTGAATCTGCCGACGCAGGAGCAAGCCTTCGACGGTCTCGTCGACACCGGGAAGAACTTGGCGAAGGAATACCTCTACCTCGGGGGAACCTTCAAGGACACCAACGGGAATCCGATCTACAGCCCCGACGGCAAGCTCGACCAGCAGCACGCAACACTGAACTTCTACAACGACCTGTCGAAGGCCGTCATCGGCACCGACTGGAGCCAGTTTCCAGACAAACCCCTCGAAACACTCGGCACCGCAGGCTTCGGCATCGCAACCTTCTTCATTCCCGGGCCGAAGGGCTTGACCGGCCTCGCGAACGGTGAACGTCTCGCAGCAGGCCTCGGTGAGGCAGGTGCCCGTGCCGCCATACCCGACCAGCCTTGGCCGAGCCTGCCGGAACGAATCGGCGGTGCCACCGACGAAGGTGGTGTCGCGGCCGGAGGAGGCACCCGCAGTCCGGGAGCGGTCGATCGGGCTATGGCTGCGGCTCGTGAAGCTATGGAAGCGTTGCGGCGGCCGTGGGAGTCGCCCAAAGAGGCTTGGGAGGGAACGGGATTCGGACCAGGAACACCGCGCCGTAACCAACCGATGGACAGCGAGGGCGTGCTCGGCCCTGGCGGCGGACATCCCTCGGCCGGACACGGCGGAAACGCGCCCGAGGGCGGGACCGCGCCGCGCGGGCCGCGGCCACCGCTGCTGCCCGAGGGTGCGCTGGACCCACACCCGGCTCCGGATGCAGTGTCGCCCAGCGATCTACCGCGTTTGCCGGACGGCACGATGTTCGACGAGAACGGAAAGATCGTCTGGGACGGAAGTCTTCCCGATACGGAGACAGGCGTTCCGCTGGGCATGAAGCTCAGAGACGACGGCAAGCTGGTTTGGGATGGTTCCATCCCCGGCACCAGGAACGGAGCCATGCCTCCACGGGAAAAGTTGCCTGGTGGAAAGCAGCCGACCACGACCGGGGATCCAAAGCAAACAAAGCCGAACCCTCCACTACCTGAGCAGCGTGCACTCGAGCGTGTTACGCCGCCGGACCGCGACGGCATGGTCCAGAACCACCCTGACTGGAACGTCGAGAACATTGAGAAGGATTCCAATGTTCGAGGCTTCGTCGGTGACGCGCTCACACGGGCAAAACTCTTGCTGCAGGGCTATAGGATCATCGCGGCCGGAGAAAAGGCGAAGATTCCCGTTCCTGGGAAGCCTGGAGAGTTCTTCAAGCCGGATTTCATTGCGGTGGACAAGAATGGCAATCTTGTCTTGGTCGAATCGAAGTTCAATAAGTCACAGTATCAGCCAGACCAGTTCGACGGCTACCGATATTATGCGGGTAACGGCAAACAACTGGAGATAGACCTCGCTGAGAATCCGGATTTGCTCGCCCGCCTTCGGCGCAATCGGGTCGACCCGAGCGATATGGTTGTCGACCGTGTCGAGACAGTGCGCTGGGACGACCAATGGGCGCCGACGGACGAGGTACTCAGGCGAGCGGCCGACGATCCGACGATTCTCGGGGACCTGGTCGACGGTACGGTCAAGAACCCGGAGTGGCGAGATTCGGCGCTGAGCGCTTTTTCGGAACTGAATGCGGAGGCTGCTCGGCGCTCTTTCAATCTCGGAGACTATCCAGCTGCGGTCCATTATCAGGCTCGATATCAGGCGCTGGAATTGATTCGAAATCTCAGGCCAAGCCTGCAGGCGCTGGAAGAAAGCCTTTTGGGTGCGGGTGCTCCCCCTGGCCGTTCGATCGGAAGTCCGCAGGGAGGCAATATCAGTGCGTCCCTCGATTTGCGCGACGCGGTAACCGAGGGCGCTAATGGGCTTTCATTTTTGACGAACTCGCTGTCTGCGCCGAGTGGAGTGCTGCGGTCGATTGCGCGTGGGGTCGAGCGGCCGGTGGATCAATCGATGATCGTGAACATCCGAACTCCGCCTGCCGCTCCCGATCAGATCACCCGAGCCGAGGAACTGCGAGCGATGACTCATGCCGCGCATCTCTAGGGTTTGAACTGCCTGGTCAGGAACCTGGTCAGGGGTTGGTCTAAGGTGGTGGCGGCCTACTTCGAGAGGGGACAGTGATGGCCGTTGGTGAAGCACGGTTGACGACGATTGTGGTCCAGAGACTGACCGAGGCTTTGGCAGCGGAGGGCTTCGCTCCCTCGGGGCCTATGGACAGTTTGGGCACTGCTGGACCCACGGCCGAGAACCCGTCGTGGGTCAGGATCTGGTTTGTCGGGCCCGACAGCGGGGTGTCCAATATGACGTCCGCAGTGATGGCCACCATCCAGCGAAACGGTCACGGTGGCGTGGGGATCGCCGCAACCGCTTGGATCGTGTCCTCGGCCGTCGAGGAGGTTGTGCGCGATTGGCCAGCGGAAGCGTTGGCCAAGGGCGGCTGGGATCGAAACTATATGGAGTCGGTGGAGTTCGGGTACTTCGAGCGGCCTCTCGACCCCGGGGAAATTTCGGTGGGGGGTGAACCCGGCGTTGATCACGCCGTCCGGGAATTCATGCGTCTTCTCAAAGGGCCTGTCGCTGACTGGTTCTCTCAATTCGACAGTCCAGACAAGCTGCTCACGGCCGCGCGAACGTCAGCCACTCAAGACGACTGGGATCGGGAGAATCCAGATCCTGTTCTCCTCCGTGCGGCAGTTGTCCTGTCCGTTTTGAACGGCCAGGTAGAGGACGCGGCGACTCTGATGGAGTGGTACTTGAGTCGAGACAGGTTCCACCAGTGGGATTCTCTTGATCGCGCGCTGTCCTTCGACGCGGCGATGATCGAGCGCTTCCCAGTCTATGCCGACGCACGGGGACGCTGACGGGCGGGACCATCGCACCGGAGCGCACAGGCGAGTTGCGGGCGAGGAGATGTCACCCGCGCGATGCGGGCGGCTGCGAGAAGAGGTCGGCCACTGACAGGCCGCAGCCGGGCGGTAACACCCAGACCAACTGGAAAAGCTTAGTTTTCGCTTGCGCGACCATGGGCGGTGCAAGCGGCTGCAGACCAGCGCGTGGCCAGGCGGCTGGGCGATCTCGGTCGGCGCCGGATGATGACTACCGACAAGAATGCGGAGGTGACCGATGACGGTCGGGGAGCACGATCGTATCGACCAGGTCGCTGTGGGGCCGGACGGCCGTCTGGTATTGGTGATGGTCGAGGAGCGGTCGTATCGAGAGGGCGATCTCGCGGTGTTGAGCGAGGACTTTCGTCAGAAGTTGAACAGCTATGTTCATGCGGTTCGGTCGGGCTATGCGGAAGAGCTGGCGCGGGAGCGTGGGCTGATAGAGATCGCCGGGGTGGATATCGTCCTGTTCTGTGACACGCACCCACCCGGGATCGTGGAGCAGATGATCGGTTGGGTGAATCGCGAGCTGTCCAACGAAGGTATCGCCGCACGGTGGGAGTCCTGGTCGCCCGGGGCGGTCGGTATCGATGTCATCGAGCGTGCCCTCGTGACCGAGGCTGTCGAGATAATCGGCAGCGGTTGGGATTTCGCCCTCTTGTGGGTGACGCTGGTGGGCTCGTCTGGTGCAGCGGGCGTGCAGGTGCGGCGGGTCGACGGGACGGTGGTCAACGTGCGCCCGTCCGAGGGCCTGCTTCAGTTGCTGACCGAGCACAAGCGTGCTTCGTACGACGCGGAGACCGGAACTTGGTTGAGCGGCCAGATTTCGATCGCTGATCCGGACCGCTATCGGGCGGCGTTTTCGAACTCGGAGATTTCCGAGTGGATGCCCTCGCCATCCGTCGATGAGTTGCGTGCGGAGTTCACAGCCTTCAGCCGTCCGGACAGTGCGATCCCGGACTGGGTTCGACGACAGTTGTCGTAACCCGGCTCGCGGCGCGACGGGAAGGGGCGGCGGTAGCGTCGTGCCCGTCTCCTGCACGCCCGAATCCATCTGTTTCGGAATGGGTTGTCGCCTCGGCCCTGCCGCTCGAAAGCGGTTGTACTACAGACATCTTGGCACGATAGCCCGGCGGTTCGATTTGCGTAGCCGACCGCGCATACCGCCCGTTGTGCAGGTCGCCCCGCGATCTGCGAGACCCGAGGACGCGGCGTTGATCGAATCGCTTCGTCCGCTGTTCCGGCGGCGTCTCGGCATCGGAACCTGGTTTGGTGAGTCCGCCGAATGGGCCTGACCGCCGCACTGCGGATGAATTGACTGCGCCGCCGCATATTCCTTAGCTCGGCTGCTCGACGGTTGCCGACGTATCAAGGAATCATTCCGCGGCGAACACCGCGTAAAGAGGTCAGCGGCATCGAGCCGTCCGCCCGCGCGAAGAACATTCCGCGCGGCCATCGCCCAGGACCAACTATACGACTTCAACGGCACGGCCTTGAAGCACCTCCATTTGCGGTGGAACGGGTGCGCCGACGAAGCACCACGCGCGACCGCGCGGCGGTGGGTTCGGCAGGGAGCGTTTCGCACCTGCCCTGATCATGGGAGTTGTTCCATGACGAGAATTGTTCGCATCTCTATCGTCCCGAATACCGAGTGGTCCAGCATCGAGGTGCCTGCGGGCGGCGAGCTCGTGTGGGCCGAGCCGGGCGGTGGCGTCGTCGTCGGGGGCGGCGGTGGTGGTGTCCCGAGCGGCATCGCCACTTACTGGCGTACCGAGGACTTCACGTTCGGCGTCGAGCGGTGTCTGATTCGCCAGGGTTCGCGGACTAATCCAACGTCGCCGGGAGAGGAACCCAGCGAGTTCGAATACGTGGAGTCCGGCCTTCAGGGCGCGATCCCGTTCATGAACACCGACTATCTCCTGTGGTGGAAGAAGAGCATGTACGACGCCTTCCCGCCGAACTCAGGCGCGTAGCGAGCACGCCGCGAAGGCGTCGGCGTGCTGAATCGCCGGTGCCTTCGCGGGCGCGAATATCGCGCTCGCACAGCAAATTCGATTGGAAAGGCAGGGCAACCATGTCATGGACCGGCGATCCCGTCTGGTTGGCGGACGTCCTCCGTGAGGAGGGTTTGCGAGTCGTCGAATTCCCCGGCTGGCGCGAGCGCGGGCATGGAGATTTCGGCGAGATCTGGGGCGTCATCGCCCATCACACCGGCGGCTCCCACACGCCGTGCACCGAAATCGCTTACGGGTTACCGGATTTGGAAGGTCCGCTATCGCAATTGCACCTCGACAGGGACGGCACTGTCACGGTCGTCGCCGCGGGTGTTGCCTGGCACGCCGGGGTCGGGCGCTGGCCGGGGCTGCCCGAGGACGACGCGAACTTCCACACCATCGGCATCGAAGCCGTGAACAACGGCACCGAGGGCTGGTCGCCCGAGCAATACGACGCGTATGTGGGCTGCTGCGCGGCGATTCTGCGCAGGCTCGGCCACGGGGCCGATCGGGTGATCGGCCACAAGGAATGGGCCGGATCCAAGCAAGGCAAATGGGATCCCGGCGGCATGGATATGGACCAATTCCGCGCCGATGTCGCGGAACGATTGAAAGGTGGTGTGCTGGTGGCACTTTCCGACTTGGAGCAACGAGAACTGCTGGACAAGCTGCGCCGGGTGCACTTCGAGCTCACGTACGGATTCCAGTCTCGGGTGGCCGATTCGGAGTACCGGGACACGGTGGCCGGCTATGTGCTCAATTCCGACGCCGCCGATTACCGCAACGAGCAGCGTCTGAAGGCGCTCGAACTCAAGATCGATCGCCTGCTCGACGCCATGGAAGGAAAGAACTGATGGCCGTCACCAAACTTCCCGAGCCCGCGCTGATCCGCTCGGTGCTCGTCGCGATCACCGGGGTGATCGCCTTCGTCGTCGGCCATCGGATCGATGTCTCGTGGATCGAGTCGGTGCTGACGCTCTACGGCCTGCTCACCCCGGTGATCGCGGGTGTGGTCATCCGGCCGGCGGTCACGCCGGTCGCTCGGCCGGACGGCGGACGATGAATGGCGCAGAGTTGGTTGAGTCCGGAATTCGTGCAGGCCTTCGGCGCCGCTGCGGCCACGGTCATCGGCGCCGTCACCGCCTGGCAGGCGCGTGAAGTCGCGAAACTGCGCGCGCGGATCGAAACTCTGGAGAGCCAGGCGGTCGACGACAAGAAGCGCTTCCGCGACGCCATCCGCCTGATCCGCGCCCTCCAGCAGCACATCGACGAACTGCGCGGCTTCCTGCGCCTGCACGTTCCCGGCCAGGAACCCCCGGCGGCCCGCTACGAGATCCCGCCTTTGTTGCAAGAGGAACTCTGAGCGGTTATCGGGCCGCTGGGACAGCCCCGTCTCCCGGGTGGGAGGCGGGGCGTTTTGTCGTTCCAGGCGGGAAATCTGAGGTCGAACCGCGCAGCGACTACTTTCGAGTGCAAGGTTCGAACAGAAGCTTTCGTGGCGAAGCTTTCGAGGCGAAGCTTTCGAGGCGAAGCTTTCGAATTGTCGGAGTATTGCCGACGGCTTGCTTTCAAACTTCCCGTCATTTGGCCAGGTGAAACGTTACATATTGGTTTTGTGAAATAGATCTCACCGGTCGATCCGGTCTCCGACCCGTTAGTAACATTGCGCGCTTGTGGTCGAGTGAAGGTCTGGCATCGATGGTCGGCGACGGTGCGGTCCGGTCCGGAAACTGGCGGACTATAGACCGTATTGGGAGGTATCCGTCCTGGTAGGGAGGGCATTTGGGGTGATGTGCTGGCACTGGGGATCAGCTGTTCGAAGGCTCGGATCGACCGTTGAAAACCGTGAGCCGACCATTTGTGAACCTTTCATCCCGAGTTGCTCGCAGATTCCGGACTGCGCGCAACCGTTCGAATTGCTACCGGTTCATCGTTAACGCTTGGACCCCTGTGATAGAACAATCCGGTCGGCCGCCAGCCGGTTGCCGACGGAGGAAAAACTTCCAAGGGGATATCTCGAAGATGAAGATGATTCGTTCGTTCGGTTTCGCTTTCGCCGCCGCTGGAATCGTGCTGGCCGGACCCGGCCTCGCCAGTGCCGCCGATACCGGTTCGGCCGCCGAGCCCAACGGCGTCATCGCCAACGAAACCACGACGGGTTCGGCGGAGTTGCTGTCGACTCTGGTCGAGGCATTGGCGTCCGGTTCGGCCGCCAAGCCCACCGCGAACGCCGCCATCGCGAACGAAACCACAACCGGTTCGTCCGAGGTGCTGACCGCGCTGGCCGAGAACCTGGCGTCCGGCTCCGCCACGAAGCCCACCGCCTCGGACGCCGGTTCCTCGGAGTCGACGACCAAGCTGCTGGAGACGCTCATCACCGGTTCGGCGAACCTCGACCTCACCAAGTGAGCGCGTAGCTCGAATACGCCCCGCCTCATCGAGGCGGGGCATTTTTTCGTTTCGGGGGAGTCCGCGAGTTTGCTGAAACACTACTCGCTATACCGCGCCGAACAACCCATCCAATCAGCGCGATCGGATATCCGCAGCTTCGAAATCCCTTCTGCGCGGAAGTATTTGCCGACCGGCTGGCAATCGGCGTGAACCCGATGTCGCATAAGGTCCGCTATCGCCGCACGTCATCGCAGAGATCCAGGCACGGGCGTCAGGGGGCGAGTTCACGCGTCGGAACGCGTGAAGGTGAACTACCCGTAACTGAGCATTTGCGATGCGTTCATCATCACGTCGTGGCCCGCAAATCTTGCGTGATAGACATAGGCGCGTCGGCCGCAGGGTGTAGTCGACGAGAACTTTCCAGGAAGAAGAATTCCATGAGCAAGATTCGCGTGCTCGGCATCGCTGTGGTCGCCGCCGGTATCGTCCTCGGTGGTTCCGGTGTGGCCTCGGCGGAGACCGGTTCGGCCGCCGGTTCGTCCAACTTCGCCACCGGTCTGTCCAACCTGCTGGCGACCGGTTCGGGCGGTGTGAAGCCGCTGCCGACCGCGGGTGAGGCCACCGGTTCGGCCACCGGTTCCTCGAACTTCGCCACCGGCCTTTCCAACCTGCTTGCCACCGGCTCCGGCGGCGTGAAGCCGCTTCCGGTCGCGGACGGTTATGTCAACCCCTGGCTGGACGGCTGGGGCGCCGGCTCCTCCAACCTGCTCGTCGGCCTCGGCAACCTGATCGGCACCGGCTCGGCGAAGTGACGCCGCTGAACTGACCGCGGTGAGCGCGGCGTCGACCGCGTCGCGCACTACTGCTCGCGTCGGGCAACGGCCTCCGGGTGACGATCGTCGACATCGCCCCACGCACGCCTCACTGCTCCGCGAGCGCATTGCTACAGACGAGAACGGCCCGGGGACGCCTGGGCCGCTTTCGTTTTCACGCACCTACAGCGGCGTCTTCATGAGCACCACGTTGTACTGCGTGTGCACCGTCAGCAGAAAGTACAGATCCGACCCGGTCTGATACGGGAAGATCATCGGCGCGTACGCGGTCGGCAGCGACGCGGCCTCGATCAGCACCCGCGGCGCGCCCCACGGCCCCTGCGGCGACGAAGCCGTCCGCATGACAATGGAGTTCGCCGGATCCGTGGTGAGCATGACGAATTGCCCGAGATGGTCGTTCCACATCACCGACAGTTCGGCCACGCCGTCCACGATGGGCGCCGAGGCAATGGGGTCGTTCGGCTTCCACGCGCCGCCGTCCCAGTACTCGTAGGAGTCGATATTCGCGATGTCGGCTTCCCTTGTCCGCGAGACGAACCCGGGGTTGTTACGGCCTGCGGCGGTGCCGTAGCGGTAGACGTAGCCGTCGTGCTTCAGGAAGGCGTTCTGCTGGAAGCGCTCGTGCCCGTCGACGTTCGCGCGGCGGGTGGTGGTGAGCGGCACCCAGGTCTGGCCGCCGTCACCGGAGGCGGCGAGGGTGGAGAAGTTGGTGTTCCACTTGCCGTGATCACCCCACTCCCGCACCGACATCAGGCTCATGTACTGCACGCCGCCCACCGAAATGCCCGCGGTGGGGATGAGACTGATCTCGATGCCGGGAATCTTGGGGCTCGGCAGCGGATTGGGGACGATGCTGTCGAAGAAGATCCCGCCGGACGGATCCTTGGTGGTGCTGCGGAACAGCACGTTCGATGTCCAGGCCCACATGCTGCCCGCGAAGAGGTTCGGGATGCCGAGACCGGCGCTGTCGCCGAAGGCGGTGATCATCCGGCCGCTGCCGTCGTCCCACATGATCCCGAGGTCGGTGCCGAGCACGTTGACGTTCTGCGTGCGGTTCGGACTGTCCATACCGGTCATCTGGAAGACCGCCTTGGTCGGGCCTGGCAGCTGCGGTAGTCCGCGCCAACCGTTCAGCACCGGAATGGGATTCACGTTGTTCGGGTCGGCGGCGGCGGGGCCTGCCAACGCGACCGTGCAGGCCGCGGCGAGGGCCCCGGCTCTGGCGAGTGCGGACAGCGATCGGTTCATCCGGATGGATCCCTTCTGTGGCGCGCGCGGTCTGCCTCGAACATTGTGCCTGTCCGTTGCGATTTCGGTCGAGGATGGCGTTGTGTGACCCGACACGTCGCGAACGCGAAAGAGCGGCCCGGACGAATCCGGGCCGCTCTCGCGGTGTTTCGACGGTGTCGGCGAGACCTTAGAAGGCGGCCTCGTCCAGCTCCATGATGTCGTTGTCCAGGTTGGCCAGGACGGCGCGGGTGGCGGTCAGCTCGGGCAGGACGTTGCGCGCGAAGAACTGCGCGACACCGACCTTGCCGTTGTAGAAGGCCACATCCGAGCCGGACGCGCCCGCGTCGAGCGCCGCGATGGCGACCTCGGCCTGGCGCAGCAGCTGCCAGCCGATGAGCAGGTCACCGACGGCGAGCAGGAAGCGCACCGAACCCAGGCCGACCTTGTACAGCTCGGTCGGCTGCTCCTGAGCGCCCATCAGGTGGCCGGTCAGGGTGGCCGCCATGGCCTGGACGTCCTCGAGCGCGGTGGCCAGCAGCTTGCGCTCGCCCTTCAGGCGGCCGTTGCCCGCCTCCGAGTCGATGAACTTCTGCACCTGGCCCGCCACGTGAGCCAGCGCGACGCCGCGGTCACGAGCGATCTTGCGGAAGAAGAAGTCCTGCGCCTGGATGGCGGTGGTGCCCTCGTAGAGCGAGTCGATCTTCGCGTCGCGGATGTACTGCTCGACCGGGTAGTCCTGCAGGAAGCCGGAGCCACCGAAGGTCTGCAGCGATTCGGTCAGGTACTGGTAGGCCCGCTCGGAACCGACACCCTTGACGATCGGCAGCAGCAGGTCGTTGACCCGGAAGGCCACGTCCTCGTCGGCGCCGGAGACCAGGTTCGCCACGTCGGCGTTCTGGTGCGCGGCGGTGTAGAGGTAGATGGCGCGCAGGCCCTCGGCGTACGCCTTCTGCAGGGCCAGCGAACGACGCACGTCCGGGTGGTGGGTGATGGTGACGCGCGGCGCGGCCTTGTCGGTCATCTGGGTCAGATCCGCACCCTGCACGCGCTGCTTGGCGTAGTCGAGGGCGTTCAGGTAACCGGTCGACAGGGTCGCGATGGCCTTGGTGCCGACCATCATGCGGGCGTTCTCGATGACGTCGAACATCTGCGCGATGCCGTTGTGCACCTCGCCGACCAGCCATCCCTTGGCGGGGATGCCGTGGCCGCCGAAGGTGACCTCACAGGTGGCCGAGACCTTGATGCCCATCTTGTGCTCGACGTTGGTGACGAACACGCCGTTGCGGTCGCCGAGGGTCTGGGTCTCGAAGTCGAAGTGGTACTTCGGCACGAAGAACAGCGACAGACCCTTGGTGCCGGGGCCGGCGCCCTCGGGGCGAGCCAGCACCAGGTGCATGATGTTCTCGAACAGGTCGTCGGAGTCACCCGAGGTGATGAAGCGCTTGACGCCCTCGATGTGCCAGGTGCCGTCTTCCTGCTTGATCGCCTTGGTGCGGCCGGCGCCGACGTCGGAGCCCGCGTCCGGCTCCGTCAGCACCATGGTGGCGCCCCAGTTGCGATCGGCGATGATCTGGGCCCACTTCTTCTGCTCGTCGGTGCCGTTGTTGTAGAACACCTGCGCGAAGCCCGGGCCCGCGCCGTACATCTGAGCGGGCGGGTTGGCGCCGAGGATCATTTCGCTCAGTGCCCAGACGACGCTGGCGGGAGCGCCGAGGCCGCCCAGCTCCTCGCGGACGCCGACCTTCATCCACTCACCCTCTTCGAGGGCGCGGTAGGACTTCTTGAAAGCTTCCGGCAGGGTGACGACGTGAGTCTCGGGGTCGAAGGTCGGCGGGTTGCGGTCGCCCTCGACGAACGACTCGGCCAGCGGGCCCTCGGCCAGGCGACGCACCTCGTTGAGCATCTCCTTGACGGTGTCGCTGTCCAGGTCGCCGTAGGCGCCCGCGTCGAGCAGGCTGCCGAGTCCGAGGACCTCGAAGAGGTTGAACTCAAGGTCGCGGACGTTGCTCTTGTAGTGACCCATTGTCTGTACTCACTCTCCGTTGAGTTGGTGCGGTCGGTTTGGTTGCCGTTCCCGCCCGTTGTCGCCACCGGGGATGTCTTCCGGTTTTCCGCATGCTACTCGCGGGTAACTTATGCGCCATATTACCGGTCGGTAAGGGGCAGGCAAAGACGGCGACGGCCAATGTGACGCGATAAACAGCCCCTGAGCGTTGCGTCTGCGCTCTCCGCTCGACGGCGGCTACGGTGAGGTGTGCAGATCGAGACGAGCGCGGGGCCCGCCGAGATCGAGTTCGACCGGCCGCGCAAGCCGTCGTTCCTGCTGTTGCTCACGCACGGCGCCGGCGGCGGCGTCGAGGCGAAAGATCTTTTGGTCGTTCGCGATTCGGCCCTCGAGCTGGGCGGAGCGGTGGCCAGGGTGGTGCAGCCCTATCGCGTCGCCGGGCGGCGGGCGCCCGGCTCGGCGGACAAGCAGGATCAGGCCTGGCTGGAGATCGTGGCGGCCCTGCGGAAGAAAGTCCGCGGCGTCCCCGTCGTCCTGGGCGGGCGCAGCAATGGGGCTCGGGTCGCGTGCCGCACCGCGGTCGCCGCGCGTGCTCGGGGCGTGCTCGCGCTCTCGTTTCCGCTGCATCCGCCGGGTAAGCCGGAGAGATCGCGGCGCGAGGAGTTGCTCGCGCCGGGTGACATCGAGGTCGTGGTGATCAATGGGGCGAACGATCCGTTCGGCGTCCCTGATGCGGCCGACGCCGCCGAGGTGCGCGTGATCCCCGGCCAGCCGCATGCGTTCCGCGCCGGATTCGACACCATCGCGGCGACCGTGCAGCCGTGGTTGCGGCGCTGGTCGGAATAGAACGCCGGTCGGCCTGAGAAATCGCGGCCGACGTGAAGCCGTCCCGGATCAGGAGGTCGACGCGTCGGCTTCCACGGGCTCCGGCGCGGGCTTGATCGCGATGACCAGCGCGTCGATCGCGTCGCGGCCCTCCGTGGGGCGCAGCACTCGGTCCGCGATGTGGATCTCGAGGCCGGACTCCGAACCCAGGTCGGCGACGACCTCGTCAGGGGTGAAGAGAATCGATGGGTCTTGCGGGCCACCGAAGCCCTCCGTCAGGTTCAGCGTGTCGTGTCCGAGGACGAGCAGCGTGCCCGCAGGCGCGAGCATTTCCGCGGCGCGACGCAGTACGGTGCGGCGCTGCTCGGCGGGCAGATGCAGGAAAACCATCAGCACCAGCTCGTAGGGGCCGGTGATCCCCGCGGCGTCGAGATCGGTGACATCGGCGCATTGCCAGGTGATTCGTCCCCGCACTGATCGGGACAGCCGGGTGGCCACCGTCCGCCCCTTGTCGATGCCGACCTGCGAGTAGTCGACCGCGTGCACCTGCCAGCCGTGCGTGGCCAACCAGACGGCGTTGCGTCCCTCGCCGCAGGCCAGGTCGAGCGCACGTGGCAGGCCGAGCTCCTCGCCGTCGGCGGTGTCGGGTCGCAGCGGCGCGCGCCGGTCCAACCCGTAGACGTGCTCCACCACCGTGCTGTTCGGCGGTGCGCCCCAGACCAATTCACTCTGCGCGTAACGCGCGTCCCAATCGGCCGCATCCATACCGGCGAGTCTAGGAACCGCTGTATCCGGCCAACCAGTCGGCACCGCGCCCGTATCCACTCGCGCGGCACGATGATCAGAGGGTGGTGCGCATCAGGACGACGTTGTACTGGCTGTGCACGGTGGTCAGGAAGTACAGGTCGCGCCCGGTCTGGTACGGGAAGATCGAGGGGGCGTAGGCCGACGGCAGCTCCCTGGTGTCGATCAGGACCTCGGGATCGCTCCACGGCCCCGCGGGCGAGGAAGAACGCCGCATCACGACCGAGTTGAACGCGTCCGTCGTCAGCGTGACGAACTGTCCGAGATAGTCGTTCCACATGACCGACAGCTCGCCGACGCCCCACATGATCGGGGCCGCGGCGTTGACGTCGTTCTTGCGCCAGCCCTCGCCGTCCCAGTACTCGTACTCGCCCAAGTTCTGGATGTCGTGCTCGCGCACCCGCGCGACGTACGCGGTGTTGTTGCGTCCGGAGGGGGTGCCGTACTCGTAGACGTAGCCGCCGTTCTTCAGGAAGGCGTTCATCTGGAAGTTGGCGTTGCCGCCCTCGTTCGGGCGCCGGGTGTGCCCGAGATCCGCCCAGGTCTCCCCGTTGTCGGCGGACGCGGCCAGGCCCGAGTAGTTGGTGGTCCACTCGCCGACGTTGTCCCAGGTCTTCACCGACATCAGGCTCATGTACTGCACGCCGTCGACCGCGATGCCCGCGGTGGGGATGCGGCTGATCTCCAGGAACGGAATCTTCGGGCTCGGAATGAGATCGCGCGCCTGCCCGAAGATGTCGCGCACCGCGCTGTCGAAGTAGATGCCGTTGGCCGGGTCCTTGGTGTTGCTGCGCACCAGGATGTTGCTGCGCCAGGCCCACATGCTGCCCGCGAGCAGGTTGGGGAAGCCGAGACCCGCGGTGTCGCCGAACGCGGTCAGCATCTCGCCCTGGCCGTTGTCCCACATGATGCCCAGGTCGGTGCCGAGCACGTTGTAGGTCTGGGTGTTGTTGGGGCTCGCCATGCCGGTCACCTGGAACACCGCTCGGCTACGACCCGCCAGATTCGGCAGACCGGTGGTGCCGTTGAGCACCGGAATCGGATTGATCGCGTTTGGGTTCGCCGTGGCGGGGGTAGTTGCCGTGAGAAGCAAGGCCGTGCCACCCGCCAGAGTCGAAAGCAGGATTCTTGCGGTCTTGTTCAAGGTCGTGGGCCCTCCGGGTCTCACCGAAACGGGCCTCGATACACCACCCCCCGATGTGTTCCGAAGCACATTTCGAATGGCTGGCAAATCGACGGAAATGCTAGCAGTCGAACCGGGAAAATTGGTGGCTTGCGATCTTGTCCCTACGAAATGAAGTCCTCCTTGTGTGATCTTCCATCTCGCTTCGTGACCAAGCGCAGGATCAGCGGCAGCTGTGTGGCGCGCTCGATTCCGAAGGTGCGCCGGGCTGATGCGTGCCAAGACCGCTCGAACAGCCGCTTGGCGCCCGCCACCGCGTGCGGGGAGCGGGACGCGATGCGATCGGCGAGTTTCTCGGCGGCCGCGATCGGGTCGTCGGTCACTTCGGTGACGAGGCCGATGCGTTCGGCGTAGGCGGCGTCGACCACGTCGGCAGTCATTGTCAATAGCAAAGCCTTATCAATGCCGATCAATCGCGACAGTGTGGCGGCGCCGGTCATATCGGGGACCAAGCCGTGCTTGGCTTCCATGACCGAGAACTCCGCGTCGGGTGTCGCGAAGCGAACATCGGCGGCCAGCGCGATCTGGAGGCCGCCGCCGAAACAACGGCCGTGCACCGCGGCGATCACCGGGACCTTCAAGCGCCGCCAGGCCCAGCAGGCCTCCTGAAAGGTATTGGTACCGCGCCACGGCAGCGGCACGAAGTTGAGCGCACCGGCGAGCGGATCGCGGGTCGCTTTGGCGACATCGAGGCCGCTGCTGAAACTCGGACCGTTGCCGGACAGGATCACCGCCCGCACGTCCTCGCGCTTCGCGACGGTGTGCGCGGCGTCGACCAGGTCGCCGAGCATCTCGATGGTCAGTCCGTTGTGCTTGTCCGGGCGGTTCAGGGCGACGTGTGCGCGGTCGCCGTCGAACCGTAGTGCGATATCGGATCCCATGCCCGGATCTTACTCTCGAGTCAGTTCTTGTTCATGTGCTATTGCCCTGGTCGGAGCGGTCTGCTTCAATCGAACCAAATTACCGTCAATGTTGACGGTAATTTGTCGGAGCGGAGGGAAGAATGCTGCCAGCCGGAATGGATCCGCGGACGCCGGTGCTCGTCGGCGTCGGGCAGGTCGTGCACAGAACCGGGGAGCCCGGGCTGCCCGGCCCCGTCGAACTCGCCACCGAATCGCTGCGCCGCGCGGGGGCGGACAGCGGCACAGGGGACCGGCTGCTGCGGGGGGCCGATCTGGTGGCCGCGGTCGCCCCGGTCAGCAAGCCTTATCCGGATCTCGGCGCGCTGGTGGCAGCCGAGCTGGGGGCCGCGCCGAAGCGCACGATGCAATCCGTGCGGTTCGGCGGCGACGCGCCGCAGCGGTTGCTCAACGTGGTCGCGCAGGCCATCGCCGACGGAAAGTCCGAGATCGCACTCATCACCGGCGCCGAGTCCGTGGCTTCCTGGAACGCGGCGACTCGCGCGGGCGCGAGCCCGGAATGGCCCGAACAGCCGGAGGATGTCGTGCCCACCGAGCTGATCGGTTCGGACAAGGCGCCCAACTCCGAGATGGAGACCGCGGCCGGACTATGGGGCCCTGTCTACTTCTACGCGCTGATGGAGACCGCGCTGCGCGGCAGGCTCGGCCTGAGCGAGGCCGAGCATCGCGAGCGCATCGGCGGGCTGTGGTCGCGGCTGTCGTCGGTCGCCGCGGACAACCCGTACGCGTGGCTGCCCAAGTCTCAGTCGGCTCTGGATCTGGCGACGCCCTCCGCGAACAACCGGCTGGTGTCGACGCCGTATCCAAAGCTGCTCGTCGCGAACCTCTCGGTGGATCTCGGCGCGGGCCTGATCGTGTGCAGCGCGGCAGCGGCCGATGCTGCGGGAGTGCCGCGCGATCGGTGGGTCTTCCCGCACGGCGGCGCGACCGCCACGGACGTCTGGTTCGTGTCCGAGCGCGCCGACATGAGCGCCTCGCCCGCGATCGCGGCGGCGGGCGAGTCCGCGCTCGGCGCGGCGGGTATCGGCATCGACGAGGTCGCCCACATCGACCTGTACTCCTGCTTCCCGGTCGCGGTGCAGGTCGCGGCGGAGGCGCTTGGCCTGCCGATCGACGATCCCGCGCGGCCGCTCTCGGTCACCGGCGGTCTGACCTTCGCGGGCGGACCGGGCAACAACTACGCCACGCACTCGATCGCCGCCCTCGCCGAGCGGCTTCGCGAGGACCCCGAGTCTTACGGTCTGGCAACCGCGCTCGGCTGGTACATCACCAAACACGGCGTCGGCGTCTACTCGGCGCGCCCGCCCGCCACGCTCTTTCGCGCGGCCGAGGTCGTGGCGCCCGTCGCGCGTCGCGACACCGAGCCCGGCTACACCGGTCCGGCGACCGTCGAGGCCTACACCGTCGCCTACCGCAAGGGTCCAGCGCCGGAGCGCGCCGACGAGCCAGAGGCGGTGGTGATCAGCGCGCTGAACCCGGCGGGTGCCCGCATACTGATTCGGGTTTCCGACGCCGAGACCATGGCGGCGTTCACCGACGGCGACCCGATCGGCGCGACCGCCGAAATCACCGCCGCGGACCAGCTCATCCTGCGCAACGAGAGGACCCCCCGATGACCGATCAGGTACTCGTCGAACGCCGCGACGCGATCACGCTGCTGACCGTCAACCGCCCGGAGGCACGCAACGCCATCGATCTCGCCACGGCGCAGGCGATCGAGGCGGCCGTCGACGCCTTCGAGGACGACGCAGACGCGCGTGTGCTCGTGCTCACCGGCGCGGGCGGAACCTTCAGCGCGGGAATGGATCTCGTCGCTGCCTCCAAGGGTGAGATGCCGATGACGCAGCGGCGGGGTCCGCTCGGCATCACCGCGAAACCGCCCGCCAAGCCGATGATCTCGGCCGTCGAGGGTTTCGCGCTCGCGGGTGGTTTCGAGCTGGCGCTCTCCGGTGACCTGATCGTCGCGGCGCGCGACGCCCAATTCGGAATCCCCGAGGTGAAGCGCGGTTTGGTGGCCGCGGGCGGCGGCGTGCTGCGGCTGACCCAGCGCCTGCCGCGGCCCATCGCGGCCGAGCTCGCGTTGACCGGCGGACGCGTCGGCGCCGAGCGGCTCTACCAGCTCGGCCTGGTCAATCGGGTCACCGAGCCCGGCGCCGCGCTGGCGGGCGCGTTGCAGCTGGCCGCCGAAATCGTCGCGGCCGCACCGCTTTCGGTCGCGGCGAGCAAGCGCATCATCGACGAGTCGCCGGACTGGTCGGTGGCCGAGTCCTTCGCCAAGCAGGGCGAGATCGCGCTGCCCGCGCTGTTCTCCAAGGACGCCGCGGAGGGTGCGCTGGCGTTCGCGCAGAAGCGCGAACCGCAGTGGCAGGGGCGCTGACCCGATGCCGGAACGCGTCCGGGAGACGCAGGCGCAGCGCCGCGCGCGAATGCGCACGCGGCTCCTGGACGCGGCGATCGAGAGCCTGGTCGAGGTCGGCTACGCCGGGACGACGACGCTCGAGGTGCAGAATCGCGCAGGCGTTCCGCGCGGCACGTTGCAGCACCATTTCCCGACCAAACCGGATCTGCTCGCCGGGGCAGTAGAGCATCTGGCCGCGCGCCGATTGGAGCAGCTGACAACGGAATTCGCGGCGATCCCGGACGGCGCCGACCGGCTGGCGACCGCGGTCGACCTCACCATGCGCATGTTCAGCGGGTCGTCTTTCCTAGCCGCGCTGGAGATCTGGGTCGGCGCGCGCACCGATCACGAGCTGCGCGCCGCCTTCCTGCCGCTGGAGCAACGCCTCTTCGAGCTGATGCACACCAGCATTCGGGACATCTTCCGCGCCGAGTTCCCCGACGATCCCCGGGTGCCGACGATCGCCGAGTTCACCATCGAGATCATGACCGGGCTCGCCATGCGGGCGTTGCTGACCGGAAACGTGGAGCGGAACCGAATCCTCCAGCAGCGTTGGGGGAATGCGGTCCGGGTGCTGCTGGGCACGGCCGCGGCCGATACGTTGCTCGAGCCTCGGCCTTTGTGAGTCCGGCCCGGTCCAGCCTCCTACCGGCGGCTCGGATCCAGCTGGTCGAGCAGCAACCCGGCGCACCCCTCGGGGTCGTCCGGAAACGGCGAGTGCCCGCTGCCGTGCAGGGTGACGTGGCGGGCGTTGGGCAGTGCCGCGCGGGCCTTGCGGTGCTGGGTGGCGTAGGTGAGCAGCACGTCACGACTGCCCCAGGCGACGGTGACGGGAATGTCGGCGAGCGCGCCGATCTCGGACAGTCGCGCGTCGGCGAAGGAGGCCAGCGCTTCCTCGAATCCGGTCGCGTCGATCGCTCCCTCGGCGGTGCCGATCGCGAACTGCGCGTCCACCGCCCACGGTTTGCCGAAGATCAGGTACAGGAATGTGGTTCGGCCCGCCGCGGTGCCGAGGATCGTCGGCAACAGCGGACGCAAGTTGCGAGCCAGGGCGACCGACTTGCCGAGCGACTGCTGACACCACACCCGGCCTGCGGTGTCCCAGAACCCGATGGGCGAGTACGCGGTGACCGAGCGAGCCAGCCCGCGCGCGCCCAGTTTCAGAGCTATCAATCCGCCCATCGAATTGCCGCCGAGGTGCGGGCGTTCGATGCCTTCGGCAGCGAGCCAGTCGGCGAGCGCGTCGGTGAGTTCGTCGACGGACGTGTGCGGCAGCGGATCCGAGCCGCCGAAGCCGGGCAGATCGACGGCGATCACCTCGAAGGATGCGGCCAGTTCGTCGATGATCGGCTCCCAGATCTGCCAACGGCTACCGACTCCGTGCACCAGCACCAGCGGTTCGCCCGCGCCGACCCGATGATGGTTCCACGTCGTCATGCTCGTCCTCGGATCCGATCTGTTGGCGGTGCGCCAATAGTATCAGCGCATCTGCATTCCCGCTGGCAGACTGCTCGCTCGCGGGTACGATAAATGGTATGGCAACGCGTAAGGTCACTCTCTCGCTGGACGAGGCGGCCTGGTCGTTCGCGGAACAGGCGGCGGCACGGGCCGGTATGTCGCCGTCGGCGTGGATATCCAAGGCCGCGCGCCGGGAAGCGGTGCGCACGGGCGTCGGTCCGATGACCGATGTGGCGGCCGAGGCCGCGGCCGACGAGGCGGAGCTGGCCGCCGCCGAGGAGGCGATGCGTGCGCAGGGGTGAACTGTGGAGCTATCACCCGCACGGTTCGCCTCGGCGTCGCACCGTCGTGCTCATCAGCAGTGACGGCATCAACGAATCGCCGCGTCAGTGGCTGATCGCCGCCGAACTGCTCGACCAGGATCCGCAGGACATCCTCGCGGTCCAGGTGCCGGGGCGCGGCTGGGTGCACGCGGGCAATATCGGCCGCATCTATCGCGGCTGGCTCGCCGAACGCATCGATGACATGGAATCCGAGGTGCTGGAGCGGTTGGACACCGCGTTGCGCGCCGCGATGGACTTGTGACGCGGACGCCTCGCTGCGGGTACGGTCCCGGTCGTACGGGAACCGTTGGAAGCGAGGGGATTCGGATGAGAAGAACGATCGCGGTGCTGTGTATCGCCGTGCCGCTGCTCGGGGGGTGCGGAGACGATTCGAGCGCGGAGTCCGGCCCGTCGACCACTGTCGCGGCGTCGACCACGAAGACGACGACCGGCACCGTCGCACTGCCCGCAGGGGATTTGAGCCAGGCCGATATCGTCACTGTGCTGGCCGGCAAAGGACTTCCGCCGAATCAATCGGAGTGCGTCGCGCGAATCTATCTGGAGGAGAAGATCTCTCAGGATGGATTGCGCAGGATTCTCGGTGCGAATCTGTCGGGTCCGGTCGACCCTGTCTTGCTCGGGTTGAGCGCCGAAGACCAGACGCGGGTCGGCGCTGCCACCCGGCGGATGGTGCAGGAGTGCATCTTCTGACTCCGTCGGGTCGCCGCAGACTCCGATTCGCGGCGCGTGATGCGCCCGATCGACGCTCAGAGCGCGATCGTCAGATCGATCTCGGCATCCGAACCCGCGACGAGATTCTCGGCGACCCGGACCGGCTTCTTCACCGGCAGCACATAGGTGGCGCGCTTCTTGTCCGGAAACAGCGCGGTGGACCAGCTGCTCGCGCCGATCCTGACGTGCACGCGGACCGCTCCGAACCCGCCTGACCGGTGCCCGTAGCGCTCCTCGATGTCGTCGGCGATCTCCTCGGGCAGCGACACGAAATGCCACGCGCCTTCACCGGAGTGCTCCCACACCCGCGCCGTGAACGAATACCGCGAACCAGCCACGCGCCGACCTTAGTGCCGGGCACCGACAAGTCGCCCTCGCGGACCACTCGGGTCGCTCCCACCCGCGACGAGTACATCGATCTCGTTGCCCATGCGCCCTTTCCCGCAGGCGCCGATCACCCCGTCGTGTTCGACATCGGCACCGGCACTGGGGTGCTTGCTGCCGTTCTCGCCCGGCGCGGCGCGAGAGAAGTGCGAGCGACCGAGATGAACCCCCGCGCGGTGCGGTGCGCGCGGGAGAATATGCGGCGAGTAATCCGTTCTCGAGGCGACGAACCGGCGCCCGTGCCCGCTCGTCTCGCGATGCGATCGCGCAGATTCAAACCCTCGTTTCGGTTCCTGGCCGGTGTTGCACTGGGGATAGCCGGGTGCGCCAGCAGCCGCGCCCGGCTACCCGACACGGATTTCAGGACAGCACGGAGCGGCCATGACGACGGAGCGGATGGAGTTACTTCGGCGCGAAAGTCCCTCCGCTGGTGCGAGCACTGGAGGCCACCCGCGGACCGGTCGCGGCGGTGCGGTGATCACTCTGGTCGCCGCCGATCGCATCGCGTCCGCCGCCCAGGCGTCCTCGGTCGCCACCCGGCTCGCGGAAGAGTTCGCCGTGCGGGCGTCGCAGCGCGACCGTGACGGGGTGCTTCCGCACGCCGAGATCGCGCGGCTGTCCGCGAGCGGGTTGCTCGCCATCACGATCCCGGCCGAGTTCGGCGGCGCGGACCTGCCGCCGAGCGTGGTGGCCGACGTGGTGCGGACGCCGGCGGTCGCTGACGTCATCTGACAGGTAAACAGCGAAAGGAAGGACACAGCAGTGACAGTCACCGTCGTGGTCGGCAATCCGAAACCGGCGTCGCGCACGCGGGCCGCGGGCACCCTGGTGGCCCGCGGTCTGCGGCCCGACGTCGAACCCGCCGTGCTCGAGCTCGCCACCTATGGGCCCGCGCTGCTCAGCTGGGGTGACCCGGCGGTGGCGGAGGCCGTACGAACCGTGGCGGAGTCCGAGCTGGTGGTGTTCGCCAGCCCGACTTTCAAGGCGACCTACACCGGGCTGCTCAAGCTCTTTCTCGAACAATTCGACGGCGGAACGGGTTTGGCGGGAGTGCTGGCCGTCCCGGTGATGCTCGGCGCAGGACCGGCGCACGCGCTGGCCCCCGACCTGCTGCTCAAGCCCGTGCTGGCGGAACTCGGTGCGACCGCGGCGCTGCCCGGTCTGTACCTGGCCGATCGGACCTTTGCCGAGGACGGGGTGATCGGCGCGTACGCCGATCGGTGGCGGCACGTGGCGCAAGCGCTGGGTCGATCCGGCGTCGATTCCCCTGTGAACGCGAGCAAGGCGGTGGAGCATGCATGACCTCTTCGAAACACCCGCCGGCGGAACGGGATTGCGCCGTGCCTTCGCCAACTTCCCCAGCGGCGTCGTCGCGGTATGCGCCGAGGTGGACGGCGCGCCGCACGGGCTCGCGGTGAGCACCTTCGTGCCCGTCTCCCTCGACCCGCCGCTGGTCTCCTTCTGTGTGCAGAACAGCTCGTCGACCTGGCCGCGCTTGGCGAGTGCGACCCACCTCGGCCTGAGCCTGCTCGGCACCGGCCAAACCGATGCCGCCCGCGCGCTCGGCGCCCGCGACGGCGATCGCTTCCGCGCCAGCGAACTGCACCGGGGCACCGGCGGTGCCGTCTTCATCCACGGCGCGTCCGCCTGGATCGAGGGTGTCCCCGAGGCCGAGGTTCCCGCGGGCGATCACCTCGTCGTCATCCTCCGCATCCACCGCCTGGCCACCCGCCACGACATCGACCCACTCGTCTTCCACGGCAGCCGTTTCCGCCGCCTGCACGCGGAACCCAGTGAGATAGCCGACGTGGCGAGCTGACCGTCGCGGCGCCTAACCCCGTCAGTGTCTCTGTCTGCCCGAATCGGGCGTCAGGCGCCCCGCCTCTTCGAGAGCGCGGTGCGCGGCAGATTTCGCCGGGCATTGGCCGACCAGGCATTCGAGGTGAACCTGCATCGTCCGGTGCGCGGCGCGCAGGCTCGATGCGGGGTAAGCGGTGTTGTCGCAGCTGAGGTGGTCGATCAGCACCGCGTCGTCGAAACAGGACATCATGACCTCCATCGCGGTGGCCTTCCGCGTCAGCGTATTCGGGAGCATCCGACGCCGATGATGTGGTCGCTCGTCGGCCGGCGCGGGGGTCCGGGCCGATCGGCCCGGCATCGAGTGCTGTAAAGGACAGTACGAACGGAGTGGCACGCGCATCCACAAACTTGCGCGAACTTGCGCGCCTGTCTTCAAAGAGTGACGAAAATGCCCTGGCTGATGGACTATTGGGGGAAGTGCGCAAGCCGTCGCACACTGCTGGAAGGGACAGCACGATGCGATTGAGGTTCCTGGGCAAGTGCGGATCGAACCAGGGTGGATGCCCGACGTTGTACGCGACCGACCGCGACACCTATGTCGTGCAGGGTTGGCGGACCAACGACGAGGCGACGGTGGAGATCCCACACTCGCTACTCGGTTTCGCCGAGGCCGACACCTTTGTCGGCGCGACGATGGCGGACACCGGCCGCGGCACGTTCACCGTGTCGGGCGAGCCGCTCGTCGACCCAGAGGCGCTGGCGCACATGAGCTTGGCCATCGACGAGACCGCCATCGAGGTACCGAAGCGAGAGAGGACTTTCTACGGTGCTGTTGATCACGGCCGCTGAGTTCGCCGCCGCGCTGGGCGAATGCAAGCGTGAGGCCCTGCATCTCGAGGTCCAGGACACCTACGAGACTCCCGAGGAGTCGGAGCCTTTCGCTCGGTTCCTCGCGGGCGAGCCGGACGATTACGCGTGGATGGGCGATTGGGCGGCGCTGATCCGGGAGACCACCGGCCGCGGCGTCGCGGTGCGGCGGGCGCGCGTCGTTACCGTGCCGCACGTCGACTACCAGCGGTGGACCCTGGAAGTGTCGCGGGTCAATATCGCCGCGGGCGAGGAGGTCCGCTACCTACCGCGACATCTCGTCTCGCCCGATGACCTCACCGCCGATGACTGGTGGCTGCTCGACGACCGTGCCGCGTTCACCCTGTTCGAGCCGGACGGGCGATGGGCGGGTCTCGCCGTGACCGGCGATTGGCAGATCGTCGACCGGTGCCGCGCGGTGTGGAATATCGTGTGGCAGCGCGCCGTTCCGCACGCCGAGTACGCGGTGGCCGGTCAGCGGTGACGAGCTCCGTTCACGAGGCCCGGGAGGCTCTCGGACTGCGGCTCCGGGAGCTTCGCCGCGACGCGGACCTGACCGCGCGCCGCCTCGCCGAGCTCGGGGGCTGGCACGAGTCCAAGGTGTCGCGTATCGAGCACGGCAAGCAGTCGCCATCGGAGATCGATCTACGCGCATGGTGCGAGCACACCGGCAACGGCGACCATCTCGCCGACCTCGTCGCCACGCTGCGCAACATCGAGGCCGCCTACCTCGAATGGCGGCGCATCCTCGGTACCGGCATGCGCCGTCCTCAGAAGGCGCGTGTGCGCCTCGAGTCCGAGACGAACTCGATGCGATGGTACGAGCCTTACGTCTTCCCCGGGTTGTTGCAGACTCCGGCCTACGCCGAGGGCATCCTGCGCAAGGTGATCTCGTTCTACGACGTTCCCGACGACCTCGAGGAGGGCGTCGCTGCGCGCATCGAGCGGCAGCATGTGCTCTACCGCGGGCGGCGCCGCTTCAATTTCGTTGTGGCCGAACAGGTGCTGCACACCACTGTCGGCGACGACAAGGTGATGTACGGCCAGCTCGATCGCCTGCTCAACGTCATGACCTTGCCGAGCATCGCGTTCGGCATCATCCCCGCCGCCTCCTCGTACGCCGCGCCCGCGACGAACGGGTTCGCCATCTTCGACAACAGGCTCGTCCAGGTCGAGACGATCAGCGCCGAGCTGGCGGTCACCCAACCCCGCGAGATCACGTTGTACGAGAGGATGTTCACGGTGCTCGCCGGGCAGGCGGTCTACGGCGATGGCGCCCGCGCGCTGATCGGTCGGGCGCTGGAGGCGCGCAGCGGGTGATGATGTCTTCGGCGCCGACTCGGACGGAAGGTGCGGATCACCCCGCGGCGTGGGGATCGACAGCGGACTCCGGCTGAAAGCGACGAGCTCGGCGCGGGCCGCCCAGCTCGGTTCAGTAGGGGCCTGGGTGCACATCACCTGAGCCGCCGTGTTCGACGCGCCTACGGTCTGTAGCTCGACCGGAAGCGACCGCGCCCCGGCCGATTCGGCGGGGGCGCGTTTCGTGTGTCCAGGGTTTGTCAGAACGCGGCAGCGGTGCAGTTGACGACCGCGTACTTGCCGGTCGAGGTCTTCTCGTCGGCCACCTTGCCGTCCACGATGATTCGACACGTCACCGAGGACCCGTTCGTTTGGGCGCCCAATCCGATGAGCGCCACTGTGGACGAGTTCGTGAGCGACTTCGACCACGGCGCGGTGGCGCTGGTCTCCTGCTGCAATTCGCTGTTGCTGTCGTAGTAGGTCACCGAGCTCAGCTCGTCGTCCGACACGATCTCGTAGGTGATGTTCTTGCCCTTGCCGGTCGACTTGCCGGGAACGAGGGGCGGGATCGACGCGGGCGCAGGCGCTTCCGGCGCGGCCGACTGGATGGAACTCGCCGCGGCGTCGATGGACTTGCTCACTTCCTCGCCCGCCTTGCCGAGGACGGCGATGCACCCGCCGAACCCGCAGAGCAGGACGACGGCGACGGTCCCAAGCACGATCCATTTCGTGTTGCTCTTTTTGGGCGGCTGGGGAGGAAGGCCGGGCTGGTAACCGTAGGGCTGTTGCGGGTACTGCGGTGTGGTCAAGGTTTCCCCCTGCTGTCGAGGTTGGATGTCGCGATGTGATCGCCGTCTCGGTTTGAAGTGTTACCGAATGGGAAAGGTGCGCAATCGAGGCGAGCTCGGTCGAATCCTCTTCGGCGGCACCGGCGTTAACTGGCCACCACCGCTACACAGAAGCGCCCGGCCCCGTGTGGGGTCGGGCGCATTTCGTGTATCGACACGGCTACAGCTGCCTCGTCGGTCGGCTCCGTCCTGCCCGTCGTCGTCACGGTTCGGCTCGCTCGTTCCAGTTGTCGTGCGCGTTGCCGTTCACACGGGCGTAGTGATCCGGTCGGTGCTGGGATCGGCGGGATAGCCTCCGCAAAAGTGGTGTTGCGCCCCGAGCGGGGTGCAGCTGAGTCACGTCGACGCCCGGCACCTCGGCGGCGAGCGCTGCTGCGGGAGCGAGCATCTGACGCCAGGTCGACCCGTCGGTCCAGTGGAGGTGCCACGCGCGGCCGCGGATGTGGATGCTGTCGTGGTAGTCGAGATTGACTGGGGTGCAGGCGTGTTCGGTGAGCAGCTATGCCCATGCGCCGTGCCTGGCGGGTGCGGTTGATGCTCATGCTCGACCGCCCGTGGCCGCGGCAACGAAGGGTCGGGGGGTCGGCTACACGTTCGGCTACACCCGGGGATAAACAAAGGCCCTGACCGGGCAACATGCTGGTCAGGGCCTTCTTTACCTTCCGGAGCCGATGACGGGAATCGAACCCGCGCTGTCTGCTTGGGAAGCAGAAGTTCTACCATTGAACTACATCGGCCTGCGCGTAGACGCGTCCGCGACTCTATCAGACCGGGCCCTGGGCCGGTCAACTTCCCCACTGCCTCGTCGGCTCCGTCTGTGGGCGGCCAGGCGCCGCCCGGACGGGTCGGTCAGTGGGTGGCGGTCGGGGTGAGCCAGTTGCCGAAGGTGTCAGGGAGGGCGGCGGTCGGGTCGTCGGTCGCCCACGCGGTGTAGCCGTCGGGACGGATCAGGAGGGCGGCGGGACGGGGGATGTCGCCGACACCGGGTACCGGCCAGTGGTTGGCCTGGCTGCTGGCGAGGACTGTGTCGAAGTGGCCGTTGCTTTCGGGGGTCGGCGACGTGTCGTCGAGGCGGAGGAAGATGGGGCGAGCAGGGCGGAGCAGTTCGTGGATTCGGGTGGGTCCGTCGGCGGTAACGAGGTCTGCGTCCGGGATGCGGCGTCCAGCGAGCGGGTGGTCGGAGGCGGTGTCGTAGTCGATGTCGAGGGCGGTGATCATGAGGCCGATGCGATGGCGGACGTCGTCCAGGGTGATCAGGTCGCCCATGATGTCGCGCAGGGCGTCGGTGTGCGGCCCGGGGCGGGAGAGTGCGGTCTGCGCGCGGGTGTTGTGCAGGACACGGGCGGCGACCGGGCGGCGTTCGGACTCGTAAGTGTCGAGCAGATCGTCGTCGGCGCCGTCGCGCAGCGCGGCCGCGAGTTTCCAGCCCAGGTTCACGGCGTCCTGCACGCCCAGGTTGAGACCCTGTCCGCCCGCGGGGTAGTGGATGTGGGCGGCGTCGCCGGCGAGGAACACGCGTCCGGCGCGGTACCGGTCGGCGTGCCGCGCCGCGTCGCCGTAGTGCGACACCCAGCGAGGGCTGTGCATGCCGAGGTCGGTGCCCGCGATCTCGGTGAAGTTGGCGCGGAAGTCGTCGAAGCTGACCGTCGCGCCGCGCTCGAGGACCAGGTCGTGCCGCTGGACGACGAGCCGGTACCAGCCGGGTTGTAGCTGCACCGCGGAGAAGTCGCCCACCCCACGGCGATGACCGAAGAATTGTTCGGCGGGCGGGTCGGCCAGCTCCACATCGGCCAGCATGCCGGTCATCGTCGCGTCGGTGCCGGCGAAATCGATCCCGGCGAGCTTGCGGACCGCGCTGCGCCCGCCGTCGCAGCCGACCAGATACGCGGCACGCATGCGACGGATTCCGTTCGAGCCGCCGATCTCGATCTCGACGCCGTACGCGTCCTGCCGATAGCCGGCGACTGGTGCGTCCCATTGCACCGTGACGCCGAGTTCGGCTGCGCGGCTTTCGAGTTCGCGTTCGATGAGCGACTGCGGGATGACGAGTGTGAACGGGTAGCGCGTCGCGTAATCGCTGAAATTCACCGGAATCCCGGCGAAGTGCCCGACCTGTCGCGGGTCGCCCTGCGCGAGCATCCCGTCGAGCAGGCCACGCTGGTCGAGGACCTCCATGGTCCTGGCGTGGATGCCGCCCGCCCTTGATTCGCCGGTCCGCGCCGGCAGCGCGTCGAGCACGGCGACCGCGAGGCCGAGGGCGCGCAGTTCGCACGCCAGCATCAGGCCGGTCGGCCCGGCACCCGCGATCACCACATCGGTCGTGTCCATAACGTCTCCTTAACAACGTTAAATCCTTAACTGCGTTAAGGAGAGCAGGAACGTTGTTAAGCTGTCAAGGTGTCGAACAAATCCGGTCAGACCAAGCTGGACGCCCAAGTCATCGCGGGGGCCGCGCTCGCACTGCTGGACGAGGTCGGGCTCGACGGCCTGACCATGCGCAAAGTGGCCGCGGCGCTGAACGTGCAAGCCCCCGCGTTGTACTGGCACATCGCGAACAAGCGCGAGTTACTCGACGCCATGGCGCGGGCTGTCTTCGTCTCCGCGGTCGACGGCGTCGAGGCGCCGCGACGCGACGAGGACTGGCGAGACTGGCTCATCGCGCTGGCGAGCAGGTTGCGGCGGGCGATGCTCGGTTATCGGGACGGGGCGAAAGTGGTGGCGGGCACCTACGTCAGCGACGAAGCGATGTTTCGCACAGTCGAATTGACGCTGCGCACGCTGGAGGACGCGGGTTTCTCGAAAACCCGAGCGGCCCGGGTCTTCCCGATCCTGCTGCACTACACCGTCGGCTTCGTCATCGAGGAGCAGGCGCGCTTCGGCGGCGAGTACGGCGACCACAACCCGTACCTCCCCGAACGCCTCGCAACCCTCGTCGACGCCGAGCGCTACCCCCTGACCGCCCAACTGGTGACCGACGTCTTCTCCGGCGACACCGACGCCGAGTTCACCGACGGGTTGCACGTCATCCTCGCGGGCATCGATGCCGCCGGACGGAATGAATCCGCACCCGCCGACTGACCACGCCCCAGCATGACCGCGGAACGCACGCGTCGCGCGACCGCCGATGGGCTTGACGCAGACAACCCACACGCCTCGCAGCGGTTCAACGCCAGGTCGGGTAGTGGAAGACGGCCAGGCACAGCAGTATCCACAGCGCTCCGATGGACCAGCCCGCGAGCACGTCGGTGGGCCAGTGCACGCCCAGATAGACGCGGGATGCGCCGACCGCGGCGACGAACAGGACGGCGATCAGCGCCGCGGCCGCTCTGGCGATCGCCCGCCGGAGCATGGGGATGAGCACGATGGCCACGATCCCGACGACCACGAAGGTGCCGGTGCTGTGCCCGGACGGATACGACAGGCTGTTCTCCACCGCGAGTCGATCGGCCACCGGCGGGCGTTCCCGGCCGACCAGTCGTTTCGCGATCGCGATGATGAGACCGGCGCCGAGGGCGGTCACGGCGACGAGCGCGGCGCGCCTCCGGTCGCGCACGCTCAGCAGCGCCACGCAGACGAGCGTGGTGAGGATCGTCATGCACAGGGTGTCCCCGCAGTTGCTGACCATGTGCGCGGCGGGTGTGAGCACTCCGTTGCGGTTCTCGACCGCCCACCCGGAGACCTCGGGGTCCATCGTGGCCAACCCGGTGCTGTCGAGAACATTGCGGGTCAGCACGGTGATGAACGCCGCGAGGAGTACGCCGAGCGCGGCGAGCGTCGGGACCGTTGGCACCGTCCTGCGGGGTTTCGAGGTCACTGGTCCCAGGTTGCCCGCTGCCGCTGAGAATTAACTGAAGACCGGCGAAGAGCGCGTCGCCGATGCGGCCCTTCCCCGTGCGGCCGAACGACCCGATTCGCCGGACGCTACGCTCGTGCCGTGCTGCTTTCCGATCGTGACCTCCGCGCGGAGATCGCCGCTGGGCGTCTCGGGGTCGAGCCGTTGCTGGAGAGCCTGATCCAGCCGTCGAGTATCGACGTTCGCCTGGACCGGATGTTCCGCGTCTTCGACAACACCCGCTACACCCACATCGATCCCGCGCAACGCCAGGACGAGCTGACCAGCCTGGTCGAGCCCGCGCCGGGCGAGCCGTTCGTGCTGCATCCCGGCGAGTTCGTGCTCGGCTCGACGCTGGAGGTGTGCACGCTGCCCGACGATCTGGCCGGGCGGTTGGAAGGCAAGTCGAGTCTCGGCCGTTTGGGCCTGCTCACGCATTCGACCGCGGGCTTCATCGACCCCGGCTTCAGTGGTCACATCACGCTGGAGCTGTCGAACGTCGCGAACCTGCCGATCACCTTGTGGCCGGGGATGAAGATCGGCCAGCTGTGCCTGCTCCGGTTGACCAGCCCCGCCGAGCATCCATATGGCAGCGCCGTCGCGGGTTCCAAATATCAAGGCCAGCGCGGACCTACGCCTTCACGCTCCTACCTGAACTTCCCGCTGTCCGCCGATGTGGTCGACGCCGCCGAATCGCGATAGCCGATTCGTCTGGGGCGCAAGAGGACCCACGACCGAATCCGCCCCGCCGACTGCCAGGAAATAGGGGCGGATTCGGCCGCACCGTCGGCGACGGGGACCGACGACGCATTCAGTCCCCGCCGCCCGCTCCCACCGCAAGCGCCGTCGTCACCACGGCGGATAGCGGAGGGAGCGTGTCGCCGCGGCTCGGCGGAGTGACCCAGAAGCACCCTTCCCGGGTCCATCGGCCGAGCCCCGTCGGCAACATCACTGCACTGCCTATGGCAGGTATCCCGATATCGAGACGATTCAGCACCTCCAGTACCTGTGCGCCGGGACGGCTGTCCGGCTCGGCCAGGAAGCTCCAGCGGATCTGCCTGGCCAGCATGGGACCCCTCGTTCCCTGCTGTTCCAGTGCCGCCCTGACCTTTTCGGCCCGAGCCGTCGGAAGGTGAACGACACAGACCCGGCCGCTGATGGGCAGCATCACGAAACCGCCACGCTCGGTGACGGGTAGCCCGAACTCGTGCCGGTAGAAGGACACCCAATCCTCGACTGTCCTGAGTTTCTCCACGTTCACGGCCAACTCCTTGCCTCCTGCTACCAGATTCGGGCCAACGACCGCGACGCGGCATCGCCCCCATGCCCGCCTTTCACTGCCAATCCGCTGCCTTTGGCCGGTAGCAGCCGCTCGCGCGGATGCCGAGGCGCGAAAAGCCCATAGCAACAGGGAATTATCTGTGGCCGTAGCCACAAAGCCCTCGTACCCTGGATGAAGGTTCGTGCGGAAGGGATGACATCGTGGTCCGGCACTGGTCAGGGAAAGAGACCCGCGCCCTTCGCGATGCCAAGCGGATGAGCATCCGGGAATTCGCGGCGCATCTCGGCGTTCACGAACGCCTGGTGTCCAAATGGGAGGCCGGGGGCAACCGAGTTCATCCGCGCCCCATCAATCAGGCCGCACTCGACACATCGCTTGCCAGGTCCGACGACGTTGTGCGGGCACGGTTTGCGGCGCTGATCGGTGAAACGCCGATCGATGGACCTGCCGCCGGTTTCGATGTGCGTTCCGCTGCGGGGACGCGTGCCAGTTATTCGAGCGACGCGGACCTTCTTGCTCTCATAGACGCCGGTGCGATGAGAGGTGATGCGTTAGCAGAAATTTCGGAGAGGGATCTGATCATGGCGGCTGCCCACGAGGCCAGCGAACACGCAGGCCGGGCCGAGAGCACCAATGTGGGTGCGACCACGTTGGAACAGCTCGACGCCGATGTCACGCGCATCGCGAACGATTACGTGCACATCCCGCCGGTTCCGATGATGGTGGAGATGCTTCGGGTTCGGCGCCGGGTGTATCGCCTGCTGGAGGGGCATCAGCGGCCTGCCGACACCAGTCACCTCTATCTGCTCGCCGGCACGCTGTCCGGCCTGCTCGCGAACGCGAGCACCGACCTCGGCTACCTCGACGCGGCGGGTGAACAGGTCAGAGCGGCCTGGGCCTACGCCGAGCTATGTGGCCACAACGGATTGCGCGCATGGACCCGCGGCATGCACGCGTTGATCGAATACTGGTCGGAGCGCCCGCGCCGCGCGGTGCTACTGGCACAGAGCGGGCAGGAGTTCGCCGATTCGGCGACCGCGAAGGTGCGGCTGCTCAATATCGAGGCCAGGATCTGGTCCAAGATCGGCAGCGCCACCGACACCGATCGCTGCATCCGCGCCGCCGACGACGCGCGCGAGGTGGCCGCGACCGACAACCTGCACGACGAGGTCGGCGGCGTCTTCGGTTTCCCCGACGCCAAGGCGCAGTACTACGCGGGCGCCACATACATCCATCTCGGTCAGGCCGAGCCGGCGCTGACGGCCACCGAACGCGCCATCCATCTCTACGCCAACGGCCCCTCCGAGAAGCGCTCCTACGGCGCCGAGGCGCTGGCGCGTGTCGACTGCGCGGCCGCGCATCTGATCAACGGCAGCCTGGACGGTGCGGCCGAGGCCCTGAACCCGGTGCTCGGCTTGGCCGAGGACAAGCGCATCGCCCAGCTCGAGGAGCGGCTCGCGGGTGTGCGCCGGCGGATCGCCAAGCCCGCGTTCCGCGACGCCGTCGAGGCCCGTTTCCTGGACGAACGCATCGAGGAGTTCTGCGCCGCGACCGCCGCCAAGGGCATCCCGCCTGGGAATTCGACACCCTGACGCGATCGATCGACCCCCTGAGGGGGGATGGCACCATGGGACGGGTGAGCCCGAGCCATCTCCACCACCGTCCGCCGCGCGTTCTGGAGCAATCCACGAAACTGCAGAACGTCGTCTACGAGATTCGTGGACCGGTACACGCGCACGCGGCACGGCTGGAGGCGGAGGGCCACCGCATCCTCAAGCTGAACATCGGCAACCCGGCGCCGTTCGGTTTCGAGGCGCCCGACGTGATCATGCGCGACATCATCGCGGCGCTGCCCTATGCCCAGGGTTACTCAGAGTCCAAGGGCATCTTGTCGGCGCGGCGCGCGATCGTGACCCGCTACGAGCTGGTGCCCGGATTCCCCGAACTGGACGTGGACTACGTCTACCTGGGCAACGGCGTCTCCGAGCTGATCACCATCACCATGCAGGCGCTGCTCGACAACGGCGACGAGGTGCTGATCCCGGCGCCGGACTATCCGCTGTGGACGGCGATGACCAGCCTGGCAGGCGGCACACCGGTGCACTACCTGTGTGACGAGTCCAACGGCTGGCAGCCCGACGTCGCTGACATCGAGGCCAAGATCACCAGCAAGACCAAGGCGCTGCTGGTGATCAATCCGAACAATCCGACCGGCGCGGTCTACTCGGCCGAGGTGCTCCAGCAGCTGGTCGACCTGGCTCGCAAGCACCAACTGCTGCTGCTCGCCGACGAGATCTACGACAAGATCCTCTACGACGATGCCAAGCACATCTCGCTGGCCACCCTCGCGCCCGACCTGCTGTGCCTGACCTTCAACGGTCTGTCCAAGGCTTACCGGGTCGCCGGATACCGCTCGGGCTGGCTGGCCATCACCGGCCCGAAGGATCACGCCGCCGGCTTCCTCGAGGGCATCGATCTGCTCGCCTCCTCCCGGCTGTGCCCGAATGTGCCCGCGCAGCACGCGATTCAGGTCGCGCTCGGCGGGCACCAGAGCATCGAGGATCTGATCCTGCCCGGCGGGCGGCTGCTCGAACAGCGCGATGTGGCCTGGGAGCGGCTGAACATGATCCCCGGTGTGTCCTGCGTCAAGCCGAAGGGCGCGCTGTACGCGTTCCCGCGGCTGGACCCGAATGTGTACGAGATCTACGACGATTCGAAACTCGTCCTGGATCTGCTGTTGCAGGAGAAGATCCTGATGGTGCAGGGGACCGGTTTCAACTGGCCCGATCACGACCATCTGCGGATCGTCACGCTGCCGTGGGCCAGGGACCTCGCGGTCGCGATCGAGCGCTTCGGCAATTTCTTGGCGAGCTACCGACAGTGACGTGCGTCGCGGGCATCTGAGCCGTAATCGCCCTGCTTCTGGGCCTGAAACATACCGAATGTACGGATAGGGGCGAGTTTTGAAGACCCGCTAGCGCAAAAGTGCAACTTTTGTGTACAGTGGCTCTTGGCACCTCGAGTGCCCGGTCGGGTTGCCTACCCCCCCTGGGCAACCTGGCCTCGGGTTCGGCCGCCTACCCCCCTGGGCCGCCGGCCTGCGGGCGGCGGAGACATCCCCCTGCTCTCCGCCGCCCCCTCCGAACCGCCTCTCCGCGACTCAGGCCAGACTCAGGTGCTTGGAGATTTGCGTGGGCGGCTGGCGGTCGGTGTGTTGGGTCGAGTCAGCCCGTACCCGGTGAGTTACCCGGGTTCTTGCGAGATCAGTTGTTACGTTCTCGATGTTCAGTTGTGTGCCGGTGGTGGTTGGCGTACTGATCTTGAAAACGACATCCTTTAAGCTCGGCACCGCGCAGCTGTCTCGGGTCAGCCGCTCCTGTCGTCAGGCACGGGCGCCCGGGGCCACGACGGACAAGTAGGAGCCCGGTGACCGACCACCATCATCACCACCACCACGACCACTCCGGCCCGATCGCGATCGGCGCCACCGCGGCGCGCGTCGTGGTCGGGCTGCTCACCGTCATCGGGGTGCTCACCGTCGTCGCCGCCATCGCGCTGTGGCCGAGCAGCCAGCACGTGGAGATCCCGCTGCCGATGCAGAACGCGGGCGGCGGCGCGGTGGAGACCGAGGCGGGCACGGTCGTCGCGCAAGACGTCGGGCCGTGCGGCAGTCCCTCCATCGGCAAGGTGTTCGCCGACAAGCCGGAGCCGCCGCGCACCAACGCATACACCTGTCAGCGCAGCCTGATCACCATCGAATCCGGTCCGCACCAGGGCAACAAGACACTGCTCGAAATCGCGCCTGGCCCAGGACAACCTGATCTGCGCGCCGGCGACGAGATCCGGCTGGTGCGCCAGACCGACCCGAACGGCACGCCGCTGTACTCCTTCGAGGACTACGCGCGCGGGATGCCGCTGACCCTGATCGTGATCGCCTTCGTCGTGGTGATCATCGCGGTGGCGCGCTGGCGCGGCCTACGCGCGCTGCTCGGACTCGGGTTCGCGTTCGCGGTGCTGGTGGCGTTCCTGTTGCCCGCGCTGCTGGACGGCAAGCCGGCGATCCCGGTCGCGCTGGTGTCAGGATCGCTGATCCTCTACGCCGTGCTGTATCTGGCGCACGGCGTGAACCTCCGCACCAGCTCGGCGCTGCTCGGCACGCTGACATCGATGCTGCTCGCCGCGGTGCTCTCCTGGCTGGCGATCGAGATGACCCAGCTCACCGGCCTTTCCGAGGAGCAGAACACCAACGTCGCCACCTACCTCGAGCACGTCAGCATCACCGGTCTGCTGCTCGCCGGCTTCATCATCGGTTCGCTCGGTGTGCTCAACGACGTCACGATCACCCAGGCCTCGACCGCCTTCGAGCTGGCCGCGCTGGACGAATCCGCCTCGCGCCGACAGGTTTTCGCCGCGACCATGCGAGTCGGCCGGGACCACATCGCCAGCACCGTCTACACGCTGGTGCTCGCCTACGCGGGTGGCGCGCTGCCGTTGCTGCTGCTGTTCAGCGTGGCGGGGCGTTCGATTCGCGACGTGCTCGCCGGTGACGCGGTCGCCATCGAGATCGCGCGGTCGGCGGTCGGTGGTATCGCGCTCGCCCTCTCGGTGCCGTTGACCACGGGCATCGCGGTGCTGCTCGCCAGGCCGTTCGGCGGCAAGAACACCCCGGCGCCCGCGCCTCGGCATGGGCGGCACTCGCGCGGTTGACGGGCGATGCCGCTCGTCGGGGGCGCGGTGGTGATATCCGCGCCCGGTGAGGATGGCGTGCGTGCGGCCGGGTCTGGTCTCGGCGGGTCGGCATGTACGGCCTGACTTCGGCGGAACCGGCGGTGTCGCCGCAGGCCCTCTCGGTGCCGTTGGTCACCGGCTCGCGCTCCTGCTCGCCCGCCGTTCGGTGGCGCGGGAATGCCTGCGCCGCGGGAATGCCTGCGCCGCGCGGAACGCCTGAACCGCGGCGCGGACGGTACGCGCGCGGTTCAGGGTCGTTCAGCGTGGCGGCGGCGGCGGGAAGGGGAAGACCTCGGGCGGGATCGTCGGCACCACGATCGGCGGGAGACCGGGGACAACAGTAAAGGTGTTCGGGCCTTGGGTGGGCGACGGCGGCTCGGTGGTCGTCTGCCTGCGCGGCGGCGGCGCGGCGACCGACTGCTCGGTCTCCGTCGTGGTGGCAGGCGCCACCGCGATCTGCGGATCGAGAGTGGTGGTGCGCGGCAAGCCGGTCTGCGAGACCGACGGCGAGCCCTCGCTGCTGTGCGAATCCCGTTCCAGCACTTGCGGTCCGTAGCCGAGGCCGAGGCCGATCGCGGCGACCACGGTCAGTGCGCTGACGGTCAGCACTGCGCCGTTCAATTCGCGCTTCTCGCGGCGGCGCGGATTGGCGGCCAGCCAGTCAGGCGCGAGACCGTCGATATCGTCGAATTCGTCCGGCTGCGCATCGACCTTCGGTCGCTTCGGGCGGCGCTTGGGCGGCGCGGAGAGCCAAGCGGGCGAGAGATCCTCGTCGCCATAGCCGCCCGTAGGTGCCTGGTTCGGAACCGGACCGGGATGAGCGACCGGGGCCGGGCGGACCGGCCTTGCGAGCAGCGCTGCGCCGCGCGCGATCACCGTCTCGGGGCTTTCCGGCACGATCACCGGCACGCCCATCCAGCGCTCGAGCACCTTGCCGATCAGCGGAATCCGCGCGCAGCCGCCGATCGCGAGCACGCCGTGCACCGGGCGGTCCGAGCGCACGATCACATCGCGGGCCATCCGCGCCGACGACTCGATGGCCAGCATGATCAGCGATTCGAAGTTCTCCTGCGCCAACAGCACCAGGCCCTGCTCGCTCGGCAGCGCGACCGCGGTATTGCTGGACAGCTGTTCCTTGGCCTCGCGGCACAGCGCGTCCAGCGCGGCAAGGCCCGCCGGGTCCTGCGGGTGCGCGATACGGCCCGAGGCGATCTGCTGTTCGCGGATGAGCGAATCCAGGTAGTCGCCGCTGATGTCGCTGGTGCGCTCGCTGTGCCTGACCTCCCTGGTCTGGGTGTCGACCACGCTGACCGAGAGCCCGGTGCTGCCGAGGTCGTAGACGACAAGCGAGGAGATGCCGCGGATATCGCCGGTGGCCTGGGCGAATTCGAGCGCGGCGAAGATCTCGGGCACCAGCTCGTAGTTGGTGACCTGCTGGCGCGCCATCGCGGCGCGCACCCCTCTGGCCTGCTGTTCGCTGCGATACGCGATCGCGGTGGCGCCGATCTGATGGGTCGCGAGGGTGACGCCGACCGCCTCGGCGGTCAGTTCCTCCGCGCGGTGCTCGGTGACCGGGATGGTCTGCAGCTCGAAGGCATCGGGTGTGACATGACCGGGGGGATTTCCGGTGTGTGGTCGCGCCATACGGACAGCGCCGGCCCCCACCGAAACCCCCAGTACCGAACTCATCAGTTGCCCATCTCGTTTCACGCTTCACGACAAAGCGAGATCGCGTCGCCAATGACGCGACCCGCTCCCGGGACCCTACCGGCGGCGCTCAGTCGCACACGAGGCAGGCAGGACCGGGTGGTCGAGCGCGGCCTCGTCAGGCAACTCTACGGTGTGCCGAGTCCGGCGTACACCCATCCCGCCGCTCTCCAGGTGGCACGATTGAGACAGTTGCGGCCGTCGATGATCGACCTGCCGCGCACCACTCGATCGAGGTCTTCGGGACGCAGCGCGGTGAACTCGTCCCATTCCGTCAGGACGAGCACCATGTCGGCGCGGTCGCACGCCTCGGCCACCGAGGTCGCGTAGTTGAGGGTGGGGAAGACCCGGCGCGAATTCTCCAGCGCCTTCGGGTCGTATACCGTCACCACGGCGCCGTGCAACTGAATCATGCCCGCGACGTTCAAGGCGGGGGAATCGCGCACGTCGTCGGACTCGGGTTTGAAGGCCGCGCCGAGCACCGCGACATTGGCCCCGAGCAGCGAGCCGCCGCACGCCTTGGCCGCCATGTCGACCACCTTGGTGCGACGCCGCATGTTGATGTTGTCGACCTCGCGCAGGAACGCGACGGCATGGTCGGCGCCCAGCTCACCGGAGCGCGCCATGAAGGCGCGGATGTCCTTGGGCAGACATCCACCGCCGAAACCCAAGCCCGCGTTGAGGAATCGGCGGCCGATGCGCGCGTCGTAGCCGAGCGCGTCGGCGAGCACGGTGACGTCGGCGCCGGTCGCCTCGCACACCTCCGAGACCGCGTTGATGAACGAGATCTTGGTCGCGAGAAAGGCATTCGCGGATACCTTCACCAATTCCGCTGTAGCCAAATCGGTCAGCAGGAAGGGGACTTCCGCCGCGATGAGATCGGCGTAGATCTCGCGCACCGAATTCTCGACCCAGTCGGCGTTTTCGCGAGAGCGATCCACGCCGAGCACCAAGCGGTCGGGGCGCAGCGTGTCCTGCACAGCGAAACCCTCCCGTAGGAACTCCGGATTCCACGCCACCTCGACCTCGGCGCCCGCCAGCTTCCGCGCCCGCTCGCCCAGCGCCGTGGCCGTGCCAACGGGAACCGTCGACTTGCCGACGAGCACCGAAGGGCGCTCGAGCATCGGCGCGAGCGTATCCACCACCGCGTGAACATATTTCAGGTCCGCGGCGTACTCGCCTTTCTTCTGTGGCGTGCCGACGCCGAGGAAATGCACATCGGCGTGGGCGGCGGCCTCCGGATAGGAGGTGGTGAAGCGCAGCCTGCCCGCGTCCAGATTCCGGCGAAGCACCTCGTCGAGGCCGGGCTCGTAGAACGGCACCACGCCGTCGGACAGCTTCGCCACCTTGCCCGGATCGACGTCCACCCCGATCACGTCGTGGCCGAGCTCGGCCATGCACGCGGCGTGCGTGGCCCCCAGGTACCCGGTTCCGAAGACTGTGCATCGCATGATCGATTGGTAAGCCCCGACGATGGCCGCGCCGCGTCAGTGAGGCAAGGGTCACGGCAACAGCAGGTGTACAGGTGGAAACAGCCCCCGGTCGGCGGCGGTGACCTGCGGTGATGTGGTGCCCGCATACCATCGGAAGTCGTGCGACGACGTTCGGTGACCCGTGCCGTGATCGGCTTTGCCGCGGTGCTCGTCCTCGTGGTGGTCGCGCTCTGGCCGGTCTACGTCCGGCCCCGCACCGACCCGCCCGCGACGGCCGACGCGATCCTGGTTCTCGGCGGCGCGCGCGACGGTCGCGAGCAGCTCGGCCTGCGCCTGGCCGCGGCGGGCTACGCGCCGCGGGTGCTCCTCTCCGACCCGTACGAGTACAGCGCGACCATGAACCGCATCTGTCACGGCGGTTACCGCTTCGAAGTCATCTGCTTCGACCCGTCGCCGCGCACCACCCGAGGCGAGGGGCGCGAACTGGCCCGCAGGGCGCGCGCCGAAGGGTGGCGCCGCGTCATCGTCGTCACCTTCACCCCGCACGTCTCCCGCGCCCGCTACATCCTCGGAAAGTGCTGGGACGGAGAACTTTTGTTCGCCGACCCCGAACCAGACCTCTCCATCGCCCGCTGGGCGTACGACTACGTCTACCAATCGGCGGGGTATGCGAAGGCCGTCTTCGAAGACTGCTGAACGTCGAGCTGCCACGGACATTCCACACGGTCATGACCCTTGTGAAGGGTGTTCGAGGGTCCGCGGAACCTTCACGTGCGGGCAACTGTGGGCGGGTTGCTTCAGTTTGATTTCGGGAGGTGGGTGGGCTTACATTGGGGGCGTGTTGGCCTGTGGCCAATAGTGGTGCACCGTGGCATACCCCCGCCGGGAGGACAGATGGATTACGACTGGTCAGCGGCCGATCTGGCCTTTCGGAACGAGGTGCGGGGGTTCCTGGACGCGAAGCTGACGCCGGAGTTGCGGCGGGCGGGGCGGCTGGCGACGAGCGTGTATCCGGACCACGAGGCCAGCATGGAGTGGCAGCGGATTCTGCACGAGCGCGGCTGGGCCGCGCCGCACTGGCCGGTGGAGCACGGCGGGTGCGGCTGGAGCCTGACCCAGCACTACATCTTCAGCAGGGAATCGACGCTCGCGGGCGCGCCGACGCTTTCGCCGATGGGAATCAGGATGGTCGCGCCTGCGATCATCGCGTTCGGCACGCCGGAGCAGAAGGCCTTCTATCTGCCGCGCATCCTGACAGGTGAGATCTTTTTCTGCCAGGGCTATTCGGAACCGGAAGCGGGCTCGGACCTGGCCTCGCTCAGCATGTCGGCCGTCGACGACGGTGACGAGTTCGTCTGCACCGGAAGCAAGATCTGGACCACCCACGCCACCGAGGCGAACTGGATCTTCTGCCTCGTGCGCACCTCACGCACAGGCAAGAAGCAGCAGGGCATCACCTTCCTGCTCATCGACATGGCCACCCCGGGCATCGAGATTCGTCCGCTGGTGATGACCTCCGGCGAGCAGGTACAGAACCAGGTGTTCTTCGACAACGTGCGGGTGCCGAAGAGCAATGCGCTCGGCCGCATCGATGACGGCTGGACGGTCGCGAAGTACCTGCTCGTGCACGAACGCGGCGGCGCGGCGGCGCCGATGTTGCAGGTCATGGGCCAAGAGCTGGCCGAAGCCGCGGCGCGGCAGCCGGGCCCGGACGGCAAACCGCTGATCGACGACCCGAGCTTCGCTATGCGATTGGCCGACGCGCGAATTCGCACCGAGGTGCTGGAAGTGCTCGAGTACCGGACGATTTCGGCGATGGCCCAGGGCAAGGACCCGGGTCCGGCGTCCTCGATGCTGAAGATCCTGGCGACCGAACTCAGCCAGCAGCTCACCGAACTAGCGCTGGACGCGGCGGGTCCGATCGGGCGCGTCTACCAGCCGCACGCCACAGCGCCGGGCGGGCCGATAGCCGAATTCTCCGCGCCAGCAGACGATTACCGCAGCGGCGCGGACTGGCAGGCCGTCGCGCCACTGCGTTACTTCAACGACCGCGCCGGATCGATCTACGCGGGCAGCAACGAAATTCAGCGAAACATCCTCGCCAAGGCAGCATTGGGGCTCTGATGGACTTCACACTCACCGAGGAGCAGCAGCTGCTGCGCGACGCGGTCGCCGGATTCCTCGGCGCCCGCTACGAGCTGGAGAAGAGCAGGGCCGCCGCCAAATCGGCGCAGGGCTGGCAGCCCGCCGTCTGGCGCGGATTCGCCGACGAACTAGGCATTCTCGGCGCGACGCTGCCCGAGCGGGTCGACGGGATGGGCGGTGGCGTCATCGAATTGATGGTCATCGCCGAGGAATTGGGGCGGGCGCTGGTGGTCGAGCCGTTCGTCGACACCGTCGTCGTCGGTGCCGGTCTGCTGGAACGGTCGGGTGGTTCGCGCGCCGACGAGGTGCTGCGCGGCATAGTCGCGGGCGACGTCCGCACCGCGTTCGCGTCGCTGGAACCGACGTCCGGACCGACGCTGCACGACGTGAGCACCGTGGCACGGCGCGACGGCGATTCATGGGTGATCGACGGCGCGAAGTGCGTGGTGACCAGTGCGCCGCTCGCGACCCACCTGCTCATCACCGCCCGCACCTCGGACGAGCGGCGCGATCGGGACGGAATCTCTCTGTTCCTCACCGAATTCGACGCGGCGAACCCGCCCGCCGGGGTCGAGGTGCACGCCTACCGCACCATCGACGACCGCGTCGGAGCCGACCTCGTCCTCACCGAATTCCGGCTCCCCGCCGACGCGTTGCTCGGGGCTGAGGGCGCGGCCTGGGACGTCATCGAACCCACCGTGGACGCGGCGATCGCCGCGATCTGCGCCGAAGCGGTCGGTTGTCTGCGAAAAGTGCTCGCCGACACCGTCGAATACGCCAAGCAACGCCAGCAATTCGGCGTGCCCATCGGCAGTTTCCAGGCGCTGCAACACCGCATGGTCGACATGTATATGGAACTCGAGCAGGCCATCGCGGCATCTCACCTCGCCGCCCACGCCCTCTCCGCCGCCCCGGCCGACCGCGCCCGCGCCCTCTCCGCCGCCAAGGTCACCGTCGGCCGCGCCGCCCGCTTCATCGGCCAGAACGCCGTCCAACTCCACGGCGCCATGGGCATGACCGAAGAACTCGCCATCGGCCACTACTTCAAACGCCTCACCGCCCTGGAGCGCGAATTCGGCACCACCGACTACCACCGCGCCCGGTACGCGCAGTTGACCAGGCCGTAGTCGCGGTTCGGATCATGCGCCGAGCATCAGTTCGACGGCTTCGTGCATCTTGTAGCGGGTAGCGAGGAGGTCGAGCAGTTGCTCGGCGGTTTGCGCTGGGTCCCGGTGACGCGAAGAAATCTGCCGAACGGCAGCGAGAGCGCGGACTGGATCCACGGCGCAAGTGTTTGCGGCAAACTCGGCGGCGCCGACGACATGCAAGCCCCTCGGCATCGAATGCGACGGGAAATGGCGCAAGTTCTCTGTGACCAGTGCTCCCGCATTGCTGACTACCGCCGCCGCGACGACGTGTTCGTCATCCGGATCGGGCAGACCGAACGAACCTTCGAGCGGTTCCCACCCGTGCACCAACGCGTCGTCGAAGGCGCGCGTCATCACCGCGATGAGACCGGACGCTCGCCGCTGCGCGGTTTGCGGATCCATGCCGCGGCGGACGAGCTTGCGCTCCTCATGGAGCTCCAGTTCGGTGAGGATGGCATCGTTCCAGAGCGGCCGGTAGAAATTCTCCACGGCCAGCGAAAGGAGGAAGTCGCGCTGCAGGCTCGGCCAGAGGACGCAGGTGTCCAGCACCGCGCCGAACATCAGCCGCGCCGTCTTCGCGCGACCTCCTCGCGAATCTCGCGTAGCTGCGCGCGCACGGCATCCGGATCGTCATCGTCGTCGAGTTCGACCGAGCTGGCGGCGAGCGCTTCGTACTGCCGCCTTCGGCGCTCGTCCCGGTAGGCGAGGACATCGGTCAGCAGGACGCGGCGGCGGGACCCGGTTCGCTCCGCCGGGATCTCGTTCGCATCGATCAGACGCACCACGGTGGGCCGACTGACGCCGAGCAGGTCGGCGGCCTGTTGAGTGGTCAGCGTCATGCTCTGCGGCGCGACGGTCACGGCCTTGCCCTCGCGAAGCGCTGCGACGACCTGGACCAAGACGCGGTGCACCGATTCGGGAACCTCGACCTGGTCGTGCTCATCCGCGCCGACCAGTAGATAGCGGGGGCGGATGCGGTCACCGCGACGCGATTCGTGGGCAGCGAGGAAGCTCACGACAGGGGCGAGTTCCTCGCTCGGCTCGGGCAGGTAGGTGTGCTGCAGCAGGGCTTCGGACGTCATCTGTTTGGCCTCCTTCCGAAGGAAGCGTAACCGGTTTCGAATTTTTCGCCTAGCACCTGCTCGAAAACAGCTCGGCCCGGGTTCTGATCGAACCCGGGCCGAGCTTTGTGTTCAGTTGGGGGCCGCGTCAGTTCTTGCGGCCGGGGGCCTTCGCGCCTGT
>NZ_BDCF01000017.1 GCF_001613365.1 Nocardia xishanensis NBRC 101358
CACTGCCGCGCACCCGAGGACCGCGGCCCAGCCGCGTCCGGCGTCCGCCTCGGGCGGCAAGCGTCGCGCGGTGCTCATCGGCGGCGTCGTCGGCGCGGTGGTCGCGGTGGCCGCGCTGCTGATCGGCAGCCTGAACCAGTCGGACTCGAATTCGCCGTCGGCGCAGGCGACTCCGCCGTCGGCGAGCGCCACGGCCACCGGAGGGGCCACCACCACGGCCCCGGCGCTGGGCCGCACGCCGAGCGCGGGCACCGTCGAATGGGGACCGGCCGGTCAGCTGATCGTGAACTTCTACAACAACCCGAGCGGGTCGTGGTCGCTGCTCACCCCGGCGGCGCAGAAGGCCTACGGCGGAGAACAGGCGTTCCGCGAGTACTGGGGTTCGCGCATCGTCGATACGTTCTCCGGCATCAACGCCGCCACCGGGTCCAACAACCCCGACGGCTCGGTGGACATGCGGCTGGCCAATCTCACGGTGGAGGGCGAGTCCAAGCAGCTGGTGCTGCGGGTCGTCGACAGCGGAGGGCGCCTGCAGATCGACAGCGAAACCCGCTGATCGCATGCGCTCGTCCGGCGTCGCCGCCATCTGGGCATTCGCTGTTGCCGCCGTTAGTCTTTCGGCATGGACATCAGGGGGATGCTGGCCGCCGAACGCGCCGAGCTCGTCGAGTTGCTGCGCGACCTGAGCGCGCAGGACTGGGAGACGCCGTCGCTGTGCGCGGGGTGGTCGGTCCGTGACGTGGTCGGGCATCTGCTGTACGACACGATCGCCCCGCTGACCTACGGGGGCGTCGTGGTGCGGTGCGGGTTCTCCATCGATCGGGTGAACGGCCGGTTGGTCGAGAAGGCGCGGGGGCTGTCCACCGACCGCCTGATCGACATGTTCGAGAATGCCGCCGGGACGCTGTCCCGATTCGATCCCGCTCTGGTGCTGGCCGATCTGTTCGTGCACCAGCAAGACATTCGCCGCCCGCTGGGCCGTCCCCGCACGATCCCGTCCGACCGGCTGCGTCGCGCGCTCGAGCATCCCGACCCGTTCGCCCGCCCTGGCCGCCGCAGCAAGGGGCTGCGGCTGGTGGCCACGGATCTGGATTGGGCCACCGGCAGCGGGCCGGAGGTGCGCGGCAGCGCCGAGGCGCTCGCGCTCGCCGTCGTCGGACGCACCTCGGTGCTCGACGAACTCGAAGGAGAGGGACTCGCCGAACTGCGCCGGCGCGGCTGACGCGGATCGACCCCGAATCCCGCCACCCACCGCTCGGCTCGGCGACCCAGGTCTTTCGCAGCGCTGCACCGCCGCACTGGACGAGACTGGCAGCACCCTCCGGAGGGCCTTGGGAGAAAATCGGAGGACGGCGCGCGCTGGGGCGGGATTTCGACCTCGTCTACCGCCGATTCCGGTGAATTCTGCGCCTCGGCCGAGGCGCGGGCTGGCGACGGACAGGCGTCCGGCGGCGTCCACTAGGCTGGTAGCGGCAACTTTCCTGTTGTGACCAGCCGGAGACAAGGATCGACACCGACATGACATCCCGCATCGAGCTCGCCCGCGTCGATTTGCGCGGTCGTACTCCTTCCGCTGCCGAGCTGCGCTCCGCGCTGCCGCGCGGGGGAGTCGACGTGGACTCGGTGTTGCATCAGGTGCGACCGGTGGTCGAGGCGGTCAGGGAGCACGGTGTCTCGGCGGCGCTGGAGTTCGGCGAGCGGTTCGACGGTGTGATTCCCGCGACCGTGCGCGTCCCCGCCGCCGAACTGGTCAAGGCGCTCGACGAGCTCGACCCCGCGGTGCGCGCCGCGCTGGAGGAGTCGATCGCGCGTGCCCGCGCGGTGCACGCCGATCAGCGCCGCACCGACACCACCACCCAGGTGGTGCCCGGCGGCACGGTCACCGAACGCTGGGTGCCGGTGGAGCGGGTCGGGCTGTACGTGCCCGGCGGCAATGCCGTCTACCCGTCCAGCGTGGTGATGAACGTGGTGCCCGCCCAGACCGCGGGCGTCGGCTCGCTGGTGGTGGCCTCGCCGCCGCAGGCCCAGTTCGGCGGCCTGCCGCACCCGACCATCCTGGCGGCCGCGCAACTGCTCGGCGTCGAGGAGGTGTGGGCGGTCGGCGGCGCGCAGGCCGTGGCGCTGCTCACCTACGGCGGCGTCGACACCGACGGTGCGGAGCTCGAGCCGGTCGACCTGATCACCGGTCCCGGCAACATCTACGTCACCGCGGCCAAGCGGCTGTGCCGCGGCCTGGTCGGCATCGACGCCGAGGCGGGCCCCACCGAGATCGCCATCCTGGCCGACGCCACCGCCGATCCGGCGCACGTGGCGGCCGACCTGATCAGCCAGGCCGAGCACGACGTGCTCGCGGCCAGCGTGCTCGTCACCGACAGCGCCGAGCTGGCCGACGCGGTGGACGCCGCGCTGAGCGCCCAGATGACGGTGGTCAAGCACGCGCACCGGGTGCGAGAGGCGTTGACCGGCAAGCAGTCCGGCACCGTCCTCGTCGACGACATCGAGCAGGGCCTGCGCGTGGTGAACACCTACGCGGCCGAGCACCTGGAGATCCAGACCGCCGACGCGGTCGCGGTCGCGGGCCGGGTGCGCAGCGCGGGCGCGGTGTTCGTCGGGCCGTACGCGCCGGTCAGCCTGGGCGACTACTGCGCGGGTTCCAATCACGTGCTGCCCACCGCGGGCTGCGCGCGCCACTCCTCCGGACTGAGCGTGCAGACCTTCCTGCGCGGCATCCACGTCGTCGAGTACACCGAGGCGGCGCTGAAGGATGTGGCCGGGCACGTGGTCGCGCTCGCCAACGCCGAGGATCTGCCCGCGCACGGCCAGGCCGTCACGGTGCGATTCGAGACGCTGTCATGACCGGTCAGCTCACCGCGCCCGGGTCGGCCATCGGCCTGGACGACCTGCCGCTGCGCGAGAACCTGCGCGGCAAGAAGCCTTACGGCGCACCGCAATTGACCGTTCCGGTGCAGCTGAACACGAACGAGAACCCGCACCCGCCGAGCCGCGCGCTCGTCGACGACGTCGCCGAGTCCATCCGGGCCGCGGCCGCCGACCTGCACCGCTACCCGGACCGCGACGCGGTGGCGTTGCGCACCGACCTGGCGGCCTACCTCACCCGGCAGACCGGGGTCGCGGTCGCGGCCGCGAACGTCTGGGCCGCCAACGGTTCCAACGAGATCCTGCAGCAGCTGCTCCAGGCCTTCGGCGGACCCGGCCGCAGCGCATTGGGTTTCGTGCCCTCCTACTCGATGCACCCGATCATCTCCGAGGGCATCGACACCCAGTGGGTCGAGGCCAAGCGGAACGCCGATTTCTCGCTCGACATCGACTACGCGCTGGCCGCCATCGCCGAACGGAAGCCGGACGTGGTCTTCGTGACCAGCCCGAACAACCCCACCGGACACAGCATTCCGCAGGACGACCTGGTCCGGATCCTCGACGCGGCGCCCGGCATCGTGGTGGTCGACGAGGCGTACGGCGAATTCTCGGCGGCGCCGAGCGCGATCGCCCTCATCGACCGGTTCCCGGCCAAGCTGGTCGTGAGCCGCACCATGAGCAAGGCGTTCGCCTTCGCGGGCGGCCGCCTCGGCTACCTGGTCGCCGCGCCCGCGGTGATCGACGCCATGCTGCTGGTGCGGCTGCCCTACCACCTGTCGGTGGTCACCCAGGCCGCCGCGCGCGCGGCCCTGCGGCACGCGGACGAAACCCTCGGCAGCGTCGCGGAATTGGCTGGCCAGCGCGAGCGGGTCGCGGCCGCGCTGCGCGAGATGGGCTTCGACGTGGTTCCGAGCGACGCCAACTTCGTGCTGTTCGGCCGGTTCGCCGACGCCGCGCGCGCGTGGCAGCGGTACCTGGACCGCGGCGTGCTCATCCGCGATGTCGGCATTCCCGGCTACCTGCGCGCGACCATCGGCCTCGCCGCCGAGAACGACGAGTTCCTGCGCGTCAGCACGGAATTGGCCGGCACCGAGCTCACGCCCCGATGAACCCCGTGGAGGAAGCACCGATGAACAGGACCGCGCGGGTCGAGCGCATCACCAAGGAATCCAGCATCGTCGTCGAATTGGATCTGGACGGCACCGGCAAGACCGAGATATCCACCGGCGTCCCGTTCTACGACCACATGCTCACCGCGCTCGGCGCGCACGCCAGTTTCGACCTGACCGTGCGCGCCGAGGGCGACGTCGAGATCGAGGCGCACCACACGGTGGAGGACACCGCGATCGTGTTCGGGCAGGCGCTCGGCAAGGCGCTGGGCGACAAGTCCGGCATCCGGCGCTTCGGCGACGCCTTCATCCCGATGGACGAGACCCTCGCGCACGCGGCGGTCGACGTGTCAGGGCGGCCGTACTGCGTGCACACCGGCGAACCGGAACACCTGCTGCACGCCGTGATCCCCGGCAGCCCCGTGCGCGGCCGCTCCGAGCCGGGCGCGCCGTACTCGACCGTGCTCAACCGGCACGTCTTCGAATCGATCGCGCTCAACGCCCGCATCGCGCTGCACGTGCGGGTGCTCTACGGCCGCGACCAGCACCACGTCACCGAGGCCGAGTTCAAGGCCGTGGCGCGGGCGCTGCGGGCGGCCGTCGAACTCGACCCCAGGGTGAGCGGCGTGCCGTCGACGAAGGGAACTCTGTGACAACGAAATCCGTCGCCCTGCTCGACTACGGCTCCGGCAACCTGCACTCCGCGGAGCGGGCGCTCGTCAGGGCGGGTGCGCGCGTCGAGGTGACCGCCGACCCGCAGATCGCGCTGGCCGCCGACGGTCTCGTCGTGCCCGGCGTCGGCGCGTTCGCGGCGTGTATGGCGGGGCTGCGCGAGGTGCGCGGCGAGCGCATCATCGGCCAGCGTCTCGCGGGAGGCCGTCCGGTGCTCGGCATCTGCGTCGGTATGCAGATCCTGTTCGAGCGCGGCGTGGAATTCGGCGTGGAGACCGAAGGGTGCGCCGAATGGCCCGGCGTGGTGGAGCGGTTGTCCGCTCCGGTGCTGCCGCACATGGGCTGGAACACCGTGTCGGCCCCGTCCGACAGCGTGCTGTTCAAGGGCATGGACGCCGACACCCGGTTCTACTTCGTGCACTCCTACGCTGCCCAAACTTGGGATCTCCCGCCTAGCGAGCACTTCGCCTCCCCGAAGCTCACCTGGGCCGAGCACGGCGTCCCGTTCCTCGCCGCCGTCGAGAACGGCGCCCTCGCCGCCACCCAGTTCCACCCGGAGAAGTCCGGCGACGCGGGCGCCCACCTCCTGCGCAACTGGATCGACTCCCTCTGACCCGCGGCGCGCCCCTCCGGCTGCGCGGGGCTCGCGACTAGAAACGGGTGCCGATCGTCCACTGCGGGGTGCTCCGCACCCGGGAGAGGCGCCAGCCGTCGGCTGTGCGCACGGCGTCGAACTGGTAGATCTCGCCGAGTGTGTACTTCGGCTCGGTGAGCGCGCCCTCGGCCGCCGGGGCGAAGGTGGCCAGCAGGTTGGCGCGCACGGCGGCGGTGTCGCCGTGCAGGTCGACGATCACGTTGCTGATGAAGTGCTGGATCTTCTTGTCGGCGGAGTGACTTCGCCCGGCTTGCGCGATCATCGCGTCGACGCCCTGTGCGGTGCCGCCTGGCGTGGTGGCGCTGGCGTCGGCGGTGTAGAGGTTCCGGAAGTCCTCGAAGGTCCCTTCGTCCAGGGTGCGGCCCAGGCGGTCGACCAGCGTGGTGATCTGGTTGCGGTCCAACAGTTCCCGGATCTCGCGCCGCTCGGCGCCGGCGGACGAAGCGGACGAGCAGGCGGCGGGCGCCGCGATCGACAGCAGAACGAGCGGGAGGGCGAGGCGAATCTTCTTCACGGTGACGGTCTTTCGAGCTATATGTTGGTTGGTCCAACGTTGGTGAATCCAACGGTAGCAAAATGTGGGTCGCGCCAACAAGTGGGTTGCTAGATTGGTGCCATGGAGATCGCGCACGACGGCGTCGCGGGCAGGCTGCGCACGCTGCCCACCCGGCTGATCAACCAGGTGGCCCTGGTGGCCGACCGGGCGACGGAACGGGCACTCGAGGACACCGGATCGCGCAGGCATCACTACGCCCTGCTCGCCACGTTGCGCGAGTTCGGTCCCGCGAGCCAGGCCGATCTCGGCCGCCGCACCCGAATCGACCGCAGCGACATCGTCGCGGCCCTCAACGACCTGGCCGACCGCGGTTTCGTGGAACGCAGCCCCGACCCGGGCGATCGCCGCCGCAATATCGTCACCCTCACCCGTCCCGGCGCGCGCCACCTCGACGACCTCGACGCGCGCCTCGACACCGCCCAGGACGAGTTGCTGACCGCGCTCTCCGCCGCCGAGCGCCGGCAGTTGGTCGGTCTGCTCACCCGCATACTGGCCGATCACTCGCGCTCCTGACCCGCGCCGCGTTTCCGCAGGCCGCAGGTGGGGCGCGGGGAGCGGGCGACTATGCTGCTCGGAGTGAGTCTTGTGCTGCTACCTGCCGTCGATGTCGCCAATGGAGAGGCTGTGCGCCTGGTACAGGGGGAGGCGGGCAGCGAGACCAGCTACGGCTCGCCGCGCGACGCCGCGCTGGCCTGGCAGCAGGCGGGCGCCGAATGGGTGCACCTGGTCGATCTGGACGCGGCGTTCGGCCGTGGCTCCAACCGTGAACTGCTCGCCGGGGTGGTCGGCGAGCTCGACGTGCAGGTCGAGCTGTCCGGCGGCATCCGCGACGACGCCTCGCTCGAGGCGGCGCTGGCCACCGGCTGCGCCCGCGTCAACCTCGGCACCGCTGCGCTGGAGGACCCGGTGTGGTGCGCCCGCGCCATCGCCAAGCACGGCGAGCGCATCGCGGTCGGCCTCGACGTGCGCATCATCGACGGCGAGCACCGGCTGCGCGGCCGCGGCTGGGTGAGCGACGGCGGCGACCTGTGGGAGGTGCTCGAGCGCCTGGAGCGGGACGGTTGCTCGCGCTACGTGGTCACCGACGTCACCAAGGACGGCACGCTGACCGGCCCGAACCTGGACCTGCTCCGGGACGTGTGCGCGGCCACCGACGCGCCGGTGATCGCCTCGGGCGGCGTGTCCACCGTCGAGGACCTGGTCGCCATCTCCGGGCTGGTGCCCGAGGGCGTCGAGGGCGCGATCGTCGGGAAGGCGCTGTACGCGGGCCGGTTCACCCTGCCCGAGGCGCTGGCCGCGGTGCGCTGATACGAAAACCGATGGCTGCCAACCCGATCGCGGAGCTTCCCGAGCTGCTCGCCATCGCGAGCGAGATCCTCGATAACGCCAGTGCGCGTTTCGTCGAGGGTCTCGGCGCGCCGAGCGCTGTCACCAAGGGCCGTAACGACTTCGCCACCGAACTCGACCTGGAGCTGGAACGCACCGTCTCCGATGGCCTCGCCCGGCGCACCGGAATCGAGGTGCACGGTGAGGAATTCGGCGGTCCGCAGCTCACCTCCGGCACGGCGTGGGTGCTCGACCCGATCGACGGCACCTTCAACTACTCCTCGGGTCATCCGCTCTCCGGCATGCTGCTCGCGCTGGTGCGCGACGGCGAACCGGTGCTCGGGCTGACCTGGTTGCCGATCCTCGGCCAGCGCTACGCCGCGGTGCGCGGCGGGCCGGTGCTGCTCAACGGCAAACCGCTGGCTCCGCTGCCGCCCGCGAAACTGGCCGACTCGATGATCGGTTTCGGCGCGTTCAACGTCGATTCCGACGGCCGTATCCCGGGCCGCTTCCGTTTCGATCTGCTCGGTCCGCTGAGCAGGCTCTCCTCCCGGGTGCGGATGCACGGGTCCACCGGCATCGACCTGGCCTTCACCGCCGCGGGAGTGCTCGGCGGCGCGATCGTGTTCGGCCACCATCCGTGGGACAACGCGGCGGGCGTCGCGCTGGTCCGCGCGGCGGGCGGCGTGGTGACCGACCTGGCGGGCGAGCCGTGGACCATCACCTCCGGGTCGGTGCTGGCGGCCGCGCCGGGGGTGCACGAAGAACTGCTCGAGATGATCTGCACGGTCGCCGATCCGCCGACCGCCGAAGAAGGGTGAGCCGATGACGTTGGCCGTACGCGTGATTCCGTGTCTCGACGTGGACGCGGGCCGGGTGGTCAAGGGCGTCAACTTCGAGAACCTGCGCGACGCGGGCGATCCCGTCGAACTGGCGGCGACCTATGACGCCCAGGGCGCCGACGAACTGACCTTCTTGGACGTCACCGCCTCCACCGGCGACCGCGGCACCATGATCGACGTGGTGACCCGCACCGCCGAGCAGATCTTCATCCCGCTGACCGTCGGCGGCGGGGTGCGCACCGTCGAGGACGTGGACCGGCTGCTGCGCGCGGGCGCGGACAAGGTCTCGGTGAACACCGCGGCGATCGCCCGCCCCGAGGTGCTGCGGGAGATGTCGGAGCGATTCGGTTCGCAGTGCATCGTGCTCTCGGTGGACGCGAGGACCGTGCCAGACGGCCAGCCGGACACCGCCTCCGGCTGGGAGGTCACCACGCACGGCGGCAAGCGCGGCACCGGCATCGACGCCATCGAGTGGGCCGTTCGCGGCGCCGAATTGGGGGTCGGTGAGATCCTGTTGAACTCGATGGACGCCGACGGCACCAAGACCGGTTTCGACCTGCCGATGATCCGCGCGGTCCGGGCGGCCGTCTCGGTGCCCGTCATCGCCAGCGGTGGAGCGGGGGCCGTCGAGCACTTCGCCCCCGCGGTCCAGGCGGGCGCCGACGCCGTGCTCGCGGCGAGCGTCTTCCACTTCGGTGATCTCACCATCGGCCAGGTCAAGGACTCCATGCGCGCGGAGAACATCGTCGTCCGCTGATCCGCCGCCACGCCGGACGGGAGCTGGGGGGAATCGGTCGTGCCGGAATCCGCTCACGGTCGCGCGGGTTGGCCGTGCCATGAGCATCGGTGTGGCATTGGGTCCTTCCGCGCTCGACACGAGCGAGAACGCGGTGGACACGGCGGTGGAGTTCGGGCGACGGGCGGCCGCTGCCGGATTGGATTCGCTGTGGTTCGGGCAGCAGTTCAGTCACGACCGTTCTCCGCCGCGGTAGCGGGCGCGTCGCCGGTGCCGGTGCTGGTCGCCGCGATGGGACCGCAGGCGCTGCGCGTCACCGGCGAATTGGCCGACGGCACATTGCCGTTCCTGGTCGGATAGCGGGCGCTCGGCGAACACATCGTGGAGCCGCTCACCGCGGCCGCCGAGCGCGCGGGCAGGCCGCGGCCCCGGATCGCCGTCCTGGTTCCCGGTGTGGTGACCGCCGATACCGAGGGCGCTCGCGCGAAGGCCGTGGCGCACACCGCCTTCTACGACGACATTCCGTCCTACCGGCGGATCGTCGAGCTCTCAGGGGCGCGGCGCGCGGCGGAGTTGGTCGTCATCGGGGACGAGGCCGTGATCGCCGCGCGCGTCGCGGAGTACTTCGACGCGGGCGCGACCGATGTGATCTTCACCCAGACGGATCTGACCACGCCGGAGGACCAGCGGCGTACCTGGGAGGTCCTCGGAGCGCTGCGCCGCAGTCGCCGGACCGACGCCGCGACGGCCCTGTTATAACGGTGACATGACACTCGACCCCGCCATCGCCGCCCGCCTCAAGCGCAACGACGCGGGTCTGGTGGCCGCCGTCGCGCAGGAACGCGGCACCGGCGATGTGCTGATGGTCGCCTGGATGGACGACGAAGCACTGGCCCGCACGCTGGAATCCCGTAAGGCCACCTACTATTCGCGCTCGCGGCAGCAGTACTGGGTCAAGGGCGAGACCTCCGGCCACACCCAGTACGTGCACGAGGTTCGGCTGGACTGCGACGGCGACACCGTGCTGCTCGTCGTTGACCAGGAGGGCGCGGCGTGCCACACCGGCACGCACACCTGCTTCGATTCCGACCTGCTGCTAGGCGAAGCCTGATCGGAGGCGGTCCGTCGAAAGATCGCGCATGGCCGCGGCGGAGGCGGAGTTACGCCGTGATCGGCGCGGCGGGAAGCGCTGTCAGTCGCTGGACCGGTCGCCCCGCTCGGCGCTGGGCGCGAGCTTGCCGACCGCCTCGGGGAGGCGCTGGGCGAGGATCTCGCTGAGGTCGGCGAGCTGAGCCTTCTGGGCGTCGTCCAGTTCGTCGAACACCAAGCGCCGCACCGCGTCCAGGTATCCCGGCGCCGCCTCGACGACCTTGAGGTAACCGTCGTCGGTGAGCACGGCCTGCACGCCGCGCCGCCCCACCGTCGCCGAGCGCTGCGCCCAGCCCAGCCGCTCCAATTTCGACACCACATGCGACAAGCGTGATAGCGAAGCGTTTGCTTTGTGTGCAAGATCACTCATTTGAAGACGATGCCCCGGTTCCTCGGAAAGCAAGGTCAATACCCAGTATTCGAAATGAGTGACCCCGGATTCACGCTGCAATTGGGTATCCAAGGCGCTCGGCAGCCGTGTCATCAGCGCCACGACCGCGCGCCACGCCCGTTGTTCCACGGGATCCAGCCACTTCGTCACTATGCGCCTTCTTTCGAGCCAAGTGACGTGGGTAGTTAGTGAGCCTATCGATCAGTGAAAAGCAAATTCACAGTCACTCGCGTGCAACGAGTTTGCCACGACTTCGCTCGACGGTCATAGGGATCCTCGATGACGTGAGTTCATTCACAAATGGTCGTGAGGTCTCGATGTGGGGCCCGGCGTGCCGGGTGCAGGCGCAGCCGTGGCCGGCGGCGCGGAGGCGCTCTGCTTGGCGGCTTTCTTGCGGCGCATCTGCCCGCGCACGACGAAGAAGACGACACCCGAGAACACCAGCGCCGCGACGATCGCGCCCGCGAGACAGGCGCCCCGGAACGCGGGCGCGTCCACGTCGAGGACGCGCTCGCCCGCGTGGGCGGCGCTGCTGTTGCCGAGCACGATGGACAGCGTCATCAGATTCGGTATCGACACCAGCACGGCGAGCACCACCGCGGCGCCCGCCAGGAACTTACCTGCTCGTCGGCGCCACATCAGCACCGCGAAAAGCAGCAGCAACAGCGGAACGATCGTGCACACTGCGCCGAAGAGGAATCCCCAGCCGATGCCTTTGCTGAAGCTGCCGCTGACCATTTCGGCGACGCGTTGCGCCCACCAGCGCGGAATGAATGCGGCCAGGATGAGATAGGTGACGACGAGGACCACGACGAGCACCACGCCGCCGATGATCCGATTACGCCAGACTGTCGCGCTGGATTTGCCGTCCGGCCGAACCTCGCTCGAAGTCATGGTTTCAGCGTAGGTCGGCCGGACGGTCTCCGTACCGCAGTGCGGTCGGCGTTTCGCCTCGTCAGCGCTGCGCGACGGGGCGATGGGGGAGGCTCGCTCAGCGAACCCGTTCGCGTAGGAAGCCCAACGCCTCGTCGGCGTGCGCGTTCGCCCGCAACTCGCTGGAGATCACCGCGAGCACGGTGCGGTCGGTGTCGATGACGAAGGTCTGCCGCTTCACCGGCGCGAGCTTGCCGAGCAGGCCGCGCTTGACGCCGAACTGCGCGGCGACCGTGCCGTCGCCGTCGGAGAGCAGCGGATAGCCGAGGCCCTGTTTGGCGGCGAAGCCCGCCTGGGTGTCCACCGCGTCGGTGCTGATGCCGACGCAGGAGGCGCCGAGCGCGGCGAACTCGGCGGACAGATCCCGGAAATGACACGCCTCGGCGGTGCATATCGGGGTGTTCGCGGCCGGATAGAAGAACAGCACCAGCGGTCCGTCTGCGAGCAACTCGTCGAGGGAGCGGCGGGTGCCGGACTGGTCGGGGAGCTCGAATTGCGGGGCGAGCTGGCCTTTCTGCATGAAAGGAACAGTACCGCCATCGGCGACCGGCCGTTCCCGCGCCGACACGCCATGGGCCGGCTTGCACCGGGTCGAGCGAAGCCCGGGCATCCGCCCTGGGATGATGGAGTCATGCCTGGCGCGTCCACTCCCACCACCACGACCCGCGAACAGTTCCACCTGCTCGCCGCGGAGCACCGGGTGGTCCCCGTGACCCGAAAGGTGCTGGCGGACTCCGAAACTCCGCTGTCGGCCTATCGCAAGCTGGCCGCCGATCGGGCGGGCACCTTCCTGTTCGAGTCCGCCGAGAACGGACGGTCCTGGTCGCGCTGGTCGTTCATCGGCGCGGGTAGCCCGTCGGCGCTGACCGTGGTCGACGGCGAGGCGGCGTGGCTCGGCCACATCCCCGTCGACGCTCCGTCGGGCGGCGATCCACTGGTCGCGCTGCGCGAGACGCTGCAGCTGCTGCAGACCGAGCGGCTGCCGGGTCTGCCACCGCTCACCGGCGGCATGGTCGGTTACCTCGGCTACGACGCGGTCCGCCGGATCGAGCGGCTGCCCTCCCTGGCCACCGACGATCTCCAGCTGCCCGAGATGGTGTTGCTGCTGGCCACCGACCTGGCCGCCTTCGATCACCACGAGGGCGCCATCACGCTGATCGCCAACGCGGTGAACTGGAACGGCACGGCCGACCGCGTCGACGACGCCTACGACGACGCGGTCGCCCGCCTGGACCGGATGACCGAGGCGCTCGCGGCTCCCGCCCCGTCCACCGTCTCCGTGTTCGACCAGCCCGAGCCGCAGTACCGCAGGCAGCGCACCTCCGACGAGTTCGGCGCGGGCGTGCGCAGGCTGGTCAAGGAGATCGAGGCGGGCGAGGCGTTCCAGGTCGTGCTCTCCCAGCGATTCGAGATGGACTATCGCGGCGAGGCGCTGGACCTGTACCGGATGCTGCGCGCCTCCAACCCGAGCCCGTACATGTACCTGATCCACGTCCCCGACGGCGAGGGCGGCACGGCCTTCTCGATCGTCGGCTCCAGCCCGGAATCGCTGGTGACCGTGAAGGAGGGCGTGGCGACCACGCATCCGATTGCGGGCACCCGCTGGCGCGGTACCACCGAGGAGGACGACCTGCTGCTCGAGAAGGGTCTGCTGGCCGACGAGAAGGAGAACGCCGAGCACCTGATGCTCGTCGACCTCGGCCGCAACGATCTCGGGCGGGTCTGCCAGCCGGGCACGGTGCGCGTCACCGAGTACCGGCACATCGAGCGCTACAGCCACGTCATGCACCTGGTGTCCACCGTGTCGGGACGGCTGAAGCCGGGCAAGGTGGCTCTCGACGCGGTGAGCGCGTGCTTCCCCGCTGGCACCCTCTCCGGCGCGCCGAAGGTTCGCGCGATGGAGCTCATCGAGGAACTCGAGCCGACCAGGCGCGGCGTCTACGGCGGCGTAGTCGGCTACCTCGACTTCGCGGGCGACGCCGACACCGCGATCGCGATTCGCACCGCACTGCTCAAGGACGGCATCGCCTACGTCCAGGCGGGCGCGGGCGTGGTCGCCGATTCCGATCCGGACTACGAGGACGTGGAATCGCGCAACAAGGCGATGGCGGTGCTGAAGGCCGTCGCCGCCGCCCAGACCGTGCGCGCCTACGGCGCCGACCTACCGGCGAACGAGGACGGCGACGTCCGATGACCGGCGCGGAACCGGAACGAGATCCGCGCGCCTCGGCCGAGACCGGCGAGTCCCCGGCGGCCGAGGCGGTCGCGCCCGCCCGCCGCGCCGAGGGGCGCAGGTATCCGATCGGGGCCATCGTGCTGCTGGCACTCGCCGCGGCGCTGATGTGGGGCTCGTCGCGGCTCACCTGGGTGACGGTGTCGTCCTCGGACGGGCTCACCGAACCGCGCACCGACGAACTGAACGGCGGCGTCTGGTTCGGCGCGCTCACCCCGCTGGCGCTGGTGCTGCTCGCGGCGATCGCCGCGCTGCTGGCCACCAGGGGGTGGCTGCGGCGTCTGGTCGGCGTGCTCGTCGCGCTCGTCGCGGCGGTGACCGCGGTGCCCGCCTTCGCGCTGCTCACCGGTCAAGGCGCGACGAAGGAACGCGCCGCCGCGCTGGCCGAGCTGCCCGGCCGCGCCACGGTCACCGAGGTGACCACCGCGCCGCTACCCGCGGTCCTCACGCTGGCCGCGGCGCTCGCGGCGTTCGCCGCGGGTGTGCTGCTCGCGCGGATGCCGGAGGAATCGGGCAGGCTCTCCGGCAAGTACGAGAGCCCGGTGGTGCGCCGCGAGGCCGCCACGGAGGAAGTGACCAAGCAGCGCGCCGCGGACACCTCGGGTCAGCTCTCGGGGCGCGTGCTGTGGGACGCGCTGGACGCGGGCACCGACCCGACCGACGACACGCCGGGCGCGCGCGCGAATTCGCGCAACGGTTCCGAGCAGGCTCCGCGCGACCGAGCCGAGCCCGGCTCCGCGGAGCCGAACTCACACGACCGTGCGGTCGACGGCGGTGCGGGCTGACGTGACCGCCCACAGCGCGCCCGATGGGTTCCCCGCGTGGCGCGACCGCCGGACGGCCGCGGAGCTGAACCCCGGCGGCAAGACAACAGGTACAGCCATTTATTCTTTGTCAGCATCGGTGAGACAGCGCCTGGGGGGATTCTCAGGCAGCAAGTCCGTCTCCCCAGAAAGGATTCGAGCCAGATGACGGTACTCGACTCGATTCTCGACGGGGTCCGCGCGGATGTGGCCGCTCGGGAAGCCCTCTTGGACTTCCCGGCCATCAAGGCCGCAGCCGCCGCAGCGCCCGCCCCGCTCGACGCGCGCGCCGCGCTCCTGGAAGACGGCATCGGCGTCATCGCCGAGGTCAAGCGGGCCAGCCCGTCCAAGGGGCCGCTGGCCGACATCCCGGACCCCGCGAGCCTGGCCAAGGCATACGAGGACGGCGGCGCCCGCGTCATCAGCGTGCTCACCGAGGGACGCCGCTTCGGCGGTTCGCTCGACGACCTGGACGCGGTGCGCGCCACCGTGAACATCCCGATCCTGCGCAAGGATTTCGTGGTCGGTCCCTACCAGATTCACGAGGCGCGCGCGCACGGCGCCGACGTCATCCTGCTGATCGTCGCCGCTCTGGAGCAGGACGTGCTGTCCTCGCTCATCGACCGCACCGAATCGCTCGGCATGACCGCGCTGGTCGAGGTGCACACCGAGGAGGAGGCCGACCGCGCGCTGTCCGCGGGCGCGTCGGTGATCGGCGTGAACGCCCGCAACCTCAAGACGCTCGAGGTGGACCGCGACGTGTTCGCCCGCATCGCCCCCGGCCTGCCCACCGAGGTCATCCGGATCGCCGAGTCCGGCATCCGCGGCACCGCAGACCTGCTGGCCTACGCGGGCGCGGGCGCGGACGCGGTGCTGGTCGGCGAGGGCCTGGTGACCAGCGGCGACCCGCGCGCGGCGGTGTCCGAGCTGGTGACCGCGGGCACCCACCCGTCCTGCCCCAAGCCGGCTCGGCGGGGCCGGTGATGGCGGTGAACGCACTACCCCAGGCCAGCGCGGGCGTCGCTCACCCGAGCGCCCACGAACCGGATCTCGGCGGCCACTTCGGCGTCTACGGCGGCAGGCACGTGCCCGAGGCGCTGATGGCGGTGATCGAAGAGGTCACCGCGGAGTACGAGAAGTGCCGCGCCGACCACACCTTCCTCGACGAGCTGGATCGGCTGCAGCGCGATTACACCGGCCGCCCGTCGCCGCTGTTCGAGTGCAAGCGGCTCGCCGAGCACGCGGGCGGCGCCCGCATCATGCTCAAGCGCGAGGACCTGAACCACACCGGCTCGCACAAGATCAACAACGTGCTCGGCCAGGCGCTGCTCGCCAAGCGGATGGGCAAGACCCGCGTCATCGCGGAGACCGGTGCGGGCCAGCACGGCGTCGCCACCGCCACCGCGTGCGCGCTGCTCGGTCTGGACTGCGTCATCTACATGGGCGCGGTCGACACCGCCCGCCAGGCGCTGAACGTGGCGCGGATGCGGCTGCTCGGCGCCGAGGTCATCTCGGTGACCACCGGCTCGCAGACGCTCAAGGACGCCATCAACGAGGCTCTGCGCGACTGGGTCACCAACGCCGAGCAGACCTACTACTGCTTCGGCACCGCGGCCGGGCCGCACCCGTTCCCGCTCATGGTGCGCGACCTCCAGCGCGTCGTCGGCCTCGAGGCGCGCCAGCAGGTGCAGGACATGACGGGCAGACTGCCCGACGCGGTGACCGCCTGTGTCGGCGGCGGCTCCAACGCCATCGGCATCTTCCACGCCTTCCTCGACGACCCGGCCGTCCGGCTGATCGGCTACGAGGCGGCGGGTGACGGTGTCCACACCGGCAGGCACGCCGCGACGTTCACCGGCGGCACGCCGGGCGCGTTCCAGGGCGCCTACTCGTACCTGCTGCAGGACGAGGACGGTCAGACCATCGAATCCCACTCCATCTCCGCGGGCCTCGACTACCCCGGTGTCGGCCCCGAGCACGCCTACCTCAAGGACATCGGCCGCGCCGAGTACCTGCCGATCACCGACACCGAGGCCATGGACGCGCTGCTGCTGCTCAGCCGCACCGAGGGCATCATCCCGGCGATCGAGTCCGCGCACGCGGTGGCGGGCGCGCTGAAGCTGGGCAAGGAACTCGGCCCCGGCGCGATCATCCTGGTCAACCTGTCCGGCCGCGGCGACAAGGACATGGACACCGCGGCCCGCTGGTTCGGGCTGTTCGACGAACCGCAGGAGACCGAGTCGTGAGCCAGCAGTCCCGTCTCGCCAACACCTTCGCCGCGGCGCGCGCGGAGAACAGGGCCGCGCTGATCGGTTACCTGCCCGCGGGCTACCCCGACCTGGCCGGTTCCATCGAGGTGTGCCGCGCGATGGTCGAATCCGGTTGCGACATCATCGAAGTCGGCGTCGCCTACTCCGATCCGGTGATGGACGGCCCGACCATCCAGGCCGCCGCCGAGCAGGCCCTTCGTGGCGGCGTGCGGGTGCGCGACGTGTTCACGGTGGTCGAGGCGATCGCCGAGGCGGGCGGCAAGGCCGTGGTGATGAGCTACTGGAACCCGGTGCTAAAGTACGGCGTCGACCGCTTCGCGCGCGATCTGGCCGCCGCGGGCGGCGCGGGCATCATCACCCCGAACCTCATTCCCGAGGAGGCCGACGACTGGTTCGTCGCCTCGGCCGCGCACGATCTCGACCGTATCTTCCTGGTCGCGCCGTCCTCCACCGAAGAGCGCTTGGTGAAGACGCTCGAGGCATCCCGCGGTTTCATCTACGCGTCCTCGACCATGGGTGTCACCGGCGCGCGCGACGTGGTGTCTTCCGCGGCGCCCGCGCTGTGCGCCCGCATCCGCGCCCACTCCGACATGCCGATCGGCGTCGGCCTCGGCGTCCGCAACGGCGTCCAGGCCGCCGAGATCGCGAGCTACTCCGACGGCGTGATCGTCGGTTCGGCGCTGGTCACCGCGGCGGCCGAGGGGTTGGACGCGGTGCGCGCGCTGACGAGGGAACTCGCCGAAGGCGTGCGCTCGGCGACCGTCGCCTCGTAGCCGGACGTCAAGAGCGGAATCCGTCGAGAGCCCGCGTACGGCGGGAGCGACGGCGCCGGCACACCCCACCGAATCTCGCGCTCGCCGCGCCCTCGGCTACGGTGGCCCCGTGACCTTACGAAGCGATGTGCTGGCCTATATCCCCAGCCCCCCGCAAGGCGTGTGGCAACTCGGACCGATCCCGCTGCGGGCCTACGCCCTCTGCATCATCCTCGGCATCGTCGTCGCCATCTGGTGGGGTGAGCGGCGTTGGCAGGAGCGCGGCGGCCAGTCGGGCACGGTGCTCGATGTCGCCATGTTCGCGGTGCCGTTCGGTCTGATCGGCGGTCGCCTCTACCACGTGGCGACGGACTGGAAGAAGTACTTCGCCGCGGGCGCCAACCCGATCGAGGCGCTCTACATCTGGCAGGGCGGCCTCGGCATCTGGGGCGCGGTGTTCCTCGGCGGTATCGGCGCCTGGATCGGCTGCCGTGTCTATCGTGTCCCGTTGCCCGCGTTCGGTGACGCCATCGCGCCGCCGATCCTGCTCGCCCAGGCCGTCGGCCGCCTCGGCAACTACTTCAACCAGGAGCTCTACGGCCGCGAGACCACCGTGCCGTGGGGCCTGGAGATCTACCCGCGGTTCGACGCCAACGGCGATCCCGACCCGATGAACGGCGTCTCCAACGACGTCGTCGAGAAGATCGTGCACCCCACGTTCCTCTACGAGATGCTGTGGAACCTGCTGGTCGTCGTGCTGCTGGTGCAGATCGACCGGCGCTGGCGGATCGGCCACGGCCGCCTGTTCGCGCTCTACGTCGCGGGATACAGCTTCGGCCGGTTCTTCGTCGAGCTGATGCGCGACGACGAGGCCACCAAGATCGCAGGCGTCCGCATCAATTCGTTCACCTCGGCGCTGGTCTTCCTGGCGGCCATCGCCTACTTCGTGTTCGCCACCAAGGGCCGGGAGACCGCCGAGCAGTTGCAGCCCGGCGCGATGGCGCGCCCGTGGCCGTGGCAGCTGCGCGCACTGCGCGCCGCGGGTGCGTCGGCGGCGATCGCCGGAAGTGGCGTGGCACTGACCGAGGACTCCGCGAAAGACGCTGCGGGCGAAGCGGACTCGGGATCAGCGGCGGGACGGTCGGGTGAATCCGGCGAGGCGTCGGGGGAGTCCGGGGCCGGCGGGTCGGCAGCGGTGAGTGCGGAGAAGTCCGAGGGCGCGGCCGTGAAGTCGGCGGAGTCGCCGGATGCGGTCGGGAAGTCCACTGCCGGGGCGGAATCCGTCGCGGCCGCGAAGTCGTCCACGGCGGCGGTCGACTCGCCCGACGCGGAAGACGAGTCCGCCGAGGCGGAGGAATCCGTCCGCGGAGCAGGCGAGAAGACCACGGCGGACAAGGGCAAGTAGTCATCGGCGAAATCGACCGCGCGCGACGGCAACACATCCGCCACCGCGCGCGATAACGATGCGGAGTCCGGAGAATTCCCGTCATCGGACTCCGCGCTTCGGGGCGCCGAGGCGACATAACCGGTCGATATCGGCAAGGATGACCGGTGATCGTCGCGGGCGTGCCCGTCGAGGCGATCGACGAACCGGGGGCCAGCAAAGGGTGCCCACTTGATGAGGAGGACATAAGTGACCGACCCCTACCAGAACAATCAAGGCTCAGGCGGCCCGCAGTACGGCCCGCCCGGTACGGGTCCTGACCTGAGCAAGGACGCTTCGGGCCAGCAGCAGTACGGCCAGCCCGCCGACCCGTACGGTCAGCAGCAGTACGGCCAGCAGCAGTACGGTCAGCAGCCCGGTGGCTACCCGCAGGCGGCGCCGTACGGCCAGCCGCAGCCGCAGGGCTACAACCCGGCCGATCCGGAAGCGCCGTACGGCCGTGACGCTTTCGGCGTGCCGCTGTCCGACAAGCAGAAGATGATCGCGGGCATTCTGCAGCTGCTGGTCGGCACCTTCGGAATCGGCCGGTTCTACCTGGGCTACACGACCATCGGCATCCTGCAGATCGTCACCTGCGGCGGCTGCGGTATCTGGTCGCTCATCGACGGGATCATGATCCTGACCGGCAAGGTCCCCGACGCCAACGGGCGACCACTGCGGGACTGACCCACGCTCCGAAGGGCGTCGCCGATCAGGCGGCGCCCTTCGTGTTTTCGCGATGCCACCCTTTCGCGCAGCGTGATCGCGATACTGTGCACCAGCCCGCATCAGGCGTAATTTGGGCCTGATCTGTGCGTCGTGTGTGGGCGCGTCCACGCACCGGAGAGAGGGATTTCGTGCGTCGCAAGCTGTTCGCCGCCGTCGTGCTCGCCATCGTCGCCGCCACCGGCCTCACCGCCTGCGGCAGCGGTGACGACCCGAACGTACTGAAGGTAGGCACCGAGGGGACCTACTCGCCGTTCAGCTACCAGGGCTCCGACGGCGCGCTCACCGGCTACGACGTCGAGGTGGTCCGCGCCGTGGCCGACAAGCTCGGCCGCAAGGTCGAATTCGTGCAGACGCCGTGGGACGCGATCTTCGCGGGCCTGGAATCGAAGCGTTTCGCGCTCGTCGCCAACCAGGTCTCGATCACCGAGGAGCGCAAGAACAAGTACGAGCTCTCCCAGCCGTACACCACCTCGCAGGGCGTGATCGTCACCCGCGCCGACAACGCCGCGATCACCTCGCTCGCCGACCTATCCGGCAAGACCTCCGCGCAGTCCGCCACCAGCAACTGGGGCGCGGTCGCCACGGGCGCGGGCGCGAAGGTGGAGGCCGTCGAGGGCTGGGTACAGGCAATCCAGCTGCTGAAGAACGGCCGCGTCGACTGCACGATCAACGACAACCTGGTATTCAACGAGTACACCAAGACCTCGGGCGACAAGTCGGTCAAGATCGCCGCGCAGACCGGCGAGACCAGCCGGATGGGCTTCGCCGCGCGCAAGGGCGACCCGTTGATCGCCGAGGTGAACCGGGCACTGGACGAGCTGCGCGCCGAGGGCAGGCTGGCGCGGATCTCGGATGAGTACTTCGGCGTCGACGTCAGCAAATAGCCGCTCGTGGACGCCGCGACCAGGGAGCTGATCTGGCACAACCTGTGGCCGATGCTCGAGGCCACCGTCACCAAGACCATCCCGCTCACCGCGATCAGCTTCGTGATCGGCTTGGCGCTCGCGCTGTTCGTCGCGCTGGCGCGGATGTCGCCGACCTGGCTGCTGTCAGCGCCCGCGCGCTTCTACATCTCGATCATCCGCGGCACGCCGCTGCTGGTGCAGCTGTTCATCGTGTTCTACGCGCTGCCGCAATTCGACATCGTGATCGATCCGTTCCCCGCGGCGGTGATCGCGTTCAGCTTGAACGTCGGCGGCTACGCGGCCGAGGTGGTGCGCGCCGCGATCCTGTCGGTCGCGCACGGGCAGTGGGAGGCGGCGCAGGCGCTCGGCATGTCGTATCCGATGATGCTGCGGCTGATCATCCTGCCGCAGGCCGCGCGGATCGCGGTGCCGCCGCTGTCGAACACGCTCATCTCGCTGGTCAAGGACACCTCGCTGGCGTCGACCATCCTGGTCACCGAACTGTTGCGCACCGCGCAGCTGGCGGCCGCGCCGACCTTCGACTTCTTCGCCCTCTACGGGGTCGCGGCGCTCTACTACTGGGTCATCTGCCTGATCCTCGGCTTCGGTCAGACGCGCCTGGAGACGCGCCTTTCCCGGCACGTCGCCCGGTGAGGACCCGTTCACCAAGTCTTCACCGAGGCCACGACGGGCCCGCACCACTCGGCAGGACTACGCTCTACTCGTGATGCGACGGACGAAGATTGTGTGCACGCTCGGCCCGGCCACTGCCACCGAGGACCGTATCCGCGAACTCGTCGAGAGCGGTATGGACGTGGCTCGCCTGAATTTCAGTCACGGCGAGCACTCCGACCATGCCGAGAACTACAAGAAGGTGCGCCAGGCCTCGGACCACGTCGGCAGGGCGGTCGGCATCCTCGCCGACCTACAGGGCCCCAAGATCCGGCTGGGCCGGTTCATCGAGGGCCGCACGGTGTGGGCGACCGGGGAGGAAGTGCGCATCACCGTCGACGACATCGACGGCACTCACGACCGGGTCTCGACCACGTACAAGGAGCTGGCCAAGGACGCCAAGGCAGGCGACCGGCTGCTCGTCGACGACGGCAAGGTCGGCCTGACGGTGACCAGCGTCGATGGCAACGACGTGATCTGCCGGGTGACCGAGGGCGGGCCGGTCTCCAACAACAAGGGCGTCTCGCTGCCCGGCATGGACGTGTCGGTGCCCGCGCTCTCGGAGAAGGACATCGAGGACCTGGAGTTCGCGCTGAAGCTCGGCGTCGACTTCATCGCGCTCTCGTTCGTCCGCTCGCCTTCCGACGTGGAGCTGGTGCACGACGTGATGGACCGGGTCGGCCGTCGCGTCCCTGTGATCGGCAAGCTGGAGAAGCCCGAGGCCATCGACAATCTCGAGGCGATCGTGCTCGCCTTCGACGCGATCATGGTCGCGCGCGGCGATCTCGGCGTCGAGCTGCCGCTGGAGCAGGTGCCGCTGGTGCAGAAGCGGGCCATCCAGATGGCGCGGGAGAACGCCAAGCCGGTCATCGTCGCGACCCAGATGCTGGAGTCGATGATCGAGAACTCGCGCCCGACCCGCGCCGAGGCCTCCGACGTGGCCAACGCGGTGCTCGACGGCGCGGACGCGGTGATGCTGTCCGGCGAGACCTCCGTCGGCGTGTACCCGATCGAGACCGTCCGGACGATGGCCCGCATCGTGCACGCGGTCGAGGCCGAGTCCTCCACCCGGGTGCCACCGCTGACCCACGTGCCGCGCACCAAGCGCGGCGTCATCTCCTACGCGGCGCGCGACATCGGCGAGCGGCTCAACGCCAAGGCGCTGGTGGCGTTCACCCAGTCCGGCGACACCGTGCGCAGGCTGGCCCGTCTGCACACGCCGCTGCCGCTGCTCGCCTTCACCCCGCTGCCCGAGGTGCGCAGCCAGCTCGCGCTGACCTGGGGTACCGAGACCTTCATCGTTCCCACGGTGAAGACGACCGACGCGATGATCCACCAGGTGGACCAGTCGCTGCTGTCGATGGACCGATACAAGAAAGGCGACCTCGTCGTCATCGTGGCGGGCTCCCCGCCCGGTACTGTCGGCTCCACCAACCTGATTCATGTGCACCGTATCGGTGAGGAGGACCACTAGGTGAGTGCTTCGCTAGGCGGCCGCGTCGGCACCGAAGAGCCGACGAAGGGGTCCGATCTGGATGTGCTGCTCGGTCTGCTCGATCTCGAGCAGATGGACACCGACATCTTCGTCGGCCACCATCCGGAGAAGGTCTGGAGCCGGACCTTCGGCGGACAGCTGGTCGCCCAGGCGATCATGGCGGCCGGTCGCACCGCGGGCGACCGGCCGGTGCACGCCGTGAACGCGCATTTCGTGCGCGGCGGCGATCCCAAGAAGCCGATCGAGTACCGGGTCGACCGGCACCGCGACGGCCGCTCCTTCGCCAACCGCACGGTCACCGCCGTGCAGGACGATCAGGAGCTGTTCGTCATGCTGGCCGCCTTCCAGGACTCGGGTAAGGGGCTCGAGCACGCCCACCCCCATCCGGATGTGCCGGACCCCGAGCAGCTGCCGCGCGTCGAGGAGAGCTTCGAAGGCTTGGAGGACAAGCTGGAGATGTTCGTCAACGCGCCGCACCCGATCGACATGCGCTACACCAACGATCCCGCCTGGATTCTGAAGGGCACGGGGGAGCGGCTCAACCACAACCGGGTGTGGATGCGCGCCGACGGCACGCTGCCCGACGATCCGCTGATTCACGTCGCGATGTTGGGCTATTCGTCCGATACGACGGTGCTCGACTCGATCATCACCACGCACGGTCTTTCCTGGGGCCTGGACCGGATCGTCGCGGCCACGGTGAACCACTCCATCTGGTTCCACCGTCCGTTCCGCTTCGACGACTGGGCACTGTACGCCACCGAATCCCCGGTCGCCGCGGGTTCGCGCGGCCTCGCCACCGGCCGGTTCTACTCGCGCGGCGGTGAACTCCTCGCCACCACGGTGCAGGAGGGGGTCATCCGCCACTTCCCGTCGCGTCGCTGAATCCCGTTCGCCGGTGATTGCGGGCGCCCACGCCGAAACGGCGTGGGCGCTAGAGGATCTCCCGCTCGAACTCGAAATCGAAGCTGTCCCTGCGCTGCGTGCTGATCGTGCGTGGCACATCGGGATCATCGATACCGCAGGATGTTTCGATCATCAGCCGGCGTTCCAGGGCGGCCAGGCTCGTTGCGGTCAGATCGCGCGGCGCCCCGACCAGGCTGAGCGCGATCTCGTAGGTGCGGCGCGCGTCCGGCTCCTGACCGGGATGGTCTACGCGCCATTGGGTTTCGAGGAGAATGTGGGCCGGGTCGTCCGGCTCGACCGGCAGCGTGAACCGCCACGCGAAGACGTCGCGGTCGTGCAGGTGGTCGTCCACCACCGCGCGCACCGTCTCGACGACGCGTTCCAGAGTCTCCGGCGTCACATAAACATGAAGCGAAACATCCGAAATTCGTTTCGTGGGTCTGTACGACATGGCGAAACAGTGCCTCCAGATGTCTTCTGACCTGCGACGATTCGCCTCATCGAACCACCCGGAACTGCCCGCGTCAACCCTGGCCCGCCCGCGCGTTTGGCCCCCAAAGTGACACTCAAAGTCGCACTGCGACTGCCCGAATCTGCCCGCTGTTCAAGGGCGTTTCGGCTGCCTCTGGAACCGTTCTCGCGCCGGGCTGAACCCGAGTGAGACGGGCGTCCTTTCCCGCCGGCGTGCATCTGCCGCAGGCACACTCGTCGGCGTGTCGCTTTCACGACACGCCGACGAGTTTTCGGGCCTAGCTATCGATTCGCAACCGGGCTCCGGTCGGCGTGAGCGCGCAGCGATGCAAGTCGGAGCCCATACAAACCGGCCGCCGACATCCCCAGCGCCGAGAACAGTGACGTCACCGTCAGCAAGTCGTAATAGTGGACCTGCATCCAGTTCGGCGCGACCATCAACGACCACACCGTGATTCCCGCGGACGCGACGGAAGCAACGGCGGCGATGATCAGCGCGATCAGCATCTTCCCGCCACGCAACTCCTTGATCGCGGTGCCCGCGATCAAGATGCAGGTCGACAGAACACCAAGAGCAAACAGGTGCTGATACCGCGGAGCCGCCGGCAGAGGGTCGGTGCCGAGATCGCTGGCGATGATCGCCAAGACGCCGAGGATCATGTTGTAGGCGATCCACGGATACCGGTAGCGGCGACGGCTCGGCCGCCGCAGCGGGATCAGGGACAAGATCGTGCATGCCCCGAGGATCATCAGCACATGCAGAAGATCGCTGAGATGGTCAGGGCCGACACGGTCGATCGGGTCGGCGAGTTCGGGCGTCTGGAGTGCGAAGCCGAGCGCAAGCAGGTACATAGCGATCGTGAACGCGCGGTTTGGCGAGCCGTCGCGTCTGCTCCAGATCTTCAGCCGCATGGATGCCGACATGACCAATAAAGCGACTGAAACCCACACAGCCGCAGCTTAACGGGCAAATCCGACAGATAGCGGGCAGTTACCCATTTTCGACTACTCGCCGCCGAGGGCGGCCATCCACGGGTGGTCACCGTTGTCGTCGGGCCTTTCTTCGGCCGCGGCGACCAGCTCGGAGGCTGTCATGTCGAATATGTCTGCTATTGCTTCGATTTCGACGACGGTCCAGGGTCGTTCTCCCCATTCGCGGGAGAGGTAAGTGCTCTTGGACATGCCGACGGCCCTGTACAGGTCTTGCTGTGTCATGTCGGCCTTCTCCCGCCGGTCCCTGACCTCGCGCGCCAAGGCGAAGTTCAGGTCCTTGCTGGAGTGCCGCCGCCGCCGTGCCACACCTCAGCGTAGCCCGATGGGCCTCCGACTGGGAGGTAGACAAGATTTCTGCAAACACGTAGCGTCGAGACCTTGCGGTATTCATATTCGGGTACTAGTCTCAGCTACAACCTGGATAACAGGAGCAGCATCCGTCAAATTCGTTGCGCGACAGACCGGCCCACCGTCGGGGGAGGACCAGCCTAAACGCAGGTATCTTCCAAGGTGGGGCCTAGACGCGGACACTTGCACAGCTATCGAACTGACAGTCACTGTCACAAGCTTTGCGGCGCCGGTGTCCACGAGAGCGCCACCTGTATCGGCGAGCCTGACGCACTCGCCACCTTCATGGCAACAAATCCGTTACCCCTCCCTAGCGGCGGCAAGGAGGGTGGACGCACGCACCCAAGGACCGGTCCATGCTCGATCACAAGCTCGATCCAGCGAAAATCATTGAAAATTTGACGACTCTCGGCATACTTACGATGCGAGCCGCCGCCGGGATGATCAACATCCGCCCCGACGACTGCGGCGGGCTGTGGAAGCTGATCGGCCGAGTGACCGTCACGCAACGCACAGCCCAGATCGACATGTGGCCCTGTTCGGGCCCATTGATCGATGACGCGGATACTGCCGTGCTCTACAGCCGCGGTCTCGACGCTTGGCTCAACCCGCCATCGGTCCGGCCGACTGGGTGGACGCAACGGCACGACCGCGAGCTAGGCCCCTGCTGGGAAACTGAGGTCACGGTGCCGGTCACGTACGAGATCCGCCCGCACGCTACGGGATTCGGTTCCGCAGCATAAAGGGGTCGGGGGAGATTAGCCGCGGGGAGATGCCCGCCGCGCAGCGGCGGTCGTCTTGCTCGCGGCTTTCTTTGTCGCCCGCGCTGGGCGAGGTGTCTCAGCGAGGGGTTCGGCGTTTGCTTCGTCGATCTGGCGCGCGATCGTCGTGACACCGAGTCGGCGTGCGACCTCGACCACAAGGTCACTGTCCGTCAGCTGAAGAGCCGGATCTGTGGTCGTGATCGCCTGTCCCAACTCTTTGGCTGTGGCGAAGCCGGCGGCGATGAAGACTTCCGGAATTGGTCGGTTGAATGTTTCGGCGATGGCGCGAGCCAGCTCTACCTTCGGCTGGACGGGGTTGTTCTGCCAGTAGAAGATCGTCGATGGCCTGATGTCGAGTCGCTTCGCAAGTTGGGTGACCGAGTCGATGCCCTCCACATACATTAGGTTTTCGATCCATCTCCACCAGGGAGTGGGCGTGGCGCCCTCGCTGCTGTCTTCAGTTGTGGGCCGGTCGGTCACTGGGTTGCCTTTCGTCGCACATCTCTACTCGACGGTAGGGAAGTGATAGTGGACTGATGGTATCGCCAGACCATTGAATGCGACACACCCGAAACAACCGTCCAGGTGTGCACTGGCTCACAGTCTATCGAAATGTGCTGGTAAACGCCATGCGGTGCATGCGAAGGCGTACTCCGGACGACTGAATGTCCGCACCGCCTTGTTGTGCAGTTCATGAAATACGATTGCATTCACTGGATGCGACACGTAGTCTGAAGTGGTCCGATACGAAAAATGCCCGTCCCCCACTGGCATGGGAGACGGGCTGACCTACCACGAAAGCGACCACGTGGCATGTCCAAACCACACGATACCTCACTCGTCCAACGCGCCCTCAGCGCGCAAGACAGCGTCGGCTGGACCGACTTCTCCGACCACTCGGCAGCCGCACAGTCGGTGACCGACCTTGCTCGGTTCGTCACCGAACTCGCCCGCCGAGTGCAGCAGCAGGACGCTGAGATTACCTCTCTGCGCCGCCGCATCAAGGACGTGGAGCGCCCCTGATGCGCAACCTCATCGAACACGTCATCGCCGCCGTCTCCGTCATCGCCTACGGGGCACTCCTCGGCTCTCTCGCCTGGCTCCTCGACTGGAGCGGAACCCTCTGGAGCACATGGTGATTCGTGAACTCGACGGCATCGAACTTGCCGACATCATCGAACCCGGGTCACCCGAATGGTGGTCACGCATGAGCGCGTCGAAAGTCTCAGCGGTGCTTGGCCTGTCGCGGTGGGAATCCCCGTTCTCCATCTGGCACAAGATGGCCGGACACATCCCAGACCTCGAACAGACCGAGGAACAAGCACGCGGCCACTACCTCGAACCTGCCATCGCCGCATGGTTCGCCGACCAGCACCCCGACTGGACCGTCCGCAAAACCGGAACCTGGCAACACCGTGCGCGCACCTGGCAGATCGCGTCACCAGACGCTGCCATCTGGGTACCCACGCGCGCCGGGCTGGAGATCCGTGTGGGGGAGTGGAAGACCGACGCCGACTCCGACACCGAGTGGGGTGAACCCGGAACCGACGAAATCCCGGTCGGCTACCGAGCCCAGGTCATGTGGACCATGGACACGATCGGCGCCCGGACCGCGCACGTCGCGATGCTCGGCGCCTACCTGTCGTTCCGCGAATACGTCGTCCACTACGACCCCAAAGAAGCGGCAGACATCCGCCAGCGCGTCACCGCGTTCATGGACAGCCTCCCAACCGGCGGTCGACCGCAACCGCCAGACCTGGATCGGCACACCGCCACCTACCAGACGGTGAGAGCGCTCAACCCCGACATCGTTGACGAAGAAGTCGAACTGACCGAAGCGACCGCACTCCGCTACCTCAACGCGATCGACGCCGAAGCCGACGCCATCGCCGAACGCATCGGCGCCACAGCGCAACTCGCGCACGAAATCGGTGACGGACGCTACGGCCGATTCCGGGGCGTCAACATCGCCCGCCGCCAACAGAAACGAGGCGGCACACCCTTCGTCACCCAAACCCGGAAACGCCCCGAACTTCACCACGGAGAAGCAGCATGACCACCTCAACCTCTCAGGCCGTCGCCAAACAGGACCACTCGCCGCGCGGAATGATCGCCCAATACCAGGGCGACTTCGCGCAGGTCATGCCCTCCCACATCCGACCCGAAACCTGGGTCAGGATCGCGCAAGGCGCCCTGAAGAAGGGCAAGAAGCAGGGCGACTACTACGAACTCGAAATCGCAGCCATGAACAACCCCGGCGTTTTCATGGCCGCCCTGCTCGACGCCGCCCGCCTCGGCCTCGAACCAGGGACGGAGGAATTTTGGCTTACGCCCCGAAAGGTCAAGGGCCGCCTGGAAATCCTCGGCATCCCTGGCTACCGGGGGATCATCAAGCTCATCTACAACGCGGGCTTCGTTTCGTCCGTTGTTGCCGAATGCGTGTACTCCAACGACCGGTTCACCTACCACCCCGGACGTGACCAGTACCCGCAACACGAAATCGACTGGGACTCCGAAGACCGCGGCAAGCTGCGTCTCGTCTATGCGTACGCGCGGATGAAGGATGGCTCTTACTCGAAGGTTGTCGTGCTGAACCGCCACGACATCAAGCGGATCAAGGAATCGTCGCAGGGCTCGAACTCCGAGTACTCGCCGTGGCAGAAGCATGAGGCCGCGATGTGGCTCAAGTCCGCGGTGCGGCAGCTCGCGAAGTGGGTTCCGACGTCCACCGAGATCCGCAACGACGCGAAGGTCGTCGAGTCCAAGCGGGTTCAGCAGGAGGAGTTCACGGCACCTGCCTTGGTGGAAGCCGACCCGGTCTTGGAAGGCGAACTCGTCGACGACGGGGTGACCGACGCGCCGGCCGCCTACTACGAGGACGCCGCCGACGGTGGCATGTTCCCGCCGGACCCGGAGGCGTGAGCCGTGAACGTTGTGAACCTCGATCCCCCAGAGGCAGGCGCCTGGCTCGTGTTCCCAGAAGCGGGGAAGCGGGCCGGGGAAGGCGGCGACTGCTACCAAGTCACCTACTTCGATGACGAACTCGCAGCCCTCCGCTACGCCAACCAGCGCAACGGATATCGCGCAGTGCCGATCAAGCCAGGCCAAACGATCCTCGACGCGATCGGAGCAACCTTTGACTAGTTGGACAACCATGCCCCTCGCGGCCTTCGATTTGGAGACGACGGGAATATCGGTCGAGTCCGACCGCATCGTCACCGCATCCATCGTGCGCATCGACGGCGGGGATGTCCGGGCGCGCAATTGGATCGCGCATCCCGGCATCCCTATCCCGCCGGCATCCACAGAGGTACACGGCATCACCGATGAGTACGTCGAGAAGCATGGCCGTCCGCACGCGGATGTGGTGTCGGAAGTGGTGTCCGAGCTGTACGCCTGCTGGGCTGAGGGCCGATGCGTCGCTGTCTACAACGGCAGCTTCGATCTCAGCCTGTTGGCCACGCATGCACCCGATTTCGAGGTCCGCGGCCTCGTGGTGGATGGCTTTGTGCTGGACAAGCACTACGACAAGTACCGCAAGGGTTCCCGGAAGCTGTCCGCAGTGTGCATCCATTACGGCATCCGATTGGATGACGCCCACGATGCGCAAGCGGATGCGACCGCGGCGGCACGGCTGGCGTGGAAGCTGCCGCGCGTCTTCCCCGAGCTTGCCGCCTACACCGCATCAGATCTGATGCGCGCACAAGAGAGCTGGTACCGCGAACAGGCGCACAGCCTCATCGACTACCTCCGCCGCAACGACCGGCCGTTCGAGGACGTCCGTGCCGATTGGCCCATCGCACGAGCAACCGAAAGCAAAGCAGCATGAGCAAGCGTCACGAACTTGAGTGGAGACAGCCCACCGCCGTGGGGCGCCGGAAGTCGACCCAGCCGCGGCTCGGGAAACCGAAGGCGCAGAAACGAGCACGACTCCGCGAGGCGCGAGGGATCCCCCGCATGGTTCCAGCCGCGCGGCCCGCGGCCCATGCCCGCCAGCTCCGCGCATGGGGATTCAGCGACTTCGCGATCGCGGCTGCCGCTGGAATCGACCAGAAGGCAGTGTGGAATATCCGCCACGAAAGCTACGAAACGACCACGATCGACTGCGCCGCTCGAATCATGTCGGTCACGCATGTTCCGGTGCCTAGCCAAACCGGTATGAAGGTGCCCAGTGTCGGCACTCAACGCCGAATCCAAGCACTTGGCGCAATCGGGTGGCGCCACGACGACATCGCAGCACTCCTCACGGTTTCCCCTAGGCAAGTTGGCCTGTACGCGCAGCGTCGCTGGGTCTTCTTCGAGACCTGGCAAGCGATCAAGAACATCTACGACAAGTTGTCCGGCACACCAGGTCCCAGCCGACTCGGTGAACTGAAGGCCCGCAAACGCGGCTACGCGACACCGCTCGCGTGGGAAGGCCGCGACATCGACCATCCCGACCACCAGCCGGACATGAGCGCCAGCGACAGCGGCGAACAACCCGACCTCGTTTTGGTAGAACGCATCCTCGCTGGCGAACACCGAGGCGACATACCGAAGGCCGAACGCCAAGCGGTTCTCGACCACGCGGTCTCCAACGGCTGGACCTATCCCCGGCTCAGCAAAGCCATGAACATGACCCCGCAGACCGCAGACCGGGCATTGGTTCGTCACCGTAAGAAGATTCGAGAGGCGGCAGCATGAGCCAGCTCAGCTACCGATCGAAGCTGAACAAGCTGTACGAATGGCGGAAACTCAACGGAATCCCTTCCGTCGTCGATGCCACACCCATCCTCGCGCACATCCTTGAGCTGAAAGCCCTCGGACTCACCGACTCGATGATCGCACGCGCAGCTGAATGCTCTTCGCGGTCAATCGGATTCATTGTGGACGGCACAACCAAAGTGGTGCGTGTACCGCTGGCCGGACGAATCCTTGCCGTCAACCACCTGCCCGACCCTCGCCAACATTGGGTGCTTACTGTAGGCGCCCGGCGCCGCATCCGTGCGCTCTCAGCCATCGGGTGGCCCACCAAAATGTTGGCGTCACGCCTCGGTATGTCGAGCCGTCACAAGCTCAACGAATCCATCAAATCCGGCTACATGACCTACACCCGCTGGGCGCAGATTCGAGACCTCTACGACGAGCTGTCCGGCACACCAGGTCCGAGCCCCAAAAGCGTCGAACGCTCGCAGCAACTCATGCACGCACCACCGCTGGCCTGGGACGGGATCGACATCGACCACCCGCACAGCCAGCCGAACTGGCAAGCCATGGGAGTGAAACTCGCTGACCGCCCTGTGTGCGTCAAGGGCCACCAGTACACCCCAGAAAACACCGGCCGCGACGATCGCGGAAACCGGTACTGCCGCATCTGCCGCCGCAACTCCAACGCACGTCGACGTGCGGAAATAGCCGCACAGAAGGCGGCAGGACGACAGGAAAGCCGGTTGGACAAGCCGAATAGGCTGAAAGCAATTGAGGCACGCGAAAATACGCATTGCGCCTGAGCCCTTAAAGCAGTTCAGCCCCCCACTGCCACATGGGGGGCTGAACAAAGTCTCACGCATTACCGGATGCGTGACGCCGAACCGTAGGAGTGCGGTCGGCATACGGCCCATGGGAGGGGCCATACACCATGATTCTACCATCTGACCGCCGCATCACCCAGATGACCGCGGCGCACATTCAGAACCTCTTCCGCGACATCGCAACCCACTACGGGCACACCATCGACGCGCGTGACGCACCCGTGTGGCTCGCCGAAGCCCACCGCGCATGGACCTGGAACGGGGCAGTCGCCGACTGGGACCTCGTCCACGCCATCGACGACTACTTCAAAGCCGGGAACGCTGAGCCGATTACGCCGGCGGCGATCACCGCAATCATCCGCTCCTACTACGGGCAGGGGGCTGCGTGAGCATTCAAGCGACCCGATGGGCTGCACGCAAAGTACTCATCGAAGACGGGACGCTGAAATGCGTCCTGCTGATCATGGCCGACGCCGCGGGCAAACACGGCGAAGGTGTCTGGCTGTCGCAAGAAACGCTCGCCTCCCGGACCGGATTCACCGACCGAACCATCCGGCGCTCGCTCGACAAACTCAAGGCGCTCGGCCTGATCCGGCCCGGAAACCCCGACCTCGTCGCCCACCTCCCCAAGGATGAACGACCTCTCGTCTGGAACCTGGTGCTGACGCGCACGATCGACCAGGGCGAAGTACAGCGCACGCCACGCAAGCTCACCAGAAAGACCGCCACACCCCCGGACACTGAGTCCAAAAAGGACCGGACACTGAGTCCAAAAGGACCGGACACTGAGTCCAAAACCCCCGGACTCAGTGTCCGACAAAGCGTTAATGAAGCGTTAGTAGAAGCAAAGCGCGTTCGCGAACCGCGTCAGTCACCGCTCCTCGCCCTCGTGCCCGACCTCGCACAGACGGTCGAGGAAACAGACCTCTTCGAGAAGTTCTGGGACGCCTACCCCAAACACGCCAAACGCGACGACGCTCGCAAAGCCTGGGACGAAGCCATCAGCAGCGGCGCTGACCCCCAAGCCGTCATCGACGCAGCAGCCCGGTTCGCCGCAGACCCCGAAACCCAGCAGCTCATGAACAACCCCGAAAAGCGGCGCTACGTGCAATTCGCACGCACCTGGCTCAACGACCACGCCTGGAAAGACTGGAGCACCCCCCTCCGCGCAGTCTCCGGCGACAACTACCAGCAGCCGCGGCGCCCCATCAACCCCAACTGGCAAGAGATCTGAGGCCACGCCATGACCGAGAACCTCACCTACGACTACACCGCCGAACAAGCCGTCATCGGCGCCGTCATGCTCGCCCCCGAACAGACTGCCACCCACTTCCTCGGCATCCGGCCAGAAGACTGGTACACCCCCGTCTTCCGCGACACAGCCGCCGTCATCCGCGGTCTCATGGCCGACGGCAAACCCATCGAACCCGCAACCGTCCTCGTCGAAGCCCAAAACCGTGGCCTCGTCGGCCGCAAGATCCAACCAGTCGCGCTCTTCGAAGCCCAGCAAGCCGCCGCCGTTCCCGCCTCCGTGCCCGTCCTCGCCGAACGCATCCGCAACCTCTCCGCCGCCCGCAAACTCTCCGAAACCGGCATCCGCCTCGCCCAACGCATGGACAGCGCCTGGACCTCAGGCGCCGACCGCGCCGACATCGACGACGCCATCGCCGCCACCCGCCGCGCATGCGACGAAGCCGAACAAATCGCCGCCGACCCCACCAGCAACCCACCAACACCCATGGGCGACTTCCTCGCCCAACCCTCACACCACAACTGGATCGTCCCCGGCCTCCTCGAACGCATGGACCGCATCGTCCTCACCGGAGCCGAAGGCGGCGGCAAAAGTGTCCTCTGCACACAAATAGCGACCACCCTCGCCGCGGGACTTCACCCGTTCACCGGAAACCTCCTCGGCTCAGACGGATACCGGGCGCGCGTCCTCGTGATCGACTGCGAGAACAGCCCGTCCCAATCCCGGCGCCGCTACAAATGGGTCACCCGCATGGTCAACGACCGGCGCACCAACCACGGACTCCAACCAGTCGACTGGAACGAGTCGATGAGCATCGAAGTCCGCCCCGCCGGCATCGACCTCCGCGCAGGCGACGACGCTGCATGGCTCGAACGCGCCATCGCCGACACAAACCCCGACCTTCTCGTCCTCGGCCCGCTCTACAAACTCCACCGCATGAACCCCAACGACGAGCAGCCCGCGCGAGACGTTGTCTGGGTGCTTGACGGACTCCGCGAACGGTACGGGTTCGCGCTCCTCACCGAAGCCCACGCAGGCAAATCCACCACAGGCGACGGACGCCGCAACATGTCGCCCATCGGCGCAAGCCTGTGGCTGCGCTGGAGCGAATTCGGATTCGGGCTCGCCCGCGCAGCCGACGACCCCGGCAAAGGCCGCGCCGAAATCGTCGACGTCGTGTCCTGGCGAGGCGCCCGAGAAGAACGCGACTGGCCGTCGAAACTCCAGTTCTCCCACATCCTTCCGTGGATGCCCTCCGACCCCGACTACTACGACCAGGCAAGGCGGTCGCAGTGACCGTCACGCCACCACCATGCAACGGCGCAGTAATCGTCGGCGTCGTCGAAGCCTTCGCCCGACACTGGCCCCACCTCAAACCGCCCATGTTCCGCGCCGACGACGTCCTCCCACTCCTCGCCGGCAACGACCGCGAATACAACGCCGCATCAGCACTACTCGAAGCCGAACGCGTCCACTACCAGCCAGGGCAAGAACCAGATTGACAACACATCGATACTCAACTCAACCCAACCAGACTCGTCGGCAAACGGACAGCAGCAAGACCAAAACAACTGCGTATGGCGTACGCAATTCGTGGCGGACGCAGTTTTCTCCGACCGGCCTCTATATGCCGCTACAGCCCACCGAAACCCTCTCCCGGCCACTCGGATACCAGACGGCCCTGAAAGTCGCTCCTACCGCCTCCTGCGGACTCAAGAATGAGGTTCCTGATTTGCCTGCCCGACTGACTCCCGCCGAAACCGCCGTTGAGGCGGTGGCGGCATGACGCTCACGGTGACCGACCTGTTCGCCGGATCCGGTGGTTCGTCGACCGGACTGGCTGACGTGCCCGGCCTCGAACTGGTCCTCGCGATGAACCATTGGCAGCTGGCGATCGACACACACGCGTCGAATCACCCGCGCGCCGACCACAAGTGCGCCGACATCTCGCAGTATGACCCGCGGTTGGCGCCGCGCACGGACATCTTGTGGGCGTCGCCGTCCTGCACTCACCACAGTCAGGCGTCGGGCAAGAAACGCAACCATGGTGCCGCGGCCGGTGACCGGCAGCCGGACCTGTTCGGGGAGATCCTGCCCGACGAGGCTGCCGAGCGGTCGCGGGCGACGATGTGGGATGTGTTGCGGTTCACCGAGCTTCACCGGTACCGGGCGGTGATCGTGGAGAACGTTGTCGACGTCATGCAGTGGGTGATGTTCCCGGCGTGGCGGCAAGCCTGGGGTCTGCTCGGGTACGAGATCCGGTTTGTGTTCATGAACTCGATGCATGCCCAGGCTGGGGGAGTGCCGGCGCCGCAGTCTCGGGATCGCTGGTATGCGGTGGCGTGGCCGAAGGGGAATCGGGCGCCGGATTTGGAGAAGTGGACGCGCCCGCGCGCCTGGTGTGTGACCTGCGATGAGTGGGTGTACGCGGTGAAGTCGTGGAAGCGTCCCGATCGGGAGCCGTGGGGCCGTTACCGGGCCCAGTATGTGTGGCGTTGCCCGCGTGTGAAGTGCCGTAATTCGGTGATCGAACCTGGTTGGTTGCCTGCTGCGTCGGCGATTGACTGGACGTTGCCTGGTGAGCGGATCGGTGACCGTGTGAAGCCGTTGGCGGAGAAGACGATGGCCCGTATTTGTGCCGGGCTGAGCAAGTTCTATGGGTCAGCGGACGGCTTGTTGGTGCCTGCGGGTGGGTCGTGGAACGAGACCGCGTATCCGTTGACGGAGGCGATGCGGACCCGTACGACTCGCGAGTCTGAAGGACTGTTGATTCCGGTGGAGGGTCGTGACGGGAAGGTCGCTGGGCATGTGCGGGAGCCGTTGCGGACCCAAACCGCCCGCAACGAAACCGGGCTTCTGGTGCCGTATTACGGCAACGGCAACGCGGCTACCACGAGCGAACCGGATCGCACGATGACGACTCACGACCGGTATGCGTTCGTGGTTCCGTTGCGGAACAACAACACCCCGAAGTCCGTGCGGGATCCGTTGGACACGTTCGCTGCCGCGGGCAACCATCACGCGCTCGCGACGACCGCCGTTCCTAATATCGAGGACTGCATGTTCCGCATGCTCACCCCGGACGAGATCAAGCGCGGTATGGCCTTCCCTGACGACTACACGCTTCTCGGCAACAAGCGCGAGAAGGTGCGGTTGTGCGGCAACGCGGTCACTCCTCCTGCTGCACGCGATCTCGGCGCCGCGGTCGCGGAATCCCTCGGGCATGTGGTCGGCGAACCAGCGGCGGTGGCGGCGTGACTCCTGTGCAGGTCGCTTTGTTGTGGCTGGCGGTGCCCGCGGCGCTTTTCGTGTTGGCGTGCGTGGTTCGGCATCTGGACGTGAAGTTCGCGTTGCTGATGGCTGCTGTGGGCGCGCTGGTGGCGTGCTTGATCGACCTGATCGAGGTGGCGGCGTGAGAAGTGTGTCGGTATCTGACTATGCGCATCTGTTGATTGAATCTATTGAAGGGAGAGCGACATGACCGACCTGATAATTGGCGTGGACGCAATCGCGAAGGCATCCGTGAACACCATGCGTGAGCTGATCAAGCAGCCGTTGAACGTCGATGCCTGCACCCAGTTCGGGCCCCACAAGCCTGGCGACACCGTCGAGGTCCGCAAGGCCGGCACTGAGGACGAGACGATCTCGGTGCAGTTGAATACCGTTGCCGACGTAGCGTTCGCGGTGACGTCAGAAGATCTGACGCTGCCGTTCAACGACTTCCGTGACAAGTTCATCGTGCCCGCAATGGATGTGCTCGCGAAGAACATCGACCGGTCCATGCGCGCCGCAGGTCAAGGCGCGCAGTTCGCATCAGCCCCGCTTCCGCTCCCGGTCGTGGATGAGCGTTTCTGTGCTGTAGTGACTCTGGACGGCATTTCTCTGCGTGTCGTCGAGGTCTTCGACATTGCCAGGTGCGAGACCGTGATGGCCTTCGACGTCCTGTACGGCGTCGCAGTCGCAGAACAGGCGGAGGCCGCATGATCTCGCTGTGGTGGAGTTTCGCGCTCACAACGATCGGCGTCACGGGCCTGGTGCTCGTGTACCGGTCTCAGTCGCTCGTCGGCCCGCTCATCGGTCTCGCCGTGCAGTTCCTGTGGATCGCCTACGCGGTCGCGACCCGGCAGTGGTGGTTCCTGTTGTCCGCGTTCACGTACGGCGCCGCGAACATCTACGGCCTGACCAAGCGCCGCAACGAACGAACCGAGGTAATCGAGTGACCCCCGAGGATATCCGCGCTTGCTACGAGATAGCGCTCGCCGAGCAGTTGGAGATCATCGCGCCGTCCTGGATCGGTGCGGGCCGCGAGGGGGAGGTAGCCGCCGACGTAGTCGACGCTCTCGCCGCCGCCGGGCTGCTGCCGACTGGTGCGGAACGGCTTGTCGCCTACGCGGTCATGGACACCAGCGACGACCACGTGATGCGGCGGTACGTCACCGAATGGCAGCCGGAGGAGGCCGAGTGAACGGGATCCCGATCAGCTTCGCTGCACCCCGCACGTGCCCGCACAACTGGGAAGTCGTCTCGATGGTGTTCGAAACGCAAATGCTCGACGCCCGCGGGCGAGTCATCGTGCGGCAACCCGACGTTCAGGAAGCTCGCGTGTACTTCATCTGCCGCGGCTGCGCCTCACACACCTACATGACCACCCAATGGATTGGCTGCCGCATGTACGGCAGCGAAGACGCCAAAGCCGCGTTGGCGAAACGGATGCGGTTCTGGGCGGACCGCATCGACCCAGCCGGGGCACCCCGCTACATGGGGTACTCGTACACAATCGAACCCGGCAAGGGGGTCGTGTTCCACAAGAACGGCCGCGGCTGCAAGCTCTGGTACCTCGGGAACGTCGACCACGAGCGCGCCTACAGCGAATCGCGGGCGTCGACAGCGGATCTCGCCGACCTGACCGACCAAGAGTTGCTTGCTTCCGCGATGCTCACACCCGATCCCGACCGTGCACGTGCATGCAAACAGGAGTGGGATCGCCGACTGCGGGCCAAGTGGCGGGGGGCTGAAGCGTGACCATAGAAGGGTGCAGTCGCTGCTGGTGTGGGCGCCCAAGCCACCCCGATCTGATCGACGGATGCGTAGGCGACCCGCTTCTACGCGCGCTGTTCGGGCCTCCCAGCGTTGAGGCGATGATCTCCACGGCCATCACCATGTACGGAGACCTGCTGGCGTTGGCCGTGGACGGCAACGAGGAGGCTGCGGCCCTTATTGCGGCGAACCCGATCCCGGAACCGTCGATCGAGACCGATATGTCGATTCTGAAGCTCGCGGGCATGGACGTTTCTGCGGAAGATGTTCGGTCGCTTCGAGCGTGGTACGGCGGTGAAGAGCGGGCGGCGTGACGGACTGCCGGCCTGCGCCACCCGACCATGCTCGCCGAAGACGAGTCCGGCAGCCGGGCACGCGGGGAGGTGCATGACCACCGCCCGCGTGCGGCACCGACAGGGCAGGGCTACTCGTCGTAGCCGTTCGCGGCTGCCTGAGCATTCGCGCAGTCGATCAGGAAAGCGAGCGACACCGACGACTGAAGCGGCGACGGCACCCAACCCGTTGCTGTCACAATGAAATCGCTCTTGGATTTCGTTTCCCCAGGCGCCCATGTGCCAACTGCAACCGGGATGCGCGCCCAGTTGACCGGCTCTCCGGTTTCGGTATTGACCGGACGCCGGTAGTACGACGTGAAATCCTCGTATTCACCGTATTCGGCCTTATGGGCATTCCTGTACTGCTCGCAGAACGGTGCGCGCTCGCCGAGGAGCACCCAGAAGATCGGGATGGTGTCGCCGTGCCGGGTTTCCACCTTCTTCGCCCAGATTTGGAACATCTCGTACGCGCTGATCTCGCGCGTGGTGTAGTCGTCGGACACGGAAGCGTAGTCCGCTTCCCATTCGAGCACCAGGGGAACTTTCGTCTGGACTTCCCCCGAGATCTTCGGGGTGACTGTCCACTGGTTCTCTTGCTCGGTGTAGGTGGCCATCGGTTCCTTTCTTGCCCGCGGCTTGTGCCGCTCGTCAAGTCTAGCGGGCCATTAAGGGTCGCTTCATCTTTCGCGGGTCACCGGTTGCGCTCGAATTTCGAGTTTGACTCGGGCGAGACAATAGAAGCGTGAGCGAAGAAGAAGGCGGTTACGAGCTTTTCATGCCGTTCGTCACGGTGAAAAGCAACGGCGGACCCCACGACGACACCGCCTATGTTGCCGGTTGGGAAATGGGTGCACTCGACGCACAACTCAGGACAGCAGCATCGGTGCGCGCGGAAAACCTCACCGTCCAGGTCCACACCGCGAACATCCCGCAAGTCGACCTGCTGGCAATGAAACACGGATTCACGGTCGAACACTTTGCTTACGAAGACTGCCCTAACTGGTCGGAAGTCGCATTCACCAGGAGCGCGAAGGACGCCGATGACTGACGACGAAATCGATGACCGGGTCGACGCCTGGCACAACGGCGCCGGCGGGGGCATGCCGCTACATGAATACCTCGGCATGACCTGGAGTGAGTACGCGGAATGGGTTGAAGCGCCAGGGCGAGCAGGTGAGCCGGACACAGCGCAGGCAGTCCAGGAAGAGTTGGCGCGCGCGATGGCTCAGCCGATCGACGTCGACGCGATCCTCGGTTCTCTCGGACCCGAATACAACGACCCAGGTGACGATCCATGGGGCGGCGCCAACCTGTTCGACCTGACGGAGGTGAACGGCGGTGAGTGACCGTGACATTGTCGACGCGATCGACGAACTCGTAGACGCGCAACTCGCCAACTACGACCGGCGCAGCGGCTACGACTACAACGTCAACCAAGACAAATGCCCGCACGAATGGTGCCGTGAGCCGTGGCATGGGCTCGCCATCACCCGACGCATGCGGGAAATGCGGTCGATCGGGTACGTCGACCCCGAATACCGGTACGCCGACGACGACTCACAGGTCTTGTGCCCCGGCTCGACGTTCGAAGGCGAATTCGAGCCGCCAGCACAGGCGCCCAACGGCTTGGCGGCCTTCCGGCAGCAGCTAGAGGAAATCAACGAGAGGTTCGCGGGGCTGGTTGGCATTCCGCCGCAGGCTTGGCGCAGCGGCGGCAGGATCTCCGGCAGTCGGGGCGGTGGGGGGCCTGCATCGTCCCCGATCATCGACATGGAGACCGTCAACCGACTCCGGAGCATGCGTGTCACCGCCACCTCTCCGATAGGTGTTCGCTACTACGACGGACTGTTCGACTACTTCGAAGTCGAAGTCGCGCGACACTTTCCCGGCGTGCAGGTCGACCGTGCCGACATGCGGCACGAGGAGCGGCCCCCACTGTCGTCGACCGCCCCGGCGATTATCGACATGATGTGGCGGCCCCAGTCGAACGAGATCGAGTTCATCGGCGGGCCACGGCACGGCGAAACCATGCCCGTGCCCGGACTCGATGTGGAGCTGTGCCCCGAGATCCGCGTACCACTGCCGGTCACGGTGATGCGAATTCGGGATTTCGATCCCGCCGCGCCGATCCAAGACAACATCATCCGCTACAAGCGTTTCGGCTGGAACCCGGAAACCAGACGCTGGGTGTACAGCACCGACAGTGATTGGCGCCCGGAATGCCGGTACTGCCGACGCCAGCCCGTGCGCAACCTGGCCGACAAGTACTGCCAGGGTTGCATACGGGACCTGATCATCGCCGAATCCATCTGGGAAGGCGAGCGGTACGCGCGCACGCACGGCATCCGCCAGCCTGTTGTCGCTATCGAAGAAAGCTACCTCCGCGGCATGGACCTGGAGAGGTTCCGGGTGCATGTCGTCAGCTGGCCGTGCGACAGCACCCAGTTGCTTCTCCGCCGGATGGCCGCACTTGCCGGCCGCACACTCGAATCGTTCTACGTCAACACCTCTGGAGAACAAGCAGCATGACTGATTCGATGAACGAACACCTGCACGACACCCTCACCATCTATGGCGAGACGATTTCCGCTCAGATTCGCGACTACACGCCGGAAACCAAACTGGTCCTGCATGTCCGCGATGACGCGCCCCGCTCGACCGAAAACGGGCACCCGTATGAGCTTCCGATCGGTGACGCGGTGCTGTTGCGTGACGTTTTGAACGCTGCCACGGAACGTGGGGAGCTTCCCGCATGAGCATCCGCGTGGAAGCCTACGAAACCCGAGTCAGCGAGAAATGGTTCAGCGCATCCGGTGCGGCGATGAAGCTCGGTGATCTGCGGGCCGTTGTCGCCGCATGCGAAGGGATGCCAGACGAAGCCAAGGTAGAAGCTGGCGGCCTGGACGCGACGCCAGACCGTGAACGCGTCTGGTTTAAGACGCTGCGCATCCGATCGGAGCAAGCAGCATGATCACCGCGTCAACGCAGAACCGGGGCGCGCACCCCAAGCCAATGAGCAACATCGAAACGATCCGTTGGCGGGAAGCGCAAGCCGCATACGAGATGCAGAACGTGCGCTACACTGCGGCCATCCCATGGGGCCTGCTCCCCGAACGCAGCCGCGCAGCCTGGCTCGCATCTCTCGACTGCCGCACCACCATGTTCCTCACCGTCGGCGGCCTCGGCGAAACCCATGTCTACGACTTCATCCAGAAAGTCGGCGCCCACGCTGAAAGCTTCAGCTGGGAACCAACACCGTACGCCGCGCCGATCGGATGCGTCTACATCGCTGATGTCGCGAACTTCACCGGCGACATCCGCGCACTGCTCGACGAACAACGCTGGACCGCGCCAGAACTGGTGAGTTTGACCATGTTCCGGGAGAACCACGGGCATTGGACGGTGCACACTTATCGGCCGAAGTTCTGGACGCAGTACGACATCGGGCAAATGCGTGAGATCGTCACACAGCCGCAGGACCTGCCGCAGACTGCTGCGGTCGAACGCACTGTGTCGGCGGAGGAGATCGAGAAGTTCTACGCGGGCAAACACTCGCGGTGGGACAACCCATTCGACCGGCTGAGCGACGTGAGCCCGGAACTGTGTGCCGCATACGCCGAGATCGACCGGTTGAACAGCGAACTGGAATATGCGCTGGCTACCGCGGATCGGGAAACCGCGTGAAGATGTCGGACGTGGTCCTGGAGTCGTGGCGGACAGGGCGATCCATCCGCGAAACCCTCGGGAAGCCACTGCCATCCGCTGACGCCGTCACAGGACCGACACCCGCGGGCGCCGACGTCCTCCGCCCGCACCTGGCCGCGTTCATCGACCTCGACGCGTACCTCACCGACCAAGGATTCTGAATGACCAGCCTTCAAAAATGCGCGGCCGACATCACTCTCCGTTTCCGCTCGTGGCGCTATCGGACTGTGTCCGACACCTGCCAGTGGGTCGCGCACCGCCTTCCCGCGCGGTTGCGGTACTTCGCGGCGATCGACGTCGGGGCATACGCAACGACCGGCCAGTACGACGACACCCTCGTGAACGAGCTGACCTTGATGGAAGCGGTCGACCGATTCGCGCGCGGTAAGGGCGTGAACTGATGCCGAGTAAGAAGAAGCTGCGGAAGCAAATCCGCTGGTATGAGAAGGCGTTCGACCGGTACGAGAGCATCATGCCGCGCTTGGAGTTCGAATGCGAGAAGGCATGCGGAGAAAATGACCGGCTTCGCAGCGATCTCGCGCAACTCCAAGCCGCCGCAGGACATCTCGTCGACGCGCTCGATGCACACCCTGGGTTGAGGGCCGACGTACACGAACACCGCACCGTCGTGCGTGCACTCCTCCGCATGGGCCAGGCGCCGAAACTCGCTGAGGCTGTCGAGAAGCCGCGCGCGTTCAGCTGGCCGCAGGTCAAGGCCATGAAGTTCGGCGAGCCCGGCACCGTCCTCCACAACACCGGCCGAACAGGCGGCGGCGCCACCACGTTCGGCACGTTCCTCGAAGGCCCCGCAGGCAAGGATGATGCGGCGTGACTTACATCCCGAAGTGGCGGACGACGCCCTGCTCCCGGTGTGGCACGAAGCATCCCGTGTACTGCGATATGTGCTTCATCGGACCGGCATGCCATGACCACGTTTGCAGTTGGCCGGACGACGAGGACGGGCGATGAGCTACACCGACAACAACGGGCCGCGGCTGTCGGACCTGATCGAGGCGTTGCAGAAGCTCCAGTCGATTCACGGGGATGTGTTGGTTACGGTCACAGACCCGTACGACGGGAAGCGATACCCAGCGGCCCTGGAGGTCGAGGTCGACGAGTTCGACCGCTTCGAGTCCATCCATGTACACCCTGGAGTCTGGCCGGGAGGATCAACACCATGAGCAGCCTGGAGTGCATCGGACAATTCGGCGAGTACGAGGTGTGGGAGTCGAGCGATCCGGTGCCGGAGTGGCACATCACGGACGAGGCCGGAAACTTCATCTTTCCAGGAGACGATGACCTGCTCGCCGCGCTGACCCTCATTGCCGATCGAAGGAAATCCGCTGCGGGAGGACCAACACCATGAGCGGCTACCGACTCACGTGGCGTAGCCAACCCGAACCCGGCATGTTCGACAGCATCGACGCCGCGAAGCAGTATGCGGAAGCCAACAGTCACAAGAACTCCAGCGACGACGCCGACCACATCACCTGGTACCAGGAACCACCTGGCGCGCGCGGCCTCTGGTGGGGCAGCGACGGATGCAACAACTGGTACATCTACCCAAGCGGGGAGCAATGACGCGGATCGAAGAGTTCATCGAAGCACGCTTAGCTGAAGACGAGGAATGGGCGCACGAGGTTGCTGCCGCGGAGCAGAGCGCGTCAGAAAGCCTTGTGTTGTTCGTCCGCCGGTGGCTGCCAGCCAGTTTCGGGAAGAAGCACCCCGACCCGTGGCCGCTGCCCGGTGACCCTGCACGCGTGCTACGTGAGGTAGCATCAATGCGGGCGATTGTCGGTAGGAAGGCTGGCGAACACCGCGAGCAGAACGGCGCCTGTGAGACCTGCCGCGACTTCGACTACCGCCGCGACTACGACCCGGTGCCCTGGCCATGCCCGACCTCGCGGTCTGTGGCGTCGATATGGGCGAACCACCCCGACTACCAGCCGGAATGGGCGACGTGAGCATCGAACAGCCCGTGTGCGCCGACTGTGAAGCACTCATAACCGGGTACGGCTCTCCAGACCGATCCTGCGACACCCACTGGACAGAAGACCACCCAGACGGGATCCGGATGCGGCTCCAACTCCTCGAAGTGGACCCGGATGTCCTGAAGAAGGTGGCATGATCTGCGAGCATGACGAGTCCCGAGATGCGAGCAGCGGTAGAACAGAAGGCTGCCGAGCTGGGCCCGATGCCGAAACGGATCGAAGACCGCCTGGTACACATGTTCGTGACGGCGATCCGAGCCAGCCGCGAACAGCGAACGACCACCGCACCATAAAGTGTCGGTGGCTGTCCCTATCCTGCCTGTGTCAAGCAACACCCAGCAAACCGGCCACGAGATGTGAGGGCAGCAATGGATTCCAGCACGACCCCGAACCATCCGATCGACATCGAACTTGCACTGGGCATCTACCTCAACGGCTTTCAATCAGGCATCGCGTCCACCGCCAGCGCCCTCGGTAAGGCCGGGGCCGATATCAGCAATGAACTCGCCAGCCAACTCGCCACCAGAATCCTCGCCAGCGTCAAAGCCGACCCGGCCGCGCTGGAAACGATGCGAGACCAGATCCGAGCAAACCTCGCTGGCGCCGACACCGGACCACAGGTGCTCAAACTGTACAAGTGGGATAACCGTCCCGGCCAGTAGCCGATCACCTTGCCCGCGGGTTCGTCCATCCGCCAGTACGGGATCTCGCGGGCAGTGCGTGTCATCGCGGCCGATCCGGCGCGGCGATTGCCTGCCGAACGTTCTGCGGCGTCACACCCCACATGCGTGCGACCGCGGAGTAGTTGCCCGTCTCCTCGTGCAATGCGCTCCAGGTTGCGCGTCGGCATGCGGCAACGACACTGCGGATCGCCAGCGCGCGTTCATCGAGTTCGGCAAGCAGGTCCCGATCATCGGTCGGCGCCAAATCGGCCGGGTCGATAGTGGCGCAGCGGTCGGCGACGTCGGCCAACCAGCGGGCGTGTAGAGCGAGAGATTCCCACGGATTGAGCTGTGAGTCCTGCGCTGTGTCGAAAGTGGCGAGCGGGTCATGCATTGGTTTCCCTCTCAGGGATAATGAAGGCGAGACCGGGGCGGTAAGCACGCCCCGGTCTCATCTCGAAGCGGCGGCAGTCAGGCGGTCGCGGCGTCGTTGAGTGCGGCGAGCTGCTGGGCGGGCACGCCGACCTCCAGGTACGGGCGGCCGTACAGCTCGGCGTTCCACAAGTCTTCAGGCACGACCAGGGCGTAGATGTCGGTGTCGGCGTTGTTCCAAGCGCCGTGCTGGTCGAGGAACGCGCGCACCTGATCGGTGTCGAGCGCGGGCGCGTCACCAACGGCCAAGCCGTACTCGACACCGGGCGCTTCGGTGGTGGTGTCGAGGATGACGATGTTGACGGTGGCGAGCTGGTGGCGCTCGACGATGGCCCAGAACTCGGCGGGCTCGATGGCGTCCACGTCGTATCCGCCGGTCGCCGTGTGGATTTCGGTGACGATGGCGTCGATGTCGTACTGGTCGCGGGACGCTGTGTCGGTGCCGTTGGCTTCGATGGCGGTGATGACGGCGTTGCGGGCGTCGAGGTTGGTGTGCATTGGGTCCTCCTTGGTGGGTGTGAACCTAGCTTAAACCCTAGGGTTTAAATCGGCAAGAGTTTTGCCCAAACCCGCGGTGTCGAAACATGTCGGTGCGATCCGATAGCCTCCGGGCAAGCCTGCGCACCCAACGATGTGAGAGCAGAGGAGGCCCCACAATGGCCGAAATCTCGACCCTGGAACAACTCAACGAGTTCACTCGATCCGGAGCGCTGAGGGCGACGATAACCGGCGACCTCGCCGCGCAAATCAACCGGACTGCCGGGCTCAGCCCTGCCGCGCCAATCACCATCACTCTCGACCGGAAAGAGCACCGGGATTGGAACCATGCCAGCCTTGGCGTAACCGAAGTTCACTGGGTGACTCTCGGTGGCGCCAGGATCGACCTGGGGCAGATTCTGTCCAGGCTGGGTGTAGCCGGGTTGGAGTGACATCGGGCGCATGATCGTCGCTGACGTTTGTTCGCTACCCTCATCGAGTCAATGAGCGATCAGCGACGATTACCCTGACTATGCCCCGAACCAGTTGGGTTCGGGGCATAGTCACGCCGCCGACCCTTCCGTATCGGCCGGACGCACAGCCCAGGCCGCCAGCGCCTCGAAATCCGCGTCCAGCAGACCCTTCGCCGGATCCACCCAATGCAGCAACGCCCGACCAGGATGCTCACGCTCCACGTACCGCCGGTCACGGACAGTCATTTCGTCGTCCACCCACACGAACGGGCGCCCGGCCGCATGCTCGACGAGTTCCGCGGTCTTGAAGAACGTCAAATCAGGCCCGAACCGCTTCGACGTCTGCCACTCCACAACCGGCAACTCCGGCAGGCCGATCCGCGGGCCAATCCACTCGTTCGCGTCATGCTCCCACGTCGTCGCCCACACCAGCTCGAACCGGTCAGCCAACGCCAACAGCTTCGGGCCATGAGCAGGATTGAGCCACACCCGCAGCTCTTTCACCTTCCGATGCGGCTTCATCTCCGTGCAGCGGGCAACCCAAGACGCTGGCAACAAGCGGTGCGTCTCATAGCCTTCCGGCCGCCGATGCGGTTTCGCCGCGAACGGGTTGAGCGGGCCGTCGACATCCAGGTACAGGAGCGGGCGGTCCATTACGCGGTCCTTCTCTTCAGCATCCGTTCTTTCCGCTGCTCATCGGTCGGTTCCGCCCAGGTATGCCACTTCACCTCCGGCGCCCACCGCTGAAGATGCGACTCACGGTCAACATCACACCAACGGCAGGCATTTGGACTTGGCAACGATGCGGATTTACTCATCGTTGTCTCCGTCGAATTCGTGGAGCGGCGCGTATCGGGCTACTTCTTCCGGGCTCGCCCAGCCGCCGTCCTTCCGCTTCCAGTTCAGCCCGTCGTCGGTGTGGCCGTAGCGTTTGGTCCAGATGTCTCCGTCCCGGTCTGACAGGAGTGCGGCGGCCGGCGCGTACCGCAACGCAAGCACCCATTCAGCATGCGTGACAGGCGATACCGTGATGGTGAGACTCAGCGGGCGGCTAGGCATGGTCCTATTCCGGGTCAGGGTTGATGGTGCGGCGCACTTTGACGGCATGCCAGGGCTCAGACCGCTTGGGGCGCCTCCGCATAGTCCGCCGCGGCAAGCAGCGCGACAGCCAGCGAACGGGCATCCGCAGGTCGCGGAACCGGGTTGCTCACCATGTCTTGGACGATCCGACCATCCGACGCGCGCACGGTGACGCGCGCCCGCGAATCGTGACTACTCACGGGCCAGCACTGTTGGCCCGCACCATCCAGCTCAGCATCCGGCAGCTTCACCAACGCATAGCCGCCATCGATGATGCGCCGAGCGTAGATCTCGGACTGTTCCCGGCGGGTCTGGATCTCGATAGCCTCACTGAGAGTCGACCACGTGGCCGCCCAGGCTTCCGGGTCGAGCAGCCGCGCCAGCTCGCTAATGTCCATCTCGTTCGTCCTGTTCTTTGCTCAGCACCTCGGCAAGCCCTGCTTCGATATCGAGGCTGTCGCGTATGGCATCGACGAGAGCCTCATGCTGATCGTGCAGCCACTGGTCCAGCTCACTCATCGCGCTTCTCCGGCTCTCGTGTGTGTTTCGGCGCGGTATCAACGATTTCGCCGAGCATGGCCAGCAGTAGTCGGCGGCCTTGCTCCGATAGCGCTGGATCGGTGCGGATCGCGGTCTCGCTATCCGATTCCTGCTCGGTCAAGACGATGCCCATGTCGGCGAGCACGGCGCGTGCGACCGTCGCGGGCGTGACCCCCAGGCCAGCGGCGAGCCCGTAGATGGTCGATCGGCTCAACGACGGGTTCTCGCCGGTAGCGACACGTCCGATATTGCTTTTGCCAAGCTTCTCCCCGGACGCCTCCGCACGGGCGACCATGTCCGCATACGACAAGTCGTTGAGTCGTTTACGCTGCTCAATCAACGCTCGAAGGTGCGACTCCTCACGCTTCCCGTCCATCGCGCCTCTCTCGTTCCTGTTCATGTTTCGGCTTCCGCTCATACTGCTTCCCAGACGGGATCGGTCGTGCCGCATTCGACGAACGGAGAGCTTGCCGGCGACGCCACGCCTCCAAATCCGGGCGGTCAGGTGGACGGTCATGAGCGGTCACAACTCGCCCCGCCTGCGTTTGCGTTCGCGTTCCCGCTCCTGGTGCTCGACGAGTAGTTCGCTCGCCCGCGCTTCCGCCTGGTCGCCGAACTCCCACTTGTGCTCCTCGCACAGTGCATACCCGGCGACGATCGTCACGGCCTTGTCGTCGATGGACCTCGGACGCGGTGCGCCGTACAGGCAGAGCGCGCATTCGAGCCCACCCGAAATAGTCACTTCCATGTCAGTCCTGTTCGGTGTCGTTCAGTTCGAGGTAGCGGGAAACCGCGGCTTGCAGTGCGCGAGCAGCATCCGGGCTCGGGCTGCTTTGGAACCGGTCAGCAGCGTCACGTGCAGCGCCCTCAACCGCTTGGCGCCGCGCCTCTTCTCGGTACTTCTCGACGGTGGGATCATCGTGCGGGGCGAGGTAGTCGCTGCGGCTCCACGCACCGCTGTCACGACGCAACCATGTCGCGCCGTGAAGTTGAGTGGTCCGGTTGATGTTGAACTTTTCGTCGCGCCCGTGGACGATGACGAGGACATCACGTTTACCGACCTTGTCGACGGTGGCTTCGGCGACAAGCTTCCCGCTATAGCCGAAGCTCGTGATGTATGCGACTTTCGCGCCCATGGTCAACCATTCGAGGCCGGGGGTGATGGTCACTCTGTGCCCTCGTCGTTGCTGTGCGGCTTCGTCAACTCCGCCAACGCTTTGCTTATCCCTGCGATCCGCTGTTCCGGCGTCTGCTCCATGTAGCGGCGGACACGATCACGGGCGGTGAGCTGGTCGTTAGACATGGCTTGATCCTCGCTCGTCAGGCGGCGTCGGCGTCGCGGTAGACAGTGACCGCATTGTCCGTGACGACCAGATCCCAGGTGTCGTCCGAATCTTCGCCCTGAGCGTGAATGACGCCGTTCACGACATGATCGAATGTGAAACCCTCAAACCCCGGATGCCCCTCGGCGCGCGCGCCACTGCGAAGGAAATGGTCGATAAGGTATCGCATCCAGACGTCCGCCTCATGGAACTTCTCGCCGCCATCCCATTCGATGGCAGTCCCATCCTCGGTCGGCACCCATTGGCACCAAAGGCTGGGTTGACCTTCGGGCGGGCAGTTGTAGTCGCGGATATCGGAGTCGTGCCCCTGACCGTGCCCCCATTGACCGTCCGTGCCATCCACGAAGTAGGGGCCGCTGGTGCGGTCCATGCGCCGCGTATCAGCGAACCGCAACAGGTAGGCGCGTTCGGTCTCGTTGAGCGGAGGTGTGACGGTCACAGAGCCTTCGAAGTCCGTCGTGTATCCCATGATTGGTTTCCTTGCGTGCGTCGGTCGGTTTGGGGGGAGGTGGTCAGAAGTCAGGCGGCGTGGACGTCGCGGCGGAAGAAACACGAGGCGCCCGTGACGAGCGACAGAGCCTTCTTCGCGCTGATGTCATGCCAGTCCTGGTAGTAGCCGCGGGCGATTGCCGTGAACAGTCGGTAGGTGCCCGTGCTGCGCGTGTGCCACGTCAGCGTGACTTCGGTGGTGACATCGCAGCCTTCCGGCAACCATTTCGCTCGGAACGTCACGAACGGGCTGTCGCCGCTGTTGTTGTGCTGCACGATGAACGACCGACCATGCGACAGGGCCGCTTCGATCAGTTCGGCGAGCGCCTTCGGTGGCGTGAACTGCGCGGCTTCGGTGGTCATGGGGTCGTTCCTTCGATTCGTAGTGGCTGGTGAACTGGCCGGGTTTGTTGCGCCGAGTCCTGGAGGCCGGTCCCTCCGCCCAATCGGGCTGCCCCGCTTACACTTTCATCGCTCTGACTCCTTTCGTGAGGTGTTGGGTTGGTGGCTGGTGTGGGTCGTGCAGGGGTTGAACCTGCTGCCGCTATCGCCATTCGCGGCACTCACCCGAGCGACCCTGGGGTTATGCGGCTTCGTTGCGATGTGCGCGCGCCAGGAAGCGGGCGTGTTCACGGTCCTCGGCGTACTTGAACCAGCCGCACAGGCACTGCGCTGAAGCGAGCATGGTCGACACATAGCGACCACACGACCCGTTCGATTTGGTCTTGTAACGCTCACCCGTGACCCGCTCATGAGTGCGGGTTCGGTGCTCACCGGTACCGGTCCAGCCGACCTTCGGCGCGGCGGGCAAGGGGAGAGCGGCGAGTGCATCCCACCCGGCGTTGGTCAGATAGACACCCCGGATGCGCTTGTCCTCGGCGTGACCCATTTCGATCAGTCGGTTGAGGGTTTGAGCCGAACCGGTGATCGCGCCGGAGTCGTCCACTGTGTCGAGGGCCTTCGCCATCGCGGGTGTTACGGCTGACATAGGGAACTCGCCAGCAGCGCTGAAAAAGCTGGTCGGAATGATGGTCATCGTGAACTCCTCGGGTTGGACGGTCGGGGCGTGTGGTGGCTGGTTTGTGGGGAGCGTCGTTGATCCGTTCCGCACGCCGTTGTGCGTCAACCAGCCACCACCATTCGGAAAGTCAGGCGACGACCGTGACGGGTGCGTCCCAACCGTCGAGATCCCACGTCGAGCCATCGGCGAACGTGACCTGAACCCAGCAGCCGTGATCGTCGGCGGCTTCGGTGACGTCGGCGACGACACGGCCTTCGACCGCGAGACCGCTGCGGGTGATTCGGTGACCGGCGCGGAGTCGGCTGACGGGGATAGTGGTCGTTCTCATCGGGGGTAGTCCTTTCGGAATAATCAGGCCGCGACGAGGTGCGCGGTCCGTGGGTAGGCACGCAGCCCCTCAGTTAAAGACGAGTCGGTGGGGGAGTATGCGAACACCTCGATCGGGCGGTCGTTGCGGACCGTCCACACACGCTGCGGGTCAACGCCGGTGAGCGCGATGTGCGCGGCCTTCACCTTCTTGCCGGCGTGCGACCCGAAGCGCCGCACCAGCTCTTCGTCGGCACCCAGTGTCCGCATGTGGGCGGTGATGGTGACCAGCGCGCCGCGGGTGATGGCTGCGGTGATGTCGGCACCGTTGAGGAACCGGACGACCGCCTGGGCGAGGAGGCGGCGCACGCGAGCGCGGAGGGCTTTCGCGGTGGCGCGACGCTGGGCGCGGGCTTCGCTGTAGGTGGTGCGGATCATCGCGGGGCTCCTTCGGTGTGATCTCGGCTACACGAACTACTGTACGCGTCGCATATAATGAATGCAACAGAATCGCATGAATGAGACATTGCGATTCGGCTACCGCTGCTCGTCCATACCCTCCGGCAGCGACGTCAGGATGTCCCCCAACATCACCGCAAGCGCCGGATCGCTATAGACCCGACCCGATTTCGTGTCCCGGACACAGAACTCCTGCCCATGCCGGTGTGCGCGCACCAGTACGGCCATGATCAGCATCGCCTGGTTGTACAGGTGCGACTTCGGCAGCCCGGTCAGCTCCGACAGTTCTGACGCATATCGGTGCGTGTACGGCGACTGCGTGAAGGTCAAGCGCCGTTCAGCGTCTTTGCGGCCGTTGCCGTTCGGTGAGCCGTTGGTGTGTGGGGCGCCTGGGCCCGCGGTCATGGCTGCCTGCCGCTCGGTGAGTGTTCGAGCGTCGATTTGGTGGTCATCTGGGGCCTTCCTGTGATGCGCCAACGCATGCAGAGGGCTGCGGGCGGGGGAGTGGAGGGCGCGCCGGCCGATCGTGGGCGGCGCTGCTGTCTCTTGACGGTACGTCTCGTGTGCAGTGAATGCAATCGCATGCATGAGATCGAACCGTTACCGAAGTTTCTCAGCAGTTCCTGTTGCGTCTAGTGAGCTGTATCTCATACAGTGAATGCAACGAACCGCTCCGGCTGGCACCGGACCAACCCGAAAGCGACACCCATGGACGACCGATACGAGTGGATCCCCGTCATCCACGAAACCTGCAACGGACAGGGCTGCCGCGACTGCGGCTTCACTGGCGAACTCACCGTCCGCATCAACCTCGACGAGGTGGCGGCATGAACCTCACCACCGTCGTACGTGACGTCCTCAACACCAGCGACTACCGCGTCACCGGCCACATCGGCGCAGACCACCTGTTCGCCGACGAATGCGACCACTGCAACACCGGGGCCACCGTCCTCATCGAGGCCACCACCAGCCACCAGCGCGGCGCGACCCGCGAAGGCCACATCTACTGCGTCGAACACGCCATCAACGCCATCGACACCCTCACCTGGGCCAGCGACGCCGACGAAATCGCCGTCACCATCCCCGCGAACCTCGCCGCCCTCGCGACCTTCACCGCCTCCCTCGACATCGCAGCCTGAAAGGCCACACCATGCGTACCTACACCGAAACCGACGTCCGCCGCATGCTCGGCCTGCCCGCGAAGGACCCACGCGTCGACTTCGAGAACGACTGGAACGGAAGCGAATTCAAAGACGCCGAGTGCGTCGTTGACAAGTGTCCTCACGTCAGCGCCGCCGTGTTTCTCGACTGGACCCGCCCCGGCTTCGACCCCGACACCGACCGGCCCAACCAACTCAACCTTGAGCAGTGGGCTCTGTGCTGGGAGCACGCTCGCGCCGACATCGCCGAAGCGCTCGACGAGACTGAGCCGTTCGCGCATGACGACGACGTTTACATCAAGGTCGTCGTCAACGGTTGGTACCTGGTGTACGGGCTCGGGCAGGTGGCGGCATGAGCGCCCGCATGTCCGGCGACGAGTACATGGAACTGCTGAAACAGCGTTCAGACGAATGGATGGCCTCACACTCGACCGTCCGGCCGAAGTTTCCGCCGCTGCTGACGTGGTTCATCCAGGACGGCGACGAAGACTTGGTTGACCCAGCCATCCTGGCCGCCCCCGAACCGAAGCCGAAGCCGGTTCGCCGTCCCCGCTACTACCGGCCCGCGTCGTACTGGCGGGACCAGATCGCCGAGATTGAAGCACGGATGGCACCGCTCACTGCGCCGCTGATCAACGACCGCGCGGCAGCTGGCGGAGTCGGTCTCGGCCCCAAGCGGACAGCCCGCATTCAGGCCAGGGAAGACGGCCGATTGCGGCGATACGTCGCCCTGCAAAAGCAGCTGGAGCACGCGAAACACATGTTGCGGAGCGCAGAGGTACGAGAGGCGCGCGCAGCAGGGAAGGCGGTGGCGTGATGATCACCCGGCATCCGGCAGGCCGCCCCGTCACCTACTACGGGGAGGAACCGATCACCGACCACGACGGGTACGCCGTCGAGGTCGCGGGGGAGGAAGGCACCGAATGGTGCCGCCTGCGCATCGCAACCGCGGTCGGGAGCCGCGTCCGTATCTCGGCTGAGCTCAACGAATCCGACGTCCGCGAGACCATCGCCCGCCTCGCCGCGTGGCTCGAAGATCACCAGGAGCAGAAGTGAACCCCAACGACATGTGGGATCCCGAGTTGGAAGCGCTCGCGCTCGTCATCTTCGGCGCCATCCACCGCAACGAAATCGGCACCGACCCCGCCGACGTTCGCGCCGAATGGCACGTCATCGGCCACAAAGAGCAAGCCAACTACATTGCCGGCGCGGTCGCCGCGTGTGCTCACGCACTGGAGGTCCAGCGGTGACCGATTGCAGGCACGAGCAGCAGGCCGCCGCAAGGTTCGCTCGCGCGGCTGACGAACTCCGCGCTATCGAGCACGACCTCCGGTGGAACAACCACGGTCAAGCCGCAGCCCAAATCGCCGCGCTCGCCGACCGATTCGAGAAAGACATCCAGCGATGACCGAGCAAAGAAGCATCAAGTACGCGATCCGGCAGCCAGACGGACGCCTCGTCTACGACTACCCCGGCAACGACCCCGAAGACGGCGTAGCGATGTGGATTTCGGCGAGCGAACGCGCCTACGTGTGGGACACGCTGGAAGAAGCCGAACAAGCACGCCGGGTGATCATCGAATACATCTCCCGACTGGGGTTCGGGCTCGCCTACGCGTTTCGTGCGCACTCACAGGTGACTCCGTTGCGGATCGTCACAACAGTTGAATTGCTCAGGTTGGAGGAAGTAGACGACCCGAAGGCAGATGCCGAAGTCGCAGACGTGACGGAACTGCGCACGTGGCCACGAGCCGAGGACGTGCCAATGGGTGTGAAGTTCAAAGGCATCGGCGAAGCCAGCATATACGTGTGGCAGCGCAGTGAAGATATCCGATTCGCGGTATCGACTACGCCCGAAAACCCATCCGCGGAATACCTTTACGAGCTGGACATCGCATACCCCGACGGTTTCGTGGAGGTACTGCCGTGAACAAGCCGTTCGTGTACCGCACACCTATTGGAGAGTGGGCCGTATCCCGCCCCACCGGACGCGACGAGTGGGAATGCGTCGCCACCTTCCCGGCATGGCAAAACGCGTTCAGCTACGCGCTTCGGCAAGCGACCAGCGACCGCGAGCGCTACCAGCCGTGGTGGCCGCCGAAGCGAGTTGCAGCATGAGCGCCCCGAAGCCTGGTGACCTGGTCGTCTGGTACGTGCCAATGCCGCCAGTCCGCTCCTACACGCAACCGGTCCAGCATCTCGTCGAAGCCATCGCAGTCCTCGACCACATCCGCCTCGTCCAAACCGGTAGGCCGACACAAATAGGCGTCTCCCGGTGGGAACCCGACGGCGACGGCGAGTTCGAGTGGACCGAAGTCGAAGCCCACGAACTCGATGAAGTGAAAGTGGCACTCGCCGCGCAATAGACCTCCCAGCTCGCCGCCGCGACCCACGAGAAACGCGCGCTCGACGGCCAGCACAGGAGGAGGGCGGCGGCCCGAGATCGACCCGCAATCTCTCGGGCCGCCAGCCCTACCAAGCCTCAACCAGGAGAACCGAAATGCCCGACACCATCCCCCTCATGCGTAAGGTGCTCGACCACCTCACCCAGAACCCCAAAGACCACGACCAAAGCAAGTGGCGGAAATGCGTTGCCGGATGGGTGATCCAGATCCACGGCGAGTACGGATTCCTCTACGACGACCGCCCCTACGCCGATGCGTCCGAAGTGATCGACTTCCGCACCGGCGAAACCAGCAACACCGAAGACGTCGCCGCCCGACTCCTCGGACTCGACCCGAACGAAGCCGCCGGCATGTTCGGTGTCCCGGAGCGCGACGCTCTCGACTGGCTCAGCGACCTCATCGCCGCCCACGACTCGAAGGTCCTCGACGCGCTCGCTGCCGACCTCGACGGGCGGGAGATCCGCCATGCCTGACCGCGACACCCTGGCCGACATCGTTCGCCAGCACGTCTCCTACGACCACCAGCAAGCCACCGTTGACGCCATCCTCGCCGCAGGCTGGCAGCCACCCGCACGAGTCATCGAATCCGTGGACGAACTCGACAGGCTCCAGTCCGCTCAAGCGCTCACCGACGCCCGCGATCGCTGGGAATCCGTGGTGCCAGCAGTCATCGAGGACGCCCGCGGGCACATCTACGAACGCGACGTCGACAACGTCGAGTCGGAACTCTCTGGTGGCCTGCCGCACGCGGGTTGGTGGAAGACCGGCACCGACAACGAGGACTACGACAGTTCCACGATCCCGCTGCCCGTGAAGGTTCTGCGGCGTCCGCTGCATGGAGGAGAGGAGATCACCGATGACGAACGATCGAATTGGTGAACTGGAAGCCGAAGTCGAACGACTCCGTAATGGCGGCAAAGACCGCGGCGAAATGATCCGGCGCCTCAACGCAATCGCGTTGGACGCGACCGGACTTCACGACGCCATCAACGCGGACGGCGACGGGGACTGGGCTGCGGTGTGGGAGAACGTCAGCGACCTCGGCGCCAACCTCAAACGTGCGCGCGCCCGCGTCGCCAAGTTGGAGGAGCAGGTTGAAGCCGTGGCGGGCGAAAAGTGGCAGGCGGTGCTGATCATCCGTGAACAAGCGCACCGTGTCGATGAGCTGGAGGAGTTCGTCACCGACCTCGCTCGTCACGGTCTGCGGTTCGACACCACACCGACGATGCTCTCCTACGAGCCGACCCAGCTGTACATCAAGCTGACTGGCTACCTGCAAGACGCCGACCGGCGTATCCGCGAACGCGCCCGCGCACTGATCGCTGCGGATGTGAATACCGATGTCTGACAGTTCGATCCGCAAGAATCTTGCGCGCGTGATGGCGGAATCGACCGACAGGCAGGCCCGTGAAATCGGCGGAGCCAGCTGGAACGAGACCGCGGCAGATGTCATCGCGGCCGGTTGGCGTCCACCCGCCAGCGTGGTCACTGACGCCGAGGCCGGCGAGCTTCCCAATGGGTCGGTGATCCTGCGCAACGGCAAGGCTTGGCAGCGCGACGGCTGGTGGTGGCACGCCGGTACCTCGACCAGCTGGGACCGGCCGTATGGGTCCGGCCCGATCACCGTCCTGCACATCCCCACCGAGGAGGCGTGATGGGCCACACGATCATCAAACCGATTCGCGACGAGGACTTCTACGTCGTCTACTCGTCTGTCGTGGATGCGCCGATCCAGTGCGGCACTCGCGCAGAGCTGGAGGCCACCTACGAGCACGCCGCAGCGGACCGGTTCGCCCGCGCGGACGAGCATGGCACGTCCTCGATGCATGGCTGGGATGGATGGGATCAGCAGACCATCACGGTGCGTGAAGGCTTTCGACCGGGCGCGTACCCGGCGAATGCCTGGTGCGCGAAAGTCGCACGTGCGGACCTCCGCAAATTCTGCGAATCCGTTGATGCCGACGGCTACTGGAACCCGCCCGAGGGGCTCATTACCTGGGACCTCTTCGACGAGGAGGGCGACGACGATGTGTGACCGCGACACCCTGGCCGAGTTGATCAACCTCCATCAACCAGCCGCTCGGGGGTTCTGGTGTTCGTGCGGGGAAGCGCTCGACTGCCATATCGACCAGCACCGCGCGGCCGTGGTGATCGCCGCAGGTTGGCGTCCACCCGCACGCCGCATCGAGACTCCCGCGGAGTTGGACGCGTTGCCGGAAGGTGCAGTCGTGCGCACCGCCGAAGGGCGGATCGCGGAGAAGACCTGCCACTACGGCGCCGCCGATCGTCACGGGTTTCGGTCCGACTGGGCGGAGACGCAGGACGACGACATCCCCATCGGCACTGACGAACTCGACGACCTGCCCGCCATCGTGCTGTGGGAACCCGAGGAGGTGACCAGCGGTGAATAACTACGAAGACTCCTACCGTGACTTTCTCGCCTACGCCGCTAGGCACGAGATGACTGTTCTGCACGATGACGGCCTGTACCGGCACATCCAGTTCGGGGCGCGCGGCAGTGTCGGCTGGTTTGAACTCGTCACCTGGCCTGGATATTTGGCGATCACCGGCGATTTCTATTCGTTCACGTTCGCGCGCATCTCGGACATGTTCGAGTTCTTCTCGGCATCCGGCATGGAGCGCATCAATCCTGGCTACTGGGCGGAGAAGCTGGTAGCCCGAGGAACGGACATCGAGGCGGTATCGGCAGAGAAGTTCACCACCGAGGTGGTCCGCTACTTCTGGGAGCGTCGCGAAGACTGGATCGGCGAGAACGCTGCACTGTTCCACGAGATCCGTGAGGACGTTCTCAGCCATGCCGGCCACGGTTCGGAGCGGTTTGCGCTCGACGACTTCCGTTACTGGTTCGACGACGGCACCCCGTTCACCTTCGAGGACTCGTGGGAATGGGACCTCAACGACTGGTCCATCCACTACCTGCGTGCCTGCCACGCCATCGTCTGGGGCATCAACAAATACCGCGCCGCCGCGGTCGAAATCACAGGAGCAGCAGCATGAGTTACATCGGCGGATACGGCAGCCGCATGTACGAGCGGCTTGAAGACCTCAGCGAACACGCCGACTGGATCGGCCGCAGCAGTAGCGGATACGACGACGCCATCAAACAGTACGTCGAAGCCTTACACACGGCCGCGAAAATCCGTGCCGCCGAACACCCAACCGTCACCAAGCCAGCCGAAGACCAGGCGCGCGGCCGACGCGTCGTCCCGATGCAACGCGGCATCGGACGCCGGTCCGCAGGCCGTCCACGCCGCGGCGCCCGAGCCGCATAACCAACCCCCGAGGTGAAGTAGTTGATCACGACCGAAACCGACGCCACAATCAAGCTCGAAGTCGCCGAAGGGAAGAGCGGCGCGAAATACGCGCTGCTCACCGTCGAGAACCACGCTGGCCGGATCGTCGTCGCACTCGACCGCGACCAAGTCCGAACCCACGTCGGCGACAGCGTCGAAGTCTGGGCCGAACTGGGCCAGTCCAGCTGACAACTGAACACAGCAAACCCTGACGGGGCGGGAGAAATCCCGCCCCGTTTGCTATCTCCAGCATTGTGTGCGCATACAGTGAATGATATTGTTTCCAGTGAACTCGACATTACCGCAAACCGGCAGCAAGACGACGAAACCATCGCCGACGCAAGCGAAAACCACTGCCACAAGCGCGAATACAATCCCCGATCTGGAGCACCCCATGAACAGCCTCAAACCCCACCCGCTCCTCACCCTCCTCGGCGTCCTCGCCGCAATCCCCATCCTCGCCATCGGCATCCTCATCGCCCCCATCATCGCGGCGGCCAAGCAGTGAGGCAGCTACCACCATCACCCTTCAAAGACGCGCCCTGCACGTCCGAAGAGTCGCGGGAATGGATGCGCCAGCACCGCGGCGCCTCCCAATGGGACTTTCGCATCGACGGCGAATCCGACTTCGCTGCGAAAGAGCGTCGGCTCCGGTCCCAACAGCTGTGCGGCTCATGCCCGGCCAAGGCGAAGACCGCATGCGCGAAGATCCACGCCGACTTGGTAACCGAGTATTCGACGTCGATCCCCGGCATATGGGCGGGCCGCATCTGGCGCGACGGCGACGACAGCCCCAAGACCCCTAACGTGATCCCGCTCTACACGCACGACGACCTCGCCGCCTAACCGTCCGAGGAGGACTCACTCATGGCTGACAACCAGCCGATCGACCCTCGGGAACCGAAAGGTGTTCTGCGGGGTCTGCAACACAAGCCGATGTACGAGGGCACCGTCTCGCACTCGGAGGTCGCGAAGCGGCGCACCAAGAACAAGGCCGCCCGCAAAGCGCGGAAGCAGCAACGACGTGGCTGAACGATCATGGCGCGGCCTGGCGCCCGACCTCCGTGACGGATGCGTGTTCTGCGACCGCATCGCCGCAGAAGACTACGAATACGAATACGCCGACACCGTCGTCCGGTTCACACCCCTCAACCCAGTCACGCCCGGACACATGCTGTTCCTGCCCGCCTGGCACGCCGAACACCCACACGCCGAAGCAGTCCGAGTGTCGATGAGCTACGCCGCGACGTACGCCAACAGCCAGGGCGAGGACTTCAACCTCATCACCTCCAGCGGACCAGCAGCCACTCAATCTGTCGCGCATATTCACTGCCACTACGTTCCGCGGCGACCGGGTGACGGCCTGCACCTGCCGTGGACCGGTCAGAAGAAACCGAGGGCCGCCGCATGACCGCCGCGACCCGGCTCCGCCGCGCCCGCAAGGCGTACCGGTGCGACACCTGCGCACTCCGCAGCATCAAAACCGGCCAACAGTACCTGGAGGGCACCATCTTCCCAGGGCATGACTCGGGTCTGGCAGACACGGTAGGGCATCCGGTGCGTCTCCGCGAATGCTTCGTATGCGCCGAGCGGTACGGACGCGACCACCTGTTCACAGACGACGAATGGCGGTGCCGATGACCGCCGCGACCCCGCCCGCGTTCGTCTACATCCAGCGCGCGGAGAAGCTGATCCACGAGCTGCCAGCAGGCACAGAGTTCGTGAACGCCGACATCTACGCACGCATGAAAGCGGCAGGCTGGCCTGACATGCCGGAACCCCGCCAGTTCGGGCCGATGCTGCTGCGTCTCCGCCGTGAAGGCGTCATCGAAAAAGCAGGAGTCCAGGCAACAGCCGCCCGATCACACGGAGGAGTCGCATCCGTGTGGCGCCGAACCCGAATGGAGAAGACGACATGACCGACCCGCAAACCCTGATGCGGAAACCGTGGCTCGCCGCCGAACCTCAGTCCATCTGGGACATCACCGGCGACTACCCGTATGGCGGCACCTTCACCAACTGTCTCGCCCTGGTGCTGCCGCTCCACGTTACCGACGGGCACTTGTTATTCGAACTCCTGCCGCCTGCTGCCGGGTTCAGTTCACATATCTCGCCTGACTGGATCACATCCGCGCGCCGCCTGATCTTGGTGGATGCGCAGAACCCGACCGAGGCGTACTTCGCTGACGAACAGGATTTCCTTGATGACCGATCGTGACCTCATCACCGAAGGGCGACGGTTGCTCGCCGAAGCCACCAACGGGCCATGGCAAGTCACCGATCTGCGCAATGCCGAGGACGGAAACCGGGACTGCCTGTGGGTTGATAGCTGGGGCGGCCCAGAAGTTGAGGGTGTGCCGCACTCTTACGCGACCGTCGCTGAGATGACCGAAGACGAAGGACTGCAAGTCATTTGGGGGCTCGCCGACGCCGAGCTGATCGCGTGGATGCGCAACAACCTCGGCACCATCCTCGACGAGTGGGAAGCCGCCCGCAACACCTACGAACAGTTGCAGCGAGACACCCAAGAAGGGTGGACAGCGATCGCCACCAAACAACAGCGGGACGCCCAGCTCATCGCCGACCTTCAAACGCAACTGCGAGGCGTGTCATGAACCCAACCCAACACGTCCTCACCCGCGTCGACACCGGCGGCAAATCGTATGCCGCGCAATGCCTGTGCGGGTTCTCCTCGGTCTCCTACAACCGGCAAAAAGCCGTCGCGAACCTCTACTCGCACGTCATCCACGCGAGCAAACCGGTCTGCCCGACACCGAAGAAGAAGGCGTACCCCAACCAGGTGCACGCGGAAAACGCCATCCGCAACTACATCCTCCGCCCAACACCTGGCGCCCGACCCGCACGCGCCTACCAATGCCCATCCGGACAGCACTGGCACACGACGAAAAACGTCGCCCGCGAAAGGCGCATCGCATGACCACCCAAACCCTCGAAATCGTCGACGGCATCGAACACCTCGACCACGAAGTGATGTGTGTGAGCAAGCTGCATCAAGACGGCGCTCGTCCGCCAGCGGAACTATTCATCGACCAGCACGGATGCCGCGACTACCTGTTCTGCGCAGCATGTGAGGCGCACGATCGGCGAGTGATCGAAGACGCGCTCGCGAATGGGGCCGACGTGTTTTGTATCAGGTGCAAGCAACAGTTTTGGGCGTACGGAAACCTGTACACGCGGGTGATGCCGCTGTGACCAGCAAGCAGAAGCGCAAGGGCGACGAGTTCGAGCGGCAGCAACGCGACTTCTACCGGCTCGCCGGATTCCCCCACGCCGAACGGACCCGCGCCGGATACGAGCGCGACGGCGGAGACATCCACCTCGACCCCACCGTAGGGCTGGCGCCCGGAGTGATCGCCCAATGCAAGAACGTCGTCACACCACGATGGACGGAATGGGTGACCGGGCTCCGCGAGCAGACCGAAACCGCCGGCGCCGAGGTGGGGTTCATCGCATGGAAGCGCCGCGGGGTCGGATGGCCCGGTGACCAGCTGGCGATCATGCCGATGACTGAATTCCTGGAGCTGCTGCGCCGCGCAGGCTACGGGCTGCCGCTGACCGACCAGGAGGCCGCGTGACCGCCGTCTATGACGAGCCCTTGTTGCCGCCGCCGGGTGAGCCTGCGACGTCACGTGACGAATACAGGATCACCTACCGGGACCCGGAAACCGGCGAAGAATTCACCCTCCTGTCGGACAGGGCGACGTGGTTGGAGAAACGCAACGGGCTCCGCAAGATGGGCTACCCCGTCGTCGTCCAGAAACGCCAAATCCACACCACCGCATGGGAACAAGTAGGGGACAAGTGATGGGCGACCGGCTGTCCGACGAACTGTTCGACGAGATCTCGCATGCAATCCCGTTCCCCTACATGGGCGGCGACTACCCCGAAAACCTCAGCCAGCAGGCACGGGAGTGGATCGGCCCGGACGGCGGAACCCTGTCGCTGCTGAACGAACTACGAGACGAACGCGCCCGCCTCGCTGAAGCCGTCCAAGCCATGAGTAAAAGCCGCATGATGGAACCGATCTACGTTTCCGCGGAGGATTTGCGTCTAGATTCGTCGGCGGCTGACTTGCAGGCGCTTGTCGCAGAGGTGCACAGCCTGGCGCTCATGCACTGGGACGCCGACTTCGGGACTGCGCTCCGGTACGGCGAAGGTGTGTGGCTGCATTGACGGTCGCGGAGTTGATTGCACGGTTGTCGGAGTTCCCGGCCGAGCTGAGTGTGCAGATCGAGTTTGAAAACCCGCTCGAAGACGGCGGATGCATACTCGAAAACCTCACTGTCACTGGGGTGAAGTTGGAGCAATCTAAGTTCCCGTGGCGCGGGCATACGGTCACCATCTTCTGAGCACGAAAACCCGGTTTGACTTGATCGATACGCTTCATTTGAACACGAGGAGATGCTAATGAGCGTCGACAAATTCAATGAAGCAGACGAGCGAGACTATGACCCGCTCGACGAATTCTTGCCCTCGGTGAAAGGTCTCCCGTGGGTGGTGTATGAGGAGACCGAACCCGATGAACCGGACTGCAATTAGTGGTGTGGCGGTCGCTGTCCTGGTTGCTGCGTGGGCTGTGTGCGTTCGCTTTACTTTGGCTCAGCTGGTTCGCGCGGCCGAGAACATCGACGACACCGCAACAGGCGATGAGTAAACGCGTGGGCGTCGCCCAATACGTGTGCCTCTCCCACGGCTGCCCGCTGTGGACCGGACGTGAACTCACCAAAGAGGAAGTCCGCGCCCTCTCCCTCGCGCACGCCCTCCAACACCACACCCGGCCCATCGCACCCGCCGACCTCTTCGGCGAACAGGAGAACCCCGAATGATCGTCGCGATCAAACGCCAGTTCGACGCAATCAAAATGTACGGGAGTTGGGTAGATCTCGTGTGGCCGGTGGGCTGGATCGGCGTGGCCGCGTGGGCTTGGAGCGCCAGCCAGGGAGCGATTGCGTCGTACTCCGTCGGAATGTTCGTCTGGAACGTTGTGTTCGCGCTGCAACAGCTCAAAGTCCGCGCGCTGACCGACGAGAACGAACGCCTCCGGAGGCTGAACCAGCCGACGAACGTCTACAACATCACAACCGGGAATCCGCTCGACACCTCGGAAGCGGTCCGGCAGGCAGCGCGTTTGCAGCACATGGAATTCCGGCATGACCGCCGACGATGATGACGACACCTATGTGCCGCGCTACCAGGTGGACAAGATCACGGTTAAGCCCGGCCAGCTCGCGAAGATGGCGGCCAGCGGTGCCGTACCCAGCCCCGAACTGCGGGCCGCGATCGAACGCGCGAGACAACGCCGTCATGGATGACTACGACGACATCCCCGACTGGCTCGACGCTGACGACTGCTGCATCGCCTGCGGACACTTTTGGACGGACTGCACATGCCCCTGATGCCGTGGCGACGCAACCGCGAACACCGCACCAAACCGCGCCAGTTCTACGACAACGGCTCACCCTGCACCGCCCAGTTCTGCCGCGCCTACGACGAATGCCCCTGCCTGGATGCCACACGCCAGGACGAACAACGGAGAGAACGTTGAGCGAGACCGAGAAGTACGCCCGCGGCGGCATCATCCGAGGCGGCGCGCCGATCAAGCTGTCTGAACGGCTCGGCATCGGAATCGACGGCGTATGCATCTACGCCGCACCAGAACCCGTCCTCACTCCTGAAGAGATGGGGCGCATCGTCAACGAACCTGCTCAGGAGGACGAATGAAGAACACCAAGTGGCTGCGGGTCGCGGCTGCGATGGCCGGTATCACGCTCGCCGCTAGCCTGATGGCGGGCTGCTCGTCCGACGCCGACGTAGCCAACGAAAACATCAAGAAGGCCGCCGAACAGTTCGAGATCAGCCGCCGGATCGTCGCCATCAACGGTGTCACCGACAAGTACCTGCTGGTTGTCGAGGGCAGGTGTTCCATCGAGTGGCCGGACAGTCGCGCTGACATCATCTGCAAGCTCGACGACGGCTCCTACATCAAGCACACGGTGCACCTGTCCGACAACGTGACCGTGATGTCTGAGCAAACCAACGGCACGCAGGTCTCCACCGACCACTACCGGGTTGTCTTCAAACCTGAAGTGCTGCTGCCCAACGTCGACCGGCCGTGACCTTGACGAATGCACCCTGAGCTGCCAGTTGCGATGTGTGCGCGAAAACCATCAACACGACGGAGATGAGCAATGAACGGCGTGCGCCAGATCTATCGGGGACGCATACATGAAGCCCCATGCGGCGAACATGACGACGCCCTATTCCTCGCCGATATCGATGTTCCCTTAGCTGAGCGCATCGAAGACGGGCTAGACCAGTGGGGACGGTTCGCGACAGTCCGCTACTGGATCACCGACACCGAACGGTGCGCCGAAGAACTGACCGACAACCTCGCCAAGATCGCAGTCGGCGCCATCGATGCCGACTACACCCACTGCTACTCCGAGTACACCGGATACCTGTGGACCGACGAGGAATTGAACGTCGGCGGCCACGACCTCCTAGACGAGCTGCGCACGCATCTCGGGCGGTTCGCTCACATCGAGTTCGAGTACTGCGTGGAGGCACCCAACCTTGAGTGAAGCGACCCCTGAGCTAGTCGCGGGCGCGCACACCGCCTTTGTCGACGCTGTCCATGCGCTCATCGGCCTGCGCCCCGACACCATCACCCGCGACGACGGAACCACCACCATCGTCCTCGACAGCCTCTACGCCGAACTCCTCGAAGCCCGACACGGCGAACAACGCAGCGACCCAACCGCCGGCACCGTCTACAAATCCCGGCCGCCCTTGTGGATCGACGCCGCGAGCCTGCTGCATCAGATCGACCGCACCGTAGCCGGATGGTGGCGTCACCTGCCCGCGGACGACCACGGCCTGCCCGCCACCGTGCGACGTTTGCATGCCCTCGTCGACCACGATTGGCGCCCGCAGGATGTGGGGGAGTTGCGGCGGATGACACGCACCGTCGAAGACTGGGTGCAGCGCGTGAAAACGCTGCTGCCCGAGGAAGTCACACACACGTGGGAGTTGCGAGCTGCCTGCCCGGCTTGCGGTGAAACCACCCTGCATGTTGACGACGGCAGCGGGGAGCTGGTGCGGCGGGCGGTGTTGCAGGCCAACCAATCCGGTGCGCACTGCCTCGCCTGCACAACCACGTGGGCGCCTGAATACTTCGCGATCCTCGCTCGAACGATCGGCGCGGGCCTCCCGGAAGGCGTGCTCGAATAACGCTGTTGCATCCAGTGAATGCGATGTGTTACAGTGAATGAAAGCATCGGATCCCGGTGCGAACGCAGACGGTTACTTCTCATTCTGGTTGATAAAGACACCGACTGCGGTCATGTTCTCGGGAGACAACTTCACAGGGGCGCTGGTCCGTAGGAGTGGGTTACTTCGCATTGGGAGCGCGTAGAGCGGGTTCAACTCCCGCCATCTCGCCATAGCGCGAGATGTGGTGTAACGGCAGCACTCGTACACGTCACCTACACCGTCTTGTTGTCAGCGCCCTACTGTGACTGCCTCCCAAGGGCATCCGGGAAACCGGGGAGAACTTCACAAGGTGCTGATCCGTAGAAGTGGGTTACTTCTTTGGTTGAAACTCGCAGTGCTCCTGCGAGCTAGCGGTTCAAACCCGCACGTCACCCACCTCGCCTTGTTGACAGCACCGCTTGAAGCCTCCCAGCGCAATCCAGGAACCCGTTGGGAGGCATTTCTTATGGCCCGCTTCAATACCCCCGCCAAGGCACGCCCAGTCGCTGTCGGACCGATCCGCACCAAGAGCAAGAAGACCACCACCCACGAGGGTGCGGACGGATTCTTGCGCGACGCACGCTCCGAACTGCTTCTTTTGGCAGTCTCAAATTTCGTAGGCACCGACTCCTTCTATGAGTCCGCTGCCGTCCGTGACGGTCGCTACCAGAAGCTCGTGCGGAAGATGGCCGTCAAAGACGGCGACTGGACCGCCCAGCTCCTCGCGTGGCTCCGCGGCCCCGAAGCCAACATGCGCACCGCATCGCTCGTCGGCGCCGCCGAATACGTGAAAGCCCGCCTCGACGCCGGCATCACAGGCAACAACCGGCACGTCATCTCGTCCGTTCTTCAGCGCGCCGACGAGCCGGGGGAGATGCTGGCCTACTGGGCCTCGAAGTACGGCTGGCCGGGAGGGCGCACACCCCACGAGAGCGGTAAGATGCCGACCGCGCCGGTGCTCCCGCAGCCGGTCAAGCGAGGCGTTGCAGACGCGGCGGTCAGGCTGTTTTCGGAACGGTCGCTGTTGAAGTACGACACCGCATCCCACGGCTTCCGGTTCGGCGACGTCATCGACCTCACTCACCCCGAGCCCAAAGCTGACTGGCAGTCCGACTTGTTCCGGCATGCCCTCGATCGCCGACACAACCGGGGCGAGAACATCCCCGACGCGCTGAACATGTTGGTGAAGAACCGGAACGTCCGCAACTGGACACCGGAGGAGATCGTGAAGCGCGCGAATTACACCGGTGACGAACTGACGCCATTGTCGGAGGTGCTCGCGCAGTCCGGCATGACATGGGAAGACGTTCCGTCGTTGGTGAACGGACCGTGGACGAAGGAACTGTGGGAAGCCATCATCCCGTCCATGGGCTACATGGCGCTGCTGCGTAACCTCCGCAACTTCGATCAGGCGGGCGTGTCCGACAAGGTGGCGGCGCAGGTGATCGCGAAACTCGCCGACCCCGAGCAGGTTGCGCGGTCGCGGCAGCTGCCGATGCGGTTCCTGTCCGCGTACAAGGCGGCGCCGTCGCTGCGGTGGGCGTACCCGCTGGAGCAGGCGTTGGATCACTCGCTCAGCAACATTCCGAAGCTCGCGGGCCGCACCCTGATCCTCGTGGACACCTCGTCGTCGATGGACGCTGGCTTCAGCAAGGACGGGACGCTCATGCGGTGGGATGCCGCGGCGCTGTTCGGGATCGCGTTGGCGTCGCGTTGCGCGGACGCGGACGTGGTGTCGTTCTCGTCGACTGCCATCTACTGGGGTGACCCTGTCGGCGCGAGGACGAAGGTGTTCGACCGCCCGCGTGGTGAGTCGCTGCTGAAGTCGCTGGACCGTTGGAAGTCGGGTGGCTGGTTCCTCGGCGGCGGTACAGCCACCCGAGAAGCCGTGCAGAAGCATTTCGCGAACCACGACCGTGTCGTCATCCTCACCGACGAACAGGCGGGCGGCACAGGGAATCCTGGCGCGGCAATCCCCAAGCAGACGCCGCTGTACACATGGAACCTCGCCGGATACCGAGCGAGTCATGCGGAGTCCGGTCCGTTCAGGCACACGTTCGGCGGGTTGAATGACAGCGGCTTCCGCCTGATTCCGTTGTTGGAATCCGGGCGCAACGGCACGTGGCCGTGGATCTCCTGAACCTGGTTTCGGGTCTGCTGGGGTGGAGGAGAGCGCAGGCGGCTGGTCGTGCGCTCTCCGCCCAGCTGGCGGCCAACCGGAACGCATTCAAAGCCGACCTCGTTCGGGCGCGTGAGGACGCTGGACTGAGCCGTGAGGACGTCGCCGAACGGCTTGGTGTCAGCGTCGAGCACATCGCCCGGTTCGAGGATCCGAAAGCCAACCCGCGACTGCAAATGATCTGTTCCTACGCGCATGCGATCGGCGCGATCGTGGCGTTCGATGTCCGACCGTTCGAAGGGGATAAGGTTGCGAAACAAGCTGGGTGACTGGTGGTTCTACGCCCATCAGCGCGGAGTGTTCATGCACTGCAAAGGCATGTTCTGGACCTGCTTTGCCGACAACATCGCCGCTGCTGTTCTGCGGCGGGAACTCACATGGGCGGACCCAACCGTTCGCTGGCACTCCCGCACCGCGGATCGTGTCGGGCTCCGATACGCCGAGAGCGAGCAGGAACGCGCCGAATGGGCCGCCGCTGCTGCGGAATTCGACGCCCGCCTGGACGCCCGCGTCGCGCGCGCCCGCTCGATCCGGAGGCTCGGATGGGGAAGCGGTCGATGAAGACACTCGCTGACCTGTACCGCCTGCACGTCGGCGACGAAGTCGTGTTGAAGCTGCATGACGGTTGCCCCGGTTACACAGGTGCCGATCACCTGGCGGCGGGTGACGGCATGCCCATCCAGCACGAATGGGGAAGTGCGGAGGAGGCAGAGTTCGTCTGCTTCGAACGCATCAACGCATGCGCTCTCTCGATATGGCGAGAGGGCCGCTGCATCGACTGGATGTGGTTGAACAACGGCGACTCACTACCCGTGAGGTGCCGCCCTGGAGGCACCCTGAAGGTGCGTGTCAGCCAGAGAGGAAGGTGGGCATGAGCGGCAACGAAGTTCTCGTGATTCTCCCGCCGATCAGCGACGACGATGTGTCGACCTCGCTGCGGGCACTCACACGCGCGATCGCCAACGCCACCAGACAGGTACTTTGGGGCGGCCTCGGTGGAGATGACGGGTACGGGCTCGCCCACGAGACAGACGTTTTCGTGATGCGCCCCTTCTACTGGGGTGACTGCGACTGCGGGCACATGGACCGCATCAACAACCGCTGGTACGACCTCGACTTGGACAATCACCCTGGCGGATGTGACTGCGAACAGTGCGCCGCCTACAGCGAATGGGTCAACAAGCAAGGCAGGTGCCTGCCGACGTGCTCGACCGAGCTGCCGAACTTCCTGTACAAGCCGACCGGCGCGCGGGTCGAGTGGTACAAGTGGATCGGCCGTGACATGGAGATCAAAGGCGACCTGCCCGCGGACTTCCTCACCCATTGCCTCCAGTCCCTGGAGGGTGCGTGAAGCTCTTCGTTGATGACGAGCGGCCCGCGCCCGACGGCTGGGTGCGTGTTGAGACCAGCGCCGAAGCGCTCTCGATCCTCAGCGCCTACCGCTTGGATGGGCACACCGTCGAAGCCATCTCCCTCGACCACGATTTGGGCGGCGACGACACCACACGCCCGGTCATGCTCTGGATGTGTGAACACGATTGGTGGCCGCTGCGGCTCACCATTCATAGCGCGAATCCGGTTGGCCGCGACCACCTGGCTGGCATGGCCCGCCGCTACGCGCCCGACTGGGTGAAGGTGGACAGCCGGTGAGTGCCGAAGACATGGTGATTGTGGTGACCGAACTCGACACGGCGCACTCGATCCGCAACGCGCTCTCCCGTCTCGGCTGCACGTTCGAAGACCTCCACGAAATGCACCGGACAGGCGACTACGCCACTCTGAAACACCGTCTCGCATGGATCGCGATCGGCCCTACTACGACGACCGCGAACACTACCTGAAGCTCCTGGAGAACGAATGACCCTGTTCGTCCGCTACATCGAAAACAACGACCACGAAGGCGAACGGTGGGTGTTCTGGCTTCAGAAGGACGGTAACGAAGCCGCCCTCGCCGAGCTGGAACAAATCCTTGAGACCGCCGAAGCCGAAGCGACCGCCGCAGAAGGCTACTACGAGATGCCCTACCAGATCCCAGCCGACATCGAGCCCGAAGCAGTCGTGGACAAACTGGTCGAGTACGCGGAGGGCGGGTACATGGATGGCCACAACAAGGTACGCGGCAAACTCGATCTAACTCGACTGCGTGGGCGATCTTGGGAAGGCGCCTTCGACACCTTGTACAAGGGCGGTATCCGCAACATGTTCAAGGACGACACCGAGTGACCGCCTGGGAAGACCTCGCGCCGACCCGGCTGGCGATCGCGGGCGATTGGCATGGCAACCAGTTCCATGCGGTTCGCGCAATTGAGTACGCGGCTGAGCAGGGCGCTGACGTCATCGTGCACGTCGGCGACTTCGCTTACGACTTCAAACCGAAGTTCATGGCAGCAGTTCAGCGCGCGCTCGAAGACGCTGGGCTCGTTCTCGGGTTCGTGCCAGGCAATCATGAGAACTGGACCTACCTCGACACCCGCGAGCAAGAACACGGCTGCACTGCGATCCCGCTGCGCCCCAACATCTTCTACCTACCTCGCTGCTACCGATGGACTTGGGGCGGTGTCTCGTTCCTCGCGCTTGGTGGTGCGCACTCCGTCGACCGGCCATGGCGCGTACCCGGCAAGTCTTGGTGGCGGCGGGAGACGATTACGCAGGCCGAAGCCGACCGTGCGATAGCCGGGGGAGCGGCCGACGTGATGATCTGCCACGACGTGCCCTCGGGCGTCCGTATCCCGTGCATTGAGAGCAACCCGCTCGGCTTCCCGCAAGCGGAGATCTACGCGGCTGACGTGCACCGCGCGCGCCTGCGTGAGGTCGTCGACGTTGTTCAACCGCGGCGCCTTTTCGCCGGCCACTACCACTGCCGTCTGACCGCTGAGCTCGACTGCGGCAGCTACCGGACACAGGTCGACATCCTCGCCGACGACTCGGCGCCACTCGCCGACAACACCACGCTCGTTGACATTTGATCGAATGTATTGAATCTCATCGTTTGAATGAGATAACCTGGAGGCATGAACCTCGCCTCCTCGAACAGGTCTGTTCGTCCTCGGGGGGGGATTCCCGATCGCGATGACTTCTGAGGTGGCCTGATGTTCAAAGCCGTTCGCATTCCATGGGTCGGTTGGTCGGTGCACATCCAAACGTGGTACCCGGAGTTCGACCAAGGTCCGCGCTGGGCTACCGGCCGCGGGCGCTGCCGTGAGCGGGTGTTCGCGATGCCGTTCTTCGGTTGGGACGTCACCTTCTACGGGCGCGGCAAGTCGTACCGGGAGCTGGTCGGGTTCGACCTGCCTATCGACTGGATACTGGACGAGTTCGATGACTCCTTCAACGATCTGGCTATCGCCTCGCTCCGCTACCACATGGACTACTCGGTCGCATTGTGCAGCGATGAGCGCCGAGCCAAGTACACCGATCTCATCGAGCGCCTGACCGAGCCACGCCCACGGTTCACCGAAGAAGAGCTGGCGATCCTGGAGCCGCCCGGCTGGACGTGGGAAGACGACTTCGAGCCGCACCCTGATGGTGGCGCGCTGATGAAGCCGACACCTCCCGAGAAGCAAGCGGTGTACGAAGCGCATCGGCTCCGGGAAGACGCGTACCTCGAACGCATCCGCCAAGCACGACACGACTTCGTCGACATCATGCCCGAGCTGTGGAGCTGAACCATGACAACTATCGATCCGTGGGCGCCGCCTGAGCAGGGAGAGGACGAAGACTATGTCGACTACCTCGGGCGCAAAGCCGACCTTTACTACGAGAGCCCGCCGCCTGCACCACCTGGCTTCCGGTTGATCGAATGCACTGCCGAGCCGCGGCACTGGCCTCGATACGAGTTCATTGACCACGACTTCTACGGCAGCTCATGCCCGGACTGCGGAGCAGACCTTTACCACCGCGAGCTGCGGGAGTTGAAGCGCCGCTACCACCGCCTCCAGCATCCGATCCGAGGCAGGATCGCAAGCCGCGGATTGGGTTACCTCCAACTGTTGGGCGTGATCGCAGGCTACGGCTCACGGTGGGGCGGGGACGCGGGTTGCAAATGGTGCCTGACTGGGATCCGCATCCGCGGCAAGCGTTCCTACATCTTGGGTTGGCCGACGTGGAAGTGGGCGTGCCTGTTCCAGCGCCGCCACTGGCCTGGCGAGGAAGCCTATTTCGGGTTGTGCGGCAAATGCCTGCCCTGCCCCGACTGCGGAACAACGAAATGGGACCACGAGTGCACTGGAACTGAGGCGGCGGCATGAATCTGTGGGATGACGTGGCGGCTTTTTCCCGTGCGTGCGGTGTGCGGATGCTGACCAAACCTGGATGGGTGCCAGACGACGAGTTGCAGCTCGCCTTACGACTCGTACGGGAAGAACTGACCGAACTCGACACCGCCCTCCAAGAACGCGACCTCGTGGAGGTTGCTGACGCAATCGCGGACAGCTTGTACGTCCTCGCTGGTCTCGCTCTCCGCACGGGCCTCGCACGCACGTACATCGTCGACATGATCAAAGACCTGTCGTACTCCACGCTCATGACCATCAGCGGACATGTCGGATTCGCGACGCTCACCGACGACGAAATCGACGAAATCCGCCGCGACCTCGAAACCCAACACGAGCGCATCACTGCCGCGGTCGACGCCCGCAACCTCATTGAACTGGACGCCGCCACACACCAAACCATGCACGCGGTCGCGGGCATCGGATACGTGATGTGCCTGCCCATGAAAGCGGTCTGGGATGCCGTCCAGTCCTCGAACATGAGCAAGGTCGTTGACGGCAAGGTGATCCGCGATGAAGGCGGCAAGATACTCAAACCATCGACCTTCGTGCGCCCCGACATCGCTGGTGTTCTCGCACGCCACGGATGGACGGAGGCGGCGTGAAGACGCATCCGTCGCTGGGTTGGTGCCAGTCCTGCGGTAAGCAGGCGTTCAGCGGTCGGAAGGCAGCGAAGGCTGCTTGCCGGCGCCGGTTTCCGAATGAACGGATGCAGGGCTACCGGTGCCCTGTACGTGAAGGTGCTTGGCATGCTGGGCATCTCGCGGATGAAGTGCGGTCGGGTGAGGTGTCCCGCGCCGAGTTCTACGGTCCGCGTGGGGTTGGTCGTGTACGGGAGATGCAGGGCACTCGGCGCCCGCTGAGGAGGGCAGTGGCGTGAGCGGGCGAGGGATGGGGAGTCATCATTCGGCGCGAGCCGGGTCGGATGTGTGGTTGACGCCGCCCGGTGTCGTCACCGCGCTTGGCGCTTTCGATCTGGACCCCTGTGCGGCGGAACCTCGACCGTGGGACACCGCCCGTCGACACATCGCGCCGCCTGACGACGGGCTCGCAGCCACATGGGAGGGGCGTGTGTTTCTGAATCCGCCCTATTCGAACCTTACGGACTGGCTTGGCAAGCTTGCCGACCACGGCCGCGGAACCGCTCTGATCTTTGCGCGCACCGAAACCCGATGGTTCGTTGACCTGGTGTGGCAGCGGGCGAGTGCAGTGATGTTCCTGCATGGGCGACTCCACTTCCATCTGCCTGATGGTTCCAGGGCGCGGGGCAACGCGGGCGCCCCAAGTTGCCTTGTCGCCTATGGCGATGGTGACGCCCTTCGGCTGGCGGGGTCGGGGCTGGCGGGAACTTTCGTGAATCTCGGCAACAGTAGTTTGGAGGCGGCATGAGCGGTGACTTCGTGAAGGTCGATATCGTGCTGCCGCTCCCGCTGGATGTGGCCGCGACCCTGATCAATTTGATCGGCACCGCTTATCCCGGCGCTCAGATGGATGCGTCCGGTGGCCGGGATGGTTGGGGGCGTGAGGTGATGAGGATGCAGATCCCTAGCGCTGAACGCTATGCGAGTGCCGCGGCGCGTGACGAGATCCAGGCGGCGAAGCGGGTTGTTGAGGACGAGCGAGAGACGATGCTTGCGAGCGTCCGCGACGGTATCGCCGTGTCGACGCCGGAGGAGATCCAGCACCAGTTGGGGTACTTGTGTTCCCGGTTCTTCCTCGACAACCCGGCCGCCGTCAACTATGTGGAGGTCGAGATGGACGTCCAGAACCGCGACACCCGCGAGCGATTCGTGCTCACGGTCCGGCGGGCGGAGGGTAAGACCCCGCATGCGTTGCGGAAGGAAGCCGAAGCAGAGGTGGAGCGGCTGCGTGCCCGCCTTGCAGAACTGGAGGCGGCAGCGTGAGCGTCATGTACTTCCGGGAACATCGTGCCGAAGACGGTTCGATCGCTATCGAGTGCGTCAACCCGTTGCCGCGGATCCCGGTCACGGAAGAGTTCTTGCGGGACTCTGATCCGGGCTTCCTCACCCGCGACGGCGACACCTTCACGTTGCACTGCATGAACGGCACATGGACCTACCAAATCCTCGAACCAACGTCGCGGCGCCCGGATTCGCGGACGCTGACCGCGGTTCTCATCGAAAGCGAGGCAGCATGACCAGCATCGTGAAAGCTGTGCAAACCTGCTACGCAATCCCGTCAACGTGGGACGTGTGGACCGAGGCGGGCGAGTACCTGCACTTGAAGTACCGGAGCGGGTTGGCGAAGGTGTTCGTCGGTTCAGAGGACGGCCCGCTGGAGATGGAAAGCGCTATCCGCATCGGCAACCGGTTCGACGGCCTCATCACCATCGAAGCATTCTGCGAGGCAATAGGATTGACGTTGGCGTTGCAGGAACCGTACGTGCCGCTGCCGGATCCCAACGAGGGCCACGACGATCACGATGGCGAAGATCCGTCGTGGGCCGTGAAGACGGAGCGACCTGTCCGCGCGGAGGTGTTGCAGGAAGCGGAAGCGCTGGTGTGCGGCGATCGAGATGAGCAGTACGGTTCGCCGCGGGACAACCTCCAGCGGATAGCGAACTACTGGAACGATTACCTCTTCGACGTAGTCCACCCGGAAAACCAGCTCACACCACGTGACGTCGCCCTGATGATGGTGCTGCTGAAGGTCGCGCGCGAGGCCGCGGGACACAAGCGCGACTCGTGCGTGGACGGCGCCGGATACTTCTCGCTGGCCGCTGAAGTGGCGTAATCGGCGGTATGCCCGAGGTCGGGGCGGGGACCGGTTAGGTCGATCAATCGTCGTACGGATAGGGTTGGTGGCTGTTGTCCATTCCCCGCCAGCCCTGGACAGGAGACCAGTAGTGGGTAAGCAGTCCCGTGTCGATACCGTCGCCAACCTCGCAAAACGTCGAGGAATCGTCTACCAATGCGGCGAAATCTATGGCGGCACCAAGTCGGCATGGGACTACGGTCCGCTCGGCGTCGAGCTGAAGGAGAACATCAAGCGGCAGTGGTGGCGGTCCATGGTCACCGGCCGCGAAGATGTCGTCGGCTTGGACTCGTCGGTGATCCTGCCGCGCCAGGTGTGGCATGCATCCGGCCACGTCGAGACGTTCTCTGACCCGCTGGTGGAGTCGCTACACACCCACAAGCGATACAGGGCCGATCACCTGCTGGAGGCGTACGAAGCCAAGCACGGGCACCCGCCGGCCAACGGTCTCGCCGACATCCGTGACCCTGAGACGGGGCAGCCTGGCGCGTGGACGGAGCCGCGGAACTTCTCCGGCCTGCTCAAGACCTTCCTCGGTCCGGTGGATGACGAAGAAGGCTTGCACTATCTCCGCCCGGAGACGGCGCAGGGCATCTTCGTCAACTACAAGAACGTCGAGACCACCGCGCGCAAGAAGCCGCCGTTCGGCATCGCCCAGATCGGCAAGAGCTTCCGCAACGAGATCACGCCGGGCAACTTCATCTTCCGCACCCGCGAGTTCGAGCAGATGGAGATGGAGTTCTTCGTCAAGCCGGGCGAGGACGAGCAGTGGCACCAGTACTGGATCGACACCCGCATGGCCTGGTACACCGAACTGGGTATCGACCCGGAGAATCTGCGACTGTTCGAGCATCCGAAGGACAAGCTGTCGCATTATTCGACGCGGACTGTGGACATCGAGTACCGGTTCGGGTTCCAGGGCAGCGAGTGGGGTGAGTTGGAAGGTGTCGCCAACCGCACTGACTTCGACCTGAAGACGCATTCGGAGCACTCGGGTACCGAACTCAGCTACTTCGACCAGGCCACCAACGAGCGCTACATCCCGTACGTCATCGAGCCCGCGGCCGGTCTGACTCGTTCGCTGATGGCGTTCCTGGTGGACGCGTACACGGAGGATGAGGCGCCGAACGCGAAGGGTGTGATGGAGTCGCGGACCGTGCTGCGCCTGGACCACAGGCTTGCGCCGGTGAAGGTGGCGGTGCTGCCGCTGTCCCGTAACGCTGATCTGACTCCGAAGGCGAAGGATCTCGCGGCCCAGCTGCGGAAGCACTGGAATGTGGAGTTTGATGATGCGGGTGGTGTCGGTCGTCGTTACCGCCGTCAGGATGAGATCGGTACACCGTTCTGTGTGACGGTCGATTTCGATTCGCTGGACGATCAGGCGGTGACCATCCGGGAGCGGGACTCGATGGCGCAGGAGCGTGTCGGGTTGGACCAGGTGGAAGCGTATTTGGCGACGCGGCTGCTGGGCTGCTGAGCCCGTAATCACTCGCGTGTGGTGAAAAACACATTAAGTAGTGAATCGGCAGGTCATCGCACTGTTCACGTCAATTCGTGACGCGTGAAAGCGGTTTTCGGGCGGCTGAAGCTGGATATCGTCTGGTATAGTCCGCCTCGCGGTACCCCCATGCCCAAAATCAGTCGGCGCTCCGACTGCATTGGTGGCCGTGGGTGTCTAGCTGTAGAACTTCATAACGGTCTCCTCGATAGCTCAGTGGTAGAGCGCCCGATAGAAAGGGACGGTCCCGCGTTCAATTCGCGGTCGAGGAACAAAGCGCAGGCTAGCTACCTGCGCTGGTGGTGACAGAGGGAGCGGCTATCTGCGTGATCGGGCCGCGAATGTGTGCGATGTCGGGAACCCGACGGGCAAGTGCCTGAGGGGAAGCCTTAGCCGGCGGAAGCCGATGCCTCAGCGGGCAACTCGCAGCACCGGGTACATAAGCCTTACGGTCCGTGCCCCGGTCGGAGCCTAGGAAACTCCCCACCAACTAACTTCGCCTCGGGCCTCGCGGGGCCTCAGCTTTCTCCCGAGGGCATTTGATCGTGATGGCTCTGGATTCGTAACACCGAGCTAGGTTGGCAACCTGACGTAGGCGCCTACGTCTCAACAGCCTCATAGCGGCGTAGAGCAGTTCGGTAGCTCGCTGGGCTCATAACCCAGGTCTGTCGTGGGTTCAAATCCCACCGCCGCGACAACCACCCCGACTTTGCGAACCGGGTCAAATACCTGCCTGCTCAAGCTGATCAAGGATGTCGGTCACCCTCTCCTGCATCGGACGCAGTGTCTCGATGATCGGCTCAGGTATGCCGTCGGGAAGGTCGATCGAAATCGGGAAACCGACCGCCATCGCCACGAAATCCGCAGGATGCAGTGAGGGGTCTGCCTTGTGCCGAAACCGAAGCATGCACACCCGAGTCCCGACAGTCAGTTCGGATCCGTTGTACGACTCGCCGCCCTTGATGAGCTCGTAGCGGGGATCCGGCTGTATGTCGATCATCAACCTCACTGAGTTGGTGGCCAGCAGATACCTGTGCTTGTCGCGGTTGACAAGCGCATTCAGCCGCCACAGGGGATCCTCTTGGTATGAACTTGCCTGGTATGGCTGATTGGCCGTGATCACGGCCAAAACTGCTGTATCGAACTGTGCGCCAGCATTGTTCAGCCTTGCGGGGCTTGTAACGATCGGAAACGAGATTTGCGTTTCACTAAGGTTTGGGCACCTCGCCCGCACGTGGTCGAAGATCGAGTGATCGAGCGCTGCGCGCAGGTTTGTAAGGTAGTCACCGGTGATCAGCGAAAACTCCTCCGGCAACTCCACAGCCGAATCGACCACTAGCGTGCAGGTGAACACCTGCTCGCCAGGTGTGTAGTCCCAGTCGGGGCGCAACGTGTACGGGCCGGGTTGCACGAAGTCGGACAGTGCTGACTGGAGTGTGTCGAGATGGTGTGCCGCGCGTCCCAGTTTCAGTCGTGCGCTCTCCATCGCCGGAACCATCATTACTCGAAATGTACTGGCTCTCAGATGATTGTCAATGAAATTTAACTGCGCGTGATGCGTAGTGCGACCTCCATGCGAGGTAACGCAAATAGGTAGACGGTGACTGCCTGGAGAACCAACACCGCTAAGCACAGAAGGAAGCCCCCGGCGCATACCCAACGGGTAGAGGCGACGCCGCGTAGCAGGGGGCAGCGGCGGCAACACGGGGGCGTTCCCCGTCAACGATAGCCGCTGACAATAAGTTTCGCCACCACCCTCGTGCCCCATTCGCTCACGGGGCCGCCGCGCCGATCTCACGCCGCGCGGCTGTAGGGGATCCAGGTGGCGGGGCCGCAGGCAGCGCTTACCCGCGCCGCGGCCCGCCCGCCGGGCCATTGTCGCTACCTGGGAGCCCGGCGGGCACAAACCACCCTCTCACCGCATCGAAAGCCTGCCAGGAGCAGCCCATGTCCAATCCGCGCACTATTCGGACCACTGCTCTCGCAGGTGTCATCTTCCTCGGCAGCCTCGGATTCGCGACACCAACCGCCACTGCCGACACCGAACCCGACTGCCGACCACTCGTTCTCGGCATCGGCGGCAACGGGCAGCGGTCGGCAGAAGCTGTCGGCCAGCCCGGTTTGATGGGCGCCCAGCTCGCGCATGAAGCCGCGCAGGGCAAGCAGGTGGAGTCCCTGGACTACAAGTCCAGCGTGTGGCCGACCGGCCCGTACACCAAAGACGAATCCGTCACTGACGGCCGCGCCCGCGCAACCGAACGGATCAACCAGTATCGGCAGGACTGCCCCGGCGGACATGTGAAGGTCATCGGGCACAGCCTCGGCGCCGAGTTCGCTGACGAGGTGGGCGCCGATGAGGTTGTCACATACGGGGATCCGCGCCGTCCGGGCGGCATCTACGACGCGCTGCCCGGCATTGTTCCCGGCATCTCCTCGCCCGGCCCGCGTGAACCTGGCGGGACCGTGACGACCGTGTGCCACGAGTTCGACGCCATCTGCGATTCACCTGCGCCATGGTCGGACCCAGCCAAGTTCATCCAGGGGTGGGCGGGCTACCTGAGCGGCTGGCACTACTACGCGCCCGGCGAAGCCGACGGCCTGCCGCCCGGCGACCACTACGTAGACATGCCGGCGCCGCTGCCGTGGCTGCCCGAGAGCACCCCGACCGGGATCCCGGAAGCGCCGCACTTCGCGCTGCCACCCGTCGAGCCCGGTCCGCTGCCGAGCCTCATGGACTTCAACCCGATCATCGACGCGGTCACACCGGATCCGTACGTGCCGACACCGCTTTCTGTGTACATCCCGGATGAGGTCGAAACCGTCCTGCCGTCCGAGGTTCTGACGTACGTTCCGCCGCCGTTGCCGGAGATCGTTCTCCCGCCACTGCCTGATCTGGGGGTTCGGCTGCCATGAGTGACGCACTTGCCCACGCTCAATCGCGTGTCGCGTACGCGCAAGAGCGGCTTCGAAAGGCGCAGGAGAGCGTCGCTGCCAAGTCTCAGTACTTGGCGTACGCCTTCGCGGAACTCGCCAAGGCGGAACGCGACGCAGCCAGTGAACTCGCAGAAGTGAAGAGGGAGCTGGGCGCCGACGATGCCGAGTGACATCACCGTCTACAGCAAGCCCAACTGCGTGCAGTGCGACGCCACCGTGCGCAAGCTCGACCAGCTCGGCGCAACCTACGTGAAGGTCGACGTCACCGAAGACATCGAAGCCCTCGAAACCATTCGAGCCATCGGCTACTCGCAGGCGCCAGTCGTCGTCGCGGGCGAGGACCACTGGTCCGGGTACCGCCCGCACCGAATCGAGGAACTGGTGGCCGATGCGCAAGAAGCAGTGGAGAGCTGAACCATCACCGACCGCTGAACGCGAATGGCATGTGCATCCGATCGACGACCTCATAGCGCACGAGCTTGACGGCCACGACTGCGCCTGCGGGCCACGGACTGAACTGCATCTACGTGGCTGGTTGATCATCCACCACAGCCTCGACGGCCGCGAACGCACCGAACGATCCCCGCGCGGGCAGGAGAACGACTCATGAAATTCCGGCTCAAGCTGTGGGCGTTCGAACTCGAAATCAACACCCCCGAACCCGTACAGGTGTCACCCACCGACCTGGTCACCGCATTGTGGTCGGCCATCTCGGCGCACCCGATGCAGCCGATCGTGCTCGTTGAGGACACTGAAGCCGAGGACTGATGCACGCCTACCGATCACGGATCAAGGGAGAGTATGCGTGGTTGATTTTGGGAGTCTCGGTGCTCGTATATGAGGCCCTTGCACCGGCCGATCAACTGCTGACGACGGCGTGTGCGCGGGGATTGACGCGCCATCCTGTGCTTACTCGGGCCGCGATTGTAATCACGGCCGCTCATCTGCTCCGGCTCATACCCCCCTCGTTGGACCCGTATAGTGGAGCTGAAAAGCTCCTCCGAAAGTGGAATTAAATCGACTGTCGCAAGCGTTATTTCAGATATGGTTGATGTCGAACGATGGTCCGATATTCCCGGATATGAGGGCTACTATCAAGCGAGCGACCAGGGGCGGATAAAGAGCCTCCGGCGAACGATCCTGCGAGCCAACGGCATCCCGCAAACGGTGAAAGAGCGGATCCTTCGCCCAGGTCGATTGAGCAGCGGGCATCTTCATGTCGCGCTGAACGCGCCCGATAAGTCAATCAAGACGCGCCGAGTGCATCAGCTTGTCATGCTGGCATTTGTGGGACCGACGCCCGAAGGGCTTGAGATCTGCCACAACGACGGCAACCATGAGAACAATCGTCTCGATAATCTCCGGTTCGACACTCACGCTGAGAATATGCGGGATGTCATCAGGCATGGTGGCAATGCATACACGCGCCGGACCATGTGTCCAAATGGTCACGAGTACACATCTGAGAATGCCGGTGCAATCAAGGGGCGCGGTGGACGCTACTGTCGCGCATGCAAGTCGGAGAACTGGCGGGCATGGCGAGGACAACAGGAACCACGAGGGCCGCGGTCGCACTGCCGTAAAGGGCATGAGTACCGTCCTGGTTCCTTCACTCAAAATGGTGAGTCCGGACGGCGTCTATGCATCGAATGTCAGCGGGCGAGAACGGCACGACAGCGTCCGACGCATTGCCACCGAGGGCATGAACAGAACAGTCAGAATGCATATACGGGCAAAGATGGCCGACGTCAGTGTCGTGTCTGCAAGAACGCCCGGCGGCGCAAGAACTCTCAAACTCCTTGAGCGAGTGACAACACCACGCCCACATCTGTCCCTAACCGGCAGCGGAGCTCCTGTCATTTCTCTCAATCGGCTTGCCCAGGCGGCAGCCGCCCCCACCCCCAACTGATCGCGGACCGGCCAGGAGCCCGCCGCGCATCCTGGAGGTCCGCCACATGGCACGAAAACGCACCATCCCCGTCGAAGTCCTCGTGCAAGCGCAGGAACGTCGCAACAAGATCCTGGAACTGCGTCTCGCAGGCAAGTCCCAAGCCCAGATCGTGGCCGAAACAGGCTGGTCCAAACAGACCGTCAGCGCCGACCTGAAACGAGCTATCGAGGACATCACCCGCGAAAACGCCGAAGAATACCGGGAACTGGAACTCACCCGCCTCGACGAAATGTGGGCAGCCATCTGGCCGCGGATCGTCAACCCGAAAAACGCCGAGGAACGCAAAGCCCAACCATGGTTAATGGACCGCGCATTCGAGATCATCGAGAAGCGCGCCAAACTCACAGGCACTTACAAGGCAGCCGAACTGCGCGCCATCGCTGACGCCAAGGGTGGTGTCGGCACCGAGACTTTGTCCATGGTCGGCAGCTTCTTCAGCCGACTGGAAGAACTCGTCGCAGCCGATCAGCTCGCCGACGACAACGAGGAGACAGAGCCCGCAGATAGCGACGAAACGGACCTTCCAGAGTGAACGTCCTCGACGACCTGCCACTGTCTCGCAAGCAGATCGTCAGCATCGTCGAAGCCCGCCGCTACCGCACCACCATCTGGTCAGGAGCCGTCCGCGCCGGCAAAACCATCGCCTCGATTCTCGCGTTCTACGACGCCGTGCACAAGGCGCCCGACACCGGGCTCATCATCATCGTCGGCCGAACGTTGCAGACCATTGAACGCAACATCATCGAACCGATGCAGGACGAGAACGTCTTCGGTCCGTGGGCGGCAGAGGTGCATCACACCCGCGGCTCGAACATCGCGGTAATCCTCGGTCGCACCGTGCACTTGATCGGCGCGTCCGATGTGCGCGCGGAGGGGAAGTTGCGCGGCATGACGTGTTGCCTCGCGCTCGTCGACGAAGCAACGTTGTTGCCAGAGAACTTCTGGACCCAGTTGCAAGCGCGACTCTCGGTTCCTGGCGCCCGTTGTCTCGCGACAACGAATCCGGACAATCCTGCCCACTATTTGAAGACGAAGTTCATCGACAAGGCGTCCGACCCAGAGATGCGGTTGCGTGCGTGGAACTTCACGATGGACGACAACCCGTCTCTCGACCCGGAATTCGTGGCTACCACGAAGGCGTCGTTCACGGGATTGTTCTATCTCCGCAACATTCTCGGACATTGGGTTGCCGCCGAAGGCGGCGTGTATGACTGCTTTGATCCCGATCGGCATGTGGTGAAATGGGCCGACCTGCCCGAGATGCAATGGTATGTGGGTGTCGGCGTCGATCACGGTACGACTAACCCGACCGCCGCGACCATGGTTGGCCTCGGCGTGGACAATGTCCTCTATGCGGTCGACGAATGGCGGTATGAACCCAGCAGCAAGGAAGCCCGCCGGACCAACGTACAACTGTCCCAAGGGCTACGAACATGGCTTGCCGGTCCGCACCACCCGAGCGAAGACCCAGACAGTCCGCCCCGGATCACATGCCCCGTGGTCGTCGACCCCGCCGCTGCGGACTTCCGTGTCCAGTTGAAACAGGACGGGCTCAGCACCGGCCCCGCCCAAAACGATGTCCTCTATGGGATCAGGACGGTGTCCGCTCTTTTCAGCGTGGACAAACTGAAGATAGCTGATCGATGCGTCGGGCTTATCAAAGAGATTCCCGGCTATGTGTGGGATACCAAGGCCACCGAAGAAGGAAAAGACCAGCCGATCAAGCTGGATGATCATTCTGTGGACAGTGTTAGGTACGCCCTGGTTTCGACTGAGCGGAAATGGCGGCGCCGCGTAAAGCTGGCGCATGATTCGAAAGCAGAACCGGTTGCTGCGTGATTTGCGTCGACGAATTCGGGTTTGCTATCGCCGATACGATCATACTAGTCAGTTGATCTAGGAGGCGGAATGTCCCTCGCGGATGATCTATTCGAGGACGCTCAAGAGAAAAGCAAGCCGATACCGTGTAAGACCGGTGTTTGGATCGCTGGGCTCCCCGACCGCGACCGAGAAGCATTCGACGAGTTTCTCAACAACGGCGGCCCGGTTTCGAACCTGTGGCGGCTGGCGGTCAAGAATGGCTGCGCATCCGCCGAGACCCGCTTCCGCGCGCACTGCCGGAAACGATGCTCCTGCTACAACGCTTTGGAGATCGCTGCGTGAGCCTCGCCGACGACCTCTCTCGGCAGCCGACTGCCGCGGAATCGGAGTACCGGCCGCGTACTGAATTCGACGGCCGCGCCGGGGGATACATCCAGACCGGGCCGCTGCCAACCGCACCCGCCTCCTACACAGAGCTGCTGGAACAGTTCGGCTACAACCCTGATGAAGTCGAGATCGTCGGTCACCCGCGGGTGAGCCGCTGGCAGGGCTTCAGCGGGGAATGGTTAGCGGCATACCGGTTCCGTATCGCGCCGAAGGCCGCACCGTCGAACGTTGACGACTTGCTGGCACGCATCAATGCGTGGACTGCACATCAACCGGTCGCCGCGCCTGGGCCGCACGTGTTCAACCTTCAGTGCTCGGATTTGCAGATCGCCAAGGTCGACAACGGTGGCACCGAAACGATCGTCGAGAAGTTCTTGGAGACCGTCGACCGCGCCGTAGCTGAATACAACTCGCTGAAGCCCCGCGGCATCGCCGGCGTCCACATCTTGTTTCCCGGCGATTGCATCGAGGGCAACCAATCGCAGGACGGCCGCAACTGGTGGCGCACCGAATACGGTGTCACCACCCAAACCCGGATCCTGCGCCGCCTGATGCTGCACACCGTCGAACAGTTCGCGCCACTCACTGACCAGGTTTGGATGTCGGTCGTCAACGGCAACCACGATCAGGCCCAAAGGTTCCAGAACACGAACCCTGGTGACGGGTGGGCCACAGAGTGCGCGATCAGCGTCGCCGACGCCCTGAAGATGAACCCGGCCGCGTTCGGGCACGTCACCGTCGAGGTGCCGGACCCTGAGCAGGGGTTCATGACCGTCGCTCGCGGCGACACCATCTTCACCATCGCGCACGGTCACCAGTGGAAGGGCGGCGCCAGCGCGAAGCATTCGCATGCTTTCACCTGGTGGTCCGATCAAGCCTTCCACCAGCAGAACCCTGCGGGCGCTCATGTCTTAGCGCACGGCCACTTTCACAGTTGGGCCGTCGAAACGTCGAAGACCCGCACCCGCATCTGCTCGCCCACCTTCGACGGCGGCAGCAACTACTACCGAGACCTGACCGGCGCTGAAGCCAAGCGCGGCGGCCTCATCTACCTCACCCGAGCAGGCGAAGTCTCCAACATGAGCCTCGTCTAACGGGCTTTCGAACTTCACTGCGCCCCCGATTCGGCGCGTACACCTTTTCGGGAGGCGCCCCGTGGCGATGCCTGAGTTCAAAGGCGCGTGGCCGCCGGAGCCCCACGATCAGGCGGCAGACGCCTACGACACCTTCACCGCCTGGTGGTCAGGTGATGTGGAAACGCTTCAGGAGATCTACAGCGATAGCAGCCGGATGCCAGCGCCGCGGCCGTCGCAGTTGGCGGGTGGGTGGCGAGGCCGGCTGGCCCGCTTTTGGTACGGCCGACCAGTCCTTCAGGACACCAAGCGCCTTCACATCCCGGCCGCCGCGGATATCGCAACCACTTCAGCGGACCTGCTGTTCGGTCAGCCCCCTACCTGGCTGTTCAACCAGGGCGATGCGAAAGACCTCCAAGCCGCGCAGGACCGGTTGTCGGATCTGCTCGACGGCGCCGACACGGTAGCGACCCTGTTGGAAGCTGCTGAGGTGCAAGCGGCCTTGGGTGGTGTCTACATTCGGCTCCATTGGGACAAAGAGGCCACTGAGAAGGTGATGTTCTCCGCGGTCGCCCCTGACGCTGCTATCCCGGAGTGGCGGTACGGGAAGCTGATCGCAGTGACTTTCTGGTCTGTTGTCGCGAAGGACAAGCGGGGCACGTGGCGGCACTTGGAGCACCACAGTATCGGCAGGATCGAACATGCCCTCTATCTGGGTGATGACGGCTCGATTGGCCGTGAAGTGCCGCTCGACTTGTTGGATGCCACGAAGTGGGCCGCCGATCAGCCTGTCGTAGAGACCGGCGTGGACGGCTTGACTGCCTGCTACATCCCGAACGTTCGTCCGGCTCGCCGCTGGCGAAACACTCCCGGCCTGTCCGCACTGGGCCGCTCAGACTTCGAGGGTGTGGAGCCGCTGTTCGACGCACTGGACGAGGTGTGGTCGTCGTGGATGCGGGATATCGATCTCGCGAAAGCCCGCCTGTTCGTCGCGCAGGAGCTGTTGGAGGATCAAGGACCGGGCAAGGGCTCCACGTTCGACCCGGAGCAGGCGATCTTCACGCCGGTGCCGTCCGATGGGATGGCGCTGAATGACGACAGCGGCGCGCGGCTCGTGCAAGCCCAGCAGTTCGCGATTCGGGTGGAGGAGCACTCGAAGACGTGCGACAAGCTGTTGAAGCAAATCCTTCGCGCGGCAGGCTATTCGGCGGGCGACTTCGACGATTCGGAGACTGCCGGTGCGATCACCGCTACCGAGGTGTCCGCGCGCAAGGACAAGTCGAACACCACCCGATCCCGGAAAATACTTTACTGGCAGAGCGAGTTTCCAAAACTTGCGTCGGTCGCACTCCGCCTCGATGGACTGATCTTCCAGCGCCCCGATCTCGGAATCACCGCCGACCCGGAAATGGTGTTCCCGGTGCGCGTGGACCAGGATCCGGTGCAGTTGGCTACCGCGCTTTCCGCGTTGAAGACTGCCCGGTTGATCTCGACGGAGACCGCGGTCCGGGAACGCAACCCGAACTGGTCGAAGGACGAGGTTGACGACGAGGTCGCCCGGATCCTGAAGGAAAACACGCTGGAAGTCGCTGACCCTGATGGCGGCGAGTTCGAACCAGCCCACGAGGAACCCGACACCGGTTTCACCGATGAGGTCGAGCCCGACAGTGAGGTGGAGGAGGCGGCGTAATGCCTCTGACCCCTTCCTACGGTGACCGCCGCATCGGCCCGATTCAACGCCTCTACCGCAAGACGGAGAAGCGACTGATTCAGTGGCTCGCTAAGACTGTGGCCCCTGGCGTTGGGCATGGGTGGGCGTGGGCGTACAACGCCCTGTCCCGCCTGCTGAAGTTCCGGGTCGGTGTTGACCGAATCATGTCCGAAACCGATAACGTGATGCAGCCGCGCGTGGAATCTGCGATCCGCGGCGCTTGGCGAGACGGACTTACTGAGGCTCGACGCGATGCAGGGCCCGCGCCGGCGCCGGATGAGCGGCCGATGTGGCGGATCATCGACGACACCACCGAGGCGATTCGTGGCGCGCACCGCCATGTTCCGCGCTCGCTGGACAACGTGTACCGCGAGATCGTTGACGCCGCAGTGCATCCCCGCGAGATCGGGGAGCAGGCGCGCAGGGACGCGGTGCAACGTGCGCTGGAAGCGTTCGCACGCCAAGGCATCACGGGGTTCATGGACTCCCGTGGTCGTCGCTACGACTTCGTCACCTATGTGGAGACTGCGGTCCGTTCGGCGATCACTCGCGCCGAGGTGGATGCCTACTGTGCACAAGCTGTCTCGGCTGGGCATGACCTTGTGATCGTGTCCGATGTCGCTGGCTCCTGCCCGCTGTGCCGCCCTTTCGAGGGCCAAGTGTTGAGCATCACCGGCAACACCGTCGGCGCCATCGCCCGCGACAACAGCACGGGCCACGCCGTGCGTGTGCGCGTGTTGTGCTCGCTCGCGCAGGCACGTGAACGTGGCCTGTGGCATCGCAATTGCCGACACACCCTCAAGGTGTGGACGCCCGATGACCCTGCTCCGCCGCGTGCGGCCCGTGTTCCTGCCGAAGTGCGTGAGCGGCGTCGCCGTCAACGCAGTGCTGCGCGCCGGAACCGTATCCGTGAACGCGTCGGATTCGTTGCACAGTCCTAAATAAGCTTCCCGCCTTCTGTGCGGGGACTCTACCCCCAACCTTTAACTCAGAATTCCTGAGTTAAAGGTTCTGAGGGTTTCGTCATTTCAACACCCTGTATGGCCAGGTTGCCTGCGGGTGTTTCTGCGTGTCCAGGAGGCACATCATGGCCGACGAAGCCACCCCCCAGGAAACCACAACTGAAAACGCTGTCGACACTCCTGTCGAAACCCCGGCCGACAATCCGGTGCCCGGTGACGCTGTACAGGTCCCCGAGTCCGAAAACCCGGTCGAAACTCCTGCCCCCGAGCAGGAAAAGCCCGCGGCAAAAACCTACGACGAAGCCTACGTCAAGAAGCTTCGCGAGGAGAACGCCGCGACCCGCGTGAAGGGTAAAGAGGCTGCGGAAAAGGCTGCACAGGATGCCGCCGCTGCTGCCGAGAAGGCCCTCACTGAGAAGTGGGCGAAGGCTCTCGGACTGACCAAGGACGACGAACCCGCCGATCCCGCTGAGCTGCTGAAGCAGGCTGAGGAGCGGGAAAAGCAGATCGCCGCAGAGCGCGACGCTGCTGCTGAACGGCTCCGCGCCTACGAGCGCAAGGACGCCATCACCAAAGCCGTCAATGACGTTGACGGCGACCTCGAATCCATTCTCGATTCCCGCAAGATCAGCGTGGAAATCGAGAAACTCGACACGAATGCCGACGATTTCGCTGCCCAGGTGGCCGCGATCGTTTCTGCGGCAGTCGAATCCAACCCAAAGCTCAAGAAGGCTGCCGACCGGGCGTCGGCTCCTCGAAGCGGCGGTGATCTCTCGAACGGCAACGCGGCACCGAAACCGCGCGGCCCGAAAACCGTTGACGACTTCCGGCGCGAAATCGCCGAACGCAATAAGCGTTAAGTCGTTCTGATTCTAGGAGCCACATTCAATGGCTAATACCCTGCTTACCCCCGATGTTCTGGCGCGGGCCGCTCTGGCGAACCTGTACGAGCAGTTGTGCATGGTGCCGCTGGTGTACACGGATGTTTCGTCCGATTTCACTCGGACCAAGGTCGGCGAGACCGTGAACATCCGGAAGCCCGCGACCTTCACCGCGAACACCTTCGATCGGTCCAGCGGCATCACCATTCAGAACGCGACTGAGACCAGCGTCCCGGTCGTGCTGAACACCATCAAGGACGTGTCGTTCGCGGTCACCTCGGAAGACCTGACCCTCCACCTGGAGGACTTCACCGAGCAGCTGCTGAAGCCCGCCATGGAAGCACTGGCCCAGTCGATCGACCGCGCCATCATCGCGCAGGCGAAGGCCGACTTCACCCAGGTCGCGGGCACCCAGACCGGTTTCGAGTGGAACAAGCCCGAAGTCCTCATCGAAGCGCGGCGCCAGCTCGACATCAAGAACGTCCCGAACTCGGAGTGCGCGGCTGTTGTCGGCCCCACGACCAAGGCGAACTGGCTGAACTCCGACTGGCTGAAGCACGCCGACAAGAGCGGTTCGACCGAGGCACTGCGCAAGGGCTCGATCGGCACCGACCTCCTGAGCTTCGACGCCTTCATGACCCAGAACATTGTCCAGCCTGCGGGTTCGCCGGCGACCGGTCAGCCGACCACCGAGGTGGGTTTGGCGTTCCACCGGACTGCACTGGCGCTTGCTTCGGCTCCGCTGGCTCTGCCGAGCGACCAGGGCTGGGCCGCGGTCGAGTCGTACAAGGGTCTGTCGCTGCGGCTGGTGAAGCGCTACGACATCGTCAAGAAGCAGGACGTCTGCTCTCTGGACATCCTGTTCGGCACCAAGACCCTCGACGCGAACCGCGGCGTTCTGCTGCGCGGCGCTCTGGCTGCCTAATCCCGTGCCCGTGCCGCCTACTTCGGTGGGCGGCACGGGCGCCGGTCGGTCGCCGTAATCCGTTTGGAGACAACGACAAGTGTCCTATTGCTACAAGTATCTGGGCGACGATCAGGATCTGGTGGTCGAGTCCGACGAGCCGCGCCCTGATCTGCTGGAGTGGGCGTACTGGGCTGAAGTCCCCGCGCCCGTCGTGAAGCCCGAGCCGAGGCCGGAAGCCGAGTCGGAACCGGTGAAGCCTGCCCGTAAGCCGCGCGCCGCGAAGGCGGCGGAGGTCGAGTAACCGTGCTGACCTACGCCGTACCGGACGACCTTGCAGACGGCTGGATCATCGGCGACCTGCCAGACGACGCGACCGCGAACGTCTTGATCCGGTACGCCTCACAGTTGGTGCGGAAAGCAACTCGGCTCGACCTCTACGAAGTCGACCCCGCCGGATTGCCCACCGAACCCGACGTGATCGAGGCCATGCGCGACGCCACCTGCGTTCACGTGGCCATGTGGCACACCGCTGGCATCAACCCTGCTGGGGGCGCGGTCGGTCGAGAGGTTGCGATCAAGTCGCAGACCGCAGATGGCGGATCCACCACCTATATGGATGCGCCGAGCGCGGAGGAGATTCAGCGTTCGCTGGAGTACCTGTGCGCGGCGGGCATCGACATCCTCCGCAACGCGGGGCTTGCGTCGACGAGGCCGTGCACATGGTGAGGTACGCAGCCCCGAAGTTCACCAACGGGACGATGCTGACCGTCGTCCGCCGCGGTACAGCGAACGACCGGAACTGGGAAGGCGACTACGAAACACCAACGGAGTCGACACATCAGATCGGCCCTTGCGACATGAAGTGGCTGACCGACACCGAGGACAACTCCACCGGTGAACTGTTGCAGCGGCTCGCCCAAATCACAGCCCCGCTCGGCTCGGATGTGCTGGCTACGGATGGGATTCGGGTGCCTGGCATCACTGAAGACTTCGTGATCGACGGCGCTGTCCGGATGACCCCTAATCCGTTCACTGGTTGGGCGACGGGGGTTCGGTTTCGGATCGCGAAGGACGGCGGCAGTGGAATACGACAGCGCTGACTTCGACCTCGACACCACGTTCATGCGGACCTCGCCGGAACTCACCGAGTTCGTGCACGAGATCGCGGAACAGGGCGCGGACAGGTGGGCAGCGCGCAGTAAGTGGAGGACGGGCTTTAACGCAACCAGCGTGTCCGCACATTCCGGCCCCGGCGAATCTGGCGACATCGAAGGCGTCACCTACGCCTCCGGCTACTACTCCCGCTTCCGCGAGCACGGCACCCGCTGGAACCGGCCCGAGCATGTGATGCACGACTTCATCCGAGACGTGGAGGGGTGACCGAATGCCGCTGCCTCCGTACCCGGAGTTCGACGAAGTCATGCGCGCGCTTTTGGGTGACCTTGCTCCGGTCGTCACGTTCGAATCCGACGAAATCGAACCTCCGTTCATCTATGTCACCCGCGTGGGTGGCCGGGAAGACGACGTGTTCGACAGCCCATTGATCGACGTCGAATACGTCGCCGCAACGCGTGCCGAGTCGAAGCAGTTGAAGACCGCGGGCCAGGAACGCATCCGCGCCGCAGGCAACACCGCGCCCGGCGGGTTCTTGATCGACACCGCCGAGGAAACCACTGGCGGGCAATACATTCCGCCGCAGAACCGGCAGCTTCGCGGCATCACCGCGACCGTGCGTCTCTCCTATCGACGCCCGCGCGCCTAGCCACTCTTTTCACTCTTCACGCCACCCGCGTATCTGCGCGGGTTCTGTGGCGTGCCCATTTCAAGGGGATTCTTCATGCCCGCAGCAACTTTCGAGCAGGTCGCCAACTGGCGACCCTCGCTCATCCGCCGCCCGAACAAGGGCTTCGCCCTCATCGGCGACATGTCCGCCACCATCCCGGCCGCGTTCACCTCGGGTGTGGCCGCCGAGTTCCAGAGCCTCGCCAGCAGCGGCTTCGAGAGCCTGGGTCTCACCGCCAAGGACGCACCCCCGACTTTCCGCCCGGAAATCGAATCCAGCGACGTCGAGGCATGGGGCGCTTTGGAGCCGCCCCGCACCGACATCATCTCCCGGAAGATGACCGTCTCCACCACGCTGCTTCAGACACAGCGGCGTTCGCTGGAGCTGTACAGCGGTCTCGACCTGTCCGCGGTGACCGCTGATGCGACCACCAAGGAAATCAGCTACAACGACCCGACCGCACCCGAAACCCGGTATCACCGACTGATTTTCGGCATGGTCGACGGCGCGGGCGATAACCAGATCTGGATCCTGCGCATCCTGCCGCGCGCGACCGTCACCGAGATCGGTGAGCAGTCGTGGGCTCAGGACGGCGCTCTCAACTACAACATCACCTGGGCGGCGAAGATCGACGAAACCCTCGGCTACTCGATGAAGAACGTCATCTGTGGTCCCGGTGTCGGCCCGTTGCTGGATGAGATGGGCTTCGAGGCTGTCGCGGCTGTTCCGACGATTTCCGGTCGCGCTCCGTCCGGCAACCTGGCGACCGCGGGCGGCGAGATCCTGGTGCTGTCCGGTCAGCACTTCACCGGCGTCACTGGCGTCACGGTTGGTGGTACTGCTGCGACCGATTTCCAGCTCATCGACGATCTGACTCTGTCGATCATCACCCCGGCGAAGACCGCGGGCAGCCACAACATCGTGGTCACCAACGCGACCGGCCCTTCGGCTGGCTTCGCCGTCACCTACGCCTAATCCGGCCTTCCTAGTCGTCGCTCCGCGCGTGTTTCCTGGCCGCGCGCGGAGCGGCCTTCTCTCTCAACGACTTTCGGCCAGGCCAGGAGATTCCTATGGCTTTCGAACCCATCTACATGGTGTCCCCCGCCGGCGTGCGCGTGCTCGTCGGCTCCGCTGTGGAGCGCGAAACCCTGCGCTCGCGCGGCTACACGCTGGCGACGCCTGAGCCGGAACCCGTGCGCAAGCCGGCGCCCGTCGCCAAGCCCGTCGACGAACGCGCCACCAGCACCCCGAAGACCAGCAAGTAACCCCCTCTGCCAGGAGAAACAGCAATGCCTGCACCGAAGAAGACCACCGATGCACCTGTGAAGTCGCGTTGGGCGACTCTGCGTGATGAAGCGCTCGCTGACCGCAAGGTTGTCGAGCCGTACGTTTTCGACGGCACCGAGCCGCCCACCTTGATCGGCGCCCCCGACACCGTGGAGCAGGTCACCGCTCTCGCCGAACTGGTCGACGCAGACGGCAGTTTCGATTACAAGGACATCCGGCGTTTGTTCGCCAACGTGTGCGGCGACGCCTTCGACGCCGTGTGGGCAGTGATCCGCCGCGAACCTATCGACGTCCTCGTCCCACTCATCCAGGACATCAACAAGCATTTCAACGCTGTGCCCGGTGAGGAGGGCAACGATCTGCCGGGGGGCGCCTAGCCCTGGTTCTCCTGATCGAGGATTACGGGGCTGACATCGAATGGGACCTCCAGGACCGGAACGTCGACCTACACGACTACTTCCGTGGCCGACGTCCCTGGGCACAGCTGTACAGGTTCCTTGCCCGACTGCCTGAAGACGGCTGGTACAAGTCCGCGCTCGCAATGAACGAGGACATCGGCCGGATCCGAGCCGAGCAGCCGTTGCCCGAGAAGATCCCACCTCCAACGCCTTTGGGCTACAGCCTGCCAGTGCTGCTGCAACTGCGGCAGATCGACCTGACCAAGGAACTGCTGCGAGCACTGCCCGCGGTATTCGGCGGAAAACTTCCGCCTCCGTTCCCGCCTGAACCGCGGCCACAGACCGCGGAGCAGCGGATCCGGGACGAGCAGGAAACCAACAACGTCCTCGACGCCCTCAGACAGATGGGCTTCTCTGCCTAAAGGCGGTGTCGTATGGCTGATTGGCCCGCGTACAAGGCTGGGTCGGCTCGGCTGACTCTTAGACCGAAGCTCGCCAATGACTTCCGCGCCCAGGTCAAGAAGCAGCTCGCACCGATCAACGAGTCGCTGAAGGTCACCGTCGAACCGGTGTTGATGCGCGGATTCAAAACGGATCTGCGCACCAAGCTCAACGCCGCCACCAAGGGCCTGTCGGTTGACATCGAGGCTCGCCCGAAGCTGGCGGCTGGTTTCCGCACTGACCTGCGGAACAAGCTGAATGCCGCCACCGCTGGCATGACTGTCAAGGTCGGCGTCAAGATCGACACGACCGGCGTCCGGTCCCGCATCCGTGGCGCCACCACCGGCGTGGGGAATGTGAAGATCCCCGTCGATGTCGACCTCACGCAGGCGACGGCGCAACTGGAAGCGTTCCGTACAGGGCAAGCCGCCATCCCGTTGACGATGAATGTCAACGTGGACACGGCGGCGGCGGTCGCCCAACTGATGGCACTGCGCTCGCTGGCCGGTGCTGTCGGTGAACAGGTGGGTGGCATCGGCACGGCGGGTGCTCTCGGCCGCGGCGGCCGATTGCGCGGCAACATCTTCACCCGCCCCATCCGGGCGATCCGCCTGCAAGTCGAACTTGACCGCGCCTCTGTGGCCCGCGCTGAAGCCGAGGTCGCGAACATCGCAGCCCGCCTGAGCACCGCTCGGCAGCGGCAGGGCGATGCGCTCGACCGTCTGCGGCTGGCGGAGGAACGCCACAACGAAGTGATGTCGCGAGCGAACTCGACTGCGTCGCAACGCCTCGCGTCCACGCAACGCCTCGCTCGCGCGCAACGAGACCTTGCCGACGCGCAAGGCCGCGTCAACGGCCTGCTGGGCGAGGAGCACCGCGCGAACCAGCGGCTTGATCGTGCTAACCGTGATCAGAACGGATTCAGGCGTGTAGGCCGATTGTTCGGCGCTGGCCTCTCGGGGCTGACCTCGGCAATCGGCGATGCAGCCCGAAACATGTTCACGTTCCGGAACATCACCAACGTCGCGCTCGTCGGCTTGGTCGCGTTGGCTGCTGTCTCACTGGTCCCGCTGATCGGTCAGCTGGTACAGGCGGCGGGTGTGGTCGCGATCCTCCCGGCCGCGCTGTCCGGTGTGGTTGCGGTGATCTCCACCCTTGTCGTGGGCACTCGTGGCATCGGCGATGCATTCAAGGCGGCGAGCAAGGCTGCCGAATCTGCTGGTGAAGACGCTGAGGCGCACGCGAAGAACGTCGCGAATGCGCAGAAGGCTGCGGCGAGCGCTGCCCGCGGTGTGGCTGATGCCCAGCGGGGGATCGTCACTGCCGAGCGCGGTGTCCGTGATGCGCAGCGCAACACCCTCCAGGCGCAGAAAGACCTCAACAGGGCGCGCGCAGACGCCAAGAAGAACATCGACGACCTCAACCGCGCGCTTGGTCGGACCGCGCTCAACGAGCAGTCCGCGGCGATCGCGGTTGCGGAAGCACATCGAGAGATGCTGCGGACCTTCGCCGATCCCGAAGCGGACGCGATCGACCGCGCTCGGGCCCAGAACTCGTACAACCAAGCGTTGGTCGACCAGCAGGACGTCCTCCGGGAGACCAACGAGCTGCGGGAACGCGCGGCAGAGGCGAATGAGAAGGGCGTCGACGGCTCAGACGAGGTCGTTTCCGCACAGGAGCGTGTGAATCAGGCCATCGAGTCTGAGGGTGACGCACGCCAGACATTGGCTGACGCTCACGTTCGCCTTGCCGATGCGCAGGCGGCGCTTGTCGAGGCGCAGCAAGGCGTCATCGACGCGATGAACGAAGGCAGCACTGCCGCTGAGGCTTTCGAGAAGGCGATGGGCAAGTTGTCGCCCGCCGCGCAGGACTTCGTTCGGCAGGTGCTTGCGCTCAAGCCCGCGTTGGGTGAGCTGCGGCGGGCCGTGCAGGAGTCGCTGTTCACCGGCCTCGGGGATTCGGTCACGAGCCTGGCGAACCCGAAGTGGATTGACACGCTGCGGACCGGGCTCACCGGGATCGCGGCGGAGATCAACGGCGGTGTTCGTCGTGCCCTTGCCGACCTGGATACGGATGCCAGCCGCAGCAAGGTCGCGGGAATCTTCGAGAATGTCCGCCAATCCATCGGTCCAGTACTCGATGGGCTGAACGACATCCTTCAGGGCTTTCTGTCGTTGTCGCAGGTCGGCAGCGAATTCCTGCCCGGCTTGTCCGGAGGCTTCGGCGATCTGGCTGAACGGTTCCGGCGGTGGGCGGAGTCGCCCGAGGGGCAGGAGCAGTTCCGCAACTTCCTGCGTGAATCGTTGCGCACCTTCGGGCAACTGATGGACATCGTCAAGGAGTTCGCAGGTCTTGTCGGCGAGATCTTCCGAGGCTCGGACGAGGTCGGCGAGTCGTGGTTTGACTCCATCCAACGTGCACTTCGCGAATGGCGTGAATACCTGAGCACACCGGAAGGGCAACAGCGGCTCAGGGACTTCTTCGGCGGTGTCCAAGACACCGTCAAGGGCATCCTCGATGTGATCCGCGAGATCGTCAAGCTGATTGACCGCATCGACGGCTGGAACCTCGATGAGCGGTTCGAGAGGTCACCTGTCGGCGCTATCGCCGGGCTGGCTGACCCGGACAAATCTGCTGGCGAGAAAGCGCTGGGTGTTGGCAAGGGCATCGGTGGCGTCCTGTGGGATTTCAGCCCCATCGGCGTGCAAGGAAAGCTCGCGCTGACCGGCTTTAAAGACGCGGCCACCATCGCGCAGGCTGCATGGGATGGGTTCACCGACGCAATCGAGGATGAAGCCGGTGCCGTCGTCGGCAAGTTCTATGAATTGGGTACGAGCGCAGCCGATTTCGGTTCCCGCGCTTGGGATTCGCTGACCAATAAGGTCGTCCCCGCTTTTGCCAGCCTCGTTACCAAATTGCCGGACGTCGAGTCTTCGCTTGAGGACTTCAAGTCCTCTGCCTCGGACAAGTTCAATCTTCTCCAGAACGTGACGTCGTCGGTGTTCGACAAGATCACCGGCCCCGAAGTGTTCGGCAAGTTCAGGGACGCCCTCTCGGAGTTTCCGAGCTTCTTCGATGAGATGGTTCGCGGAATCGGCTCCGCCTGGTCAAAGGTCACTTCAGCCATTCAAGGACCGATCAACTCCGTCATCGACGTCCTAAACTCGTTCGGCGACATCTGGAACAAGGTCGCCGGCAAGCTCGGGCTGCCGACCTGGGATCCGATCGACCACGTCGGGGTGACCGGCCAGTCCGCGACGTTCGACAAGCCTCTTGTCGGTGCTCGCGCGATGGGTGGCCCTGGTGGTCCCGTCAACGGTCCCGGCAACGGCAAGGACGACAAAGCTGGACTGTATCGGCTCTCCCGTGGTGAACATGTCTGGACCGCAGACGAGGTCCGTGCCGCGGGCGGGCATGACGCGATGTATCAGATGCGTCGCTCCGTGCTCAAGACGGGCGGTCAGCAGTCGCGTGGCGATGGCTTCGCTGACGGCGGCGGCGTCGTCAAGACGTCGGATCCGCTGGACCCGATCCAAATGCAGCTGTGGGACTTGGTCCGAACCGCTATTCCGTCGGCCGTTCTGACGAGCGCGAAGCGCTTCGTCGATGTGGGCAGCGGCTACGACCTGCACATGCAGGGCAAGGCGATTGACCTCGGCGGCCCGATGCAGGACATCAGTCGCTGGATCTACAACACCTACCCGCAGAGTGCGGAACTCATCCACTGGCCCCTCAATGGCTGGCAAAACTTGGATGAGGGTAGGCCGCACGACTTCGGAGCGGTCACCAACAACCAGCATCGTGACCATGTCCACTGGGCGGCCAACGATTTCCTCGCTCCTCTGTCGGAGGAGGAAAAGAAGGGCTTGTTCGACCGTGTCCGCGAGGGCATCGGCGGCATCGTCTCCGGCGGTCGCTCGCTGTTGGTGGACAACCTGTTGGCAAAGCCGCTGCGCGGTCTCGCCGACCAGGTGCCCGTGTTCGACGGCTTGGGCGAGTTCGGTCAGATCCCGAAGGCTTTCGCGCGGAAGATGGCGGACACTGTCATCGGCTGGGTGACTAGTCGTCTCGGTGGCAGCTCCGGCAGTGCTGGCCCGTTCGCGGACTGGCAGCCGTCTGCTGGTGCTGAGCAGTGGCGTCAGATGATGATCGACGCCTATCGCAACCAAGGGTATGAGCCGACTCCCGAGAAGATCGACGCCTGGGTGCGTCAGATCGACACCGAATCGGGCGGCAATCCGAACATCGCTCAGCAGATCGTGGACGTCAACGGGACGGGCGAGGCTGCCGGTGTCGGTCTGGGGCAAATGATCCCGACGACGTGGCAGGCATACCGCGACCCGTCACTGCCCGACAACCGGCGTGATCCGTGGGCGATGACGAACGCGATGGTCCGCTACGGCGAACAGAAGTACGGCGCCCAACTGCTGTCTGTGATCGGTCGCGGCCATGGCTACGACCAGGGCGGAATCCTCAAGAACAAGCATTGGGGGTTCAACCTCTCCGGCTTGCCGGAGGCGGTTCTGACGAACCCGCAGTGGCAAATGTTCGACCAGTTCGTGCAGTCGATCCCTGGGTTCAACCAGCAACTCAAGGCGATTCCGCAACCGCTCGAAGGCGGAACCAGCCCGACGTTGCCCTCACCGGTCACACCTGGCGTGGACACGTTCGAGATGGTCGGCGCGAAAGCTCAACAGCGCTTCACCAGCGCGCTGCAAAGCGGTTTCGACGACCTCCTGTCCTCAACGCTTGGCCCGCTCGGGCTGCCGGATCCGCGCACGCTAGTCCCGTCCGAAGTCATCGACTACGGCAAGCAGTTGGCGGCATGGGACCAGGCACGGATGGCGTCCGCGCAGGCGTCGCAGAGCCTCGCCCAGTCCGGGTATCAGGCCGCGGCTGTCCCTGGGACGGGCGCCGCGAACATGGTCACCCAGAACTCGACGGGCGGAGCGACGGTCAACAACATCGACAACTCGATGGTGTTCAACATCAGCGCCGCCAACCCTGGCGAAGGGCTGCGGAAGGCTCAGCAGTTCGCCGACCTCCACGCACTTCAGCACACTGCAAAGGGTTAGAAGTAATTGCAGAATAGCTCCGCGAAAGTGGAGGTCTTCGGCAACGACGAACACTTCATTCTGAATGGTCCCGGCGTGTCCCCGAAACTCTTCCTCACCAAAGGTGGGGTCAAGGGAATCTACGATGCGCCGGTCACCACTTTCTACAAGAGTTCGGCGTTCCAAAAAGGCTCCACCTATCAGGGTAAGAAATATCAGCAACGGGACCTGACGTTCGGTGTGTCCATCAAGGGCGAAAACCCCGCCGACTGGCAGGACCTTGAAGACCGGTTCCGGTCCGCTTGGGTCTTCGACATCGACCCGTGGGACCCGGATGCCACGCTGACGAAACTGTCGATCACCACCCCGTCGTCGGGGACAAGAAGCCTGTACGTGGCGTTGACCGAGGCCCCTGCACCGGATATGGAGCAGGACGGGCACCTCCGGTCGGCGTCGATCATGCCGATTTCCGCGGTCGCACCGCAGCCATTCTGGTTCGAAGACAGGTGGGAGACGGAGCCATTCGACTACTTCGAGACCGGCTCGTCAGGCACTTCGGAAGGGTTCGTGACGATCGCGAACCCAACCCCGCTGCCGATGCATCTGGAATGGGTCGTCACCCGAGGCAAATGGACCCTCCCGGACTACTCGTGGACCGGTAAGAAGCATCAGCGGGTGCCAGGCGGCACGTGGGCAAACCGGAAAATCACGCTGCCGTTGCTGACGGACGTGAACGGCGGCGCACGAATCGTCGTCCGCCGCACCGAAGAACTCATGATCAGGGACTTCGCAGGAACCAACCTGATTGGCGCAATGAATGGCATCTACTTCATGCATACGATTGCGCCGTTCACGCCGGAAACGAATCTCCCGGTGAAAGTTGAAAACGCGCCGACCGGCGGTGCTCGCGTAGACGTGTATTGCAAGCGTCGCTGGCCGCATTGCTGGGGGGCTAGGGCATGACTGAACTTCTTGACCTGTCCCTTGAGGAACAGTGTCGCGAAATCTGGAAAGCGACCATTGCGCAAGAGGAAGCGGAGGCACGTGCTCGCCTCGAACCGCCGCTCATGCGTATCTGGACCGGTGATTTTAATTTAGCCGGTGTCCTGGAATCGGAATACACCGCCGAATTCACGTGGATCGACAACGACGTCGGCACCGGCCTCACCGAAATCCCGTTGCATGATCCGCTGGCCAAATGGATCTTCCAGGTCAGTGAGCGCGTCGACAACGGCGAGAAGCGCAACGTCTTCATCACCGTCGACAAAGACGGCGCCCGCTGGTCGGGACGCATCCATGACCACACGGTTGAAAAAAGAGAAGACGGCACCCGTGTATTGGTCGTGCGCTGGCTGCACGACATGGATATCCTGCGCTACTACCTCGTGTGGTGTAACCCATTCCTGCCCGACTTCGTGCAGTTTCCGCGCGTGTTTTTCGCGGCAGGACCGTCTATTTGGGCATTGAAAACCGCCCTGTTTCTGAACGTCATGCGGGAACAGGAAAACCTGTGGGAACTGCCCGACGACCCGATGGATTACGGCGCAGTCGGCATGTCCAACTGGTCAGTAGTGGTTAAACCAACCACCTTCGCCGAAGACATGCTTGCGGGCACCATCTGGTCCGTCCCCAACTCTCGGTTCAAGTACTGGATGGATATGAGCAAGGACATCCTTGAGGATGCCCAGTTGTCCATTCAAGTCCGCCGCTTCATCGAAACCGACGACGAACAACCGATCGCGGGCGAAACACTGCGCAACGGCTGCCTCGTCGTCGACATCGTCGACAAGAGCGGCTACTACACCGACACTTCCAACGGCGGCGACCCATTCCTTGGGCTCAGGCGCACGTTCGCGCAATTCGCGGAAGACTTCATCGATGAGGTCATCGAAGACGTCATCGACCCCGCTGTCCCGGACTCATACAAGATTCCTGGCCTGAAACTCACCGACAAGACCTGCCCCTATGTGGTCTTCCTGGAGGGCGACGACACCGGCATTGAGTCGTCCAAGTTTAACTTCACTTATTCGACCTCGATCCAAGTCGTAGCTGGAGGGCACTCGATGCCCTTCGTCAACGAATTGATCAGCGCCTGCGTCGCGGGTGACACAATTGTCCAGAGCCCCGATGGCGACGAACGAATCGACGTTCTCGCTGAACGAGGGACGCCATTCCGGGTGTGGTCTGTAACGCCCTACGGGCGACGCGTCGAGGCGGTCGCTTCACGCGCGTTCCTCAAAGGGCAAGCGGAACTCTTCGAGTACACACTTTCTGACGGAAAAAAGATCAAGGCCACTCAGCAGCATCGGTTCCTCTCTCGATCTGGGTGGGTTAGAGGATCCTGTATTTCCGTCGGAACGGAGATCGCCGTAATCCAAAATATGGATGGCGATGCCTTGGATATCGACGCGGTTGATGTCAGTGATTCTGATTACCGAGCCGTTCCTGAGACGCTCGACGTCGCATATCGAGAAGTTGTCAGCATTCAATCATTGGGTGTTGATGACTACTTCGATATGACGGTTCCGGGCTGGAAGAACTACTGTGCTGACGGAATCGTCAGTCACAATACGATTCAGACCCTAGGTGATCTCCTGGCCGCTGCCGTGTTTATCCCCCCAATCGGCGGAACCGTGGATGCGCTCCTCCAGCCGCTGTACTGGGACACCATCCTAGCCTGGATGCATTTCCGAAGTCCGGGACGAGTCGCCCACTCGGGATGGGCTCGACCATTCGAATCTATCGCATCTAACGGCGATCGGGCGTACACGCTCGAAGCGCTGCTGTCTTTGCGAAAAGAGTTCCATGAAACACGATCATGGTTTTCGCATGAGGTGATGATCCGCGACGGCGCACCCTGGTATATCGGCGACAACGGTCAAGGTCACTTCTTCATCGGCGACCGCATCGGCGCACAAGTGCTCGGTGACTTCGCCGCCCAATACGGCTTCGATGATTACAAAATCTACGTCGACCGTGTCCGTGAACTGACCCTCGCATGGGATCGCGGAAGCCTCCCCGAATGGAAATGCACCATCGGCGAGAAAGACAAGAACAAGGATCGCGGCCAACGAGCGTTGGGCCTGATCTCTGACCTCGGTGCCCTCGTGCAGCAGCTCGCGGTGCACGGCCGATAGCAGCAGGAGAATTAGCTTGCCTGACCAGGAACTGGATACGCTGCCGCGGCTGAAGGGCGGCGAGTTCCCCGAACAGCACAACACCAATCCCAACAATCCAGAGGAAGCCTTCATCTGGATGTTCGGTGGCCTGCCCGGAATGAAAGGGGCGCCGCTCCCGTTCCCGGTCGAATACCTGAAGCAGGTCAGCCGTCGACTGTGGGACTGCGGCGCGCGTCCAATGGGTTCGACTGTCCCGCCGGAGCAGAAGATCAAGTATCAGAAGCCGCGGCAGACGGATCCGCATTGGCTGACCTCACCCGGCGTGTGGGTGGACATCGACGCGCCGGACCGCTCGCAGTTCGACATCAAAGAGTTCGTCGGCTCGCTGCCGCAGGACGCGAAGCGGCAGCTGGCGGAAGCTCTCGGGTTTGACCCGGCCGCGGCCTTGCCCGCGGATGAACGGATCATCGCCGGATACGAGGCGCCGAAGCAGCAGCGGCACGGGCTGCCGTCACGTGACGGCGCGACGGTCAGCAATATGCCCGTCCGCGATCCGGGCTACAACCCGACGCAGCATCCTGTGGCAGCGGTCCTGGAATACCTCGAAACCGCCGACGACACAGAGCGTGACCGCGTCCTTTCAGTCGAGCGCTACCTGTCCAAGAAGCCGCGCAAGTCAATCCTTGATCGCTATCCGGAGGTGGGCGTCTGATGCCTGCACCCCAGTTCACCGAACTCAACCGCCTCGGTAACTCTCGCAGCAACCGGTGGGGGAGCCGCGTCACGAACTTCCTGCTGCACACGCAGGAGGGCGACGGCACCGCCGAGTCGCTGGCGAGCTATCTGAACAACCCGAACAACGGTGCCTCCTACCACTACACCGTGCGCGACGGCGTCGTGTGCGACGTCGTTGACACCGACTACGCCAGCTGGTCCGTCCTCGACGCCAACTCGTACACGATCAACCTGTGCTTCGCCGGATCCCGTGCGTCATGGTCGCGGGAGCAGTGGCTTGCCCGCGAACACGACATCCGGATCGCCGCCTGGCTCGCCGTCCAGGACGCACGCAAGTACAGCTTCGCACCGGTCGTCATCGCCCCGCCCTACTACCAGGGCGAAGGCATAAGCGACCACCGATATGTCACAGACGAACTCGGAATCGGCACACATACTGACGTCGGCCCCGGCTTCCCATGGGACCGGTTCGCCGCGTTCGTCAGCGAATATGCCGGTGGTGCAACGCTGGTGAACGAGATCGACGCGAAGGCGGAGGTGTCGCCGTGGCTCGGCGCCCGGCTGACTGCCGGCGAGAACGTGTGTCCCGACAACATCGGCCGCTGGGCGCACTTCGAACACGGCTACATCTACTGGTCGCCTTCGACTGGTGCACACCCGATCCCGGACGCCCTCTGGAGCAAGTTCGAAGCGCTCGGCTGGGAAGTCGGCCCGCTCGGCTACCCGACCACCGACCACACCGTGCTTACTGGGCCGGATGGACAACCGTGGGGCGACGTGCAGGGCTTCCAAGGCGGCGCCCTGTACCGGCGATACGGCCAACCGATCGCTCTCTGGGTGCATGGAGCGATCCGAGACCACTGGAACCGCTCAGGCTTTGAGAACGGCCCGTTCGGGTGGCCGACCTCGGACGAGCAGCCGTTCGACGGCGCTGCGTTCCAGGACTTCGAGCACGGCCGCATCTACTGGATGCCTAAGCCGACCCTCGGCCTGCTGAACGCAGGCGAGACGGACAAGCCCCTCGCCGACGCCGCCTAACTGTGCGTCACTCTATTTCGACTACCCAACGAGGTATCTCCATGTCTTTTGACACCCTTCGTGACCTCTCCGCTGATGTACGCGGTCGCCTCTACGCGCTGCTCGCACCGGTTCAGGTCCTTCTGGTCACCCTCGGCCTTCTGAACGACTCCAACGCCGCCCTCTGGGGTTCGGTCGTCGCCGCAGTGCTCGGCTTCAGCGTCGCCGGCGCGAATTCCACTGCGACCTGGCGGACTTGGCTGTACGGGATCCTTGGGGTCGCGCAGCCGGTCCTGATCGCCTACGGCGTCTTCTCCGACTCGCAGGCCAGTGCGGTCGCTGCGGTTGTGACTACTGCGCTCGGCTTGGGCGTGGCCGCGGCTAAGACTCCGTCGATCGGATGAGCGCCATTTGGACGGCCGTGATCGGGGCGTCCACTGGCTTGCTTGGTGTGATCGCGGGGTTCTTTGCCCCGCGGTCGCGCTCGCTGGATTCACAGCGTGCGGACTTCACTGCCGTCCTCGAACCGCTTCGGGATGAGTTGAAGGATCTTCGCGATCGTGTGAAAACCCTTGAGGCTCAGCATGTTGCGGACGTTGCGCAGCACTACCAGGACGTTCGCCGTATCGATGTGCTCGTCGACTACGTGAAGGACCTGTTGGCGTTCATCCAGTTGCACGTTCCGTCGCCGCCGCCTCCTCCGATCCCGCCCGAAATTTCAAACGATATTTGACCCGGTATTGGGGGTGATCGCCTGTGACCGCCCCCAATCAATCCAATCCTGATGGCGCGCTCAACGTAGGCGATTTTGCAGCCTTTCAGGCGATGACGGAAGAGGACGCGAAAACCGCCATGACAAGCGGGTCCGTCTCTTCCATAGACGGTGCGCGCAGCACTCACGACAACGAGGTCAAAGCGCCCATCACCTCGCACGCCGGGTCGATCGACAACCACGAAGTACGCATTGTGTCGCTGGAAGACGGCGGCACCATGACCGTCTACTCCGGAAACGCAACCTGGACCAATATTGGTGGCCGTATCGGCGTGGGTGTCATTTGCGGGGGCCAGGCCGGACAGAGCGGCGGCGGCAGCGAAGCCCAGAAGCTCGGCGGGAACCATGGCGGCTACAAGTACATGGAGTTCGATGCCGCCGACCTGCCGGCGACCGTGGCTATCACTGTTGGCGCTCCCGGAACTTCGGCAGGTCAGGCGGGCGGCATCTCGTCGTTCGGGTCGTATGTTGTGGGCGAGCATGGCGTTTCGCCTGCGATCCACACGAGCCGGGGCGCGATGGCATCGTCTTCTGGTCCTGGCGCTGGCGGAAACAATGCTGGCGATTTCGACCTCGCGGGGTTTTCCGGGGGTTCGTCCGCGCTGGGCTCCGCTGGCGCTGGCGGTGCGGCTGGCGGTGGCGGTGGTGGCACTGCTGGTCATGGCGGTGCTGGCGGTTCAGTGCCGACGGATTCGCTGACTCCGTGCGGCGGTGGGGGAGGCGGCGCAGGCGGCGGTAACCGCGGCCTGATCTCCACGGCCGGCAACGGCGGCGCTGGCGGTGCTCCGGGTGGAGGCGGCGGCGCTGGCGGCAACTGTGAACTCGGTGCCGCGGGGACTTTCGGCGCTGGTGGCGCTGGGCGCGTATTCGTCATCCAATCAGCAGGAGCATGACCTTGAGGAATGCCACAGTGCATATCCCGCTCGTCGAGGGCATCTACCCCGGACGGACGCGAGTGTACAAACTCGACCCGCCGCTCCCGGATCCCGATAACGGCAACGCACACGAGTACGTGGCTGTTGTTGTTCAACCGGGTAGGCGTAACCATCAACTACCGGAAACCTTGGTTTTCGCTGCGAACCCGATCAATGGCGGACCGAAAGGTCCATCGATGAAGCGGCTTCCAGGTTCCGGCATTCTCTATTTCTGGCCCGACGATCCCGATGACGGCTGGCGGTGGGCGCTCATGCAACTCGGCGTGACACAGATCGAGGGTGCAGCGTGACCATCGGAAACGAACCTCTCATCGACACGCTCGTCCTTGTCAAGGGTCAGGATTTCATTCACGAAATCCTCATGCCCGCAGGGGAATCGGTCCCTCCGAGTACGACTTGTGAACTCATCATCAGCGATCTGACAGGCGCCGTGCTCGCTGATTGGGACGCCTCCGTCGCGTCGACCTCGATCAGCTGGAATGTGTCGTCCACTGTCGCGGACACCATCAACCTGCCCGCGACCTTCCGCATCTACGTCCACTACAGCGACGGCAAAGACTTCTGCTGGTACGCCGGGCAAGTCGTCCGGGAGTGATCTCCCCCTCCCCAGTCTTCTTTTCCTTTTAGCCGGTATCCCGTTGGGTGCCAGCGTATTTGAGGTGCACTCATGGCAATCGCCGTCGCAACAACCAGGCAAGTCCTCGCCGACGCCTACAAAACTCTCGCAGGCTCATCGAGCGTCTACGTAAGCCTGCACACCGCCGACCCGAGTACGACCGGCGCCAACGAGGCCACAGGTGGCGGCTACGCCCGCGTCCAGGGCACATGGAGTTCTGGCAGCGGTGGCGCACTGTCCATGGCTGAGTTGACGTTTACGGCTCCCGCGGGAACGTACACGCACGTGGGCCTGTGGTCGGCGTCCAGCTCGGGCACCTTCTATGACAAGGCGGCTCTCAGCCCCAACATCACCCTTGGTAGCGCGGGCACGATCAAGGTCACTCCCTCCTTCGCCCTGAGCTGATGGCATCTCTGCCGACGTCGTCGCGGTGGCAGGCTAGCCTGCCTGGGGCGCCGGCATCGTCAGCGTCTCTTCCGAGCGGTTCTCGTACCCGCCTGCCCGCAATACGCTGGTACGAGCCGCCGCCGATCATCCCCTTCACCGGGACTGGCACCTTGTCCGCGATCGCGGTTGCGCATGCGACAGCCCAGTTCACCGCTGTCGGTGACCTTTCCGCCATCGGCGCCCCTGCTGTGACGGCTGGGTTCTCCGGTGTTGGCGAATTCTCGGTGCCAATGAACGAGGGCGACGCCCTGTTCGAAGCCGTTGGTGCGCTCGCTGTCTCTGCCACACCTTCATGCACGGCGACCTTCTCCGGCACCGGCATTCTCTCTGCGCTCGGTGTCCCTGCTGCCACTGCGGCTCTCTCTGGGGCTGGAACACTGTCGGCGACTGGCTATCCGACTGCGACGGTAGCTTTCTCGGGTGCTGGCACGCTGTCGGCGACCGCGGTGACGTTCTCTCCCAGCGGTATGACGAAGAACGGCACGCAGACGTGGGCGGTTAACTCCACCTGGACGACGATCACGTCCTGGACGGCGAACACGGGCACCTACCCAGGCAGTTCGGTGGATGGCTCGCATCGTCTTGTCGTGCAGGGCAGCAAGTCCAATGCCACTGTTGCCGCGCAAGTCCCATTTACGGGATCGTTTGGCGGCACGCATCAGATCCGCGTGGTCGATCAGAACGGCACAGTGATCGGGTCGGCGGGCTCGGGTGTCAGCGGCAACTCCGGTACCTGCACTGTGACGGTGAACAATGTCAACCTCGCAAGCATCACTGCTATCGGAGTCCAGATGTTCTGTGACGGTGCGTCGTCGACGGGCACTGTGACGTCGGGCGCTACGTCCTTCTTGACCATCACGTAACGAAGCTGGACGGCCCCTGAACCTTGGTGGTTCAGGGGCCGTTTTCGTCGTGTCGAGGGTGCGAGCGGTTTGCTACGTGACGTTCCAGCAAACACACGATAGGATTCGCACATGTGTTCGAGATTATGGTTTGAGGTGAGGGGGCAAGGGGTAGTGGTCCGGGACTATGACGAATTCATCTGCGCGCACGTCACTGCTGACGCCTCCGATCTCCTCGATGCACTCGGTATCGCAACCCGCAGTCCCGCAGGGGAAGTCGCCGTATGGATCGATCCTGGTTGGCAGTGGTGGCGCGAAGTCGGGCACGTCAGCGTCACCGGCAACCGGATCCAAATCTGGCCGCACCGCGGCATCACCGGCACCGACATGGACGTCCTGCGCGGCGCGGCCTGCGACGCATTCCGTATCCCGCCCTCATCAGCCGCTCAATGGTTGCGGCGAGGGCGCGGATGGGAATGCTCGATCTCTGTCCCCGCTGACTAGCGGAGCGCGACCTTCACGCCGCCGGAGAACATCGAGTCATGGAACTCGGCCGCGGCAGGAACCGTCCCCGGCGGGATATCGAACGCGATTGCCGCCGACACCGTGAATCCAGGGTTCAACGTTCCATCGATGTCGTCGTTCAACGCCTGTCCGGCTTCCCAATTCGCCTCGAACTCGCGGCCCTGGTCGTCGATGAGCTTCTGGTTGTCGCCGAAGAATCCGCGGGGCTCGTTGCCAACGTTGGTGATGTTCACGTGGACGACGATGAACTGGCCTCGCGCGGTCGCTTCCCAGAAACTGCCGGCGCCAATCTTCGTGACGGGCGCATCGATGGCGGTGACCTGGAATTCGAACTTGCCATCCCGGACGGCCGTGCCAGCGGGCGCGTACTTGCTACTCGGTGGCGCGGGTGTCGCGGGGGCAGGGGACTGGGCTCCAGGGGCGGGCGCGGCGAGCGGTGCGGCCGACGTCGAATGGCGAGGGGTCGTGGGGTCGTCGCTGTTGCTGCTGCTCATGGCGACGATGCCGAAGCATCCGCCACACAGAAGGATTGGTGCCAAGACCACGCCCAGGATGATCCACAGCACCGGGGATTGCTTCTTCTGTGGCGGTGGCGGGTATCCCGGCTGGCGGGGCGGCCCGTAGTAGGGCTGCTGCGGTCCGGCTGGCCCGAGCGGTGGCGGTGGCGGCTGGTAGGTCAAGGGTTCCCCCTGGGGTGAGTGGCCGTGTCGCAGTGTCGATCTGCGCTATTGTGTGGGCTGTTACACGTTTAGAGGGAGAGCGTATCGGGCACGGCTTCTGACGGGGAAGACTGCTGCACTGTTGCCGGGCTGTGAGCTTGGCTATCATTCGAACATGAGTGCGAACGAGGAAACGGAGCGGGTCGAGGGGTGGGGGCCTGCCGTCACAAACGAGATTTGGGGTCACCGCGAGCCCGCGAAACGTGTGTGGGTCCGCCTCGACGCCGTCATGCTCCGCAACCCAGGCATCCCCATCCGTCAGAACGCGGCCGGCATCGACATGACCGGCGAAGTGCCCGGCATCCTCTTCTACTGGATTCCAACGGGCCGCGGCGACTGGATGGGGATGGTGGATTACGACGTCCAGTACTTGGACGGCCGGACACTGCGCTTACGGCAACAGCTCCTGCCGTCCTATACCGTGCGGGAGCGGATCGAAGAGTAGGTCACGACGGCCCGCGTTCGATCCCGCGTTGCCGGTCACGCTCCCGTTGCTCACGGGCCGCTCGCTCGGCAGCCATCCGTGAGCGATGATCCGGATCCGCGTCGCGCTCTACTCGCCGCGCTTCCTCACCGGGCAGGAGATGGTTCAGTCCGAGCACGCGGGCAACCATCGGGTCCATGCCGCGCTCGATGGCGTCTCTCTCCAGCGCTTGGTGCTGCGCGCGTGCCTCTCGCGCCTCCTGCTCCCGCTTCGCAATTTCACCGAGGCCATCGATCCGCGAAACCATCTCTTTGTCACGTTGATCGGTGATGAGCTTCATCCCGAGCAGCCATTCCTCACGGCTCTGAAGCGGGCTGTCCCGTGGCGGATCTGGCAAGCCCCGTGACAACTCCTCGAACATCTTGCGCTCCATCTTCTGGACCGCGGCGTAAGTATTGCCCAACGCAACGTGCTGTTGGCGTACCTGCTCGATGTCGAGGGCTCTGCCCTGCTCGCGTGCCTGCGCGATCTCCCGATGTGCTTCGCGGGCTGCTTTGTCCAGGCTTTCGCGTTCCCGGTCGAACAGTTCATGCCCGATGTTGTCGATTGGCCTGGACGTTTCGGCGTGCGCGTCCAGCGCCCGAAGCTCCAGCCACTTCTCGACCTCGCGGTTCTCGTGGAACCGCAGCCCCAGCGCTTGGCGCCGTTCGTCTGCTTTGTCCAGTGCTACGCGCAGCTCCGCCCGGTCGAGGTCGCGCAACGTGTGGTAGACGAACCGCATCTGCTCGATACCGACTTCGCGCCCCTGCTCCTTGGCTTTCGTGATCTCAGTGAGGTAGTCGCGAGCGATGTCGCCGATGCCGCGTCCTGGCGCTTCCTTCTCCTGCGCCGCGGGGAGCCGGGAAAGATTGTCGCGAAGTTGCTGCCGCTGCTCTTTCTGCACCACACGCGTGCCAGCCTCCAAGACGCGTTGAAACACGCGCTCGTTCATTTTCATGACGCGGAACAGTTGCGGGTACTGCTGGGACAACCGCGCGATCTCCTCGCGCGCTTCCTTACTGAAGGTGCCCTCTCTGGCTTCGCGGGTGATCAGGATGACTCGCTCACCTTTGGTGAGCTTGTCGGCATAGCCACGTAATTGGGCCATGTCGCGTTCGCCCTTGATGGCACCTGCTTTGATCTCGATGTTCGCGGCGATACCGTCAGGTGTCTTCGCCTGCTCCAGGTGTCGGTCGACGACGATCTTCTCCCCGGTGTCGGCCCTGTGCGGCACCTCGGGCGTCCATCCGGCTTCCCTCAGCCCTAGAACGATGTCGAGGCCGCGCGCGACCGTGTAGCCGTAGATGCCATTCGTCCGCCAGACCGCGTTCGCGTCCTTCCAGCGGTCGACCCCTTTCGGGATCTCGCCCTTCGCGATCTTGCCTGGTCCGTAGTTCTCAAGGTACTGATGCCGCTCCGCGGGCGACAGATCGTCGGGATGCCCCACTGTGTCCTGCTATGTTCATGCCCCGTCACCTTCCGGTGCGAAGCGAATCCATCTGTTCCTCTATGGACGGCTTGTTGTCGGCCACCCATTTCTTGTAATCGCGGTCGGAGTTGCCGAAGACCCACGCAAGCATGTTCTCGTCGGGGAGCGGGAATCGCTTGCTGCCCTTGGCGAACGCCAACCCGAGCTGGTCGCCTACGTCCATATACAGCAGTCGATACGGCTCCCGAATCATCGGGTACAGACCACCGGCATCGTCGGGGGCATTGACCCAATTCGCCTTAAAGCAACGGCAATACACCTGGCCGATGTACCGGATGAAGCGGTCGGCGACCGCAGCGTTCGCGGGGTCCTGGGCGCCATGCAGGTCGCCGAAGATGGCGCGAGCCGCCTCACTGGCCAGGCGCAGGCCCTCGGCGGACCACGGCTTGTCTAGTGCGCCGACCGCAGGCGCATCCTCGGTCAGGAAGATGGATAGCGCATGGTCCATCTCCGCCAACCATTCCTGGAATTCGGGCACGTGCTGTTCCTTCTCAAATCGACGCCGTTGCGCGGGTGCGAGCTGGTGAACACTTCCCATGACCTGCTCCTCTCGGTTGCTGCGGTCTAGCGGAAGTGTCCCAGATCACGGGCCTAGGTACAGCGCTTCACACGGCAACCTGCGCAATCCGGTGGCATCGCCGGGGATGAGGATGACGCTGTTGAGGTAGCGGCGCATCTGGTCGTCATGCATGAGTCGCAATGCTGCTGCGGCCTGTGCGGCGTAGTGGAGGATCACGCCCTGTAGGTCGACTTGTATGTGCACATCGTCCCCGTCGCTGGAGTCGTCGTCGGCGCGTGTCACGGCTGATCATCACCGTAGAAGCTGGGCGTGCGGATTTTCGGCACCGGCGCCCGGAGGTTGTCGAAGTCGTGGCGGATCTTTTCCCAGAGGTTGCGGGGAAGTTCCTCGCAGCACTCGCCGAGTGAGAGGTGGGGCACTGGTGTGACGTTGCCGTCTATGTCGTGCCACCGAAGCACACGAATGACACCGTCCTGTACGTACCAGTGGGCGGACTGCTCGCCGCAATGGGTGACTTGCTCCCCGAAATTCACCTCCGTTCCTCCTCTACGCAGTAGACGAGGGCATCAAGCACTGATGCCATCGTTGGGCGGAAGAGATCTCGGACTGGCGTCTGCCACCTGCGGGATTCCTCGCCTGGTGCGGGCAGGTACAGCGGTGTGCCTGGTTCGATGAGCACCGATCCGGATCTGCGGATCACGGTGGCGGTGCGGTCGGAGTGGTCGGAGTGGTCGTAGCTGCCGGTGAGGAATGTCATTCGGTGGAAGGGGTGCCAGATGGTCGGGCCTTTCAGCCCGAACTCGGCGAGCTTGTCTTTGATTCGGGCACCCCAGTAGTCGGGGACTGTGAGTGCTCGGATGGTGCCGCCGATGGTGACGGCGATTCGGTTGCTGTTGTCGACGTGGCAGGGTAGGCCGCCGACGGTTCGGAGGTAGTGGCATGCGCCGACGATGTCGGCGGGTATTGCTGGCGCGGTCATGGTGGCCCCTGGACACTTCTCGCGTTGGTGTGGGTGCCCGGCCCCTGACTCCCGTTGTCGCGGCGGGACTCTGGGAGTGAGGGGAACGGGAGGAATCTCCCTTCCGGACACATAGCAAGCACACACCATTCGGCGGGCGTCCGACGTGCCATCGTGGGATCCCAAAATGATTCGCCCAAAAGTGCTGCGCGAGTGCCATACTGGGCGTGAGACTTTTCCCAGAATGGGATAGCGTGACCAGTCAGGATGGGACGTGATGTCAAGCAACGCCGATAGCACGCTGCCGCGGCGGCAGTTGGGCCGCTACTTACGTGAGGGACGTGACAGCGTAGGCATGACTTTGGAAGATGCCGCCAGGCTGATGCAGTGGGGTAAAAGCACCCTGCAACGCCTGGAACGTGGTCAGTCCGACCGTGTTCGAGACGTAGACGTCAAGGAGCTATGTCGAATCTACGGAATGGAGCCGGAGCAAGAGGCCGCGATGATCGGTCTGGCTCGTCAGGCTGCGGTGAAGTCGTGGTGGCACGAGTTCGGCGACATCATTCCTGCCAACTTCAGCGTCTACGTCGGGCTCGAAGCCTCCGCTGAGACGCTCACGTCCTACCAACCGGACCTTGTCCCGGGGTTGTTGCAGACCGCCGACTATGCGCGCGTGCTGGCACGCGCTGCGAATCCCGATGACTCCGAAGCGGAGCTGGACAGTCGTGTCCGGCTGAAGGTGCAGCGGCAGTCGTTGTTGACCAGGAAAACCAGGCCGGTTCACATGGAAGTGATCCTCTCCGAGGGAGTCTTGCGCCGCAAGATCGGCACACGCAAGACAATGACGACTCAGCTTCGCCACCTCGCGGACGAGGGCACACGGCCGAACATCAGTCTGCGGGTCCTTCCCTTCGAAGCGGGGATGCCCACAGGCGACCAGATCGGTCCGTTCGTCATCATGGACTTCGGGCTCGACGGTCGCGGTAAATCAGTTGAACCGACCATCGTGTATGCCGAGAATTACACCGGCGACATGTACTCGGAGAAGGCCAGTACCGTTCTGCGGTACACGCAGGCATACCAGGCGATCCAGCACCTATCACTGGACGAAGTCGCATCCAGAAGCCTGCTACGAGATATAGCAAGGGAGTACGAGCGTGAACGTTGACCTGTCCGGAGCCCGCTGGTTCAAGAGCAGTCGCAGCGGCGGCAGTAAGGAGTGCGTTGAGGTCGCATTCCTCGATGGGGGGCAGGTCGGGGTTCGCGACAGCAAGAACCCCGACGGCCCGAAGCTGGTCTTCACTGCTGGCGAGTGGGATGCTTTCACCGCAGGAGTTAACGCAGGTGAGTTTGACCGTCCTTAACGAAGGAGTATGCCGCATGAGCATGGATCTTTCCGGCGCTAAGTGGTTCAAGGCCAGCTACAGCCAGTCGGGTGGCGATTGCGTCGAAGCTGCCCACTTGGACGATGGTTCGGTCGCGATTCGGGACAGCAAGAACCCGACCGGTCCCGCGCTCGTGTACACCCCGCGTGAGTGGGACGCGTTCCTGGCGGGTGTGCGCGACGGCGAGTTCGACCGACCGTAGCGCCGCCTGACGACGTCTGAAGCCGCCCCAGCCTCATTGGCTGGGGCGGCTTTCTTATGCCCGCAGCAGCCTTGCGGCACCCGCCATAATTTGCATAGCATGAATGAAAACTCATTCAATGCATACGAACGGCTAACCTTTGGCGAACCATCCGGGTCTCGACACGAGCTACGCCGGTCAGGAGGCTCCCCATGTCCAGTGAAACGAAATGGCTCACCCGCCAAGAGGTCGCCGAACTCACCGGCTACACAACCAAGACCCTGAGCAACTGGCATCACCTTCGCAAGGGGCCGCGCTGCTTCAAGGTCAACGGCGGTCGGTACCGATATCGCGCTGATGAGGTTCGTGCCTGGCAGGTCAAACACCAGCAGGCGACGGCGGCGTGACCGAAGACCACATGAGGAAGTCATGGCGCAGGAATCGTTAGAACCGGGGGCTTTGCCGCCCGCCACCCAACTCAATCCCGTCAAAGGCGCTGACGGGGTGTGGCGTCTGACTCGGGTCAGGCACCGCACCTTCAGCGGCACCTACGTGCGTACCAGCGGATCCGGTCGCACTCGGAAGGAGTGCTTGGCGGACTGGAACGCGCGGTTCGAGAAGAACCGGCAGAAGTCCAGTAGCCGCGCCGCCCGTGACACCGCGCGTGAGTTCGAGCACTCGGACAAGATGTCGAAAGCCCTGGATGCCTGGTATCGCCGTGAGGTGAAGCGGTACGAAGCGGGGAAGATCCGCGAGCAGTCGTTGCACAACTATCGCCGTTGGATCTATGAGGCTGAGGAGCGGGGGCGCCGCGGCTCGGTGAAGTTGATGAAGGAGTTGGGGCATCTGACGATTCGGGAGGTGGGGAAGCCGAAGTTCCTCGCCGACTACTTCGAGGATGTCACCGAGATTGGGCCGTCGATCGCGGCTGGGCACTACATGATCTTGACTGCGGTGTTCAACATGTTGACGGTCGCGGGGTTGTTCGATGTGTCGCCGATGCATCCGGTGCCCGCCTTGGATGCGGGTGGCGGTAAACAGCGCGCGTTGACGTCGGCGGAGCGGGATACGTTTCTCGATCTGCTGGAGGAGCGGTCTACCGCCGAGTGGCTGAAGCCGTTCTGGCTGACGTTGCTGGGCACGGGGATTCGGCCGGGGGAGGCGATGGCGTTGCGGTGGTGCGATTTGGCGCACCTGGACAGCGACGATGAGGCTGTGGTGATGCACGTGTGTGGGGCGATCGTGACCCGTAAGGGTGGTCGGGTGCGGCAGCCTCGCCGGAAGCGTGGCGAGAACTATCACGTCCTGTTGCCGGAGTGGCTGGCGGAGGTGTTGTGGGCGTGGCGTGACTGGGTGGGGCCGCGTGATGTCCAGGAGCCGTTGTTCCAGGGGGCGCGGGGTGGATGGCTGTCGACGCCGACGATGTCGCGCGCTTTGGGGGTGGTGAAGGCCGGGACGGAGTTGGAGTGGTTCACGTTCGGCAACTGCCGGGACACGGTGGCGACGCATGTGACGGGGAAGACACGCGATCCTAAGCGTGCTAGTGCCCAGTTGGGGCATTCGGCGGGGTCGTCGACGGCGTTGAAGTATTACATCGACCGGGAGGGGTATCAGTATCCGGCGGTGGACAACGAGGCGGTGTTGGAGTCGCTGGCGCCGTCCAAGCTGACACTAAAGTTGGAATCTGGGGGGTTGGAGCCGGACTGGTTCAGGGTTTGACCTGCGCAGACAGGGGTCAATGAAGCGAAACATCCGAAATTCGTTTCGGCATGTCTGATTCCTGTCGTGTGTCGAACCATCAACGGCGAATGCTGTCCGCGGGGAGTTTAATGCCTCGGTGGGCATGGGCGACATAGCTCGCAGCGATTTGTCCGGCGCGTCCCGGTCGCGTGGCGGGTCACCGGATGCGGTGTGCCGCCAGGAATGCCGAGAGCGGCGCGGGCGCGGCGCCCGGTTGCAGCACCAGCCCGGCGCGTTCGTCGTCCTCGGGGCGGGTCTGTTGGTGCGGCGCCAGCGTCAGCATCAGCGGCACCACCGCCTCGGCGATGCGGTCGCCGACCTCGCAGTAGGCGACCTCGGACAGGCCGACCGGGTCGGCGATGTTCTCCCGGCCGACGAGGGAGAGATCGTTGCGCGCCAAGTGCAAGTCGGCGACCGTGCGCGCGCCGGTGACCTTGGCGATCCGATGCGCTTCCAGCAGGGTGAAGGTGCGCGAGGCGGCGCCGAAGGCCATGTCGGCGGCCTGGTCCCTGATCTGTTCGGTCATGGCGAGCACGAGGTCGGCCCGGTCGATCAGTTCCGGCTTCAGTTTGCGCGCACGGAAGCCGTCGGGATCCGCGCCGAGCCCGGAAATCGTTTGCGCGGTGAGCGGTTCGATGGGGAAGCCGACGAGCGCTCTGGTACCCGCGCTTTCGGCGGTGAGACCGGTGAGGTTGTGTTCGACGGCGAGCGCGCGGGTGAGCCGCTCGGCGATCACCGAACGGCACACATTGCCGTTGCAGACGAACAGGACGTGCATGGCATCACGGTAATTCGGCCCGTGGCGGACCAGAAGTCGGCCGTCACGGAATCACAGGTGCGCAGACACATATTCATCTGGCTGTCGCGCGCCGTACACAAAGCTCACCCGGGTATTCAGGCGGATTCTCGATGCACGTCACGATCGAGCGCCGGGCTTATCGGTGAAGTTACCCAGATGTTTCCAGCTTCAATCATCGATTTGCCGCCGTCTGCTTGTGTGGCCGCTCACTCGTATTCGTCTCGGTAATAACTGTTTTCGGCTACCACGGGCGCGACTTCGGGGTTTTCGCCGTGCACCCGTCCCCGGGTGGAGAACATCGGGCCGCGCGAGGCGATCACCGGCGCGAAACGGGCCATCCCCGTGGCGGGCGCCATGTCGTCGTACATGGCGTCGATGCCGCCGCGTGCGAAGTACGCCTCGTGCCAGAAGCCCGTCCCGCCGGAGTCCTTCAGGAATTTCGCCCACCAGTCCCGGTGCGGCTCCGACCGCGTCCACCGCTCCAGGCTGTCCAGATCGCGCCAGTACTGCCTGGCGCCCCAGTGCGGCGGAAAGAGCCCCCACACCACGTCCTCGTGCAGCAGCAGACCATCCGGCCGGTCTCGATGCGAGCGGTAGAGCTTCGGTCCCAGCCCGAGCAGTCGCAGCATGCCCCGCGGCCGACGCACCCGCATCCCGAGGTAAATGACCACCAGATCCGGATAACCGGAAAGATCGACGGTCGTCCTGTTCACCCGCATACAGAAACCTCCGCAACGGCGCGCACGATTGCATCCACCTACGACTACGTGCGAGCCCGACCCGCGGTTCATCAAGCCAGGAGTGTGGGGCCGCCATGATCGCGAGCGCCGAACAGTCCCACCGATGGCCGGTGCGCAGTGGCCGCCGTGTCGATGGATTACAGGAGATCGTTGGCACGCAGGCGCCACGCTTCGCGGGCGTCGTTCCCCCTTACTGGCTGCCGAGCCAGTGCCGACGCCAAGCTCGGCAACCAAGTGTCGACGCCATAGTGCACCCCGCTATCCCTGCGAGAACCCTCGCAGCACAACAGGTTCGACATTCGAACTCTCGAATGCCAATCGGTGGGCTTCCTGCGCCTGGTTCTATTCCGATGACGAGGACTACTACGACGAGTGATTTTGTGGGGCACGGCATCTGCCGCCTCCGATGGCCAAGCCGATTCGTGCTCGGGAATTCCGTTCAGCACTTCTGGCGGGGCACTCGTCGGGCCGCGTCAACGCCTCGGAGTCGATGCTGTGGGAGCTGGTAGGAGTCCCGCTCGCCTGCTTTCCGCGCCCTGCGCTGCCGCGGGCGCTCTTGACACCGAACTCTGGCAACTCGGAGTGCACGGTCGTTTCCCAGCCTCAGACGACAAGCCCGCCAAGCGCCGCACTCGGTCGACCCGGCGCGGCCAGGATGTGCCGGACCTGCCGCGGCTCGAGGTCGCTCGCACCACCATTGGACGGGAATACGCTGGCCGATTCCAGCCCTCGATGTTCGTCACCCTCACCTGCCCTCCTATGGACAGGTCCACTCGCGGTGGTGGGCGCCCGTGGGTTACGGGCCGGTGAGCTTCAAGCTTGGCGCGCGGCACCGGGTGTGGCGCAAGTCAGTGGTGTTGGCTTGGATCCCCGAGCTCGTGGGGTGGACCCGGACCGTAGCGGGGTGCGTTTCGAGGTCGTGGATGAGAAGTGGTTCTCGACAAAGAAATTCGCAAACCGAAACGGTGGCTGGCTACCGGTCGCCGGTCGACACGATTATGTTGCCTCGCTGGGGCTCGGTGCCGCTGCGCGAAATCGAGTTCGAGGACATTCAGGAATGGATCGTGAGCCTCTCGGAATCGGGAAGTTCACGGTTTGTCGGGCGCGGGCTGTCGGCGTCGCGAACGATCCAGTCTTACCAGGTGCTCAGCCAAATTCTGAGGTTCGCAATCAAGGCGAAGCGGCTGGCGGCGAATCCGGCCGACGACGTGGATCTCCCCACAGTGATGTCGGGAGCACGGCGATACGTGACGCACGTGGAAGTGATGCAGCTCGCTATGGCCTCGGGGCGGTTCCGGCCGCTGGTGTTCACATTGGCGTACACGGGAATTCGGTTCGGCGAAGCGATCGCATTGCGCACGGCGGACGTGGATTTGGTCCGCAACCGGATCCCCATCAATCGTTCGGCTACTGGGGTCACGGGCAAGGGCATCGTTGAGATTGACACGAAGAACCACACCACACGCGCTGTGCCGGCGCCGGGGATTCTGGCCAAGAATCTGGTCCACATCCTGGGTGGTCGGCGGCCGGGCGCGCTGGTGTTCCCGAGCCACAAGGGCGGCCACCTGACCTCCACGGAGTTCCGGTGGGTGTTCAACCAGGCGGCGAAAGACGTCGGTCTCGACGGCGTCGTTCCGCACGGTCTCCGGCATACCGCGGCGTCGCTGGCGATCAGTGCGGGGGCGAACATCAAGGTCGTCCAGCGGATGCTCGGCCACAAGACAGCGACGCTGACCCTGGACCTGTACGGACACCTGTTCCCGGACGATCTGGACACGGTCGCGGCTGGAATGGATGCTGGAGCTCGGGCAGCTGCGGACTATCTGCGGACTGCGTGAAGTGATGAAGAAGGACGCGACCAACAAGACCGCGTCCTACCTTGGTGCCGAGTGTGGGACTCGAACCCACACGTCCTTTCGGACAACGGTTTTTGAGACCGTCGCGTCTGCCAGTTCCGCCAACCCGGCGCACCGGGTGTGAACTATAGCGGGTCGGTGTGGCTTTCCGCGAATGGGTTGCCATGTACGCCACAGTTTCGTCTTTACGCAGGGTATATGCGTTGTCGGCTGAACTGAAAGGTACTCTTTACATCACTCGACAGCGTGCAGGGGTGGGCGAGGCCAGGATGGTGTTGGCCTCGGCCTGTTCCTGCGTGTCGGGACAGGCATCGGAACCAGAGGGGTCTTACCTATGAGCAATACTGCAGCAGGGGGCGCCGGCACGAAGAAGGACGCCGGGGCGAAGCGGGTCGTCGTTGCCGAGGACGAGGCGCTCATCCGGATGGATCTGGTCGAGATGCTGACCGAAGAGGGCTATCAGGTGGTCGGCGAGGCGGGGGACGGGCAGCAGGCGGTGGATCTCGCGGTGGAGCACCGGCCGGATCTGGTGATCATGGATGTGAAGATGCCGCGCCGTGACGGCATCGACGCGGCCGCCGAGATCGCGTCGAAACGTGTTGCGCCGGTGGTGATTCTGACCGCGTTCAGCCAGCGCGACCTGGTGGAGCGGGCACGCGACGCCGGCGCGATGGCGTATCTGGTGAAGCCGTTCACGAAGTCGGACCTGGTGCCCGCGATCGAGTTGGCGGCAAGCCGTTTCCACGAGATCACCGCGCTGGAGAGCGAGGTCGCGAACCTGGCCGATCGGCTGGAGACGCGCAAGCTGGTCGAGCGGGCCAAGGGCGTGCTGATGCAGACCCAGGGTCTGTCCGAGCCGCAGGCTTTCAAGTGGATTCAGCGGACCGCGATGGATCGCCGGACTACCATGAAGGCCGTTGCCGAGGTGGTGCTGGAGAACCTGGCGCCGAAGTGATGCGCCACCCCTCGGGCCGGTGTCGGCTGGAAAGATTTACGCACCGGAAACACGATCGCCAAAAAGAATTCGACACGAAGTCATCCGCATGATGCGAATGTGATGCGGATCTAACGTGCCGACGCTATGTTCTGACCGGGCTGACGTGGTCGGCCTCCTCGGATTGCCCCGGGGGAGCACAGGACGTAGAGGTGAGACGTGCTTAGTTCGACATGGCGCAGTCGTTCGACGCGTGGCGTATTGGTGATCGGCGCTGCCGCGGCGCTCGCGTTGACCGGATGCAGCGACAAATCCACCGACAGCGGCTCGGGCGCGACCGGGACCGGTTCGGGAGGCCTGTCCATCCAGCCGGTCATGCAGGTGGATACCGCGGGTAAGGAAGTGCCGAAGACGGATCCCGCGAAGGCGGCCGATCCGGCGGGTGACGGCAAGGCGACCTGTGCTCCCGGTACCGCCATCGCCATGGCGGGCGCCCTCACCGGCCCCGACGCCGCGCTCGGCATCAACATCGTCAACGGGGTGAAGCTGGCGCTGGATCAGCACAACAAGGCGAATCCGGGCTGCAAGATCGAGCTGAAGCAGTTCGACACCGAGGGCGATCCGCAGAAGGCGACCCAGGTGATCCCGCAGATCGTCAACGATCGGTCGATCATCGGCCTGGTGGGCCCGGCGTTCTCCGGTGAGACCAAGGCGACCGGCCAGATCCTGAGCGACGCCGGCCTGGTGGCGGTGACGTCGTCGGCGACCAACGCGACGCTGACCCAGAACGGCTGGACCACCTTCTTCCGCGGCCTCGCCAACGACGATGTGCAGGGTCCTTCGGTGGCGAAGTACCTGGTGGGCACCGCGAACTACAAGAAGGTGTGCGTGGTGCAGGACAACACCGATTACGGTGTCGGCCTGGCCAAGAGCGTCACCGAGGGCCTCGGCGCGGCCGCCGATCCGGCGTGCGCGGCCAGCATCAAGAAGGGTGACAAGGACTTCTCGGCCACCGTCACCAAGATCGCGGCGGCGGCGCCGGACGCGGTCTTCTTCTCGGGTTACTACGCCGAGGGCGCGCCGCTGGCTCAGCAGCTGAAGTCCGGTGGCGTGAAGGCCGTGTTCGTCGGCCCGGACGGCGTCAACGACCCGCAGTTCATCTCGCAGGCAGGCAGTGCGGCCAAGGGCGCGAACCTCACCTGCCCCTGTGGCCCGGCTCCCGAGAAGTTCGCCAAGGATTACGAGGCGCTCAACGGTCAGGCTCCCGGCGTGTACTCGGTGGAGGCCTACGACCTGACCACGATCCTGGCGAAGGGCATCGACGGCGGCAAGGTCACCCGCCCCGATCTGCTCGGGTTCGTGCGCTCCTACGACGGGCCCGGTCTGGCCCGCACCTACAAGTGGAGCCCGAACGGCGAATTGGCCAACGCGCAGATCTGGATCTACGAAGTCAAGTAAGACCGCGAATCCAGCACGTACGGGGTGCCCGTAACGCCCCGTACGTGCTGTTTCATGAGGGGCTCGGGTGAGGGCGATATTCGAATGACAGCATCAGTACTGGCCGGCGTGGCATACCTCGCCGACGGCTCGATCGACTTCAACTATCAAGGAGTGATCGATCAATTCTGGCGACTGACCGTCGACGGAGTTACCTACGGTTCCATCTACGCCTTGGTAGCGGTGGGCTACACCCTGGTCTACGGCGTGCTTCGGCTCATCAATTTCGCCCATTCGGAAATATTCATGCTGGGCATGTTCGGCCAGTTGATCGGACTGATGCTGTTCGGTTTCACCGCGAGCCCCGATGTCTACAACCAGGGTGTGCTGCTGACGATCGTCTACATCGGTTTGGCGATGGTGGTCGGCATGCTGGTGTCCGGCGGTGCGGCGGTCGGGTTGGAGCGCGTCGCCTATCGCCCGCTGCGCAAGCGCGGGGCCAAACCGCTGGCCTTCCTGATCACCGCGATCGGAATGTCGTTCGTGATCCAGGAGTTCGTGCACTTCATCCTGCCGAAGATCAATCCGGATCTCGGCGGCACCAATGCCCAGCAGCCGGTTCAGCTCGTCGAGCCGACGGTGCAGTTCAGCTTCGGCGGCGCCGACGTCACCAACATCGCCATCCTGATCGTGGTGGCCGCGGTGGTGCTCGCGATCGCCACCGAAATGCTCATCAACAGAACGAAATTCGGCCGCGGCATCCGCGCCGTGGCGCAGGACCCTGACACCGCGACGCTGATGGGCGTCTCCCGGGAGCGGGTCATCATGCTGACCTTCCTCATCGGCGGCGTCCTCGCGGGCGCTGCCGCGACGTTGTACGCGATCAAGATCCCGCCCGCGATCATCTACTCGGGTGGCTTCATCCTCGGCATCAAGGCGTTCAGCGCCGCGGTGCTCGGCGGCATCGGCAATCTGCGCGGCGCGCTGTTGGGCGGTCTGATCCTCGGAATCGTGGAGCAGTACGGGCAGATCCTGTTCGGTAGCCAATGGCGCGACGTGGTCGCGTTCGTCGTGCTGGTCGTGGTGTTGATGGTCCGGCCGACCGGCATCCTCGGTGAAAGTCTCGGGAGGGCCCGCGCATGACCGACCTGACCAAGACGGCGCCGAGACAAGGCGTCGGCGACGCGCTCCGCACCTGGTGGGAGGGATTGTCGCGGCCCGCGCAGTGGGCCGCCGGCGTGCCCGCGATCATCGCGCTCGCGCTGCTTCCGCTCTTCCCGCCGCCGCTTCTCGACACCCCCGCCTACAACTTCGGCCTCGTGATGGCCGAGTTCGCCATGTTCGCGCTGATCGCGATCGGCCTGAATGTCGTTGTCGGACAGGCGGGTTTGCTCGACCTCGGCTACGTCGGCTTCTACGCCATCGGCGCATACACGGTGGGCCTGCTGACCAGTCCGAACAGTCCGTGGAACCAGACCGACGGCGGCTGGCTCGACCCGGAGTGGGCGTGGCTGGCGTGTCTGCCGATCGCGGTCGCGGTGACCGCGATGTCGGGTCTGATCCTCGGCTCGCCGACGCTGCGGCTGCGCGGGGACTACCTGGCGATCGTGACCCTCGGCTTCGGTGAGATCGTGCGCCTGCTCGCCGACAACCTGCACGAGCTGACCAACGGCAGCCTGGGGCTGTCTGGGGTGGCGTACCCGCACGTCGGCGAGTCGGCGGAGAAGCCGAACGGCGTGTTCTCCGCGGGCAACACCGGCGATCCGGACAGCGCCAACCTGCTCGACCGGGCCAGCTACGGCACCTACTGGTTCTGGCTCGGTATGGCGCTCGTCATCGTCGTGCTGCTGATCGTCGGAAACCTGGAGCGCAGCCGAGTCGGCCGCGCCTGGGTGGCCATCAGGGAGGACGAGGACGCCGCCGAGATCATGGGCGTGCCGACGTTCAAGTTCAAGCTGTGGGCGTTCCTGATCGGCGCCGCGGTCGGCGGGCTGTCCGGCGCGATGTACGCGGGCCAGGTGCAGTTCATCAACCCGGCCGGGTTCAACATCATCAACTCGATGCTGTTCCTCTGCGCGGTGGTGATCGGCGGCCAGGGCAACAAGCTCGGGGTGATCTTCGGCGCGTTCATCATCGCCTACCTGCCCAAGCGGTTGACCTCGGTGCAGCTGGTGGACAACGAGTCGACCGGTTACGTGCTGCTGTTCATCGATGTGGCGCTGTTCGTCGGCCTGCTGGTGTTCTGGCGGTACAAGGGCCGCGAGTTCGGGGTCTGGCCGCGCCGCGGGTTGATCACCGGCATGGTGTTCACCGGCATCATGGCGGCGCTGCTGCTCGGCAGCGTGCTGTTGTTCCGCAAGGGCGGCGCCCAGTCGCTCGGCGACCTCAAGTACCTGTATTTCGGAATCGCGTTGGTGGTGATGATGATTCTGCGGCCGCAGGGTCTGTTCCCGGTCCGGCAGAAGCTGCTCACCTACGGCAGGCAGGTCTACCAGGCCGTGCGCAGACCCACGGTGGGCGAGCCGATCGGAGCGGCGAAATGACCGGGCCAGGCGCGGGCGACGCGCTGTTCGACAACGAGGACATGGCGGCCGGCTACGTCGCGCCGCCGGAGGCGAGAAGCGCGGGCGAGGTCGACGTCACCGCGGTGATTCCGGAACTCGGCGACAAGGAGATCGTCGCCGAAGTGGTCGCGCCGCACCGAGACATCGAGACCGCGGTCGGTGCGCCGCTGCTGAAGACCGAGGACCTGACGGTCAAGTTCGGCGGTCTCACCGCGCTGGACAAGGTGAGCTTCGAGATCCGCCGCGGCGAGATCCTCGGGCTCATCGGCCCCAACGGCGCGGGCAAGACCACCTGCTTCAACGCGATCACCGGCGTGTACAAGCCTGCGTCCGGTCTGGTGTATTTCGACGGCAAGCCGCTCACCAAGACCAAGCGCAACGCCATCACCCGGCTCGGTATCGCACGCACCTTCCAGAACGTGCGGCTCTTCGGCGAGATGACCGCGCTGGAGAATGTGGTGGTCGGCACCGACGCAAGGCACAAGACCTCGGTGCCGGGCGCGGTGTTCCGCAGTCCGCGGCACCGCCGCGAGGAGCGCGACGCCATCGAGCGCGGGATGGCGCTGCTCGAGTTCGTCGGTATCGCGCCGCGCGCGGTGGAGAAGGCGCGCAATCTCTCCTACGGCGACCAGCGCAGGCTGGAGATCGCGCGCGCGTTGGCCACCGAGCCGAAGCTGCTGTGCCTGGACGAGCCCGCGGCGGGCTTCAATCCCAGCGAGAAGTCGGCGCTGATGGATCTGATCCGCAAGATCCGTGACGACGGGTTCACCGTGCTGCTGATCGAGCACGACATGCGGCTGGTCATGGGCGTGACCGATCGCATCGTGGTGCTGGAGTTCGGCCGCAAGATCGCCGACGGGCTGCCCGGCGAGATCCGTGACGACCCCTCGGTCATCGCGGCCTACCTCGGCGTGCCGGACGCCGAGGCGGAATCCGGGTCCGCGTCGTCGGCGGGCGAGAGTGCGTCCGGCACGAGCGAGCCCGAGGGGGAAGGCGAATCCGATTCCGGCGCAACGGAATCCGCGGAAGAACCGATCGGGAAGCCGCCGACCGGCGGACCGGTGGTGAGCGAGCGGAAGGAGCCCGAGCCGGGAGAGCGGCCTGCCGCGCCGCCGGAGCGTGACTTCAGCGACGCGCCCCCGCTGCTCGAGGTCGACGACATGGTCGTCAACTACGGCAGGATCCAAGCGCTGCACGGCGTCTCGCTGCGGGTCGCGGAGGGCGAGCTGGTCACCTTGCTCGGCGCGAACGGCGCCGGCAAGACCACGACCATGCGCGCGCTCTCGGGACTGTTGCCGCTGACGCGCGGGCGGATCAAGTTCGAGGGCCGCGACATCACCACGATGAAGGCGCACGAACGAGTGGTCGGCGGGCTGATCCAAGCGCCGGAGGGCCGGGGTGTCTTCCCCGGCATGACGGTGCAGGAGAACCTCGACATGGGTTGCTACGGGCGCACTTTCGCGCAGAAGGCCGAGTATCAGCGGACTCTGGACTGGGTGTTCGAGCTGTTTCCCCGGCTGCTGGAGCGGCGCAAACAGGTCGGCGGCACGCTCTCCGGCGGCGAGCAGCAGATGCTGGCCATCGGCCGCTCACTGATGGCGCGACCGCGTCTGCTGCTGCTGGACGAACCGTCCATGGGCTTGGCGCCCATGGTGATTCAGCAGATCTTCCGGATCATCGGCGAGATCAACCGGCAGGGCACCACGGTGCTGCTCGTGGAGCAGAACGCCCAGCAGGCGCTGGCCCGCAGCGACCGCGCCTACATCCTGGAGACCGGCGGCGTCACCAAGACCGGAAGCGGCAGTCAGCTGCTGACCGATCCCGCGGTCAAGTCGGCCTACCTCGGAGTCGGATAAGGCGCATTGACGGCGACGGCGCCCGCGGTTCTCCGAGGGTGCCGTCCCACACTCAGCTGGTCGGCCCGCCGCCGACCAGCCGGCTCGCGACCATGGCCAACTGGTACGGCTCCTTCGCACTCCGAACTCCGGCGGAACTCGTCCAGGCGGCCCGCACATCCACGCACTCCCAGCCCCGAGGGCGGGCCAGACGAGCCGTTCGCGGCCGTCTCGCTTCCGAGCGATCGAAGCCCACGCGACGAAGTCGCGAATCTCGATCGCTCGGAAGCGAGACATAAGAGGCCGCGAACCCCGCGCGCGCCAGCGCGCCGAAGATACAGTGCTGGTATGGACGAGGAGCTGCTCGCGCTGGCCGACCGGTACTGGGACGAGACGTTGGCGGCGGCGCCGAGCCTGGCGACGCTGCTGGGTGACCACCGTTTCGACGATCGCATCGAGGATCTCTCGCTCGACGCCGAGCGGCATCGGCTCGACTCCTTGCGTGATCTGCTCGGCCGGGTCGACGCGCTCGACCCGGCCCGGCTCTCGTCGGCCGACCGGGTGACCCGCAGCCTGTTGCGCGCGGAATTGGCCACAGCGGTGGATCATCTGGCGTGGCGGCCGTTGGAGATGGCCTCCGACCAGATGGACGGCGTGCACGCGGCGTTGCTCACCACCGCGCCGCAAATCAATGCGCCGCAACCGGAGCACGCGCGTGCGCTGCTGCGGCGGCACGAACAGCTCGGCGACATGCTGAGCCAGGCGGTGGACCGTTTCCGCGACGGTCTGGCCGCGGGCCGGGCGCCCGCCAGGATCACCATCGGGCGCTCGCTCAATCAGCTGGACGGCTACCTGGCCTCTGATCCGGCGAGCGATCCGTTCGTCACCTTCGCCGGACCGCCGGACTGGGACGGCGAGGCGGAGTGGCGGGCCGATCTGGCGCGCGTCGCCGGTGACGTGATCCGGCCCGCGTTCCGGCGGTACCGCGACGCGCTGGCCGACGAGCTGCTGCCCGCGGCCAGGCCCGACGAGCGCAGCGGTCTGTGCTGGCTCGGCGACGACGGCGCCGAGATCTACCGCAGCCTGCTGCGCCACCACACCACGCTGCCCGATCTGGGCGCGGAGGAGATCCACGAGCTCGGGCTCTCCGAATTGGCTTTGCTGCGTGAGGAATACGCGCGGGTCGGCACACGGCTGTGGGGCACGTCGGATCTCGCGGAGATCTTCGGCAAACTGCGCGACGATCCCGACCTGTGCTACCGCGACGGCGAGCAGATCATGGTCGACGCCAAACACTGCCTGGACGCCGCGACCGCCGAGATGGGGAACTGGTTCGGCAGGCTGCCCCGCCAGTCCTGCGACATCGTGCCGGTGCCGGACTTCCTGGCCGCAGACGCCCCGACGGCGTATTACTTCCCGCCCGCCGCGGACGGCTCCCGCCCTGGAACGTATTTCGTCAACCAGCACGAGCCGCAGGGGCGCGGGCGCTTCGAGACCGCCGCGGTGGCCTATCACGAGGCGATCCCCGGACATCACTTGCAGCTCACCATCGCCAACGAGCTCGAGCACCTGCCGCGCTTCCAGCGGCAGTCCTTCGCCAACACCGCGTTCGTGGAGGGCTGGGCGCTCTACACCGAGCGGCTCGCCGACGAGATGGGTTTGTACGCGGACGATCTCGACCGGCTCGGCATGCTGGCGGGCGATTCGTGGCGCTCCTGCCGCCTGGTGGTGGACACCGGCATACACGCGAAGGGCTGGAGCAGGCAGCAGGCCATCGACTTCATGGTGGCCAACGCTCCCGTCGGACTGACCGAGATCACCGTCGAGATCGATCGCTACATCGCGATTCCCGGTCAGGCGGTGTCCTACAAGGTGGGCCAGCTGGAGATCAGGAAGCAGCGGGCGCTGGCCGCCGAGCGTTTGGGAGAGCGCTTCGACATCAAGGCTTTTCACGATGTGGTGCTCGGCTCGGGCTCGGTGAGCCTGCCGGTGCTCAGGGAGTTGGCCGGCACGTTGTGATGGCTCGGCGCGGAACACTCGAGTTGCGAGTGGCCGCCGCCTCGGGTTCCATGAGGGAGCGTTGACGAAGCACGGTCAGGGGGGACGATGAACCGGCTCTTGGCAACTCGAATCCGAAAACGGATCCTGATCGCGCTGCTCTGCGGTGCGGTGGTGTTCGGCGCGGCGGCGAGTATCGCCGCGGTGAGCAACTCGCCTGCGGACGCCGGTGCGCTGCGGACCGGGAAATCGCTGGTCTCGACCGGCCCGGGTTTCGCGGGATCGGTCGGCGACGAGACGAATCCGGCGCGCGACGCCGCTCCGCCCATCGCGCCTGCGCCGCTGGCCGGACTGCCGCTGGCTGGCTCGCCGAACGCCTCGGCGACTCGCCCGGTGTACGCGCTGACGGACCATCCGCTGTTCGCCCAGCACGTCGGGCTCGGACGGGTCGACTGCGAACTGCCCGAATGGCAGAGCGAGCCCGAGGCCGCGCGGGTGTTCTACCGCGCGGCGGTCCGCTGCCTCGACGCGGCGTGGGAGCCGACGCTGCGCGGCGCCGGACTGCCGTTCCGCTCGCCGCGGCTGGACGCGCCGGCCGCCGCCGACGCGGCGCGCAGCGCCTGTCCGCAGGACGGGCGGCCCGCGTCCTACTGCGATACCGACGAGACGATCGTCATCCCGTACGACGCCGCGCGACCCGCCACCGCGCATTCGCGCCGCGGCGCGCAGCTGGCGCTGCTCGCCCACGAGTACGGCCACCACATCCAGCAGGTGGTCGGCGTCCTGCGCGCCTACACCGACCGGCGCGCCGAAGCGGGCTGGCAGACCGCGGCGGGCCAGGAACTGAGCAGGCGGCTCGAGCTGCAGGCCGGGTGCTTCGCGGGCATGTTCTTCGGCATCAACCACGGTCGCGGCGATATCGATCAGCGGACCTGGGACGAGGCCGCCGACCGGGCGCGCGCCGCAGGGGACCGGCCAGGCGCGCCTCGGCTGCGCGGCGCGGGTCACAACGCGTGGGGCTGGTGGAAGTGGGGCTCCGACAAGGGCGACACCTGGGAGTGCAACACCTGGTACGCCGATCAGGAGAACGTCGAATAGGTCCGAGCCGGTAGGGCCTCGTCGCAACCGCCGCGCGCCGGCGCGGTGTGCGTCCCGGTGTCGGCGTATCGGCTTGTCGGTCCCGGTCCCTAGACTCTGGGGCGTGAGCTCACCCACGACTGCCTCGCGTCCCACCGCCGCCGCCTCCGGCGACCAGCCGACACTGCTGTTGCTGGACGGGCATTCGCTCGCCTATCGCGCCTTCTTCGCGCTACCCGCGGAGAACTTCAAGACGGTGACGGGGCAGACCACCAACGCGGTGTACGGGTTCACCGCGATGCTCATCAACCTGTTGCGCGACGAGAAGCCGAGCCACATCGCCGCGGCCTTCGACGTGTCACGCAAGACCTTCCGCACCGAGGCGTATCCGGAGTACAAGGCCAATCGCAGTCAGACGCCTGACGAGTTCCGCGGCCAGGTGGAGCTCACCAAGGACGTGCTCGGCGCGCTCGGCATCCCGGTGATGGCGATCGATGGCTTCGAGGCCGACGACGTGATCGCCACGGTCACCACCCAGGCGCAGGCCGAGGGCTTCCGCGTCCTCATCGTCACCGGTGACCGCGACTCGATCCAGCTGGTGAACGACGAGGTCACCGTGCTGTATCCGCGCAAGGGCGTCTCCGACCTGACCCGGTTCACCCCGGACGAGGTGATGGCGAAATACGGCCTCACCCCGAACCAGTACCCGGACTACGCGGCGCTGCGCGGCGATCCGAGCGACAACCTGCCCGGCATCCCCGGCGTGGGAGAGAAGACCGCCGCCAAGTGGATTCGCGAATACGGCGACCTGGCCACCCTGGTGGAGAAGGTCGACCAAGTGAAGGGAAAGGTGGGCGACGCGCTGCGCGCCAACCTCAGTAGCGTGGTACTCAACCGGCAGCTCACCGAGATGGTCAAGGACGTGCCGCTGCCCTACACCCCCGACCAGCTGGCACAGGCGCCGTGGGACCGGGAGAAGATCCACCAGCTCTTCGACGACCTCGAATTCCGGGTGCTGCGCGACCGGCTGTTCGACACCTTGGCCCCGCCGGAGCCGGAGGCGGAGTCCGGTTTCGAGATCTCCGGCGGCGCGCTCGCCGTCGGCGCGGTCGGCGAGTGGCTCGCCGAGCACGCGAAAGCCGGTGTACGGCACGGTGTTTCGGTGGTCGGCACGGGAACGCCCGGCAACGGCGACGTGAAGGCGATCGCGATCGCGGCCGCCGATGGCGAGAGCGGCTACATCGATGTCACCGTGCTGGCCCCGGAGGACGAGGCGGCGCTGGGCGCCTGGTTCGCCGATGCCGCGGTGTTCAAGGCGCTGCACGAGGCCAAGTCGGCCGGGCACGCGCTGCGCGGACGCGGGTGGACCCTGGCCGGGCTGACCAGCGACACCGCGCTCGCGGCGTACCTGGTCCGGCCCGGCCAGCGCAGCTTCAACCTCGACGACCTCTCGCTGCGCTATCTGCACCGCGAGCTGCGCGCGGAGACCGACGTGACGCCGCAGCTCTCGCTGCTGGACGACGAGGACACCGTCGACGCCGAACTGGCGCAGGCCGAGATGCTGCGCGCCCGCGCGGTGCTCGACCTGGCCGCCGCGCTCGACCAGGAGCTCGAGCAGATCGAGTCCACCGCGCTGCTCACCGATATGGAACTGCCGCTGCTCGGCGTGCTCTCCACCTTGGAGGACGCGGGCATCGCCGTCGACGTCGAGCAGCTGGAGACGCTGCAGCGCCGGTTCGCCGACAAGGTGAGTGAGGCGGCCGAGGCGGCCTACGGCGTGATCGGCAAGCAGATCAACCTCGGTTCGCCCAAACAGCTGCAGGTGGTGCTGTTCGACGAGCTCGACATGCCCAAGACCAAACGCACCAAGACCGGCTACACCACCGACGCCGACGCGCTGGAATCGCTGTTCGAGAAGACCCAGCACCCGTTCCTCGAGCACCTGCTCGCGCACCGCGACGCCACCCGGCTGAAGGTGACGGTCGACGGGCTGCTCAAGTCCGTCGCCGACGACGGGCGCATCCACACCACGTTCAATCAGACCATCGCGGCCACCGGACGCCTCTCGTCGACCGAGCCGAACCTGCAGAACATCCCCATTCGCACCGACACCGGACGCCAGATCCGCGACACCTTCGTTGTCGGCTCCGGCTACGCGGAGCTGATGACCGCCGACTACAGCCAGATCGAGATGCGAATCATGGCGCACCTGTCCGGCGACGAGGGGCTGATCGAGGCGTTCAACTCCGGGGAAGATCTGCACAGCTTCGTCGCGTCCAAGGCGTTCGACATCCCCATCTCCGAGGTGAGCCCGGAACTACGCAGGCGCATCAAGGCCATGTCGTACGGCCTCGCCTACGGCCTGAGTTCCTACGGCCTCTCGGCGCAGCTGAAGATCAGCACCACCGAGGCGAAGGAGCAGATGGATATCTACTTCGCCCGCTTCGGCCGCATCCGCGATTACCTGTACGAGGTCGTCGAGCAGGCGCGCAAGGTCGGCTACACCGAGACGCTCTTCGGCCGCCGTCGATACCTGCCCGACCTGGATTCCAGCAATAGGCAGCGCCGCGAGGCCGCCGAGCGGATGGCGCTCAACGCGCCCATCCAGGGCACCGCCGCCGACATCATCAAGGTCGCGATGATCAACGTGCACAGGGCGATTCGCGAGGCGGGCCTGCGCTCGCGGATGCTGCTGCAGATCCACGACGAGCTCGTCTTCGAGGTTGCCGAGGGCGAGCGGGAGGCGTTGGAGCGGCTGGCTTGCGAGCAGATGTCCGCCGCGATCGAGCTCTCCGTGCCGCTGGACGTTTCGGTCGGCACCGGGCGCAGCTGGGATTCCGCCGCGCACTGATCGCCGGCCCCGAATATCTCCCGCACGCCGCACAGAGGCGCCGACCGTGTGAATTGTGTGGGAAGCCGGGTTCGACAGGTCAGCGGCGTGGGCGCAGTCCGTCCAGCATGTGACTGATCATCTCGTCCAGTAGTTCGTCGGCGGCTTCGGCGGCGATCACGCCGGAGCCGACGAAGGTGGCCAAGCCCTGCAGGATGGCGACGGCCGAGAGGGCGATGCGCCGGGGTTCGCCCGCGATCACCTCGCCGCGCGCCTGCGCGTCCGCGATGAGCGCGACCGGCGCCGCGAAGGCCCGGTCCACCGCCTCGGACATCGCGTCGCTCGCGGCGGGGCTGTGCCTGCGGGCGAACATCAGCGCCAGCAGGGCCGAGTTCTCGGTGGCGAAGCGCAGATAGGTCCGCGCCATGTCGCGGATATGACCGCCGACCGAGTCACAGGCCGCTGACTGCTCCAGCGCGGCGCCCAGCTGCTGGAACCCGGACACGGCGAGGGCGTCGAGCAGTGCCTGCTTGTCCTTGAAATGCCTGGTCGGCGCCGCGTGGCTGACGCCGACATCGCGCGCCAATTGCCGCAGCGACAGGCCGTCGACACCGGACTCCCGCAGCGTGGTCTCGGCGCGCTGCAGCAGCTCGGCGCGCAGGTCGCCGTGATGGTAGGCGCGGGTTCGGGTTCTCGGCATGGTGTATGCAGGATAACAAAATGTAGGCATTGACTACTTTGTAGGCACTGCCTACATTTTCCCGTATGACGGTTCGGACCTTCACCGCCCCGATCGCCGTGCTGATGGTGTTCGCGGCGCTGCTCGCCACCATGTACCTCGGCTACGCAAGCAATACCGAGAAGAACCTGCACGACTTTCCCGTCGCGCTGGTCAACCAGGACGTCGGCGACACCCTCGGCGGCAAGCCCGCCAACGTCGGCGCTCAGGTCACCGACGCGCTGGCGGCCGGAATCCCTTCGGAGTCAGTGGATCTGCGCGTCCTCGGCATCGCAGAGGCGCGCAACCAGCTGCAGAACGGCGAGGTGTACGGCGCCATCGTGATCCCCTCCGACTTCACCAAGCGCCTCGCCATCCTCGGCGCGGGCGCGGTGGTGCCCGGCGAGATCGAACGGCCGGTCATCACCGTACAGACCAATCCGCGCATCGGGCCCTACACCACCGGCATCATGCAACGCATCGCCGACCGCGCGCTGACGCGGGTGAACGAGACCGTCGGCAAGAACCTCACCGATCAGGTGCACGCCGCGCTCGCGAACGGCACTCCGGTCGAGATGAGCGGCGCAGCAAAGCTTTTGCTGACCGACCCGGTGCAGGTCGTCACCGCTCCCTACCGGCCGATGGACGACGGCGCGGGCCAGGGTCTCGTCGCCTTCTTCTACACGCTGATCCTGCTGCTCGCCGGATTCACCGGAGCCATGATGATCCACACGCTCATCGATTCGGTGCTCGGCTTCACACCCACCGAGTACGGCCCCTGGTTCGTGCAGCCGCCCGCCACGGGCGTCTCGCGCCTGCGCACCCTGCTCATCAAATGGGGCGTCTTCGCCACCGCGGCGCCCATCCTGTCGGCGATGTTCCTCGGCGTCGCAACGGCATTGGGCATCCCGCTCGGCAACGGACCGCTGCTGTGGCTGTACGGCACGCTGGCCATCATCGCCGTCGGCGTCACCGCGCTCGCGGTGCTCGCCACCTTCGGCACCGCGGGCCTGCTGGTGAACCTGATCCTGTTCGTGGTGCTCGGCCTGCCCTCGTCGGCCGCGACAGTCCCGCTGGAGGCCACGCCCTCCTACATCTCGCATCTGGCGGCCTTCGAACCGATGCACCAGATCTATCTGGCCGTGCGCGCCATCCTCTTCTTCGACGCCCGCACCTCCGCCGGCCTCGGCCATGGCCTCTGGATGACCCTGCTCGGCCTGGCCATCGGCGTGGTCCTCGGCGTCGTCGCCACCCACCTCTACGACCGTCGCGGACTGCACCGCGCCGCCGCGTCGGACCCGGCGCCGGTCACTGCGGATCGGGCGCCGGTCGCGATCCCCGTCGCGGCGAGCTGAGACCGAGGCACCGAGCGAGCGGCCGCGGACCCCGACCATCGGGGCCGCGGCCGTCGCGTGTAGCCGGGGCTAAATATGCTGTGCCACTGGCAAATTGGGGGCGTCGACGGCAGCGTCGCTGGAAGGTGTTCCCGCGGGGCGGGATCGGCTGCGTGGGGGAGCGTACGGTCAGTGCGACGGTGTCCGGCGGACCAGCCGCGCCGCGCCGGAGGTCAGGTCGACCTCGTCACGCGGCGGTGCGCCGTCCGACTTCGTCTCCCGATGCATCAGGGTGGTCTGGCGCTGTTCGAACTCGTAGTGCTTGGAGCCTTGGAAGGCCGCGGTCACCTCTTCGAATCCGGTGGCCGCGACCGGGTGGCCGGAGCGGCGTTTGGTCCACGGCAGAAAACGACTGCCGGTGAGGCGGTTCCAGAGGACCTCGGCGAAGGCGAGGAAGATGAGCAGGAGGGCGAGCCCGGGGATCGTCATGGCGAGGAGACCCATGCCACAACGCTACCGGTCCCGAGTGCGGTGTGAGCTGCGGCGATGATACCCACGAGTAGGCGAGACATGGGTGCGAAAAGGTTGCTATCCGGCTTCGGAATGCCTATCCTCGATGCCGTGCCGAATCCCGCCGACCGCCACAGCGCAGCGCTCAGTGTCGCAGACCGCGACCGCGTTGTGCTAATTCCGCTTACCGCGGTGGCGGCGCAGGCGCGACTTCTCGTAGTAACCCGCCGTAGCGGGGTCTGATTCGGACCGGCCCCCTCGCTGCGGGCTTTTGATGTTGACGCTGGTCCCCTCCGCCGACATTCAAATCGGGAAGACCTACCTCACAATGACCATGCTCACTTTTGATACTCAGACATTCATCGCCGCCGCGCCCAAGGGGCTGCGGGCGGAAGCCGCCGGCATGAGCCCGGCGGAGTTCTACGACCACTACTGCGGGGTCACCGGCCCGGTCCGGCTCAGCGAGTTCGCCGCCGGTCACAGCAACGCCGAGCGCAGCGCGACCCTCGAGTTCCCCGACCACCTGCGCACGGTGGCCACCACCGGCAGCCCGGTCGCGGCCCTCACCTCGGCCCTCTACGACGAGGGCTACCCGGTGGAGATTCTCCAGTTCCACCAGCGCCGCACCGCCGGCGGCACCGCGACCTTCGTCCGGTGCGAGCTCGACGGCAAGCGCGGATGGGGCGCGGCGTTCGCCGACGACGGCGCCGAATCCACCGTTCGCGCAATGATTTCCGGGATCAACCTGCTCGGTTCCTGAGCCGCGCGGCTCCTGAAACGAAGGTCGGGCCGGGCTCCCCAGCGGGGTGCCCGGCCCGACGCGTGCGTGGGTCTTATTCCGAAGCGGACTGCTGCTCGGCGAGCTGCTTGCGCACCTCGTCCATGTCGAGGGCCTTCACCTGGGTGACCAGGTCCTCGAGTGCGGCCGGCGGCAGCGCGCCCGGCTGCGCGAACACCAGAACGCCCTCGCGGAACGCCATGATGGTCGGGATGGAGCGGATGTTCGCGGCGGCGGCGAGACCCTGCTCGGCCTCGGTGTCGACCTTGCCGTGCACGACGTCGGGGTGCTTGGTCGAAGAGGCCTCGAAGGTCGGCGCGAAGCTCTTGCACGGGCCGCACCAATCGGCCCAGAAATCGACGAGTACCACGTCGTTTCCGGTGACTACCTCGTCGAAATTCTGCTGGGTCAGCGTCTGGGTGGCCATGACGTCCTCTCGTTGAAATGTTGCCAGCTGTAACGCCGGGCTCGGCTCTTATCTTCCACGGCCCACCGGCCACTCGCGTCGCTGGTCGCCGTCCCATCGACGGATACCCGCGATCGTGGCGGGGAAATCACGATCGGCCGCCACGGCGTGCACCGCGTCGCCGAGTTGGCGGACCGGCACCCGCCTGGCCAGCGTGATATGCGGCGTCCATGCGTCGGGACGCAGGTTGGCGGGCGCGCCGGGACACGGCGACACGATGTCGTAGACCCGCCTCTGCAGCGTGAGCAGCTGTTCGGTGGGCACGACCAGCCGCACCAGGATCGGGTGTCGTGCGCCGAACACCAGGACGCCGCCGAGCCGCACCGGGAACGGGCGGAAGATCAACTGGTCGAGGGCGCTATCGATGCGCGGCCAGATCTGCCTGGCCACCGCGATCGTGATGTGCGGGCGGTGGGTCTCGATCGCCTTGGCCGTGACGCTGGGCAGCCCGGCCTCGACGAGCAGCGTCCACTGCCGCCGAATCTCGGCCTCGGCCGCGTCGTCCACCAGCAATTCGACCGACTGCACCATGATCTTCTCAACGTAGCCGCACGGCCGCTGATGGCGGGCCGGTTCCGGTGCGGCGAGGCGGCGGCGAGAGGATTGCCCGGTGAACGAGGTGAGGACAGCGGTGCGACTAGGGCTGATCGAGGGAGACGGGATCGGTCCCGAGGTGGTGCGGGCGACCAAGACGGTCGTCGACGAGGCGCTGGCCGCGGCGGGTGCGGCCGCGGTGAAGTGGGTGCCGTTGCCGATGGGGCATCGCGCCATCGAGGAGTTCGGCGCCGCGCTGCCGGACCACACGCTGCGCGGGCTCGAGGAACTCGACGCCTGGATCCTCGGGCCGCACGACAACGCGTCCTATCCGGCCGAGCACCGCGGCGCTGTCGCACCGGGCGGCGCGATCCGCAAGCAGTTCGGCCTGTACGCGAACATTCGCCCCGCCCGCGCCTTCACGGGCGTGCGGTCGGCCGCACCGGACATCGACCTGGTGATAGTGCGGGAGAACAGCGAAGGGTTCTACGCCGACCGCAATATGTTCGCCGGTTCGGGGGAGTTCCAGCCGACCCGCGACATGGCGATGTCCGTCGGCGTGGTGACCCGGCGCGCTTGCGAGCTGATCGCGCACGAGGCGTTCCGCTTGGCCTCGGCGCGCCGCAAGCGGGTCACCATCGTGCACAAGGCGAACGTGCTGCCGATGACCATGGGCCTCTTTCGCGACGTCTGCTACGACGTGGCGCGCGCCTACCCTGGCGTCGAGGTGGACGACGAGCACGTGGACGCGACAGCCGCCCACCTGGTCCGCGCCGCGGGCGATTTCGACGTGCTGGTCACCGAGAACCTGTTCGGCGACATCTTGTCCGATCTGGCGGGCGAACTGAGCGGTTCGCTCGGCATGGCCGCCTCGTTGAATTGTTCGGCCACCCGCGCGATGGCGCAGGCGGTGCACGGCGCCGCGCCGACGCTTGCCGGGCACAATCGCGCCAATCCGGTCGCGTTGCAGCTGTCGGCCGCGATGTTGCTGCGCTGGTTGGGAACTCGCGACGCGGATGGCGCGCTGCAGGCCGCGGCGGACCGCATCGAGCGCGCGGTGGCGGCGACATTCGCGGCGGGTATCGCGACGGCCGACCTGGGTGGTCAGGCCTCGACCGGCGAGTTCACCGAGCAGGTGTGCGCCAGGGTGCACCGCCGCTGAATCGGCCGTGGCTCAGTTGCCCGCGGACAGTCCGGTGGCGAGCTTGACGACGACCTTCTGATCGGTGACCTCCTGCACCGTGACGTTCAGGCCCTCGGCGGGCTGGGTCTCGCCGACCGGGACGTCGACCTGCTGGCCGCCGACCTTCATGGTGACCGTGTTCCCGTTCACCGCGACGAGTTCCGCGTCGATGCCGAGAATGTTCGCCTTGGCGTCCACGCCGCGGTCGAAGGTCACGGTGCATCCGCCGACATTGCATTCGGATTTGGTGCCCGCCCCCTCCACGGTGCAGGCGGCCGCGCCGAGCGGAACGAGCAGGGCCATGGTGGACAGGGTGAGCAGCCGTCGAACGCGCATCGGGCCAGTGTAGGGGGAATCGGACATCTCCGGCGCTGCGTCATGTCCGCGGCCGGTGTAGGCGCGGGTGAACCGGGTAGTGCGTCCGCGTGAGGCTCGGTGTTCTGGATCTGGGGTCGAACTCGGCGCAGTTTCTGGTCGTGGACGCGTCGTCCGGCGCGCCGCCCCTGCCGATCCGGGCGTTGAAAGAGCCGGTGGCGCTCGCGGAGGACATAGACGCGGACGGGGAGGTCACCGACGCCGGTATCGAACGAACCGCGGCGGCGATGTCCCGCATCCTGCAGGCTGCGAGGCGCTACGAGATCGACAGCTTCTACGCCTTCGTCACGGCCGCCATCCGGGACGCGCCGAATCGGGAGACGGTGCTCGACGGCATCGAACGAACCGCGGGAGTCCGTCCGCAATTTCTGACCGGCGCTCAGGAAGCCCGGCTGACCTATCTGGCGGTGCGGCGGTGGTACGGGTGGCGTGCGGGGCCGCTGCTCGTTCTCGATATCGGCGGCGGCTCGATGGAATTGGCGCTCGGCCGCGACGACGAACCGGAACTCGCGCTCTCGCTTCCGCTGGGCGCGGGACGGCTGACCCGGGCCTGCAACGCGACCTCGCCCGCGCGACCAGCGCCGCAGACGCGCTGCACCGGCTGATCGGCAGCTATACCGCGTACTGAGAATCCGGCCCTGATCCAGTTGCTCATCACCTCGGAAGCCGCTCAGCTCGGGCCGGAGGAGAGCCATCGGATGCGCGGAACTCAGCACGAGTACGTCTCCGAATGGGTGGCACTCGTGCGCGGGCACCACCCGGAGATGGATCCGACGGAAGCGCGCATCCGCGTGCACGCGGCGCTCGGCGCCGTCAACGACATCGCGGCGACACCGCATCTGCGCGCGTCGGCGGGTATCGACGCGGCCGCCAGGATCGTCTGCGGCGCACTGCTCCGCATCGACCCGCCCCGCGCCTGAGAGTGTGCTGGACGCCGCAGGTCCGGCAGGACCGGCATGCGGCGCCGGGATCTGGCGGGCACCGCCTCGGGCCCGGTGCGGACCGCATGCGGCGCGGAGATCTGGCGGGCGCGGGCGTCGGATCGACTAGTGCGCCGCGGCGCCCCACTGGTCGACGGGATCGCGGCCGCCCACACCGGAGGCGAATTCCCTGATGCGCCACCGGCCGCCCGCGTCCGGCGCCAGTGGGGGAGTGTCGCCGCCCGCGTTGGCCTTGAACCCGTCGAGCATCTCGCGCAGCGTGTCGGTGGCGGTGTGGCGCGGAGTCCAGTCGAGCTCGGTCCGCGCTCGGCTGGTGTCCATGATCGGCAGTCGCAGCAGCGCGTCGAACAGTCCCGGCGGCGTCGGCGCCAAGCGCAGCCGCCACGCCGTCGTGAGAGCCGCGCGGACCGCGCTCGGCGGGACTTCGACGGTTCTGGCGGCGAAGATCTCGCCGAGGCGTTCCCGGTCGAGCACCGGGTCCGCCGCGATATTGAACGCGCCGTCGACCTCGGAGACGACCGCGCGGGCGAAGGCGCGGCCCGCGTCGTGGCTGTGCAGCGCCTGCATGCGCAAGCCGCGGGGCAGCGGAAGGACCGGGACGACACCGGGCCGGACGAGCGGATGCGGCACCAGCGGTCCGGCGAACAGCCGCCGCTGCTCGCTGGCCGAGGCGCGCTGGAAGACGAACGACGGGCGCATGCGCACCACCCGGATCTCCGGATGTTCGGTGGCGAACGCGTCGAGAACCCGCTCGACGTAAGCCTTCTCCCGCGTGTAAGCGGCCAGCGGCCATCCGTCGGTGGGCCACGACTCGTCGACCGGGCGATCGTCGCGAGCGGGTGAATACGCGCCGATCGACGACGCGCACACCACGGCGGGCACTGCCGCGGCCGCCACCGCGGTGAGGACCCGTTGGGTCCCGATGACATTGGCGCGCCAAGTGACCTCCGGCCGGTGCGTCGGCTGGAACAGCCACGCCAAGTGCACGACCGCGTCGGCATTGCGGAAGAGGGGAGCGAGATCGTCCCCGCGCACGTCCGCGCCGGCGAACTCCACCCCGGGCGGCAGCGTCGACGGGCCGCGCCGCGCGACTCCGAGCACCGAAGTGACCGCCGGTTCGCCTGCCAACGCGGAAACGACAGAGGTGCCGATATTGCCGGTGGCACCGACTACGACCACGCGCATGAGCAACTCCTCACTGTCGGTACGTCGGCCGTACCACGGGACCGCCGGATCAAACCGCCGCCCTGTCCCGGGTTGCCGGGTAGGTCGACGGGTACGCGGCCGGTATGGACAAGCGAGATCGGATAGCGGAACCGTGGGGGCACCGCCTCCCGTACGACGCGGGGCAGCAGTGGCCCGAGCGGGTCGACATGTATCTGGTGGACGGCGTCGAGCCCGAGGACGTGCAGCGGTGGGTGCCGTCCGCCTCGGTATTGAGCTCCAACGGCGACGCGTTCGACATCGCCGTCGTCGACGGCAGGATGGTCGGTGTCCGCGGCCGCGCCGTCGACCGGGTGAACCGAGGCAGACTCGGCCCGAAGGACCTGTTCGGCTGGCAGGCCAACGCGTCCCCCGACCGCCTGACGCGCCCGCTCGTCCGGCGCGACGGCGAGCTCGTCGAGACGGATTGGGACACGGCCATGGACCGCGTGGTGCGGCACAGCAAGGCGCTGCTCGAGCGGCACGGTCCCGAGTCGATCGGGTTCTATACCTCGGGCCAGCTGTTCCTGGAGGAGTACTACACGCTGGGCGTGCTGACCCACGCCGGGATCGGCACCAATCACGTCGACGGGAACACCCGGCTGTGCACGGCGACGGCCGCCGAAGCGCTGAAGGAGTCCTTCGGCTGCGACGGTCAGCCGGGCTCGTACACCGACGTCGACCACGCCGATGTCATCGCGCTGTTCGGGCACAACGTGGCCGAGACGCAGTCGGTGCTGTGGACGCGGATCCTGGACCGTCTGGCCGGACCGAACCCGCCCGCGCTCCTGTGCGTCGACCCGCGCCACACCCCGGTCGCCGCGCACGCGACCGTCCACCTCACGCCGCTGCCCGGCACCAATGTCGCGCTGATGAACGCGCTGCTGCACGAGATCGTCGCCAACGGCTGGGTGGATCTGGATTACGTTCACGAGCACACCGTCGGCTTCGACGAATTGCGGTCTCGGGTAAGCGAATGCACCCCCGAGCGGGCGGCGCGGATCTGCGACGTCGACGCCGAGGAGATCCGCAGGGCGGCCAGGCTGCTCGGCACCGCGACCCGGCTGCTGTCGACGGTGCTACAGGGCTTCTACCAGTCCCATCAGGCGACCGCGGCCGCGGTCCAGGTCAACAACGTCCACCTCATCCGCGGAATGCTCGGCCGCCCCGGCTGCGGGGTGTTGCAGATGAACGGGCAGCCGACGGCGCAGAACACCCGCGAATGCGGCGCCGACGGCGACATGGCCGGCTTCCGCAACTGGGCCAACGACGCGCACGTCGCCGAGCTGGCCGAGCGGTGGCGGGTCGATCCGGACCGGATCCCGCACTCGGGGCCGCCGACCCACGTCATGAAGATGATCCAGTTCGCCGAGCAGGGCGACATCCGGATGCTGTGGGTGAGCGCGACCAACCCCGCGGTGTCGTTGCCGGAACTTGCGCGCGTCCGATCGATCCTCGCGCGCGACGACCTGTTCCTCGTGGTGCAGGACATCTTCCCGACCGAGACCGCGGCCATGGCCGATGTCGTGCTGCCCGCCGCGGCGTGGGGCGAGAAGTCCGGCGCGTTCACCAACGCCGATCGCACCGTGCACCTCTCGGAGCGGGCCGTCGACCCGCCCGGCGAGGCGCGGTCCGACCTCGACATCTTCCTCGACTACGCCCGCCGCATGGATTTTCGTGACCGGGACGGCGGCCCGCTGATCCACTGGCACGATCCGGAGTCGGCGTTCGATGCGTGGAAGGCGTGTTCGGCCGGACGACCGTGCGACTACAGCGGCCTGACCTATGCGAAGCTGCGCGCCGGCTCGGGCATCCAATGGCCTTGCGACAGCGCGCATCCGGACGGTACCGAGCGCCTGTACAGCGACGGGCGCTTCTGGAGCGCACCCGAGGACTGCGAGTCCTACGGCAAGGACCTGATCTCCGGAAAACCGGTCGAGCCCGCCGAGTACCGCGCGCTGAACCCGCAGGGCAAGGCGATCATCAAATCGGCCGACTACGTCCACCCGCGCGAGGCGCCCGTCGCCGAGCATCCGTTCGCGCTGGTCACCGGGCGAACGCTGTACCAGTTCCACACCAGGACCAAGACCGCGCGGGTACCGCAGCTGGACGCGGCCGCGCCGGAGGTCTGGATCGAGATCTCGCGCGCCGACGCCGACCGCGCGGAGATCGGCGAGGGCGACTTGGTCGAGGTCTCGACGCGGCGCGGGTCGGTGCGGGCCCGCGCCAGAGTCGGCCGGATCCGCCCCGGCGTGCTCTTCCTGCCGTTCCACTATGGCTACTGGGATCGCGGCGACGCTGCGCACGACCGGGCCGCGAACGAGCTGACCCCGACCGACTGGGATCCGGTGTCCAAACAGCCGCTCTTCAAGACCGCGGCCGCGAACCTGCGGCGGGTGGCTCCGGGCACGGATCCGGCCCCCGCGCCGACGACGACCGCGTCCGCCCCGCTCGACGCCTCCGTGGCGGCAACCACCGGCGGTCCCGCGGCGTTCGCCGTCGAACTCGGCACCTCTGTGGGCGGCTCGAGCTGAGCCGCCCGGACGAGATGTGCGAATATCCCTGTGCTATGGCCTTTTTCGCGCGGCATCTCGAGGATGTACTCGGATCCGCGGCCCGCCGAGCGGGGTGTGTGCGCGTCGGACTCCGTACGGCGGAAGAGCTACGGTGACGTTCCTCGAATAGCTAATTTTCAGCGATGCCTTGCGTTGGCCGCTTCCAGCGAAAGTGGATCGCGGCGTCCGGTGGGGGCGGCTCGCATCTCTGCTTCGACGCTGGTTCGGGCGTCGCACCGCTACCGTTCGCGGACGGGGCGACGTGTCGATCGCGACATGCGGGACCGGTCGGCAATTGGGTGGCAACCCGCAGCGTGCGGCTATCGGACCCGAGGGTATGGTGTCCGGTCGGCGCACCGGCAGCCTGTACCGGGATGGAGTCCGCAACGAGCCGATGTGGAATTCCATTACTGTCCAGCACGAAACGTCTCGGTCGCTTAGATTGCCAAACGGGTGGTGACACCCGGGTTTCTTGTAACCGAAATGTGGAGGGCTGCTGTGTCTGATCGATCGAAGCCTGGCAGGCGGGCCCTGCGGGCGATGTGCGCGCTCACCGGCGCGGCACTCGTGCTGGCGGGCTGTACCACCAACACCGAGGAAACCGGACCGACGGTCTCCAAGGTGCAGGTGGACAAGGTGACCGCGATCGCCGATCAATTGCCCGACAAGGTCAAGCAGGCGGGCAAGCTGGTCATCGGCGTGAACGTGCCGTACCAGCCCAACGAGTACAAGGACGCGAGCGGCAAGATCGTCGGCTTCGACGTGGATGTGATGGACGCGGTCGCCTCCGTGCTCGGCCTCGAGGCCGAGTACGTGGAGTCGGCCTTCGAGAAGATCATTCCGGCGATCCAGGCGGGCACCTACGACGTCGGCATGTCCTCGATCACCGACTCGAAGGAACGCGAGCAGCAGGTCGACTTCACCACCTACTTCAACGCGGGCATCCAGTGGGCCCAGCAGACCGGCAAGCCGGTCGACCCGAGCAACGCTTGCGGCAAGAAGGTCGCCGTGCAGGCGACCACCGTCGAGCACACCGACGAGGTGCCCGCCAAGAGCGCCAAGTGCGTCGCGGAGGGCAAGCCCGCCATCGACATCAAGCCGTTCGACGAGCAGAGCGCCGCGACCAACGCGCTCGTGCTCGGCCAGGTCGACGCGATGTCGGCCGATTCGCCGGTGACCGCCTACGCGATCAAGCAGAGCAGCGGCAAGATCGAGACCGCGGGCCCGGTGTTCGACTCCGCGCCCTACGGCTGGGCGGTGCCGAAGGGCTCGCCGCTGGCCAAGGTCCTGCAGGCCGCGGTCAACCACCTGATCCAGAACGGCCAGTACAAGCAGATCACCGAGAACTGGGGCGTGCAGGAAGGCGCGATCACCCAGTCGGTCGTCAACGGCGCCGTGAGCTGATCCATGTCCGACACCGACACCACCGTCGTGCCCGGCGATCCCGGGCCCGGCGGCGTCCCCGCGCCTGCCGAGCCGGAGCCGATCAAAGCGGTTCCGCTGCGCAGGCCGGGCCGATGGATCGCCGCGGCCGTCATCCTCGTGCTGCTCGGCCTGTTCGTCTACGGCGCCGCCACCAATGACGCCTACCAGTGGGGCACCTACGGGAAGTACCTGTTCGACAGCCGCATCGTGGCAGGTGCGGTCGTCACCCTCGAGCTGACCGTGCTGGCGATGGCGATCGCCATCGTGCTCGGCACCGTGCTCGCGGTGATGCGCCTTTCGCCGAACCCGGTGCTGCGCTCCGCCGCCTGGGTGTATCTCTGGATCTTCCGCGGCACACCGATTTTCGTGCAGTTGGTGTTCTGGGGTCTGGTGCCCTCGCTGTACCAGCAGATTCATCTCGGAGTGCCGTTCGGGCCGCAGTTCTTCGAGCTCGACGTGCAGCATCTGCAGGCGGCGTTCACCTTCGCCGTCATCGGCCTCGGCCTCAACGAGGCCGCCTACATGGCCGAAATCGTCCGCGCGGGAATCAATTCCGTTGGCGAGGGGCAGCGCGAGGCGTCGATCGCGCTCGGCATGTCCTGGACCCAGACCATGCGGCGCACCGTGCTCCCGCAGGCGATGCGGGTGATCATCCCGCCCACCGGCAACGAACTCATCGGCATGCTGAAGACCACCTCGCTGGTCACCGCGATCCCGTTGAGCACCGACCTGTTCGGCCGGGCCCGCGACATCTACGGCGTGAACTTCCAGCCGATCCCGCTGCTGCTGGTCACCGCGACCTGGTACCTGGCCATCACCAGCGTGCTGATGGTCGGCCAGTTCTACCTGGAGCGGTACTACTCGCGCGGCGCGTCCCGGCAGCTGACCGCCAAGCAGCTACAGGAACTGGCCGACGCACAGAGCGTGGTGAAGGCGAAATGACGGTTTCCAAGGACAAGGACGAGCAGGCCGCGCCGCGGATGATCGTCGCCGACCGGGTGTGCAAGAACTTCGGCGCGCTGCAAGTGCTCAAGGGCATTTCGCTGGAGGTGTCGCGGGGTGAGGTGCTGTGTCTGATCGGCCCGTCCGGCTCCGGCAAATCCACCTTCCTGCGCTGCATCAACCACCTCGAGCAGGTGAACGCGGGCAGGCTGTACGTGGACGGCGAGCTCGTCGGATACCGCCAGAAGGGTGACAAGCTCTACGAACTGCATCCGCGCGACGCGGCCAGGCAGCGCCGCGATATCGGCATGGTGTTCCAGCACTTCAACCTGTTCCCGCACCGCACGGCGCTGGAGAACATCATCGAGGCGCCGACGCAGGTGAAGAAGGTGCGCAAGGCCGACGCGGTGGCCCGAGCGCACGAACTGCTCGATCGAGTCGGCATGGCGGACAAGGCCAACGCCTACCCGGCTCAGCTGTCCGGCGGTCAGCAGCAGCGCGTCGCGATCGCCAGGGCGCTGGCCATGGATCCGAAGCTGATGCTGTTCGACGAGCCGACCTCGGCGCTGGATCCGGAACTGGTCGGCGAGGTGCTTCAGGTGATGCGCGAGCTCGCCGAGAGCGGCATGACCATGGTGGTGGTGACGCACGAGATGGGCTTCGCCCGCGAGGTCGCCGACCAGCTGGCGTTCATGGACGGCGGCGTGGTGGTGGAGGCGGGTGTGCCGCGCGAGGTGCTCGCGAACCCGAAACACGAACGCACCAAGGCATTTCTGTCGCGGTTGCTCTGAGCGGCGACGACGGTGGGCCGGGTATCCGATGGGCGCCCGGCCCGTCTTGTCGGGACTGACTTTCGGGTGACCGATCACCGGAACGGCGATTATCGGCGACTGCCGAACGCGATGCGAAGCTGGCCGAGCAGCACCTTGGTGGCGGGCGGCGCTGGGTGATCGGCGCGCCAGACGATGGCCAGCTGTCCGCGCAGATCGGGCTCGACGATCGGCAAGGCGCGCACGCCGTGCGCGGCGGCCTCCTCCTCGGTCAGCGCGGGGACCACGGCGACGCCGAGGCCGTGGGCCGCGAGTCGTAGCAGCAGGGGCGGCGCGGCGGCTTCGAAGGCGACGCGCGGTTCGAAACCCGCGGCGGCGCAGGCGCGTTCGAATACCCCGCGCAGTCCGGTGCCCGTCGGCAGGCAGATCAGCGGATGGTCGCGCAGCGCGGCGAGCGGGATGGTCGCGCCGTGGGTGTGGTCGTCGGCGGCGACCGCGGCGACCACCGGAGTGTCCAGTACCACGTGGCTGCCCAGTCCCGGATCGAGCTCGGCGCCGGTCAGGCCGACCAGGGCGATGTCGAGTTCGCCGCCACAGAGCGCGGCGAGCATGCGTTCGGAGGTGTCCTCGGTCAGGCTGATGCCGACCCCTGGGTGGTCGGCGTGGAAATCGGCGAGCACCGCGGCGACGTCGAATTCCTCGGTGGCAGCGCCGGAGATCAGTCCGACGCGCACGTGGCCGCGCAGCAGGCCGGTGAACTCGTCCACCGTGTCGGCGATCCGCTGAGCCGCGGCCAAGGCCGCTTCGGCGTGTGGCAGCACGGCAGCGCCGACGTCGGTGAGCGTCACGGTCCGGCCGCCGCGATCGAACAGCGGTTGCCCGAGTTCTCGTTCGAATTGCCGGATCTGCGCGCTCAGACCGGGCTGGGCGAGGTGCAAACGGGCGGCGGCGCGGGTGAAGTTCGCTTCCTCCGCCACGGCGACGAAGTAGCGCAGGTGGCGCAGTTCCATAACTGCTGATTCTAATATCGATAGAAACTATCTGTTGTACTTATCATTCGTCGCCGGGCATCGTCGATGGCATGGCAGACAACGCAACGCAGACAACCGATTTCGCGGTCTTCACCGGCCCGGTCTTCCGGCCGGGCGAACCCGGATACGAGGCGGAGATCGCCGGGTTCCAGACCGCCTACACCCACCGGCCCGCGCTGGTGGTCGGCGCGGCGCACGCCGAGGATGTCCGCGCCGCGGTGGAATACGCCGCGCGCCACGGACTTCCGGTGGCCGTGCAGGCGACCGGGCACGGGCTTTCGGTGGCGGCGGAGGGCGGGGTGCTGATCAGCACCGCGCGTATGACCGACATTCGGATCGATTCCGGCACGCGCACCGCGCGGGTCGGCGCGGGGGTGCGCGCGGGCGCGCTGGTCGAGGCGGCCGCGCGGTTCGGGCTGGCGCCGCTGAACGGCTCCTCGCCGTCGGTCGGCGTGGTCGGCTACACGCTCGGCGGCGGACTCGGCCTGCTGGCAAGGGAATTCGGCTACGCGGCCGATCACGTGCGGACGATCGAACTGGTCACCGCGGACGGCAGGATGCGCACGCTGCGCCCGGGCGACGAGCTGTTCGGCGCGGTGCTCGGCAGCGGCGGCAATTTCGGCGTGGTGACGGCGCTCGAGCTCGGCCTGGTTCCGGTTCGGACGGTCTACGGCGGGCAACTGGTGTTCGACGAGCCGCTGGCGGGACCGGCGCTGGAGGCTTGGCGGCAGTGGACCGCGACGGTGCCCGAGCAGCTGACCTCGACCGTCACCACGCTGACCTACCCCGACATCCCGCAGGTGCCGGAGGCGCTGCGCGGCCGGTACGTCGCCTCGATCCGCGTCGCGTTCGATGGGTCTGCCGAGGAGGGTGAGCGGCTGGTCGCGCCGCTGCGCGCGGTCGGCGCCCGGCTGCGCGACGATCTGCGCGACATGCCCTACACCGAATCGCACACCATCCACAGCGATCCCGACCACCCGCACGCCTACGCCGCGACCAATGCTGTTCTCGGCGAACTCACCGGTGACGCGTTGGCCGCGTTGGCCGCCGCCACCGGTCCGGTCGGGTCGATTCCGGCCGTGGTCGATATCCGTCACCTCGGCGGCGCGCTCGGCAGGCCCAGTCAGGCCGGGGTCTCGGTCGATCGGCGGGACGCCGCCTACGTCGTGCGCGTCATCACCATGCCCGCGCCGGCCGCGGGTGCCGGGGTACCGGCGGAGCACGGCGCGGTACGGGAGGTGTTGGCGCCGTGGACGATCGGGCACAGTCTGGCCTTCCTCTACGGCGCGGGCGACGGGGCGGACGACGCGCAGACCCGCGCGGGATACGCGCCGGACACCTACGCGCGGCTCGCGGCGCTGAAGTCGAAGTACGACCCGCACAACATGTTTCGCTTCAACCGCAACATCCGTCCCGCGGCCTGAGCGTGCGGCGCGCCCGTCGGTGATTGGCCGCCGGGCGCTCGCGTGCTATCTTGGTGATATCACTCTGATACCGGGAGGATGTCATGAAGCTCAGGCCCGCATTCCACGTCAACGGCTTTCTGGTGCTGTTGGCCTGGTTGGTGCTGACCCTCGTCTTCGGCGGCGCGGCCGCCGTGGGGTACGTCGCGGCGGCCAAGGACGGGAACACGCCCGCGCTGATCGCGGCGATCGCGGCGACCGTGGTCGTGGTGGCGCTCGCGCTGTCGGCCACCGGATTGGTGATCGTCGACCCGAACGAGGCGAAGGTGGTGCAGTTCTTCGGCCGCTACATCGGTTCGGTGAGCGAGCCGGGCTTCTTCTCGGTGGTGCCGCTGACCGACCGCAAGAGCATCTCGCTGCGGGTGCGCAACTTCGAGACGCAGAAGCTGAAGGTCAACGACGCCGACGGCAATCCGGTGGAGATCGCGGCGGTGGTCGTCTACCGGGTGGTCGACAGCTTCAAGGCCGCGTTCTCCGTCGACGATTACGAGGAGTACGTGGAGACCCAGTCCGAGGCCGCGGTGCGGCACCTGGCCACCACGCACCCCTACGACGCGCACGACGCCGGGCGCACCAGCCTGCGCGACGGCGCCGAGGTCGCCGAGGAGCTGACCGTCGAACTGCGGGACCGCACCGAGATGGCGGGCATCGAGGTGCTCGAGGCCAGGATCACCCACCTCGCCTACGCGCCGGAGATCGCCCAGGCCATGCTGGTTCGCCAGCAGGCCGCGCAGGTGGTGGCCGCGCGCACGCACATCGTGGAGGGCGCGGTCGGCATGGTCGGCCTCGCGCTGGATCGCCTGACCCAGCAGGGCGTCGTCGAACTCGACGAGGAACGCCGGGCCGCGATGGTGTCCAACCTGCTCGTTGTGCTGTGCGGCGATCGCGCGACCCAGCCCGTGGTCAACGCCGGAACGCTGTACAGCTGAGCCGGGCTCATGGTCGAACGCAAGAAGCTACTGCTGCGGTTGGACCCGGCCGTTCACGAGGCTTTGGCCAAATGGGCGGCCGACGACCTGCGCAGCATCAACGCTCAGATCGAGTACGCACTGCGCCTTGCGCTCGAACAGGCGGGCCGCAAACCGAAGTCCAAGTGAGATCGAAGCGCCTGGGACGCAGCGCCTTCCGTTGGGAGGCGCTGCTTTCGGTGTGCGCCGGTGTCAATGGGCGAGCTCGGCGATGAGGCGCACGCTGTCGTCGTAGAGCGCCCGCTGGGCCGCGAGATCGTAGGAGGCCGCCGAGGACGGGCGCTCGGCGCGGCCGGCGAAGTGGCGGCCGGTGGTCGCGGCGAGGGATGGGTCGGTGATCAAGCGGGCCAGATCCGCGCCGGACCGCGCAGGGGTGTTGACGCCGGGTAGCAGCACCAGGGCTTTGGCCACCGAGCCCCACAGTGCCTGCGCGAATCGACTTGCGTCCCTTGCCAACCCGGTGCCCGGCATCAGTCCGGGGTCGAAGGCGTTCACCGTGACGCCGTCCTCGGCGAGCCTGCGCGCCAGCTCGTAGGCGGTCTGTAGGTTGGCCAGCTTCGAGGTGCTGTAGCGGCGGCGGCCGTCGCGGTGCGCCGGTTCCGTCGCGGCGGGCGGGTGGGCGAGTTCGCGCGCGGAGGCGGTCAGTGGGTGCGGCATGCCGGTGAAGCGGCTCGGGTCGTGCGTCCCCGAGGTGACGAACACGATCCGCGCCGGCGCGACCAGATCGGCGCGCAGCTCACGCACGAGCGCAAGGTGGCCGAGATGGTTGACGCCGAACGTCGCCTCGACGCCGTCGGCCGTGTACGCGCGGCGGGTGAATTGCAGCCCGGCGTTGCAGACCAGTCCGCGCAGTGGCGGCAACCCCGCGCCGCGCAGTGCCGTCGCGAAGTCTCGCACCGAGGCGAGCGAGCCGAGGTCCAAGGCCATACCTTCGGCGCCGATCTCGGCGGCTTCCCGCTCGGCGCGCGCCGCGTCCCGGCCGGTCACGACCACGGTCCAGTGCGGATCCGCGGCCAGCGCCCTCGCGCATTCGCGGCCGAGTCCGCTTGTGCCGCCGGTGATCACCACGGTTCTGTCACTAATTGTCATATGGCATAGAATGCCATTTTTTGCGATACGTGACAATGCTTCCATGTCATTGCGTGATCGGAAGAAGGAGCGCACCCGGCGCGCGATCGCCGAGGCCGCGCTGCGGTTGTTCGCCGAGCGCGGGTTCGAGGCGGTGACCATCGCCGATATCGCCGCCGCGGCCGAGGTGGGCACCCGGACCCTGCACCGGTACTACAGCGGCAAGGACGAACTGCTCTTCGCCGAGGACGACGAGCACCGCGCCGAACTGTCCCGCCTGCTCGCCGAGCGGCCGCAAGGGGAGACCCCCGAGGAGACGCTGGCGGCCGTGATCGGTCCGATGGTGGGGCATTTCGCCGACCGGCTCGACGACTTGCGCATCCGCGACGCGCTGATCGCCGCGAACCCCGCCCTGCAAGCCCGCGACCTCGCCAAGCGCGGCGCCGTCGAAGCGCTCCTCGCCGGGCACCTCGCCAAGCAGATGGGTGTCGACCCGGCGGAAGACGTGCGGCCCCTGCTGTGGGCGAAGGTCGGCATGGCCTGCTTCTTCGCGGGCTTCGAGATCTGGTTGCGCACCGGCGGCGAGCTCGCCGACCACGTCACGGCGGCGAGGACCGCGTTGGTCGCCGAGCTAGGCGCCGCGGGTCGCTGACCCGTGCCTCCGTTGTTCCGCCGATCTCGGTGCCGCCCAAGGCGATCGAGCAACGAGCTACGTCTTCTTCACCCGTCGTTGTAGCTTCGACGCGCGTTTCCCCGCGATGCTCCGACCGTGCGGCCGAGGCGTGAGACCGGTAACGCTTCGAGCGCGGCACCGAGGTCGCGCACGGCCGCCGGATCCGCCAGCGATCGTCCGGTGAGTTCCTCGATGCGCCGCAACCGGTAGCGGATCGAGTTCGCGTGCAGGTACAGCCGCGCGCCGGTGGCCGCAGCGGAACCGCCCGCGCCGAACCAGGTTTCGAGGGTTTCCAGGAGCCTGGTGCGTTCCTCGTACGGCAGGTACAGCAACGGGCCGAGCCGCACGCGGACCATTCGCTCGGCTTCGGCGGGGGCGGCCGCCACGAGCATGGCGAGGGGGTTGTCGTCGAACCGTGCGACGCCGAACCGGCGTTCCCCCAGCCCGGCCAGCGCGAGGCGCGCGAAATGCAGTGCCTGCGGTGTCTCGGTGAGCGCGTCGTAGGGCGGGCTCATGCCGGCGCGAGCGCGGTGTTTCCGCAGTGCCTCGAGCGCCGTCGCTTCCCGGTGATCGGCTAGGGAGAGGACGCCGATCTGCTGATCGGGGAGTAGGCGCCAGGCGGAGGTGATCTGCGCGCCGCGCAGTGCGGTCTCGATGCCGGGTAGCGCTCCGCGGCCCGTGGCAGGCGCATCGGCGGCCACCACCACGTAGCGCCCCGCGGGGTCAGACGATCCCCAGCGCTCGTGACAGCAGCTCCTCGCGGGTGCGCACACCCGACTTGGCCAGTATCGCCTTCACATGATCGTCGGCCGTGTGCTCGGGGATACCCAAATCGGTTGCCATGTGCGGTGATTCGAGGCCGGCGGCGAGCAGGCCGAGCACTTGGGCCTCGCGGGTGGACAGCGTGTGCGCCCGCCCGAACAGATCCAGCCGCTCGGCCAGCGTGCTCGGAGCGAGCGAGACCGCGATGTCCTCGGTTCCGAGCCGGTCGGCGCGCACGGTGAGCCAGCGGGCTCCGCCCAGGTGGACGCGCGACCACGGCGGTCCCACCGGGGCGCCGTGCTCGGCGGCCAGCAGCGCGGCGCCCGCGTTGTAGACCGAGTTCGGGATCGGCGGCATGGCCTCCTGCGGTGGGTTGAGCCGGAGCAGCGCCGCCGCGGCGGCCGGGGTCTGGCCGCGCATCCTCAGGTCGGGTCCGAGGACGACTGCCGCCGGACCGGCAGGCGCGGGTTCGCCCTCCTCCGCGACGAAGGTGCGACCGAGAGCGGTCCGCAGCCCCCGCGTGATCGGCGCCGCCAGCGCCGCCAGGGTGGTGAGCTGAGTGGGGTCGAAGGCGCGCGGGGACTTGCGCAACAGTTCGAGGAATCCCCAGCATCCGTAGCGGTCGCCGAACACGACGGTGGCGGTGTCGAAGACGTCGAGCTCGCGCAGCACCTCGCGCCACACCCGAGAACGCGCGGGATCGCCGCCGGTGTCGACGCGCAGCGAAGTCGCCGCAATGCCCCGATCGAGCAGATCGCTCCAGCGGGTGGCCACGGTGAGGTAGCGCAGGCGGATCAGCTCCGGCAGCCGAGCCAAGCGCATCCCGAGCAGATCGGCCACCGGCGAGGTCCCGATCCTGGTGACCGGGTCGGTGAGCGTGAAGACGTGCCCGTCGAACGGGACGGCCGCGTGGAGGTCGGCGAGCACCATCTGGCGCAGCCGCGTCGCCGTGTGATCGGCTCGGCAGTGGCGTTCGACGCGATCGAGCAGCTCTCGCGCACTTGGCACCGGCCAAGTCTAGGGCGAAATCCCCTGGCTCCGGGCCGAGTCGGCGAGCCGGGATCTCAGTTCGCGCTTCCGACCTCGGCGGGCTTCTCCGTGACGAAGATGGCGGTGCCGGGAAAGAGCTCGCCGCGCAGCGGGCTCCACTGACCCCATTCCCGGTCCAGCCACTCCGGCCAGTCGGGTTCGACGATGTCGCGCAGCACCAGTCCCGCGGCGACGATCTCGCGGACCCGGTCGCCGATGGTGCGGTGGTGCTCGACGTAGGTCGCCGCGCCGTCGGCGTCCACCTCCACATAGGGCGTGCGATCGAAATAAGGAATGGACGCGGTGAGCCCCGCGGGGCCGGGGTCGTCGGGGAAGATCCAGCGCATCGGATGATTCACCGAGAAGACCCAGCGTCCGCCGGGCCGCAGCACCCTGGCCACCTCGCGCATCACCAGCGCGGAGTCGGCGACGAAGGGCACCGCGCCGAACGCCGAGCAGGCCAGATCGAAGGACGCGTCGGCGAACGGCAGCGCTTCGGCGCCGGCCTGCACCAGCGGAACCCGCGGCCCGCCGCGCGCCATCGCGGCCAGTCCCCGCTTCAGCATGCCCATCGAGAGATCGAGACCGACCGGCAGCGCGCCCTGTCCGGCCAGCCAGCGTGCGCACGGGGCCGACCCGCAACCGATCTCCAGCACGCGCTTGCCCGCGAGGTCCTCGCCGAGAAAGTGCATATCGCCCTCGTGCAATCCCTCCGGGCACCACACGAACTCGCCGCCGGGGGAGTCGACGCCGAGGAAATCGGCGTGGGTCTGGTGATACTGATCGGCGTCGGCGTCCCACCAGCGCCTGCTGGCGCGTTCGCTGTCGGCCGAACTCAGCCGGGTTCGCGCCGTTCCGGCGGTTCCGAGCAGGGCGTTCGCTTGGGCATGACGATCTTCCGACACGCGCGTGAGCTTAACGATCGCGGCGCGCCGGAGGCGCTCCGGCGTGGCGTGTAGACCGGTTTGCCCGTGCGGACCAAGGTCGCGTACGCTGAACGCGCGAGTGTCTGCTGTACCGACGTACCGGTGTACCGAAGTAACGATCTACCGACGTATCAGCGTACTGAAATAACAGAGCGCCCGTGCTGAGTTTCACAAGTGGATGAGTGCGGTACGTTCCTCTGTGTCCGTCGTCGCATCGTCGCGGTGATTTCGCAGCGTACCGAAAGTTCCAATGTCCGCAACCGACCACAATCCGTCCGGAGCAAACCGACACATGCCCACCACCGTCACCTCGCCGCAGGTAGCCGTCAACGACATCGGCTCCGCCGAGGACTTCCTCGCCGCCATCGACGCCACGATCAAGTACTTCAACGACGGCGACATCGTCGAAGGAACCATCGTCAAGGTCGATCGCGACGAGGTTCTGCTCGACATCGGTTACAAGACCGAAGGCGTCATCCCCTCCCGCGAACTCTCCATCAAGCACGATGTCGACCCGAACGAGGTCGTTTCCGTGGGCGATGAGGTCGAGGCCCTCGTTCTCACCAAGGAGGACAAGGAAGGCCGCCTGATCCTGTCGAAGAAGCGGGCGCAGTACGAGCGTGCGTGGGGCACCATCGAGGAGCTCAAGGAGAAGGACGAGGCCGTCAAGGGCACCGTCATCGAGGTCGTCAAGGGCGGCCTGATCCTCGACATCGGCCTGCGCGGCTTCCTGCCCGCCTCGCTCGTCGAGATGCGTCGCGTCCGCGACCTCCAGCCGTACGTCGGCAAGGAGATCGAGGCCAAGATCATCGAGCTGGACAAGAACCGCAACAACGTGGTCCTTTCCCGCCGCGCTTGGCTGGAGCAGACCCAGTCCGAGGTGCGCTCCGAGTTCCTGCACCAGCTGCAGAAGGGCCAGGTCCGCAAGGGTGTGGTCTCCTCGATCGTCAACTTCGGCGCCTTCGTGGACCTGGGCGGCGTGGACGGTCTGGTGCACGTCTCCGAGCTGTCCTGGAAGCACATCGACCACCCGTCCGAGGTCGTCGAGGTCGGCAACGAGGTCACCGTCGAGGTTCTCGACGTCGATCTGGACCGCGAGCGTGTTTCGCTGTCGCTCAAGGCGACTCAGGAAGACCCGTGGCGTCAGTTCGCCCGCACCCACGCGATCGGCCAGATCGTGCCGGGCAAGGTCACCAAGCTGGTTCCGTTCGGTGCGTTCGTGCGCGTCGAAGAGGGCATCGAGGGCCTGGTGCACATCTCCGAGCTGGCCGAGCGCCACGTCGAGGTCCCGGACCAGGTCGTCGCGGTCGGCGACGACGCGATGGTCAAGGTCATCGACATCGACCTGGAGCGTCGCCGGATCTCGCTGTCGCTGAAGCAGGCGAACGAGGACTACCACGCCGAGTTCGACCCGTCGAAGTACGGCATGGCCGACAGCTACGACGAGCAGGGCAACTACATCTTCCCCGAGGGCTTCGACCCCGAGACCAACGAATGGCTCGAGGGCTTCGACAAGCAGCGCGAGGAGTGGGAAGGCCGCTACGCCGAGGCGGAGCGTCGCCACAAGATGCACACCGCGCAGATGGAGAAGATGGCGGCCGACGCCGCGGCCGAGGCCGCGAACGGCGGCGGCGCGTCGAACTACTCCTCCGAGAGCGGTTCGCAGTCCTCGTCCAGCCAGGCCGAGCCCGCCGGCGGTTCGCTGGCCAGCGACGCCCAGCTCGCGGCCCTGCGGGAGAAGCTCTCCGGCAACGCCTGATTCGGGTAGAGCACATGCGAAGGCCCCGGTCCCCACGGACCGGGGCCTTCGTCCTTTTCCGGGTTCGGCCGCGGCGGCTGGACCGCGGCCGACCTATTGCGGGAATGGTTCTCCACCGCGCCGCTCGGTGCTGAAACCGATTGCGCTCAGGCCGCCGCGGCGACGGTGAATCGGCGCTGCACGAAGCGGGGGTTCTCGGTTTCGTCGAGAAGGGCGACGGCCAAGTCCTCGGCCGAGATGTCGGTGTCTGCGATCAACAGCTGGTCGCCGCCGACGCGATAGCGGCCGGTGCGGGCGCCGGGCTGGATAAGGCCCGACGACGGGCTGAGGTAGGTCCAGTTGCGGTTGGAGACGCGGTAGACGTTCAACGCGTCCCGCAGCGCCACCACCACGTCCCGGTATTCCGCGGGCACGCCGAGGTTCTCGGTGAGGATGCGCGTGAATTCCGTTCCGGTGTCGACGAGTTGGCGTCCCGGCGCGACTTCCAGGCTGCCCGCGCCGCCGACCGCGAGCAGCCGGATGTCCGTGTGTCGTTCCAGCGCGCCCACCATGGCGTGCGCTCCGGTGACGAAGGCGTCCGCGTTGGCGATGGTGTCGGCGATGCCGTGCCCGGCGTTCACCGCGCTGATCACCACGTCCAGCCCCGCGATGGCCGCGGCGATGCTGTCGGCGTCGAGCCAGTCCGCCACCACCCAGCGCACCTCACCCCGGTCGGCGGGGAAGCGAGCGGAGTCCCGCGCGAACGCGGTGACGTCGTGCCCGCGCCGCCGCGCCTCTTCGACCACCCGGCCGCCGATGACGCCGCTCGCGCCGAAAATTCCGATCTTCACGATGCCCACCTCTATACGCCGTTCGATTACTACACGCCGTTTAGTAACGACACGGCTGATAGTAGCCAAACGCTGTAGAGTGTCAACCGTGGTCGAGGTGAAGAGCCGTCGGGAACGATTGCGCCGGGAGGCGACGGAAGAGATCAAAGCCATCGCTTTGCGCCTGCTCGCCGATGGCGGTCCGGACGCCATCTCGCTGCGCGCCATCGCGCGCGAGATGGGCATGACCGCGGGCGCGCTGTACGGCTATTTCGCCACCCGCGACGAGCTGATCACCACCCTCATCTCCGACGTGTACACCGAACTGATCGACCGGGTGGAGGCCGCCAGAGACGCCGTGCCCGAGGACGATCCCGGCGGACGCATCGTCGCCTGGGGTGAAGCCGTCCGCGAGTGGGCCGTCGGAAATCCCGAAGGATTCCGGCTGATCTACGGTGACCCGGTGCTCGGTTACCAGCCCCCGCCGGAGGGCCCGGCCCGCGAGGCGGAATTGCGCGCCTGCGACGGACTCGTCGGTCTCGCCGCCGCCGCGTGGCCCCGCGCCGCCGCCACGCAGTCCCTCGGGGATTCGACGTGGTCGGACTTCGATCCGGCGCTGGTCGAGCACGTGCGCGCCGACTTCCCCGACCTGCCGCCCGCCGCACTGGCCTTGGCGTTGCGCATGTGGGGTCGCATGCACGGCCCGATCGCGCTGGAGGTGTACGGCCACCTGCGCCCCCAATCGCAGGACCCGGCAAAACTTTTCCACATCGAGATGCTCGATCTGGTGCGAGCGGTGGGCTTGTGACGGCGACGCACCGCAGGCTTCCCGCCACCGTCTGGGAGCGCAGGAGGATCGAGGCGATGAGCCGGATCCAGCGGGTGGCGCTGGATCTGTTCGACGCGCACGGGTATCGCGAGGTGACCGTCGAGCGGGTGGCCGCCGCGGCAGGGGTGTCGCCGAGCTCGGTCTACCGCTACTTCGGTACCAAGGAAATGCTCGTCCTCTACGACGAGGCGGACCCGCAGCTCCTCGAGGTGATGCGCACGGCCGGCGACGGCGAAACCCTCGATCCCGCTGAGCTTCTCGCGGTGGCGCGCCCGCTGGTTCCGGTGATGGTCGGTGTACTGCTCACCCCGGATTCCGAACGCCGCATCGCGCGGCGGGTCCGGTACATGCACGCCTTCCCCGAGGTCCGGGATGGTCAGACCCGGCAGATGCGCGAGCTGGAGGAACAGTTCCGGGTGCTGTTCGCCGAGCGCTGCGGGCTCGATCCCAACGACCTGCGGGTCCGGCTGGCCGCGTCCACCGCGATCTGGGGCGGCGTCGCTGTCCTGGACCATTGGGCGGGAACGGGTTTCGCCGGACGGCTGAGCGAGATATATACCGCGGCGGTGGAATCGATGATCGACGCGCTGGAGGCGATCATCGGCTGACGCCGGCCGTCGCGGTCGTGCGAGGCCATCGCGGCAGCCACCAGTTCCACCGGCCGAACAGCCGCATGAAGGCGGGCACCAGGATCAGCCGCACGACGAGCGCGTCGATGGTGATGGCGACCGCCAGCGCGAACCCGATCTGCTTTAGTTCCAACACGTCCGCGGTCACGAAGCTCGCGAACACGGCGACCATGATGGCCGCGGCGGCGGTGATCGGGCGGGCGGTGCGCTGCAATCCCTCGGCGACCGCGGCGGCGTTGTCCTGGTCGCGGTCCCACGCCTCTTTCATGCGCCGGATGAGGAACACCTCGTAGTCCATCGAGAGGCCGAAGAGCACCGCGAACACCAGCATCGGCAGATAGACCTGGAGGAAGCCGGTGCTCTCGAAACCGAGCAGGGATTCGCCTATGCCGTACTGGAATACGGCCACGGTGATGCCCAATGCCGCGCCGGTGGCGAGCAGATTCAGCAGGATCGCCTTGACCGCGAGCACGATGCTGCGGAACGCCAGCATCAGGAAGGCCAGCGAGACCGTGAGCACCAGGACGATCACCCAGGGGAAGCGGCCGGTGATCCGTTCGGAGACTTCGGCGAAGGTCGCGGGCGTGCCGCCGACGCGTACTTCCGCGCCCTCGATTTCCGCCGCGCGGGAACGGATCTCGTCGGTGAGCTCGGCGACGGCAGTGGAGTCGAAGGTTTCCTTCGGCACGACGGCGATCATGATGCGCCCAGCGGACTGCTGGGGCAGCACCGTCGCGACGCGCGGGTCGTGGGACAGCGCGTTGGCGAACGCGTGCACCTCCGACTGCGCCGCGCTCAGCAGGGGCCCGTCGTCGGGTCCGGTGGCGAGCACCGTGAGCGGGGCGAGCAAGCCGGGGCCGAAGTTGTCTTCCACCAGGCGCGTCGCCTCGCCGCTCGGCCGGTCGCCGAGCGAACCGAGACCCATGTCGATGCCGTAGCGAATGCCGGTGATCGGCGCCGCGGCGACGGCGAGAACGGCGACGCCGATCAGGCCGAACAGCACCGGCCTGCGCATGACGAGGCGGGCCCAGCGCGCCCACGCGCTCGAC
>NZ_BDCF01000018.1 GCF_001613365.1 Nocardia xishanensis NBRC 101358
TCATCGTGGTGCTCGGCGCCACAGGGCCCGCACCGGAGGCGGTCGGACTGCCCGCGGGCGCGGTGCCCGTCTGGGCGGCCGACTGGGCGACCGGCGTCGGCGCCTCGCTGCGGGCCGGGCTGCGTGCGGCGGCGCTGACCCCGGCCAGGGCCGTCGCGATCATGCCGGTGGATACCCCCGATGTCGGCCCCGACGTCGTCGCGCGGGTCCTTGCTGCGGAGCGTGAAGCGGCGAGCGGGCTGGCCCGCGCTGTGTTCCATGACACACCTGGCCACCCCGTTGTGATCGACCACAAGCACTGGACCTCGGTGAGCGCCGAGGCGACAGGAGATTCGGGAGCGCGTACCTATTTGTCCAGTAGGGACGATATGGTGTGCGTCACGTGCGACGATTTGGCGACGGGAAGGGATCATGACTTTCCGGCCTCGACCGCACGCTGATCGGAGCGGAAACTGATGCGCGACATCATCGACGACCTCTTGCGGGTATGGCACTCGGGCCGGATCGGTGGCCTGGCCACCATCGTGCGGACCGTGGGTTCGGGGCGGCTGCCGGTGGGCACAGCGATGCTGGTCGACGCCAACGGCTCCGTGTACGGCTCCGGGATGGGCGGCTCGGTGGAGACCGCGATGCACGAGGCCGCGGTGACCGCGGCGCGCACCGGGCGGCGGACCATGCACCGCCTACCTGTGCCGCCCGGCGAGCCAGGAATGGAAGCGGGCGGCATGATCGATGTCTTCGCCGAACCCTTCTCCAGTCATGAATTCCCCGAATTCCCCACTGTCGCATCCGAAATCGCCGCGCATCGACGGGTTACGATCTTCACCGTGGTGTGGAACCCAGACCCCGATGTGATCGGCCAGCACCTGATCACCGGTCAGCGGCACAACACCGAACTGGTCGCGCTGCCCGAATCCGACGTGTTCATCTCGTCCTTCGCCCCGCCGCCCCGGCTGATCATCTTCGGCGCCAACTCCTACGCCGCCGCGCTGACCGTGCAGGCCAGGTTGCTCGGCTACCGCGTCACCATCTGCGATTCGCGCGAGGAGTTCGCCACGCCCGACGCCTTCCCCGGCGCCGAAGTGGTGGTGGACTGGCCGCACCGCTACCTGAACACTCTCTCCGCGGCGGGCGAAATCGACTCGACCACAGGCATTGTCGTGCTCGCCCACGATCCGAAGTTCGAAATCCCTTTGCTCACGGTAGCTTTGCGCTTGCCCGAGCTCGGCTACCTCGGCGCGGCGGGCTCGTACTCGGCGCACGCCAGGCGCCTCGACGACCTGCGCGCGGGCGGTTTCGACGAGGCGACGCTGTCGCGGCTGCACTCCCCCGCGGGCCTGGACGTCGGGGCGCGCACGGCGGCCGAAACCGCAGTGGCCATCGCCGCCGAACTGCTGGCCACCCGATCCGGTCGGTCGGGGCGTCAGCAGTCCGGGAATGCCGAGGTGATCCACGCCGAGCAGGCATTCGGCGCCAGGGCCACCGTCGGGTTGTGACGCCGCGGGCTCAGCCCTTCAGGCTCGGGTTCTCGGCGTAGACCTCGCGCAACACCGATAGGTCGAACAGCTGATCGGCCCTGATGTCGATCTTGGCGGTGCGCAGCGCGGCGATGTTCTGTTCGACCAGCGCGTCGGTCATGGTGAGCAGTCCGTTCGCGGCGGTGTCGGCGGAGACCACCAGATCGTTCTGCGCGATGGCTTCCTTGGTCTGTTCCGCCGGGTCGAGGTTGAGATCCTTGCCGTAGATTTCGACGGCGAGACGCGCGGATTCGGCGGGCGCGGCGACCGCGTCCTTCCACCCTCGGATCTCCGCCGCGAGGAACGCCTTGAGCTTCTCGCGCTCGTTGTCGATGGTGGATTGCTTCACCGTGAGCGTCTCCGCGACCAGCGGCAGGCCGAAATCGGCGAACAGGAAGTGGGCGTTCGCAAAACCCTTGGCGGCCAGCGTGATCGGCTCGTTCGTCACATAGCTGACCCAGCCGTCCACCTCGCCGCTGGCCAGCGGCGTCGGGTCGAACTGCGCGGGCACGATGGTCACGTCGCCCGGCTTCATGCCGTTGGCGGCCAACAGCGCCGTGAAGATGAGCTGATTGGTGTCCTGCACCCCGATCTTGCGGCCCTTCATGTCCTGCGGGGAGTTGATGGGCTTGGCCGCGGAGCTGACGATCGCGAACGGGTTCTTCTGATAGGTGGTCGCGACGATCTTGGCGGGCAATCCCTCGAGGATCGCGGGCGCGGTGGTCTGCGGCGCGGAAAGCCCGAGCCACACCTTTCCGGTGTCGAGCCCGGCCTCGACCGACGTACTCGCCGCGCCGCCCGCCATCAGATTCACCGAACCGAACCCGGCCTCCCGGAAATAGCCGCGGGAGTCGGCGAAATACTCGCCCGCGAATTCGATGTTCTTGATCCAGGACAGCTGGATCGCGACGGTCCCGAAGCGGGAGCCGTCCTGGATCGAGCCACTCGACGAGCCGCCCGCGTCGTCGCCGCAGGCGGCGAGCGCGCCGACGCCGCCGAGCGCGGCTCCGGTGAGCGCCGAATAACGAAGGAAGGACCTGCGGTTCAGGTTCGCCCCGAACGAAGAGCGTTGCACGGGTGTCATGGGCCGAATTTAGGTGGATTCGGTTTCGTTTTCTTTACTTTCACGTTCCCAATACCGAATCGCGACGATCAGTCGCGCCCGGCGTCGGGGCCGAACCGGGCGAGCACCAGATTCTCGACGACGCCGACGATCGCGTACAGCAGCACCGATACCAGCGTGACGATCACGATCGACGCCCACAACTCGTTGTACCGGAACGTGGGAATCGCGCGAATCAGGCTGGCTCCGAGACCGGTTCCGCTGCCGAGCCATTCGCCGATCAACGCGCCGATCAGGGCTCCGGGCACCGAGATTCGCGCCGCCGCGAACACCGCGGGCAAGGCCGCAGGCACCGCCACCATCCGCAGCGCCGTCCAGCGTGAACCGCCGTACGCAGCGATCAGTTCCATGGCCTGACGGGGTGCGCTGCGCAGTCCGGTCATGATCATCACCAGCGCCGGGAAGAGTACGACGATCGCGGCCATCACGGTCACTCCGCCGAGTCCGCGGCCGAACACCAGCACGATGATCGGCGTGAGCGCCACCAGCGGCACCGAACGCAGCAGCATGGCCACCGGCATGAAGGTGTGCTCAACGGTGCGAAACGACACGAACAGCGCGGCGAGCGCCATGGCCGCCGCCATGCCGACGCCGAAGCCGAGCGCCGCGTCGCGCAGCGTGATCTGCAGGTTGTCGAGAATGGCCGCGCGCGCTTGCGGCGCGCCGGGCGAGGTGACCAGATAGCGCCACACATCGCCGGGTGTCTTTCCCACCCGTGGACCCACCTGCGGGAACGCCTCCAGGAACCCCCACCAGATCACCAGCATGAGCAGCAGCGAGGTCACCAGCGGGAACAGGAACGCGCCGAGACGACGCAGCACGGTCATCGCGCCTCCTCCCCGGTCCACGGCGTGACCAACCGAGCCGTCAGCGCCACGATCGCGTAGCCGAGCCCGGCCAGCGCGGCGGCAGCCAGCGCCATGCCCCAGGTGCGCGGCACGTTGTAGGCGGTCTGCGCGGCGGTCAGCGCGACGCCGATCCCGCTGTCGACACCGCCCAGATACTCACCGATGATCGCGCCGAGCACGGCCGAGGGCGCGGCGATCTTCAACGCCGCGAATGTATTCGGCAGCGCGGCGATCAGCTGGACCCGGTACAGCCGTTGCCAGCGCCCGCCGCCGTAGGCGCGCACCAGGTCCAAGCTCGCCGGATCGGCCGAGCGCAGACCGGCGAGGGTGCCGACCATCGTGGTGAAGAAGCAGTACATCGCGGCGAGGAACACCGTCGGCGTGCGTCCGCCGAAGACCACCAGGATGATCGGGCCGAGCGCGAGCAGCGGCGTGCAGTAGGACAGGATCGCCAGCTGGGTGGCCAGCGACTCGAATTGCGGGATCAGCGCCACCGCCACCGCGAGGCCGATGGCAAGCGCGTTGCCCCAGAGGAAGCCTTTCAGCGCGCCGATCGCGGTGATCTCGAAGTTCGGGCCGTACAGCTGCCAGCCGTCGGTGTACATGGTGTGCAGCACCCGCCACGGGCTCGGGATGGTGCCGCCCGCGAGGCCGAGCGCCGCGGCGAGCCACCACACCCCGACGAGGCCCAGGATGCCGAGCAGTCCACCGAGCCGCTTCACGACACACCGCCCGCGTCCGGCGCACGATCGCCGCCGCGTTCGAAAGCGACTCCGCCCGTGCCGGTCTTGCCGAACAGCAGCTCGGAGAGATAGTCGGACAACTTGTGGAATTCCGGGGTGCGCATCATCTCCGGCAGCCGCGGCCGCGGCAGATCGATCTCCACCAGCTCGAGCACCCGGCCAGGGCGCGGGCTCATCACCGCCACCACGTCGGACAGGAAGACCGCCTCGGCGATGCCGTGCGTGACCATCAACGTGGTCGCGGGCTTCTCGGTCCAGATCCGCAATAGCTCCAGGTTGAGCTTCTGCCTGGTCATGTCGTCGAGCGCGCCGAAGGGCTCGTCGAGCAGCAGCACGGTCGGCTGCACGACCAGCGCACGCGCGATGGAGACGCGCTGCCGCATGCCGCCCGACAACTGCGCGGGTTTGGCCTTCTCGAAGCCCTCCAAGCCCACGAGCGCGACCAAGTCGGCGATCTGCCCGGGATCGGGTTTCAGACCGGCCACCTGCAACGGCAGCTTGATATTGGATTCCACCGAGCGCCACGGGAGCAGCGCCGCGTCTTGGAACGCGATTCCGAGCTCGTGGCGGCCGCGCAGTTGCGCGGGCGTATGGCCGTCGATCAACGCGGTGCCAGCGGTCGGTTCCTCCAATCCGGCCAGAATCCGCAGCACGGTGGACTTTCCACAACCGGAAGGACCGAGCAGCGACAGGAACGCGCCCTGCTCGGTATGCAGATCGACCCCGTCCAGCGCGTGCACCGTGCGCCGCCCGGGCCGGAAGGACTTGCTCAGCCCGTCGATATGGATACCGGTCCCCCCGGCGTGCTCGGTGCTCATTCGGCCACGATAGAAGGGCCTGGTTGCACCGATATTGCGATTCGCGTGGCCAGATTGCGCAATCGTTACGCGCCGAGGGTTTTTCGCGGCCATGCGCGGCGGATCGGGCGGCGACCGCACCGGACACGGCGTCCCACCGGACGGCGCCGGCCGCTGATATTTGGCATCACGCCGAGCCGAACCCGCCCCTCGCGGATGAGAACGCGAGTTCCGCTGGTTGCACAGCAGGTGAACCCGCTCAGCACCTTGCTCGACGCCGAACTGCACATCGCGGGCTCGGCGATCCTCTGGCGCGAGATCATCGGCAATGGGTTCGGCCTGGCCGCCGCGGTGGGCGGCATGCGGCGGCGCGTGTGGGCGTGGCCGGTGGGCATCGCGGGTAACGCGCTGCTGTTCACGGTCTTCGTCGGCGGCGTCTTCAACACGCCGCAGCAGCTGAACATGGCTGGGCAGGCCGGGCGACAGCTCATGTTCATCGCGGTGAGCGTGTTCGGCTGGTGGCAGTGGTACCGGCACGCGCGCCTCGACACCGGATTGGAGCACCGCGGCGTGGATCCGCGCTGGGCGACGACGCGCGAACGCGTGCTGCTGGTCGCCGCGATGCTCCTCGGCACGGTGGTCTTCGCCCAGCTGTTCGCCTGGATCGGTTCCTACGGCCCGTGGGCGGAGGCCTGGATCTTCACGGGTTCGGTGCTCGCCACCTACGGCATGGCCCGCGGCTCAGCCGAATTCTGGCTGATCTGGATCGCGGTGGACGTCGTCGGCGTCCCGCTCCTGCTGAAGGCGGGCTACTACCCGTCCGCCACGCTGTATCTGATCTACGCGGGGTTCGTCGCCTGGGGTTTCGCCGTCTGGGTCCGCACCATGCGCACCGAATCGACGAACACCGACACCCACCAGGCAGTGACGGTGTCGGGCCGCGCCGCGACCGGCTGATCACGCCCGCGCTGCCTCGCCGTCCCGCCGGCGCGAGCAGGTCTGCGAACACATTGCGTTGGGTAAGCGATATCGGCGAAAAAGGCCCGGCGCGTCTTGCGGCATGCCGGGCCGGTGGTCGCGAAGCGGAACTACACCAGGTCCACTCGGACCCCGGTCGCGCGGATGGCCGCGACGGCGGCCGGGTCGGCCTTGGTGTCGGTGATGAGGACGTGTACCTGGTCGATGCCGCAGATGCGGGCGAGGGCGGAGCGTTCGAGTTTGTCGGAGGTGGCGACCACCATGACGAAGCCGGAGCGGCGCACCATCTCCGTGGTGACCCCCGCCTCATCGATGTGCCTGCATTGCGCTCCGCCCTCGGCGGAGATCGCGTTGACGCCCAGAATCACCGTGTCCAAACGTAATTCGGCCAGCGCGCGCTCGGCGAGCGGCCCGTGCAGTTCGTAGGATTCGCGGCGCGCCACGCCGCCGAGACAGATGGTGCGCAGGTGCGGGCGCAGCACCATCTCGCCCGCGATGTTGAGCGCGTTGGTGACGATGGTCAGCTGGTCGTCGCCGGATCCGGCCAGATCGGAGCGGCCCGCAAGCGCCCTGGCCACCGCGGTGGTGGTGGTGCCGCCGTTCATGCCGACCACCGCGGCGGGGTCGACCAGCGCCGCGGCGTGCTCCGCGATGCGCTGTTTGGCCTCGCCGCCGGTCTGCCGGTAGCGGGCGGGCAGGTCGTAGGCGACCGTGGTGGCCACGACGCCGCCGTGCGTCCGGGTGGCCAGCTGCTGTTCGGCGAGCGCGGTGAAATCGCGGCGTACCGTCGCCGGCGACACCTGTAGCCGCTCGGCGGCCTCCTCCACCGAGAGCCGCCCCGATTCGGCGAGCAGCTCGAGCAGCCGGTTCCACCGCTGCGGACGATCCGTCGGTCCGGTCATCTCACACCGCCCCGACCCGGACGACGTGCCGTTTCTCCATGCACGCCAACAATCTGACCACAGCCACGCTGCCAAACCGTAGAGATTGCCCGCGCCGTTCGCCAATGCGGGCCACGCGCGTACTCACCCAGCGGCGAGCCCGGAATTGACCACGTAGGCGATCTCCTCGCAGATGTCGTCCAGCGAGATCCGCACGTCGGGCTGGGTGCTCTGCACCAGTTCCTGCGCCAGCGAGTTGACCGTCCCGAGCACCGCGAGGGCGAACAGATCGAAGCGGCGGCGCTTGGTTTCCCCACGTTCGACGGCGCGCTCGGCCTCGGCGATCAGCAGAGCCGAGAGCAGCCTGCGCTGTTTCCTGCGCCATTCCTCGACCACCGGGCTGACCCCAACCACCTCGACGTAGCAGACCCGAGCCGACCGCTGGTCGGCGCAGGTCACCTCGAGATACGCGCGGAACCCCTCGGCCACTCGCTGCGCCAACGGGTCGTTCGCGTTGTGCGCCAACGTTTCCGAAGCCCGCGCCACGGCCCGCTTGGTGATCCGGTCCACCAGGGCGATGAGCAGCGCCTCCCGGCTGCCCATGTCCTCGTAGAAGCTGCGCGTGGAGACGTTCGCTTCGGTGCACAGGCGCTCGATGGAGGTGGCCGCGTACCCCTGGGTGCCGAACAGCTCCAGTGCGGCGTCGATGAGCCGGGTCCGCCGCTGCGCCACGCGCTGCTCCTTGGACAGTCCCGCGTAATTGCGCCCGTCCGTGGATCCGCCGTCGTGCCGTGCCACGGCTCGATGCTACTCGTCTTCGGTGCGGTTCCGCGCCGCCGGAGGCAGCGGCCGGGCAGCCCCGCGGACGGCATCCGACCATGCGATCACCGCTGTCGATCCACCGGATCGCGAAGGCTTGCATCGTTGGGCGGCAACGGATTTGGGCACCCGCGCGAGCCGCGGCTCGTTCGGCACGCACGCGCCTCCTGGCCGCGGGTTGATCACCCTGGGTCTGCCGAACAGCCCCTCCCAGTCGGTGGTCGGCACAAGGACCACGCGCAATGCGGCGATTGTCGAGGCACCGCGTGACAGAATGCCGCGGGCAACGCGATCAGTGAGCGGAGAAGAAGTTCCAGATGGTCTCCGACGCGTCGATCTGGTGGCTGACGGGCCCGACCACGACCTCGGGCAGACGCCCCTCGCTCCCCGGCCAGGTGTGCCCGCCGTTGGTGATGGTGTAGAGAACGACGTCGACATTTCCCGGGCACCGCGACGCGTCCAAGGTGACGGAGGTGCCGTCGTCGGTGCGCGCGGGCAGCTGACTGCTGACCGGCGGCGGGCAGTTGTTCTTCGCGCGCCACAGCTGCTGGGTGGCCGCCACGGACAGGACCGGCTGGGTGCCCGCGGCGCCGCGATTACCCGACGTGACCCGAACGACCCCGCCTTCGTACGGCACGATCCGGTCGGCCGTTCCGTGTATCTGGAGGACCGGAAGTGGTTGGGCCAGTGTGCAATCGGGCTCGTTCGCGACGGCGAGCGAGCCCGCCACCGGCGCGATCGCGGCGAGCCGGCCGCTCAGGCGGCAGCCGAGATTCTGCGTGAGCATGCCGCCGTTGGACATCCCGGTGGCGTAGACCCGGGCCGGGTCGACGTCGTAGGCGGCGATCATGTGGTCGATCAGCGCCGCGACGAACCCGACGTCGTCGACACCGGCCGCGCCTGCGCGGGTATCGGCGCCCCTGCCGTCGTTCCACGACCTGTCGACGCCCTCGGGATACACCGCGATGAAGCCGTTGGCGTCGGCCAGGCGGTTGAAACCGCTCGTCTCCGCCATCTGCGCGGCGCTGCCGCCTCCGCCGTGGAAGACGAGGACCGCCGCGGGACGGCCCTGCGCGGGCGCCGCCGGGCGGTGGACCAGGTAGTGGCGTTGGGCGCCCGCGTGGTCGAGGGTGAGGTAGGGATCGTCGGGACTCTTCGCGGACGAATGCCCGCAGGCGGCGGTCAGGACCAAGGCCGCGCAGACGACGGCGCCGGCCAACGTTTTCAGCACGATGTCGATGGTAGGAGCCCGGCACGCGCCTCGCCTCACTTCACGCTGCCCGCGGTCAATCCCGCGACCAAGCGCTTCTCGATGAGGGCGAACAGGACGACCACCGGCACGATGCCGACGGTGGAGATCGCGAACACGTACTGCCACGCGGTGTCGTACTGGCCGACGAACTTGGTCAACGCCACCGACAGCGGCTGATTCTCCGGCGTGGTGAGCACGACCAGGCTCGCCGCGAATTCGTTCCAGCACGCGACGATCGTGAAGATGGTCGCGGTGACGATGCCCGGCCAGACCAGCGGCAGACTGACTTTGGTCAGGATCTGCCAGCGATTCAGCCCGTCCAACTGCGCGGCTTCCTCGATCTCCACCGGGATGGCGGCGAAGAAGCTGTGCAGGATCCACACCGCGAAGGACAGATTGAACGCGGCGTTCACCAGGATCATGGCCAGCCAGGTGTCGTTGATGCCGAGTGCGAAGAACTGCCGGATCAGACCGGTCACCAGCACCGTCGGCTGCAACATCTGAGTGATCAGCACCAGGCCGAGAAACGCGGCGCGTCCCGGAAACCGGTGTCGCGCCGTGTGATACGCCGCGGGAACGGCGGCGACTAGCACGATAAGCGTGGCGCTGACGGCGATGGCGACGGTGCTGACCATGTTGAACGGCAGCGGCGTTTCCGGGGTGTCCCACATCGTCGCGTAGTTGTCCGGGTGCCAGGACTGCGGCAGATAAGTCGGTGGGATACGCAGGATCTCTGCTTTGCTCTTCAACGAGCCGAGCACCATCACGACGAACGGCGTCAGGAAGATCGCGGCGATCACGAGGCCGATCGCCGTCAGGTCCCAACGACGACGCTTCGCTCGCGGTGGCGCCTCACTCCTTGTGGCGCTGGGCTTCTCGGCCGAGCACACCCTGATGTCGGTCCCTGCGGTCATGCGTCGACCTGCCGTGTCGGCCGCACCACTCGCGCGTAGATCGCGATGATCACCACGATCAGCGCGAAGTTCAGCACGCTCATCGCGGCGGCGGTGTCGATCTGCTGGTTCTGCCGGATCAGTTTGAAGGTCAGCGTCGTCGTGGTGTCGGCCGAGAAGCCCGCGATGCTGCCGGTGATCACCTGCAGGATCGGCAGCGAGTTGAACACGTTGATGATGTTGACGACCGTGGCGACGGCGATGGCCGGACGCAGCTGCGGCAGTGTGAGATAGCGGTAGCGCTGCCACGGTCCCGCGCCGTCGACCCGTCCCGCTTCCTCGATCTCGGCCGGAATGGATTGCAGCCCGGCCAGAATCGTGTAGGCGGTGAACGGGACCGAGACGAACACCGCGACACCGATCGCCACCAGGAACGCGGTCGTCGGCTGTTTGGTGAATCCGTATCCCCGGTCGAGCAGGCCGATGTCGACGAGAAAGCGATTGGCGATGCCGACGTCGGGATCGAGCATGTAGTAGAAGATCGTCGTCGTCATCACCACCGAGGCGGCCCACGGCACCAGGATCGCCAAGCGCACGGCGGTGCGGCCGGGGAAATCCTTGTTCAGGAACTGCGCCAGCCCTGCGGAGAGCACCAGGGTGATCAGCACGACGCTGATCACCCAGACCACGGTGTGCGCGAGTACCGTGCCGAGTTCGCCGATGTCGAACAGGGCACGGAAGTTCGCCAGTCCGGCGGGGCCGCGATCCTGACCGTAGGCGCTGAGGTCCCTGGTACTGGTCCACAGCATGTAGCCGACGGGGAACGCGACGATCGCCGCGATCAGCAGCAAGGCGGGCCCGAGCCACGGGACCGCCGCGAGCATCGCTCTGCGCCGCACGCTATTTCGCGGCTTCTTGAATGCGCGCGAGTACCTGCGCCGGGTCGGCGCCCTGCGCGATGGTGCCCATTTGCTGCCGGATGGCGCCTTGCGCCGCAGCCCATTTCGGATTGTTGCTCGGGTAGAACTTGGCCACCGGCAGCGTCGCGGCGAACGCCTTGGTGACCGGATCCTGCGCGAGTTCGGCTGCGCCGCTCTGGGTGATCGGGATGAAGCCCTCGTTCTTCACGAAATTCGCGTACACGCTCGCGCCGTAGAAGTAGTCGAGGAACTTCTTGATCGTCTCGGTCTTCCTGCCGTCCTTCTTGAACGCCATCAGGTGGTCGGCGACACCGAGAGTCACCGGTTCGCCGGATTTCGTCGGAGAGGGCGCGGTGGCGTACTTCAGCGCCGGATTCTTGGCGGCGATCTGGCCGATGGTCGGCGGCAGGCCTTCGATCATGCCGACCTTGCCCTGGATGAAGGCGTTGATCACGTCCTTGCGGTCGGTCGCGCCCGGATTCGGCTGTGTCGCATTGGCATCGATGAGCGAGCGCATGGCGCGGGCACCCTCCAGGTTGGCCGGGGTGTCGACGGTGATCTCACCGCCATGCGACCAGTCGCCGCCCGCGCCGAAGGTCCAGATCGAGGTCTCGCCCTGCGCCTCCTCGCTGCCGAGCGGCAGACCGTAGCCGGAGACGCCGTCGCCGAGCGCCTGGATCTTCGCCGCCGCCTCGGTGAGCTCGGCCCAGGTCTTGGGCGGCGCCGTCACCCCGGCCCGCGCGAAAAGGTCGGTGTTGTAGAACAGGGTGCGCGTCGAGGCGAACAGCGGAAGCGCGTACTGGGTTCCGTCGAGCGAGGCGTTCTTCGCGAAACCAGGCTGGATGTCGGCGAGCACCTGCGGGGAGACGATTTCGGCTGCCGGGTGGAGCATTCCGTCGCCCGCGAAACTGGCGTACGCGTCGATGTTCAGTACGTCCGGCGTGGTGGACTGCGACTGGAGCTTGGTCCGCACCACGTCGTTGATCGAGTTCCACGACTCCAGTTGGAGATTCACCTTCAGGCCGGGATTCTGCCGCTCGAACTCGGCGATGATCCCGTCCCACAGCGCCTTTGTTCCGTTGGCGCCGTCACTGTAGACCGGAGCGAGGAAGTTGATCGTGGTGGCGGAGTCGGCGGAATCGTCGGAGCCGAAGCCGCACGAGGCGACCGCGAGTGCGGCGGCCAGCGCGGCGCCCGTGAGCAGGCGGCGGAGTGGTCGTTTCACGAAGCGAACCTTTCAAATTTGCACCCCCGGCGCCTACCGACCGCCGATGATGAAGCGAAACGTGTCGATGGGTTGAATTTAGCGCGAATGATGATCAAATGTGACTGTTTTGAGCATTAAGTTGACATGAACGATCATTCGACCGATGCTGTTCTCGTGCCGCTCTCCGCGAACTCAGACCCCGCCACTCACCTGGCCACCGAGGTCGCCACCCAGCCCGACGACTGGGCGCGCGCCGCGAGTACCGCCGCCGAACACCGCGCCGTGCTACCACATCCGGGTGAGCGGGTGGCCGTGATCGGCTGCGGCACTTCACTGTTCATGTCGCGCGCGATCGCCGCGCTGCGCGAGGACGCGGGCCACGGCCTCACCGACGCTTGGCCCGCCAGTCAGGTGCGCCGCGGTCGCGACTACGACCGCTACCTGGTCATCTGCCGATCGGGCACCACCACCGAGGTGATTTCGGCGATGCGCGAAATCCCCGCGCATATTCCGCGCACGGTGATCTGCAGCAGCCCCGGCACCCCGGTACTGGACTTGGGCGACCCGATCCTCATCGAGGAGGTCGACGAGCGCTCGGTTGTGCAGACCCGCTTCGCCACCACCACGCTGGCGATCCTGCGCTGGCATCTGGGCGAGGACCTCGGCCCGGCCGTCGAGCAGGCGCGCGGGGTGCTCGCCGAGGATCCCGCGCGGTCGCTGGCCGGGGTGCGCGGCGCGGAGCAGATCACCTTCGTCGGTATGGGATTCGCGGGCGCGCTGGCCGAGGAGGCCGGGCTCAAGCTACGCGAGTCCTGCCAGTCCTGGGCCGAGTCCTACCTCGCGACGGAGTACCGGCACGGTCCGATCAGCATCGCGGCACCTGGCCGTGCGGTCTGGGCGCTCGGCCCACTGGTGCCGAACTTCGCCGCCGACGTCGCCGCCACCGGGGCGCACTTGGAACACCGCGATATCGATCCGATGGCGGAACTGGTCCGGGTGCACCGGCTCTGCGTCCTCCGCGCGGCCGACCTCGGCCTCGATCCCGACCATCCGCGCAGCTTGAATCGGTCAGTCGTCCTGGACCAGTGACCGGTACACCGCCGTGTTCACGCGCCCGCCCCGGTTCCCGGAGTCGCCGACGACAAGATCGCCGACGGTAACTACGCTCCCGAAGATGGACACACACCGCGTCGGCAGCAGCGCATCCGCGCTGGCTCCTGGCGCGGAGTCTTCTCTCGCGCCGGACGCGCTCACCTTGGGTTTGGACGTTGGCGGCACCACCATCAAGGGCGAGATCGCCGACGCGTCCGGCACGGCGCTCGCGGCGGGCGCGGTGCCGACCCCGCGGGGCGCGGCGGCGTTCGAGGCGATGGAAGCGCTGGGCGACAGCCTGCTCGCCGAGTTGCCCGCGGATCGACGTGGACTGCTCGGCCGGGCAGCGGTGCTGCTGCCCGGCATCGTCGACACGGAGCGGTCGATCGCCGTCTTCAGCGGCAATATCGGCTGGCGTGACGTGCACGTCGGCGATCGGTTCACGCGACACTGGGGAGTCCCGGTGTTGATCGAACACGATGTGGCCGTGGCGGGCTGGGCCGAATGGCGTTTCGGCGCGGGACGCGGCCACGACGACGTCGTGGTGATCGTGCTCGGCACCGGCGTGAGCGGCACGCTCGCCGCGGGCGGCCGTCTGGTGCGCAGCGGGTTCGGCCAAGCGGGCGAGTACGGACACATCCCCGTGCGACCCGCCGACGGGTTGCCCTGCCCCTGCGGCAATGTCGGCTGTGTGGAGACGCTGGCATCGGCGACCGCCATCACACGCAACTACATTCGTCGGTCTGGCCGCGAAGTCGACGGTGCGGCAGCGGTTTTCGCGCTTCTACCCGGCGCTCCCGCCGCAGCGCGAGCGGTGGACGACGCCGTGGCCGCGCTCGCGGACGGACTGCTCGGCGTCATCCACGCGGCCTGCCCAGAGCTCGTCGTGCTCGGCGGTGGCCTGGCCGGTGCGGGCGCCGCACTCAGCGAGCCATTGCAGGCCGCGTTGACGCAGCGCCTCCGCGTGGTCCCGGTCCCCGAGGTCGTGCTCGGCGAATTCGGCGCGCGCGCCGGACTCACCGGCGCGACTCTCTTCGCCAGGCATGGAGCCCTCCTATGAGTGAGCGAAGCCAGTGGTCTCGGCTCCACCGTGTCCGCGCGCGGCGAACGGAGGAGCGATGACAGGCACTTCCACCGAGCTGGAAATCCGCGGCCGGATCATCTCCGCGTCGTTCGACCTGACCGACGGCGTGATCTCGGTGCGCGGCGATCGCATAGTCGCGGTCCGGCCGATGGCCGAATGGCTCGCCTTCCAACCGGATTCGGCACCGCCGAAGTTCTCCGGCGTGATACTCCCCGGCCTGGTGGACATCCACAACCACGGCGGCTCCGGCCACCGGTTCGACACCGTCGACGCGGAGGAGGCGAGCGCGGCCGCCCGGTTCCACCACGCGCACGGTTCGACGACCGTGCTCGCCAGTGTGGTGACCGGGCCGGTGGACGACATGGTCGCGCAGATCACGACGCTGCGCACGCTCGCCGCAGAAGGCATCCTCGCGGGCATCCACGCCGAGGGCCCGTTCCTCGCGGCCGCCCGCTGCGGCGCGCAGGATCCGCGCTACCTGCTCGATCCCGACCCGGCCGTGATAGATCGACTGCTGGCAGCCGCGGACGGTTATCTGCGGGTGTGCACCATCGCGCCGGAGTTGCCCGGCTACGAGGCGGTGGCCCGACGGCTCACCGACAACGACGTGGCGATCTCGCTGGGTCACAGCGACACCGATTTCGCGCGGTTCCGTCAGGCGCTCGCGCCGAGCGGCTCGGCCCGCCTGGTGACCCACCTCGCCAACGGCATGCCGCCGCTGCACCATCGCGAACCTGGACCGGTCGCGGCCGCGCTCACCGCCGCCGCCTCGGGCCACGCGGTGGTCGAGCTGATCGGCGACGGTGTGCATGTCGACCCCGGTTTCGGCGCAATGGTTTTCGCGGCCGCACCGCGCCAGGTCGCGCTGGTCACCGACGCCATGCAGGCCGCGGGGATGCCGGACGGCGAGTATCGGCTCGGTCCGCAGGCCGTCCGGGTGGTCGACGGCGTTGCCAGGGTGGCCAACGGGTCGATCGCGGGCGGCACGGCGACTCTGGCGCAATGTCTTTCGTGGGCGGTCCGGGAGTGTGGCGTGCCGCTGCCCGACGCGGTGCGCGCCGCGACCGCCGTACCAGCCGCCGCCGCGGGCTTGACCGATGTCGGCGACCTCAGGACCGACCAGTACGCCGACCTGCTGATTGTCGATGACGACCTGCAGTTGCGCCGGGTGCTCAGACATGGACAGTGGTTGACGTGATCCTCACTGTGACAATGAATCCCGCCTACGACATGACCTATCGCGTGGAGCGTTTCGACCGGGGGCAGGCGCACCGCGTTCGCTCCGTCGAGCAGCGCATCGGCGGTAAGGGCATCAACGTGACGCGGGTGCTGAACCAGCTCGGCAAGTACGCGCGGGCGACCGGGTTCTCCGACCACGCCTTCGCCGCCGCCGCCGAGCTGGAGATGCCGGTCGATTTCGTGCACGCGTTGCCGTGGGTCCGGCGCACAGTGGTGATCAGCGAATCCCGCGACGGCACCGCGACGGCCCTGTGGGAGCCAGGCGCCCGCGTCTCCAACCCGCACGCCGCCGAGCAACTCGCCGTCCGGGTCTCGGGTCTGCTCCCCGATATCAACGGCCTCGTGATCTCTGGATCGCTACCGGGCGGCATAGACCCGGGCCTACCCGCCGAACTCGCCCGCTCCGCGGTCGCCGCGGGCGTACCCACCATCTGCGACGTGGACGGCGAGGCGCTGCGGCTGGCCTGCGCCGTCCCCGGCGTGATTCTGATGCCGAATATGGAAGAGCTGGAACGTCTTTCCGGACGGTCCCCGCAGACGCCGGAGGAGGTGGTTGCGGCCGCCCGCCCGCTGATCGATCGCGGCGTGCGAGCCGTCGTCGCCACCCGCGGTCCGGACGGCATGATCGCGGTCACCGAGGAGGGCGCGTGGTTCGCCGGGCTGCCCGAGCCACTGGCCGGAAATCCTACCGGCGCGGGCGATTCCGCCGCGGCGGCGGTGATCGCGGCGCTGTGCGCCCGCACCGAACCCGACTGGCCCGCGATCCTCACCGACGCCGTGGCCACCGCGGCGGCGGCCGTGGTCATCCCGGTGGCCGGTGAGATCGACCGCTGCCTGCGCACCCGTCTTACACCGACCGTCCGGGTCGACAAGCTCGCCGCCCCGGAGTCCGAAGAGACCACGCCGTGATCGCGGAGGCTCGTCGATGCCCCTGACCCCTGTACCCGATCTCATCGCCGCCGCGAGACCGGGCGGCCTCGGCGCCTTCAACGTGATCACGCTGGAACACGCGGAGGCCATCGCCGGCGCCGCCGAGGCCGCGAAACGACCTGTGGTTCTGCAACTTTCCGAGAACACCGTCCGCTATCACGGCGCTCTCGCCCCGCTGGCGCTCGCCTGCCTCCGCATCGCCGCGGACAGCTCGGCCCCCGTCGCGGTGCATCTCGACCACGCCACCTCCTTCGACCTGGTGGCCGCCGCGGTCGAGCTCGGCATCCGGTCGATCATGTTCGACGCGTCCGCCATCGACTACGCGGGCAATGTCGCCGCCACAACCGAAGTCGCGCGGTGGTGCCGCGACCGCGGGGTGTTCGTCGAGGCCGAACTCGGCGAGGTGGGCGGCAAGAACGGCGCGCACGCGCCCGGGGTCCGCACCGATCCGGACGAGGCCGTCGAGTTCGTCACCGCCACCGGCGTCGACGCGCTCGCCGTCGCGGTCGGTTCCGCGCACGCGATGCACGCGCGCACTGCCGAGCTCGACCTCGAGCTCATCGGCAGACTGGCCACGAAAGTCCCCGTGCCGCTGGTTCTGCACGGTTCCTCCGGTGTGCCCGACACGGGTCTGCGAGCCGCAATCGAGCACGGCATGACCAAGGTCAATATCGCGACGCGGCTCAATGTTCTGCTTTCCGAAGCGGTTCGCGGCGTCCTCGGCGGCGACGCCGAGCTTTCCGATCCACGCAAGTACCTCGCTCCCGGCCGCGCCGCGGTGCGCGCGGAGGTCGAGCGTTTCCTGCGTCTGCTGGCCGATCAACCCGAGAGCGCTCATCGGCAGGGACCGCCGAGGTAGGGCAGCCGGCGGATGCCCGCCGATACCTCGAGCGCCAAATCCTGGTACCCGAGCGCCAGTTCGGCGAGGCGCTCCCAATCGTCGTGCACCACCCAATCCGGTTCCGACGCCAGCGAGGCGAAGGCGCGGGCGGAGAACTGGGCGAGGCGGTCGATCACCATGCCGACGGATTCGGTGTGCATGTGCGCGCCGCCGTGCGCCGGCGGGAGTTCGGTGGCGACCCAGCGGTCGATGCCGAGCACCAGCCGCACTCGGTGCTGATCGATGTCTCCGGTGGCGTCGATTTCGGTGTTCAGTCGCTGTACGTGCAGCCCGCCGAGCGAGTAGGCGGCTTGCAGCACCGGGTGTTCGTCGCTGGGCTTGTTACGAAACGCCCTGAGCACTTGCTTTTTCGATGGCAGTGGTTCCACCGCGCATCCCCCTGTTCGAATCGTGGTGCGGGACAACGTTCTTGCGGGGCGAGACGCCCGAATCCGGCGCGCAGGCGGCCGGAGAAACATGCACAGTCCGGAGGCGCGACGCAGCGAGGCAGCGCCGACCGGCCGAATTCAGCGGCGACGACCGCCGCGATCGCCGAAGAAGCCGCGCGGTAGCGCCTTCTCCCAAGGCCTTTCGTTGACCGCGAGACCGATGGCCTCCAGCGCGGTGAGACCCACGTGCGAGGCCAGATCGTTCATCAGCGCGACGGTGTCGGCCGCCTGCATCGCGGCGGCGGCCTGCTCGGTGGTCAGCATCCGGCCGCGCAGATAGGACACCACCCAAGCGTCGTCGCTGACGCGCCGCGCCTGGTGCGGCGTTCGATCGCCGACCATCCAGAAATTACCCACAACATGCACAGACATCCGACCCCTCGATCCCGCCGGGCGGGACCGGCCGGCGAACACCCGCGATGTGACATGAGACATACTGAGGCTAGGTGAGTATCGCGTTGCGAGTCAAGTTGACCATTCGACCGGGTTGTGCGGGCCGGTCAACGCGGGGAGTACGGTTCTCTGCACGCATCGCTAGAGCTGGAAGGACACCATCCAACGATGGCACCACTCTCGCCGACGGTCGCGCGTCGGGAACTGATGCTCCGCATCGGGCGGAGGCGCAAGCAGAACGATGTCAGTGTGTCCGCGATAGCCAGGGAACTAGGCTTCTCGATCTCCTACTGGTCGAAGGTGGAAAAGGAGCACGTCCTCGCCGAATCGAAACTGGACGAGCTGATGAAGCTGCTCGATTTCGACGAGGCGGAACGCCAAGAGCTGCACGAACTTCGCGACGTCGCCAGGCAGCGTGGCTGGTGGACGAACTACTCCGGGCTGCTTTCCGACGAGATCAGCCGCCTGTACGGCCTCGAACACGGCGCCGACAGTGCGCGCACCTACGAAAGCATCCTGATTCCAGGCCTTTTGCAGACCGCCGACTACGCACGCGCGCTCATCGCGAACGATCGCGCGCGGATCCGCCAAGTCGAGATCGACCGGCTGGTGGAGATCCGGCTGCGCCGCCAGCAGCGGCTGAAGGGCGCGGAACCGTTGCGGCTCACCGCGATCGTCAACGAGGCCGCGCTGTCCCAGCAGATCGGCGGCCCCGAGGTCATGTCGGACCAAGTACGTCACCTCGCCGCGCTCATCGAGGAGCACGTGGAGACCTTGGACCTGCGCGTCATTCCGTTCGAGGCGACCGGCGGCGGGTTGCTCGGCGGGGCGACGTTCCATCTGCTCGGCTTCGACAAGTCGGTGATGCCCGATGTCGCGTGGACCGAGACGCTGGTCCACCACGCCGTCATCGAGGAGACCGAGCCGGTGCGCCACCTCGATACCTTGTTCGCGAACGCTTTGGCCGAACAAGCACTTTCGCGCGAGGAGTCGCTGTCGGTGCTGGAAAGCAAGATTTCCGGCGGGTAGCGATTCCGGCACGTAGCATCGCGGCATGAACAGCATGTCGTCAGCCGGGACGGGCTGGTTCAAGTCGTCGCATTCCAGCGATTCCGTGGCTTGCGTGCAGGTCAAGTTCGAGCCGGGCCGGGTGCTGATCCGGGACACCAAGTACCGTGGCGTGCGGGACCGGCGGCCGATGCTCACCTGCTCGCCCGCGGACTGGGCCGCGCTCACCGCGGGCATTCGGGCGGGCGAATTCGACCGCCGCTGAACTTGGTTCACAGCCGACTCCCAGCCACGGCACCGCCGATCTCGAGGTGGGCGGCCGAGGATCGACACCGTCGATGAACGGAAGGCCCCGCGGCGCTCCACGCGGGGGGCCTCCACTTCCCTTCGCGACACGGTCGCTCACTGCCCTGAGCACCACACCGCCGGTCCGGCGGCGCCGCCCCTCGCAGGCGCCGCCGGCCCGCACTACGGGCGAGTCGGCGTCGGCTTCGGTTCAGTCCGCCTCGGGCAGCGGTTCGGCCAGCGGCCAGCCACCCGCCGCGAGATGCGCGGCGACCCTCTCGACATCCCGCTGATCCGGCTGTTCCATGGCGATTCTGGCGATCGCGGCCACGATGTCGTCGTGCCCGATCTCGGAGTCGGGATTGCCGCTCGCCAACTCCTCGGCGATGGCGGCCACCTCGTAATCGGTGAGGTGGCGATGCAGCACCGCGAACAGCGCGACGTAATCCGACTGCGGAATGCCCTGCGGGTATCCGGCGCGCAGCCAGCCGATGACGCGGCCGAGGACCTTGGGCCGGGAGGTTTGCGTGTGATCGGTCAATGCAGCGCCCTTCAGGACTGTCCGAACAGGTGAATGCCGAACTTGGCGGCGAGGAACGCCTTCGCGGTGTAGAGGATTCCGGTGACGATCGCGAGGACGATCAGCGCGAAACACGCGTAGGCGCCGGCCAGTGCCGGGTAGTTCCTTCGGGCGACGCTGCCGTCCCGGCCAACGGTATCGGCCGAAGACCACAGCCGCACCCCGACCGCGAAGACGATCGGCAGCCCGGCCCCCAGGATCAGGGACACCGCGACCACCTTCCACAGCGAATTCAGGTTCGTGACGAGCGTATGCACTGCTGCTCCCTAGAGCTGGGCCGAACGGGTGGGCGGATGCGCGGGCGTGGCGGGGCCGCCATTGCTTGGTTGGACGTCGTGCGCGCGATCGTCACCCGGGTGGCCGTTGCGCGGTCGGATCTCGTGCGGTTGATCGCCACGGGGTCGATCTTCACCGCGCGGTTCGTCGCCGGGCTTCGCGGCGCCTGCGGCGACCGTCGGCGTGTCCGAAGGCCCTGGCGCGTCGCCGCCCGGCCACTCGTTGACGTTGGTGGTGTCGACCGGGTTGCGACGAGACCGCAGCCACATCGCCGCGGCAAGCACGACGAGAAGTCCGAACACCACCAGCACGCCGGGCAGGCCGCCGATGAAATGCGCGATGGCCCAGCAAATCGCGCCCGCCAGACCGGCCAGCGGCAGCGTGAGCAGCCATGCCACGACCATCCGTCCCATCACCGACCAGCGCACCTCGGCGCCTTTGCCGAGCCCGCTGCCCAGGATGGAACCGGTCGCCGTCTGGGTGGTCGAGAGCGGCAGCCCGAAGTGGGCCGAGGTGAGGATGATCGCGGCGGAGGAGGACTCGGCGGCCAGTCCCTGCGGCGACTCGATCTCCACCAGCCCCTTGCCGAGGGTGCGGATGATCCGCCAGCCGCCGAGATAGGTGCCCGCGGCGATGGCCACCGCGCACGCCGCCATCACCCACAGCGGCATCTCGTCGTTCTTGGTGAGCGTCCCGTGCGCGACCAGCGCGAGGAAGATGACACCCATCGTCTTCTGCGCGTCGTTGGTGCCGTGCGCGAGGGAGACCAGCGAGGCCGAACCGATCTGTCCCCAGCGGAAGCCCGCCTTGACCTTATCTTCGTCGGACTTCGCGGTGATCCGGTAGACCCATCGGGTGCCGACGGCCGAGACCAGGGCGGCGACCACCGGGGCGAGCACCGCGGGCAGCACGATCTTGGTGAGCACGCCGTCGGAGCCGGACGCCCAGATCACCCCGCCCCAGCCGAGCGAGGCGATGGTGGCGCCGATGAGGCCGCCGAACAGCGCGTGCGAGGAACTCGACGGCAGGCCGAACAGCCAGGTCAGCAAATTCCACAGGATGCCGCCGACCAAACCGGCCAGGACGATGATCAGCAGATCGTGTCCGCTCACCGCACCGAGCTGCACGATGCCTTTGGCCACCGTGGCCGCCACCTCGACCGAGAGAAACGCGCCGATCAGGTTCAACACCGCCGAGACCGCGACGGCGACCCGCGGCCGCAGCGCGCCGGTCGCGATGGACGTCGCCATGGCGTTCGCCGTGTCGTGAAAGCCGTTGGTGAAATCGAAAGCGAGTGCCGTGACTATCACGATCAGCAGAACCAGTAATTCGACGGTCACGACTCCAGTGTGAGGCACCGCCGGTGCCGATTGCCATGCGGTAACCGCCTGCCGGACAGCCATCCGGATGCGCTAGCGTGGACGCCCGTGGTGGCGCCCGGCGCGGTCGTGAACCGCGAACCGCGCTTGTGACCTGGTCAGACGCTCAGCGACGACCGGAGGACATCGAACCGGCGCGGCCGCGGTGGACTCGATCGTCGACGCGCCGCAGACCTACGGCAGCAGCGCGCGGACGGCGTCGATGGTGTCGGCGTCGATGGGCTCTTTGTCGGGCCGATACCGGACGACGCGAGCGAACCGAAGCGCGACGCCGCCGGGATAGCGCGGACTCACCTGGACGCCGTCCAGAGCGATCTCCACGACCAGCTCCGGCCAGAGGTAGACGGTGTGCTGGTCGCGAGAGCGCTCGTGGCGCGGGAACTCGGCGGTCTGCCACTGCAACAACGCGTCGGTGAGGCCCTTGAACGTCTTGCCGACCATGACGGGCTCACCGGTCATCGGGTCGCGCGCGCCTAGATGCAGATTCGACAGATAACCGGTCCGGCGGCCGTAGCCCCACTCCGCGCCGAGCACGATCAGGTCCATGGTGTGCGTCGGCTTGATCTTCAGCCAGGCGCGGCCACGGCGACCGGCGGCGTACGGCGCGGTCAGCGACTTGACCATCACGCCCTCGTGCCCGGCGGCCAGCGCGCCGTCGAAGTATTCGGCGGCGGCCTCCGCGTCGGGCCGGATCAGCGCGGGAATGGTGTGCTCGCCCGCCACCTGCGACAGCGCGGCGCGCCGCTCCGAGAGCGGGGCGTCGAGCAGGTCCCGGCCGTCCAGATGCAGGCAGTCGAAGAAGTACGGGTGGAGCAACAGCTCCCTGGTCGAGCTCACCGCGGGAACCAGCGGCCCTGCGGCGGCGCCGGGCGGCAGTTTCGCCTCACCGCTCGGATCGGCGGTGGCGAAGCGGCTCATGGTCTCCTGGAACGGCCGTGGCCGCCCGGAATCGTTGAGCGCCAAGGTCTCCCCGTCGAGCACGACGCTGGTGCACCGCAGCCCCGCGACGAGCCGCACCAGTTCGGGCACGCCGGCGGTGATGTCGCGCAAGGTCCTGGTGAAGACGCGGACGTCGGTCCCGTCGCGGTGCACTTGGATTCGCGCGCCGTCCAGCTTGTGCTCGACGCTGACCTCGCCGTCGAACTCGTCCATCGCCTCGTCGAGCGCCGAACCCGGTGAGGCGAGCATCGGCTGGATCGGCCTGCCCACCTCGAGCCGGAACGCGGCGAGCGCCTCCGCCCCTCCGGTCAGCGCCGCGGCGGCGGTGACCGGCAGCTGCCCGGAGAGCATGTACGCGCGCCGGACCTGATCGACGGGCACCGCGGCGGCCGCGGCGACCGCCTCTGCGACGAGCGCGGTCAGCGCGCCCTGCCGGATCTCGCCGGTGAGCAAGCGCAACAGGAACGACTGCTCGGCGGCAGTGGCCGAAGACCACAGCGTGGTCAGCAGCTCCTTACGCCGGTTGGCCGATCCCTTTCCCGCGACGGTGGCCAGTTCGCCGAATACCTTGTCGACCGCCGCGACCGATAGCGTCGCCACCGGTGACGGCGTACCGTCCAGCCCGGTCAGGGTGCGCCAGCCGGTGCCGATGCGGCCCTGGCGCAACTCGCCCGAGACCCACGCGACAACGGGCGCGAGCTCGTCCGGCGCGGCCGCGCCGAGCAGCTCCGCCAGCGCGGCCACCTTCGTTTTACGGGACCGAGTCGCGCGAACGGTCTCCGATGTCTCAACGACTTCCGAGAACAGCACCCTTCGACGGTAACCCGAGGCTGTGACATATTGCTCAGCTCCACTGTTAATTTCCATTGGCAAGGCTGCGAAACAGCCCATAAACTGGACATATGGCCAAAACGTACGTCGGCGCGCGCCTCCGTCAGCTGCGCACCGAGCGAGGGTTGAGCCAGGTCTCGCTCGCCCAGAAGCTGGAGATCTCGGCCAGCTACCTGAACCAGATCGAGCACGATGTGCGCCCGCTCACCGTGCCCGTGCTGCTGAAGATCAGCGAGGTCTTCGGCGTCGACGCGACCTTCTTCTCCTCCGCCGACGACACCCGGCTCATCGCCGAGCTGCAAGAGGTCGTCATGGATCAGGAGCTCGGCATCGAGGCCGATACCCAGGAGATCGCCGACATGGTCTCCGCGCATCCGAGCCTTGCCCGCGCGATGGTCGCCATGCACAACCGTTACCGCAACACCAGCGCCCAGCTCGCGGCCGCCACCGAGGACCGCTTCGCCGACGGCGCGGGCAGCGCCACCATCAGCAAGCCGCACGAGGAAGTGCGCGACTACTTCTATCAGCGGCAGAATTACATCCACGAATTGGACACCGCCGCAGAGGAACTCACGGCCCGCATCCGGTTCCACGGCGGCGACGTGCCCAGCGAGATCGCGAGCAGGCTGCGCTCGCACGACGTGAAGATCCTGGAGCGCATCGATCTCGGCGAGGGCGTGCTGCACCGCTACGACACCGAGTCCAGGGTGCTCGAGATCGCTCCGCACCTTTCCGGCGGCCAGCGCACCTTCAAGCTCGCCGCCGAGCTCGCCTACTTCGAGTGCGGCGATCTGCTCGAAAAGCTGGTGGAAGAGGGCAATTTCGCGTCCGAGGACACCCGCAGGCTGGCGATGCTCGGCTTGGCCAACTACTTCGCCGCGGCCACCGTCTTGCCCTACACGCATTTTCACGAGGTGGCCGAGGACTTCCGCTACGACATCGAGCGGCTCTCGGCGTTCTTCAGCCAGAGCTACGAGACCATCTGCCATCGGCTGTCCACGCTGCAACGGCCCAAGCTGCGCGGTGTTCCGTTCTCCTTCGTCCGGGTCGACCGGGCGGGCAATATGTCCAAGCGCCAGTCCGCCACCGGTTTCCACTTCTCCTCCAGCGGCGGCACCTGCCCGCTGTGGAACGTCTACGAGACCTTCGCCTACCCCGGCAAGATCATGACCCAGATCGCGCAGATGCCCGACGGACGCAAGTACCTCTGGATCGCCCGCACCGTCGAGCGGCGCGCCACACGCTACGGCCAGCCGAGCAAGACCTTCGCGATCGGCCTCGGCTGCGAACTGCGCCATGCGGGCCGGGTCGTCTACGCCGACGGCATCGACCTCGACGAGGTGCAGCCGACCCCGATCGGCGCCGGCTGCCGCGTCTGCGAGCGCGCCAATTGCCCGCAGCGCGCCTTCCCCCCGCTCGGCAAGGTGCTCGACATCAGCGAGCACCGCAGTTCGGTCTCGCCCTACGTGCTGAAATGACTTCCGCCACTTGATCAGCGGTCATCGCCGAGCCCGAGTCTGCCAACCCGCCACAGTCCCACCACTGACGTTCCCACATATCGCGTGTACGCCTCACACAGGCGGTGCCTATGTGAGGCGTACGGAATGCGTGTGACGTTGAAATCACTTGCGGCACATCGAGGGAGCGCGGCTTCGGAGCGGTGGCACCGCGAGCCTCAGGTCACCCCGCGGTTGTCATCGCCCGCTGAATGCGGACGCCGAGCAGGGTCAAGCCGAGCGCGGCGAGCAGTAGGACCGCCAGCGTCCACGCCAGTGCCGAAAAGCCGTGCGGCGCGGCGGCTGCCGCCACCACCGGACCGACCGTCGCGCCGACGTAGAAGCTGAACATCGCCACCGATGAGGCCGCGGCCCTGGATTCGCCGCCCAGCTCGCCCGCGCTCTGCAACACCGCGGGCGCGATGATGCCCAGTCCGCCGACCAGCACGGCGAGAAGCACGGTCAGCACCGCCAGATGTGCGCCCTCGAAGGTGGCCGTGACCATGGCCGCGGCCGCGATGAGCACGCCGAGCATGATCTGGCCGTGTTTGGTCAGCCGCGCCAGCGGGACCGCGAGCAGCGGAAGTGCGAACATCACCGGCAGCGCTCCCGCGCGCAGCGTCAACAGTTCGCCGGAACCGTGCACGATGCCGACCAACTCGATGCCGGTGTACACACCCACCATCACGGCCATGCTCAACGCGCCCGCGCCGAGCATCGGCAACAGCGGACGGATGCGCAGCACCGCGGGGATGGCGGCGTAGCTGTGGCGCAGCGGCCGGTCGCGGCCGGTCGGCGCGTCGTCGAGCATCACCGCGCGCAGCGCGGCGGCCAACACCACGAAAATCATTGCCGAGCCGAGGAATACGGCGCGCCACGGAAACGACGCGACGAGAGATTGCGAGACGATCTGGGCGACCACCGTCGCGGCGAGAAACGAGGTCGCCACCGACATGGTGACCACCGCGCGATGCGCGGGCGCGACACGAGTCGCGACGTAGGCCATCAGCGCGGGCGGAATCGAGCCGACCACCAGCCCCTGCACGATGCGCAGGGCGACCGCCACCGGCGCACTCACGGCCAAACCGGTCAATAGGGTGACCACTGCGGCGACCAGCATGCCGGTGATGAGTACTTTGCGATGGCCATAGCGATCCGAGAGCGGGCCGAAGAGCACGAAACCGCCCGCGTAGCCGAAGGCGAATGCGCTGATGATCCAGGTCATCACGCCCGAGCCCACTTGCCACTCGGCCCGCATGGCCGTGAAAAGCGGAATCGGTACGTACATCTGGCCGGTGGCGAGGAGAGCGGACAGGACGAAGACGGGCAGGATGCGACCGGTGTGCGCCCCCGGCGAGAGTTCGCGCGAGGACGAGCGGACCGGAGCACCGGTCACGGCGGGGATTGTCGGCGTTGCCATAGCGACGAAGGTACGACCGCGCCGGCTCGATGTCAACCAAATAGTTGGTTTAAAACGGTGGTAAAGTCTGTGCCATGACGGTCACCACCAAGCGCAGCGACGCCACCAGGCAGGCGCTGCTGCAGGCTGCCCGCGCCGAATTCGCCGAGCACGGCCTCTCCGGAGCGCGCGTCGACCGGATCGCCGAGGCGGCCGGTGTGAACAAGGAGCGGATCTACGGACTTTTCGGCAGCAAGGACAAGCTTTTCGACGTCATCGTCGTCGACACCATGCGCGAATTCATCGACGTGGTGCAGCCGCTCGCCGAATCCGATCCCGGCGAGTACGTGGGCAAACTGTTCGACTATCACCGCGCGAACCCGCAGCTGCTGCGCCTCTTGCAATGGGAAGCGCTGCACCGCGGCGCGGAAGCGCACGACGTGAACGGCTGGCGCGCCGCACACTACGAGCGCAAGTTCGACTACGCGCAGCAGACTTTCGCGGACGAGCCAGATCCGAGGCTCGTGCTTCTGGCACTGTGCGGTCTGGCGAACTGGACCCACGCCGTCCCACAGGTCACCCGGCTGCTGCTCGGCGCGGCGGCCGAGGACACCAACGCCACCCGTGATTTCATGAAGCGGTTCGCCAGATCCGCGCTGGGCCATGCCGCGGCGGAGCGGCCGAGGCATGTGGTCAACAGGTTGACCGGCGAGCAGATGACCGCGACCGAACCCCCGCCCGCCGAGGACAACGACCCGGTCGACCGCGCGGCAGCCCGGCTACGCGCGGCGCAGGCCGCCGCGGAGACCGCGCGCGAGGAACTCGCCGCGGCCCTCCGGGCGGCGCACGCCGAGGGCGCGGGCGCCAACCAACTCGCCAGGCAAGTCGCCGGAACCCTGTCCCGCCCGGTCGTGCTGAAACTCCTCGCCGACTGAGCACCGGCCCGAGCTCCCAGAACGAACGTCGAGGCGCTCGACCGCCGTACTCAGAACGCCGCTTCGTCCAACTCCATGATGTCGTTGTCGATCGCCGCGAGAACCTTCCTGGTCGCCGTCAGCTGCGGCAGCACGTTCTTGGCGAAAAAGCTCGCCACCGCGACCTTTCCGGCATAGAACGACCGATCCTTCGGCTCCGCGTCACCGGTCAGCGCCGCTGCGGCGATCTCGGCCTGGACGAGCAGTCGCCAGCCGATGAGCAGGTCGCCGACGGCGAGCAGGAAGCGCACCGATCCGAGGCCGACCTTGTACAGCTCGGCGGGCGACTGCTGGGCCGCCATCACGAATCCGGTGAGCGTCGCGGCCATCGCCTGCACGTCGGCCTGCGCCGTGCGCAGCAGTTCGCGTTCGGTCTCGAAGCGCCCGCTCGGGGCGTCGAGGAAGGCGGCGATCCGGCCGTCGACGTGCGCGAGCGCCGCGCCCTTGTCCCGAATGATCTTGCGGAAGAAGAAGTCCTGCGCCTGGATGGCGGTGGTGCCCTCGTACAACGAGTCGATCTTGGCGTCGCGGATGTACTGTTCGATCGGGTAATCCTGCAAGTACCCCGAACCGCCGAGTGTCTGAAGGGATTCCGTCAGATACTGGTAGGCCCGCTCCGAGCCGACGCCCTTCACGACGGGCAGCAGCAGATCGTTCACCCGTTGCGCCAGGTCGGTGTCGGCGCCCGAAACCAGCTGCGCCACATCGGCATTCTGATGTGCGGCGGTGTAGAGGTACACCGCGCGCAGACCCTCGGCGTAGGCCTTCTGCAGCGCCAGCGAGCGACGCACGTCCGGGTGGCGGGTGACGGCGACGCGCGGGGCCGCTTTGTCCGCCATCTGGGTCAGGTCCGCGCCCTGCACGCGCTCCTTGGCGTAGGCCAGCGCGTTCAGGTATCCGGTCGAGAGGGTGCCGGAGGATTTGATGCCGACCATCATGCGGGCGTTCTCGATCACCTGGAACATCTGGGCGATGCCGTTGTGCACGTCGCCGACCAGCCAGCCCTTGGCGGGGACCGCGCCGCCGAAGGTCAGCTCACAGGTCGGCGAGGACTTCAGGCCCATCTTGTGCTCGACGCCCGTCACGTAGACGCCATTGCGGTCGCCCAGCTCGAGCGTCTCGTGGTCGAACAGGAACTTCGGCACGTAGAACAGCGACAGCCCCTTGGTGCCGGGCCCGGCGCCTTCCGGACGGGCCAGCACCAGGTGGAAGACGTTCTCGGCGGTGTCGCCGACATCGCCGCCGGAGATGAAGCGCTTGACGCCCTCGATGTGCCAGGAGCCGTCCTCCTGCGCGATCGCCTTCGTGCGGCCCGCGCCGACGTCCGAGCCCGCGTCCGGCTCGGTCAGCACCATCGTGCCCTGCCAGCCCTTCTCGTAGCCCAGGGTGGCCCAGTGCTTCTGCTGCTCGTTGCCCACGTTGTACAGCACCGACGACATCACCGTGCCCATGCTGAAGAAGCTGGCCGACGGGTTGGCGCAGGTCATCATCTCGTTGACCGCCCAGACCACCGCAGCGGGCGCGGCCGTGCCGCCCATGCCCTCCGGCATGCCGAGCCTGCCCCAGTCGGCCTCGCGCACCGCGGCGACGGTTCTGCGCAACGGCTCCGGTACGGAGATCTCGAAGGTGCTCGCGTCGTAGACGACGGGCTCACGGTCGGCCGCGACGAAGGAATCCGCGATCGGGCCCTCGGCGAGACGCTTCACCTCGGCGAGGATCTCGCGCACGGTGTCGGAGTCGAGGTCGCCGTAGGCGCCGGTATCGAGGAGTTTGTCCAGCCCCAGCACCTCGAAAAGGTTGAATTCGATGTCGCGTACGTTCGCCTTGTAGTGCCCCACCTAGTCCTCCTCGACTCATGCGCCGTGGTCCCGCCACTCCATGCTCCGACGCTTTTGACGATGTACAAAACGCAGCCTGCCGCACCGGGAATCGGCTACGCAACCGTAGGGAAATCCGGGACGTCGGAAGCCCGCCGATGACCGGGCGCCGCGACGAGCAACGGTGAAGCATCCACTCGTGGACGCGTAATAACTCGCCGGTATTACGGTCCGGCTACGGACCTCACCCCGATCGACCTCAGGGTTGCGAAAAGGTTTCACACGGGCGAAACATCGGCAACGGACTCGTCACCGAGAGATATTCCGGCGCAACAACTTCTGTCTACTCTTCGCACCACGAATACGCGTTGTATACACCCCGGTCGACAGCCGTGACCGGGGCAAACGCGGCGTATTCGAGCGTGGCGCAGCCAGCGCCGCCGCACACCGGACGAAGTGAGAGGGTTCCGCCCGATGTCAGATTCCCGTGCCGCTCATCGGCATCGTTCCCGCCTGACCAGAGCACTGGTCGCGCCAACCGCGGTTGCGCTCGCCGGCCTGTTGCTGACCGCCTGCGGCGCCAAGGACGACGCCGCCACCGGCTCCAACGCGGCCTCCTGCGTCGACACCTCGGCAAACACCATCAAGGTCGGTTCGCTGCACTCGCTGTCGGGGACCATGGCCATCTCCGAGGTCACCGTCGCCAACTCCACCAAGCTGGCTGTCGACCAGATCAACGCGGCGGGCGGCGTGCTCGGCAAGAAGATCGAACTGGTGCTGGAGGACGGCGCTTCGGACCCGAAGACCTTCGCGGAGAAGGCCGAAAAGCTCATCAGCTCCGACTGTGTCGCCGCGGTGTTCGGCGGCTGGACCTCGTCGAGCCGAAAAGCCATGAAGCCCAAGTTCGAAAGTCTCAACTCACTGCTCTACTACCCCGTCCAGTACGAGGGCCTGGAGGACAGCAAGAACATCTTCTACACCGGCGCCACCACCAACCAGCAGATCGTGCCCGCGCTGGATTATCTGAAGCAGAAGGGCATCACGTCCCTGTACCTGGTCGGCTCCGACTACGTCTTCCCGCAGACCGCCAACCGCGAGATCAAGGCGTACGCCGCGGCCAACGGTATCGAGATCAAGGGCGAGGACTACACACCGCTCGGCTCCACCGACTTCTCGACCATCGTCAACAAGGTACGAAATGCGAAGGCGGGCGCGGTCTTCAACACGCTCAACGGCGATTCGAACGTGGCCTTCTTCCGCGAGTACACCAACGCGGGCCTGAAAGCCACTGAGATGCCAGTGGTTTCGGTGTCCATCGCCGAGGAAGAGGTCGCGGGCATCGGCGCGCAGAACATCGCGGGCCAGCTGACGGCGTGGAACTACTACCAGACGGTCGACACCCCGCAGAACAAGGCGTTCGTCGACGCGTACAAGGCCGCCTTCGGCGCGGACAAGCCCACCTCGGACCCGATGGAGGCCGCCTACGCCTCGGTCTACCTGTGGAAGAACACCGTCGAGAAGGCGAAGTCGTTCAAGGTCGAGGACATCCAGGCCGTGGCCGACGGCGTCAGCTTCGAGGCTCCGGAGGGCCTGGTCACCATCGACGGCGCCAACCACCACATCACCAAGACCGCCCGCATCGGCGAAATCCGCGCCGACGGCCTGATCTACACGGTGTGGGACTCCGGCAAGCCCATCCAGCCCGACCCGTACCTGAAGTCCTACGGCTGGGCCAAGGGCCTGTAACAACGCCACCCTGCTGCGGCCTGGGGCTGGTGGGAACGCATCACCCGCGCCCTGCCAGCCCCGTCCAGGGTGAGTCTTACGAGCCCGTTCGCGCGCGCCGGCGCGCCAACAACACAGGAGCTACTTCATGGACGTGTTGATCGGCCAGCTCTTCACTGGGTTGAGCCTGGGATCTATTCTGCTGCTCGCCGCCCTCGGCCTCTCGCTCACATTCGGTCAGATGGGCGTGATCAACATGGCACACGGCGAATTCATCATGGCAGGCTGCTACACCACCTACGTCGTGCAGAAGGTGATCTCATCGGCGGGGGTTTCGCTGCTGGTGTCGCTGGTCGTCGGGTTCCTGGTGGGCGGCGTGCTCGGCGCGGCGCTGGAGATGGGCCTTATTCGCTGGATGTACGACCGCCCGCTGGACACGCTGCTCGTCACGTTCGGCGTGGGCCTGGTGTTGCAGCAGTTCGCGCGCGACATCTTCGGTGCGCCCGCCAAGAACGTCCTCGCTCCCGAATGGCTCAGCGGCGGCGTCACCATCATGGGCGCGGTCGTCCCGAAGACGCGCATCTTCATCCTGGTCCTTGCGGTTCTCGCGGTGACCGTGCTCGCGGCGGCGCTGAAGGCGACGCCACTCGGCAGGCGCATCCGCGCGGTCGTGCAGAACCGCGGCCTGGCCGAAACCAGCGGCGTCTCCAGCCGTTTCACCGATATCAGCACCTTCTTCATCGGCTCCGGTCTGGCCGGCGTCGCCGGCGTAGCGCTCACACTCATCGGCTCCACCAGCCCCACCATCGGCCAGAGCTATCTGATCGACGCGTTCCTCGTCGTGGTGATCGGCGGACTCGGTCAGATCAAGGGCACGGTGATCGCCGCGTTCGCGCTCGGACTGCTCAATTCCTACATCGAGTACGAGACCACCGCGTCCATCGCGAAGGTCGTGGTCTTCGTGCTGATCGTCGTCTTCCTGCAGATTCGCCCGCAGGGCCTGTTCACCGTCCGGACAAGGAGTTTGGCATGACCACGCTGACCAGACACTGGCGTGAGCGCTCCTCGCTGACCACGCTCGGCGGTTTCGCCCTCGCGGCGATCCTGCTGTTCGCGGTGGCGCCCGCGGTGCTCAGCGACTTCCGGCTGAACCTGCTCGCGAAGTTTCTGTGCTTCGCGATCGTGGCCGCGGGCATCGGCTTGGCGTGGGGGCGCGGCGGCATGCTGACTCTCGGCCAAGGCGTGTTCTTCGGCATCGGCGCGTATCTCATGGCGATGCACCTGCAGATGTCCGACGCCGCGCGGCTCGGCAACGACGTGCCGGAGTTCATGGAGATCGCGGGCATTCGCGAATTGCCCGGATTCTGGCAGCCTTTCGCGTCCGCGCCGGTGGCGATCATCGGCATTCTGGTGCTGCCCGCCGCGGTCGCTGCCCTGCTCGGCTACGGCGTATTCAAGCGCAGGGTCAAGGGCGCCTACTTCGCCATCCTGAGCCAGGCGCTGGCCGCCGCGCTGGCCATCCTGCTCACCGGGCAGCAGGCGCTCGGCGGGTTCACCGGGCTCTCGGACTTCCGCGCGTTCTTCGGTTTCAAGCTCTCCGACCCGGTCAATCGGCAGATGCTGTTCTTCATCGCGGCGGGGACGCTGCTGGTGGTGGTCGCGCTGGTTCGCCAGTTGATGCACAGCCGCTACGGCGAATTGCTGGTCGCGGTGCGCGATCAAGAGGAGCGGGTGCGCTTCCTCGGCTACGACCCGGCCAATATCAAGATCGTCGCGTACGTTGTCGCGGCCTTCTTCGCGGGCATCGCGGGCGCGCTGTTCACGCCGATCGTCGGCATCATCTCCCCCGCCGACATCGGCGTGGTGCCCTCCATCGCCTTCCTGATCGGCGTCGCCATCGGCGGACGCACGACACTGCTCGGTCCGGTGCTCGGCGCGATCGGTGTGGCGTGGGCGCAGACCGCGTTCTCCGAACAGTTCCCGTCCGGCTGGACCTACCTGCAAGGCGTGTTGTTCATCGTGGTCGTCGGATTCGTCCCGGCCGGGCTCGCGGGTGTCTGGCCGATGGCGAAGGGCGTCCTGGAGGGCAGGTTCCGTCGCCCGGGCTCGGGCTCGCCGGTCACGGTCCGCGAGAGCGCGCCGCCTGCTGACGCAGTACCCGTCGAACCGAAGGTCGCCGAGGAGAAGGTGGAATCCCGATGACGACATCGACCAGTGAACCGAAGCTCGGCGGCAACGCGGGCATGGACAGCGAATACCTCGAGATCCGCGGGCTCTCGGTGAGTTTCGACGGATTCAGAGCGGTCACCGACGTGGATCTGACGGTGTTGCAAGGCGATCTGCGCTTCCTCATCGGACCCAACGGCGCGGGCAAGACGACGCTCATCGACGCGATCACCGGCCTCGTTCCCGCGACAGGTTCGGCGCAGAAGTCCGGCACCGAACTGCTCGGCAAGAAGGTGCACCGGATCGCCCGCCTCGGCGTCGGGCGAACGTTTCAGACGGCGAGCGTGTTCGAGCAGCTCAGCGTGTTGCAGAACCTCGACATCGCGGCGGGGGCGGGTCGTTCGCCGCTGAGCTTGTTACGCAGGCGCAAGTCCGTGCTGCCGAGTATCGAAGAGGCGCTGGAGATCACCGGCCTGGCCGCCCTGCGCGACCAACCCGCCGGCGTGCTCGCGCACGGCCAGAAGCAGTGGCTGGAGATCGGCATGCTGCTGGTGCAGAACGCCGCCGTGCTGCTGCTCGACGAACCGGTCGCGGGCATGAGCGCCGAGGAGCGCGAGGAGACCGGAAACCTGTTGCGCCGCATCGGCGCCGAACGGGTCGTAGTGGTGGTCGAGCACGACATGGAGTTCATGCGCTCGTTCGCCACGTCGGTGACCGTCCTCGCGGGCGGCCGGGTGCTCAGCGAGGGCACCGTCGAACAGGTGCAAGCCGATCCGCGGGTGCAGGAGGTCTACCTCGGCACCGCGGCGGCCATCGGCACCGAGCTCGAAGACGAAACCACCGCGCACAGCGTCGAAGCCTCAGCGCAGAACAAGGAGTCCGCCGATGCTTGAACTGATCGACGTCCACTCCGGCTACGGCCGCACCGAGGTGATTCACGGCGTGTCGGTGACGGTTCCCGACGACAGCGTGGTGGCGATCATGGGCCACAACGGCGCGGGCAAGACCACGCTGTTGCGTACCGCGGTCGGCTTGATCGCCACCAAGTCCGGGCGGATCGCCTTCGACGGCGAACCGATCACCAAACTCTCGCCCTCGCGCCGGGTGAAGCGCGGCATCGCGTACGTACCGCAGGGGCAGCAGAGTTTTCCACAGCTCTCCACAGCGGAGAACCTCCAGGTGGTGGCCGACGGGCGTAAGCGCGGCAAGGCGCTGATCGACGAGTCGCTCGATCTCTTCCCCGCGCTGCGGGAGCTTTTGAGCCGCAAGGCCGGTCTGCTCTCCGGCGGTCAACGCCAGCAGCTGGCCATCGCGCGCGCCCTGATCACCGAACCCAGGCTGCTCATCCTCGACGAGCCGACCGAGGGCATCCAGCCGTCGGTGGTGGCCGAGATCGAGCGCACCATCATCGAATTGACGACGAGGGGCGGGCTGAGCGTGCTGCTGGTCGAGCAGCACATCGGTTTCGCTCTGCAAGCGGCGCAACGGTATTACGTCCTGCAATCCGGCCGGGTCACCTCCACCGGCGACGGCGGGGCGCGCGCGGAGACCGAAGTCCGCTCGGCGATGGCGATCTGAGGCCGTTCAGCAGTCGGTCTGGAACGGATAGCAGTCGCGCGGCCGGTACGGCGGCGGGGACGGGACCACCGTGCTCGACGTGGCCTCCCGCTCCGAACCGGGATGCGGCTCGTCGCGCGCCACCGCGGTGACGACGACGCCGAACACCACCAGCATGCCGATCACTGCCGCCGCGACGACCGCCCAGATCGCCGCGTGCTGGGAGCGAGTCGACGGGCGCGGCGGCGGCGGAGCGGGCGGCGTTGGCGCGAGGGCGGCGACCGGCAGGTGCGAATGCGCCGCGAGCTCGTCGAAGCCGTCGGCGATCAGTTCGGCCCGCGACGGCGCCGTCACGCCGAGCGCCGTGGCCGCCGAGATGACCCGGTCCGCGCTCCAGCTGCGCGGCCCGGCCGCGAAACCTTCCAAGTAGATGCGTAATTCGGTGGCATCGGGGACATTGGCGACGACGACATCGACACCCGAGCGCACATTCGTCCGCGCGGGGCGCACCACAACGCCACGAAAGGGGATCAGCGCGACCACGCCGCACACATGGCCCGGATCGATCAGCGCCCGTTCGAGTTTGCTCTTGACCGCGTACACGGCCTGTTCCAGGCGTTGGATCGGATGCGCGGCGTTCTCGTCGTCGAAATCGGCGGTGGTGTCGCTGATGGTGAACGGCTCGTCGTCCGAGACGCCGAGAATGCCGCTCTGGCGTCGCCGGAAACCTCTGACCTCGACCACCGTGACGCCGCGCGGCGTGATCACCACCGCGTCGATCTGACGAGTTCCGTTGTCTCCCACCTGCGCGTCGACCGCGGCGAAGGCGGTCGACGGAAAGGCCCGCAGGCAGTCGACGAATTCCTGCTCGGCACCGGAGAGCTGCGCTCCGGGCCTGATCTTCACCAGCATGTGCCTCGACCCCTGCTCAACCTGTGTTCGCACCAGCAGCGCAGCCCGCCCACGGCCCCGGCGGTCCGCACCGGTACTGATGATGCCGGTCCGCACCCGCGAAAACCACTGGAAAGCGGAAAGGCGCGGGTAGGCTCGGCTCTCGGTCCGGCGCGAGGCGACCGGACCCGAACACGATGGCGGGGAGGCCCTCACCGCGCGGAAGGCGGAAGCATGGTTTCGATGTCGCAACCACGGATCGCACCGGGACGTCTCAAGGAACTCGGGCCGGTGAATTGGGCTGTCTGGCAGGTGCTCTCGCGCGCCGCGGGCACGTCCGACGCGCACCTGTTCAGCACGCTCGGCCGCACCAAGGGACTCTTCCGCGGCTGGCTGCACTACTCGGGGCGCTTGATGCCGGGCGGACGGCTGCCGCGGCACGAATCCGAGCTTGTCATCATTCGCGTCGCCCACCTGCGCAGCTGCGAATACGAGATGGACCATCACATCAGGCTCGGCCGTCGCGCCGGCGTCACGCCGGAGATCCTGGAGCGGCTGCGCACCGGAGCCGCCGATCCCGATTGGACGGACAAGCACCGCGCGCTGCTGGAGGCGGTCGACCAGCTCGTGGCGACCCGCGACATCGACGACGCCACCTGGGCGAGGCTGGCCGCGTACTACGACGAGCGCAGCCTCATCGAGATCGTGCTGCTGGTCAATCAGTACGAGGGACTGGCCTCGACCATCACCGCCCTGCGCATCCAACGCGACGGACTCTGAGCGCACACCGGTTTCCGATCGGGCGCGGCGCGGCGCGGCGCGGCGCGGCGCGGCGCGGGAGAGTAGGGCGTGATCCAGGTCATAGTGCACGTCGCCGGAAATTTCTCTACAACGTACACCGTACTAAGTACAGAGTTTTTCCGCCCCGAGGAGCACCCATGCGCATCACCGCATCCGCCATCTCGCTCAATGTCGCCGACCCGCAGGCTTCGGCGAAGTTCGTGATCGACCATCTCGGGTTCACCGAGAAGATGTCCGCCGACGGGTTCGTCTCGCTGGAGCGGCCCGACGCCGGGATGAATCTCATCTACCTGCGCACCGGCCTGCCGACCTTCAAGCCGGCGAGCGCGGCGGGCAGCGCCGGCGACGGGTTGCTCGTGGTGTTCGTTGTCGACGACATCGACGCCGAGTACGCCCGCCTCCAGACCGAGGGGGTGCCGATCGTTACGCCCATCGAGACCGAGGAGTGGGGTGAGCGGTACTTCCAGATGACGGACCCGAACGGGATCGTCGTCCAGCTCGTGCAGTGGGTATGACGCCGAACGCCGGTGCGCGGTCCACCAGCGTGGATCGCGCACCGGCGCAAGCGTTCTCGGCTCAGGAGAGGGCGGCGCGGAAGACCTCGACCGCCGGGGTCGACGGACGACCGAGCAGCTTCTGCAGGTCGCCTGAGTCGACGTCGAGCACGCCCGCGGCGATGCCCGTGTCGGCGTCGGCCAGCGCCTTCGCGTATACGGCGGGCAGTCCGGCCTGTTCGAGCACAGCGGCGTAATCCGCCTCGGCGAGATTCTCGTAGCGCACCGGCTTGCCAGCCGCCTCCGAAATGGCCTGCGCCAGTTCGGCATAGGTGAGCCGTTCGTCACCGCCCAGCTCGTATACCCGCCCCTCGTGGCCGTCGGTGGTGAGCACGCGCGCCGCGGCGGCCGCGTAGTCCGCGCGGGACGCGCCGGCCACCCGGCCCTGTCCCGCCGCGCCGTGCAGCACACCGGATTCCACCGCGTGCGCCAGGCCGCCGAGGTAGTTCTCCCAGTACCAGCTGTTGCGCAGCAGCGTGTACGGCACGGTGGATTCCGCCAATACCGCTTCGGTGCCGCGGTGCTCCTGTGCCAGAATCAGCGGGTTCTCGGTGGCGCCGGGAATGCTGGTGTAGGCGAGCAGTTGGACGCCCGCGCGCTCGGCGGCGCGAATCACGTTGGTGTGCTGCCCGACTCGCTCACCGAACTCGTTGCCGGAGATCAGCAGCAGCCGGTCGACCCCCGCCAGCGCGCGATCGAGCGCGGCGGCGTCACCGTAGGCGGCCTGCCGCACGTCGACGCCGCGCTCGGCCAAGTCGGCGACCTTCTGCGGATCACGCACGATCGCGACGGGGGTTTCGCCCGCGCGCAGCAGTTCTTCGACGACGAGCCGACCCAGCTGTCCGCTTGCTCCGGCGATGGCGACGGTCATGACTTCCTCCAAGGTTGTGCACTGAACTGCTTGTACTAACTATTAGTAAGTACTATGCATTCCGTGGATACTTTGGTCAAGTCGGGTACTATCGAGAACATGACCACCCAGCGCATCCCGTCGGAGGACACCGACGACCCGACGCTGGAAGCCGACGTCTTCGCGCGGAATTGCACGTCGAGACCGGTTTTGCAGAATGTGGCGAGCCGGTGGGGCACTCTCGCCATGGTGGCGCTGCGGGAGGGGCCGTACCGCTTCAGCGCGCTGCGCAGACGGGTCGACGGTGTGAGCGAACGCATGCTCTCGCAGACATTGCAAGCACTGGAACGCGACGGCATGGTGCATCGCGAGGTCAAGGAGACCATCCCGCCGCGCGTGGAATACACGCTCACCGAACTCGGCGCCGAGGTGGCCGACCAGCTCGAGGCGCTCATTCAGGTGGTGGAGACGAACATGCCGCGAGTCCGCGAGGCCCAGGCCGCCTACCACCGCGATTGATCGCACCCGCCGGGAACGACCGCGCCCGGCGATAGGTTGCAGGAGACATGGAACTCTCCGAAGCCGTCGATTTCGCTCGCTCCGCTCGCCGTTCCGTGCTGACCACGATCCGCCGCAACGGCAGGCCGCAGCTGTCCAACGTGCTGCACGTCGTCGGAGACGACGACATCATCCGCATCTCCATCACCGCCGACCGCGCCAAGTATCACAATCTGCGCCGCGACCCCTGGGCGGCGCTGCACGTCACCCGCGACGATTTCTTCGCCTACGCCGTCCTCGAAGGGACCGTCGAACTCACGCCCGTCGCCGCCGACCCCGACGATCCCACCGTCGAGGAGCTCGTCGCCTACTACCGCGCGGCCTCCGGCGAACACCCCGACTGGTCCGACTACCGGCGCTCGATGGTCGAAGAACACCGCGTCCTCGCCCGCTTCATGCCCAACAACGCCTACGGCACGCTCTGATCCACTCGATCGCACCGTGTGACGAACCAGGCACCGGCCGATGCAACCCAGTGACGACGAGTTCGAACACGCCTCGGCCCGGTAGTCGCCCACTCAGCGGGTGAGGAGTTGGGAGACAGGGAGGAAGGTGTAGCCGTCGGCGCGCAGTTCGGCGACTATGCGCGGGATCGCGGCGAGGGAGTCCGGGTTGCTCATTATGTGCAGCAGGATGATGGAGCCGGGGCGGACCTCGGCGACGGTTTCACGGACGACTTCGTCGGTGGTGGCAACCTTGCCGGAGTCCGGTTCCACGTCCCACATGACGGTGGTGCGGTCGTGGTCGGCGAGGTATTCGGGCAGCGACCAGAGTTTCTTGCCGTAGGGCGGGCGGAAGGTGATGGGGCCGCGGTAGCCGGTTTTCGCGATCTCGGCGTCGGTATCCTCGATCTCGGCGCGCACGGTCTCGTCGGAGACGAACACCATGCGGCGGTGGTTGTAGGTGTGGTTACCGATCTCGTGACCCGCGGCCGCGATCGCCCTGCCCGTATCGGGCCGCGCGGCGAGATCACGCCCGTTCAGGTAGAAGGTGGCCGTAATGCCCGCGTCGGCAAGTACTTTCAGCACCTCGGGCGCGTTGTCGGAAGGTCCGTCGTCGAGCGTCAGCGCGACCACCTTGTCCGCGGTGTCGACTCGATCCACCAGCCGCCCCGCCACCTGGTACGTGCGTGAGTTCATCAGGAAATAGGTGCCGACCGCCACCAGCACCACGAGCACGAGGGCGAGCGCGAACCCGACCGACAACCGGCGAAGCATCTTCGCTGTATACCAGAAATCCCGGCCGAACCACTTCCGCGCCAACGGCATTCGGCCGAGGCAATATCCCCGCTCTCCCAACCACCCCCAGGGCGAGTCTTACGAGCCCGTTCACGGCCCGTCTCGCTTCCGAGCGGTCGAGACGCACGCGACGAAGTCGCAAGTCTCGACCGCTCGGAAGCGAGACACTAGGGGGCCGCGAACCCGCGCGCGCCAGCGCGCCGACAACTCAGAAGTTGATCATGTGGCCCGCGAGACCGTGAATGGCCTCCTGCAGCGCCTCGCTGAGCGTCGGGTGGGTGTGCACGTTCCGCGCGAGCTCGTTGACCGTGAGATCCCACTTCTGGGCCAGGGTCAGCTCGGGCAGCAGCTCCGAGACGTCGGGTCCGATCAGGTGGCCGCCGATCAGCTCGCCGTACTTGGCATCGGAGATCAGCTTCACGAAACCGGTCGCGTCGCCGAGACCGTGCGCCTTGCCGTTGGCGGTGAACGGGAAGGTCGCGACCTTCACGTCGTAGCCCTCGGCGCGCGCCTGCTCCTCGGTGAGACCGAAGCTGGCCACCTGCGGCTGACAGAAGGTGGCGCGCGGCATCATCCGGTAGTCGCCGAGGGCGAGGGTCTCCGCACCGCCGATGGTCTCGGCGGCGACCACGCCCTGCGCCTCCGCGACGTGCGCGAGCTGCAGCTTCCCGGTGACGTCGCCGATGGCGTAGATGTGCGGCACGTTGGTGCGCATGTAGTCGTCGATCGCGATGGCGCCGCGCTCCAGCTGCACGCCGGTGTTCTCCAGGCCGTAGCCGTCCACTCGCGGCGCGAAGCCGACGGCCTGCAGCACCTTGTCGACGGTGACGGTCTCCAGCGCGCCGGTCTTGTTGTCCTTGATCGAGACGGTGACCTTGGCGCCGTCGTCGTCGATGGACTGCACGGCCGCACCGGTGGTGATGGTGATGCCGAGCTTCTTGTACGCCTTGGTGATCTCCTTGGAGACGTCGGCGTCCTCGTTGGGCAGCGCGCGGTCGAGGAACTCAACGATGCGCACGTCGACGCCGTAGTTCTTCAGGACGTAGCCGAACTCCATGCCGATCGCGCCCGCGCCGACGATCAGGATCGAACCGGGCAGGTCCCTGGTGAGGATCTGCTCTTCGTAGGTGACGACGTTGGCGCTGAGCTGGGTGCCAGGCAGCAGCTTGGTGACGGTGCCCGTCGCGATGATCACGTTGTCGAACGTGACGGTCTCGGTGCCGCCCTTGGACAGCTCGACCGAGAGCGTGTTCGCGTCGACGAAGGTGCCCTTGCCGTCGAACTCGTCGATCTTGTTCTTCTTCATCAGGAAGTGGACGCCCTTGACCCGGCCGTCCGCCACCTTGCGGCTGCGGTCGAACGCCGCGCCGAAGTCGAAGCTCGCCTCACCGGAGATGCCGAAGGTCTTGGCTTCTTTGGTGAAAATGTGCGCGAGCTCGGCATTGCGCAGCAACGCCTTCGACGGGATGCAGCCCACGTTCAGGCACACACCGCCCCAGTATTTCTGCTCGACGATCGCTGTTCGCAGGCCGAGTTGAGCGGCGCGGATCGCGGCGACATAACCGCCGGGACCAGCGCCGAGAACGACGACATCGTAGTGGGAAGTCACGTCACCGAGCCTAACTCCGCCGCGCTGAGTTCACCCATCGTCCCCCCGCTTCGGTGAGAAGCCGGGCGCGCGGGGTCGGATCGGCGCGGGACGAGGGCCGCCGAGGCGGCGACGACCTAGGCGTGAGCGGCCTCGACGGCACTACTGTTGGCTCGTGACGAACAGCGGATCGAGCGGCGTGAGCCCGTCCCGGCCGCTGGACCCGATCGACGGCACCACCTCGACTCATCTCGTTCGCCTTGTCCGTGATGTCGTCCGGTCGACGAACGCCGGCCCCGCGCGGCTGGCCCGCATTCCCGCCATCGACGACGCCGCGCTGACCGGCGAACTCAACCGGATTCCGCTGCGCTCGCTGATCGATCTGTGGGAGTTGCTCGCGCTGACCAGGCCGGAGCCGGGCGCAGGTCTCGCGGTGGCGGCCGCCGCACCGCTCGGCACCCTGACGACGTGGGACTACCTCGTCACCAATGGGCCGACGCTGGCCGACGCCCTGCGGGCGGCCCAGCCCTATCACCGGTTGGTGACCGCCGCCGAGGAGGGCTTCGAGCTGGACCATCCCGGCGAACTCACCGTCGGCTACCGCACGTCGGCGGGCGACCCCGCCGTCGCGGCGGTGGTCAACGAGTACGTCCTCGCCTACTACCTGCGGCGCGCCCGCGAGGCGACCGGCCGCGAGGTGATCCCCGCCCGTCTCACTTTCAGCCGGTCCGCTCCCGCCGACCACGACGCGCTGACCGCAGCCTTCGGCACCGATCGCATCGAATTCGACGCGCCCTCCGACACCATCACCTTCACCGCGGCCGACGCCGACGCCCCGCTGCCGCGCGACGACCCGATGCTCGCCGAGCTGCTCCGCAACCACGCCGACCTGGTGCTGGCGGCGGCCAAGCCGCTCCCCGGCCCGCTGGAAGCATTCCGCCTCGCCCTGAACGCGGCCCTCGACGAGGGGCAGCCATCGCTTTCCCCGGTCGCCCGCCGGTTGGCCGTGAGCCCACGCACTTTGCAGCGCCAACTGGCCGAACACGACACCGGCTGGCGCCAGGAGATCGACCTGGCCCGCTACGAACGCGCGACATCCCTTCTCGACCAGGGACTTACCACCGCCACCGTGGCAAGCCGTCTCGGCTTCACCGACGACCGCGCCCTCCGCAAAGCCTTCCACCGCTGGACCGGAACATCTCCTTCCGCCCGGCACACCTGACGCCGCGCTTCCCGACGGTGCTCAGCCGGCGAAGTGCGCAGCACCCGTAAGACCACACCTGCCACAGCGGCGAGCCCACCGCCGGCCCGCGAGTGCGCGCTACGTCGTCGCACAGCTTCCATACGCCTGGCAGAACGCCTACCTCCTGCGAAGCGTGCATCCCCGCTGCGAGGCCATACCCATCGGTAGAACCACACACGCCGGTCTGCCGTCCGGCCGTGCCGTCACATATGTCGCCCGCGCTTCACAGACGGGCTCGCCCGTGTGAAGCGTTCGCAGCGCCTGTGGGGCCACGCCTGCCTCAGCGCCGAGAGCGTGGCGTGTTGGGACCGGGCGGTGGCGTCGCGGGACCTGGGACGGGTGCTTGGGCGCTCATAGCGTCATGGGTGCCGGATGGAACGGTCCGGAATGTCCCCGAAGGAATTGCGAAACATATGAACACTCAATCGATTTCAACCACAACGTTGCCAGTGAGCACGCGTGGAATCCAGCTGGCGTCGCGTCCTGATGGTGCGCCGACGGCGGCGAACTTCGCGTTGGCGACCCGTCCGATTCCCGAACTCGCGGAGGGGCAGATTCTGGTGCGCAACACCTGGATGTCGGTCGATCCGTACATGCGTGGGCGGATGGACGATCGCCCGTCCTACATCGCTCCGTTCGAGGTGGGTGAGGTCATGGAGGGCTCGGCGATCGGGGAGGTGATCGCCTCGCGGTCGGCGCGGATCGCGGTGGGCGATCAGGTGACCCACTTCGCGGGCTGGCGCGAGCACGCGGTGGTCGACGCGGAGTTGGTGACGCCGATCGACACGGGCTCGGCTGCGCCGCAGCGCTTTCTCGGCGCGTTGGGTACCACCGGCCTCACGGCGTACGCGGCGCTGACCGACGTGGCGCCGGTCCGGCCCGGCGATACCGTCCTCGTTTCGGCGGCGGCGGGTGCGGTGGGCAGCGTCGCCGGGCAGATCGCCAAGGCGCTGGGGGCGGGGCGAGTGGTCGGCTCGGCGGGCGGACCCGCGAAAACCCGCCTGTCGCTGGACGAATTCGGATTCGACGCCGCCATCGACTACCGCGCGGGCGACCTGGCGGGACAGCTCGCCGCGGCGGCGCCGGATGGCATCGATGTCTACCTCGACAGCGTCGGCGGCGAGCTCCTGCGCGTCGCCGTGGCGGCCATGCGACCGAGGGGACGCGTCGCGCTGGTCGGCGCGATCAGCGGCTACAACGGCGCCACCGGTGAGCCGGGCCCCGACCTGTACCTGGCTGCCACCAAAGAGGTTTCGCTGCGCGGCATGCTGGTGACCAGTTACCTTCCGCTCTCCGGCGAGTACCTCGCGAAGGCCGCCCGCTGGCTCGCCGACGGCACCCTGCGCACCAGGGAAACCGTCTACGAAGGGCTCGAGCAGGCGCCCGCCGCGTTCCTCGGCGTACTGTCCGGAGCCAACACCGGCAAGATGCTGGTGCGCTTGGGGTAAGCCGATTCAGCCCCGCCACACCTGCTCGGCGACCCGGCGAAAGTTCCCGCCGAACACCGCGACTCGCTCGTCCTCGGTGAACCCGCGCGCGGCGAGTTCCGCGTCCAACCCGGCTCCCACGCCGACACCTAGCAGGTCCTCCGGCGGAACCCATTGGAGCGGACCCCATTTGGTGTACGCATCGGAGAAGGCCGTGGGGTTGGCGAGCAGTTCGGCGTTGAAGTCGGCGGCGTCGAAGGAGTAGTCGGAGCCGATGCCGATGTGTTCGACGCCGACCAGGTCCGCGCCGTAGCGGATGTGGTCGGCCATCGCCGCGACGCGCTCGGCTCGCTCGTCGGGCGCGTTGCGGCCCAGGAAGATTCCGACGCCGTTGATGCCGATGACGCCGCCGGTCTCGGCACACGCCCTGGCCTGGTCGTCGGTGATGTTGCGCGGGTGATCCCACAGGGCGGCGAAATTGGCATGGCTGTAGATCATCGGCACGGTGGTGCGCGCGGCGAGGTCGAGTCCCGTGCGCCGGGAGCAGTGCGAGCCGTCGACGAACACGCCGACCTCGTTGAGCTTGCGCACCAGGTCCCTGCCATAGGTGGTGAGGCCGGTGTCCTCGGTGTCCAGGCAACCGCAGCCCGCCTCGTTGGCGTGGTTGTAGGTCGGCAGCAGCGAGCGCACGCCGAGTTCGTGGAACACCTCGACGTTGTCCAGGTCGCCGCCGAGCGGACCGGCGTCCTCGAGATCGAAAGAGAGCGCGATCCGCTCAGGATCCCCGATGTCGTCGAGACCGGCGACCAGCCGGAATCGCCCGTCCGCCAGCGCATCACGGCGGAACTGGCGCACCAGCGCCAGCGCGTCGGCGGTGCGCTGCGGCGAGTATCCGATGTTCACCGACAGGTGGGAGCCGAGCGGATACCTGGCCAGCTCCGTGATGTCCGCGGAGGGCAGCAGCGGCAGACAGCAGTGCTGTTCCCACAGGAAGGGAGACAAATTCGGACTCCTGTCGCTCGGTACGGGACTCCGATCCTAGAAGCGGAGCCGAACGGAACCCGTCCCGAACTCGCGCGCGACGAAGCCGACGGCAGCCATGAGCGGCGAATTCGAGACGCATCCGCGACTCGGCCGTGGCTAACGGAACGTCGGATTCGACCGATTTCCAAGTTGTTTCGATCCCCAATGCCCAAGGCGGTGCGACGTGCGTCGCTTCCTCGTACTGATTTCCGCGCTGATCGCCGGAATCGGACTCCTCATCGTTCCCGGCCCGGCCCTCGCGACTCCCTCCTACTGCGGTTTGGACTGGGGTTCGATGGACAAGTCGAACCCCGGTCACTCGACCGCTCCGATCACGAATGTGCGTTCCGGTCGCCACCAGTGCTTCGACCGGCTCGTCATCGACGTAGCGGGCCCGGTCACCGGCTACCGGGCCGCCTATGTCGGCTCGGTGACGATGGACGCGTCGGGTGCGCCCGTGCCGCTGCGCGGCGACGCGTTCCTCAGCGTGACGGTGCACGCGCCCGCCTACGACGACGCGGGCAACGGTACCTACCAGCCCGACGATCGCGGCGAACTGGCCAGAGTCGGCGGTTATCAAACCTTCCGTCAGATCGCCTGGGCGGGCTCGTTCGAAGGCCAGACCACCTTCGGTGTCGGCGTGCGCGCGCGGCTGCCGTTCCGGGTGTACACGCTGGACGGACCCGGCGCAGGATCGCGGGTAGTGCTCGACGTCGCACACTTCTGGTAACCGCGCACGCAGGGAGGACGTCGCTCAGCAACAATAATGATATGAGGGAACGCAGTGAGCGAATCATGTGCCAGCGCGCTTCGCGCATGCCGGAGCCGAGCGCCAGCGAGGCGCAGGCATGAGCGGCGTTGAGCAGAACGTGACGGATCCCTACCTCTGGCTCGAAGAAGTGACCGGCGAGCAACCCCTGGCATGGGCGCGCGCACACAACGAGGTGGTCGGTCAGCGCTTCGCGTCGACCGAGCGGTTCACCGACCTGGAGCGCCGCATCCTTGACATGCTCGACACCGATACCAAGATCGCCTATCCGGGCCGTCGCGGGCGCTGGCTGTACAACTTCTGGCGCGACGCCGAGCACCCGCGCGGCCTGTGGCGCCGCACCACGTTCGCCGAGTACGCCAAGGACTCGCCCGACTGGGACATCCTGATCGACCTCGACGCCCTTGCCGACGCCGAGGACGAGAACTGGGTGTGGGGCGGCGCCGCGGTGCTGCGTCCCGAGCAGTCGCGCGCGCTCGTCAGCCTGTCGCGGGGCGGCGCCGACGCCAAGGTAGTTCGCGAATTCGACATCGAGCGAAGGGAATTCATCGACCCGGCGGACGGTGGCTACTTCCTGCCCGAGGCGAAATCCGAGATCAGGTGGATCGACGTCGACTCGGTATACGTCGGCACCGACTTCGGCCCTGGTTCGCTGACCGAATCCGGCTATCCACGCATCGCCAAGCGCTGGCGCCGTGGTACCGAACTCGCCGATGCCGAAACGGTTTTCGAGGGCACGGTGGACGACGTCGCGGTGTCCGCGGGCTACGACCGCACGCCCGGCTACGAACGCCATTTCGTCGGCCGCGCCACCGACTTCTTCAACGAAGAGGTGCACCTCATCGAGCCGGACGGCTCGCTGCGCCACATCGACGTGCCGAGCGACGCCAGCGAGTCCTGGTACAAGGACTGGCTGCTGGTACGGCTGAAGTCGCCGTGGGAGGTGGGCGGCGTGACCTATCCGGCCGGCGCCCTGCTGGCCACCGATTTCGAGAGCTTCCTCGCCGGCGCAAGGGATTTCGAGGCGCTCTTCACGCCCGACGCGCACACCTCGCTGCACGGCTACGGCTGGACCGAGAACCACCTGCTGCTCATCACCCTGCAAGACGTCCAGACCAAGCTGCACGTGCTGACCCCGGGACCGGACGGATGGACCGTCGAGCCGCTGGCCGACACCCCGCCGATGGCCACGACCAGCGTCATGAACCTGGACCCGCTCGAGGGCGGCGACGAGTTCATGCTCACCACGAGCGGATTCACCACGCCCGCCACACTGCTGGCCAGCGCGGTCGGCGGCAGCACCGAGCAACTCAAGCAGGAGCCCGCCTTCTTCGACGCGGACGGCGTGGAGACCGAGCAGTTCTTCGCCCGGTCCGACGACGGAACGATGGTGCCGTACTTCGTGATTCGGCACCGCGACAGCAAGGACGTCCCCGGTCCCACCGTCATGTCCGGCTACGGCGGCTTCGAGGTCTCCCGCACACCCGCCTACAGCGGCGCCTCCGGCATGGGCTGGCTGGAGCGCGGCGGCACCTGGGTGATGACCAACATCCGCGGCGGCGGCGAGTACGGTCCCGAATGGCACACGTCGGTCCAGAAGGCCAACCGCCACAAGGTCTACGAGGATTTCGCCGCCATCGCAAGGGATCTGGTCGACCGTGGCATCACCACGCCCGCGCAGCTCGGCGCGGTGGGCGGGAGCAACGGCGGTCTGCTGATGGGCGTGATGCTGACCCGGTATCCGGAACTGTTCGGCGCCATCGTCTGCCAGGTCCCGCTGCTCGACATGAAGCGCTACCACCTGCTGCTGGCGGGCGCCTCCTGGATGGCGGAGTACGGCGACCCGGACAAGCCGGAGGAATGGGAGTACATCGGCGAGTACTCGCCGTATCAGAACACCAGCGCCGACGCCGACTACCCGCCGATCCTGATCACCACCTCCACCCGCGACGACCGCGTGCACCCCGGCCACGCCCGCAAGATGGCGGCGCTGTTGGAGGAGCAGGGCCACACGTTCTGGTACCACGAGAACATCGAGGGCGGACACGGCGGCGCGGCGGACAACAAGCAGATGGCTTTCCAGGCCGCGCTCATCTACGAGTTCTTCACCCAGATGCTCATGGAGGGCGACGAACAGCGGGCGCGCTGAACTACGCCGTGACGTGCTCGAGCTCTGTCAGCCCCTCCTCCAGGTGCCGGAGAATCCGCTGGAGGTGGGGCACGCTGCGGCGGCAGCCGACCACGCCGAAATCGAGGTTGCCCGCGTTGGAGGTGACGGTGATGTTGAGCGCCTGACCGTCCAGCACGATAGACATCGGGTAGTTGCCGTCCAGCCGCGCGCCGTTCCAGTACATCGGTTCGCGCGGCCCCGGCACATTGGAGATCACGATGTTGAACGGCGGGCGCGTCATGGCGACGAAGCCGGGCACGCTCGACAGGCCGAGCGGCGCGATCATCAACGCCGACACCGCGAGCGCCTCCACCTTCGGCATCTGCGCGAACAGCCGCTTGCCCTCGCTCATGGACGCGCTGACCGCGCGCAGGCGCTCGCCCGCGTCGGACAGATCGGTGCCGAGGTTGCACAGAATGGTGCCCACCGCGTTGCCGCTCGCCTCGCCCGCGCCTTCCCGCCGCAGCGACACCGGAACCATGGCGATCAGCGATCGATCCGGCAGCGCGTTGTGTTCGAGCAGATAGGCGCGCAGCGCCGCCGAGCACATCGTGAGCACCACATCGTTGACGGTGACGCCCGCGGCCGCCTGCACCGCCCTGATCCGCGCCAGCGGCCACGACTGCGCCGCGCATCGCCGCGCTCCCCCGATCGGCACGTTGAACATGGAGTCCGGCGCGTCGAACGGAAGGGTGAGCCGATGCTCCGCCAAGGCCTGCTTGGCCAGCCTCAGCGTCGATGGCGCGAGCCTGCCGAGACCGCGCAGCGCACCCGTCGCGCGCCCGGCCAGCGACGGACCAGGTCCGTGTCCGCGCTGGTCCGCGAGGCTCCACGGCACCCGCACGTCGGTCGCGTATGGATCGGTGCTCAGCGTGCGCTGCAACAGGCGTTGCGCGGCGACGCCGTCGATCAGTGCGTGGTGGACCTTGGTGTAGACCGCGAGCCTGCCGTCGTTCAACCCTTCGATCAAACGCTGCTCCCACAGCGGCCGATGCCGGTCGAGCAGGCTGCTGTGCAGGCGCGATGTGAGGTCGAGCAGCTCACGGACCCGGCCCGGCGATGGGAGGGCGGCGCGACGCAGGTGATAGTCCAGATCCACCTCGGCGTCGTAGGACCAGGTGAGATTCGAGATGCCGCCCAACACGGTGCCGGGACGCTTGCGGAACACCCGTTTGCTTACCGGGATCGCGAGCATCTGTTCGTGAATGGTCCTGGCGAAATCGGGTCCGGCGTCGTCCGGCGGCTGGAACAGCTGGAGGGAACCCACGTGCATCGGGTGTTCCCTCGACTCGTTCACCAGGAAGATCGCGTCTGGCGGAGATATCAACTCGACCATGTGCCCGTCCCTTGCCGAACTCGGGTCGAAGCAATGTACCGCTTCGGCCGGAGAGCTCGGCCGGATTCGGGGCCGAGGTGCGCCGCTGTGACCACGCTGATATCTACGGACGCGACGCCGAGCCCGCGCCGCGATCACCGATCGCGCAACCACTTCTCGATGCGGTCGACGGTGGAGTTCGGGTCCGGGATCCAGCCGTTGTGTCCCAACCGTTCCGGCTGATGCCAGGTGGTCAGCTCGGCAGCGGGCATCTTGCCGACCAGGTGCTCGGCCGACCCGCGCGGAGTGAGCTCGTCGCCCGCGATGGTGATCGACAGGACCGGCAGCTTCAGCCGGGCGATGCGTTCCTCGTAGTCGATATCGGCCCCGACCGGCACGAACCGGCCGGTGCGCGCCAACCGCGCCCAGTCGGAGATGAGCACCTTCGACTGCGGGCCGAAGCCGCCGACCGTGATCCGATCGCCCGGCCAGAAACCGGCGACGCTGGCGGTGAGCGAGGCCGCCGCGGTACCGAACAGCATGCCGGGACTGAACAATCCGCGATAACCCCGGTAGTACGGCGTGCCCGATGCGACGAGGATCAGCCCGCCCAGCCTGCCGCGGATCCGCGCCGCGTACATCACGGCGAGCTGACCGCCCATGCTGTGCCCGAGCAAGTACGGCGTGCTGGCCGGGAACCGATCGCGCACCGCCTGGAAGATCGCCGGGAAGTCCACCGAAACCAGCTCGTGGTAGCCGTAGGTGCTGGTCGGGCTCGGCCGGGGGCGGCTGTCGCCATTGCCGCGCAGTTCGCCGATGGCGGCGTCGAATCCGCGCGCGGCGAGTTGCTGGGCGACGAGTTCGTAGTAGGCGCCGGGCACGCCGAGCCCCGGCACGATCACCACGACCGGGCGCGGCGCGTCGGGCGTGACCGCATGCCGGTGCTGACCCTCGGCCGGTATCAACCGCACCGGAATGGTGCTGCCGTCCGGCACCTGGATCGGAACTGTCTCCATGCAGCGCACGCTACCGCGCGGCATCGCGCATCGCCGCGCGGGCAGCCCGGCCGCCCGGCCCGCTACGCGCCGACCGCACCCATGATCACTCGGCTGAGCACGCGGATCACGTCGTCCAGCGGCGGGCGCGGATCCGAGCCGCTCCACGAATCCACCACGTAGTTGACCGCGCCGATGATCGCCAGTACGCGCATTTCGTAATCGCCGGGCGGGATTTGGCCCTGCATGGCCGCGTCCTCCGCGGCACTGGCCAGCAGCGAACCCCACACGCGGCGTAGCTCGAGGCGGAACTTCTCCACCTTCGGTCCGGCGCCGACCACCTCGACGAGCGCCACTCGCGCCTTGCGCGGATCCGACCCGATGGACTCGACGTAGGCGCGCACCGCGGCATCGATGAGTTCGAGCGCTGAAGCGTCGGGCGTCTCCTCCAGCGCGGCAGTCACCGCTTCGCGCGACTCCTTGTCGATTTGCTCGTAGAGCTCGAGTAGGAGCGACTCGCGCCCGGTGAACTCCTCGTAGAACTGTCTTGAGGAGAGCCCGGCGTCTTTACAGATGGCGCCCACCGAACTATTGGCGTATCCGTCGCGCGCAAAGACCGTCAGGCCTGATTCCAGAAAACGCGCACGCCGCTGGCGTTGCCGGTCCTCTACGGGTTGCCCGGCATACATTCGTCCCGTATTCGCATCCTGTGACATTGCGCCAGACAATACCGAAGGGCCCGATCCCCTCGTCATGGATCGGGCCCTTCGTCTCAACCTTCGACCGACCGCGCGTTAGCCGAAAGTTGGCAGCCTGGTAGCTAGATCAATCATTCCTCCGATCCGACCATCGTGACTCTCTCGTCACTGGCTGTTTGCCGAAACGGACGATACCGAGTGATGCGCCGCGCGGGAAGGCTTTTGGAGGAAATTAGTAGAACTTTTTTAGCACGGACCGGTCCCTCTCGTTCACGAGGCGTCGCCGCTGGTCGACAGCAGTTCCGGCAGTTCGGCGACGGAGTCGATCACGTGGTCCGGCGCCGTGGTGGCCGCCGCGAGCACGCCAGGCCGGAATTTGCCGGTACGAACCAGCACCCCGGACATGCCGACGGCCTGTCCGGCCAGCACATCGGAATGCAGGTCGTCGCCGACCATCACGATCTCGGAGGGCTCCAAACCCATGAGTTGCGCGCAGGTACGGAAGCCCGTCGGGGCCGGCTTGCCGATCACCTCGATCTCCGCGTTGCCCGCCGCCGCAAGTCCCGGTAGGTATGCGCCCGTGTCGATGCGCAGTCCGTCGTCGGTCGCCCACGTGAGGCCGCCCTGCATAGCGACGGCGGGCACGCCGTCCAGCATGAGCTCGGCAACCCGGCTGAGCGCGGGATGCGTGAATTCCGTTCCGGCGCCGCCGATCACCACCACGTCGGGACGGTCCTCGACGAGCTCGAGCCCGGCGAGATCCTCGGCGATGTCGCCGTGATTCAACACCCAGACCCGCGCACCCGGATAGCGGCGCCGCAGAAATTCGGCCGTCAAACGACCCGCCGTGACGATTTCCCCGGTATCGATCTCGAATCCGGCCGTCTGTAAACGCTCGCCGATCTCGGCGCAGGTGCGCGAAGTGGTGTTGGTGAGAAATGCTCGGCGCAAACCTCTTTCGCGCAATTCGAGCACGGCGGACGACGCTCCGTCGAGCGGCCGCCAGGAAGTAACCAGCACGCCGTCGATGTCGTAGAGCACGCCCCTGATCTCGCCACTCGACATGAGTTCAGCCTACGACTGCATCGGGCGTCCCGCGCCAGGAACGCGTCGACCGGACGCAGGCCGAAGACGAAGAACGCCGTACTACCACCGACCGCCCCAGCGGGTGGACGCAGCACATGTGCGGCATGCGGTGGATGTGCGCGAGAGGAAGCGACGAGCGAAATAGCGAGGCGCTGTGCCGGATTCTCTCCAGCACAGCGCCTTTCGTATCAGATCAGCTGTGGCGTGTCAGGGCAGCACCTGCGGAATGGCATCCGGCACGACCGTACCCACGATCGCGCCGATCACGGCGCCCATGATGCCGGTGGTGATCACACCGACCACGGCGCACAATCCGTAACCGACGATGAATACCGCCAGGGTGGGGATGCAGGTGATGGCGGCGAGAACGGCTCCGACACCGGCGCCGGCGGCGGCGCCGTTCATGACCGGATCCGGATACTGGGCCTGCGGGTTGGTCGCGATGTCCTTCAGTTCGGCGCCCGTGGCCGCGGAAACCTCCGGGGTCTCCACCGACAGGGTGTGGCCGTCTTCGGACACCTTGGCGTCCAGCGCGATGGCGGTCCCGGACGGGGTGGTCACCTGGAGCGGAAGCTCGGTGACCGCCGCACCGGCGGCGTCGACGACCTTGACCGAGGACTCACCGAGGACGAACGTACCGGCGTCCAGCTTGGCGGAAACGGCGCTCAGATCGGGCGAAACCGTTGTGTGGTAGCCGATTTCGGCGGCCTGACCGGACGTCGACATAGCGCTGGCGAGCCGCGCCTGCTGATCGGCGTAGTCGGTGGCCGATGCCGCGCCTGCCCCGGCGAAGGTGGCTGCCGCGGCCAGCGGCAACACCCCGACGAGCGCCGTACGGCCGATCCGAAGTGCAGTGCGATAGAACATCGAATTCTCCCTCCCGACGCCCGAACCCCGGATGAAATGAAAGTTCATATCCCCCCCGGATGAATCGAACGCCGTAACGTGCGATGTGAACGCCTCATTCGTAGTCGCGCACGATCCAGAATGCAAATCATGTGACATAGCCAACAATTCGCAACGCGTTGCGCGACAAGCATTTACCGAGCGGCGAGCCGGTTCGAGCAGATGATCAGACGAAACACCCTGTGCCACAGCACATTACCTTTGTCACGAGTCGCCGACCGATTCGGCAGCTGGTATACCGTGTGGACTGTGCCCGAAAACGGTGCGCGACAGCGGTTCTCGCGGAACTACCCCGTCGGCGCGTCGCGGGTCGCGTCGTAGGCGTCGGCGCAGCGGGAGAGCAGCTCGCGGAGGGTCTCGCGTTCGGCGGCGGAGAACGCGTCGTCGACCGCCCGCTCCACCCGGATCGCACGCGCGTCGGCATCCCGCATGACCGCTTCGCCACGTTCGGTGAGGCGGGTCTCCAGCACGTTCTTGTGCCAGGCGTGCGGGGTCCGTTCGATGAACCCCCGCTCCTGCAAGTTGCCGAGCACAGTGTTCATGGTCGGCGGCGTGACGCCGCAGAGCCGGGCGAGGGCGGCGGCGGAGATCCCCGGGTTCTCGGAAAGGTGCAGCAGCGCCGAGTACTGGGCCGTCGTGACGCCCGCGGGCTTGAGGGCGGCGTTCTTCGCCATGGTCAGCGCCTGCTCCGCGCGCTTGACGTAAGAGCCGATGCGATCGGAGGCGGGCATGGACGTCATGCCTGGCATCGTATCCGCTCGTCATTTCATTAGAGCCTTGACGGACATTAGAACTCTAATCTATGTTCGTACTCGATCTACAATGGAATACGAAAGGCTCGAGCATGCCAACCACACGCCCACTGGCGATCGCAGCTCTCGCGCTGGCCGCCGCGCTCTCCGGGTGCGGCTCCCCCGACGAAGGGCCGCGCATCGCCACCGCGTACGAACTCCCCGGTGATCGCGTCTATCCCGAGGGCATCGCCCGGGACGCCCGCACCGGAGACACCTACGTCGGCTCGTACACCACCGGTGCCGTCTACCGCGCCACCCCTGGCGCGCAGAAGGCGGAGGTCTTCCTGCCCGCGGGCGCCGACGGCCGAAAGACCGCCAACGGAATGAAAGTCGACGGGGCGGGCCGGCTCTGGGTGACCGACTCGACCGCCGGCGTCGACGTGTACGACACCGCGACCCGCGCGCTGATCGCCCACTTCGACGTCCCCGGACCCGACCCACGCTTCGTCAACGACGTCGTCATCACGCCGGACGGCAGCGCCTACATCACCGACAGCACCCGCGCGGTGGTCTACCGGGTCACGCCGGATCAGGTGACCGCGGCCGCCGCCCAGGGCAGGCGCGGGGAACTGACACCGCGATTCGAGCTGGCGGGCGTCATCGAACCGCGCGAACAAGGAGGATTCAGCCTCAACGGCTTGGTCGCGGACTCCGCCGGCCGGTACCTGCTGGTCGTCGACATGGTGGGCGGGGATCTCTACCGCGTCGATCTCACCGCCGACGCGCCGATTCGCAAGGTCGACCTGCGCGGCGGCGACCTGATCAATGCCGACGGACTCGAGCTGCGCGGCGACACATTGTGGGCAGCGCACAACAAGACCAACACGATCTCGCGGTGGACGCTCACCGAGGACGGCGCCGCGGCCCGGCTGGACGAACAGCTCACCGACGAGTCGCTCGGCATTCCAACCACTTTGGTGCGCGACGACGACCGCACGCTGGTGGTCGCTTCACAGTTCGACAAGGGCGGACCGATGGGGGAAGGCACTCCTGGCGTCTTCCGCATCGTCGCGGTGAACGGCATCTGAGCCTTTAGGGTTGGCCGCATGGTGACCGCACTGCTCTATGGTCTGGGCACCGCCGTGCCCCTGCTCGTCGGCGCGGCGATCGGACTGCGCTGGACGCTGCCGAAGGCGCTGCTCGCCTCGCTGATGGCCTTCGGCTCCGGCACGATGATCGCCGCGGTCTCCTCGGAACTGTTCGCGCCCGCCTTCCATCAGGCGGGCGTGCTCATCGCCGGAGCGGCGCTGCTCGCGGGCGCCGGGGTCTACGTGGTCGCCAACCATCTGATCGAGACCAGGCTGGGCCCCGCCGCCATCGGCTGGGCGCTGATGCTCGGCACCATCCTGGACGGCGTGCCGGAGAACACCGCGCTCGGCGTCTCGCTGACCGCGGGCGGCGGACTGGTGCTGCTGGTCGCGGTGGCCGTCGGCAATGTGCCGGAGGCCATCGGCGGCGCGGCGCTGATGCGTCGCGAGCACGATTTCGAGCGGGCCCGCGCGTTCGGACTGTGGGCGGCGACGGGCGCGGTGCTCGTTCTGGTCACCGTGCTCGGAAACAGTCTGGCGGACAATCTCTCCCCCACTCATATCAGCACCGTGCAGGCATTCGCGGGTGGCGCGACCATCGCCGTGCTGGCCGATTCGCTCATGCCAGAGGCTTACCGCGAGGGCGGTTGGTGGGTCGGAATGGCCACGGCAGCAGGTTTTCTGGTGGCCTTCGTGCTACAGGACTGATGCGCCGCAATAGCGACACGCATTTTTCCGGGGGTTGCAGTAGCGGTATTCGGTCCGGTGGCATACGCTTCGCGCGGATGAAAACCGCCTCATGGAGGGACTATTGACCACTCCGAGCATGCCGGAGGACGGTGCGGGCGGAACCGATGTCCGGCGAACCATACCGTTATCGCAGCTGATCCACCTGATGGCCGAATACGAAAAGCTCGGCACACACCGCCAGACTTTTCTCCCCGCACCGGTGAGCGACACGTTCGTGCGCGGATGCGGCATCGTCGCGGGCGGACTGGCGGCGGTCGGTGTCATCTGCGCGGCGGTCGGCTCGATCGGGGGCGGTATCGCGGTGGGAATCGTCGCGCTGTTCCCCGCCACGCTGGCCTCTGTGCGCGGACGTCAGAACCGCCAGAACCGTTCGGCCAGGCTGGATCTGTTCGATCGCGGCATGACCGTGTACCGGACCGGCGAGCAGATCGCCGGGTTCCGCTGGGACACGGCCGAAGTCCGGCAGCAGGTCATTCCGTTCCAGAACACCGCGCGCGCCGAATACTCGCTGGAGATGAGGGGTCCGGACGGGGCGCAGGCGTCTTTCGACGACACCGAATTCGCCGACGCGCGCGAATGGGGCAGGGCGATCCAGTCGGCCATCACGGGAACCCAGCTGCCGCGCGCCGTCGCCACCATCGATCGCGGCGACATCATGCAATTCGGCGACATCGGCTTGGACCTGACTGCCCTCATCTTCCGCAACCAGGCCTACCCGTGGGAACGCATCCAGCTCATCGATGCCCGCAGCGGCCTGGTCCGCATCAAGGTCGACGGCAGCTGGATCTCCCTCACCCCCGTCGCCGCCATCCCCAACTTCTACATCTTCAACGAACTGGCCGAACGCCTCCGCCTCCCGGCAACCGCCTGAAGCCGACGCCGCCGACCGCGATCGAACGTCGTCGGCGGCTTACACATCGAGCGAGCTGAACTCGACCTTCAGCGAGTACGGCTCGTTCAGCACCAGGACTTCTTGATGCGGCTCCGCGCGCCGATAGGCCGCGCTCGCCCAGTCGAGGCGATATTCCTGAATGATCTTCACGCGCAGTTCGTCATCGAGATGAACGACCAGGTAAACGGGTATTCCTTCGGCCGCGTATTCGGCTCGCTTGTCGACAGTGTCGACGTATTCGGACCCGGGTGACACCACCTCGACCACCAAGAGAACGCTGTCGGTGCACAGCTTGCGGCCACGCTCGATGCACTTGTGAACGACTACATCGGGCCTACGGAACGAGAACCCCGGAGTATGCGGCCGAATTCGCTGATAGTGCATCTCGAAGTCGGTGACGACCCGGATGCACGGCTCCTGCGGGCGTGCCGCTTCGAACGCATTGGCCAGCCTGCGGGCCACGATATTGTGCTCTGCACTTCCACTGCGGCAGAAGATCACTCGACCGTCGATGACTTCGATCTGCTTCTGCACCTCATCGGGAAGCGCGTCGTAGCCGTCCTCGGTGATGAGCAGCATCTCCGGATCGTTCGCCCAGGCAGGCAATGTGGTCATGGAGTCCTCGCTCTCGAGCAGGCGGCACCGCACATCCTATGCGGAAGGCCGGTCCACCTGGTGGTGGACCGGCCTTCGCGACTAGCGAGAACTCGCTGATCCGGGGATCAGAAGTCCATGCCGCCCATGCCACCGGTCGGGTCGCCGGCGGGAGCGGCGGCCTTCTCCGGCTTGTCGGCGACGACGGCCTCGGTGGTGAGGAACAGGGCCGCGATGGAGGCCGCGTTCTGCAGCGCCGAGCGGGTGACCTTGACCGGGTCGGCAACGCCGGCGGCCAGCAGGTCCTCGTACTCGCCGGAGTCGGCGTTCAGGCCGCTGCCCGCGGGCAGGTTGGCGACCTTCTCGGCGACCACGCCGGGCTCGAGGCCGGCGTTGAAGGCGATCTGCTTCAGCGGAGCCGACAGCGCGACCTTCACGATGTTCGCGCCGGTGGCCTCGTCACCGGTCAGGTTCAGCGCGTCCAGCGCGGGGGCCGACTGCAGCAGGGCCACGCCACCACCGGCGACGATGCCCTCTTCGACGGCGGCCTTCGCGTTGCGGACGGCGTCCTCGATGCGGTGCTTGCGCTCCTTGAGCTCGACCTCGGTGGCCGCGCCCGCCTTGATCACCGCGACACCGCCGGCCAGCTTGGCCAGACGCTCCTGCAGCTTCTCACGGTCGTAGTCCGAGTCGGAGTTCTCGATCTCGGTGCGGATCTGCGCAACGCGGCCCTTGATGGCCTCCGCGTCGCCCGCGCCCTCGACGATGGTGGTCTCGTCCTTGGTGACGACGACCTTGCGCGCCTGGCCGAGCAGCTCGATGCCTGCGGTCTCCAGGGAGAGGCCGACCTCTTCGCTGATGACCTCGCCACCGGTCAGGATGGCGATGTCGGCGAGCTGAGCCTTGCGGCGGTCACCGAAGCCGGGAGCCTTCACGGCGACGGACTTGAAGGTGCCGCGGATCTTGTTGACCACCAGGGTCGACAGGGCCTCGCCCTCGACGTCCTCAGCGATGATCAGCAGCGGCTTGCCGGCCTGGATGACCTTCTCCAGCAGCGGCAGCAGGTCCTTGACGGTCGAGACCTTCGAGCCGACCAGCAGCAGGTACGGGTCCTCGAGGACCGCTTCCTGACGCTCGGGGTCGGTCACGAAGTAACCGGAGATGTACCCCTTGTCGAAGCGCATGCCCTCGGTCAGCTCCAGCTGGAGGCCGAAGGTGTTGCTCTCCTCGACGGTGATGACGCCTTCCTTGCCGACCTTGTCCATGGCCTCGGCGATCAGCTCACCGATGGACGCGTCGCCCGCCGAGATACCGGCGGTGGCAGCGATCTGCTCCTTGGTCTCGACCTCCTTGGCGGTGTCGAGCAGCTTGGCGGTGACGGCCTCGACGGCCTTCTCGATGCCGCGCTTCAGACCCAGCGGGTTCGCGCCGGCCGCGACGTTGCGCAGGCCCTCGCGCACCAGCGCCTGAGCCAGGACGGTGGCGGTGGTGGTGCCGTCGCCCGCGACGTCGTCGGTCTTCTTGGCGACTTCCTTGACCAGCTCGGCGCCGATCTTCTCGTACGGGTCCTCCAGCTCGATCTCCTTGGCGATGGAAACACCATCGTTGGTGATCGTGGGGGCGCCCCACTTCTTCTCCAGGACAACGTTGCGACCCTTGGGGCCCAGCGTCACCTTGACCGCGTCGGCGAGGCTGTTCAGACCCCGCTCGAGGCCGCGACGGGCCTCTTCGTCGTACGCAATTGTCTTGGCCATTGCGTTGAGATCCTCCATTAGTAATGGGGCTGACACACAGGGCGACCCCTTTCGGATCGTCCCATTTACGCTGGCCAGGTTCGGTGCCCGCGACGGACGACCGAGGGTGTCGATGAAACCCGGTCTCACCGTCCCGACCCTGGCACTCACAGGTCGAGAGTGCCAAAGCCATTTCTAGCACTCGGGGGTGGCGAGTGCAAGGTCCCGGGGGCGGACCGGGCACCCCCGCGACGATCTCGGGTCTCAGCGCCGGTTGTCGAGGCGCATAACCAGCGCGACGAACGCGTCGGCGCGGCGCTGTTCCTGCGTCCTCGGTTCCTCGTCGTCCAATGTGACGAGCTCGGCGTCGTGCAGCAGGAGTTCGGCCTCGATACGCATGACCGCGCGGACGAAGGGCGGCGCCACCTCCGGGGGCAGATCGCCGTTCAAGATGTATTCGCCGTCCGGCCCGGATTCGGTGTGCACATACGACATGGCGCGCACAAGATCGGCGCGACTTTCGCCCGCAATTAGGTCGGAATCCGTTTCTGTCGATTCATCCGCCATCGCTATAGCTTAGCGGTCGGCGGTGACGACACCGGGCCGAGCAACCCGCAGGCACACCCCGCGACCTCCCCTCACGCGGCGACCCGGACCCGAATCAGGGGCTGGCGGCGGAGTCTGCGGAAATTCGCGCCTGCGCCGACCCCCTAAAGTGACCGGGTGAGTGTTGGACCCGGCCGGGATGCGATCGATGACGTCCTGGCACAGCTGTACGGCGAGCTACAACCGGTGCACTGGACGGTCGGGCACCCCTGGTCGCTGGGCGGACCCGACCCGCTGGAGGGCGTCAGCGCGTACCCGAGGACCGATCCGGTGCCGCACTGGCACTACATCGGGTACGGCATGAGCGAACTCGGTCAGAAGGAGTGGGACGACCCGGCGGTCTCCGGGTGGGGGTTCGAGTTCACGTTCCGGCTCGCGGGCGATCCGGGGGCAGCGCAGGCACCGATCTGGCCCGCGCATTTCCTGCAAGACCTCGCCAGGTACGTCTTCCAATCGGGCAAGTGGTTCGAGCCAGGCCACACCATCAAGGCGAACGGACCGCTCGCCGCAGACCGGCCCGATTCGGCGCTCGAGGCCGTCGGCTTCGTCACCGACCCCGAGCTGGGCGCCATCGCGACCCCCAACGGCCGGGTCACGTTCCTCCAGATCGTCGGGCTGACGATGACCGAGTACCAGGCGGCGCTGGGCGGAAAACTGCTCGCCCTGCTGGACGGCCTCGCGCCGCGACTGCCATTGTTCGTCACCGATATCGACCGGGAATCGCTGGTCGCCGCACCCAAGCCGCAGGCGCAGTGGCCGCGCTGGGGCGGCGGTTTGCGCGGGCGCGCGTAGATTCCGCAGTGGAACACGATCGCGTTCGGCCCGAAAGGGGACGAGATGGACGGACTTCCGTTCGATTCGCTGTACCGTCACGGGTTCGCCCGGGTAGCGGTCGCGGTGCCGCGGATGCGGGTCGCCGATCCGGCGTACAACGTCGACGAGACGCTGAATCTGGCACGGCGGGCGGCCGCCGACGGCGCGGTGCTGACGGTGTTTCCCGAGCTCGGCCTCTCCGCCTACACCGCCGACGACCTGTTCCATCAGGACGCGCTGGACGACGCGGTGGACGCGGCGCTGCGCAAGGTGGTCGCCGAGAGCGCCGATATCGACACCGTGCTCCTCGTCGGCGCGCCGGTGCGCTCGCAGGGACGGCTGTTCAACTGCGGCATCGCCGTCTGCCGCGGGCGGGTGCTCGGCGCCGCGCCCAAGAGCTATCTGCCGAACTATCGCGAGTTCTACGAGAAGCGCCAATTCGCCGCGGCCAGAGAGAATCTCGCTGGACACATCACGATCGCGGGGCAGCGCGCGCCCTTCGGCGCGGATCTGCTCTTCACCGCGACCGATCTGGCCTCCTTCACTTTTCACCTGGAGATCTGCGAGGACGGCTGGGTGCCGCTACCGCCGAGCGGCTACGCGGCGCTGGCCGGGGCCACGGTGCTGGTGAATCTCTCGGCCAGCAACATCGTGATCGGCAAGGCCGACTACCGCAGGGCGCTGTGCACCTCGCATTCCGCGCGATTCCTCGCGGCCTACCTGTATTCGGCGGCGGGACACGGGGAATCGACGACCGACATGGCCTGGGACGGGCAGGCGCTGGTCTGCGAGAACGGCGATCTGCTCGCCGAGGGCGAACGCTTCGCCGACCACCCGCAACTGGTGACGGCCGACATCGATCTACAACGGCTGGCCGCCGACCGGCTCCGCACCACCAGCTTCGCCGACAACGTGCACGACCACCGCGAGCGATTGAGCGCCATGCGCCGCGTCGAATTCGATCTGCCCGTGCCGCAGGACGCGGTGCCGCTGAGCCGCGAAATCCAGCGCTTCCCTTATGTTCCCGCCGATCCCGCCGCGCGCAACGAACGCTGCGCCGAGGTGCACCACATCCAGGTGGAAGGACTGAGCACCCGGCTGCGCGCGACCGGCTCGGGGCGGCTGGTGATCGGCGTCTCCGGCGGACTCGACTCGACCCAGGCGCTGATCGTCGCCGCCAAGACCATGGACCGGCTCGGACTGCCACGCGCGAACGTGCTGGCCTACACCATGCCCGGATTCGCGACGAGCGCACGCACCCGCACCGACGCGCACCGGCTGATGGCTGCCCTCGGGGTGACCGCGACGGAGATCGACATCCGCCCCTCGGCGACGCAGATGTTGCGCGATCTGAATCACCCTGCGGCCGACGGTGTTCCGCAGTACGACGTCACCTACGAGAATGTACAGGCGGGCGAGCGCACGTCGCATCTGTTCCGGCTGGCCAACCAGCACGGCGCGCTGGTGGTCGGCACCGGCGACCTCAGCGAACTCGCGCTCGGCTGGTGCACCTTCGGCGTCGGAGACCACATGGCCCACTACAGCGTGAACGCCTCGGTGCCGAAGACCTTGATCAAGTACCTCATCGCCTGGTCCGCCGACACCGGGCAGTTCGGCCCCGAGGCGTCGGAAGTCTTGAAATCCATTCTGCGGACCGAGATCTCACCTGAACTCGTGCCGGGCTCCGATACCGACGCCGACGGGCCGAGTCAGAGTTCCGAGGCCACGGTCGGCCCGTACGAGCTCCAGGACTTCCACCTGTACTACCTGCTGCGTTTCGGCTATCGGCCGAGCCGGGTGGCGTACCTGGCCAGGCACGCCTGGTCGGACCGCGAGCGCGGGCCGTGGCCCGACCTGATCCCGGCCGATCAGCGCAACGCCTACGATCTGCCGACCATCAAGCGCTGGCTCGCCGAATTCCTGCGGCGGTTCGTCCAAACCAGCCAGTTCAAGCGGTCGACCTTGCCCAACGCGCCCAAAGTCGGCTCCGGCGGCTCGCTCTCGCCGCGCGGGGACTGGCGCGCGCCGAGCGACGCCTCGGCCGCCGCCTGGCTGGACGAGCTCGAACGCAACGTGCCCTGATCACGGCGACGCGCGGTACGCACGATCCGGCGACGCCGCGCACATTCGGCATACGCGTACCGAAAACCTTTGAACAGCAGTAGGATCCGCCCATCGCGCAAGCGCCCGCGCGTGCCGGCGACCGACCGGAGTGCCATGGCGACCAGGGCGGCGGAGAACGCCACCCAAGCGCCGCGACGCCCCTTTTTCATTGCTTCTGGGCGGCGATCACCGAAAGCAGTTCCACCAGGTGCGCTTCGGTCTTCGCCTTGTCCATGCCGAGGCCGGTCAGCAGGCCCGCGCCGTTCTCCTGTTCGAGCAGGGCGAGCAGGATGTGCTCGGTGCCGATGTAATTGTGACCCAGGCGAAGCGCCTCGCGAAAGGTCAGCTCGAGCGCCTTCTTGGCCTCGGCGTCGAAGGGCACCAGAGCGGCGGGGCCGCCCTCGCCGTCCGGCTCGGCGGGCGGAAGCGCCGCGGTCGCGGCCGCGCGCACCTCGTCCAGGTCGAGGCCCGCGGTGAGAATCTCCTTGGCGGCAAGACTTGCGGGCTCGCTCAGCAGTCCGAGCACCAGGTGGACGGGCCCGATGAGCTTGTTGCCCGCGGTCTGCGCGGCCTGCTGAGAGGCCATCACCACCGCGCGGGCGCGCGGAGTGAACTTGGCGAATCCGGCGTTCGGATCCATCGCCGCGGCCTCGGCCGGGTCGCCGGGTCCCTTGGCCACGAACCGTTTCTGCGCGGCCTGCTTCGTGACGCCCATGCTGGCGCCGATATCGGTCCATGACGCGCCGGAGCGGCGAGCTTGGTCGACGAAGTGGCCGATCAGGTGATCGGCCACTTCGTCGAGATGACCCGCGGCGATGACCGCGTCGGAGAGCTGCTCGAGCACGTTGTCCGGCCGAGCCTTCTTGATGGCGGAGATGAGGTCGTCGAGGCGAACGGAAGAAGTCATGCGTCAACCATAAGTTGACGCCGTATCATCGTCAACCTTTAGTTGACGATCTTGATCGGACGCTCCCCCGTCGCCGCTAGCGCAACCCCGCCGCGGCCGCCGCGCCGCGCACGATGAGCTCCTTGACCCGGGCGCCGAGACGCCCACGCAGCACGGTCCGCGCCGGTGTGTCGTCGGCGTGCAGCAGCTGGACGACCGCGTCGCGCCTGCCGAGGCTGATGCACTGGAGGACATACCGGAACCGCAGATCACCAGGCTCGCGTCCGCGCAGCCGCGCCGCGACCACGTCGGCCGCGTACTTGCCGGTGGGCAGCGCCGTCGCGCACGCCATCCGCAGCGAGCGCTCGCCCGGACCGGCGATCACCGCGCTGTCGCCCGCGGCGTAGATCTCCGGGTGCGAGATCGAGCGCAGGGTTTCGTCGGTCAGCACCCTGCCCGCGCCGTCCACCGCGAGACCGGCGCGGGCCGCGAGCTCGGGCACGGCGAAACCGGTTGTCCAGACCGTTGTCTCGGCCGCGATGAACTCACCGCCCGCGAGCCGGACACCGTCCGCGGTCACCTCGACCACCTTGACGTCCGCGCGGATCTCGACGCCGAGCTTCTCCAGCACCGCCCGGATGTGCGCGACCGCCTTCGCCGAGAGCCAGGCGCCGGGTTCGTCGGCGCTGAGCAGGACGACGCGCGAATCCCGCTGAGACTCGGCGATTTCGGCGGCCAGCTCGATGCCGGTGGCGCCCGCGCCGACGACGGCGATCGTTCCACCGTTCGCGGTCCAGGACGAAACCTCGGGCGTGGCAACGGACTTGGCGAACTCCGCGGCTCCTGGGACGCCACCGGGATCGGCGAGGCTGCCCAGTGCGTAGATCAGCACGTCGTAGCCGACGGAATCGCCGCCGTCCAACTCGATCCGCTTACCTACGGCATCGATCCGCGTCGCCCGCGCCTGGACGAATCGAATGCCCTTGCGCTCCAACACCTCCGCCAAGCTCCACCGGCGCAACCGCTGCCCGGCGACCTGCTGGTGCAACCGCACCCGCTCCACGAACTCGGCGCGGGCGTCGACAACGGTGATCCGCGCGGTCCCCGCCCGCCCGGCCAGTCGCCGCGCCGCGGCCAGACCCGCGTATCCGGCGCCAAGAACGACGATGTGCTGCTTCCCGGTCATGATGGTGGCTCCTCTCGTTGGCCGATACCCCTCAGACTGGGTCGGCCCCCGATTCCTGACAGCCCACGGCATGAGCCGCGTCACACCGGCTACGCCGTCCGGTCGGCGGCGGCGAAATAGGCCAGCTTGTCGGGGTTGAGGACGAGATGCAGTGCGCGCGCCCGATCGCCGTCGAGATCGACGCCGACGACCAGCATGGGCGTTTCGGCGACCCGCACGACCACAGCGAGGGCGCCGTTGACCTCCTCGACGGCGATCGCCATGCCGGGAACCTCCCAGCGGAACAGGCCGACGAGGTAGCGCGCCACGCGATCGGCGCCGTGCACTGGCCGTCGCGCGGCGTTGATCCGGCCGCCGCCGTCCGCGGTGGCGGTGACGTCGGCCGCGAGCATCCGACCGAGCGTTTCGACATCGCCGGAGTGCGCGGCCGCGAGGAAGCGCTCGATCAGCGCTCTGGCATGACCTGGTTCGACGTCGAAGCGCGGCCTGCCGTCGCGCACGCGCTGTCCGGCCCTGCGATACGTCTGCTGCGAGCCCGCCTCGGTGAGGTCGAGCATGTCGGCGATCTCCCGATGGGCGTAGCCGAACGCCTCGCGCATCACGAAGACGGCGCGCTCCACGGGGCTCAGCCGCTCCAGCGCGGTGAGCAGCGCCAACGAGACCAGCTCGCGTTCCTCGACGGTCTCCAGCGGGCCGAGTTCGCCGTTCGCGGTGGCGACCGGCTCCGGCAGCCAGGGGCCGACATAGGTCTCACGCCGCGCACGCGCCGAGACGAGCCAGGTCCGGCAGAGATTCACCACGGCGGTGGTGAGCCACGCCTCCGCGGATCGGATGGTGGCCCGGTCGGTGCCGTCCCAGCGCAAGTAGGTCTCCTGCACCGCGTCCTCGGCCTCGGCCGCCGAGCCGAGCATGCGGTAGGCGAGCGCGAACAACCGCGGCCGATGCGCCTGGAATTCGCGCAGTCCGTCGGGTTCCACCGTCACCTACCTCCCCGCTCGGCGGCCGCGTTCGCCGGTATCAGCGAACTATGTCCTCCGCCCGTTCCTTTCGACCGCCGGGCCTGCGCAGCCGCAGCCGCGCGCTCGAGCTGCGGATGCCGGACCTGATGGCGGGCCTGCGCCGCTGCGCCTTGCGCTGCGCCCTGCGCTCGGCGGGCTTGTGCTCCCAAGTCTCCGGCCGAGCCGCCACCCAGCGCTGCGAATACCAGGCGAACGGAATGTGCCCAAGGTAGAGCGCGACGAGCATGAGCAGCAGCACGATCGGATAGGTCACCAGCAGGGCCGCCGCCAACGCGACGAGCACGAGCAGCCCGGCCGCGGCTTGCGGCGCCACCGACACCGACTTCATCGCCAAGGTCGGAATCGTGCTGACGCACAACGCCGCCGCGAACACCGTCCACGCGGCGACCTCGTAGAAGCCGACCCACCAGCCGTCGCCGAACTGCACGTACAGCCCGATCGGCACGAGCGCGATGAGCGCGCCTGCGGGCGCGGGCACACCGACGAAATAGTCACGCGACCAATCGGGCCGGGTGTCGTCGTCCATCAGGGTGTTGAACCTGGCCAGGCGCAGCACGACGCTCACCGCGAACAACAGCGCGATGATCCAGCCCGCGCTGTTCTGGTCGAGCAACGCGACATACAGCACAAGCGCGGGCGCGACGCCGAAGGAGATCGCGTCGGAGAGCGAGTCGAGCTCGGCGCCCATCTTGGTGGTGGCGTCGAGCATGCGGGCGAGGCGGCCGTCGAGGGTGTCGAGCACCGCGGCGGCGCCGACCATGGCCAGCGCGGTGGCGAGCTCGCCGTCCAGCGCGAACTTCACCGCGGACAGGCCAGAGCACAGCGCCAGAATGGTGACGATGCTCGGAAGCAGCCGGACGCTGCGACGCCTGCGCCGTTGAGTGGGCACAGCCGCTTCCATCATGACAACACGGCCAGGACGGTCTCGCCCCCGATGGTGCGCTGCCCCGGCTGCACAAGCAGCTCGGTGCCCGCGGGGAAGTAGGTGTCGACCCGGGAGCCGAAGCGGATCAAACCGTAGGTGTCGCCAATGGTCAGGACGTCGCCGACCTGCGCGTCGCAGACGATGCGCCGGGCGAGCAGACCCGCGATCTGCACCACGACGAGCCGCTCGCCCGCCGGGGTCTCCAGCACCATGCTGTTGCGCTCGTTCACCGAGCTGGCCTCGGGCAGATCGGCCGAGCGGAACTGGCCCGCCTGGTGGTGCACCGCGCGGACGACGCCGGAGACCGGGGTGCGCTGCACGTGCACGTCGAGCACGGAGAGAAAGATGCTGACCCGGGGCAGCGGCTGGTCGCCGAGCCCGAGTTCCGCGGGCGGCGCGGCCGTGTCGACCAGGGCGATCTCACCATCGGCGGGGGCGACGACGGCGCCTGCCCGGTTCGGCGGCACCCGCGTCGGGTGACGGAAGAAGGTGGCGCAGGCCGCCGCTGCCAGCAGACCCGTCCGGCGCACCCATTTGCGCTTTCCGCCGAGCACCGCGACCGCGAGCGGCGCGGCTACGAAGGGCAGCCCGGCGGGATGCAGCGGGGGAACGGCGGCCCTGACCAGGTCGACGACGTGGCCGACGCCGGTCGTTTCGGGCGTGCCGGGCGGGGTGGGACGGCGTGCCACAGGCTCCTCTTTCGTGCTAGATGCAGTCGGTTGCGCCCTTCAACGATAGGTCCGGCGCAAGCGATCACACCTTACGGGAGGAGCCGGTGACACGTCCGGTCAGCGCAATGCCCTGCGGCCGGTGACCAGGCTGACGAGGAACAGCAGAATTATCGCGCCGCCGAGGCAGGTGAAGAAGCTGAACCACAGCCCGCCGCCCTCGACGTCGACGCCGAACAGCTTCAGCAGGAATCCGCCGAGCAGACCGCCGATCACGCCGACGACGATGTTCAGCAGGATGCCCTGTTGGGCGTCCGTTTTCATGATCTTGCTGGCGATCCAACCGGCGAGACCGCCGATGATGATCCAGCCGATGATCCCGAGACCGAGCATGGTGACCTCGCATCAGTAGTTGGTTAGGCACGCCTAGTGCTCAGCGACGTGCTTCCGCAGACATACCCGGCGATTGTGAGAATAAGCACTTCCCGTGGCAACCCTCGGGTAATATGAGGGAGCCTCATGTCTACGCATTCGTAGCGAGTGGCGAACCGATGAGGAGTTCGAGGCTCCGCCGGATCCCCGGCAGCAGCGCCGCAGGTATTAGGAGATCCATCATGTCTGCTCGAATCGCCCAGACCACCGGGGCTGAGCACACCGCGATCCTCGGGCTCGGCGTCTATCGCCCGGCCCGTGTGGTCACCAACGACGAAGTAGCAGGACCGATCAACTCCAGCGACGAGTGGATCCAGACGAGGTCGGGCATCAAGACCCGGCGTTTCGCCTCCGAGGACGAGACGATCCAGAGCATGAGCGTGGCCGCCGCGCAGAACGCGCTGGCAGCGTCGGGCGTGGATTACGACGAGGTCGACTGTGTCATCGTCGCCACGTCGACGCATCTGCTGCTGACACCGGCCGCTGCCCCGCGCATCGCCACCGAGCTCGGCATGAACGGCGTTGCCGCGTTCGACGTCTCCGCGGGCTGCGCGGGGTTCTGTCACGCGCTGGCGATGGCGTCCGACCTCGTTCGGTGCGGCACGTCCAAGAACGTGCTGGTGATCGGCGTGGAGAAACTGACCAACACCATCAACATGAGCGACCGCTCCACCGCGTTCCTGTTCGCCGACGGCGCGGGCGCCGTCGTGGTCGGCCCAGCCGCGGAGCAGGGCATCGGCCCGACCGTGTGGGGCTCGGACGGCACCCAGCACCACGCGATCCGCCAGGACAAGGACTGGATGGAGTACTTCGCCGAGATCGACGAGAAGGGCCTCGACGCCGTCCGGCCGTACCTGACCATGGAGGGCACCGCCGTCTTCCGTTGGGCCGCGCACTCGTTGGAGAAGGTGTGCCGCGACGCGATCGACCGCGCCGGACTCACCACCGACGACATGCAGGCGATGATCCCGCACCAGGCCAACGGCCGGATCATCGAGATCATGGCGCGCGTGCTCAAGCTGCCGGAGAACTGCGCGCTCGCGCACGACATCGAGGAGACCGGCAACACCTCGGCCGCGTCCATCCCGCTGGCCATGGAAGCGCTGCTACGCAACGGCGAGTCGAAGCCGGGCGACACCGCGCTGCTCATCGCCTTCGGCGCGGGTCTGTCCTACGCGGCGCAGGTCGTCACCCTGCCGAACTGGAAGTAGTCGCTTCCGCGAGCCGCGCCCTCGCCCCACAAGGGGCGAGGGCGCAATCGCCTCAGGCGCTCGTCTCGGCCACGGCCTTGATCTTGGCGAGCGTCTCGTTCATGCCGCGGACCAGGTTGGCCTCGAAGGCCTGTTCACCGCCGAGCACGGCGTCGATGACCTTGCGAATCACCCAGGTGACACCGTTGGACACGTCGCGCCGCTCGATCAGCCGGGTGCCGTTCGCGGTCGGCTCCAGCGTGTAGCTCCACACCGTGTGGTTCTCGATCATCCGGAACGCGAAGGCCTGATTGGGCTCGAACCGCACGATGCGCGAGGTCGTCGGCCAGCGCTTCCAGCCGTCCTTGTTCCAGTTCACGGTCCAGGTACCGGCCTTCGGCGTGCCGAGCGGGACCATCCTGAGGGTCATCGGGCTGAACTCGGGCATGCGCTTCAGATCGGAGACGATCTGCCAGACGCGCTCCGGGGGAGCGGCGATGTCGACGGTCGCTTCGAGGTGGTTGGGCAACGCTGCCTCCGGTGATGCGCGGTCCGGACAATCCGGACACTTGTGTACGGCAAGTTACAGACATCCTAAACGGGCGCCCATGGAAGACAACTGTGTCACATTTTGGCTTTTTGGTTGGCTGCGCTCGTAATGGTCCGCGCACAATTGCGGATAGACGAAGCACAAGCCACAGCCACGAGCTTTTCCGTCCAGCGTGAGGTGATCGGCCGTGAAACTCAGCTCGCTTCTTCATCGTCGGCAGGCGGACCAGGTTCCGCTGCTTCCCTCCTCAGAACCCGATGACGAGCCCGCGGAGCGCGGTGCGCTGACGCGTCGGGCCGAGAAGGCGCTCGCCCAAGAAGAACGGCTGGAGCGATTGCTCACACCGAGCGAACTCGAGATGGTGCTCCAGCACCGCGTGTGAACCAGGTCGCGCATCGCGCGGCGATGCCCCTGCGGGGGCGAGGGGATGACTCGAGGGGCGGGAAACTCCGGCGACACTCCCGACGCCGAAGCGACATAATTTTGTGGTGACTGCACCCGCTGCTACGAAACCGGCAATCCTGAGCGTCGACGACGATCCGGGCGTCTCCCGGGCGGTCGTACGCGACCTGCGCCGCCGCTATGGCGCCGACTACCGGATTCTGCGCGCGGAATCCGGCCCGCAGGCCCTCGACGCCCTGCGCGAAATGAAACTGCGCGGCCAGCCGGTCGCCGTGCTGATCGCCGACTACCGGATGCCGGGCATGGACGGCATCGAATTCCTGGAGCAGGCCATGGACCTGCACCCGTACGCGCGTCGCGTGCTGCTGACCGCCTACGCCGACACCAACGCCGCGATCGACGCGATCAACGTGGTCGACCTGGACCACTACCTGCTCAAGCCGTGGGACCCGCCGGAGGAGAAGCTCTACCCGGTGCTCGACGGCCTGCTCGACGCGTGGCGCAGCAGTGAACACCGGCCGGTGACCGAGACCAAGGTGGTCGGCAACCGCTGGTCACCGCGTTCCTCCGAGGTGCGGGAGTTCTTGGCCCGCAACCAGTTGCCCTACCGGTGGTACCTGGCCTCCGAACCGGAGGGCGTCCGGCTGCTGGAGGCGGCGGGCGCCGACCCGAACCGATGTCCGGTGGTGATCACGGCCTCCGGCGACGCGCTGGTCCAGCCGTCCGACAGCGCACTGGCCGAGAGCGTCGGGCTGAACGTCACCCCCACCGGCGATTTCTACGACCTCATCGTGGTCGGCGGCGGCCCCGCCGGGCTCGGCGCCGCCGTGTACGGCGCGTCCGAGGGCCTGCGCACGGTGCTCGTCGAACGCACCGCGACCGGCGGCCAAGCCGGGCAGAGCTCCCGCATCGAGAACTATCTCGGCTTCCCCGACGGACTTTCGGGCGCGCAGCTGGCCGACCGGGCGCGGCGGCAGGCCGCCAAGTTCGGCGCCGAGGTGATCACCACCCGCGAGGTCGTCGGACTCGAGGTCAACGGTTCGGCGCGCACCGTGCGTTTCGCCGACGGCGGGACGCTGTGCGGCCACACCGTGATCATCGCGACCGGCGTGGACTATCGGCGTCATCCGGCGCCCGGCGTCGACGAATTCACCGGCCGCGGTGTGTATTACGGCTCGGCGATGACCGAGGCGTCCGAATGCGCCGATCACGAGGTCTACATCGTCGGCGGCGCAAACTCGGCCGGGCAGGCGGCGGTGTTCCTCTCCCGCAACGCCCGCACCGTGCACTTGGTGGTGCGCGCGGACTCGCTGGAGAAGTCCATGTCGCACTATCTGATCCAGCAGATCGCGCAGATCCCGAATATCAAGGTGCACACCAACACCGAGGTCACCGCCGCCGATGGCAGCGATCATCTGGAACGAATCGTGTTGCGCGACAACGCCACAGGCGCGGAAGAGAAGGCCGATGCGGAGCGACTGTTCCTGTTCATCGGCGCGGCGCCGCAGACCGACTGGCTCGACGGCGTCGTCAAGCGCGACGACGCCGGTTACGTGCTCGCCGGACCGGACCTGATGGTCGACGGCGCGCGTCCGGCGGGCTGGGAATTGCCGCGACCCCCACACCATTTGGAAACCAGCGTGCCCGGCGTGTTCGTCGCGGGCGACGTGCACGCCGAATCCGCCAAGCGGGTCGCCTCGGCGGTCGGCGAGGGCGCGATGGCGGTCATGCTCGTGCACCGGTATCTCGCGTGAAATCAGGAGGGCAGTAGTGACAATCGAAAACGCCGCGCGCCGTTCGCATCTGGTCTGCGATCCGGCCGAACTGCGCACCCTGTTCCTGTTCGAGAAACTCGACGACGACCAGCTGGCCTGGCTGTGCGCCGACGGGCGCATCGAGTACATCGAGCCCGGACTCGTCTTCCGCGAAGGCGATCCGGCCACTTGCTTCTACGTCCTGATGGACGGCGAAGTGCGGCTGACCAAGCTGTCCGGCGGCACCGAGATCGAGCTGAACCGCACCGATCACAAGGGCGCCTACGCGGGCGCGTGGAGCGCGTACCTGGGCGACAAGGCCGACTCGAACTACACCGGTTCGATGTACGTCACCCGCAAGTCCCGGTTCTACGTGCTGGACGCGGGGACCTTCGCGCGCATGATGCACGAGTGGTTCCCGATGGCGGTGCACCTGCTGGAGGGCGCGTTCTTCGGCAACCGCAACACCACTCAGCGCGTGGCGGAGCGGGAGCGGCTGCTCGCGTTGGGTTCGCTGTCGGCGGGTCTGACCCACGAGCTGAACAACCCGGCCGCCGCGGCGGTGCGCGCCACCTCGGGCCTGCGCGAGCGGGTCGCGGGGATGCGGCACAAGCTGGCCATGATGGCCGACGGGAAGTTCCAGCCGGAAGTCCTAGTCACCCTGGTTCGGCTGCAAGAGGAGGCGGCGGCCCAGGTCGCAAAGGCGCCCGAGCTGACCCCGATGGAGGCCGCCGACCGGGAGGACATGCTCGGCGAGTGGCTCGAGGAGCACGAGATCGGCGACGGCTGGGCGCTGGCGCCCAACTTCGTGCAGGCCGGCTTCGACGTGGACTGGCTGGAAGGGGTGTGGGGCACCCTGGAGTGCTGCCCGAACAAGGTGTTCGAGGGCGCGATCCGCTGGCTGAACTACACCATCGAGACCGAGTTGCTGATGAACGAGATCGCGGATTCGACCGCGCGGATCTCCACGCTGGTCGGCGCCGCCAAGCAGTACTCGCAGATGGACCGGGCGCCGTTCCAGGTGGTCGACATCCACGAGCTGCTCGACAGCACCCTGGTGATGTTGAACAGGAAGCTCGGCGACGGCGTGCACGTGGTCAAGGAGTACGACCGCAGCCTGCCGCCGGTGCCCTGCTACGCCGCCGAGCTCAACCAGGTGTGGACGAACCTGATCGACAACGCGGTGTACGCGATGCGCGGCGAAGGCACCCTCACCGTGCGGACGTGTAAGGAGAACGATTGCGCCGTCGTCGAGATCGGCGACACCGGCCCCGGCATCCCCGCCGACGTGCGCCGCCGCGTCTTCGAACCGTTCTTCACCACGAAACCGGTCGGCGACGGCACCGGACTCGGCCTCGACATCTCGTTCCGCATCGTCGTCAACAAGCACAACGGCGACATCCGTGTCGAATCCGAACCAGGCGACACCCGCTTCATCGTCCGCATCCCGTTGCACCGCCCGGAGCAGAATGAAGCCGGGGGACTGGAAACCCAGTAGAACAAAAGATCTGAACGCAACATCCGCACTCTGCCAACCACCCAGGGGCGAGTCTTACGAGCCCGTTCGCGGCCCGTCTCGCGTCCGAGCGTTCGCGACGCATGCGCCGCAGGCGCGAGACGTGAACGCTCGGACGCGAGACACCAGGGGGCCGCGAACACGCGCGCGCCAGCGCGCCGAAAACACAGGAGGCACGCGAATGACGGAAGCCATCGAAGGCATCAACCCGGCCGTTCCGCCCAGCGGTACCGGTTGCCTCGAATGCGAAACCGCGCAGGGCTGGTGGGTCCACCTCCGCCGCTGCGCCGAGTGCGGCCATATCGGCTGCTGCGACACCTCTCCCGCCCAGCACGCCTCCAAGCACGCGAAGGACACCGGCCACCCGTTCATCCAGAGCTTCGAGCCCGGCGAGGACTGGTTCTGGGATTTCCGCAGCGAGGAGATGTACGGCGGCGGCCCCGAACTCGCGCCTCCGCACAGTCATCCGGCCGATCAAGGCGTGCCTGGCCCGCGCGGACGGGTGCCCGCCGACTGGCAGGCCCACATCCACTGAGCAGTTCCGCATGCGACGCGGTCGCCGGTCTCGAACGCTCGAACGCGAGACACCGGGGGCCGCGAGCACGCGAGCACCGGCGTGTCCAATTACACTCCCCCACGCGCCGGAGGCTCCGGCGCCGTGTAGTACCCGGGAAGCACCAAATGAAGCGAATTTCCGTCATCGTCCTGGCAGTGGGCGCGGTGGCACTGGCGGCGACCGGCTGCGGCGGGTCGGACGAGTCCAGCGACGCGAGCGGCCTGCGCAAGGGCACTCCGGGCACGAGCGCGAGTGCGACGCACGCGCCGACCACGACCAAGGCTTCGGCGCCGCCGACGTCCGGCAGCGCGGCGACCACCACGCAGGCGGACACGTCCGGCCTCGGCCCGGCCTCGCGCACCACGTGCGGTGAGTTCAAGGGGCTCGACAGCGACGCCGAGAAGCGGGTCATCGAGGAGATCCTCGCCGAGAATCCGGACAGCGAGTTCGCGGGCAGCCCGAATGTCGCGCTCGGCACCGCCAAGCTGGTGTGCTTGTCACCGGGCAACGTCGACAAGCCGGTGGCCGTGGCCGCCCGCATCATCGCACCCGCGTGAACTAGGTCTGTTTCAGTCCTCGCGTCGGCGACTTCACCTGCGGTCTCTGCCCACCCGCGCGCTGACGCGGGCAGAATGGCACGGTGGCTGATCTGGCGCTCACCGCTCGACTGAATCCGTCCGCCGCCGACGCGCGACGCGGGGTGGTGCGCCTGCATCCAGAGGCGCTGACGGCACTCGGCCTGCGTGAATGGGACGGGGTCGCGCTGGCTGGTTCGCGCCGTACCGCGGCGGTGGTCGGCATCGCGCCCGCGGGCACACCGGCGGGCGTCGCGCTGCTGGACGACGTGACGCTGTCGAACGCGGGCCTGCGCGAGAACGCGACGGTGGTGGTCTCCCCGGCAACCGTATTCGGCGCCAAGCAGATCTCGGTGACCGGTTCGGTGCACGCCACCCGCAGCATCCCGGCCGCCACACTGCGTCAGGCGCTGCTCGGCAAGGTCGTCACGGTGGGCGACGCGGTGTCGCTGCTGCCGCGCGATCTGGGGCCGGACATTCCGTCGTCGGCGGCCAGCCAGGCGCTGTCGCGCACCTTCGGCATCGCGTGGACCACCGAACTGCTGACCGTGACGGCCACCGATCCGGTGCGCGGACCGGTGAGCGTGCAACCCAACACGGCCGTCGTCTGGGGCCCTGGCGTGGTCGCGGCGCTGGACGCCGCCGACCGCGCGGCGGCGGGTCACCCGGTGCCGGGAGCGACCGAGGCGGCCGCGGACACCGACGTCGCGACCCTGGTGCGCGGTGTGCCGCCGCGGGTGCCCGTGGAGGAACTCGTCGGCGTGCAGGCGCAGGCGGCGAAGCTGACCGAATGGCTCAGCCTCGCGCTCGACGAACCCGAGCTGCTCAGAACCCTCGGCGCCACACCGCATCTCGGGGTGCTGATCACCGGGCCGGCCGGTGTCGGCAAGGCAACGCTGGCCCGGTCGGTGACCGCGCCGCGCCGCCTCGTCGAGTTGGACGGGCCAACGGTCGGCGCCACGGAAGGCGGAGCCAGACTGCGCGAAGTGGCGGCCGCGGTGGCCGACGTGGGTTCCGGGCGGGGCGGCATCCTGCTCATCACCGATATCGACGCGCTGCTGCCCGCCGACCCCGAGCCGGTCGCGACGCTGATTCTGGACCAGTTGCGCGCGGCGATGGCCGAGACCGCAGTGGCTTTCATCGCGACGACAGCGCATCCGGCCGGTATCGACGCTCGGCTGCGCGCGCCGGATCTGTGCGACCGGGAGCTCGCACTTCCACTGCCCACCGCGGCGGTGCGAAGGGCGCTGCTGGAGCACAGGCTGCGCAAGGTGCCGACCGGCGATGTGAAACTCGACGAGATCGCCGCGCGCACACCGGGTTTCGTGGTGTCCGATCTCGCGGCGCTGTGCCGGGAGGCGGCACTGCGCGCGGCATCGCGGGTGAGCAAGGAGCAGGCCGACGCGCGCCTGACCCAGGAGGACCTGGAAGGCGCGCTGAAGGTGATCCGTCCGCTGTCCCGTTCCGGCATGGAGGAATTGGCCATCGGCAGTCTCGGCCTGAACGACGTGGGCGACATGATCGAGACCAAGCAGGCGCTCACCGAGGCGGTGCTCTGGCCGCTGCGCCATCCTGACTCCTTCGCCAGGCTCGGCATCGAACCGCCACGCGGCGTACTGCTCTACGGCCCGCCCGGCTGCGGCAAGACGTTCCTGGTGCGCGCCTTGGCCGGGTCGGGCCAGCTCAGCGTGCACGCGGTCAAGGGCGCGGAGCTGCTGGACAAGTGGGTCGGCGCGTCCGAACGCGCGGTCCGCGAGTTGTTCCAGCGGGCAAGGGATTCCGCGCCGTCGCTGATCTTCCTCGACGAGGTGGACGCGCTCGCGCCGCGACGCGGGCAGAGCACCGATTCCGGCGTCGGCGACCGGGTGGTCGCGGCGCTGCTCACCGAGCTCGACGGGGTGGAGCCGCTGCGCGACGTGGTGGTGCTCGGCGCCACGAACCGGCCCGAGCTGATCGATCCCGCGCTGCTGCGGCCCGGACGGCTGGAGCGGCTGGTGTTCGTCCCGCCGCCGGACAGTGCGGCGCGGCTGGAGATCCTGCGGACCGCGGGCCGCTCGGTGCCGCTGGCCGACGACGTCGACCTCACCGCGCTGGCCGCCGACCTGGACGGCTACTCGGCCGCCGACTGCGCCGCGCTGCTGCGTGAGGCCGCGTTGGCGGCGATGCGCCGCGACGTGGACGCCGCCGACGTCACCGCGGCGGATCTCGCCGCCGCCCGCGCCGCTGTGCGCCCTTCGCTGGACCGGGATCAGGTCGAAGCCCTGCGCCGGTACACGGAAAACCGCAGCTGACCGATATTCGACATGCGGCCGACCAGCAATCACCGATTCGGCGCCGCGGCGCGGGTATGTTGCCCACGTGCGGCGATGGATCGGCGACGGAGTCGACGTGGTCACGGCCTTCATCGGGGCCGCGGTCGCGGGGATCGCGCTGTTCCTGCCGATCACCTTCAGCTGGACCGCGCAGAGCACCCCCTACCGGATCGCCAGCCTGATCAACAGCGTGCCGCGCGGCGCGGCGATCGGCATGGTCGTCGCGGTCACCGTCGCGGTGCTGATCGCCACCTTCGCCAAACCGCTGGCCGGCTGGATCGTGGCGTTCGGCGCGGCGTTCGGTCTCTTGGTCAACCACTTCGCCGGACGCAACGTCTCCTCGACCGACCTGCTCACCACGCAGAACTACATCGACTCGGTGTGCGGCGGAATCCTGTTGGGCGCGTTGGGTATCGCCGCGCTGCGCAAGCCCGCCCCTGCGATCGGCTACGTGCTCGGCACGGCGACCTTCTTCGTCTTCGGTGACCTCGCCGACTGGCTCGACCTGCCCGCTCAGGACCCGTTGACGGTGCTGGAGACACCGCCGCGCTGGATGATCGGCATCTCGGTGGCGCTGCTGTTCGTCGCCATCGCCCGCCATCGCCCCAGGATCGGGCGGCAGCCCGAGTCGACGGTACCCATCGATCTGCCCATCACGCCGATCCTCGCGGCGACCGTGCTCGGCCTGATCGTCCTCGCGGCGACCGAATGGCTGGCGGGCCAGTACAACAACGTCTCCGCACCGACCGACAACCGGCTGGAGATCGCGATCGCCGTCGCGGCCACCATCATCGCCGCGCTGATCGCGGCCATGCTGCTGCCCGGCCGCGACGGCATCGGCGTGCTGCTCGCGGTAAGCCTGGTGGCGACCGCCGACGCGCTCGGCTACGCGCCGCGGCCCTGGTGGAGCGTCATCGCGGTGCTCGCGCTGACCGGGCTCGGCCTGTTCGCCGGGCTCCGCGCGCCGTCACCGTTCCTGGCGCTGCTGGCGCTGATGTGCGTTGCCGTGTTCGCGTTTCTCGACGCGCACGGCGACGACGCCGTGTACTACTCCGTCGCGACGGCGCTGCTCGCGTTGACCGCCGGGTACAGCTGCGGCGCCGCCCGGCCGCGCTACGGCCCGAGCGCCGTGCTCGCCCTCGCCGCCCTCTATCTGCCGAGCATCAACACCGCGCTACCGGTGGAGGGCGAGACCTGGCCGCCGCGGGACAATATGGCCGACGCCACGACACCGGGACGGGTGGCGCTCACGATCGTGATCGGCTGTGCGATCGCCCTGTTCCTGGTGTACCGGTTGCGTCCGCGGATTTACCGCAAACCCGCACCTCCCGAGCCGCGGAACGAGGTAGCGGACATATAGCCGAAGCGCTTCGACATGGCTGACGCCATAGTGAGCGGTCCCGCGAAAAACGCTGGCTCCACGTAGGCTGGAACCGCACCACCGCCCGCTACGACATGACGGAGTGCAGTTTGCTCGTAATCCTGCTCGCGCATGCGCTTGCCGCACTGGCCGCGCCGCTGTGCGTACGGGTATTGGGCCGCAACGCTTTCGCGGTGCTCGCGCTGGCGCCGCTGGCCGGGTTCGGCTGGGTGATCGCGAATTGGGATAGCACGCAGCAGGTTCGGCTGAGCTGGGCGCCGGGCATCGCGATGAACATCGATCTGCGCTTCGATTCGCTCGCGGCCGTCATGGCGGCGCTTGTACTCGGCGTCGGCACGCTGATCCTGCTCTACTGCACCCGCTATTTCGAGGACGACGAACCGAGGCTCGGCGTGTTCGCCGCCCAGTTCGTCGGCTTCGCCGGAGCCATGTTCGGGCTGGTCACCAGCGACAACATGTTGCTGCTCTACGTCTTCTGGGAGACGACGACGGTGCTGTCGTTCCTCCTGGTCGGCCACGACGCCGAGCGCGCGATCAGCAGACGCGCCGCCTTGCAGGCACTGCTGGTCACCGGGGCGGGCGGGCTGGCCATGCTGGTCGGCATCGTCATCCTGGGGCAGACCTCGGGCAGCTATCTGCTGTCCGACCTACTGGCGATGGAGAGCCCGCCGGAGGGCGTCGCGGTATCGGTAGCCGTAGCCTTGCTGCTCGTCGGCGCGCTCAGCAAGTCCGCGATCGTTCCGCTGCACTTCTGGCTTCCCGGCGCGATGGCCGCGCCGACCCCGGTCAGCGCATACCTGCACGCCGCCGCCATGGTGAAGGCGGGCGTGTACCTGGTGGCCCGACTCGCACCGGTCTTCGCGAACAGCCCGCCGTGGCAACCGATGGTGCTCGTCCTCGGCGCAGTGACCATGCTGCTCGCGGGCATTCGCGCGCTGCGGGTGACCGATCTGAAGCTGCTGCTCGCCTTCGGCACCGTGAGCCAGCTGGGTTTCCTGATCGTGCTGGTCGGGCTCGGCACACCGGACGCCGCGCTGGCCGGGACGACGCTGATCGTGGCGCACGCGCTGTTCAAAGCGTGCCTGTTCATGGTGGTCGGAATCGTGGATCACGGTGCGGGGACCAGGGATCTGCGCGAGCTGTCCGGGCTCGGGCGACGCGCTCCCGTGCTGTGCGGCGTTGCCGTGCTCGCGGCGCTGAGCATGGCGGGCATTCCGTTGCTGCTCGGGTTCGTCGGCAAGGAGAGCGCGCTCGGCGCGATCCTGGACGCGGACACTGTTCCCGCACCTACGCGCACGGCACTCTGCGCGGCGATCGTGCTCGGTTCCATGCTGACGGTCGGTTACAGCGCCCGCTTCGTCTGGGGCGCGTTCGGCGACAGGCCGCTCGACGAGGAGCCGTCGTGGCACGCGCCAGGGTGGCTGTTCCTCGCGCCGCCGGCCGCCCTCGCCGTCGCGAGTCTCGCGGCGGGCATCGGCGCGCAATGGCTGGACGAACTGCTCCGCGGATACGCGGAAACGCTTCCGGGAGAACTCGTTTCGCATCTCGCACTGTGGCACGGGTTGACGCTGCCGCTGGCTCTGTCGGTCCTGATCGTCGTCGCGGGTTCCGCGCTCTTCCTGGTGCGCAACCGATTCGGCGAGACCGCGCATCCGCGTCTCGGCAACGCCGACCGCGCCTACGACGCCACGCTGCGCGCGATGGACCGGCTCTCGCTGCGGATGACCGGATCGGTGCAGCGCGGCTCGCTGCCGCTGACCCAGGCCACCATCCTCGGCACCGTGATCATCCTGCCCTCCGCCCTGCTCGCGCTCGGCACCAGGACGGGAGTCGAACTGCGCCTGTGGGATTCGCCGCTGCAATTGGCCATCGCGGGAATCATGGCGGCCATGGCGTTCGCGGCCACCGTGCTGCGCAACCGGCTCGCCAGCGTGCTGGTGGTCGGCGTCACCGGCTACGGCTGCGGCGTCGTCTTCGCGCTGCACGGCGCGCCCGATCTCGCCCTCACCCAGTTCCTCGTGGAGACCCTGACGCTGGTCGTCTTCGTGCTGGTGCTGCGCGCCTTCCCCGCCGAGATCGAGGCGAGCAGGACCGCCGCGTTCAAGGCCCGCCGCGCCGTGCTGGCCGCGGCGGTGGGCGCGACCGTGACGGTGCTCGCCGCCTTCGCCACCGCGGCACGCGGCGCGGAACCGATCTGGCGGAGCATCCCGGAGGCCGCCTACCGGATCGGCGGCGGCAAGAACGCGGTCAACGTGCTGCTGGTCGACATCAGGGCGTGGGACACCCTCGGCGAGGTCTCGGTGCTCATCGTCGCCGCCACCGGCGTGGCTTCGATGGTGTTCCGCACCAGGCGTTTCGGCGCCGCACCACGCGCCGCCGACGCACCGAACTACAACCCGGATCTGGTCAGCTGGCTGCCCGCGGGACGGTTGGTCGATCGCCGGGAGCGCTCGATGGTTCTGCAGATCACCACCCGCCTGCTCTTTCCGACGATCATGGTGCTCTCGATCTACTTCTTCTTCGCCGGCCACAACGCCCCCGGCGGCGGTTTCGCCGGCGGGCTCACCGCGGGCCTCGCGCTGACCCTGCGCTACCTCGCGGGCGGCCGCTACGAACTCGGCGAGGCGCTGCCGCTGGAGGCGGGCCACGTGCTCGGCGCCGGGCTCACGCTGGCGGCCGGCACCGCGGCCACCTCGCTGCTGCTCGGCGCGCCGCCGTTGTCCTCGGCGATCGTCGAGGTGACGCTGCCGCTGTTCGGACACGTCAAGCTGGTCACGTCGCTGTTCTTCGACCTCGGCGTCTACCTGATCGTGGTCGGCCTCGTCCTCGACGTGTTGCGCAGCCTCGGCGCCCGCCTGGACAGCGAACTCGGCGACACCACTGACGAACCCGCTCGGCCCCAGCGAGGCGGCGCATGAGTGAACGCAGTGAGCCGAACTATGTGCCAGCGCGCCGCGCGCATGGCGGCCCAATGAGCGAACGCGGTGAGCGAATCATGTGCCGACGCGCCGCGCGGATGCCGGAGCCGAGCGTCAGCGAGGTGCGGGCATGACCGCGAATCTGACCCTGCTCGTCCTGATCGGCGTCCTGACCGCGTGCGGGGTGTACCTGATCCTGGAGCGCGCCGTCTCCAAGATGCTGCTCGGCATGATCCTGTTCGGCAACGCGGCGAACCTGCTGATAATCACCGTCGGCGGCCCGGACGGCGAACCGCCGATCGGCGGCGGGGAGCCCGAGGGGATGGCGGACCCGCTGGCCCAGGCGATGGTGCTCACCGCGATCGTCATCACGATGGGCCTCGCGGCGTTCGTGCTGTCCCTCGCCTACCGGTCCTACATGCTCACCACCACCGAGGACGTGCAGAACGATCCCGGCGACGCGGAGGTGGCGGCCCAGCGCGACCGAGAGGATCCGGAAGATTGACCCTCTCCCCGCACTTGTTGCCCGCGCTGGCGCCGCTGCCGGTGCTCGTCCCGCTGCTCGGCGCGGCGGCCACGCTGGTGTTCGGACGCAGGCCGCGCATTCAGCGCACCTTCACCTTGGTGGCGCTCACCGCGGTCGTGGTCATCACCGGCCTGCTGCTGTATCTGGCCGATCGGGACGGCACCACCGCCGTTCAGGTCGGCGGATGGGAAACCCCCATCGGCATCACGCTGGTGGTTGACCGGCTGTCCTCCGCCATGCTGCTCGTCTCGGCCATCGTGCTGCTCGCCGTCTCGGTCTACGGCGCGGGCCAGAACATCCGCGACGGTGACCAGCGCCAGCCGACGTCCATCTACCGCCCCACGTATCTCGTTCTGACAGCGGGTGTTTCGGCGGCGTTCTTGGCCGGTGACCTGTTCAATCTGTTCGTCGGCTTCGAGATGCTGCTCGCCGCGTCGTTCGTCTTGCTGACCGTTGGCGCGACCACCGAACGCATCCGCGCCGGCGTGGGATACGTGATGGTGTCGATGCTCTCGTCGCTGATCTTCCTGACCGGCATCGGCCTGGTCTACGCGACCACGGGGACGCTGAACCTGGCGCAGCTCGCGGTGCGCCTCGGCGCCGCTCCGGACGGCGTGCGCATGTCGATCTACGCGGTGCTGCTGGTGGCCTTCGGCATCAAGGCGGCGGTGTTCCCGCTCTCGAACTGGCTGCCCGACTCCTACCCTTCCGCACCCTCGCCGGTAACCGCCGTCTTCGCCGGCTTGCTGACGAAAGTCGGTGTCTACTCGATCATCCGGACGCACACGCTGTTGTTCCCCGACGGCGGTTTCGACACCGTCCTGCTGATCTGCGGCCTGCTCACCATGGTGATCGGCATCCTCGGCGCGATCGCGCAGCACGATATCCGACGGCTGCTCTCGTTCACGCTGGTCAGCCACATCGGATACATGGTCTTCGGTGTCGGGCTCGCCACCACGGCGGGGCTGGCCGGCGCAGTTTTCTATGTGGCGCATCACATTCTGGTGCAGACCACGCTGTTCCTGGTGGTCGGCCTGATCGAGCGGCAGGCCGGATCCACCTCGCTGCGCAGGCTCGGCGGGCTGGCCGCGGCGAGTCCGGTGCTCGGCGTGCTGTTCCTGGTGCCCGCGCTGAATCTCGGTGGCATACCCCCTTTTTCGGGCTTCATCGGGAAGGTCGCGCTGCTCCAGGCCGGTGCGTCGGACGGACGCGTGCTGGCCTGGGTGTTGGTCGGCGGCGCCGTACTGACCAGCCTGCTGACGCTCTACGCGATCGCGCGGGTCTGGGTCAAAGTGTTCTGGCGGCCGCGCACCGAAGCGCCGGAAGGGCACCTGGCAGCGGCGAATCCGCCCACCCTGATCGAGGATTCGACCGACGTGCTCTACGACGAGCGCACCGATCCCGGCCGCATCCCACCGCTCATGTTGCTGCCGACCATGGCGCTGGCCGCGGTCGGCCTCTGCCTCACCGTGCTGGCGGGCCCGATCCTCGGCATCGCCGATCGCGCCGCCGCCGACCTGCACGATCCCGCGGTGTACGTCGGCGCGGTACTCGGCGTACCGGAGGCGTACCGGTGAGCACGGGCGACGGGATTCGTGAACCGTCCGACGAGACCGGCAAGCGCCGGATCGGCAGGGACAGCGTGGTCCGCGTCGGGGTGCTGTTCTGGCTCGCCGCGGTCTACATGGCGCTGTGGGGCGATCTCAGCGTCGGGAACCTGGTGGGCGGGCTGGTGGTGGCCGCTCTGATCATGGTCGCGCTGCCGCTGCCCCGGATTCCGGTGAGCGGGCGGCTCAATCTGCTCGCCATGGCCGAGGCCACCGTGGTGAGCGCCTATTACGCGCTCGAATCCAGCCTCCAGATCGCCTGGTTCGCGATCCGCCCGGCACCGCCGCCGGTCTCCGGCGTGCTGCGGGTCGCCCTCAGCACGAGGTCGGACCTGGTGCTCGTACTCACCACCGACCTGCTGAACCTGATCCCCGGCACCATGGTGCTGGAGATCGACCGGAATCGCTGCCTGGTCTACGTGCACGTGCTCGACGTCGGCAGCGACGCCGCCGTGGCGCGGTTCTACCACCAGACCCGCCGCCTGGAGCGGCTGCTGATCTCCGCTTTCGAGCGGCCCTTCCCGAAATCCGACCGGAGGTGAACGCATGACCGTCGTCGCCGTGCTCGCGGGCGTCCTGCTCGCGGCCGCCGCCGTCATCACCAGCTACCGCATCCTGGCCGGGCCGAACACGCTCGACCGGGTGGTCGGGATCGATTCGCTGATGGCCATCGCGGCGTCGGGGCTCGCCGTGTGGGCCGCCTACACCGGCGACGCCACGGTGCTGCCCGCCATCGTCGCGCTTGCGCTGGTCGGGTTCCTCGGTTCCGCCGCCGTCTCCCGCTTCCGAGTCAGGGACGACCGATGACGGCCTGGCAATGGCTCGCGGCCGCGCTGATCCTGAGCGGCGCCGCGCTGGCCTGCACCGCCGCGATCGCCATCGTCCGCTTCCCCGACACCCTCACCCGCATGCACGCCGCGACCAAACCGCAGGTGGTCGGGCTGCTCCTGGTGCTCGCGGGCGCGGCCATCGAGCTGCGCGGCAAGGGCAACGTGTGGCTGCTCGCGCTGGTCGGCTTGTTCACGCTGCTCACCGCCCCGGTGATCGCGCACCTCATCGGCCGCACCGCCTACCGCGAGCAGCGGCACCGCGACGGGCTGCTGCGCGTCAACGAACTCGGCGACGAGATCGACTGAGCCGGGCGTTTCGCGAACCGGTCGGCTCGGCGTCGGCGCGTGAGCGCCTCAGCGCTCGACCGGCTCGACCTCACGCACCGTGACCACCTGTTCCCGCTGACCAGCGAACCAAGTCGCGTGGAACGCGGCCGCCATGCCCGCCAGCAGCGCCAGCACGATGGTCCCGGCGGGCACCGCGTACTCCGCCATCGGCACCGCCAGATAGCGGTAAGACAGCAGCAACACGGCCAGCACCGCCGCCCCGCCCGCGACCAAGCGGATACGGAACCAACCCCAGCCGCGTTCCGGCTCGCGAAGCGCGGATTCGACAGTCAGGCACAGCACCGCGCCCGCGACCAGGTCGACGCCGTAGTGGTAGCCGAAGCCGAGGGTGGCGGCCAGCGTCGCGAGCAGCCAGAAGGCGCCGCCCCAGCGCAGCCAGCGCGGCGCGCGTGACCCGTCGGCGTCGCGGCGGGTGTGCAGGAAGACCGACAGCGCCCACGCGGTGTGCATGGACGGCATGCAGTTGCGCGGAGTCGCCGCGTCGAACGGCAGCGGCGCGGGATTGCGGTCGATCGGCGGGAGCACGCCGGGCCAGTAGTTGCCCACCTGGAGTCCGTTGCCGTCCACGCCGAAGGCGAACATCGGCCCGACCACCGGAAAGAGCACGTAGACGATCGGTCCGACCAGCCCTAGCACCAGGAAGGTGCGAACCAGGTAGTGGGTCGGCCACCGCCCCGAGTCGACCACCCGCCGCAACTGCCACACCGCGACCACGATCGCGGCCACCGGCAGCTCGATGTAGACCCAGTGCAGCACGGCGTAGACGACCGGTCCGAGCGTGTCGACGACCCGGCCCATCACCCAGGACGGATCGCCGAGCGCGTGATCGGCCAGCATCACGTACTCGTCCAGCACGTCAGGACCGCTCAGCACGGTGATGTGCAGCCAGACGTCGCCGACCTTGGTGGCCAGGATCAGCAACGCGCCGAGGGCGGCCGCGTGCAGCGCGTTACGCCGCTCGACGCCACTCCAGCACAGCCAGGCGATCAGAGCCAGCGCGGTGAGCACGATCACCGGACCGTTGCCAACCGTCGGCGTGTCACCGGAAAGCAGACGCGCGCCAGCGCACACGAGATCGATGATCACCGCAGCACCCAACGCGACGAGCCTGCGCTGCATGGAGATACCGACCAGCGCCAGGATCAACCCTGCCCACGGCAGCGACATCGATTTCGGCGTGCCCGTGTAATCGCGCCACAAGCTCTCCAGCGGACCCTCGAATCCCTGCTGAAAGGCGACGAGCTGGAGCACGATCAGCAGCGTGGGCACCGCCGCGACGGCCGCTGTCACCCAGACCCGGGACGGCGGTATCTTCAACCGCCGCACCGTACTTCCTACGCTGGAACCCGGGTCTTCGACAAGCACGTCGACCATAGTAAACGGGGGATGAACGCCGTCCCCCTGACCAGCTGAACGTCAGACGACCGCTCGCCGCGGCGAAACGCTACTTGTCGAGCTCCTTGACCAGCGCGTCCACCACCGCGATCAGGTCGCCCTGGGTCGCGGCGGCCACCTTGCGCTGGCGCTGATAGGACGCCCCACGCTGGGGTATCTCGGCGACATAAGACAATTCGTCGGAGCAGCCGAGCCGCTTGGCCGTGGGTTCCAGCCGGTTGAGCACGTCCATCAGGTCATCGGTGACCAGCCGCTCGGTGTTGTCGGAATCTGTGATGACAATCGCATCGAGGCCGTAACGCGCGGCGCGCCACTTGTTCTCCTGAACGTGCCATGGCGGCAGCGATCCGAGATGTTCGCCCTCTTCGACGCGGTGGTCGAGATCCACGATCAGGCAGTGGATGAACGCCGCGAGCGCGGCCAATTCGGCCCTGGTGGAAATGCCGTCGCAGATTCGCACTTCGATGGTGCCCCATTTGGGCGCGGGCCTGATGTCCCAGTGCATGCCGCCGAGCTGCTCGATAACGCCCGTCTGCATCTGGTCGTGCACGAAACGTTCGAACTGCGTCCAGTTCTCGAACTGGAACGGCAATCCCGCGGTGGGCAGCTGCTGGAACATCAGCGTGCGGTTGCTCGCGTATCCGGTGTCGGAACCGGCCCACATCGGAGAGGAGGCCGAGAGCGCGAGCAGATGCGGGTAGGTGAGCAGCAACGAGTTGAGGATCGGAAAGACCTTGTCCCGGTGCGAGACTCCCACGTGCACGTGTACGCCCCAGATCATCATCTGGCGGCCCCACCACTGGGTGCGCTCGATCAGCTCGTCGTAGTGCGGCGAACGGGTCAGCTGCTGCGCCGACCACTGGGCGAACGGGTGGGTACCCGCGCAGAACAGATCGACGCCGAGCGGGTCGGCGGCGCGGCGGACCGTGTCCATCGTGCCGCTCAGATCGTCCACCGCGGCGCCGACGGTGTCGTGCACGCCGGTAACGATCTCCACGGTGTTGCGCAGCAGCTCCTTGGTGACCTGCGGTGTGCCGTCCCAGGCCCGCAGATCACCGACAGCGTCGAAGACCGCCGCCGCGGTGTTGGAAAGGTCGCGCGTCACCTTGTCGACGAGCGCGACCTCCCATTCGATGCCGATGGTCGGCCGGGGCGAACCTGGAAATGGAACTTTCTCGATTGCCCCGCCCATAACGACACCTTGTCTACTGGACTACACCGCAGGCGAAGCGGCCGCCCGCGTCGCCGGTCGCCAGTGTGTTCTCGTCCGGGCCTGCCACGCCGTCGGCACGGACGTAACGGTTGGGAATGTTGCCGAAGTTGTCGGCATCGGCGTGGATGATCAACGCGCGATTCTTCAGGTCGTCGAGGGTCACCGCGTCGGTGGTGGTGACCAGCCTGGCCTGGCCGTCCGAGCGGACCTCGAGCGAGGTCAGGTCACCGCTGGCCGGGTGGGCGTTGGCGCTGCCCACCTGAAGGTGGCCGCCCGCCGAGAGGAAGTCACCGGCCGCTCCGCCCGTCGGCGCCACCGAGTTGGGCTCGCACTTGCCGACCTGGTGGAAGTGCAGACCGTGGAATCCCGGCTTGAGGCCGTGCGCCTCGACGGTGATCACGAGGTGGTTGCCGTCCTTGGCGATGTTCGCGGTGGCGACCGAGCTGCCCGCGGCGTCCTTCAGCTCGACCTTGGTGCCGGGCTGGTTGGCCGGGCTGCCGTGCTCGGTACCGGTGCCCTGCCCCTCGGCCGGAGCGGAGGCACCGGTCCACACCGGTGGTGTGGTTCCCTTGACGTCGCTCGATTCCTGGCTGTTCGAGCAGGCAGCGAGGCCGAAGACCGCGACCGCAAGCACCGGGGTCACAGTCCGCCAGGACGGGCGACGAGTTGTGGACGGGGCCATCGGGGAACTCCTTTACGAGTACCGAGTTTACGAGTAAAGCTGGGTGAACACTGTCGTTACCGGACAAGATGATGCCACGCCCGCCGTGTCGCGCCTCGAAGGGGCCGGGCGCGCCGCACTCTTGTTTCAGTTACCCGTCAAAATGACGATGACACCGGGAGAACCGTCTCCGATTCCGGTCGACTTGGGCTCGACGGTCGCGCCGAGCTGCGTGGCGATCGCCATCGCCGCCTCCCGTTCGCCGGCCGAATTTCCGTAGTACACAGTCGTTTTCGCGATATTCCCGCCCGCGTAGTTGCCCGGCGAGACATTGGTCCAGCCGCTCGCCGTCAACTGGTCGGCTGTACGGGCGGCCAGACCGGGGACCAGGCTGTTGTTCAGCACGCGCACCGGCACGGCCCGATCGATCGTCGCCGCCGGCGTGCCCGCGGCGGTCGTGGGGGTGGCCGACGTGGTGGGCGCGACGGTGACCGACGCCGTCGTCGACGCCACCGCTGTCGATGCCACCGTGGTCGGCGCGGCCGTCGTCGCGGGCGCGGCCGAGGTGACCTGCTGGGCCGCGGTGGCCGAAGACGACTCCTCGGCGTTCGTGCCGTCGGAATCGGAACTCGACAACGACATCGCGCCGAGACCCGCGAAGACGATGGCCAGCGCGATCAACACCATCGCCAGCGCGCGCAGCGGCGGCCCGCCGGAGGTGGGATTGGTTTGACTCACGCTGTCGACCCTAGTCGTATATCGGGTCTCACTGCCCGCATGACGACCCGAAAACGTGTCATACCTGGAAACCGAGACGCCGTGCGGCTCTGGCTTTCTGCCTGCTCGCGCGCAGCCTGCGCAGCCGCTTCACCAGCATCGGATCGACGGCGAGCGCTTCCTGCCGGTCGACCACGGCGTTGAGCACCTGGTAGTACCGGGTCGGTGACATACCGAACAGTTCGCGGATGGCCTCTTCCTTGGCGCCCGCGTACTTCCACCACTGCCGCTCGAAGGCCAGGATCTCGTGTTCGCGGCGGCTGAGGCCGCTGCCGTCGTGCTCGGACTGGGCCGAAGCGCTCGCGGTCGTCTCTTCGCTCGCGGAAGGGCCGTCCTGGATCGCGGAAAGATTCCGAGCCGCTGCGCCGTCCATCTCGCTCCCTCGCCGAGTTGTCACCAGACGAAAAATGGTGCTTGTACGTCGCGGATCATTCAACCACGCGGCGGCGGGGATGCTCTCCCTTCGTCCCGGCGTGTTGACAACGCCCAGGTAGGCGCGTTTCCACGTGCGCTACGAGCCGTGCGCGGGACTGTCGACGGGCCACGTCCGGCGGCGTAGGTCGGCGCAGCTCCGCCTTCGCTCCGGCCGCGCGCAGGGGCTGTCGACGGACTGCGTCCGGCGGCGTAGGTAGGCTGTTTTCCCATGGCAATCCTCCCCATCGTGATCGTCGGTGACCCCGTGCTGCACAACCCGACCGAGCCGGTCACCAAATCACCGGAGGACCTCGCCCCGCTGATCTCGGACATGTACGAGACCCTGGATGCCGCAAACGGCGTCGGGCTCGCCGCCAACCAGGTCGGGGTGTCGCTACGCCTGTTCGTCTACGACTGCCCTGACGTCGGTTCCGACGGCAAGACCTTCCGCCGCCGCGGCGCGGTGATCAACCCCGTGCTGGAGACCTCCGAGATTCCGGAGACCATGCCGGACCCCGATCACGACGAAGAGGGCTGCCTCTCGGTGCCCGGCGAGCAGTTCCCCACCGGCCGGGCCGACTGGGCGCGGGTCACCGGCACCGACGAGCACGGCGAGCCGGTGTCCATCGAGGGCAACGGCTTCTTCGCCCGCATGCTCCAGCACGAGGTGGGCCACCTCGACGGCTTCCTCTACGTCGACGTGCTGATCGGACGCCACGCGCGCGCCGCGAAGAAGTCGATCAAGCGAAACGGCTGGGGCACACCGGGTCTCAGCTGGGTTCCGGGTACCGTTCCCGACCCCTTCGGGCATGACGACTGAGCCCGCTCCCGCGCAGATTCCACTCGGCCGCCGGGTGGTGATGCGCTATCAACTGCCCGCCGGTTATCCCCAACCGCTGACCGATGTGATCGGCGAACTGGTTTCGCTCGACCCGCCGACGGTCCGCGGCGCCGACGGCCAAGTGGTCTCGGTGTCGCCGGACCGGGTGATCGCGCTGAAAGCCATCGGGCCCAGGCCGATTCGGACCAGGGAGATCAGGGCGCTGGAGGCGGCCGCTGCCGACGCGTGGCCGGGGGGCGAGACCGCCTGGCTCGACGGCTGGCTGCTGCGCGCCGGGCACGGTTACACCAACCGCGCCAATGCCGCTGTGCCGCTGGGTGATTCGGGACGACCCGCGGAGCTCTCCACCGACACCCTGCACCGCATCGGCGAGTGGTACACCGCGCACGGCCTGCCGCTGCAATTGCTGCTGCCCGATCGACTCGCACCGGTGCCGCCGGGCTGGCGCACCTGGAACGAAACCCTGGTGCTCGGCATCGACATCACCAATTTCGTGCTGCCGCAAGGCCCGCCGATGGTGCGGATCGCGCAGCGCCCCGACGAGGCGTGGCTCAGGCTGCACCGTTATCGCGGTGAAGACCCTGCGGCACAACATGTTCCGGAGCCGGTCACCGAGGTGTTGACCGCCGTGCACGAGGGCGAGCTCGGTTTCGCCTCGCTCGGACTGCCGAGTCCTATCGCCATCGGACGCGGCGCGTGCACCACCGCGCCGGACGGCCGCCGCTGGATCGGCCTCACCTGCGTCGCGGTGGCCGCCGAACACCGCAGGCATGGCCTGGCCACCCTGGTGTGCGCCGAGTTGATCCGCTGGGGACACGAGCGCGGGGCCACCCACGCCTACGTCCAGGTGTCGGCCGACAACGCGAGCGCGCTCGAGCTCTACCGCGGTCTCGGTTTCCTGGACCATCACGGCTATCGCTACGCGGCTCCGCACGGCGGAGAATGAGACTCGACGGCAAGAGGAAGGCATTTCGTGCGTCTGGCGACCTGGAACGTCAATTCGATTCGCTCCCGTCTCGACCGGGTGGCGGCCTGGCTGGACCGCCAGGACATCGACGTGCTCGCCATGCAGGAAACCAAGTGCCGCGACGACCAGTTCCCGTTCGAACGCTTCGATGAACTCGGCTACGAGGTGGCGCACCTCGGCATCAACCAGTGGAACGGCGTAGCGATCGCGTCCAGGGTCGGCCTGGACGACGTCGAACTGGGCTTCCCCAATCAGCCCGGTTTCGACAAGGACGCGGGCGAATCCCTCATCAGCACACCGGTCGTCGAATCGCGCGCGCTCGGCGCGACCTGCGGCGGCGTGCGGGTCTGGAGCCTGTACGTGCCCAACGGCCGCACCCTCACCGACCCGCACTACACCTACAAACTCGAATGGCTGGAGACCCTGCGCGACAACGCGGCAGCCTGGCTGACCGAGGATCCGCAGGCCAAGGTCGCGCTGGTAGGCGACTGGAACATCGCCCCGACCGACGACGACGTGTGGTCGCCCGCCTTCTTCGAGGGGAAGACGCACACCTCGCAGCCGGAGCGTGACGCGTTCACCGCCATCGTGGACACCGGCTTCGCCGACGTCATGCGCCCCTTCGCGCCTGGGCCTGGCGTCTATACATACTGGGACTACACACAGCTGCGCTTCCCACGTAAGGAAGGCATGCGCATCGATTTCGTGCTCGCCTCTCCAGCCCTCGCCGCCGCCACCACGGACGCGGGCGTCGACCGCGAGGAGCGAAAAGGCAAGGGAGCCAGCGATCATGCCCCGGTCATCGCCGAATTCGACATTCCCGTAGAGCGCCGCTGACGGCGGCGCCCGGCATCCGACCGGGCCACTTCATTCACGAACGTAGCATTATTGTTCTTCGGTGTAGGAAACCCGGCGAGGGCCGCCCGACCTGGGAGAACCGGAGGCGGTCGCTGCTATGTTGGTGCCCATGGGTACCGAGCAAGCCGCGCGAACGCGGCAGCGGGCGCGGCACCTCGGACCGGAACGCCGCCGCCCGCAGGTGCTCGACACCGCACTGGCCATCGCCGTCGAGCACGGCGTCGCGTCGGTCACCATCGCAGCCGTCGCCGAGCGGATGAACGTCACAAGACCGGTGGTCTACGCCTGCTTCGCCGATCGCGTCGAACTCATTCGGGAACTGATCCGCCGCGAGGAGGGCCACCTCGTCGACGGCCTGCTCGAGGCCACCCCGCGCCGCGCGGTCGACGCGGGCGAGACCGTCTTCGTCGAGGGCTTCCAGGCACTGCTGGAGATCGCCGCGGCCCGGCCGGATTCGTGGCGGCTGCTCTACGGCAATCCCGATCCCGCGGTTGCGGATTCGTTCGGCCGCGGCCGCAAGCTGGCGGTGCGGCGATGCACCCAGCTGCTGCGGCCGACGCTGCGCGCGTGGGGCACCGAGGACGCCGAACGAAAGCTGCCGATCCTGGTGGAGCAGTGGGTCTCGGCGGGCGAGGGCGCGGTGCGCTCGCTGCTCGCCGACGAGGGCGATTGGACGCCGCAGACGCTCGGCGCGTTCGTCGGCGCCGCGGTCTATCGCGCGCTGCGCCACGCCTGACCCGCCGTCCGAAGGAAGTCCGCCGATACCCCGCCTGGCTCGCAGCACAGGCCAGCACGCCCGATCGGTCCGGGCCAGCTCCGCACGCGGCCGGAGTTGGTCCGATATTTCTCCGGCAAGTTGGATCGACTGTCGGCGAGATGCCGCCGAACAGGCCGATACGGCGGCAGATTTGCATTCATGCGCGCGCGTTTCCCGATCGGCGCCGACGTCGGCTCACTACGATGGAGATCGACTGATCCGACCAGCGATCTGGCGGGAGGTGCGAGCATGGCGTTCTATCGGCAGGTCGGCGCGGTGCCGCCGAAGCGGCACACCCAGCACCGCGACAAGCACGGCAAGCTCTACTACGAGGAGCTGATGGGCGAGGAAGGCTTCTCCGGCGATTCCGCGCTGCTCTATCACCGCGGGCTGCCGCCCGCGATCGTCGACGCCACGGTCTGGGAGCTGCCGGACCAGACGACGACGCCGAACCATCCACTGCGCCACCGTCATCTGCGCCTGCACGAGCTGTTTCCCGGCGACGTCGCGGCCGAGACCGACCCGGTGACCGGCAGGCGCCTGCTGCTCGGCAACGCCGACGTGCGGATCTCCTACGTCGCGGCCAAGGGCGCGTCGCCGTTGTACCGCAACGCGATCGGCGACGAACTGGTGTACGTGGAGGCGGGCGAGGCCACCGTCGAGACCGTCTTCGGAACGCTGCCCGTCCGCCAGGGCGACCAGGTCCTCATTCCGCGCGCCACCACCCATCGCTGGCTGCCCGCCGGGCCTGAGCCGCTGCGGGCGTACGCGATCGAGGCCGCGAGCCACATCACGCCGCCTAAGCGCTACCTGTCGAAATTCGGTCAGCTGCTCGAGAATTCGCCGTACTGCGAGCGCGATCTGCACGGTCCGGACGCTCCGCTGCTCGAATCGGGGACCGACGTCGAGGTGCTGGTGAAGCACCGTGCGAGCGGCCGGGTGGTCGGCACCCGCATGGTCTACGCGACGCATCCGTTCGACGTGGTGGGCTGGGACGGGTGCCTGTATCCGCTCACGTTCAACATCGCCGACTTCGAGCCGATCACCGGGCGCGTGCACCAACCGCCGCCGGTGCACCAGGCATTCGAGGGGATCAACTTCGTGGTGTGCGATTTCGTGCCGCGCAAGGTCGACTACCACCCGCTGTCGATCCCCGTGCCGTACTACCACTCGAATGTCGACTCCGACGAGATCATGTTCTACTGCGGCGGAAATTACGAGGCGCGCAAGGGTTCCGGCATCACGCAGGGTTCGGTGTCGGTGCATCCCGGCGGCTACGCGCACGGACCGCAGCCCGGCGCCTACGAACGCAGCATCGGTATCGAGTTCTTCGACGAACTGGCGGTCATGGTGGACACCTTCCGCCCGCTCGAACTCGGCGAGGGTGCGCTGGCCTGCGAGGATCCCGCCTACGCGTGGACGTGGTCGGGTCGGGGTCCGCGGTGAGGACCCGCCTCGACGTGCCGGACGATTCCCTGTTCGGCCGCGACAACCTGCCCTACGGGGTGTTCGCGCCGTCCGGGGGCGGACACCGGGTCGGCGTGCGGTTCGGTGATCACGTCGTCGATCTCGCTCTGGCGCTGGAAGATTCGACCTTCGTAGCAGCGGACCTGAATCCGTTCCTGGCGCAGGGGCCCGCGCGCTGGCACGAGGTGCGCGAGCGGGTGCGCGAACTGGTCGAATCCGAGATACCCGCCGAGGCGGTCCACTCCCTCGCGGACGTGTCGCTGTCGCTGCCCATCCGCGTCGGCGACTACGTCGACTTCTACGCGAGCATCGACCACGCCGCCAACCTCGGACGCCTTTTCCGTCCGGATGCCGAACCACTGCTGCCGAATTGGCGGCACCTGCCGGTCGGCTACCACGGCAGGGCGGGCACCGTCGTGGTCTCCGGCACCGAAGTCGTTCGCCCCAACGGTCAGCGCGGAACCGATTCGGGTGCACCGGATTTCGGTCCGGCTCGACGGCTGGACATCGAAGCCGAACTCGGCTTCGTCGTCGGCGTCGGTTCCGGACTCGGCAGGCCGATCGATATCGCAGAGGCCGAGAACCACCTGTTCGGCGTGGCACTGGTCAACGACTGGTCGGCCCGCGACATCCAAGCCTGGGAGTATCAGCCGCTCGGACCGTTTCTCGGCAAGTCGTTCGCGACCTCGCTGTCGGCCTGGGTGACGCCGCTGGCCGCCCTCGACACGGCGCGGATAGCGCTGCCGGAACAGTCCCCACCACCACTGCCTTATCTAGCCGCCGATCGGCCGTGGGGGCTGGATATCGACCTGACCGTCCAGTGGAACGGCCACGCCGTCGCCCGTCCGCCCTACGGACGCATGTACTGGTCGCCCGCGCAGATGCTCGCCCATTTGACCGCCAATGGCGCATCGACCCGCACCGGCGATCTGTTCGCGTCGGGCACCATCTCCGGCCCGGAGCCTGGACAGCGCGGCTCGTTCATCGAATTGTCCTGGGGAGGAAAGGAACACGTTCGCGTCGGAGAGGAGCTGCGGACGTTCTTGGAGGATGGTGACGAGGTGGTGATCACCGCGTCTGCTCCTGGCCCGGGCGCCGCCCGCATCGGACTCGGTGAAGTGCGCGGGCGAATTCTGCCCGCCTTCGGCAGATAGCCCCAACCCAGAGAACGTGACAGCCCGCACTTTCGCCTATAGAAGTGGTCAGCATCACCACTCCGGCCGATTCAGTTAGGTCGACCACCCGGTTTACCGTTCGGTGAATCACCCATCGGACGGGAGCCCGCGGCAATGTTGACCACCCTCGCTCGGTTCGCCGTCGCGCGCCCACGCGTCGTTCTCGGCCTCGCGCTGCTGCTCATGCTGTTGTGCGGACTGTTCGGGGCGACCGCGCAATCGCACATGAAGTCCGGCGGGTTCGTCACTCGAGACCTGGAGTCGGTCCGGGCCGCAGATTTCATCGCCGACCATTTCACCGGCGGCGACCCGAACTATGTCCTGCTGATCACCGCCGAAGACGGGGTCGACAGTGCGGCGGCGAAGGCGGCCGCGCAGCGGGCGACCGACCAGCTGCGCACCTATCCCGAGGTCAGCGGCATCCAGTCGTACTGGTCGGCGCGGCCCGACCTGGCACAAGCGCTGCGCGGCAGGGACGGTCGCAGCGGAATCGTCGTGGCCAGCATCGAGGGCGACGACGGCGAGCTCAGCGAACGCGCCGCGCAGATCAGCGAGACGGTGCAGACCAGCGGCGATAGCGTCACCGTCCGCGCGGGCGGGCTGGCCGCCGTATTCGCGGACATGAACGCCCAGATCAGCGAGGACCTGATCGTCGCGGAGTCCATCGCGGTGCCGCTGACCGGCCTCTTGCTGATCCTGGTGTTCGGCAGTGTGGTGGCCGCCGCGCTGCCGATCGCGATCGGCCTGTTCGCCATCGCCGCCGCGCTGGGCATTCTGCGGGCGCTGACGGCGGTCACCGACGTCTCGATGTACGCGTTGAACATGACCACCGCGCTCGGTCTCGCGCTGGCCATCGACTACAGCTTGTTCATCGTCAGCCGATACCGCGAGGAGCTGGCCCGCGGCCTGGATTCCGGTGCGGCCGTGGTGCGCTCGATCCAGACCGCGGGCCGCACCGTGGTGTATTCGGCCTTGGTGGTCGCGCTTTCGCTGGCGGCGCTCGCCGTGTTTCCGCAGTACTTCTTCAAATCGTTCGCCTATGCGGGCATGGCGGTGGTCGCGGCGGCGGCGGGCGCCGCGGTCGTCGTCCTGCCCGCGATTCTGGCGCTGGTCGGTGAGCGGGTGAATTCGCTGGACCTGCGGGTCCCGTTGCGCCGCGTGCTCGGCCGGCCCGCGCCCGCCGAGCAGGCGCCGGAACGCAGCCTGTGGTACCGATGGGTCGTCGGGGTGATGAAGCGCGCTGTCCCGGTCGCGGTGATCACGACTCTCGCGCTGTTGCTGCTCGGATCCCCGTTCCTGGCAGCGCATTTCGGCTATCCGGATGATCGCGCCCTGTCGCAGTCCGCGCCGAGCCGCCAGGTCGGCGACGCGCTGCGCAGCGACTTCTCCGCCGACCTCGGCGCGAGCACCTACGCGGTGCTGCCCGGATTCCACGGCAACCAGGCCGAGATCGGGGCGTACGCCACGGCGCTGTCCAAGGTGGCCGACGTGCCCGCGGTGCTGTCGAGCGAAGGCGTCTACGTCAACGGACTGCGCGCCGCCGCGGCGCCGCCCGGCATGTCCGGCGCGGCGGGCGCTTTCCTGTCCATCGGGACCCGCCTCGATCCGTATTCGACGAAGGGGAAGGATCAGCTCGCCGAGTTCCGGGCGATCCCCGCGCCCGGCGACGTGCTCTTCGGCGGCGCCGCCGCGCTCAACCAGGATTCGGTCTCCGCGATCGCGGACCGGCTCCCGCTCGCCGCCGCGCTCATCGCCGTTACCACCTTGATACTGTTGTTCCTGTTCACCGGCAGTCTGCTGCTTCCGGTGAAAGCCTTGCTGCTCAATATTCTTTCGCTGGCCGCCACCTTCGGCGCCATGGTGTGGATATTCCAGGACGGGCACCTGTCAGGACCGCTGGGTTTCACCCCCACCGGCAAGCTCGACCTCGCGATGCCGATCCTGATGTTCAGCCTGGCGTTCGGCGCGTCGATGGACTACGAAGTGTTCCTGCTCTCCCGGATCAGGGAGGAGTGGCTGGCGGGCGAGAAGACCGCGGCCGGCAACACCCACGCCGTCGCCATGGGTGTCGCGAGGACCGGCCGGATCTTCACCGCCGCAGCGCTGCTGATGAGCATCGTCTTTCTCGCGCTCGCCAGTTCCGGTGTCGCGGCGATGAAGCTGTTCGGCATCGGGTGTGCGCTCGCGGTGCTCAGCGATGCCACGGTGATTCGCGCACTGCTCGCACCCGCGCTGATGCGGGTGATGGGAACCGCCAACTGGTGGGCGCCCAAACCCCTTGCGGCGCTGCACCGGCGCTTCGGCTTGTCCGAGGAATCGGAGGTTCCGACACCGCGAGGCGCGGGCGTCACCGCGGTAGCCGAAACCGCCGATCAGGTCCTCGTGCGCGAATAGCGCTGCACGGCAGAGTATTAGGACTGCGTACCGCGTCCGACGTAGACCACGCCCACGAATTCGGTCAGGTCGTCGATCAATGTCTGCACGTCGTCGCGCGCGCCCCCTTCATCGTGATGGTGCAGCCAATCGGCGATCAGCTCGAACATGCCGCCGATGGTGGCCAGCGCCAGAGCAAGCCGTCTCCGCTGCGCGCGCTCGTCCGACGCGGAACCCGATGACCATTCGCCGTCCAGAAACGCCGCCGCCCAGCGCCGGTTGCCCCTGCGCTGCTTCTCCACGGTCGGCGAAATACCCGCCGCCTCACCGAAAGTCACCTTCGCCAGGCGCGGGTCGTCGGCGATCGCGTGCACGAACGCGCCGATGACCGCAGTGGCGCGCTGCGACCAGTCGCGTCCCGCCACCTCCGCCGCGACCTCGGCCACGCGTTGCTGGACCTGCGCCGTGATCTGTTCGACCAGAGCGACATAGCAGGCTTCTTTGCTGTCGAAGTGGTCGTAGAACCCCTTCGTACCGACGTAGGCGCGCTGGCAGATCTGTTCGATCGAAGTGCCCGAAAAGCTCTGTTCGGCAAACAGTTCGGTGGCGGCCTCCAGCAGTTGACTGCGTCGCTGCGCGCTGCGCTGCTCGGCGTCGAGGCCGCGAATCCGGCGGCGGACCGGAGCCGGGTCGGGCCGCGCGGCGGATTTGCTGCGGGTCATGTCACGACGATAGCGGTAGTCGTTTCAGAAAGAAGTCTTGTCGAACGGCCCCAGCGAGCCCAGGCCGCGGTCGCACATTTCCTCCGATCGTGCGATGAATTCGGCGGAGCTGGGCAGTCTGCACAGGCGAGGACCGACCCACGTGAGGAGATGGCCATGCAGAAGATCGTCACGAACCTCTGGTACGACACCCAGGCCGAGGAGGCGGCGAAGTTCTACTGTTCGCTCTTCCCGGACTCCAAGATCACCGACATCCAGTACTACGGCGAGGCGGGGCCGCGCGAGGCCGGGCTCGCCATGGTCGTCGACTTCGAGCTGAACGGTCAGAAGTTCACCGCCATCAACGGCGGCGGCGAATACCACTACACGCACGCCATGTCGCTGCTGGTCAACTGCGAAAGCCAGGTGGAGGTCGACCGCCTGTGGCTCGCGCTGCTCGCCGACGGCGGGCAGGAGATCGAGTGCGGCTGGCTCAACGACAAGTACGGCATCCCGTGGCAGATCTGGCCGGTGCAGGCCAACGAGCTGATGAAGGGCGATCCCGCCGCGGTCGCGCGCGCGACCAAGGCCATGCTCGGCATGAAGAAGATCGACGTCCAGGCCATGCGGGACGCCTACGAGGGTTCCTGACCGTCGCACTTCACCGCACCGAATCCCGCGTCGTGAGTCGCCGGCCTGGGCGAATCGCGCGCGGGTTCGGGTCATCGCCGGGCGTGTCCGCTCGGCGGGCGGGTATGGTCGGGCGGGAAAATTCATATCGCCAACGGGGGCTCGCACCAGCGGGCTGAGAGGACGGCTAGCCCGAGAGGGCGAACGAGGGCCGTCGACCGTATGAACCTGACCGGGTAATGCCGGCGTAGGGAGGAGAAGCATGGCCACCGCCAACGGCGCCGCCGCGCCCGTCGACACCGTGACCACCGGCCCCATCGAGGGCAGCGTCAAGCACTACCAGGAAGTCGACGACCTGCGCATTCCGGTGCGCCGGGTCAATCTCACCAACGGCGACACCTTCGACGTGTACGACACCTCGGGCCCGTACACCGACGACAACGCGACCATCGACCTGGAAGCCGGACTGCCGAAACTGCGCGACACCTGGGCCAAGCCGCAGGTCGACGGCGCGCCCACCCAGCTGGCCTGGGCGCGGCAGGGGATCATCACCCCGGAGATGCGGTTCATCGCCGCTCGCGAAGGTGTCGAGCCCGAGCTGGTGCGCGACGAGGTCGCGGCGGGTCGGGCGGTCATCCCGGCCAACCACAAGCACCCGGAGCTGGAGCCGACGATCATCGGCAAGAAGTTCCTGGTGAAGATCAACGCCAACATCGGCAACTCCGCGGTGTCCTCCTCGATCGCCGAGGAGGTGGAGAAGATGGTGTGGGCCACCCGCTGGGGCGCGGACACCATCATGGACCTGTCCACCGGCAAGAACATCCACGAGACCCGCGAGTGGATCCTGCGCAACTCCCCCGTCCCGGTCGGCACCGTGCCGATCTACCAGGCGCTGGAGAAGGTGAACGGCGATCCGACCCAGCTCACCTGGGAGATCTACCGCGACACCGTCATCGAGCAGGCCGAGCAGGGCGTGGACTACATGACCGTGCACGCGGGCGTGCTGCTGCGCTACATCCCGCTGACCGCCAAGCGGGTCACCGGCATCGTCTCGCGCGGCGGCTCCATCATGGCCGCGTGGTGTCTCGCCCACCACCGGGAGTCGTTCCTGTACACGCACTTCGAGGAACTCTGCGAGATCCTGGCGAAGTACGACGTGACCTTCTCCCTCGGCGACGGCCTGCGTCCCGGCTCCATCGCGGATGCCAACGACGAGGCCCAGTTCGCCGAGCTGCGCACCCTCGGTGAGCTGACGAAGATCGCGAAATCCCATGGCGTGCAGGTGATGATCGAAGGCCCCGGCCACGTTCCGATGCACAAGATCGTGGAGAACGTGCGGCTCGAGGAGGAGCTGTGCGAGGAGGCGCCATTCTACACCCTCGGCCCGCTCGCCACCGACATCGCGCCCGCCTACGACCACATCACCTCGGCCATCGGCGCCGCGATCATCGCCCAGGCGGGCACGGCCATGCTCTGTTACGTCACGCCGAAGGAGCACCTCGGCCTGCCCAACCGCGACGACGTGAAGGTCGGCGTGATCACCTACAAGATCGCCGCGCACGCCGCCGACCTCGCCAAGGGCCACCCGCACGCTCAGCGGCGCGACGACGAATTGTCCAAGGCCCGTTTCGAATTCCGCTGGCGCGACCAGTTCGCCCTCTCGCTCGACCCCGACACCGCGCGGGAGTACCACGACGAGACCCTGCCGGCGGAGCCCGCCAAGACCGCCCACTTCTGCTCCATGTGCGGCCCGAAGTTCTGCTCCATGCGCATCTCCGCAGACGTGCGCGAGTACGCGGAGAAGAACAATCTCACCGACGTGGAGGCCATCGAAGCGGGCATGGCGGAGAAGTCCGCCGAGTTCGCGGATTCCGGGAAACAGGTTTACCTGCCGGTGGTTTCGTAGGTTCTTCTCGGTTGCGCCCGCCTCGACCGCTCCGGTCGAGGCGGGCGTTTGCCGTCTAGCGCACGGTGCTCTCGATCAGACGCCGCGCGGCCTTGTCGGTACGGCTGACGTCTCCTGTTATGACGCGATCCTGAAGTATCCCCCGCAAGCCTGAAACCAGGAGCGTCGCAACAACTTCCGCATCATCCACACCGAACCCGCGCAGCCCTTCGGCAAGCGCGGCGACGAAGGTGCCGATGGCGTCGGTGGCGTAAGCGGCATAGGGGCCGTCGGACGCGCAGGCCGCGCCGAGTACTTGCAGCATCACCTGCACGCTGGTCGCACCGGCGCCGGTGGTGTTCGCGCGCCAGAAATCCCACAGGCGGGCGCGCAGGGCCGCGGCGTCGGCGATGTCGGCGAACAGGGCTCTGATGTCCGGGCGCTGGGTCGCGAGGGCTTGGACCAGCAGCTCTTCCTTGGTGTCGAAGTAGTAGATGAGCATGCGCGAGCTGGTGCCGAGCTCGGCGGCGAGCGGGCGCAGCGAGAGTTCGGCGAGGCCGTGCGCGGCGATGTAGTCGACGACGCCGGCGAGGAGCTCGGCGCGTTTGGCGTGGTCGAGTGGGCGGCCCATGAGTTGACTGTAGCGAGTGCTACAGGTATTCATGACACCGTGACTGTAACACTCGCTTCAGAAACTGCGGATTCCGTCGTCGTCACCGCCTACGCGGCCACCACTTCGCTCGCCGACGACATGGATACGACCTGGTCGGAGCTGTTGCGAGGGCGGACGGGCATCGGCGTGCTCGACGACGACTTCGTCACCGAATTCGACCTGCCGGTTCGCATCGGCGGCAAGCTGAAGGTGCATCCGTCCGCGCAGCTGAGCAGGATCGAGCAGCGCAGGCACTCGTACGTCGAGCAGCTGGCCCTGGTCCTCGGCAGGCGGGTCTGGCAGGCGGCGGGCGCGCCGGAGGTCGAGGGCGAGCGGCTGGCGGTGGCCATAGGCACCGGCCTCGGCGGCGGCGACGCGCTGATCGACGCCGTCGACGCCATGCGCGCGGGCGGCTACCGGAAGGTGTCTCCCATGTCGGTGCCGATGGTGATGCCGAACGGTCCGGCCGCCACGGTTGGCCTCGAAATCGGCGCCAAGGCAGGCGTTTTCGCTCCCGTCTCGGCGTGCTCCTCGGGCTCGGAGGCGATCGCGCACGCGTGGCGGCTGATCCGCTCCGGCGAGGCCGACGTGGTGGTCACCGGCGGCGTCGAGGGGCACATCCACGCCGTGCCGATCGCGAGCTTCGCCATGATGCGCGCGATGAGCACCCGCAACGAGGAACCCGAACGCGCCTCGCGGCCCTTCGACCGGGATCGCGACGGTTTCGTCTTCGGCGAGGCGGGCGCGCTCATGGTGCTCGAATCCGAGCGGCACGCCAGGGCGCGCGGCGCCGAGATCCACGCCCGCGTGCTCGGCGCCGGCATCACCTCCGACGCCTTCCACATCGTCGCCTCCGACCCGGAGGGCGTCGGCGCGGCCAGGGCCATGCGCAAGGCCATCGAGACGGCCGGGCTGAGCACTTCCGACATCGCCCACGTCAACGCGCACGCCACCTCGACACCGATCGGCGACGCCTCGGAAGCCAACGCCATCACCGCCGTCACCCCGCACGCCTCGGTCTACGCGCCGAAATCCGCGCTCGGGCATTCCATCGGCGCGGTCGGCGCGCTCGAATCCATTCTGACGATGCTCACCCTGCGCGACCAAATCGTCCCGCCCACCCTCAACCTCGACAATCAGGCCGCCGACATCGACCTCGACATCGTCGCGGGCGCGCCGCGGCGGCAGCGGATCGACTACGCGGTGAACAACTCCTTCGGCTTCGGCGGCCACAACGTCGCGCTGACCTTCGGCCGCGCCTGAGCCATCCGCCCCGAGACCGGGCGATCACGCCACAACCGCGTCATCGCGCGCTGCGGCACGCGCCGCATCGAGCCGCCGACTCGGGACATCGTCGGCCGGTAAGCCACCCGCGCTCGCGCGCCACTACCAGCGGACGCACGGCCGATCCTGTCCCGCCAACCATCGTGCTGGTCACGCACGCGCTGTCCAGCCCGTTCGGTCGCTCGGCGCGCGTGGCAGAATCGTTAACCGGACGAACTATTCGACGACCGGCAGCGGCGCCGGCCGAGGGACGGACGACAACGTGAGCGACGCCTTTTACCTCCCGGATCCGGACGACCCGACGCGGTTCATCTCCACCGAACTCACGCGCGGGCCGTGGTCGCCCGACGCTCAGCACGCGGGGCCGCCGTCGGCGCTGCTCGGGCACGTCATCGAGCGGTGCGAGCCGCGCGAGGGGTTCCAGGTCGGGCGGGTCGCGGTAGAGATTCTCGGGCCCGTGCCGTTGCAGCCGCTGTTCGCCGAGGCGAGGGTGACTCGGCCGGGGCGCAGCGTCGAGTTGGTGGAGGCGACGCTGTCGACCGAGCGCGGGCCGGTCATGAAAGCCAATGCCTGGCGGTTCAAGCTCGCCGAGCCCGAACTGACGCTGCCGGAGGAATTCCATCCGGCGGGCGCGCGTCCAGGTCCTGACCACGCGCCCGCACCGACGCCGTTCCCGACGTCACACCAGGTCGGCTTCCACACCGGCATCGAATACCGTTTCGTCACAGGCGCTTTCGGCGAACCCGGACCGGCGATCTGCTGGATTCGGCTGAAGTATCCGATCGTCGCGGGCACCGCCCCGAGCCCGCTGGAGCGCACCCTCGCCGCCGCCGACTCGGGCAACGGCGTCAGCGCGGTGCTCGACTGGAACCGCTACCTGTTCATCAACACCGATCTCACCGTCACCCTGCACCGCCAGCCGGTGGGCGAATGGGTCTGCCTCGACGCGGTCACCTACCCGCAGCCGCACGGTATCGGCCTGGCCGAATCGGCGCTGTTCGACGAGAAGGGCCCGCTCGGGCGCAGCACCCAGACGCTCTACCTCGGCATCCGCTGAGCTACGGCCCGGCGGAGATCTGCTGGATCGCCCAGCCGTTGCCGTCGTAGGAATGGTCGCGGGCGGGTCACTTCACCCGCGCGGTTGCCAGCGCCAGGCGAACTCACCGGGCTCGGGGGGCGGGCCGGGCAGCTCACCCTCCACCTCGAGACCCGCGACGAGTAGTGCCAGCGTCCGCCTGCGCAGCTGGGCGGTGCGTTCCGCGTCCGGCATGGCGATCGCCGAGCAAGCCTCCAGGATCAGCCCGAGGTCCAGCGGATTCACTTCCGCCCGAAGCCGCCCGGAGTCGTGCGCGCGTCGGATCAATTCTTCGTTGACCTCCCCCGCGTGCACCACGTCGGGCCACATCGCGTCGTCGGGGGTGAAGGTGCCTGCCAGGTGCACGGCGAGCGAGTGCACGTCGGCGTCGACCACCCGCTCGAGAAAGCCGACCAATCCGCGCCATCCATCCGGATCCTCCAGTGCCGCATCCGCTTCCGCGTTGTAGCGACGCAGCCCCTCGTGACACAGGGTGCGCAGCAGCACCTCTTTGCTCGGATAGCGGCGATACAGCGCGCTGATGCCGACGCCCGCCCGCTCCGCGACGGCGGCGATCGGCGCGTTGGCGTCGGCGAGGAACACGGCCCGCGCCGCTTCCAGAATCAGCCCGTCGTTGCGCGCGGCCTGCGCCTTGCGGCCGGGCAGACCCTTGCGAGCTGCGACTTCTTGCGTCTTCGACATGACTTCAGCTTAGCACTTGAAACGGAACGATCCGTTCTGTTACGGTTTAAACAGAACGAAGCATTCCGTTTCCGTTTCGAACAAGGAGCGCCCAATGGCCACCATCACCCCCTTCCGCATCGACATCCCGCAGGCCGAGCTCGACGACCTCCAGTCGAGGCTGGCCAGGACCCGGTGGGCCGATCAGATCCCCGGCTCCGGCGACAGCTACGGAGTGAGCGTCGATCGGGTGCGTCACCTGGTCGACTACTGGCGCGACGGATTCGACTGGCGCGCGGTGGAATCGAAGATCAACGCCCACCCACAGTTCACCACCGAGATCGACGGCCAGACCGTGCACTTCCTGCACGTGAAATCACCTCGGGACAACGCCTTTCCGCTGATCCTGAGCCACGGCTGGCCCGGCACCTTCGTCGAGTTCCTCGACATCGTCGATCCGCTCTCCGCGGCAGGCTTCGACCTGGTGATCCCCTCCGTCCCCGGATACGGATTCTCGGGCCCGACAAAGGAATCCGGCTGGGACAACACCCGAATCGCCAAGGCGTGGGCGGAGCTGATGAGCAGGCTCGGGTACTCGCGCTACGGCGCGGTCGGCAACGACGGCGGCGCGCAGATCTCCGCCGAGATCAGCCGGGTCGATCCCGAACACGTCGCGGGCGTGCATGTCTCGCAGGTGTACTCGTTCCCGTCCGGCGATCCGGCCGAGCTGACCGACCTGACCGAGGACGAGCAACAGTCGCTTGCGACGCTGGAGTGGTTCGCGCAGAACAAGATGAGCTTCAACATCCTCCAGGCGCAGCAGCCGCAGACGTTGGCGCACGCGATCTCGGACTCGCCGACCGGGCTCGTCGGCTGGAACGCACAGCTGCTCGGCCCCGACCTGGACGACGAATTCGTGCTCACCAACATCGCGATCCACTGGTTCACCAACACCGCGGGCTCGGCGATCCGGCAGTACTTCGAGAACGCGAAGGCGCAGCAACCGTCCGAGCCGACCACCGTCCCGCTGGCGCTCTGCGGCTCCACCGGCGATTTCCACGGCATCCGCCGCTTCGCCGACCGCGACCACAAGGCCATCGTGTCCTGGCGGACCCACGACGTGCCGACCCACTACCTGCACCACTCGGCGCCCGAGCTGATCGCGGGCGAGATCACCGCGTTCTTCGCGGTGTACCGGTAGCCCCGCAGTCCGAAGCGGCGCGCATCCGTTCCCGGGTGCGCGCCGGGACGTGTGGACGTTCGCTTATGTCATCGAGAGTCACGGCCATGGTTCGTCTCGCTTCCCGTTGATGTACTGGATTCACCAACGGCACAACAGCTTTCACCGCGAAGGAGAACACCATGAAAATCGCAGTCTTCGGAGCCACCGGCAGCGTCGGCCGCTTGATCGTCGAGCAGGCGCTCGAGCAGGGTCACGAGGTCACCGCCTTCACCCGCGACGCGGCGGGCGTCACCCAGCGGCACGAGCGCCTGCGCGTGGTGGAGGGCGACGTCTTCGACACGCACCAGGCCGAGCGGGCGGTCGCCGGTCAGGACGCGGTGCTGATCGCGCTGGGCGACGGTCGCAAGGGCCTGGTCCGCTACGCCGGAACCAAATCGGTGGTGGAGGCGATGCACCGGACCGGCGTGAAGCGGCTGATCTGCCAGAGCACCCTCGGCGTCGGCGACAGCCGCGACAACCTCGACTTCCTCTGGAAGTACGTGTTTTTCGGCCTGCTGCTGCGCCGCGCCTACAACGACCACGTCGAGCAGGAGGCGTACGTGCGAGCCAGCGATCTGGACTGGACCATCGTGCGGCCGAGCGCGTTCACCGACGGACCGCGCACCGGCAGCTACCGGCGCGGGTTCCCCGGGTCCGAGCGCGGGCTCACCCTGAAGATCGCGCGAGCCGACATCGCCGACTTCCTGCTCGAACAACTCACCGATTCGACCTATCTGCACCTGACGCCGGGCATCTCGAACTGATGCCGCGCATCGAAAGCGATCTCCCACACAGGCCACACGCCCCTCACAGCCTGCGCTTATGTGGGGCGTGTGAACCCTGTGTGCGATCACCTGCCGCGACCAACGCCCCCTCAATCGCGCGTGGGCCGCGGCGGGTTGGGCTGGCGAGCTGCGGCACGATGAAGCGGACGCGGCACTTCACCGGCGCGACCACCACGGTTCACGCGTGCTCGTGCAGCTCACCCCACGCCGGGAACGGGTCGTCGAATTCGGCCCAAAGCTCTGGGCCCGCGGTGAATTCGGCGTCGGTGAGCAGGGCGTCGTCCAGCAGCGCGCGCACCCGGTCGCCGTCCAGCTTCACGCCGATGAAGACGATTTCCTGTCCCGCGGGCACTTCCAGCGACGACCACCACGCGGCGGGCTCGAAGGTCAGATTCGGTCCGGACTGCGACCAGATCGCCGCCAGATTCGCCCTACTGGCGATCCAGCAGAAACCCTTACTGCGCAACATGCCTCGCAGCTGATCGAGAGCCGATGCCAATCGAGCCGGATGGAACGGGCGCTCCGCGGTGTAGGTGATGCTGCGGATGCCGTACTCCTCCGTCTCCGGAACATGGCCACCTGCAAGCTCTTCGGCCCAGCCTTCCGCCTCGGCCGCGACCACCGGGTTGTACCTTCCGGTGCCGAGCACCTCGCCGAGCTCGACGACGCCACGCTCGGCGCGCAGCACGCGAGCGCGCGGATTGAGCCGTCGCACCGTGGCTTCCACCGTCCCCGCGGCGTTGGCGCTCACCAGGTCGGTCTTGTTGATCAGCAGCACGTCGGCGAATTCCACCTGGTCCACCAGCAGATCGGCGATGCTGCGCTCGTCGCCCTCGCCCGCCTCCAGATTCCGTTCCGCCAGCGCCTGTCCGCGCACCAGCTCGCCGAGAAAGGTCGAGGCGTCCACCACCGTCACCATGGTGTCGAGCCGGGCGATGTCGCCGAGCCGAAAGCCGTCTTCGAATTCCCAGTCGAAGGTCGCCGCCACCGGCATCGGCTCCGAGATCCCCGTCGATTCGATGACCAGCTGATCGAAACGCCCCTCCTTGGCCAGCCTGCCCACCGCCTCGATGAGGTCCTCGCGCAGCGTGCAGCAGATGCAGCCGTTGGTGAGCTCGACCAGCTTCTCTTCGGTGCGGTCCAGGTGTCCCTGGCCCGCGACCAGCGCCGCGTCGATGTTCACCTCGCTCATGTCGTTGACGATGACCGCTACCCGGCGGCCCTCGCGATTGGCCAGGATGTGGTTGAGCAGCGTCGTCTTGCCTGCGCCGAGGAAACCGGACAGCACGGTGACGGGTAGCGGATCGGAGCGCGTGGAAGTGGTCACAGGCTAATGATAATGGTTTTCATTTGCTTGACGGCGGCCGGGTGCGCGTCGCCCTTCAGGGGTTAGGGTCGGGCTGTGAAACTGCTCCCCCTTCCCGCCGACGGACAGACCCCGGTCCGCGTCCTCACCATCGCAGGCACCGACTCCGGCGGCGGCGCCGGAATCCAGGCCGACGCGCGCACGATGGCGATGTGCGGGGTGCACGCCTGCGTCGCGGTCGCGGCGGTGACGGTGCAGAACTCGGTCGGCGTGAGCGGCTTCCACGAGATTCCCCCGCAGATCGTCGCCGACCAGGTGCGTTCGGTGGTCCTCGATATCGGCGTCGGCGCGGCCAAGACGGGCATGCTCGCCTCGACGGCCATCATCGAGGCGGTGGCCGAGGTCTGCCGCGAAGTCGGCATCGGCCGCGACGGCGTGATTCCGCTGGTGGTCGATCCGGTGGCGGCGTCCATGCACGGCGACCCGCTGTTGCACGCCGAGGCGCTGGATGCGGTGCGCCACACGCTGATTCCGCTCGCCACGATCGTGACGCCCAACCTCGACGAGGTCAGGTTGATCACCGGAATCACGGTCACCGACCAGGCCGAGGCGCGCCGCGCGGCCGAGGCGCTGCACGCCATGGGGCCGCGCTGGGCGATCGTGAAGGGCGGGCACATGCGCTCCTCCGAGCTGAGCACCGACCTGCTCTTCGACGGCGAGAACTATTACGAATTCCCCGCGCCGCGCATCACCACCGGCAACGACCACGGCGGCGGGGACACCCTCGCGGCGGCCATCGCGTGTGCCCTAGCGCACGGTTATCCGGTGCCGGAGGCGGTCGAATTCGCCAAGGAATGGACCCGCCGATGCCTGGCCGCCTCCTACGATCTCGGCGCGGGCCACGGGCCGGTCTCGCCGCTGTGGCGGCTGAGTCGTTCCTGACGTCCGCGCCGTCTGGTGCGGCGAGCCGGGCGGGAAAACTTGTCGGTGGGCGGGTCCATACTGAAGTTGTCGCGAACACGGCCGGCCTCAATGGCGCGGCTCGGCCAGGAACAAGGGCGTTCGCAGTGGACGCGGCAAGGCCCCCGTGCCGTCCGCGGCGGCACCTTCGGGGTCAGGATGACTCGGTCGAAAAGGCGTGGTGCAGGGGTAGATCGGTGTCGATGACGATGCCGTTGAGACGGGCGTTGGCCTCGGCGAGCGCCGAGACGATCTCGGCGATGTAGGCGACGAACTTCTCGATCGGCATGGCGTTGGCCTGGAGCCGATTCGCGCCGAGCCACCAATCGGTGGCGGAGGCGACCGCGCCGAATATCGAATAGTTGACGAGCTCGACGCTGGCCACGTCGATCGACTCGTCCTCGACCAGACCGGCGAACAGCTCGGCGGCCCTGCGCGCCGACTGCCTGGCCGATTGCAGCGCGCGCTCGGACTCGTCGGCCTGTTGGGTGAAGTGACTGTGCAGCATGAAACGGAAGACGTTCGGGTGCTCGGTGACCGCAAGCGCGTATTCCGCCGCGCCGCGGCGCACCAGTTCGCGAGCGGAGTCGTTGGTGAGGTCGATGCTGGAGATGACGCGCTCCCACAGCATGTCGCGCACTCGGTCGACGATGGCGTTGTAGAGGTCGGTCTTGTCCTCGAAGTGCCGGTACAGCTTGGGCTTCGCGGCGCCCGCTTCCTTGGCGATATCGCCCATGCTGACGTCGGGGCCGAACTTGTCCAGCGCGCGGAACGCCGCGTCGACGAACTCGTCGCGCACCTTCACCCGATGCGCACGCCACCGCTCGGTGCGGGCGTCGACCCGCTTGGGCCGCGCCTTGTCGACTTCCCGGCGGCTGTGCATCACGGATCCGACCGTACCAATCCCTCACCCGACCTCGGGCAACTCGGTCGGAACCGGGAACGGCGGACTGCTCTTGCCCGTGATGCGAAATCGCCGCCACGGATCGGGATCGCCGACATAACCCTCTCGGGCGCCGTGTTCGGTGCGGATGGTCACCTTGGTGCGCGGCTCGTCACCGAGCGCGGCGGCCAGGTCGTCGTTGGGGCGGATCCGGCCGAACCACCGGTAGATGCCGTCGATCGGTTCCCGATAGCCACGCAGTTCGACCTGCACTTGGATCTCGCGGCCGTGGGCGAGGATGGTCGCCGCGCCCAGGTAATCGGAGCCCGCGTGCGGACTGTCGGCGAAGGCGCTGTTCATCGCGGCTCCTGTGTTCGCTCGTAAAAACCCGGCTCGACCTCGACCGTTGACATCGAGTGAGACGTGGGACACACTCGTCAATGTACACGGAACTAGCGGTACTGGATACTAGGAGTTCCGCATCAGCGGGTCCTCGTTCCTCCGCCTTCCGGCACAGCGGATCGCAACCCAGCACAGAGAGCTGGTGGGGACGATGACGTCCAGCCACGACTACGGCTTCCGGCCTGCCACAACGCCGTCCGGCGGGGCCGTCCGACGCCGCCGCCACATCGGCGATCGGCAGGCCACCGCACGACGGCTGCTGTCCGCGGGCGCCGCGGAGGCGGCCTACGATCCCGATCTCGACATCGATTGGGACGCACCACCCGATCCAGCGAAGCATTGGCTTCCGCCGGAACGCGTGTCGCTGTACGGCAGCAGGCTGTGGGAGCTGCTGACCCCCGAGCAGCGACGCGAACTCGGCAAGCACGAGCTGGTCAGCATGCTCGGCATCGGCATCTACGCGCAATCGATGGTCTCCATGCTGATGTTCCGCGACGTCGTCGAAAGCCGCGATCCGGTAGACGATCACACGCGATTCACGCTCGCGGCGATCCGCGACGAGAGCCGCAACTCGACCATGTACAGCAGGCTGATCAACGCGACGGGCCTGCCGCCCTATCGGCTGCCTGCGCCGCTGCGCGCGCTGACCAAGCTCACGCTGTGGATTCCGGATGGTCCGAGCGCGCTCGGCTTCCGCTTGCTCGTCGAGGAGATGGCGGCACAGCTGCTGCGCGAGCTCACCGCCGACTCGGACATCCAGCCGCATCTGCGCCAGCTGGCGATGCTGCACGCCGCTTCCAGCGCCCGCCACATCGCGGTGACGCGCGCGGAGTTGTTGCGCGCCATCGACTCTCGCGGGCCGATACGCGTCGCGCTGCACCGCTGGGCGCTCAGCGCCGTGGTCGCGGTCGCCTACGCGACGCTCGTACACCCGGCCGTCTATCGCGCCGTCGGCATCCATCCGCTCGCCGGAGCCGCGGTCGCCGTCACCACCGGCGCCTATCGACGCAACGCACGCGCCGCGACCGCGACCGTGCGCGAGTTCCTCCGCGAAACGCCACGGCCGCAGGGCAGTTCGCGGGTTCGCTCGATCACGAACAGGAGAGCGGTGCGATGACCACCGAAGCCAAACCCATCGTCACCACCGCGGGCGCTTCGACGGTGCGCCGCAAGACGGTCGGCGACCGGCAGAAGACCGCCGTGCGCCTGCTGCGCTCCTCCGCCGAGCGCGCCTACGACGGCGAGGTCGACATCGATTGGGACGCGCCGATCGAGCCGGGCAAGCACTGGATGCCGGAACACCGGCAGTCGCTGTACGGCACCGCGCTGTGGGAAAGGCTCACCCCGGAGCAGCGCACCGAACTCGGCCTGCACGAGCTGGTCAGCGTGCTCGGTTTCGGCATCTTCGCGGAGGCGGGGCTGAGCACGATGCTCTTGCGCACCGTGCTGGAGAGCGAGCGACTGGTGGACGATCACACCCGCTACGCGCTCGCCGAGATCGGCGAGGAGACAAGGCATTCCACCATGTTCGGCCGCCTGGTGAATCTCACCGGCCTGCGCCCGTATCTGTTGCCGAAGACCGGCCGCAAGCTGGGCCGCCTCGCCGCCTTCATTCCGCTCGGGCCATCGACCTACGCGGGCACCTTGCTGATCGAGGAGATCCTGGACCGGTCGCAGCGCGAGGCCATGAACGATCCGGACCTGCAACCCCATGTGCGACAGCTGATGAAGATCCACGTGCTGGAGGAGGCGCGCCACATCACCTACGCGCGTGAGGAATTGGTGCGCGCCATCGATGCGCGCGGTAAGGCGTCCAACGCCTTTCACCGGCTGGTCTTCGCGGTGATGGTGCTCGGCGTGTATCCCGTGCTGATCGATCCGCGCGTCTACCGGTCGGTCGGCATCGATCCGCTGCACGGCTTTCTCGCCGCCTTCACCTCACCGAATTTCCGGGCGAACGCGACCTTCGCGGGCGAACCGCTGCTGCGTTTCGCGCACGAGGTCGGCATGCTCGACGGCGCGGTGATGCGACGGCTCTACCGCATGTCGCGCAGCGTGCCGCAGGACATTCTCGACGACCTCGACCGCCGTGCGGCGGCGTGACCGGTGGGAGTGAAGCGATGGCGACACGGCACTCGGCTCCGGTGCGCACCGGGGTACTGATCATCGGCAGCGGATTCTCCGGCCTCGGCATGGGAATCGCGCTGGACAAGGCTGGATTCGGCGACTACCTGATCGTGGAGAAGGCCGACGACATCGGCGGCACCTGGCGCGACAACACCTATCCGGGCTGCGCCTGCGACGTGCCGACGCACCTGTACTCGTATTCCTTCGAGCCGAGGTGGAATTGGCGGCGGCTGTTCTCCGATCAGCCGGAGATACTCGCCTATCTCCAGGAAGTCGTGGCCAAGTACCGGCTGCGCGAGCGAATCATATTCGGCAAATACATGGTTCGCGGTTATTGGGACGAGGACGAGGGACGCTGGCACGCGTTCAGCGCCGACGGACAGGAGTACATCGCGCGCTTCATCGTCTCGGCCATCGGGGCGCTGCACGTTCCGAGCATTCCGGAATTCCCCGGCAGTGCCGAATTCGCGGGAGCGACTTTCCATTCTGCGCGATGGGACCACGGGGTCGACCTGCGCGGCAAGCGGGTGGCGGTGATCGGGACCGGGGCGAGCGCAGTCCAATTCGTGCCGGAGATAGTCGGCGAGGTGGGCTCGCTGACGGTATTCCAGCGCACCGCGCCGTGGGTGCTGCCGCGCGCCGACGTGGTCTTCTCCGATCGGTTCCGCGCCGCGTTGCGCCGGGTGCCCGGACTGCGCTTCGCGCTGCGCAACGGCATCTACTGGGGCGCCGAGGTCGGCGCGTACGCGATGACCCGCAGGCCCGACCTGCTGAAGACGCTGGAATGGGTCGGCAAGCGGCACATCGCGCGCCAGATCGCCGATCCCGCGCTGCGCGCAACGGTGACGCCGGACTACCGCGCCGGCTGCAAGCGGCTGCTCGGCTCAGACACCTACTATCCAGCGCTGGCCGATCCGAAGACCACGGTGGTCACCGACCGCATCGACCACCTCACCGCCGGTGGCATCGTCACCGCGGACGGCGTCGAACACCCGGCCGACGTGATCATCTACGGCACCGGATTCCACGTCATCGATTCGTTCACCGACCTGTCCATCACCGGACGCTACGGCATCGACCTCGCCGCGCGCTGGACGGTGGAGGGCGTGCAGGCGCACCGCGGGATCACCGTGGCCGATATGCCGAACGCATTCTTCTTGCTCGGCCCGAACACCGGCCTCGGTCACAACTCGGTCGTCTTCATGATCGAATCGCAGATCCACTACGTGCTGGACGCGATCCGGCGGGTGCGGTCGCGCGGAGCGGTGGCGCTGGTGCCACGGCGGACGGCGCAGGACCGATTCAACGCCGAACTCCAGCACAAGCTGGTCCGCTCGGTGTGGAACACGGGCGGCTGCCGCAGCTGGTATCTGGACGAGCACGGCAACAACCGCACGTTGTGGTCCGGCTTCACCTGGCAATACTGGCTACAGACCAGGCGGCTGCGCGCGGACGAATACGAGTTCATCGGTCCCGTGCCGAACGCTCCGGCGCTTCCTACCGTCGCGCTGGAAAACGTTCCCGCCCAGACCTTCCCGAGCGCCGTCACCGGCAATTGACAGGGGGATTGCGTGCGCCGTTTCGACAACAAGGTCGCCGTCATCACCGGCGCGGGCTCGGGCATCGGCCGGGCGCTCGCGCTGGAGCTGGCGCGGCACGGCAGCCGCCTCGCGCTTTCCGATATCGACGCCGGTGCGGTCGCGGACACCGCGGTCCGCTGCGAAAAGCTCGGCGCCACAGCGGTTCCCTATCAGCTCGACGTCGCGCAGCGGGCGGCGGTCTACGCGCATGCCGAGGACGTCCGCGCGGAATTCGGCGGCGTGAACCTGGTGGTGAACAACGCCGGGGTGGCGCTCAGCGCCGACGTCATCGACATGGATTGGGACGATTTCGACTGGCTCATGAACATCGACTTCTGGGGCGTCGCGCACGGGACCAAGGCCTTCCTGCCCGATGTGATCGCATCCGGCGACGGGCACATCGTCAATATCTCCTCGGTCTTCGGGCTGATGGGGATTCCGTCCCAAAGCGCCTACAACGCCGCCAAATTCGCGGTGCGCGGCTTCACCGAGGCGTTGCGGCAGGAAATGCGCATCGCCGGATATCCGGTCGGAGTCACCTGCGTGCATCCCGGCGGCGTGTCGACCGCCATCGCCGCGAACGCGCGCGGCATTCCGGAGGGGGTCGACCGGGAGAAGGTGCGCCGCGGCTTCGAGCTGATCGCCATGACCAGCCCGGAAGCGGCCGCCGAGATCATCCTGCGCGGCGTGCGCAAGAACAAGGCGCGCGTGCTCATCGGGCCGGACGCCCGCGGCTTCGACCTGATCCCGAGGCTGCTCGGGCCGCACTACGAGGATCTCGGCGTGCCGCTGTACCGGCTGGGCAAGCGGGCCGCGGGCCGGTTCGGCATCGAGTTGTAGGCGGGAACGATGGAGCGGGCCAATTCGCGTGCACACCCTGGAAGTGGTGGAGGTGACGCCGATCTCGCCCTCGGCCTGACCCTCGCGTGCCAATCCGTTCCCATTTCCGGCCGCGTCCACATCGATTTCGATCAGTAGTCGCTTTGCCGAAACAGCAAAGAATCTGGCTCGGCATCTCCACTTGCGTGCACCATGCTCTTGCGGGTGCTTCCCGCAGTTCATCACCGGCATACGCAGGTCAGGAGAGGCGTTCGATGACCGATACCACCGCTCAGGAGTACTGGGAAGACTTCTACCGTGAGCGCGATCAGGTGTGGACCGGGAAACCTAACGTGTTGCTGGTTCGCGAAGCCGCCGATCTCACGCCGGGCACCGCGCTCGACCTGGGCTGCGGCGAAGGCGGCGATGCCATCTGGCTGGCCGAGCGCGGCTGGCGGGTCCGGGCGGCCGACGTGTCGGCCATCGCGCTGGCGCGCGGAGCCGAGCGCGCCGCGGCGGCGGGCGTCGCCGACAGAATCACCTGGGAGCGACACGATCTCGCCGAATCGTTCCCCGCAGGCTCGTTCGATCTGGTGTCGGCCCAGTTCCTGCATTCGCCGGTCGCCGCGGACGGCGAACGCGACAAGATCTTGCGGCTCGCCGCCGAGGCCGTCGCGCCCGGCGGTGTGCTCATCGTCGTGGGACACGCGGGCTGGCCGACCTGGATGACCGAGCCGCCGTCCATCGAATTCCCGACCATCCCAGGCACGCTCGCCGCCCTCGATCCGAAGCCGGGAGAATGGCGGGTCGAGACCGAGGAGGTCGTCGGTCGCGAGTGGCCTGGTCCAGAGGGCCAGGAGGGCCGCAGGGAGGATACGGTGCTGCGCATCCGCCGACTGCGGTAGGCGTACCCCCTTCACTCCGGCCATGCCGCCCGGGGCGTCCGGCTGCGTAGGCGTCAACGTACCCAGCAACCTCACAGCCCGGTCCCAGCGCCACGGCAGCTCCGCCCACAACGGTGGACACCATGACCGAAACCGTGGCCGTCGCCAGCGCGGCGGAGCAGAACCGAGCCACGGGCCGACCGCCCGTGCTCGACGTGGTGATACCCGTCTACAACGAGGAGACCGATCTCGGCGTCTGTGTGCGCAGACTGCGCACCTACCTCGGCGGCGGCTTCCCCTTCCCGGCGCGTATCACCATCGCCGACAACGCGAGCACCGACACGACCCTCCAGGTGGCCCGGCTGCTCGCGGCCGAATACGACGATGTGCGCGTGGTGCACCTGGACGCCAAGGGTCGCGGCCGGGCGCTGCGCGCCGTGTGGGAGCAGTCCGACGCGCAGGTCGTCGCCTATATGGACGTCGACCTGTCCACCGACCTCGACGCGCTGCTGCCCCTGGTGGCTCCGCTGGTCTCCGGCCACTCCGATCTCGCCATCGGCACCCGCCTGTCCGCGGGATCGCGGGTGGTGCGCGGACCGAAGCGCGAGTTCATCTCGCGCAGCTACAACTTGATCCTGAAGGCCGCGCTGCGCACCGGTTTCTCCGACGCGCAGTGCGGGTTCAAGGCGATGCGCACCGATGTCGCGCGGCGGCTGCTGCCGCTGGTTCAGGACGGCGAATGGTTCTTCGACACCGAACTTCTGGTGCTCGCCGAACGCGCGGGGCTGCGCATCCACGAGGTGCCGGTGGACTGGATCGACGATCCCGACAGCCGCGTCGACATCGTCGACACCGCGCGCAAAGATCTCCAGGGCATTTGGCGGCTCGGCCGGGCCATGGCCACCGGCGCATTGCCATTGGACGACGTGCGACGAGCCGTCGGGCGGGAACCGCTGGTTCCGGGCGTGCCGCTGGGCATGGTGGGTCAGGCGGTGCGGTTCGCGCTCATCGGCATCGCTTCGACTGTCGCGTATCTGCTGCTGTACCTGCTGTGGCAACCGCTGGTGGGACCGCAGGCGGCGAACTTTCTCGCGCTGCTGGTGACGGCCGTCGGCAACACCACGGCCAACCGCGCCTTCACCTTCGGTGTGCGCGGCACGACCGGGGTTGTGGCGCATCAATTCCAGGGCCTGCTGCTCTTCGGATTCGGCTTGCTGGTCACGAGCGGTTCGCTGTTCGCGCTGCACCGCTGGGCGCCGGACGTGGCCGTGCAGTGGGAACTGCTGGTGCTGGTCGTCGCCAACCTCGTGGCGACCCTGGCGCGGTTCGTCGGATTGCGCTGGGTCTTCCGGAACGCGGGTGACCGACAGTACCGGACGACCGCGGTGGATGGGGGCGGCCGGTGAGCACCGCGACGCTGACGCCACCGGAATCCGTTTCGCTTCAGCGAAACTCGAACTCGCGGGAGCCCCATCGCTGGGAGTACCCGGCACTCGCCGCGCTGCTCGTCGGTACCGCGATGGCCTACCTGTACAACCTCGGCGCGAACGGCTGGGGTAATGCCTTCTATTCCGCCGCCGTGCAGGCGGGTTCGCGGTCGTGGACGGCGTTCTTCTTCGGCTCCTCCGACGCGGGGAACTCGATCACCGTCGACAAACCGCCTGCCTCGCTGTGGCTGATGGAACTCTCGGTGCGCCTGTTCGGCCTGAGCAGCTGGAGCATTCTGGTCCCACAGGTGCTGCTCGGCGTCGGCACGGTGGCGCTGCTGTGGGCTACGGTGCGGCGCTCGTTCGGTCCTGCCGCCGGCTTGCTCTCCGGGCTGGTACTCGCCGTGACTCCCGTTGCCGCGCTGATGTTCCGGTTCAACAACCCCGACGCGCTGCTGGTGTTCTCGATGGTCGCCGCGGCGTGGGCCATGCTGCGCGCGGTCGCGGACGGCCGCTGGCGCTGGCTCGTGCTCACCGGCGCCTTCATCGGTTTCGGCTTTCTCGCCAAACAGTTGCAGGTGCTGCTCGTGGTGCCCGCGCTCGCGCTGACCTATCTCATCGCGGGTCCGCCCGCGCTGGGCAAGCGGATCGCGCAGCTGTGCGCGGCGGGTGCTTCGATGGTCGCGGCGGCGGGCTGGTGGCTGCTGGCGGTGGAGCTCTGGCCCGCGTCATCGCGGCCGTGGATCGGCGGCTCCCAGCACAATTCGATCCTGGAGCTGACGCTCGGCTACAACGGGCTCGGCCGCCTCAACGGCAACGAAACCGGCAGCGTCCGACCCGGCGGCGCGGAAGGCGTCCGGGGCATGATGTGGGGAGACACCGGCATCGCCCGGCTGTTCGAACCCGCGCAGGGCGGGCAGATCGCCTGGCTGATTCCCGCGGCGTTGGTAGCGCTGGTCGCCGGGGTCGTTCTGTGCGCCAAGGCCCCTCGGACCGACGGCAGGCGCGCCGCGCTGGTGCTGTGGGGTGGATGGCTGCTGGTGACCGGCCTGGTGTTCAGCTTCATGGCGGGAATCTTCCACCAGTACTACACCGTCGCTCTCGCGCCCGCGATCGCGGCGTTGGCCGGCTCCGGCGCGGTCCTGCTGTGGCGTGAACGGGGCCGGGTCTTGGTGCGGGTGGCGCTGGCCGTCGCGACCGGCGTGACCACCGCGACCGCCTGGGTATTGCTCTCGCGCAGCGCCGATTTCGTGCCGTGGCTGCGGTGGGCGATCTTGGTGCCGGGTGTCGCGGTGACGGTGGCGCTGCTGTTCCCGCTGGGGCGCAAGCGTTCCCTCGCCGCCGCCATGACCGTCGCGTTCGTCGGCTTGGCCGGACCGATCGCGTACACCGCCCACACCCTGGCCACACCGCATTCCGGTCCGATCCCGACGGCGGGTCCGTATGTCAGGTCCGGCTTCGGCGGGCGTGGGCCTGGTGACGGCGGACCTGGCGGACGGATGGATGGGGGGACTGCGCCGGGCATGCCGCGCGGATCGATGCCCGGTCGCAACGGAGGCGACGGAGCGCCCCGAGGGGCGGCGGGTGTCGGCGATACTGCTCCAGCCCCCGGCGGTACCGCACCTGGCATCAGCTCTGCGCCCGACAACGGCGCCGGGCCGGGGAACGGCACCGCTCCCGACAACGGAGCAGGGCAAGGCAACGACATTACGCGGCCAGGTGGAACAGGCGGCGGCCCAGCCGGTTTCGGTGGTCCGGCCGGTGGATTCATGAGTGCGAGTGCCCCGGGCGACAAGTTGGTCGCGCTGCTCGAGCAGAACGGCGACGCCTACACCTGGGTGGCCGCGACAGTCAGCTCGAACCGCGCGGCGGGTTATCAGCTCGCCACCGAGCTGCCGGTGATGCCGATCGGCGGTTTCAACGGCAGCGATCCGTCGCCCACCCTGGCCGAGTTCCAGCAGTACGTGGCCGAGGGCAAAATCCACTACTTCCTGGGCGGCGAGGACGCCCATTCAAACGGCGACCAGTCCTCGGAGAGCGCCGAGATCACCGCCTGGGTGCGGGCCAACTTCCCCGCCGAGGAGGTGGACGGCGTCACCGTCCACGACCTGACCACCCGCTGAACCCCACTGACGACCTCGCAGACCTTCTCCCCGCTTCGCAGAGACTGTAAGCCCTGCGAGGCGAGCGAATCCTCTGCGAGGTCGCCGGTGCGCGGCGGTCAGCGTGTTGGGTGGGTCGTTTCGAGCCACTTGGCGAAGGTCGGGCCCGCCAGGGTCGCGTGCGAGCCGGGCAGCAGCGTGCCGGTCAGCTTCGCGGCGTTGTAGCCAGCCACCGTACTGTCGATGCCGATGATGGACACCACCACCAGCCGCTCGACCCCGGCCTGGTGGCCCGCCTCGTGCAGGTTGCGCGCGGCGGCGGTGAAGAACGCGGTGGCGACATCCTTGTCGGCCGACGGCGTGCTCGAGGCGTCGATCACCACGTCGACCCCGGCCAGCGCCTCGACGAGGCCTGCTCCGGTCTCGATGTCGACGCCGTTGGCGCGGGAGAAGGCCACCACCTCGTGGCCCTGCTCGTTCAGCACGTCGACCACGTGGCGGCCGAGGCGTCCGGTGGCTCCGGCGACGGCGATCTTCTTGCTGGCGTTCATGTCCTGCTCCTTGTGTTCCGCTGCGGCGATGTTCCGCGTTCACAGGGAGGACGACGCGGGGGCGACGAGTGTGACATCGCAAAGGGCGCGCAGCTCAGGAGCTATGCGGTGCGTCGCGGCACCATTCGAAAGTCGCGCGATACGAGAGCCGCACAGTGCGGAGCCGCAAGGTTCAGAAGCCGTGCGGTGCAGACCTCAGCTCGGCGCGAAGAGCGCCGAGTGCAGTGTCGCCGACCATTGCTGAACGATCTCTTTGCGGCGGGCGGAGTCATCGGTGAGGACGTCGGCGAGACCGAGCCCGCGGGCCAGGTCGAGGGTCGCCTGCACCAGATGATGCGCGACCGGATCCGAGTCGTCGACGCCGAGCGCCTCGACCGCCCTGCGGTGGGCGACCCGTCCGAACTTCGCTTCCAGCGGCACAATCCGTTCGCGGAGGACCGGGTCGGCGGCGGCATGCGTCCACACCTGCAACGCCGCCTTGAACAGCGGAGAGGTGTAGGACTCGATCAGACCCGCGACGACGGCCTCCGTCCGGCCGACGCCCTCGGCCACCCCCGCGATCGTCTGCGCTTCCGCCTTGGCCTGATCCATGCGCGTGTCGAACATGTACTCCAGCGCGCCCGTGATCAGGTCCTCCCTGGTCGGGAAGTGGTGCTGGGCAGCACCGCGCGACACCCCGGCCCGTTCGGCGACCACCGCGACCGTCGCGGCGGCCCAGCCCATCTCGGCCAGACAGTCGATGGTCGCCTCGAGCAGGCGCTGCCGTGTTGCCCGGCTGCGATCCTGCTTGGGTTCGTGGGGTGTCGCCATGGCGCTATTCTGCCCAGCTCGGTGCGCGCCGCTGTAGGAAGGCCAGCATCCCCTCGTGCACCTCGGGGGTGCCGAAGAAGCTCGCCGAACGCCGCGCGAGCTCTTCGGCGGAGGCGTCGAACGCGGCGAGAATGTCCGCGTTGACCAGACGCTTGGCCTCGGCCAGACCCTGCGGCGAACCCTTGCGCAGCTCGCCGACCAGCCGCGCGACCTCCGCCGCCGGGTCGTCGGCGGTGATCGTCACCAGTCCGATCTCGGTGGCGACCTCGGCGCCGAACTTCTCGCCGGTGAGGTAATAGCGGCTCGCCGCGCGCGGGCTCAGCCGCGGCAGCAGGGTGAGCGAGATCATGAACGGCGCGAGGCCGATCCGCACCTCGGTGAGCGCGAAGGAGCTGCCAGGACCGGCCACCACCAAGTCGCAGGCCGCGACGATGCCCATGCCGCCCGCCCGCACGTTGCCGTCGATCTGCGCGATCACCGGCTTCGGGATCTCCACCAGCCTGCGCAGGACGCCGATCATCACGCGGGTGCGCTGATCGGCGGCCACCGCGGGATCGGCGTCGCTGGCCTCGCTGAGGTCGGCGCCCGCGCAGAAGGTGTTGCCGGTGTGCGCGAGCACGATGCCGCGCACCGAGTCATCGGCGGCAGCGGCGTCCAGACCGCCGATCAGCTCGGTGACCAGCCGCGAGGACAGCGCGTTGCGGTTGTGCGGCGAGTCGAAGGTGAGCACCGCGAAACCGTCGCGGATCTCGTAGCGAACGAGCGGCGCGGTGGAAGTGTCGGTCATCGGGTCTCCTGCGTCAGTAGGACTTCGGCAGACCCAGCGAGAACTGGGCGACGAAGTTGAGCACCATCTCCCTGCTGACCGGAGCGATCCGGCCGATACGGGACGCGGCGAGCATGGCGGCGAGCCCGTAGTCCGCGGTGAGACCGGCGCCGCCGTGCGTCTGGATCGCCTGGTCGAGCGCCTTGATGCTGGCTTCGGCCGCCGCGTACTTGGCCATGTTCGCGGCCTCGGCGGCGCCCATCTCCTCGCCCGCGTCGTAGAGCGTCGCGGCCTTCTGCATCATCAGCTTGGCCATCTCCAGCTCGATCTTCACCTGCGCCAGCGGATGCGAAATGCCTTGGTGCGCGCCAATCGGCGTCTTCCACACGGTGCGCTCCCTGGCGTATTCCACCGCGCGGTCGATCGCGTAGCGGCCGAGGCCGACGGCCATCGCTGCGCCCATGATGCGCTCCGGATTCAGGCCCGCGAACAGCTGCATCAGCGCGGCGTCCTCCTTGCCGACCAAGGCGCTGGACGGTAGACGGACGTCGTCGAGGAACAGGGTGAACTGGTGGTCCGGCTCGATGATGTCCATCTCCTGCGCCGTCTTGGTGAAGCCGGGCGCGTCGGTCGGGACGATGAACAGGGCGGGCTTGAGCTTGCCGGTCTTGTGGTCCTCGGTGCGCGAGACGATCAGCACCGCCTCGGCCTGGTCGACGCCGGAGATGAAGATCTTGCGGCCGTTGAGGATCCAGTCGTCACCGTCCCGGCGGGCGGTGGTGGTGATCTGGTGCGAGTTCGACCCGGCGTCCGGCTCGGTGATACCGAAGACCATCTTGCCCGAGCCGTCGGCGAGCTTGGGCAGCCATTCCTGCTTCTGCTCGTCGGTGCCGTACTTGGTGATGATGGTGCCGCAGATGGCGGGCGAGACCACCATGAGCAGCAGTCCGGCGCCCTGCGCGGCCAGCTCCTCCATCACCAGCGCCAGCTCGTACATGCCTGCGCCACCGCCGCCGTACTCCTCCGGCAGGTTCACCCCGAGGAAGCCGAGTTTGCCTGCTTCGTCCCACAATTCGGTGAGCGGCTCGTGCTTGCGCGCCTTGGGCAGCACGTAGTCGCGATAGCTGTACTTCGCGGCGAGCCCCGCCACCGCGGCCCGCAGCTGCTTGCGCTCGTCGGATTCGATAAAGCTCATGGGATTACTGCTCCTGGTTCTCGTTGACCGCGTCGTCGGGATCCACGACGGCAAGGACGGCGCCGATGTCGACCTGCTGGCCGACGGTGACGTTGAGCGCGCTCAGCACGCCCGCGGTGGGCGCGGCGATGGTGTGCTCCATCTTCATCGCCTCCAGCCACAGAATCGGCTGCCCGGCGTCCACCCGGCCGCCGACCTCCGCGCCGAGCCGGATCACGCTGCCCGGCATGGGCGCGAGCAGCGAACCGGTGGCCACCTGGTCGGCCGGATCGCTGAAGCGCGGCAGCCTGCGCGCGCTCACCGGCCCGAGCGGCGAGTCGACGCAGACCAGATCGCCGTAGCGCGCGACGGTGAACGCCCGCCGCACCGGTCCGCGTTCGCCGGGCACGCTCAGCACAACACGCTCGGGGCTCAGCTCGACCAGCTCGAGACCCTCATGGCCGTCCACCGTCACGCCCGAGCGGGTGAATCGATAGCCGACCTCGTGCACGCCGCTCACGCGGCTCTCGTAGGACTTGCGCTGCGACTGCGAGGGCAGATTGCGCCAGCCGCTCGGCAGTCCGCCGCCGACCCGCGCCGCCACGCGGTTGGCCGCGGCGTCCGCGAGCGCGGCCGCGAGGATGGACAACGCCTCATCGGCCTCGGACGCCAAAGGCGCTGCGAGCGTGAACAATCCGTGCGTGTCGAAGAACGCCGTGTCGGTGTCGCCCGCCAGGAAGGCGGGGTGGCGCAGCACCCGCACCAGCAGGTCGCGGTTGGTCACCAAGCCGTGGATGTGGGCGCGCTGCAAGGCCGTGGCGAGCAACCGGGCCGCCTCGGTCCTCGTCTCGGCGTAGGAGATGACCTTGGCCAGCATCGGGTCGTAGTGCACGCCGACGATCGAACCGTCGACGACGCCGGTGTCCAGGCGCACGCCCGCTCGCTCGAGCAGATCGAATTCCGCTGTCACCGAGGGGATGTCGATCCGGTGCACGGTGCCGCTCTGCGGCTGCCAGTCGTGTGCGGGATCCTCGGCGTAGAGCCGGACCTCGATCGAATGCCCGCGCATGGCGGGCGGTTCGGCGGGCAGCCTGCCGCCGGCGGCCACCTCGAGTTGCAGGCGTACGAGATCCAGACCCGTGGTGCATTCCGTCACCGGATGTTCCACCTGGAGACGGGTGTTCATCTCCAGGAAGAAGAAATCACCCTGCTCGTCGGCGAGGAACTCGACGGTGCCTGCGCCGGTGTAGCCGATCGCGCCCGCGGCCAGCCGAGCCGCCTCGAACAGCCTCTCACGCATGCTCTGCCCATTGGCCATGCGCGCGGACCCTCCGTGGTCACGCTGCGCTACCGCCTCCGGGCCTGACGCGCGCATGGCGTCGATGCGCTCCACCAGCGGCGACGGCGCCTCCTCGACGACCTTCTGGTGGCGGCGCTGAATGGAGCACTCGCGCTCGCCGACCGACCAGATCGTGCCGTGCGTATCGGCCATCACCTGGACTTCGATGTGCCTGCCGGTCTCCAGGTAGCGCTCGCAGAACACGGTCGGATCGCCGAACGCGGACTCGGCCTCGCGCCGGGCCGCCGCGATCTGCGGTTCCAGATCGGCGAGCTCGCGCACCACCCGCATGCCGCGCCCGCCGCCACCGGCGGACGCCTTGATCAGTACCGGCAGGTGCGCCTCGGTGACCTCGGTCGGGTCCAGTTCGGCGAGCACCGGCACGCCCGCGGCGTCCATCATCTTCTTGGACGCGACCTTCGAGCCCATCTGCTCGATGGCCTCGATCGGCGGTCCGATCCAGATCAGACCCGCCGCCTGCACCGCCCGCGCGAATTCCGCGTTCTCCGAGAGGAATCCGTATCCGGGATGGATGGCGTCAGCCCCCGCGGAGAGCGCGGCCTCGACGATCAGCTCGCCGCGCAGGTAGGTCTCCGCGGGAGTGTTGCCGGGGAGCCGGACCGCGGCGTCGGCGTCACCGACGTGCGGAGCAGCGGCGTCCGCGTCGGAATACACGGCGACGGTCGCGAGGCCCATGCGCCGGCACGTGGCGAAGACGCGGCGTGCGATCTCACCGCGATTGGCCACCAAAACGGTCGAAATTACATTCACGGCTGCCTCACATGCGGAAGACGCCGAAGCCGTCGGCGCCCTTGATCGGGGCATTGTGGATGGCCGACAGCGCCATGCCCAATACCGTGCGGGTGTCGCGGGGGTCGATGACGCCGTCGTCGTAGAGCCTGCCCGACATGAACATCGGCAGCGACTCGGCTTCGATCTGCGCCTCGATCATGGCGCGCATACCCGCGTCGGCTTCCTCGTTGAACGGCATGCCTTTCGCCTCGGCGGCGGCGCGGCCGACGATCGAGATGACACCGGCCAGCTGGGCACCGCCCATGACCGCGGATTTCGCACTGGGCCAAGCGAATACGAAGCGCGGATCGTAGGCGCGACCGCACATGCCGTAATGCCCCGCTCCGTAGGAGGCGCCCATCAGCAGCGAGATGTGCGGCACCTTCGAGTTGGATACGGCGTTGATCATCATCGCGCCGTGCTTGATGATGCCCTTCTGCTCGAACTCCTTGCCGACCATGTAGCCGGTCGTGTTGTGCAGGAACAACAGTGGCGTATCCGACTGGTTGGCCAGCTGGATGAACTGCGCCGCCTTCTGCGCCTCCTCGGAGAACAGCACGCCGCGCGCGTTGGCGAGGATGCCGACCGGATAGCCGTGCAGCTCGGCCCAACCGGTGACCAGGCTGCTGCCGTACAGCGGCTTGAACTCGTCGAAATCGGAGCCGTCGACGACGCGCGCGATCACCTCGCGCGGATCGAACGGGATCTTCAGATCGGAGGGGACGATACCGAGCAGCTCCTCCTGGTCGAACAGCGGCTCGATCACCTCAGCGCGCGGCGCGGGACCCTGCTTCTTCCAGTTCAGGCGCTTGACGATGGACCGGCCGATGCGGATCGCGTCCTGCTCGTCGGCGGCCAGATAGTCGGCCAGACCCGATGTCCTGGCGTGCATTTCGGCGCCACCGAGGGATTCGTCGTCGGACTCCTCACCGGTGGCCATCTTCACCAGCGGCGGACCGCCGAGGAACACCTTGGAGCGTTCCTTGATCATCACCGTGTAGTCGGACATGCCGGGGATGTACGCGCCGCCCGCCGTGGAATTGCCGAACACCAGCGCGATGGTCGGAATGCCCATCGCGGAGAGCTTCGTCAGGTCGCGGAACATCCGGCCGCCGGGGACGAAAACCTCTTTCTGCGTGGGCAAATCGGCGCCGCCGGACTCGACCAGGCCGATCACCGGCAGGCGGTTCTCCATGGCGATGTCGTTCATGCGCAGGTTCTTGCGCAGCGTCCACGGGTTCGAGGTGCCGCCACGCACCGTGGGATCCGGTGCGACGATCATGCATTCGACGCCTTCGACGATGCCGATGCCCGCAATCACGCTGCCGCCGACGTGGAAATCGCTGCCCCACGCGGCAAGCGGGCACAGCTCGAGGAACGGCGAATCCTCGTCGATGAGCAGTTCGATGCGCTCGCGCGCGGTCAGTTTGCCGCGCTTGCGGTGCCGCGCCATCTTGTCCGGGCCGCCGCCTGCGACGTTCTTGGCGAACTCGGCGCCGATCTCGGCGAGCTTGGCGTTCATCGCCTCCGCGGCGGCGCCGTACTCGGCCGAACCGCTGTCGAGCGTGCTACGCAAGATCGTCATGACTGGTACCCCAATCGTTTGGCGGCGAGTGCGGTCAGGATCTCGGTGGTGCCACCGCCGATGCCGAGGATGCGGATGTCACGGTACTGGCGCTCCACCTCGGATTCGCGCATGTAGCCGAGACCACCGAAGAGCTGGACGGCCTGGTTGGCCACCCACTCGCCCGCCTCGACGGCGGTGTTCTTGGCGAAGCAGACTTCGGCGATCAGATCGGTCTCGCCATTGGCGCTGCGCTGCACCACATCTCGGGTGTAGACGCGGGCGACGTCGATGCGCCGGGCCATCTCGGTCACCGTGTTCTGCACGGCCTGCCTGCTGATCAGCGGGCGGCCGAAGGTCTCCCGGTTGCGCACCCATTCGAGGGTCAGCTCGAGGCAGCGCTGCGCCTGCGAATACGCCTGCACCGCGAGGCCGACCCGCTCGCTGACGAACGCGCCAGCGATCTGATAGAAGCCGGAATTCTCCGGGCCGACCAGATTTTCCACCGGCACCCGCACGTCGACGTAGGACAGTTCCGCGGTGTCGGAGGCGCGCCAGCCCATCTTGTCCAGCTTGCGGCTGACGGTGAATCCGGGCGTGCCCTTCTCCACGACGAGCAGCGAGATGCCTCCCGAACCGGGTCCGCCGGTGCGCACCGCGGTGACCACGAAGTCGGCGCGACAGCCGGAGGTGATGTAGGTCTTCGCGCCGTTGACGATGTAGTGGTCGCCGTCGCGGCGCGCGGTGGTGGTGAGGTGGCCGACGTCGGAGCCGCCGCCGGGCTCGGTGATGGCCAGCGAACCGATCTTCTCCCCGGCAAGGGTTGGGCGGGCGAAGCGCTCGATCAGGTCCTCGTTGCCCGAGGCGACGATGTGCGGCACCGAGATGCCGCAGGTGAACAGCGAGGCGAACAGCCCGCCGGAGGCGCCGACCTGGTGCATCTCCTCGCAGACGATCATGGCGTCCACGCCGTCGCCGCCGGAACCGCCCGCCGACTCGGGGAATTGCACGCCGAGCAGGCCGAGTGCGCCCGCCTTCTTGTGCAGCTCGCGCGGGATCTCGCCGTCGCGCTCCCAGTCGTCGAGGTACGGCAGGATCTCGCGCTCCACGAAACCACGCACCGTGGCGCGCAATTCGCGCCGCTCCGGTGTGTTCCACGGACTAGCTACGGCACCGGTCATGAGAGAAACTCCACGGGGATATCGAGGTGACGGGACCGCAGCCATTCGCCGAGCCCCTTGGCCTGCGGATCGAAGCGTGCCTGGTAGGCCACGCCCTTGCCGAGCAGGCCGGAGACGATGAAGTTCACGGCGCGCAGGTTCGGCAACACGTGCCTGGTGACCGACAGGGCGGCGGCCTCGGGCAGTAGCTCCTTCATCCGGTCGACGGTTAGCGTGTGCACCAGCCAGCGCCATTGTTCGTCAGTGCGTACCCATACGCCGATGTTCGCGTCGCCGCCCTTGTCGCCGCTGCGAGCCAGCGCGATGGCGCCGAGCGGGGCGCGACGAGTCTCGTTCGCGGCCAACGGCTCCGGCAGAGACGGTTCCGGGACGCCTTCCAGCGCAGTCGTTTCCGACGACGCCGCGACCTCGATACGAGTGCCGTCCGGTAGGACCGCGGTGTGCGGCACGTCGGTGGCGTCGACGAAGGCTGGGGTGAACACGCCGTACGGCGAGCCGTTGCCGGGCAGGGTGGTGAAGGTGCAGCCGGGGTAGCTGGCCAGGGCCAGTTCCACCGCGACGTTGGAGAAGGCGCGGCCGACCTTGTTCGGGTCGGGGTCGCGGACCACGCAGCGCAGCAGCGCGCTGGCCTGCTCCTCGGTGTCGGCGTCCGGCCGGTCCAGCCGGGCAAGCGTCCACTCCAGCTCGGCGGGGCGCACCGGCAGCCAGGATTCCAGCTGACGTTGCGCCAGTTCGGCTTTCGCCGGGATGTCAAGGCCGGTCAGCACGAATTCCATCTCGTTGCGGAAGCCACCGAGGGTGTTCAGCGAGACCTTGAGCTGCGGCGGGGGCGCCTCGCCCGTGACGCCGCTGATGAGCACCCGGTCCCGGCCCTCCTGGCTCAGCCGGATGCTGTCGAGCCGCGTCGTGACGTCAGGGCCCGCGTAGCGCGCGCCCTGGATCTCGTACATCAGCTGCGCCTCGACCGTGTCGACGGTGACCGCGCCGCCGGTGCCCTCGTGCTTGGTGATCACGCTGCTGCCGTCGCGGCGGATCTCGGCGATCGGGAAGCCGGGCCTGCCGAGATCGGCGAGCTCGGTGAAGAAGGCGTAGTTGCCGCCGGTGGCCTGAGTGCTGCACTCGATGACGTGCCCAGCGACCACGGCGCCCGCGAGCGCGTCGTAATCGGTTCGGCCCCAGCCGAAGTGCGCGGCGGCCGGGCCGACGATCACCGAGGCGTCGGTGACCCGGCCGGTGACCACGATGTCGGCGCCCGAGTTCAGGCATTCGACGATGCCCCACGCGCCGAGGTAGGCGTTGGCCGTGAGCGGGCTGCCGAGGCCGAGTTCGCTTGCGCGCGAGAGCAGATCGTCGCCCTCGACGTGCGCGACCTTGGCGTCCAGCCCGAGATCGGCGGCCACCTTGCGCAGCTTCTCGGCCAGGCCTGCCGGATTCAGGCCGCCCGCGTTGGCGACGATCTGCACATTACGTTCCAGGGCGAGCCCGAGGCAGTCCTCGATCTGCTTGACGAAAGTCTTGGCGTAGCCGAGGCTCGGGTCCTTCATCCGGTCCCTGCCCAGGATCAACATGGTCAGCTCGGCGAGGTAGTCGCCGGTGAGCACGTCGAGCTGCCCGCCCTCGAGCATCTCGCGCATGGCGCTGAGCCGATCACCGTAGAACCCGGAACAGTTGCCGATGCGGATCACATCCGGATCGGCGGCCAACTTGCTCATCAGCCGGGGGCCTCCTTCGGTGGAGTTCGCGTTCCGGAGTTCAGCATCACATCCGGTCAAGAAAAAATCAAGCGCGCGTGCTTGTTAATTGTAGAAGCAGGTTAGCGGCATGACGACATACCCGGCGGGGCTCTCTCGAGCCGCGACCCACCAGAATGGCCCCATGTCCACCGACGTCACCGTGATGCTGCTGCTCGCCCTCGCCGGCTTCCTGATCGGCGGTGCGTACTCCACCTGGAAGACCTCCCGGCCCCTCTCCATCGCCTTGGCGGTCTGCGCCGTCCTCGCCGCAGCGGGCGCCATCGCCTGGGGTTTCTTCTAGCTCTCGGCCGCCCCCGCGACCACAAGCCACTCGTCCGAGTCCGAGCAGCGCTTCGCATCCGAGACTTCGAGTGTGCCCGCAGCGACCGTCCTGCCCGCGAATTCGGACGGAACCGTGCCGCATGGCCTAGTTCTTCGACAGACGGAAGATGCGGAGGTCTTCCGGGACGCCGCTGAGGGGGGCCGCGAAGAAGCTGCGTCGGTAGGGCTTGACGGTCAAGCCGAGTTCGGTGAGGGTTTCGGGCTCGAGGGATTGCAGGGTGGCCTCGGAGATCATGGTGTTGCCGTTGCCGCCCGCCTCCATGACGCGCGCGGCGATGGTGACGTCGACGCCGAGCCAGTCGCCGCCGATCTCGCGCGGCGAGCCGGTGTGCAGGCCCATCCGCATGCGCGGGCGGTAGCCGCGCAGGTCGATCCGGCTCAGGTTGCGCTTGGCCTGCACGGCGGCGCGCACCGCGCGGTCGGCGGAGGGGAACACCGCCATGACACCGTCGCCCATCCGCTTCACCACCCGTCCGCCGCGATCGGCGATGGGCGGTTCGATGGCCTTGGCCACCTCGCGCAGCAGTTCGAGGGTCGCCTCGTCGCCCGCCGTCAGCGACCAGCTGGAGAAGGCCACCAGGTCGGTGAACATGACGGTGATCTCTTCGCTGCCTTTGCCGCGGCCGACGCGCTCCAGCATCGCCTGCCAGACCTGCAGTGCGCCGAAACCGATCTCGCGAGCCGCGCTGGGATTGTCGCCGACGAGCTTGTCGGCGGCCCTGGCGACCGCGCGGGCGCCACCTGGCCCGCTGACGGACAACGGATCGCCGAACGACGGGTCGCCCGGAAGTTGTTCGCGCGCCTTGCGGAGCACGTCTATCAGGTCCGGGCGCTGGTTGGCCGCGTTCATCAACGCCGCGATCTGCTTCTTGCGGAGAGCCCGCCCCGAACGACGGGCGCCGTTGGCCTCGTCGGCGGGCGACAACGGAATCACGACCTCGGGATCGATGCCGCCATCGTCCTCCGGCCGCGACCCTGGTCCGGCACCGCCGGACGGTGTATCGCTCACGCCCCGAGCGTATCTCAGCCCACGGAGCGTCGGCCGGTTACCAAACATCGCCCGGAAACGACCACCGGCCCGGCGGTGAAGGGGGATTGTCTTCACGCGCCGGGCCGGTGATGCGCACAGCCCGCCGGGCAGTGGCGGACAGTGCTACCGGAGCCGCGAACCTCCCGACAAGGTCGCGTCCCCGCGCCCGAGTGGCGAGGGAGGGCAACTCGGGCAGCTCTTCGATTTTCTCAGGCGTCGCGCTTGTTCACCACGACCAGCGCCGCGCCGAACACGATGGCGACGAAGGCCGTGAAGTAGAGCAGCGCGGTCCAGGCGCCCCAGTGCCACGGCAGCGCGGTGTCCTCGAGACCGAGGAACCGGTTGGCGTTCTGGAAGGGCAGGAACACCTGGATGTTGCGGCCGTACTTGCCGAAAGCGCCGATGATCGGCTCGATCAGCACCGGCCACACGATCAGCAGCGACAACGCGCCCGCCGACTGGCGGATCAGGGCGCCGACGCCCACCGAGAGGAAGACGACGAGCGCGGCGAAGATCGGCACCGCGTAGAAGACCTTCAGATCGCCGTCGGTCAGGCTGAGCTTGCTGCCGACATCGCTGTCGGTCAGCCCCTTCAGAATGAGGAAGCTGAGGAACGTCAGGATCGCCGAAAGCACCGCGGCGCCCGCCGCGATCATGCTCGCCTTGGTGACCAGCACCGCGGAACGGTGCGGAACCGCGAGGAAGGTGGCCTTGATGGTGCCGAAGCGATATTCGCTGGTCACCGCCAACGCGGCCAGGATCATGATGAGGATGTAGCCGAAGCCGGGGATGAACGAGACTCCGGTGATGCCCAGGCCCGCCATCACGTTCTCCGCGAACGGCGGTTCCGGAGCGATCGACGGGTCTTCCTTGTAGGCGTTCATCGACACGTTCAGCAGCAGGCTGAACAAGGCCGTGATGCCGAGGGCGAAGACCACTGTCAGGGCGGTGCACCACCAAGGCGACCTGGTCGAGGTGAGTTTGATCCGTTCCGCTGCCAACACGCCCATCAGAGCGCACCTCCCATCGCTGTGTAGGACGCGGCGTCCGCGGGTCCCTTCGTGGTTACGCCGGCTGCCGCCTCCGGGCCCGTCGCTCCCGCCGGGTCGAAGCCTTCGCCGTGGTACTGCACAGAACCGCCCGTCATCCGCATGAACGCTTCCTCGAGCGAGGCCCGCTGCGGCGAGAGCTCGAACAGCGTGATGTCGTTCGCGCCCGCCAGTTTGCCGACCGCGTCGCTGGGCACGCCCGCAACCAGCAGCGCCGGTCCGTCCGAGCCCGCACCGTCCTCGCGCACGGTCATGCCGTTCGAGGTGAGCAGGCTGCGCAGCTGGTCGAGCTGCGGGCTGCGCACCCGCACCGACTGCTCGGACGCGCGCTCGATGAACTCCCGCGTCGTGGTGTCGGCGATCAGCTGACCGCGACCGATCACCACCAGGTGCTCGGCGGTCTGCGCCATCTCCGAGAGCAGGTGACTGGAGACGAGCACCGTGCGTCCCTCGGACGCCAGCCGCTGCATGAACCGGCGGATCCACAGGATGCCCTCCGGGTCGAGGCCGTTCACCGGCTCGTCGAACAGCAGCACCTCGGGATCGCCGAGCAGAGCGCCCGCCAGGCCGAGCCGCTGCGACATGCCGAGCGAGAAGCCGCCCGCGTTCTTGCCCGCCACCTCGGAGAGGCCGACGAGCCGCAGCACCTCGTCCACCCGCGACTTGGCGATACCGTTGGACGCCGCGAGCCACTGCAGGTGCGAGCGAGCCGAACGGTTCGGATGCACCCACTTGGCGTCCAGCAGCGCGCCGACAACGCGCAGCGGATGGTCCAGCTCGTGGTACTGCTTGCCCTTGATGAGCGCGGTACCAGCGGTCGGCTTGTCCAGGCCGAGGATCATCCGCATCGTGGTGGACTTACCGGCGCCGTTCGGTCCCAGGAAGCCCGTCACCTGTCCGGGTCGCACGGTGAAGGACAGATCCTGAACCGCGGCGGTCTGGCCGAAATGTTTGGTCAGGCCCCTCAGTTCGATCATGGGTCCAGCATTCCGCAAAACCGCGCGTCGCGCGTCACCACTAAGGTGTCGATCCCGTCATCCTTGCGGATGAGTCGCCCCTGAGTTCGCGGGTTCAGAGCTCCGGGGACGACGCCTGGGCCCAGAAGCGCTTGGGGATGCGGCCCGCCTGCCTGGCGAGGTATCCCGCGCGAACGGCATCCGCCATCGCCGCGGCCATCAGCTCGGGGCGCTTGGCGCGGGTGACGGCGGTGGCCAGCAGCACCGCGGAGCAGCCGAGTTCCATGGCCAGGGCCGCGTCGCTCGCGGTGCCGATGCCGGCGTCCAGGATCACCGGGACGCCTGCGGCGGCCACGATCATCTCGATGTTGTGCGGGTTGCCGATGCCGAGCCCGGTGCCGATCGGAGCGCCCAGCGGCATGACGGCGGCGCAGCCCGCGTCCTCCAGACGCCGCGCCAGCACCGGGTCGTCGGAGGTGTAGGGCAGTACGACGAAGCCCGCGTCCACCAATTGTTCTGCGGCGCTGAGCAATTCGATCGGGTCGGGCAGCAGGGTGCGTTCGTCGGCGATCACCTCGAGCTTCACCCAGTTGGTATCGAGCGCCTCGGCGGCCAGCTGTGCGGTGAGCACGGCCTCGGCGGCGGTGCGGCAGCCCGCGGTATTGGGCAGCGGCATGATGTGCAGACGCTTCAGCAGGTCGAGCACGCCGGTGCCGCCCGCGGCATCCACCCTGCGCATGGCGACGGTGGTGAGCTCGGTGCCGGAGGCGACCAGCGCCTCCTCCAGCACGGCGAGGCTTTCGGCTCCCCCGGTGCCCATGATCAGCCGGGAACCGAACTCGCGGTCCGCGATGCGCAGAGGCGACGCGTTACCCACCTTGAACCGCCGTCAGCACCTCGATGGTCCAACCGCGACCGACCTGCTCGTCCCAGCGCGACTTCGGGAACACCGCGCCGTCGACGGCCAGCGCCACTCCCTGACACGGCAGCTCCAGGCGGGCCAAAAGCTCGCGGACGGTGAGCGGTTCGGCGAATTCGTGATCCTGCCCGTTCACGGTGACGCCGATGGGAACGGATGTCGCGGTCATCGAACTCCTCCTGCGGTGGATAGGGACGACGCACCCGGCGCCGTCGAAAAGCGTTGCGGGTCAGCGGCTCGCGCCTCGGCGAGCATCGTGCCGTCGAGCAGCGCGAGCACCGCGTCGACGGTCAGCGGCACGGTGAGCATGCCGTTGCGGCCGTGCCCGGTGGCGGCGATCACCCGCTCGGCGAGCCTGCCGATCAGCGGCAGGTTGTCGGGGCTGCCCGGCCGGGAACCCGCCGCGGCCTCGGCCAGTTCGTATTCGCCGATGCCGGGCAGCACCGCCTCGGCATCGGCGATCAGGTCACGGACCCCGGCGACGGTCACCGCCGTGTCGAAACCGGCCTCGTATTGCGTTGCGCCGACGACGATTCCGTCCCGGCGCGGGACCAGGTAGACCGGCCTGCCGTGCACCCTGGCGCGGATCACGCGCTGCGGAGCGGGCGCCGCGCCCGGCCGGTGCCGCAGCCGCAGGATCTCCCCCTTGACGGGCCGCACCGGCAGTCCCGGCCACAGCCGCGCCGAGGCCGCGCCCGCGGCGAGCACGATCTGGTCGAAGGCGAGCGCGTCGAGGTCGGCGATCTCCTCGGCGCGCAGTTCGACGCCCGCGGCGGTCACGGCGTCGCGCAATCCATCGAGCAGACGACGGTTGTCGATGGCGGGTTCGGCGGAGGCCAGCAAACCGGCGCGCACGGTGCGGGCGAGCGCGGGCTCCAGTGCGCGCACGCCCGCGCGGTCCAGCACGCGCAGCTGGTGACCGTGTCCGCCCACCCAGTCCGCGACGGTGCGCAGATCGGCGGCGTCCGCGCCGTCCAGCGCGACGGTCATGGTCTCGTCGGCGACGAAGACCTGTGCGCCCGAGACGGATTCCAGCCTTTCCGCGAACTCCGGCCAGCGCGCCAGCGCGGCGGCGCCGAATTCGAGAACACGATCCTCACCGGGCCAGCCCTCCGAGAGCGGAGCCAGCATCCCGCCCGCCACCCACGAGGCGCCCGATCCGACGGCGGGATCGAACAGCGTGACCCGCCATCCCGCCTCGGCGGCCCGCCACGCCACCGACAGCCCGATGGCGCCGCCACCGACGACGGCGAGAGTCCGCATGCTGTCCACCTACCTCATCCGTGCGGGGGTACTCGCGCACCATCCCGGCGCGCCGCGGCCACCGTGCTCGTCCCGCCTTCTGTTCGCATCCCCACGGTAGCGCGGCTACCGTCGAAGGCGTGCAACCCTCCCTCCCGAATCGAACGCTGCCGCCACGGGAGCGCCTGGCTACCGCGCGGCTCTATCTGTGCACCGATGCCCGGCGCGAGAAGGGCGATCTGGCCAAGTTCGCCGAAGCCGCGCTCGCGGGCGGGGTCGACATCATCCAGCTCAGAGACAAGGGATCGCCGGGCGAGGCCGAATTCGGGCCGATGGAGGCCAAGGCCGAACTCGGCGCGCTCGCCGAGCTCAAGGCCGCGACCCGCAGACACGGCGCGCTGCTCGCGGTGAACGACCGCGCCGACATCGCGCTCGCCTCCAACGCCGACGTGCTGCACCTCGGCCAGGGCGACCTGCCGCCCTGGTACGCGCGCCGCATCCTGGGGCCGGACGTGGTGATCGGCCGCTCGACGCACAACCGCGCCCAAGCCGGGCTGGCCGCCATCGACGAGCACATCGATTACTTCTGCACCGGCCCGGTGTGGACCACCCCGACCAAGCCGGGCAGGCAGGCCGCCGGCATCGATTTGATTCGCTCGACCGCCGACGCGCACCCGACCCGGCCGTGGTTCGCCATCGGCGGGATCGACCGGCAGCGGCTGCCCGAGCTGCTGGAGGCGGGCGCCGAGCGGATCGTGGTGGTCCGCGCCATCACCGAGGCCCGCGACCCGGAGGCCGCCGCGCGCGAACTCAAGTCGGCGCTGCTGGCCAACGCCAGGCTGTAGTCAGGACAGCACCTGTCCCCTGGTCACCGAGAGCACCGTGACCGGGGGCGGCAGCTGCGCTGCGGCCGGTTCCTCGATCGCAGCGTCGATGATCCGCGCGACCCCGCCCGGACCTTCGGGATCCGAGTGCAACCAGATGAATCCGTGATCGGCGAGGTCGACAGTGCGCGGAAGAGCTTCGGCGACGGCTCGCGAATCGTCCAGCTCGGTGAGGCAAGCCCTGGCCGGGACGGCACGCAGCGCCGGCCAGGCGACGGCGAAACCGGGGTGCAGCGGGCGCGCCTCGACCTCGGCCTCCGGCACCCAGGCCAGTTCGGTGCTCTCCCGGTTGGCGCTGGTCGGCAAGGTCATCACCGCGTCGGCGATCACGGTGGTGTAGGTCCAGCCGCTCAGCGCGGAAGCCGTCACGCGTTCCGCGCGAACCCGGACGTCGGAGGGGCGAATGCCCGCCTCTTCCCACGCCTCCCGCACCGCCGCGTGCACCGGGGTCTCGTGACTGTCGCGCGCACCGCCGGGCAACGCCCAGGTACCGCCCTGATGACTCCACGGAGCGCGATGCTGGAGCAGCACCGCCGAGCCGCCTGCCGCGAGCGGCGCGCGCAGCAACAATCCGGCAGCGCCGAACTTGCCCCAATGCTTCAGGCCGTCCGGACCTCGCGACCAACCGTCGCCGTCACCGCGCATCGCCAACCATCCTCATCCAGCCGTGGCAGGGGGTGTTCGACACGCCACGGCACCGGTAGGACCACAATAAACTGCGACGCAGACGCACAGGTGGGGCGCGGACCCGGAGGTGGACAATGGCTCGGACCGAGCAGCTCTCGGCCTCGCGGCCGCCGTCGGTCCCGGCCGAGCACAGCCGCAAACACCTCGGCGCCATGTCCGCGGCGGCCGTTCGCGAGCACCTCGATCCCGCCGATCTGCGCTCCTTCGCGCACTCGTCGCCCGGTCGGCTGATTGCCCTCGGATTGCTGCTCATCGGGCTGTGCCTCACCGCCGGCGCGGTGACCGCGTCGATGGTCGGCGATCGCCAAGAGGACCTGCGCGTCCTGCTCGTCGACACCGAGCCGGACGCGGACTCCGCGCACCGTCTCTACACGTCGCTGTCCATCGCCGACGCCGCCGCGAGCACCGCGTTCATCGCGGGCGGCGTCGAACCGGAAGCGGTGCGCGACAGATACTCCCAGGCGGTCGGCGAGGCGGCGGCCGAGCTGGTCGCCCAATCCGGGCAGACCACTGGGTACGCCGACACCGAGACCGATGTGCGCCTGCGGACCGGCATCGCGACTGGCCTGCCGGTCTACTCCGGTCTGATCGAAACCGCGCGCGCCAACAATCGCAGCGGTTATCCGGTCGGCGCGGCCTACCTGAGCGAAGCGTCGAACCAGATGCAGACCAGGCTGCTGCCGATGGCCGAGCAACTTCAGGAGCACCGCTCGGATGCCGTCGACGCCGCGCAGCGCGCCCACGTCCGCCCGCCGTGGACGGCCATCGGGTTGCTGATTCTCACGCTGGTCGTACTGGTCTGGGCGCAGACTCAGCTGGCGAGGCGCTGGCGGCGCACTTTCAACGTGGGTCTGCTGCTGGCCTCCGGCGCGATGTCGATCCTCTTGGCGTGGACGGTGATCGCGGGATCGCTGTCGGCAGCCGCGATGATCAGCGGCCGCGACGACGCGGTCGTGCCCGCCTCCCGGCTGATCGAAGGTCGCATCCTCGCCCAGCAGGCCAGGGCCGCGGAGACGCTGAAGCTGGTGCGCCGGGAAGTGACCGGCGACTACGACCGCACCTTCGACGCCGACATCGCCCGCCTCGACGAGCTGCTCGGCGGCTACCCCGGTTCCGCGCCCGCCGCCGACGAGGTCGCGAATGCCCGTGCCGCACTGGCACGTTGGCGTATCTCGCACCAGCGGATGAACGACGCGCTCGCGCACGGCGACTACCACGGCGCGGCGGTGGTGGCCACCGGGCCGGGCGCCGCCCAGTCCACCGCGCACGTCGACGCGCTCGACAGCTCACTCGAGAGCGGTATCACGGAAACGCGAAACACACTGCGCTGGGAGATCTCCCGGGCGATTCGCGTGCTGGATCTACTCGCCACCGGGGCCATGGTGCTCGGCATCGTCGCCGCCGCCTATGTCGGCATCGGCCTGTGGCCTCGACTGCGGGAGTATCGATGAACACCTCATCGACCACAACAGCCCCGATGAGCACGGCGCGTGGCCTGCTGGCCGCCGCACTCGCCGCCAGCGCCTTCCTCGGCGGCTGCGCGTCGTCCGTACACACCGCGGACACCACCGAATCCGGTTCTTACACCGAGCCGCCGCTGCCCGCGAAAGCCATTCCGATAGGGACCGATACACCGCTGCCGGAGCCCAGCGATCCGAAGTGCGGCGACCCCACCGCCAGCCTGCGGCCCGCCGGTTCCGGCCGGGCCGCCAGCGGCCCGGCCATCGACGCCATACGGGCCCGCGGCCGGTTGCTGGTCGGCTTGGACACCGGCAGCAACCTGTTCAGTTTCCGCGATCCGGTCAGCGGCACCGTCGTCGGCTTCGACGTCGACATCGCCCGCGAGATCGCGCGCGACCTGCTCGGCAACCCGGACCTGATCGAATACCGCATCCTGGGCTCGGCCGACCGGGAGCGGGCTTTGCAGGACCACACCGTGGACGTGGTCGCCAAGACCATGACCATCACCTGCGAACGGCGCACGAAGGTCGCGTTCTCCACCGTCTACCTGCGCGCCGACCAGCGGGTGCTGGCCATGAAGAACTCCGGCATCACCGGCATCGCCGATCTCGCTGGCAAACGGGTGTGCGTGGTGCTCGGCACCACCTCGCTGGACCACATCCGCCACGAACAGCCCGCCGCCACCCTGTTGACCGTGCCGACCTGGGCCGACTGCCTGGTGGTGTTGCAACAACGGCAGGTCGACGCGGTGAGCACCGACGACGCGATCCTGGCGGGCCTGGCCGCCCAGGACCCGTACACCGAGGTGGTCGGCGACAGCATCAGCGCCGAGCCGTACGGCATCGGCATCGCCAAGGAAGCCGACGATCTGGTGCGGTTCGTCAACGGCACCCTGGAGCGGCTGCGCACCGACGGCACTTGGATGCGGATCCACGAGCGGTGGCTCACCGCACTAGACCCGACGCCCACTCCACCCGCTCCTACGTATCAGGACTGAGGGGCGATGACCACGCGATACCTCCCCTTCCCGCGACCGGAGGACGGCGACCAGCCGATGGGCTCCGGGCCCTCCGGATCGGAGCCCGAGAACGCCGAAGCGCCGCCGACGATCCGCCGGTCCGACCCACTCGCGCCCGGCCGCGACCGAACATCGAGCGGCACAGCATATTCCGAGGACGACGGACCGGCCACCCAGCTGGGTCCCTCGCCCTCGCGCACCGAGGACGACGAGCCGACCGGGCAGGTACGCGACCGCCGGACGGAGTCCACCGACACCGCGGCGGGAGGGGCCGCGACCGCCGCGGCGCAACCCCAGAACCAAGCCGCAGAACCGATCGGCACCGCGGCATTCGCCGAACCGCCGGGCACCATAGCCGCCGAAGTGAGCGACGAGACGCCCCGCTCTGAGCCGGATTCCGCTGGGGCATCGCGTACTTCGGGCCGCAGCGTGCGCACCGCGCACTCCCGGCCATCGGTGCGCAGGCTCGGCGGCGGCTTGGTGCCGATCCCGACGGTCCCGCCCGCTGACCCGATGGCGGCGGTGCTCACCAATCCGGCGGTCTCCGAGGGCAGGCGCTTCTGCTGGCGCTGCGGCAATCCCGTCGGCCGGGCGACCGCCGTGCGCCCGGCGACGACGGCAGGCGCCTGTGAGACCTGCCGAGCGCCTTACGATTTCCGTCCTTCGCTGCATCCTGGCGATCTGGTCTCCGGCCAGTACGAAGTCCAGGGCTGCTTGGCGCACGGCGGCCTCGGCTGGATCTACCTCGCGATCGACCGCAACGTCAGCGACCGATGGGTGGTGCTGAAGGGCTTGCTGCACGCGGGCGACGCCGAAGCGCAGGCGGTCGCGGTGGCCGAGCGCCAATTCCTCGCCGAGGTCGCCCATCCCAGCATCGTCAAGATCCACAACTTCGTCGAGCATCCGGGCCAGGACGGCTCCCCGATCGGCTACATCGTGATGGAGTACGTCGGCGGGCGTTCGCTGCGCGCGGTGCTCGACAGCTACGAGCGGCCCGCGCGGATGCCGGTCGCCGAGGCGATCGCCTATGTGCTGGAGATCCTGCCCGCGTTGGATTATCTGCATTCGATCGGCCTGGCCTACAACGACCTCAAGCCGGACAACATCATGATCACCGAGGACCAAGTCAAACTGATCGACCTCGGCGCGGTCACCACCATCGAGGCATACGGAAACCTCTACGGCACCAAGGGCTTCCAGGCTCCGGAGATCGCCAGAACCGGTCCGACGGTCGCCTCCGACATCTACACGGTCGGGCGCACGCTGGCCGTGCTCACCTTGAACCTGCCGATGGAACACGGCCGCTATCTGGACGGCATCCCCGATCCCGCACAGCAACCCGTGCTGGAACGCTACGAGTTCTTCCACCGTCTGCTGCTCACCGCGACCGATACGGACCCGGCGCGCCGGTTCGGCTCGGCCCGGGCGATGGCAGGCCAGCTGTCGGGCGTCTTGCGGGAGATCCTCGCGCTCGACACCGGCGTCGAGCATCCCCAGTTGTCCACAGTGTTCAGTCCACAGCGGACCAGCTTCGGCACCGAGGAACTGATCAGCCAGACCGACGCCTACGCCGACGGCATCGCCCGCAGCAGTTTGCTGCGCTCCGCTGACATCGTTGCGGCGCTGCCGATTCCGCTGATGGACCCCGCCGAACCGTCCGCTCCGCTGCTGGCCGCCGCCGTGCACACGGATCCGCGGCAGGCGCTGGACGCGCTGCACGAGGCGCGCGAACGCGCCGCCGCCGATCCCGAGAATGCTCCGGAGACTTTGGATCTGGAGCTTTCCCTCGCCGAGGTCAGACTGCGGCTCGACATGGGCGAGTCGGCCGCGGTGCTGTACCTGCTGTCCCGAATGCCCGCGTCCGACTGGCGCGTCGACTGGTACACCGGGCTGGCCGAGCTGCGAGAACAGAATTACGAGCGGGCCTTCGCGCGCTTCGAGTCGGTGCTGCACGTGCTGCCTGGCGAGATCGCACCCAAGCTCGCCCTCGCCGCGACCGCGGAACTGATTCTGCAGCAGTGGCATTCGGAGGACCCGGAGCAGTGGCGGGCCTACGCGGAGAGGTTCTACGGCACCGTCTGGCGCACCGACCGAGCGGTGGTGAGCGCGGCATTCGGGCTGGCCAGACAGCTTTCGGCGGCGGGCGGGGTCGAGGTGGCGGTCGACGCGCTCGACGAGGTCGCCGGCTCATCGCGTTGTTACGCCGCGGCGCGGATGACGGCGGTGCTCTTGCTGCTCACCGCGTCCCCGGTGGCCGAACTGGACGAGTCGACGCTGCACGTGGCGGCCGCGCGGGTGCAGACGCTGCCTGCCGGCGAGAGCCGCGCGCTCCAGATGCGGGTGCTCGTGCTCGGCGCCGCGCTGGCCTGGCTGCAAGCGGGCAACGCCCCGAAACGCGACGACGCCAAGCTGTTCGGCGCCGCGTTCACCGAACGGGATCTGCGCGACGGCACCGAATCGGGTCTACGCGCCCTCGCCCGCCACGCGCCGGGCCGCAAACATCGCTACGCGCTGGTCGATCTCGCCAACAGCATCCGCGCCCAAACCTGGTTCTGACCCGAGAAACCCGGCCGCTGCGGCGGAACAGCGGCCGGGCCGGATCCGGGCGCGGGAGCAGTCGGCAGCCGGGAAGGTCCGCGGGCCGCGCCACGCCGGGGGCAGCCGGCGCGGCTGACGGGAGGCGAGGGCATCGCTCCCACGGCCCGCGGGGCTCCTCGGATACTGGCGACCCCGATCCGCTTTCCATCCTGGCGCGGGGATCATGAGGAATCCGTGAGGTTTTCTAGGGCTGACGGCCGCCGAGCTGAAGGCGTGGACGGGTGAACCAGTCGCGCGCGGTCCGCGGGGCGAGTAGGCACACGATCGCGATTCCCGCGATGATGACCAGCAGGCCGGGCGCCTGGCCCGTGGCGGTGGCGCCGAGCCCGCACAGGCCCTGCAGAGCCGCCAGCACGATCGCGGTGATGCGTAACCCGTTGTCGCCCTTGTCGAAACTGAACGCGAGGCCCGCCAGTACGAATGGCAACCCGAACCCGAAGCCGACGGCGCCTGCCCGCTCGGCGTCCCCGCTGAGCGCCGCGACGGCCCCGACGATCGCGACGCCGAGCGCGCCGAGCGACCAGGCGATGATCTGGGCGGCGCGCACCGTCGACGGCATCCGCGGCCAGTCATAACCGTCCAGCGCGGAGGGCGGGTAACCGGGATGGGCGCCGGGAGATGGTTCCGAGCCGAAGTGCGTGCCCTCCCGGTACTGCTCGGGGCCGGACGCCGGATAGGGCGGATAGGACTGATCGGGCACGATCGCCTTTCGGTTCGTCGGTCCGGGGTGAGAGCCAGCCTCCGGCTCGATCGACGAATGCGCGAACGGTCCCGCCCCCTTCCCGAGCCATTCAAGATCAGCGGACGGCAGGTTTCAAGCGCTGCGCGACCGACGCCCTCGTACGCGGGAAGAACTGCGGTTCCGCAAGTTTCGCCCTGTCAACTATTGCTCCGAAACCACCTGCCGGGCGGCGCGGGCGATGGCGAGTTCCTCGTTGGTCGGCACGACCAGGACCGCTACCGGGGCTTCCTGCGGGGAGATGAGTCGCGCGGCGCGGTCGGCGGCGGTGTTGCGCGCCGGGTCGACCTCGATGCCGAAAGCGGACAGACCGGCCAGCGCGTCGGCGCGGACGTCCGGGCTGTTCTCGCCTACTCCCGCGGTGAACGTGATGGCGTCGACGCCGCCCAGTTCGACCAGATACGCGCCGAGGTAGCGGCGCAGCCGGTGGATGTAGACGTCGTAGGCCAGCTGGGCCGCGGCGTCGCCCGCGTCGATCAGCCGTCGCAGTTCACGGAAGTCGTTGACACCGGACAGGCCCTTGATGCCCGAATCGCGGTTGAGGAGTTCGTCGATCTGTCCCATGTCGAAGTGGGCCGAGCGCACAAGGTGACCGATGATGCCGGGGTCGATGTCGCCGCCCCGTGTACCCATCACCAGGCCCTCCAGCGGCGTCAGCCCCATGCTGGTGTCGATCGGCTTGCCGCCGCGGATCGCCGACGCGGACGCGCCGTTGCCGAGATGGAACACGATCTGGCGCAACGCTTCCGGGTCGCGACCGAGCACCTCGGCGACCCGCCCTGACACGTACTCGTGCGAGGTGCCGTGGAAGCCGTACCTGCGGATGCCGTGCGCGGCAGCGACTTTCGCATCGATGGCGTACGTCTTGGCCGCCTCGGGCAGGCCGTGGAAGAACGCGGTGTCGAAGACGGCGACCTGCGGCACACCGGGCAGCAACTCCCTGGTGCTCTCGATCCCCGTGACATTGGCCGGATTGTGCAGCGGGGCGAGGGCGGACAGCTCGGCGATCTCCTCGACCACCTCGTCGGTGATCAGCGTCGGCTCGTAGAACACCTCGCCACCGTGCACCACCCGGTGCCCGACCGCCCGCACGCCCGCGCCTGCCAGGTCGTAGCCGGTTTCCGCGAACAGGTCGAACACCAGCCGCAGCCCGGCCTTGTGGTCGGCGATCGCCTCGGTGCGCTCGACGGTGCGGCCCCCTGCGCGGTGCTCGACGGCCCCTTCCCGCTCCCCGATCCGTTCCACCAGACCGGAGGCCCCCACGGCGCCCGTCTCCGGGTCGAGCAGCTGATACTTGATGGACGAGGAGCCGGAATTGATCACCAGCACAAGGTCATCGGCCGCGTTGCTCATCATGCCTCCTGCGTCTTCCTGCGACCTCGCACCGAACCGGTGCTCGGCCCCTTACCCGCGGCAACCCCGCGCACCGCACGTTTGTTCCTGGTGGGCGAGTGCCCAGTCTCCGCGCGAGTACGCAGTCTCACTGCCCCTGCGCCTGGATGGCGGTGATCGCCACGGTGTTGACGATGTCGGCGACCAGCGCACCGCGCGAGAGGTCGTTGACCGGCTTGCGCAAGCCCTGCAACACGGGGCCGATCGCGATGGCGCCCGCGCTGCGCTGCACCGCCTTGTAGGTGTTGTTGCCGGTGTTGAGATCCGGAAACACGAACACCGTGGCCCGTCCGGCCACCTCGGAGTCGGGCAGCTTCGCGTCGGCGACCGTCGGCTCGATCGCCGCGTCGTACTGAATCGGGCCCTCCACCAACAGTTCCGGGGCGCGCTCGCGGACCAGCTTGGTCGCCACGCGCACCTTGTCCACATCGGCTCCGCTGCCGGATTCGCCCGTGGAGTAGGACAGCATGGCGACCTTCGGATCGATACCGAACCGCGCGGCGGTCTGCGCGGAGGAGATCGCGATATCCGCCAGCTGTTCGGAGGTCGGGTCGGGCACGACGGCGCAGTCTCCGTAGGCGAGGACCCGGTCGGCCAGGCACATGAGGAACACGCTGGAGACGGTGGATACGCCGGGCACCGTCTTGATGATCTCGAAGGAGGGCCGGATGGTGTGCGCGGTGGTGTGCGCCGCTCCGGAGACCATGCCGTCGGCGATGCCCTTGTAGACCATCATGGTGCCGAAATAGGAGATGTCGGCGACGGTTTCGCGCGCCCGGTCCAGCGTCATGCCCTTGTGCTTGCGCAGTTCGGTGTACTCGGCGGCGAACTCGTCCAGGTAACCGGAGGTGCGCGGATCGAGCACCTCGGCCTCCGAGATATCCACGCCGAGTTCTGCGGCGCGCGCCCGAATGGCCGATTCGTCGCCGAGGACGACCAGGTCGGCGATCTTGCGCTGCAACACGCGACCCGCCGCGCGCAGGATGCGGTCGTCGTCGCCCTCGGGCAGCACGATCCGCTTGCGGTCGGCCCTGGCCTGCTCGATCAGCTGGTACTCGAACATCTGCGGGGTGACCACCGAGCTGTGCGGAACACTGATGCGCCGCAACAACTCCGGCGCGTCCACGTGCTGCTCCATCAGGGCCAGCGCGGTGTTCACCTTGCGCGGGTTGCCCGCCGACATCCGGCCCCTGGTGCGGTACGCGGCGCTGGCCGTGTCGTAGGTGCCCAAGCTCGTGGTCAGGATCGGCAGCTTCTGTTTCAGGCCCGCCATCAGGCGCGCGACCGCGGGGTGCGGCAGCATGTCGCCGTTCATGATGATGCCCGACAGCGACGGAAAGCCCTCGGCTTCATGAGCGTTCACGACGCTCAGCAACACGTCGGAGCGGTCGCCCGGCGCGATCACCACGACACCGTCGACCAGCCGCTCCAGAATGTGCTCCGCGGTCATGCCGCCGACCATGACCTTCAGTGCCTCGCGTTGCAGCAGTTCCGGGTCGCCGCTGTACATTTCGCCGTCGACCGCCTCACACAGCTCGGCCATCGTCGGCGCGATCAACAGCGGCACCTCGGGCAGTGACCAGGACGGCACGTCGAAATCGCCCAATACGGAGCAGATTTCGTTCAGCGCGTCGGGATCACAGCGGTTCGCCACGATTGCCATCAGCTCGGCGTGCTCCTGGTGCAGTTCGCTCGCGCACAGCTCGACCAACTGCCTGACCTCGGCCGGAGTGCGATCGGATCCGCGCACCACGAGCAGCACCGGCGCGCCGAGGTTCACCGCGATCCTCGCGTTGAAACGCAGCTCGCTCGGGCTGGCCACGTCGGTGTAGTCGCTGCCGATCACCACCACCGCGTCGCAGGCCTTGGCAACATCGTGAAAGCGCATCACGATCTCGCTGATCGCGGCGTCCGGATCGTTGTGCACCTGCTCGTAGGTGACGCCGACCGCCTGCGCGTAATCGATGTCGGCGGTGCTGTGCTCGAGCAGCAACTCCAGGATGTAGTCGGGCTCGGTGGTCGAGCGGGTGATCGGACGGAACACCCCGACCCTCGCGGTGGTGGCGCACAGCATTTGCAGCACGCCGAGCGCGACCGTCGACTTGCCGGTGTCGCCCTCCGGCGAGGCGATGTAGACGGTGGACGGAGCGGATTCGACCATGGTCCCGAGCTTAGTGAGCCGACACGCCGAGGCCCGGCCAACCGATGGCAAATATTCGGGAAATCACGTTCGGCGGCCACCTCGCCTATATTCCGGCATATGACGACACAGTTCCCGGACCGGCAATGGGGTTCGCGCACCAATCTGCTGTCTCGCGTGGCGAACCGTTTCGCCGCGACGAAACCGGGGTCCTGGGTGATTCGCAAGATCACCCCGCTGGATCGCTGGGTGCTGGAGCGCACCGACGCCAAGTACACGATTCTGGGACCGATCGGCGCGCCGGTCATCCTGCTGACCACCACGGGCCGCAAATCCGGCCAGCCGCGCACCCAGCCGCTGCTGTACGTGCACGACGGCGACACCTTGTACGTCATCGGCAGCAACTTCGGCCAAGCCCACCACCCGGCCTGGACCGCCAACCTGCTCGCCGACCCGAACGCCACCGTCGCCATCGCGGGCGAACGCATCCGGGTCACCGCGACGCCGGTCGAAGGCGCGGAGAAGGAACCGATCTTCCAGCGTTTCGTGGAAGTGACCGGTGCGTACGCCGCCTATCGCGGCCGCACCACGCGCGATCTGCGCATCTTCGCGCTGACCCGCGCCTGATTCCGCCGGACCCCCGACCGCCGCGGCCCCGGGCGAGCCAGCCGAACCGATCCCGACCGTGCCGAACCAGTCAGCGGCGACGCCGCCGAACCTGTGTCGCCGCGAGCGGGTCGAGAACGGCCGCGACGTACCGAAACGAGGACGCCCGCGCCCGATGATCGGCTGGGCGCCGATGTCGGCGCCGACCCGCCCCGGCAACGCGCACCGCGTCCTATCGTGGTGGCATGCGGATCTCGGTGGCGGCGGACGAGTGCGTTGGCGTGGCAAAGGAACTGGTCGACGAGCTGGAGAGGCGCGGGTTCGACGGTGTGCTGACGCACGGCGCGCTGTCGGAGCGCGAGCGGGACGACTGGGCGTGGGCCAGCGAGGCCGCGGCGCGCGACGTCGCCGAGGGTCGCGCCGACCAGGCGATCGTCTGCTGCTGGACCGGGACCGGCGCGTCCATCGCGGCCAACAAGGTGGCTGGCATCCGCGCCGCGCTGTGCGGTGACGCGGCGACCGCCGCGGGCGCGCGCAAATGGAACGACGCGAATGTGCTTGCGCTGAGCCTGCGTTCGACCTCGGCGGCCGAGCTCACCGAGATCCTCGACGCCTGGTTCGCGGGCGAGCCGAGCGCGGACGCGGCCGACCGTGCCAATATCGCGCATCTGACCAAGATCGAGCGGGGGCACTGAGCCCGGCCATCGACCGAGGATCTTTCCGCGCCGGAGCACGGTATGACTTGGACGACCCAACCGCACGTCCGATTCATTGACAGCATGCTGTCAAATATGACAGGATGCTGTCATGCTCACGAAGACAGTGCACACTGCCATCTACGACACCCTCGCCGACTGGCAGGTTGGAGCCGCCACCGCGCACATCAACAATCCGGCCTGGCAGGTCGCGCCCGGCGCCTTCGCGGTCCAGACCGTCGGGCTCACCCGCGACCCGATCACCACCAAGGGCGGCATGCGAATCACGCCTGATTCGACGCTGGCCGAGCTTTCCCCTGCCGAAAGCGCGATGCTGATCCTGCCCGGCGCCGACACCTGGACGACCGGCGAACTCACGCCGTTCGCTCGTAAGGCGCGCGAATTCCTGGACACGGGCGTGCCGGTCGCGGCCATCTGCGGCTCGACCTTCGGCTTGGCGCGGGAAGGCCTGCTGGACGACAAAGCGCACACCAGCAACGTGGCCGAGTTCCTGGTCTACAGCGGGTACGCGGGTGCGGACCGCTACGTCGAACAACCCGCGGTGACCGACGGCAACGTCATCACAGCCTCCGCGACAGCGCCATTCGAGTTCGCCCGCGAGGTGCTCGGATTGCTCGGCGTCTACGAACCGCACATCCTCGACGCCTGGTACCGGCTCTACGCGCACAGTGATCCGGCGGCCTACGCGGTACTCGACGCCTACGACAAGGCCGCGGCGCGCGCATGACCGATACACCGGAGCAGGAACTGTTCAGCACCGCCGCGATCACCTCGTTCCGGCTCAACGGCCAGTTCCTCGCCATCGCCGAGGAACTGGCCAAGCCCGCCGGGCTGACCGCGGCGTGGTGGCAGGTGCTCGGTGCGGTGCTTCGCGAGCCGCTGCCGGTGGCGGGCATCGCGCGCGCCATGGGCATCACCCGGCAGAGCGTGCAGCGCATCGCGGATCTGCTGGTGCACAAGGGACTGGCCGAATACCGTCCGAATCCGGCGCACCGTCGCGCGAAGCTGGTCGCCGTGACAGAGGAGGGCCGTGCGGCCGTCCGGCGGATCCATCCGCGGCACGCGGTGCTCGCCGACCGGCTCACCGCCGAGCTCGGCGCGGACGAATTCGCCCGCATCGTCGAGGCGATCACCCGCCTCTCCGCCGCGGTAGACGCGATCACCGAACGCGCGGACTGACGGTTCGGCTCAGTCGAACGGCTTGTGCGTGCGCCCCACCAGATCCGCGACCGAGTCGATGACCCGCGTCGGCCGGTACGGGTAGTGCTCGACGGACGCGTGGGTCGAAATGCCGGTGGTCACCAGGATGGTGCGCATGCCTGCCTCCAGCCCGGAGATAACGTCGGTGTCCATCCGGTCACCGATCATCACGGTGGACTGCGAGTGCGCGCCGATGCGCCGCAGCGCCGAACGCATCATGAGCGGGTTGGGTTTGCCGACGTAATACGGTTCGCGCCCGGTTGCGCGGGTGATCAACGCGGCGACCGAACCGGTGGCGGGCAGGACGCCCTCGCGCGACGGTCCGGTGGCGTCCGGGTTGGTGGCGATGAAACGGGCGCCGCGTTCGACCAACCGGATAGCGGTGGTGATGGCCTCGAAGGAATACGTGCGGGTCTCGCCGAGCACGACGTAGTCGGGGTCGCTGTCGGTGAGCACGTACCCGATCTCGTGCAGCGCGGTGGTGAGTCCGGATTCGCCCACCACATAAGCGGTTCCGTTCGGGCGCTGTTCGTTCAGGAAGGTCGCGGTGGCCAGCGCGGAGGTCCAGATGGCCTCCTCCGGGATGTCGAGCCCGGTCTGACGCAGCCGCGCTTGCAGATCGCGGGGTGTGCGGATCGAGTTGTTGGTGAGCACGAGGAACGGCGTCTCGTTGGCGCGCAGTTCGGCGAGGAACTCGTCGGCGCCGGGCACCAGGTGCTCCTCGCTCACCAGCACCCCGTCCATATCGGTCAGGTACGACAGGATCGGCTCATTGTCTGCGGTCACCAGACAATTGTCGGTTATCGCGTCGCGAGACGCATGGGACCGGGTCCAGATGCGGCCGGTCACACACACCCACTCCGCCGTGACTATGGTCGAAGCTGGCCGTGCGAGAACCCGATCGCGCGTGCCCGTCCGTCCGATGCGGCGGAGCGATCTCGCTCGGCCCACGGGATGCGGCACCGATCGGCTCGTCCGAACGACCGACGGGATGCGGAAGGCCGCACCCGCACAGCGAAGCGACAGGAGTGGCGCACATGGGTGATCTGAAGCTCGGATACAAGGCGTCGGCGGAACAGTTCGGACCGCGTGAACTGGTGGAGATCGCGGTGCTCGCTGAGGAGCACGGGATGGACAGCGCCACGGTGAGCGACCACTTCCAGCCCTGGCGGCACAAGGGCGGGCACGCGCCGTTCTCGCTGGCCTGGATGGCCGCGGTCGGCGAGCGCACGAAGCGCATTCAGCTCGGCACCTCGGTTCTCACGCCGACCTTCCGGTACAACCCCGCGGTGATCGCGCAGGCCTTCGCCACGATGGGCTGTCTGTACCCGAACCGCGTCATGCTCGGCGTCGGCACCGGCGAGGCGCTCAACGAGATCGCCACCGGCTACACCGGCGAATGGCCGGAATTCAAGGAACGTTTCGGCCGTTTGCGCGAGTCGGTCGACCTGATGCGCGCGTTGTGGACCGGCGATCGCGTCGACTTCGACGGCCAGTACTACCGGACGGTCGGCGCGTCCATCTACGACGTGCCCGAGGGCGGCATCCCGATCTACATCGCCGCGGGCGGACCGCTGGTCGCGCGCTACGCGGGCCGCGCGGGTGACGGCTTCATCTGCACCTCGGGCAAGGGCATGGACCTCTACACCGAGAAGCTGATGCCCGCGGTGGCCGAGGGCGCGGCCAAGGCGGACCGCACCGTCGACGACATCGACAGAATGATCGAGATCAAGATCTCTTACGACACCGATCCCGAACTGGCGCAGGAGAACACGCGATTCTGGGCGCCGCTGTCGCTGACCGCCGAGCAGAAGCACAGCATCACCGACCCGATCGAAATGGAAGCCGCCGCCGACGCGCTGCCCATCGAGCAGATCGCCAAGCGCTGGATCGTCGCGAGCGACCCCGACGAGGCGGTCGCCCAGATCCAGCCCTACCTCGACGCTGGCCTCAACCACCTGGTCTTCCATGCCCCCGGCCACGACCAGCGCCGCTTCCTCGACCTCTTCCAGCGCGACCTGGCCCCCCGCCTCCGCAAGCTCGGCTGAGCCGCACAGACCTTCCACACGCCTCGCAGGGGTCACAACCTCTGCGAGGCGTGTGAAGGCTTTGCGAGGACCTACTCCGCGGCGGATCGGGCGAGACGGCGGACCATGAGCGCAGCCGAGCCGAGCACCGCCAGGTACGCGATGACGTACGCGTTCATCAGTAGCGGCGCGGCGGGCCACCACGGCGGCAGCAGAAAAACGCCTACGCTGACCCAGGTTTCGCTCCAGTGGTACGTCCAGCCGCCGATCGACAGGTACAGGGCGGCGGCGGCGATCCACCAGCGCGGGTTCAACTGCGCCCGGTGCACCAGGTAGACGAGCAGGGGCACGAACCACACCCAGTGGTGTCCCCACGAGAACGGCGAGACCGCGCAGGCGGTCAGACCGGCGAGGGTGACCGAGAGCAGCCGTTCCCCGTGCCGATGCAGGGCGGTGGCGACGAACAGGCCGGCGGCCAGCACGGGCAACGCGACGAGCAGCCACAACCACAGCGGCGCAGGCCCGTGCGTCAGGTGGGCGAGGACGCCGCGCAGGGATTGGTTGGCGGGGTGGGTGTCCGGGGCGATGCGCTCGGACTGGAAGAAGGTCGTCGTCCAGTACGTACTGGAATCGGCGGGCAGCACGAACCAGGTCAGCACGACGGAGGCGACGAAGGTCAGCGCCGCCGTGCCCGCCGAGCGCCATTGCCGCGACGCGAGCAACTGGACGACGAAATAGAGCGGTACGAGTTTGATGCCCGCCGCGATGCCGATTCCGATGCCGCGCAGCCTGCTGCGATCCCGGCGCGAGAAATCCCAGAGGACCAGCAGCATGAGGATGAGGTTGATCTGCCCGTAGAACAGCGTGGTGCGGACCGGTTCGATGAAGGTGCAGGTGAGCGCGAGCAGGGCGCTGCCCGCCGCGAGCCGCCCGGTGAACCGGTAGCCCAGCAGCCGCCAGCTCGTCATGATGCAGCCGAACAGCACGACGAGGTTGAGCGTGAGCCAGATCGGGCTGAGGTACTGCCAGGGTATGAGGTTGGTCGGCAAGAAGACGATCGCCGAGAACGGGGTGTAGGTGTAGAGCAGTCCGCGAAGGGTGGGCTCGGTGTAGAGCGGCTGGTCGTGCAGGATGCGCGAGGCGCCGTCCCGATAGACGTGCACGTCGAGCCCGCCCACCAGGATGCCCGCCTTGTCCAGCCATGGATCGACGGTGGTGAGGATCAGCGTCACGGCAGCGATCGCACAGGCGAGCAGGAAGAGCAGCGTCGCGTTGGTCGGCGATGCGACGGGCCGGGCCGACCAGGTCGACCGGGTGTTCACGCAGGCCGACCCGCGCACGGCGCCCGGTCCTCGAGCTGCACGCGACGATGGAAAACGCCTGCGCACAGCCGCATTCGCGCCGTGTCGAGGCAACTGACCGATGCCTGCGTCGGGACGGTCCTCCGTATCGACGGAGCCTTCACAGCAGCGACGTTCGTTACCGAGCCTCATCAACTTCGACCATATCTGCCGCCGTCCGGACGGTGACGGCCGAGTCGAAGGACATCGCCTGCGCGGCAGCGGATTCGGACTCAGAACAGTGCCGATCAGCTGCGGCGCAAGCTCATTCGATCACAGGGAACGGAATCGTATCCGCCGGTTGGATTCTCGGCAGTTCATCTCGGCGCAGCGGCAGCGTCGGCTGCTCGGTGCGATGCAGCGGCAGCGTCGGAGCGGGGTCGTTCACCTGACGCTCCCTGACCGGCAGGCGGTAGAACGCGCGGGCGTTGTCCTCCAGGACCGCGTACATGTCGACGCCGACCACGTCGCAGATCAGATCGACGTCCGCGTCACGGAACGGCCGCCCAGCCCTGGTGCCGGGCAGATCGGTGCCGAACATCAGCGCCTGCGGGTTCACGGCGTGGATGCGGCGCAGAGTGTCGGCGACGTTCATCGCGACCCGCCCGAAACCGGTCGCCTTCACGCGGGCGCCGCGGTCGACGAGATCGAGCAGGTACGGCAGACCCTCGTCGGACATCCCGAGATGGTCGACCGAGAGTGCGGGCAGCTTCGAGATCACCGGTTGCAGCGACGCCAGCATCTGGCCGTCCATGTACAGCTCGACATGCCAGCCGGCGAGCTCGTGGGCGCGCAGCGCCTGCAATGTCATCTGGGTGATGTCGGCGGCGGCGCGCTTGAGGTTGAAGCGCAGCGCGCGCACGCCGACACGGTCGAGTTCGAGGATCTCCTCGTCCGAAGCGTCCAGGTCGAGCCTCGTCACGCCGACCCATCCTTCGCCGAGCTCGGCCAGCGCCGCCTTCAGATAGGTTTGATCGGTCCCCTGGAACGACGCGCTGACCACGGCCCCGCCGCCGATGTCGAAGCGAGACATGCGCTTTCGATAGTCGGCGATGGTGTACGGGTCGGGCAGGTAGCCCTCGTTCTCGATCAGCGGAAACCGCGGATCGATGATGTGGACATGGGCATCGAACACTTGTACAGAATGCCTCGAGATCTCTTCGCTGTCTCATCCGCTCGTGGCTACCGGGCGGTCGGGAAAGCGAAAGAGGGGCGCTCGCGGGCGCCCCTCTCGGGTGGAACGGTTACACCTTGTGCGGCTCGCTGGCGCGGAGCATGTCCTCGCGCTCGACGACCTTGACCCGCTCGCGGCCCTCGGGCTCACCGAGCGCGCGCTCGTGGGCATCGAGCCGGTACCAGCCCGCCCAAGTCGTGAACGGGATGCCCTTGCCCTCGAGGAACTCGATGACCGCCTGCGGGTCCGGGTTCTCCGCTGGGGCGAAGCCGGGCG